>NZ_BCXD01000005.1 GCF_001894925.1 Rhodococcus rhodnii NBRC 100604 | reverse complement strand
CGACGAGAGCGCCCCGATGGCGTTCACGTACCTCGTCGAGATCGACGCGGGGCAGTCGTCCGCGTGCTCGCGAGGCCGGGAGACTGGTCGCCGCATGCTGGACACTCCCCGTTCGCGAATCGGGCACGTGACGGCCATTTCGCATCGACACACTCATGCCTTTGCCGGGCCGTCCGCAGGCACGGCGTCACAGGACTGGGAGTCGGAATGTGAGAACCACGGTGCATCGTGTACCGATCGCGGTCGTCACCGCCGCGGTCCTGTGTACCGCCGCATGTTCCTCGGTTACGGAGGACACGAGCGACGGAGGCGACGGCACCCGGTTCGCGGCGTCCTCGATCGACTGGAACCTCGACGGTGCGGATCGCTATCACCGGTTGGCGACGTATCCCGTCGTCGCCAATGCGCCGGACGGCGAACCCGCCGACACCGAGACCGTCGCTGAGATCTCGACCGTCAGCGCGGACGGCAACACCATGATCTACACCGATGCCACGGCCAAACGGGTCGGCTTCGTGGACATCTCGAACCCAGCGGAGCCGCGAGGGCTCGGCACCCTGTCACTCGCCGAGTTGGGTTCGGCGGACGACCAGCCGACGTCGGTGATCGCCCACGGCGAGTACGTGCTGGTCGTCGTCGATACCACCGCGGGCGATTTCGCTCATCCGAGCGGCCGAGTCGACGTGGTGCGGATCGGCGACCGGAGCCGGGTGCGGAGCATCGACCTCGGTGGCCAGCCGGACTCCATCGCCATCAGCGCCGACGGCTCGTTCGCGGCGATCGCGATGGAGAATCAGCGCGACGAGGAGTTCACGCCGCCCGGCGGCGACGAGGGTGACCTGCCCCAGCCCCCGACCGGATTCGTCTCCGTCGTCGATCTCGTCGGCGAACCGGACGCCTGGCAGCCGCGGCGCGTGGAGATCGACGTGGAGCAGGCACGGAAAGCCGGACTCGACACCCCCGAGGATCTCGAACCCGAGTACGTGACGATCGCCTCCGACGGGCGAATCGCGGTGAGCCTTCAGGAGAACAACGGCATCGCGATCATCGACGGCCCCACGGGCGATCTCGTCGGGGTGTTCAGCACCGGTACGGTGTCGCTCGACGGCGTGGACACGGTGGAAGACGGTGCGATCTCGCTGACCGGCTCGATCACCGACGTACCGCGCGAACCCGACGCCATCGGCTGGATCGACGACAAGCATCTGGCCGCCGCCAACGAGGGCGACTGGAAGGGCGGGACACGCGGGTGGAGCGTGTTCGACGTGACCACCGGCGAGGTCGTCTGGGATGCGCGCACCTCCTTCGAGTACCTCGCAACACGCACGGGCCTGCACAACGAAGGCCGCGCCGAGGCCAAGGGAACCGAACCCGAGGGTTTGGCGATCACCGAGATCGACGGCACGCCGGTGGCACTCGTCGCCTCCGAGCGCAGCAACTTCGTCGCGGTATACGACGTGTCCGACCCCGCCGCGCCGGCGTTCCGGCAGATCCTGCCGACCACCCCGGGCCCGGAAGGGATCCTGCCGATTCCCGATCGGGGGCTGCTGGCGATCTCGTCGGAGACCGACGACGCCGAGGCCGGAGTACGCGCCACGATCAGCCTGTACGGGTTCGGTGAGCGGTATGCGGACGACGGCGGCGTGGCATTCCCGACCGTCGTCTCCGGCGACGTCGACGGTGTGCCGATCGGCTGGGGTGCGCTCGGTGCGCTGAGTCCCGATCCGGACGACGCGAACCGGCTGTACACCATCACCGACAACGCGTACGGCCCGAGCAGGCTGCTGGGTGTGGATGTCAGCGCGACGCCGGCAGTGATCGACACCCAGCAGGCCATCACCGAGAACGGCGAACCGGTGAGCCTCGACGTCGAGGGAATCTCGGCCCGCGGCGACGGCGGCTTCGCTCTCGCCGTGGAGGGCGAGGACGGCGCAGGCAACGAACTGGTGCAGGTCGCCGCCGACGGCACCGTCGAGGAGCGTATCGCGCTCCCCGCGGACATCGCCGCCGGACTGGGCAGCCAGGGACTGGAAGGTGTTGCCGTCGAGGGTGATTCGGTGTGGGTCGCCGTGCAACGGGAACTCGACAGCGATCCGAAGGGGATCGCTCGGATCGGTCGGTACACCCCCAGCAGCGGCGGTGCGGGCAGCTGGGAATGGTTCGGCTACCAGTTGGAGGCCACCGACATCGACGGCGACTGGATCGGCCTCTCCGAGATCATGGTGCACGACGGCGCGCTCTACGTGCTCGAACGCGACAAGCTGAACGGCCCCGACATCGCGGTGAAGGGCATCTATCGCGTGGACATACCCACCGAGCCCGGTGTGAGCGACGCGCAGGCCGACCCCCCCGGTCCTCCCCAAAACCCTCGCGCGCGACCTGGTTCCCGATCTGCAGGCCACGAACGGCTGGGCCCAGGAGAAGGTCGAGGGAATGACCGTCGCAGGCAACGGCAGGCTGTACGTCGTCACCGACAACGACGGCCTCGACGACGCCAACGGTGAGACGGTGCTGTTCGACCTCGGCCCCGCCGCAGAAGCGCTGCGGGACTGAGCACTAGCGCACGCCGAGGCTTCATGGCCTCGTGGAGGGCTCGGCGTTGTCGCCACAGAGTGGCGACTGAGTGCGGCCCGGAAAGCGCTTCCCTGAGACCGTGCGAGGATCGACGGATGGACGGTCGACTGCCGACAGGACTACGGGCCGTCGTATTCGACGTGGGCGAGACGTTGGTCGACGAGTCGCGAATGTGGGCCGAACTCGCACGCGAGGCCGGAACCACACCCTTTGCGCTCATGGGCATGCTCGGCGCGCTCATCGAGAGGGACGAGGACCATCGGCACGTCTGGCAGCGGCTCGGTGCAAGTGCACCGGCAGCGATGCCGCCCGTCAGCCGGGACGATCTCTATCCCGATGCCCTCGACTGCCTGCGCGCGGCGCGGGCGGCCGGGTTCGTCGTCGGCATCGCCGGCAACCAGCCTGCAGCGACGGCCGCCGGCCTACGGTCCCTCGGCTTCGGTGTCGACTTCGTCGCGTCGTCCGCCGAGTGGCAGGTGTCGAAACCGTCGCCGGTGTTCTTCGAGCGAGTCGTGCGGGCGTCCGGTGTCAGACCGCACGAAGTGCTGTATGTCGGTGACCGGCTGGACAACGACGTTCTGCCTGCGCGTGCGGCAGGACTGCGTGCAGCGTTCCTGCGACGAGGCCCGTGGGGCCACATACATGCGAGCAGGCCCGAGGCGAGCGCTGCCGACGTGTGGCTGAACTCGCTGGACGAACTCGCTGAGCAGTTCGCAGATACGGACGAAGACAGAACGTCGTATCGCTGAGAAAGGCCCTGCCTGCGACTCCAGGTGAGCGCCCGCCGCGTAGACGATGCGCGCACGATCGAAACCCGCGGTCTCGAAGCCGTCGAATCGACCGACACACACGCGACGGTCCGCGTCCGTCACCCTCGAACCGTCCTACCCGGCATCCAGGGAAGCACTGCGGCGGTGGATGCCGAGGTCGGTGCGCCCGGGCAGCAGCTCGGGGTGCAGTGCGCGCAGGTCCGTGGGGTAATCCCCGTCGCGCAGGCGACGGAAGGAACGGACAGGTTCCGAGTCCAGCCCGGCGAGACGGTCGCGCAGACGGCGGATCTCACGCTCCACGCCCGCCGAACTCAGGCCGTCGGCATCGTGGACGACGTGGAGATCCACCACATCGATTCCCACGTACCAGAGTGCGCCGTGGGTCAGCGGAAACAGCAGTGAGTCGAGATCCCCGCTGACGCCGCGGGGCCCGAGCGTGCGTTCGTCCTCCCCCGCCGTCACGACGACGAGCGCCCTGCGCCGGGTGAGCCCACCGTCCCCGTACCGGCGCGGGGTCCCCAGCTCCGGGTCGAGTTCGTCGTCGTAGGCGAAACCATCGGTCAGCACGCGGTCCAGCCAGCCTTTGAGAATCGCCGGCGGGCCGTACCACCACAGCGGGAACTGGAGGACGAGGAGCTCGGCGGCCGCGAGCTTGGCATGTTCGGCCTCCACCTCGGGCTGCAGCCGCCCCTGCGCGTACGCCTCTCCTGCGAGCACGGCGAGATTGCCCGGCCTGCCGGCCGGTTCACCCAGATCGTCCTCGCCCAGCACCGGGTCGAACCCCATGGCGTACAGGTCCGACGTCGCGACGTCGTAGTCCCGGGACAGGGCCTCGACGCCGGCGCGGAACAAGTGCCCGTTCAACGAATCCTGCCGCGGATGCGCAAGGACCCAGAGTGCGGAGCCGGGGGTCGGCGGATGGTCGACGGTCATGAGAAGCCTCCTGCTGGGTAGGTGCAGACAGAGCCCGTGCTCCGGCGGTCACCACCCAGTCCACCGCAGGAACATGAGACGGAGAATGCTCGAAACTCTCGATTCGATATTCTTCCGTCCAATCTCGAGACATCTACTCTCGAGACATGGACACGCTCTCGGAAGTCCTCGACAACATCCGGTCCTCGGGGGCACTGATCGCCCGGAGCCTGATCGAGCCGCCGTGGGCGATCCGGGTCGAGGGCGGCTCGTCGATCACCCTCGCCACCATGATTCGCGGCGACGGCTGGATCCACCAGGACGGCTGCGATCCCGTCGCACTGCACAACCGCGACCTCACGCTCCTCACCGGCCCCGGGCCGGTCGTCCTCAGCAGCCGTCCCAGCGGCCGGATCGAGCCCGTCTGCGTCGTGACGGCCGACGGCACCTGCGCCGACGCGGTGGGCAACCCGCTCGACGACGCGGCCGTCGGCCTCGGTGATCGCGATGTCCAGGCGCGGCTCGGGGCGGAGCACGTGGTGCTGACCGGGTCGTTCCCGACCTCGGGCCGGATCGCACAGCGTCTGCTGGGCGCCCTGCCGCCGGTCATCGTCGTCCCCCGCGGGCGACAGCGATCACGGGCGCTGGATCTCCTCGAAACCGAGCTCGACAGCCAGGAACCCGGTCGGCAGGCCGTCGTCGACAGAGTTCTGGATCTGGTGCTGATCGGAGCCCTGCGCGACTGGTTCGCGCTCCCGGACGTGACCGGCCCCGCGTGGTATCGCGCTGCCGACGACCCGGTCGTCGGCCCTGCGCTCAGCGCCCTCCACTCCGACCCGGCCCAGAAGTGGACCGTCGACTCGCTCGCACGCGAAGCACGCGTGTCGCGCGCGACGTTCGCGCGGCGGTTCGCCGAGGTGATGGGCGAACCACCGATCTCGTACCTCGCAGGATGGCGCCTCTGCCTGGCCGCAGACCTCCTGCAGGACGGCGCGGACACTATCGAGTCGATCGCCCGCCAGGTCGGCTATTCGAGCGCGTACGCACTGAGCACCGCGTTCATCCGGGAGTACGGGGTGCGGCCCAGTCGACACCGGGCCCTGGCGCGCAGTCGGTCGGCGTGATGTCGATCGCCTGGTGGGAGTGGGCGTTCTGGATCACTGCTTGACCCTGACGCGACGTCATCGTTTGAGCTTGTCGCATGACACGGATCGTGTTCTTCTACCTGACGTCGTTCGGCACATCGTTGCTGGGCAATTCGATCACTGCCATAGCGCTCCCACTGCTGGTCCTGTTCACCACGGGCAGTCCGCTGGGCGCAGGGGCCGTCGCCATCGCGGCTGCAGTGCCCGCTGCGGTCGCCGGGTTGTTGATGGGCTCGCTCGTCGACCGGATCAACCGCCGCACCGCCGCCGTTCTCTCCGACCTGATCTCGGCTGCAGCGTTACTGATCCTGCCCATCGTCGATCTCACCGTCGGGCTGAACCTGGGATGGTTCATCGCCGTGGCGGTGCTGAACTCGTTCGGCGACGTCCCCGGTATCACCGCCCGGGAGGCCATGCTCCCGGCCGTCGCGCGGGCCGCCGGGATGGATCCTTCTCGGCTGATCGGCCTGCGCGAATCCCTCGCAGGGGTCTCGCTGCTGGTCGGACCCGCCATCGCCGGCATCCTCGTGGCCTCTCTGGAGCCGGTGGCTGTCATGTGGGTGACCTCCGGCATCGCGGCACTGGCGGCTCTGCTGACCCTCGTGGTCCCCTCCGGCGCCGCGACACTGCCGGGTGCACAGCAGCGAGACTCCGGCTCGGAGACGCCCGGCTCCGTGTTCGACGGCCTGGTGGTCATCTTCCGCACCCCGCTCCTGCGCGTCGTCGTCCTGCTGGGGCTGGCGCTGGCCGTCGTGCTCGCCGCCACCCAGGGCATGGTGATTCCCGTGCACTTCGCGTTCCAGGACGAGGTCGGGTTCATCGGATTCGTGCTCAGCGCGTTGGCCGCCGGCCTCCTCGTCGGCGGTGGACTGTTCGCCGGATTCGGGACCAGGATCCCGCGCCGGCGATGGTTCGTCACCGGTGTCGTCGTCGTCGCCGTGGGCTTCGTCGTCATCGGTATTCTGGGGCCGGTGTGGTCGATCTTCGCCGGGGCCGCGATCGTCGGGCTGGGTGGTGGCTGCATGAACGCCGTCGTCGGGCTGACCTTCGTGGAGAACGTCGCGGATGCTCAGCGCGGGAAGGTACTGGGTGCCCAGAACGCCATCATGACTCTCGTCCCGTCGGCGGGGATCGGTGCGGCAGCGCTGCTCATCGAAGTCGGCTCGCTGCACCTCGCCACGACGGCTCTCGTCCTCCTGTGGATCGGCGCGGCCACCCTGGCCCTGCTGAGTCCCAGCATTCGTCGACTCGGGCAGGTGTCATCCCCATCCGCATCTCGGAACTCGCAGAACTCGCCGGTGTGACGGTCCGCACCGTTCGCTACTACCACCAGATGGGCGCGCTGCCGGAGCCGCCGCGTCGCTCCAACGGGTACCGGGACTACACCTCGGATCATCTGGTGGCCTTGCTACGGATCGGCCAGTTGACCGGCTCCGGCCTGTCGCTGGCGCAGGCCGGAGCCGTGGCAGCGGACTACGGATCGTCCTCCACCGAGGAGGCGCTGGACGACGTCGACCGGGCCCTGGAAGCGAAGATCGCGGCGCTCACCGAACAACGCGAACGGCTGGCCCGGGCGCGAGCCGGACACCACGTCGGACTGTCGAGGACGGCAGCTGCACTGAGCCTGACACCCGCCGACATCCCGGTCGCCGTCGTGATCGCCCACCTCTACCGGGAGCATCCGCAGACCGAAGTCTTCGCCGATGCGCTGCGCGACCCGAAGATGCGGTCGGACTTGGCGTCGCTACAGGAGCTATTCGACGCCCTCGACGAGACCACCACCGACGGCGAGCTTCGCCAGCTCATGGCACACGCGCGCTCACTGGTCGCCGACGTCGCCGATGAGCTGCCGTCGCTGACCGAAGAGCAACTCCAGGTGATCCTCGATCTGGCCGAACGCGACCTGAACGACCGGCAGAAGGACTTCCTGCGCAGTGCGGCGAGGCCACCGTCCTAGTTGCGGGGTCCTTCGAGAGCGGCTCGATGGCAGCGGGCCCCGGTGCAACGATCGCGTCGAACCACTTCGGTGATCAGTCGCCGAGGGCCTTGTAGAGCGTGAGAGCGAGCGAGGTGCGGTCTCGCTCGTCGAGCTTTCGGAGCAGCGCCGACACATGGTTCTTGACCGTTCCCTCGGCCAGGACGAGTCGAGCGGCGATGTCGGCGTTCGTCAGGCCCTGTGCGACCAGTTCTGCCACGACGCGCTCCCGGCGGGTGAGGATCGCGAGCGGTCCGTCCACGGTTCTCTTCCGTTGGACGGCGGCTCGTGCGACGCGGGGATCGATCACCATGCCGCCTTCGACCACCGCATGGAGCGCCATTCCGAGTTCCTCCACAGACGTGTCTTTGAGAAGAAATCCGGACGCACCCGCCGTGAGCACCGCCTGTACGAGAGCATCGTCGTCGAATGTGGTGAGTACGAGCACGGGCAGCCCGGGATGGTCGCGCGTGCACCGTGCAGTGAGTTCGACCCCGTCCATACGAGGCATCCGCGCATCCGTGAGCACGACGTCCGGTGTCGTCGTCGAGAGAACGTCGAGCGCCCCCAGTCCGTCCTCGGCCTCGGCGACGACATCGACTCCGTCGGTGGTCGCGAGCAGCATGGCCAAACCACGCCGGATCAACTGCTGGTCCTCGACGAGCAGAACCCGAGTGGCGTGCTCGCGAATCATGCGGTGACCCTCCGACGTTCACGGGCCGGCACGGCGAGCGGCACCGAGACCTTCAGCGTGAATTCGTCGCCTTCTCGGCGTACGCGCATCGCTCCCCCGCGCTCGGCCGCTCGGTCGGCCAAGCCGCGCAATCCGAATCCGAGAGCCGGCACCCTCGCGTCCTGCGACGTCGTCGAGGCTGCGCTGTCGAGGTCGTTGACGATCGAGAGGTCGAGGCGGTGGCCGTCGGCGACGAGTGTGATTCGCACCCTGCGCGCCCTGCTGTGCCGAAGCGCGTTGGTCAGACCTTCCTGGACAGCCCGGTAGATCAGCAGCGCGGTAGATCAGCAGCGCGGTCGAATCGTTGTGCGTCAGTTCGTCGTCCGAGGCATCGTCGCCGGAGACCTCGACGGTGACGCCGGTGCCGCGGAACGACTCGGCGATCAGTTCCAGAGCGGCAAGCCCCCGCGCACCCGCGTCTCGTACGGGGTTCAGCGCTCGCACCCAGGTGCGCATCTCCGTGAGGGCGTCGCTCGACGTGTCCTTGGCGGTACGGATCTCCTTCCATGCCTGGCCGGCGTCGGTGGCGCGCATGCGCTCGGCGAGTTCCAGACTCATCGACACCAAGGTGAGGCGGTGGCCCAGCCCGTCGTGAAGTTCGCGCGCGCTGCGCGCCCGTTCGTCGGAGAGCACGAGTTCCTTCTCGATCTCGGCGACGCGTCGCAACCGGTCGATGACCTTGGCGTCAGCGTCCTTACGTTGTTCGAACCCGCGCAGCGCGAGACCGAGCACGATGCCGAAGCACAACAGCACGGCGACGGGCACCACGTTGATCATTGCCTGAACGACCGCGTCAGCGAATGCATCCCAGGACCCGAATCCGCCGGAGATCAGGAGAGCGAACCCGACACCCGAGATCCAGGTGGCCGCATACACACCCGCCCGCAGGGACACGTCGACCACGGCGAACGCGACGACGAGCAGAAGCACCGGGATCGTGAACCCGAGCGTCCCGAACACCGCGACCGGGGTCGCCAGCACGACCGCCAGCGCGGTCGACCCGACGGCGTGGCCTGCACGGACGAGACGCGGACGGACGACCCACAGAGCACAGATGAGGGGTACGGATGCGACCCACAGGATTGCGACGGCCAGGCCGGAGCCCGTCCGGGTGAAATCGACGACGCGGAGCACGGCGGCCGTACCGAGACAGCACAGAGCCACTCCCTGCAGTGCCATCAGCGTGCGCTCGACGTCCCCCCTCGAGGAGCCCATGGGTTGCAGCCTAGCTTCGCGAACAGCCCGGAAACCCGTGACTGTGGTCACGAGTCGACTCGTGACCACAGCGGGCAGCGCGAGAAGACCGCGCCGCCGTATCTTTCCGAGGTCAGCCTGCTCGGCTCTCGAGCAGCTCCGATCAGGGAGTCGAGGCCTCGTGTGACGATCACGCTCACTGCCCGCAACGTCCGCCGAGCCGTGACGACGGCGGGCGTGACCACCGAGATCCTCCAGGGGTGCACTCTGGAGTTGAAGGGAGCAGGACTCACTGCGGTCGTCGGCCCTTCCGGCTCCGGAAAGTCCTCGCTGCTGATGTGCCTCAGCGGTCTCGAGCAACCGACCTCCGGGTCGGTGAGCATCGACGGCCGCGACATCTACCGCCAGTCGGCGAGTCGGCGCGCGAGCATGCTCCGCTCGGAGATCGGGTTCGTCTTCCAGCAGTACAACCTGGTTCCGTTCCTCGACGTGGAGGAGAACATCACGCTTCCCTTCCGGCTCGACCGAGCGCCCGTCCCTCGTGCGGTGGTGTCCGAGCTGATCGAGTCCTTCGGCCTGAGCCACCGGCGCAGGGCACCAGCGCGTTCCCTGTCCGGTGGAGAGCAGCAGCGCACTGCGGTGTGCCGTGCACTGGCACGACGGCCAGGCATCGTCTTCGCCGACGAACCGACCGGCGCGCTCGACTCGCAGAGCACTCGGCTCGTGCTCGACACTCTGCGCCGCATGGCCGACGAGGGGCAGATGATCGTGATGGTCACCCACGACCTCGACGCCGCCGCGCTCGCCGACACCGTGGTGGTGATGCACGACGGTCGCACCGTGAAGACCTTCGGACGCAGCACCGGCCAGGAGCTTCTCGCATTCATGACCGAACTGAGGGCGTGAACCGTGCTGCGCTACGTCACCCGCATGTTCGCCGACGAGTGGCGGCAGTGGACTCCCTCGATCGCCGTGGTAGCGGTCGTCACGACCCTGGTCGGCCTGTGTGTGCACCAGTTCGCCTGGACCGGTGACGCCGCCTTTCACACCGCCGTCGACGCCGCCGGTGTGCCCGTCGCGGAGTTCCGGATCCTCTCGGTGACGATCGGCACCGTCATCGCACTGGTCGCGTGGGTCGCTCTTACCGTGGTGGGAAGGGCGGGCGTTCACACCACACGCAGCTCCTATGCTCTCTGGCTGCTGATGGGTGCTTCACCGACCACGGTCTTCGCTGCCACGCTCCTCGTCCTCACCCTCGTCGCCACGTGTGGGGCGGTGATCGGCGCTGCCGTATCCACCCTGGTCGGTTTCTGGGCTGTTCCGGCTTTCAACGTCGCCGTCGCACCCGACGCCGATCTGCCCGGCTTCACCGCCACGTGGTGGGCGCCGGCGGCAACGATCCTCCTCGGCGTCGCCACTGCGGTCGTCGGCGGAGTCCTGCCGGCCGTTCGCGCATCCCGCACGCCCCCGAGCGCTGCGCTGAACACCGGTGGCAACGAGCAGCGTCGAGCTGCTTCGACGGTCCTCCGCATCATGGCCGGAGCGTTCTTCATCCTCGTCGCAGCAGGCCTCGTCGTGGCCGCAGGTTTCGCGGCCCAGCTGGGATCGACGAGCCCGGCCTCGATGTTCAATCTGGCCGTCGATGCCAGCGGAAGCGCCCTGATCGCCGTCCACCTGCTCTGCCCCGGACTCGTCGCACTCGTCTTTCGGGCACTTCATGGCGTCCTCGCACGCACTCCCGCTGCGGCTGCGAGCCTGGGTGTGCGTGCGGCGGCCGACCGCGTTCACTTCGATGCCACGACGATCGCCCCGTTGGCGGCCGGCTTGGGCGGTATCGGACTTCTGCTGTGCTCCGTGCGCTCGGTCGCGGCGCTGACCGACGCACTCCAGCCCGGTACTCGGACGGATCTCACCGATGTGTGGACGATCGTCGCTGTCGTGGCTGTATGCATGCTCGCCACGAGCGCCGCGGTGGTCGCTCTGTCCGCACGCGACAGGGGCCGCGAGATCGCACTGCTGCAAGCGGCCGGAATGCGCGGATCACAGGTGCGTTCACTGATCGCCTCCGAGAGCCTGGCGATGGCCCTCGCCGCCACTCTCGTTGCGCTCCTCCCCGTCGCCACCGCGGGGCTGGTGGTCGCCCTCGTGTCTCGTGCAGCACTGGGTTCGGTCATCGTCTCGTGGCCGGTCGGTGCGATGGGAATCGGCGCAATCGCCTCGTGGCTGGTGCTGTTCGTCGTCCTCCTCGTCCCGGCGGCACGACCGTTGCGCCACGGACCCAGCACTCAGCTGCGCGCTCGAGGAGCCTGACGCGCACGACACTCCCGGATAGGGCTTGGGCATGGTGAACATCCAGTCGCTGTGGGAACCGAGTCTCACAACTCAGATGTCAACCGAACGGGGGCAGTCCCTCGCGCGGAGTTGTCAATCTGCGGCCCCGCGGGCCATCGCCTGGTTGCTCGGAGGAGCATGCGCGATCGGTTGCTAGGCTTGGCGTATGAGGTCACCCGAAGCAGACACGCCAGGGCTACCGGTCTACCGGTAGCCCCAGATGCCCCAGCTCATCGCCTAACGGTTCCCGCCGCTCCCATGCTGCGGCCAGTGGCGACGTCTGTTTCCTGCGCATCCGAAGCACCCCGGTAGTGCCATACGCACCCCCGCTCTGGCCCTCTTGCTTCGGAAGGCATACCTGTGCCCGCACTTCTCTACCTACTTGCTGTTGCCGTTTTTGCCCAAGGAACCTCTGAATTCGTCTTGGCCGGACTCCTGCCCGGCATCGCCATGGAGCTAGAGGTCTCGCTCGGCCAGGCCGGGCTCCTCACCTCTGGTTTCGCCCTAGGGATGGTGATCGGCGCACCGGTGATGGCTGGTGCTGCTCGCCGAGTCTCCCCGCGCTGGACTTTGACCGGCTTCCTCGCGCTATTCATCATCGCGCACGTCGTTGGCGCTGTCACCGACAGCTTCGCCGTCCTGCTGATCTCCCGCGTCGGCGCCGCACTCGCGAACGCGGGGTTCCTCGCGGTGGCACTCTCCACCGTGACTCGGATCGTCCCCGTAGAGCGCCACACTCGCGCCCTGGCGATCATCCTCGGAGGCACCACACTCGCACTGATCGCGGGAGTCCCGGCCGGAGCCCTGGTCGGTGAACTGCTCGGTTGGCGTTCGACCCTCTGGCTCATCGCTGTGCTCTGCCTGCCAGCTCTCGTCGCAGTGCTGGCCACCACACCTACCCGCCCTGCCGAAGTCTCGGAGCGCGGCGCACCTGGCACCGTCGGTCGCGAACTGGCGAGCCTGCGCACCCGTCCGGTCCAGCTGAACATCGTCATGGCGGCACTCATCAACGCTGCCACCTTCTGCACCTTCATCTACCTGGCGGCGATCGCCACCGGCCCCGCAGGGCTCACCGAACGAGCCGTACCAGCCCTGCTAGCGGTGTTCGGCATCGGCGCCTTCCTCGGAGTGAACACAGCCGGCAGGTTCGGCGACCGACACTGGCGGCGCCTCATCTTCGGGACCGGGCCCTTACTGATGACCGGTTGGGGGCTGCTCGCACTGACCGTCACCAGCCCGCTCGCCCTTTGGCCACTCGCCCTGATCCAAGGAGCACTGGCCTTCGCGCTGGGCAGCACGCTCATCGCGCGAATCATCGCCACCGCTCACGACGCCCCAACAATGGGAGGCTCCTTCGCGACCGTGGCGCTGAACGTCGGCGCCGTCATCGGACCAGTCATCGGCGGCCTCGCCATCGAGTCCATCGGCGTTCGCGGACCTGTCATCGTCAGCGCCGTGCTGGTACTCCTCGCCATCGTTCTATGGAGTGCCGCGTCAGCTTCTGCGCACCGGACCAGCACGGTGACACCTCCCGGCTGACAGCACGGGCGAGGAACGATGACCCACAACTCGCAGCGGGGCCATGTCACCGCCCACGGTCGATGGCGCCCCTGGGATACGGCTGCTCTCGAACGTACAGTTCGCGAGCACTTAAGAGATGCTTCCGAGTGGTGCGGTCGATGCCCGTGGAGCGCCGGGACTTTATGCCCCGGCCCAAGGTCTCATCCTTGCCCATTCTGCGACTGTTTCCTCACCACGTACGCCTATCGCTTACGACTGCGTGAAGTTGATTGTCGTTCGCCACGGGTCGGCAGTCCTACTGAGCAAGTTCGGCGAGAAGCCCGTGAAAATCGGGGATGTCGTGGTCCTCCCAGCTGACACTCTCTGCGGCAGCCAGCCCGAGGGTGCCGTCACCGTGACGACGATCCAACTCGACCGTGACTACGTGGTGGATACCGCGCCCGTCAGCCGTGCGCGGGAGAAGTGGTCCGACAACGCCGCCGGCGCCATCTGGGACGCGAGCATCGTCAAGATGGTAGGAGACCTCGGCGGGGACGAGCGCCCACCGCGCACAAGAGCGCTGCCGAGGCCACCCAGATCCACGACCACTACCTCAAGGGCACCATCCACTGCGGCCAGTGCGGGTCCCGGCTCATCGTGTCCACCGCCAAGAACCGTCACGGCAACGTCTACTGCTACTTCGTTTGCTCAGGCAGGCACTCCAAGCGCACCGACTGCACCCGGCAAGCGATGCTCATCGACGACGTGGAGAAACTGATCGAGGACTACTACACGCGCGTGCAGATCAGGTCTACATCGACGAAGACGACCAGCTACGCGTCGAGAACAACCGGCCCTTCGAGATGCTCCTCGACCCCGAGGTCAACGCCAACGCCCTCAATTGAGGCCAGAACAGCAACGAGGCTCGAACCCTTGCCAACGATTCCATCGGCAAGGGTTCGAGCCTTGTGCGCGGGGTGGAGCTAAGGGGACTCGAACCCCTGACCCCCACACTGCCAGTGTGGTGCGCTACCAGCTGCGCCATAGCCCCGTATTCGGTTGTCGCGAGAAGGCCCGAAGGCTCTCTCACGTGCCTGTAGAAAACTACACCATCCGCGAGGAACGCTACAAATCCCCTGGTGGACGCGGTGGGCGCGACTCGGTCGCGCCCACCGCGGTCGGCTCAGCCGAGGGCCTTGGACACCCAGTCGGAGTCACCGAGCGCATCGACGAGCTGGCCGTCCTTGACGACGGTCGGGGTGCCGTTGGAGCCGGTAGCAGCGAGCGCCTGGCGTCCGGCCTCGCCCGCTGCTGCGGCGGCCTCGACCTTCGTGCCACCGGCGATGCACTGCGCAGCCTCGTCGGACGCACCCGCGTCGCGCGCGGCCTGGGCGAGTTCCTCGTTCGAGTGGTCGTTGCCGGCGTTCTCGGCGGGCTGGAAGTCGGGCGAGAAGAGCGTCGCATGGAACGCCGAGTACGCGACGGCGTCGCCGGTCTCCGCGACGCACTGCGACGCCGCAGCGGCGCGCGTCGAGTAGTCGCCGCTCGCGCTCAGACGGTCGAGGAAGTTGAGGATGTGGTACCGCACGGTCACGTCGCCGTCGTCGATGCGCTGCGCGAGTGCCTGGCCGCTCTGATGCTCGAGTTCGGAGCAGTAGGGGCACATCGGGTCCTCGTAGATGTCGATCGTCGCGGGCGCCCCGGGAAGCCCGAGCGCGACGACACCGTTCTCGTCCATCGACACCTGCACGTCTGCGTTCTGCACGGACCCGTACCCCTCGTTCTGGGGGGTGCTGCGCTGGTTCTGCCACAGCACGCCACCGATCACCAGCACCGCGATCACCACCACGGCGATACCGCCGAGGATGT
This sequence comes from Rhodococcus rhodnii NBRC 100604, assembly GCF_001894925.1. GTDB lineage: Bacteria > Actinomycetota > Actinomycetes > Mycobacteriales > Mycobacteriaceae > Rhodococcus_F > Rhodococcus_F rhodnii. Next base: position 184,709 of record NZ_BCXD01000005.1, on the reverse strand, counting down.
ACGTCATCTTGTTCGATTCCGGCTGCGCGGTGTACTTGTTCTTCGCACTCACGGGGCGATGCTTCCTTCTGGATCGGTGGGACGGTGGACGTCGGGGCGTATCTCTCTCACTCTGCCATCACGACATCACGGGCGGGCGCCATAGTCCGCCTACGGGACCGGACACCGAGCGCCCAGGGTGACGTGGGGAACACCGCGAGCCAGCATCCGAGCGCAACGAACCCCAGGTCTCGGGCGATCTCGGTGGCGTAGTCGGTCCACGTGACGTCGGCGGCGTCGCCGCCACCTCCGAAGCACCCGCAGTCGATGGACAGGCCGCGCGCCCACACCGACGCGATGGCGCCGATCAGCCCCGCGAACAGCACGACGGAGACGATCGCAGTGGCGCGCACAGCGAGCCCGAGCAGCAGAAACGCCGCGAGTGCGATCTCCATGAACGGCAGGGTCACGGCCACGATCCGGACGAGTTCCTCCGGCAGCAGCCGGTAGGCACGCACGGCGACGACGGTCTGCGCGGGATCGATCACCTTGAGCACGCCCGACGCGAGAAGAACGGCAGCGAGCACGAGCCTGGCGACCGCACTGGTCCGCGTGATCCACACGCGGTCGAGCGTACTCAGGCTGCGACGCTCCGCGCCGTCATCGTTGGGTGTCCTCGTTCGCGTCTTTCGGCACCGGTTCGGCAGGGACTTTCGCCCATACCAGCGCCGCGACGAGCATGACCGAACCCGTCACGGCGAACGCCACCCCGTACGAGAAGGTCTCCGCGAGGAGGCCACCGATGATCGGCCCGAGGACGCCGCCGACGTCGGACATCATCTGGAAGGTCGCGAGCACCGGCCCGCCGCGGGCCTTCGACCCGATGACGTCCGCGACCGCCGCCTGCTGCGCGGGGTTCATCGCTCCCGAGCCGAGCCCTGCCGTCACGGAGGCGACGAGGAACACCACGAGGTTCTCGCCGATGCCCATCGCGACGGTGCTCGCGCCGCAGACGATCAGCCCGCCGAGCACGAAGGGTTTTCGTCCGATCCGGTCGGACATGCGGCCCGCGATCGACTGGACGGCGGCGTTGCCGACCGCGAACACCATGAGCGCGATGCCCGCGAAGGCGGCGTCGCGGTTCAGCGCTTCGACGACGAACAACGGCACCATCGCGACGCGGACACCGAAGATGACGCCGCCGTACGCGAAGTTCGACACGAGGGCGGCGCGATACGACGGCGCGGCGAGCCCGTCCCGCAACGTCAGCGTGGGGACGTCGGCACCGCGATCGGGGGCCGCGAGATGCGAACCCCGGAGCGCGAAGAACACGACCGCCGCCGCGATCAGGAGGGCGATCGCGTAGATGACGAACGGCACCCGCAGCCCGAATCCGACGAGCAGACCGCCGAAGAGCGGCCCGGTGATGTTGCCCATGAGGAAGCTCGTCGCGTAGAGCCCGGACACGCGGCCCCGCATCCCCGGCGGTGCGATGCGGATGAGCAGACCCATCGCGGACACCGTGAACATCGTCGACCCGATGCCACCGAGCCCGCGGAACACGAGCAACTGGCCGTAGTTCGCCGCGATCGCGCACGCGCCCGTCGACGCCGCGACGACGAGCACACCGGTGATGTAGATCGGCCGCTCCCCCAGCCGCTGCACGAGCCGTCCGCTCGCGGGCGCGAACACGAGACGCATGAACGCGAACGACGAGATGACGACGCTCGCGGCCGTGACGCTGACATCGAAGCTGCGCGCGAACTGCGGCAGGGCCGGCGCCACGAGACCGAAGCCGAGCGCGATGAGGAACGCCGCGCTGACGAGAACCCAGATCTCCTTGGGGAGCCGGGCCCGCGGCTCGACCTCTTCCGTCATCGCGTGTGCTCGTTCATACCGCGAACGATCCTATCCGCGGCCCACGAGACTCAGCCGAGCACGTGCGAGACGAGCTCCTGTGCGGCCGACTGGACCTGCGCGAGATGATCGGCGCCCAGGAACGATTCGGCGTAGATCTTGTAGACGTCCTCGGTGCCCGACGGCCTCGCCGCGAACCAGGCGCTCTGCGTCACGACCTTGAGTCCGCCCAGCGGAGCATGGTTACCGGGTGATTCGGTGAGGATCGACGTGATCGGCTCGCCCGCGAGTTCGGTCTGCGTCACGCGATCTGCCGACAGCTTGCCGAGCACCGCCTTCTGCTCCCGCGTCGCGGGGGCGTCGATGCGCGCGTACGCGGGATCGCCGAACTGCCCTGCGAGGTGGTGGTACAGCTGCGACGGCGTCCGTTCGGTGACGGCGAGGATCTCGGACGCGAGCAGCGCCATGATGATGCCGTCCTTGTCCGTGCTCCACGGCGAGCCGTCGAACCGCAGGAACGATCCGCCCGCGCTCTCCTCGCCGCCGAAGCCGAGCGAGCCGTCGAGAAGCCCCGGCACGAACCACTTGAAGCCGACAGGAACCTCGAGCACCGATCGTCCGATGCCCTCGGCCACGCGGTCGATCATCGACGAACTCACGGCCGTCTTGCCGACCGCCGCGACCGACGGCCAGTGCGGCCGATGCTGGAACAGATAGTCGACGGCGACGGCGAGATAGTGGTTGGGATTCATCAGACCGTCGTCGGGAGTGACGATCCCGTGGCGATCCGAGTCGGCGTCGTTGCCCGTCGCGATGTCGTAGCGATCACGCTGCTCGATGAGCGACGCCATCGCATACGGCGACGAGCAGTCCATCCGGATCTTGCCGTCCCAGTCGAGCGTCATGAACCGCCACGTCGGATCGACGAGTGGGTTGACGACGGTGAGATCGAGCCGGTGGATGTCGGCGATCGCCGCCCAGTAGTCGACGCTGGCACCGCCGAGCGGGTCGGCCCCGATCCGGATGCGGCCGTCGCGAATCGCCGCGAGGTCCACGACGTTCGGCAGATCGTCGACGTAGAAACGGAGGAAGTCGTACCGCTCGACGCGCCGGATCGCGTGCTCGAACGGAACGCGTTTGACGCCCGACAGACCCGAGCGGAGCAGTTCGTTCGCGCGCGTGGCGATCGCCGCCGTCACATCCGTGTCGGCGGGCCCACCGTTCGGCGGGTTGTACTTGAAGCCACCGTCGCGCGGTGGATTGTGCGAGGGCGTCACGACGATGCCGTCGGCGCGTGATTCCGGGCCCGTGCGGTTGTAGCGGAGGATCGCGTGGCTGACAGCGGGTGTGGGCGTGTAGCCGTCGCGGGAATCGATCAGAACAGCGACGTCGTTGGCGACGAGCACCTCGATTGCGCTCGTCCAGGCCGGCTCCGACAGTGCATGCGTGTCACGGCCGATGAACAGCGGCCCGTCGATTCCGGCGCCCGCGCGATACTCGGCGATCGCCTGCGAGATGGCGACGATATGGGCTTCGTTGAACGCCGTGTCGAGGCTCGAACCGCGATGCCCGGACGTCCCGAAGGCGACCTGTTGACGCGCGTCGTCGGGGTCGGGAGTACGGGTGTAGTACGCGGAGACGAGATGCGCGATGTCGGTGAGATCCTCGGATCTTGCGGGCTTGCCTGCTCGTTCGTCGACCACGACCACTCCTCGCTGCGAACCTCGATGTTCCGGTGCTCCTGTCATTGTCGCCCGCGAGAGACGCCGCCGCTCGATGTCGACGCGAGTGAGGGTCGCCACGCGGTGGTGCCGGCGACGACGGCACGAAAAAACCGGGCCGGACATCGTGTGTGATGTCCGACCCGGTTCGGAGTGGAGCTGCCGGGAATCGAACCCGGGTCCTCCGCAGCACTGCCGAGACTTCTCCGTGCGCAGTCCGCTATGCCTCTACTCGGACCTCCCGGTCACGCGAACAAGCCGAGATGACGGTCCCAGTCGCTGTTGGATGTCCCGTTCGACTCCGCGACCGAGCCGAACGGTGAAGCTCTCTAGCTGATGCCAGACACCGGGCCGAGAGCAAACCCGGGCTGACAGACACGCAGTCGCTGCTATCAGGCAGCGAGGGCGTAGTCGCGCTGATTGGAATCGGCGCTTAATTGGTTGCAGCGACGCTTAACGGTGGTCTCTTGCCTGCACCGGCACGCTTCCCTCGACGTTACGTACGCAGTCGAAACCGTTCAGCCCCGTACGTCCCCACGAATCTCGCGGGGCCACCCACTGTAACGCGTCCCCCCGACGATTTCATCCTCATATCGAGATCATGGCGACGGCGGCGAGCGCCAACAGCATGCCCGCCTGCTGCAACCGGCCCACGCGCTCGCCCAGCATCACCATGGCGAGCAGAACGGTCGCCGCCGGATACAACGCACCGATGACGCTCACGAGCGAGAGCAGGCCTCCGTGGAAGGCGTAGAGCATGGCCGCGTTCGCGACGACGTCGAGCACGCTGACGTAGATCGCGAGCCGCAGCGGCCGCCCTCGCGGCGCCGAGAACTGGTGCGCCGCGAGCGCCACCGCCCACACCACGAGGGTCGCCGAGGCACGCGAGAGGACCAGCGGCCACAGCCCGCCCTCGTCGCCGATGCGGTGCAGCGCGATGAAGGTGAGGCCGAACGCGACGCCCGAGCCGACCGTGAGGAGCGCGACGCGCTTGGTGAAGCGCAGCGTCCGCGCACTCACCTCACCGGCCGTGTCGTCGGGCGATTCCCGGCTCACCAGCACGACGGCGATCAAGGCAACCGTGATTCCCGTCATCGCGACGACGCCGGGCCGCTCCCCCATCGCGAGCCCCACGATCACCGGCAGGCCGGCGACGACGACCGCCGTCACCGGCGAGACGATCGACATCGGTCCCTCGGCGAGCGCGAGGTAGAACCACCACACCGCGACGCCCGCAGCGAGGCCGGAGACGATCCCCCAGATCACGCCGCCCGTCGTGATGGTGCCGCCGACGATCGGTGCGAGCGCGAGCACGACGACCGCCGAGATGGGGTACGAGACGATGACGACGCGCAATGCGGACACCCGGCGGGACGCGACGCCCCCGACGAAATCGCTCACCCCGTACGCGACGGCGGCGACGAGAGCGAGCAGTACGTTCAGCGCATGCCCTTCACACGCCGGCCCACCTCGCGAGCGACCTCGCGCTGCGCGGTGCGACGTGCGATGTCCTGCCGCTTGTCGTAGTCCTGCTTGCCCTTCGCGAGCGCGAGTTCGACCTTCACCTTGCCGTCCGAGAAATACATCGAGAGCGGCACGAGGGTCTGGTTGCCCTCACGCGACTTGCCGACGAGGTGCTCGATCTCCCGCTTGTGCAGCAGCAGCTTCCGGGTCCGCCGGGGCGTGTGGTTCGTCCACGATCCGTGCCCGTACTCCGGGATGTGCAGGCCACGCAGCCACACCTCGCCGTCGTCGACGGTCGCGAACGCGTCGACGAGCGACGCCTTGCCCTCACGCAGCGCCTTGACCTCGGTGCCCACGAACGCGATCCCCGCCTCGTAGGTGTCGAGGATGGTGTAGTTGTGACGCGCCTTGCGGTTCGTCGCGATGACCTTCCGGCCCTTTTCCTTCACTGTCCGGGCCCTCCGGTCCGCATGTCGTACTCCAGCAATTCGGCCATTCCAGCATAGGAGACCGGCGCAACCGAATTCGCGGCGCGGTTCACTCGCGAACGTACAGCCGCAAGGTGATGTAGGAGGTCACCGCGGCCATACCGACGCCGACGAGCACCAGGATCGGCGAGACGAACAGCACGTCGGCGTTCGTGATGGGCGCGACGATGTTCGCCGCGTACACCTCGTCCAGGACGCTGTCGACGAACAGATTCTTGGCGACGAAGAGCCCGCCGATCGCGAGCACCGCACCGACGACCGCCGCGGCGATCGCCTCCAGCAGGAACGGTAGCTGCGTGTACCAGCGAGACGCGCCGACGAGCCGCATGATGCCGACCTCGGTACGCCGCGTGAACGCCGCGATCTGCACCGTGTTCGCGATGAGCAGCACCGCCGCGAGCGCCTGGACGACGGCGATCGCGAACGCCGCGTTGCGGACGCCGTCGAGCACGCTGAACAGCCGGTCGACGAGGTCACGTTGATTGAGCACGCTCTCGACGCCGGGTCTCGCGCCGAAGTCCTGCTCGATCAGCTCGAAGCGGTCGGGGTCGCCGAGCTTGACCTTGAACGACGCCGGGAAGGTGTCCGGGCTCACGAGCGCCGCGAGCTCGGGCTGATCCCGGAAGACGCGTTCGGTCGCGTCGCGCACGGCGTCGTCACGGTTGAGGTACTGCACCGAGACGACCGACGACGTGTTCTCGAGGTCGCTGCGCAGCTCCGAGCACAGCTGCTGCTCGCAGTTCGGGTCGGCGGCCGAGATGTCGTCGGTGAGGAACAGCTGCACCTCGACGCGGTCGAGGAAGATCTGCTGCGTCTTGCCTGCCATCTGCACGACGAGCAGTCCGCTGCCGAACAGGCCGAGCGAGATCGCTGTCGTGAGGATCATCGCGATCGTCATGGTGACGTTGCGGCGCAGGCCGGTGAGTACCTCGCTGAAGAGAAAACTGGCGCGCATGGGTTTCGGGTTCGTCCTTCTCGGCGGTCGGTCGGGCTCGGCGTTCGCCCGTGGGGTTCGTGGTCGCTGCGGTCAGCGACCGACGCCGTACACGCCGCGGGATTCGTCGCGCACGACGCGGCCGAGTTCGAGTTCGACGACGCGACGGCGCATCGCGTCGACGATGTGGTGATCGTGGGTCGCCATCACCACGGTGGTGCCGGTGCGGTTGATCCGCTCGAGCAGCATCATGATGTCCTGGCTCGTCTCGGGATCGAGGTTGCCGGTCGGCTCGTCGCACAGCATCACGAGCGGGCGGTTGACGAAGGCACGCGCGATCGCGACACGCTGCTGCTCGCCACCGGAGAGTTCGTGCGGGAGGCGGTCGGCCTTGCCCGCGAGCCCGACGAGATCGAGGGTGTCGGGCACGGTCCGCTCGATCGTGGCGCGCGGCTTGCCGATGACCTCGAGCGCGAACGCGACGTTCTGCGCGACGGTCTTGTTGGGGAGCAGCCGGAAGTTCTGGAACACCACGCCCATCGTCTGCCGCAGCCGCGGGACGCGCCGCGCGGAGAGCTTGTTGACGTGGAACTGCGACACGTGGATGTCACCGGAGGTCGGCGTCTCCTCCTTGAGCAACAGCCGCATGAACGTCGATTTCCCCGACCCCGAGGGACCGATGAGGAAGACGAATTCGCCCTTGTCGACCTCGACGCTGACGTCGTCCAATGCTGGCCGGGTGGAAGCCTTGTAGGACTTCGAGACATGCTCGACGCTGATCACGGTGCCCCAGTGTAGCCACGCGTGGGCGAACATCTCGGTTTCGCATCGCCGCCGTCGCCACCGTCACGACACCGGCCGATCGTGAACCACAGATCACGGACCGGGCATCACGGACCGGCGGTCGTCGACGTCGGCCCGTCGACGCCCAGTCCCTGGCTCGTCCCTTCCTGACCCGTGGTGTTCTGCTGCGTGTCCTGCTCGTTCTGCGGCGCGAAGGGATTGGGGATGCGGAAACCTCCGTTACCGGGCGGTGTCGTGGTGGTCACCTGCGGCGGGATCGTGATGCTCGGGCTCTGCTGATTGCCCTGCTGCCCCGGCTCGTCGGTCCCGGTGGGCGATGTCGGCGCGATCGTCGTCGTGGGCGGGGCCGGTGTCGTCGTCGGCGTCTCCGTCGGGGAGGACGGATCCTCGCTCGTCGCTGCGGGCGGCGTCGTGATCGGCCGCCCCGGCCCCTGGATGCCGGTGGGGCCGTCGCCCTCGGGCGGATTGAAGATCCCGTTGACGACGTAGAGCATCACCCAGAGCACCAGCAGCGCGGCCGTCGACGTCCGAAGCCGGTTGCCGAAGAGCTTCGACGGAATCAGCCCCGCCACCCGACGGTAGGCGCGCATCAGCCGACCGTCGTCCTCCCGCGCCGGCCTACGGAGCGAGCCCGTGTCGGTCCGCAGTGGACCGGTGTCGACCGCCGCGGGATCCGGTGGAGTGCTCGGCCGCGTCGCTTCGGGCTCGGCATCGCCGACCGAACGGGGCGGATTGGGCTGCGGTGGGGGCTGCGGCTCGAACGACGCGCGCGAACCGGCGTCGCTGCCGCTGACGCGGATAGGACGCGTCATGGCGTCCTCGCCGGACGTCTCGTCGCGGCGAGGAGTGTTCTTGCCGTCACCGGGCGACGTCACGTCTCGTGCTCCTCGTCGATCTTCTGGGTCTGGACGTCGGGCGAGACGACGATGCCCTGCCGGCGGGTCGCGGTCGCGATCCGGACGCGGAGCGCACGGCCCACCTGGAACTGCTTTCCGGGCAGCGTGCGTGCGACGAGTCGCACGCTCGTCTCGTCGACACCGAGTTTCTCGATGCCCATCACGGTCGGCTCGTCGAGCAGCAGCCGCTTGAGGCTGCGGTCGGTGTAGGCGTCGATGCAGACCTGGTGCAGGACCTCGTTGACCTTGTTGATGTCGACGGTCGACGGCACCGGGACGTCGACGACGGCCCGCGCCCAGTCCTTCGAGAGGTTGGTCGCCTTGACGATCTGCCCGTTGGGGACCGTGATGACCTCGCCGTCGGAGTTGCGCATCCTCGTGACACGCAGCGTGACGTCCTCGATGACGCCCTCGGCGTCCTCGCTCGCACCGACGATCGCGAGCCGGACGGTGTCACCGAAGCCGTACTGCCGCTCGGTGATGATGAAGAACCCGGCAAGGATGTCCTGGACGACTCGCTGCGCGCCGAAACCCAGTGCGGCGCCGAGCACCGTCGCGGGAGCTACGAGACTGCCGATCGGCAGATTCAGCACGTCGAGCACGCGCAGGATCACGACGATCCACACCAGCGTGATCACGACCCACGTGATGACCTGTGCGACCGAATGACGGTGCTTCGCCGCCTCGGACCGCACGAGTGCGTCACCGTGCTGGTACTGGGCGTCGATGCGCTCGGTGATCCGCCCACCGGCCCACTGCACGAATCGCGCCACCAGCACACCGCCGACGACGATGAGCGCGAGATTGGCGCCCGTGTGGGTGATCCAGTTGATCAGCTGGTACACCGGCTGAAAAACGACCATCGGCCCTCCTCACCGCCTGCACTGTCGTACGCTCACGCCTGCCCGGGCCGGTCGGCCCGCGATGCGAGGCGGTCAGGCCTGCGTCTTCTGGTTCTCCCGCATGCGCCAGCGGATGCCCGATTCGATGAACCCGTCGATGTCGCCGTCGAGCACCGCGGTGGGGTTGTTGACCTCGAACTCGGTGCGCAGATCCTTGACCATCTGGTACGGGTGCAGCACGTAGGAGCGCATCTGATTGCCCCACGAGCTGCCGCCGTCGCCCTTGAGCGCGTCCATCTCGGCACGCTCCTCGAGCCGCTTGCGTTCGAGCAGCTTGGCCTGCAGGACGCGCATCGCGGCGACCTTGTTCTGCAGCTGCGACTTCTCGTTCTGACACGTGACGACGAGGCCCGTCGGGACGTGTGTCAGGCGCACCGCGGAGTCGGTCGTGTTGACGGACTGCCCGCCGGGGCCCGACGAACGGTAGACGTCGACGCGGACGTCGTTCTCGTCGATGTCGATGTGGTCGGTCGTCTCGACGACGGGGAGCACCTCGACCTCGGCGAACGACGTCTGCCGCCGGCCCTGGTTGTCGAACGGGCTGATGCGCACGAGACGGTGCGTGCCCTGCTCGATCGACAGCGTGCCGTACATGTAGGGGGCCTTCACGGCGAACGTGACGCTCTTGATGCCGGCCTCCTCGGCGTAGGAGGTGTCGTAGACCTCGACGCCGTAGCCGTGCTTCTCCGCCCACCGGATGTACATGCGCATGAGCATCTCGGCCCAGTCCGCGGCGTCGACGCCACCGGCGCCCGCGCGGATGTTGACGAGCGCGTCGCGCTGGTCGTACTCGCCCGAGAGCATCGTCTTGACTTCCATCGCCTCGATGTCGGTGCGCAGCGATGCACGTTCGGCGTCGGCGTCGGCGAGCGCGTCGCTCGAACCGTCCTCCTCGGCGAGCTCGTAGAGGGTCGGCAGGTCGTCGAGCCGCTGGCGGAGCCCCTCGGCACGGCGCAGCTCCGACTGCGCGTGCGACAGCTCGCTCGTCACCGACTGGGCGTGCTCCTGGTCGTCCCACAGGGTCGGGTCGGCGGCCTGATGCTCGAGCTCGTCGATGCGGCGTCGCAGCTCGTCGATGTCGAGCACCGACTCCACGGTGCGCAGGGTCGTGTCGAGTTCGGCGAGATCGGCGGAGACATCGGGATGCATGATGATCAAGATTACCGGGTGCGGTGAGTGCCGCACCGTGAGCCGGGTCCCCGCGATGGACTAGGTTCTGTTCGTGAGTACCGACACCGACGCCGACCTCGCTCTCGCACTGCGGCTCGCCGATCTCGCCGACGCCGTCACGCTCGAGCGCTTCGGTGCTCTCGATCTGAAGGTCAACGCCAAACCCGATCTGACGCCCGTCTCTGACGCGGACCTCGCCACCGAGCGAACGCTGCGCGAGATCCTGGGTTCGGAGCGTCCCGGCGACGCGATCCTCGGCGAGGAGTTCGGTGGCGCCGCCGCCGTGCAGGGGCGGCAGTGGGTGATCGACCCGATCGACGGGACCAAGAACTTCGTCCGCGGCGTCCCCGTGTGGGCGACGCTCGTCGCGCTGCTCGACGACGGCGAGCCCGTCGTCGGCGTCGTGAGCGCTCCCGCGCTGAGCCGCCGCTGGTGGGCAGCGCGTGGCGCGGGCGCATGGACCACCTTCGCGCAGCGCTCCCCCCGCCGGATCTCCGTCTCGGGTGTCGACGCCCTCGACTCGGCGAGCCTGTCGTTCTCGAGCCTGACCGGCTGGGCCGAACTCGGCATCCGAGACCGCTTCCTCGCCCTGACCGACACCGTGTGGCGCGTGCGCGGGCTCGGCGACTTCTTCTCGTACTGCCTCGTCGCCGAGGGAGCGGTGGACATCGCCGCCGAACCCGAGGTCTCGCTGTGGGATCTCGCGGCTCTCGACGTCCTCGTCCGCGAGGCCGGCGGCACGTTCACCTCGCTCGACGGCACCCCCGGCCCGCACGGCGGCAGTGCCGTCGCGACGAACGGCGCACTCCACGCGGCAACGCTCGACGCCCTCGCAGCGTCGTGAACGATCACACCGAGGTCGCGAGCAAGCACGATCGCGGCGCGTTCGTCGTCATCGGACTCGCGGTCGTCCTCGTCGTCGCGGCGATCGTGGTCGCCGCCGTCGTCGTGACGCGCTCGGACTTCCGGCTCGGCGGGATCGACGGGGAGGCGACGGCCGCGGAGAGCGAGTCGCCCGCGTTGCCGGACGACGAGCCGTTCGCGACCGACGACCCCGCACCGAACGAACCGGTCCTGCGGGAGCTGCCCGAGAGCACGCTCTTCGGCGGCGCGTGGACCGATGCGGACGACACCTACACGATGGCGTTCGCCGACTGGCCCTTCGCCTTTCGCACGGAGGGTGACGTGAACTGCTTCGCGGGATCACCCGAGGCGCTGCCGGATGCCTCCGGCTGGACCTGCCGCTCACCCCGGAGTGGTCCACCGTGTCGACGTGATCGTCCACGCGTGCCCGTCGGATTGCTCGGCGCCGCAACCGGCCGACTTCGCGCCGCCGTGGCTCACCGAGCCCGCCGGCGCGGTCTTCCCCGACGAGCGCACCGCGTACACCGAGACGACCGACGCCGAGGGGCAGTGGGTCGTCGAGCTCACGCGGTTCATCGCGTCGGAGCCCGGCGGACCACTGGACACGCAACTCGGGATCTACGCGACGTCGCCGGGCGACGACACCGACGACGTCCGCCGCACGCTCGACGACATCCTCACCCAGACTTCGTGACTCGCGCGGCCAGGGAACTTACTCGGAAGTAGACACCAAACCTTACTCAGGAGTAAGGTCCTCGGGAGTTCCTGGCCGTCCCTCGAGAAACAGCTGGTGATCATGAGCAAGCACGACACAGCCCCCCACGAGCGCCCCCCGCGCGACACCTCCGCCGTCGGACTGAATTTGGTCAAACGCGACGCGATGGGCGCCGCGATGCGCGTGCTGACCAAGATCACCGGGTCGGAGCTCGCCGGGAAGTACAACCTGCGAGACACCGTCGACCGCGTGACCTACGAGGGCACCAAGACGGGCTTCAAGACGCTCGGGGCCGCGACGCGCGCGTTCTCGAAGGTCGCCGGCGGCAGCAAGCCCACGCGGCTGCCCGACAGCCCCGCGAAGAACGCCGACTACTTCGACATCACCCCCAGCGACGACCAGAAGATGATCGTCGAGACGGTGCAGGAGTTCGCGGAGGAGATCCTGCGTCCCGCCGCGCACGACGCCGACGAAGCAGCCGGTGCGCCCGAGGATCTCGCGAAGCGCGCCGCCGAACTCGGCATCACCCTCATCAACGTCCCCGAGGAGCTCGAGGGCGCGGCGTCCGAACGCGGCGCCGTCACCAACTCGCTCGTCGCCGAGGCACTCGCCCACGGCGACATGGGACTGGCGTTGCCGATCCTCGCGCCCAGCGGTGTCGCGGTCGCCCTCACCCAGTGGGGCAGCGACGCCCAGCAGAAGACCTACCTCCCCGCTTTCACGGGCGAGCAGGTTCCCGGTGCCGCCGTCGTCGTCGCGGAGCCGCGGGCCCTGTTCGACCCGTTCGCGCTCGACACGAAGGCGACGCGCTCGCCGAGCGGCTACCGTCTCAACGGCGTCAAGAGCCTCGTCCCCGCCGCGGCGTCGGCCGAATTGTTCCTCGTCGCAGCCGAACTCGACGGCAGGCCGTCGCTGTTCATCGTCGAGTCCGACAGCAAGGGACTCGTCGTCGAGGCGGACCCGAGCATGGGTCTGCGTGCAGCGGGCCTCGGCCGGATCGTCCTCACCGACGTCGCCGTCCCCACGTCGGCGCTGCTCGGCGAGATCGACGGCGATCAGCGCACCGAGGACTACGCCGACGCCGTGCGCCTCGCCCGCCTCGGCTGGGCCTCGCTCGCCGTGGGCACCGGCCAGGCAGTCCTCGACTACGTGATCCCCTACGTCAACGAGCGTGTCGCCTTCGGCGAGCCGATCAGCCACCGTCAGGCGGTCGCGTTCATGGTCGCGAACATCGGGATCGAACTCGACGGCCTGCGGCTCGTCACTCTCCGCGGCGCGTCGCGCGCCGAGCAGGGCAAGTCGTTCGCTCGCGAAGCCGCTCTCGCCAAGAAGCTCGCCACGGACAAGGGCATGCAGATCGGCCTCGACGGCGTCCAGCTGCTCGGCGGCCACGGCTACACGAAGGAGCACCCCGTCGAACGGTGGTACCGCGACCTTCGTGCGATCGGCGTCGCCGAGGGCGTCGTCCTCATCTGAGTCGTCCCGATCCCCGGTGGATCGCTCACCGCCCTCCGTCCCAGAACCGAGGAACGAAATCCCATGTACAACCTCGAACTTCCCAAGAAGCTGAAGGCATCCGCGAACCAGGCGCACCAGGTCGCGGCCGAGATCTTCCGACCCGTCTCGCGCAAATACGACCTCGCCGAGCACGAGTACCCCGTCGAACTCGACACCATGGCCGCCATGGTCGAGGGACTCAAGGACTCCGGCGGCGAGATCGGTGGCGCCGCGGGTGGCCGTGCGTCGGGCGACGGCACGCCGTCGACCGAGATCGCCAACAGCAACGGCGGCAACATGTCCGCCCTCCTCAACGCCCTCGAAACCTCCTGGGGCGACGTCGGTCTCATGCTGTCGATCCCCTACCAGGGTCTCGGCAACGCCGCGATCGCAGCCGTCGCGACCGATGAGCAACTCGAGCGCTTCGGCAAGGTGTGGGCCTCGATGGCCATCACCGAGCCGTCGTTCGGCTCCGACTCCGCAGCCGTGGGCACGACGGCGACGCTCGACGGCGACGAGTGGGTCCTCAACGGCGAGAAGATCTTCGTCACCGCGGGTGAGCGGTCGACGCACATCGTCGTGTGGGCGAGCGTCGACAAGAGCAAGGGCCGCGCGGCGATCAAGTCGTTCGTCGTCCCGCGTGACGCACCGGGCCTGTCGGTTGCACGCCTCGAGCACAAGCTCGGTATCAAGGCGTCCGACACCGCCGTTCTGCTGCTGCAGGACTGCCGGATCCCGAAGGACAACATCCTCGGCAGCCCCGAGGTGGACGTCAAGAAGGGCTTCGGCGGGGTCATGCAGACCTTCGACAACACGCGCCCGATGGTCGCCGCGATGGCGATCGGCGTCGGCCGTGCGGCACTCGAGGAACTGCGCTCGATCCTCACCGGGGCGGGCGTCGAGATCTCCTACGACACACCGGCGATGAACCAGCACGCTGCCGCAGCCGAGTTCCTCCGGATGGAGGCCGATTGGGAGGCCGCCTACCTGCTCGCGCTGCGCGCGGCGTGGATGGCGGACAACAAGAAGCCGAACTCGCTCGAGGCGTCGATGTCCAAGGCCAAGGCCGGCCGTACGGGCACGGACGTCACGCTCAAGGCGGTCGAACTCGCCGGCACGCTGGGCTACTCGCAGCACACACTGCTCGAGAAGTGGGGCCGCGACAGCAAGATCCTCGACATCTTCGAGGGGACGCAGCAGATCCAGCAGCTCATCGTCGCCCGGCGACTGCTCGGCCTCTCCTCCGCCGAACTCAAATAAGCACCACACCCACAGCGAAGGCCCCGAACGGATTCCGTTCGGGGCCTTCGCTGGCCGGACTCGCGACGCAGAAAGCAGAGCGACGAGGGAGCTCGATCTCGCCGCCGTGCAGCTCGAGAGCGCCTTCGCGCGCTGTACTCCTGGGCTCTCGGGCTCATGGGTGACCGGCGACCTAGCCGCTACGCTTCCGTCTCTCCGCGACGACCGGACGGCACCCGCACCCCCATCTTCGATTTCAATTCGAGCGGCTGGGGTCGCTGAGTTCATCCACACGAGTGCATACGACTGCCGTGCGTGGGTGCGGTCAGCAGCTTCCGGCTGCAGCGGCCTCTGCGGCGGCGATCGTCGCTGCTTGGCTCTCGGGAGTTGCGTCGTGCCACGCCGACTCCGGATCATGCTGCAGCTGTGCGAGGTACGCCTCGGCCGACTTCTCGTCCGCCGAGCCGAGCCACGCGGTCGCGTCGGCGCACGCCTCGGTGTAGCTCGCCGACGCGGTGTCCGCCTCGACACCGTTGACGGCGGTCGTCACACCCGCAGCGGACGTGTCGAACGTGACGGCGTCCGAACCGAGTTCGGGCATCGTGGTGGGCTCTGCGGCCGACGAGGTCTCGGGCGCATCGGATTCGGCGTCGGACGTCGAGTCCGAACCACCGCAGGCGGTGAGGGCGAACGAGCACAGGACAGCGGTGACCGCGAGCGTCTTCTTCACGCGCTGTTCTTACCAGAACGCCCGAATCGCCGCGCGACGGGATCGCCACCACGCCAACGCTACTGTCACACAGTGCCCGAACCCGAAGTCATCCTGACGGTCCTCATTCGGCCCCCCCGGCGAGCAGCGCGTCGCCGATATGGTGGGCGCAGCGCTTTCCGGACACACCTCACCTCGTGTTCGTCGACGCCGAGGACGATCCGTCGTTGACTGCTCAGTGGGCGGCAGAACACTCCGGAGGCGAACTCGCCGACCGTCGTTGCCGGGAGGTGCTCGTCGACACCACGGGACACAGTGCCCAGAGCCTCGCCGAACGAGTTCTCGACGTGATCTGCCCACATGCCCGCACCGAAGACGCCACGGTGCCCCCGATGACCACCACACCGGACGAATTCCCCTGGTCGGCGCACACACCGCTGTGGGACTCCGGCACCTCTCACGAGACCTGACAGCCACGCGAAGCCGGTTCCGCGAACGAAACAGGCCCTGACCGGCGCGATTGCCGGTCAGGGCCTGTTACTTGGTAGCGGGGACAGGATTCGAACCTGCGACCTCTGGGTTATGAGCCCAGCGAGCTACCGAGCTGCTCCACCCCGCGTTGCGTCGGCAACGCTACACATGCGCCGTCGCAGATCGCAAATCGACTTTCACGGCAACCGACTCGGTCGCGAAACGGGTGTCGACGGACCCCGAAACGGCCGACAGCGCGTCCCGAATGTCCCTTTCTCCCGGTGACTCTCGACACATCCTGTACCGGCGTACCGCGTGTGATCGACACCCCACAACCGCGAATCGACCTGCGCCGACACGATTCCCGCAACACGGAAGTAGGACGGATGTCGCAGAACCGAAACCCGTGACCACGCCGTGACGGGGTTGCTAGCTTCGGTTGCAGCCCGAGA
Source organism: Rhodococcus rhodnii NBRC 100604 (assembly GCF_001894925.1). Taxonomy (GTDB): domain Bacteria; phylum Actinomycetota; class Actinomycetes; order Mycobacteriales; family Mycobacteriaceae; genus Rhodococcus_F; species Rhodococcus_F rhodnii. Next base: position 168,547 of record NZ_BCXD01000005.1, on the reverse strand, counting down.
ACCTTCGGGCGCCGCCGGTTCGTCGCAGCTCACCTGCCCCCGCGAGCCGGACCCATTCGACCTCGAGGGGCAGGGGACGCACCGTCCGCCGCGCACCGGCCCGCATCACGCCGGCGCGGCCCGTCCATTCGCCTCGCACACACTCCCCGAGCACGACCGGTGTGTGCCGCGCATGGACAGCGGATCGTCTGCTTACGCGAGAGGAATCAACTGCATGACCAAGCTTCACACCGTCAAGCGCGTCCTCGGAACCACCGCCGTCGCGGGTGCTGCAGTCGCAATGCCCATCGTGTTCGGCACCGGCACGGCTTCGGCCCAGTCCGGCAACTGGGACGCAGTCGCCCAGTGCGAAAGTGGCGGCAATTGGGCCACCAACACCGGCAACGGCTACTACGGTGGGCTTCAGTTCAGCCTCAGCACGTGGCAGGCGTACGGCGGCACCGGATTGCCGTCGGACGCGTCGCGTGAGCACCAGATCTCGATCGCGGAGAACGTCCTCGCCGGACAGGGCCCGGGTGCGTGGCCCACGTGCGGCGCGAACCTCTGACCGGGTGAGAGAAGGTGTGGGAGGCACTCGAACGAGTGCCTCCCACACCTCTCCCCTGGCACGCCGTGATCGTGGTCGTCGCTCACCCGACAACGACCGGGTCCGTACGGACCACGTGGTCATCGCCGCCCTGCGATTCCACTCGCCCGCGGTGACCGCGATGCCCCAGCCTCGACATCGAGCCTTCGGGGTGAGCGGCGATCCGCCGACCGCAGGGTGCGAAGAGCCTCACGAGCAGACATGACCACACACAGATCCCTCATCCGTGTTCTCGGAAGCATCGCCGCCGGCGGTGCCGCAGTCGCTCTCCCCCTCACCCTCGGCGTCGGCACGGCCACCGCTGCACCGCACAACTGGGACGGCGTCGCGGAGTGCGAGAGCAGCGGCGACTGGTCCATCTCCACCGGCAACGGCTACTACGGCGGCCTCCAGTTCTCTCACAGCACATGGACGGAACACGGCGGGCGCGGCTACGCCCATCACGCCAGCAAGGCCGAGCAGATCGCCGTCGCCGAACGCGTCCTCCAGACGCAGGGCGTCGGGGCATGGCCGGTGTGCGGCAAGTATCTGACTCCGGGAACATCCAGCCCGGGAACGTCGAGCCCGGGAACGTCCAGCCCCGGCCAGTCGGCACGTACGCCCTCCCCCGCACTCGATCCGGCCGAGATACCACCGTCGACGGACTTCCAGCCGCAAGGCGAACTCCCGACGACACCCTGGCCGGCGAACCCCGAACTCCCCGTACCCGAACCGGCTCCGGACGTGCCGATCACGGTGGAGAGCCAGCTTCCGCCCGAGGTCCGGGCCGTGATCGCCAGCGCCCGGCAACTCGCCGCGAGCCCCGAGGGCAGGCAGGTCCTCGATCGCGTTCGCGCCGGCGCCTACGAACAGGGTTACGGCGAGATCTACGACATCGCGCAGGCCGCCGTCCGCTGACGGCCTTCTCTCACGCGAAACGGCCTCGGGCCCGTCACCGGATGGTGACGAGCCCGAGGCCGTTGCCGTGAGCGCGTCCGCTACCTCGGCAGCGCCTCGTACGCGGCAACCGCGCGCTGGACGCGATCGAGTGCCGCACCGTAGGCACCGAAGTCACCCGACTGCTGTGCCTGGCGTAGGGCAGCGAGCGAGGAGTCGAGTTCGGCGACGGCGGAGTCGCGGTCACCCGACGGCGCAGCCGGCGCGGCCGGCTCCGCGGGCTCGGTCGGCTGCGGCGCAGCGCCCTCGCTGCCCGCCGGGGTGCCTCCCTCGGCCGGAGCATCGGTGACCGGGTCGGTCGCCGCGGCACCCGTGCCGGCGCCGAAGACCTGGTCGAGCGCCTCGGACAGCGTCGGCGCGTACCCGACGCGGATGCTGTTGCTCGGCGGGCCCTCGCGGTAGCTCACGAGGACGCGCGAGAGCTGCGGGAACGTCGAGCTGTCCTGGTTCTGCGAGTTGCGCTCGGTGTACATCGGCTCGACGTACAGGATGCCGCCGTCACCGATCGGCAACGTCAGCAGGTTGCCGTACTGGATCCGGTTCGAGCGTTCGAGCAGTGTCCGCTCCGAGGCCACGCGCGGATCCGAGATCATCGAGTTCTGCGTCTGCTGCGGACCCTGCGTCTGCGAATCCGTCGGCAGCTGGAACACCGTGATCTCGCCGTAGTTCTCGGGGTCGGACTTCGCCGAGATGTACGCCGACAGGAACTGCCGGTTGAAGCCCACCATCGCGCTCGTCAGGTTGAACGACGGCTCCCCGGTCTCCGGCTCACCGACCGTGACGTAGTACGGCGGCTGGTTCGCCTGCGTGTCGATCGTCGGGTCGCTGGGCACCGACCAGAAGGCGTTGTTCGTGAAGAACTCACGCGGATCGTCGACGTGGTACTTCGCGAGCATCTCGCGCTGGACCTTGAACAGGTCCTCCGGGTAACGGAAGTGCGAGCGGAGCTCGTCGGAGACCTCTTCCTCCGGCTGGACGGTGCCGGGGAAGACGCTCATCCAGGCGTCGAGCACCGGGTCGTTCTGGTCGACCTGGTACAGCGTCACGGAGCCGTCGTACGCGTCGACGGTCGCCTTGACCGAGTTGCGGATGTAGCTGACCTCCTTGCGGGGCAGCGGACGACCGGTCGTCTGGTCGATGCTGTCCTCGAGCAGCCCGTCGAGCGAGCTGCGCTGCGCGTAGGGGTAGTTGTCGAGCGTCGTGTAGGCGTCGACGATCCACTGGATCCGGCCGTCGATCACCGCCGGGTAGGTGTTGCCGTCCGCGGTCAGCCACGGCGCGACCTTCGTGACGCGGTCGCGAGGATCGCGGTCGAAGATCAGCTTCGAGTTCTCGCCGATCGCGCTCGAGAACAGGATGTTGCGCTCGGTGTACTTCGCCGCGAAAGCGAGCCGGTTGAACCAGTTGCCGATCGGGACGCCGCCCTCACCGGTGTACGTGTACTGCGACGTGTCGGTCTCGTACTCGCGCGGGCCTTCGCCCTCGGCCGAACCGACGATCGCGTAGTCCGCGTCGGTGTCCGCGATGACCTCGCCGTAGTAGATGCGGGGCTGGTCGACCTCGATCAGCTGATCCTGGTCGCTCTGCTGCGAGGCGATGTCGGAGACGTTGTAGACGGGGTAACCGCTGTTGCTGTTCGCGGCTTCCTCGGCGGAGTCCGACGCTGCGGCATTGACCTGGTTGGCCTGCGCCGAGATGAAGCCGTTGCCGTGCGTGTAGACGGTGTGGCGGTTGATCCAGTCGGTCTGGTTGCCGGTGAGGCTGCGCGGCGAGAGCTCACGAGCGGCGACGACGTAGTCGCGCGTCTCGCCGTCGATCTCGTAGCGATCGATGTCGAGCGACTGCGGGAAGCCGTAGAAGTTCTTGAGCTGCTGCTGCTGCGTGAAGGTCGGTGACAGCAGGTTGGGATCGAGCAGTCGGGCGTTCTCGATGGTGGTCTGGTCCGCCGGGATGTCGCGAGGGGCCTGCGTGCTGAAACCGGGATAGTCCTCGTACGTCACGTCGTCGTCGGTGATCCCGTACGCCGCGCGCGTCGCCTCGATGTTGCGCTGGATGTACGGACTCTCCTTGTCGGCGGCGTTCGGGCGCACCGAGAACTGCTCGACGACGAGCGGCCACGCCGCACCCACGAGCACGGAGGACAGGACGAGCAGCGCCGTCGCCATCGCGGGGATCCGCAGGTCGCGCAGGAAGATCGCGGCGAAGAACGCGATCGCGCAGACCACGGCGATCGCGAGCAGGATGAGCTTGGCGGGGAGCACGGCGTTCGCGTCGGTGTAGGACAGACCGGTGAACGTGGGTTCCTTACGGCTGCTCGACAGCAGCTCGTACCGGTCGAGCCAGTACGCGACGGCCTTGAGCAGGACGAAGACGCCGGCGAGGATCGCGAGCTGGATGCGGGCCGCGTTGCTGATCGAGCTGCCCGACGCGCCGCCACCGAAGCGGATGCCGCCGAAGATGTACTGCGTGATCAGGTTTCCGATGAACGCGAGGACGACCGCGACGAAGAGCCAGTTGAGCACGAAGCGGTAGAACGGCAGGTCGAAGGCGTAGAAGCCGACGTCGAGGCCGAACTGCGGGTCGGTGGTCCCGAACTCGCCGCCGTTGAGGAACATCTGGACCGTGACCCAGTTGGACTGGGCGACGAGACCCGAGAGAACACCCACCACGGCAGGGATGCCGATGCCGAACAGCCGCAGTCGGCCGGTCACCGTCGTGCGGTACCGCGCGACCGGATCGTTCGGGCCCACCGTCGGCACGAAGACGGGCCGCGACCGGTACGCGAGCAGGAGCCCCACCCACACGATCAGGCCGACGACGACGCCGACGACGAGGAACAGCACGACCCGGCTGAGCAGGACCGTGGTGAACACACCGCGGAAACCGGTCTCGCCGAACCACAGCCAGTCGGTGTACGTCGTGATCAGTCTCGGGCCGAGCAGCAGCAGTACCAGCAGCACTGCGCCGATCCCGGCGAACACCCGATTCCGCCTCGACAGGGACGGGATACTTGCGGGGGGCCGCATGCCCACGTGCCACGCTCCATCACGTTCGGCGGCGTCAGGCGCCGCGGCTGGCTCTTCTCGCTCGGACCCGACCGCTGTCCGACGTGTCCGTTTCGCCCACTGTACGGGTCGCGACTTCGGCGAACACGACCGGGAGCGGGCTGGACCGCGCTCTCACCCTACGGCCCCGTCCCACGCGAGACGACCGCACACGGCGAGTCGGCGCCGAAATGGATGAGAGAATGTCCGGCGTGAGCGAATTCGGTGGTTACTCCGTCCGGCATCCCGAGCGTGCGCTGTCGCACAGCCTGCAGGACGCCCTCACCCATGTCGAAGGATCCGGGTGGGACCAGCCGCCGGCGCTGTTCGCACTCGTGCCCACCGAAGCCCTCGCCGTCGCCGAACCTCACCTGGCCGACCGCCTCGACGACGGCGTCGAGCTGACGGCGATCGAGCAGCAGCCGGTTCCGGACGACGTCGAGGGCGGCTCTCCCGCGCTCGACGAGTACCTGGGAACGTTGCGCTGGCCCGCCTCCGTCGCGGGGTGCGCGCTCGTCGAGGAGATCCTCGTCCTTCCCCCCGAGGCGTCGGAGACGGTCGACGCCGAGCCCACCGACCAGCAGGCACGCGCCGCCGCCCACAGCCACCCCGACGGTCGCCGCGCGCGGCTGGCCGTGGGCGTGGTGCGGAACGGTCCGTCGCTCGTGCTCCTGCACCTCGAGCCCGAGGACGACGATCCGTACGGCGAGGGCGAACTCGTGACCTACGAGGGCCTGGGTGCCGATCTCGTCGATGCGCTGTACGCGACGCTCGACGCCGATCCCGACGATTACTGACAGCCGGCCGCTACTGACGGCCGGCCATCTCCGGCGACCGGCGCTCCCCGCGGTCAGCCGCAGGTCGGCACCGGCTCGCCGCGCCCCTGCGCCTCGAGCGCGTCGACCGCACCCTGCAGGGTCTCGACGCGGACCAGCTCGAGCCCGTCGGGGGCGTCGAGCCGAGCCTCGTCGCAGTTCGCGGACGGTACGAGGAAGCTCGTCGCGCCCGCCTCGTTCGCCGCGACGAGCTTGTAACGGATGCCGCCGATCGGACCGACCGTGCCGTCCGGCCTGATCGTTCCCGTCCCCGCGACGAAGTCACCGTTGTTCAGATCGCCGGGCGTCAGCTTCTCGACCACGGCGAGAGCGAAGATCAGCCCTGCGGACGGACCACCGATGTCGGCGAGGTTGAACTCGATGTCGAACGGCGCGTCGGACACCTCCCGCGGCGTGACACCCAGGAAGCCGCTCTCCGGATCGTCCGGCCGTGCTCCCAGCTCGATGTCGACCGCGACCGGTTCGTCGCCCCGGACGACGTCGACGGTGAGCGACTGGCCGGGTGCGCGTGCGGCTACGGCCTCCTGCACCTGGGCGGCGGTGCCGACAGGGGTCCCCGCCACCGCGACGATGCGGTCGCCCTCGCGCAGCGCGTCCCCTGCCGGGCCGTCCTCCGCGACGGCCGCCACCTCGACGGCGGTCGGCTCGCCGAGCTGGCGCAGCGCGGCGACCTCCGCATCGACCTCGGACTGTGTGAACTCCGCGGTGTTGCGCTGGGTGATCTCCTCACGCGTGCGTCCCGGCGGGTACACCTCCGAACGGGGAACGAGGCCCTGCCTGCCGCTCAGCCACAGCCCGACGGCCTCGAACACGTTGAGCTGATCGCGTACCGCGACCGTCGTCATGTTGAGGTTGCCGGTCGTGGGATCGGTGTCGACACCTTCGATGTCGACGACGTCGACGACCTCGCCGTCGCCGGCTTCCACCTCGCCGAGTGTGTCGAAGGTCGGCCCCGGTCCCATCGCCACGAACGGGACGGTCACGGAACTGCCGACGATCCCGATCAGCACGATCGGCAGAAGGGCGGCCACCAGCGTCACGATCCGTCGAGTCACGTGCCCAGCGTAGAGCGCACCACGGATCGCCCCGGACAGGCGCGTCCGGCCGCCGCCCCGTCCGTGTTCGCGGACGGCGTGATCGGGAGACTGAACCGGACAGCACTTGCTTGTACGCTCGAGACATGAGCAACATGCCGTTCGGCTTCTCGAATTCCGACGACGACCCCGACCGGGACAAGAACAAGAACTCCGGTCAGGGTGATCCGTTCGGCGGCGCGTTCGACCCGTCGGCGCTCGGTCAGATGCTCAGCCAGTTCGGGCAGATGCTCAGCGGCATGGGCGGAGCGATGGCGTCGGGCGACGCCTCGGGCGGCCCCGTCAACTACGACGTCGCCAAGAAGCTCGCCCGCCAGGCGATCGGAAACTCCTCGCCCGTCACGCGCGGGTCGGCGGAGGCCGCCGCGGACGCGACACGGCTCGCCGAACTGTGGCTCGACCCCGTCACGACGCTCCCTGCCGGTGCGACGCGCACGGTCGCGTGGTCGCCGAACGATTGGCTCGACGGCACGCTCGACACGTGGAAGCGGCTGTGCGATCCCGTGGCCGAGAAGATGGCCGGCATGTGGGTGCAAGGTCTGCCCGAGGAAGCCCAGCAGATGATGGGCCCGATGATGGGAATGATGACCCAGATGGGCGGGCTCGCGTTCGGCTCGCAGCTCGGTCAGGCCCTCGGCCAGCTCGCCAAGGAGGTCCTGACCTCCACCGACATCGGCGTTCCGCTCGGACCCGAGGGCACGGCGGCGCTGCTGCCCGCAGCGATCTCGTCGTTCTCCGAGGGCCTCGAGCAGCCCGAACGCGAAGTGCTCGTGTTCCTCGCGGCGCGCGAGGCCGCCCACCAGCGGCTCTTCTCCCACGTCCCCTGGCTGCGGCAGCGGGTGCTCGCGAGCGTCGAGCAGTACGCCCGCGGCATCACGATCGACTTCTCTGCCATCGAGGACCTCGCCAAGAATCTCGACCCGAGCGCACTGACCGATCCCTCGCAGCTCGAGGGACTCATGCAGCAGGGCGCGTTCGAGCCGCAGACGACGCCCGAGCAGAAGCAGGCGCTCGAACGTCTCGAGACGTTGCTCGCGCTGGTCGAGGGCTGGGTCGAGGTCGTCGTCACGGACGCGCTGTCCGAGCGGCTTCCCGGCGTCGCGGCACTCACCGAGACGATGCGCCGCCGCCGCGCGAGCGGCGGTCCCGCCGAGCAGACGTTCGCGACGCTCGTCGGCCTCGAGCTCCGGCCGCGCAAGCTGCGCGAGGCGGCGACGCTGTGGCGCCGGCTCACGGAGGGCGCGGGCACCGATGCGCGCGACGGCGTCTGGGCACACCCGGACCTGCTTCCCGACACGTCGGACCTCGACTCCCCCGCGTCGTTCATCGATCGTGTCGTCGGCGGTGGCACGGTGAGCGACTTCGACGACCCGATCGCGCAGCTCGAGCAGACCGAGGCGCGGGAGCGGGCGGAACGGGAAGCCCGCGGTGGCGACGCCGGTTCCGCCGACGACACCGAACCCGGCAGCGATTCCGATTCGGACGACGACGGGCCGGATCCGAAGGCCTGACCTGCACTCTCCTGGTTGTCCACAGGCACGGCGGGCTGTGGACAACCCGGCGTGACCGGAGTGTCGGGCCCGACGTCTCCGGCACACTGCGGCGATGGAGATCGTCGCACCCGCTCGGCGCCGCGTCGGCGCGCCGTCGCTCGACCCCCGTCTCGACGTCCTCGTCCGGCCCGACGGCCGGATCCAGCTCGGCTGGAGTCCCGAGCGCGCGATCCTCGTCGCGCCGCCACACGGCGCCACACCGACAGGCTTCGCGGACTTCTTGCGCACGATCGACGGCGCGCGCACCAGGCCGCAACTGGTGTGGGACGCCGCACGACTCGGCTTCGATCCGCGCGCCACCGCGCGACTGCTCGACGTCCTCACCCGCGCCGGCGCACTTCTCGCTCCCGCCCCGCCGCGCGAGTGCCCCACCGTCCGCGTCCACGGTCGTGGTCCGCTGTCGGACGCGATCGCCGCGGCACTCACCGCCACGGGGACGATCGTCAGCCGTTCGACGCGCTATCCGATCGACCGTGACGCACGCCGGTGGCGGGAGCGGTGCGTCGTGCTCACCGACGCGTCCGTCGTCGATCCCCGGCTCGTCCACGATCTCGTCGCCGCCGGCATTCCGCACCTGCACGTGCGGCTACGCGACGGCGGCGGCCTCGTCGGGCCGTTCGTACTGCCGGGACGCACGGCGTGCCTGCGCTGCGTCGAACTCGTCCGCGCGGAACTCGACACCGGCTGGCCACACCTCGCCGCACAGCTGGTCGACCGATCCGGACGCGCGACTCCACCGGTGGTCACGACCACGGTCGCCGTCGCACTCGCGCAACTCGATCTCGCATTCCGCGGCGCCGCGGATCGCCCGCCCGCATCCTTCGACGCGACCCTCGAGATCGACGACGGCGGACAGCGGATCGACACGCGCCACTGGGCCCGTCGCGACGACTGTTCCTGCGCATGGGCGCGCGCGCTGCCCGGTCGGAGCCACGCCCTGTCCGATCAGAGCATCGGGACGTTTTCTCCGCCATGATGGTGTGGTGTCAGAGATTCCCCGCAGAAGCTCGTCCCGAACCGCGAAACTCGCAAGTCTGCCGCTCGGGATGGCGGGCCGCGCGGCCGTGGGCCTCGGCCGCAGGCTCACCGGCGGCGACCGCGCCGAAATCGAGGCCCGCAACAGCGCCAGGGCCGCCGAACAGCTCTTCGCCGTACTCGGTGAACTCAAGGGCGGCGCGATGAAGCTCGGGCAGGCACTGAGCGTCATGGAGGCCGCGGTTCCCGAGGATCTCGCCGAGCCGTATCGCGAAGCGCTCGCCAAACTCCAGTCGGCAGCCCCGCCCATGCCGACGCGGGACGTCCACCGGATGCTGACACGCCAACTCGGCTCCGACTGGCGATCGCGGTTCCGCGAGTTCGACGACGATCCCGCGGCCTCGGCGAGCATCGGTCAGGTGCATCGCGCGGTGTGGCACGACGGCCGCGACGTCGCCGTCAAGGTCCAGTACCCGGGCGCCGACGAAGCACTGCGGGCCGATCTCAAAACCCTCTCGCGCTTCACGGGACTGATCTCCACGGTGATGCCGGGCGTCGACACACGCCCCGTCATCGAGGAGTTCAACGCGCGCACCGAGGACGAACTCGACTACCGGATCGAGGCGGACAATCAGCGGGCATTCGCCCGCGTCTACGCCGACGACGAGCGGTTCGTGATCCCCCGCGTCGTCGCGAGCGCGCCGAAGGTCGTGGTCACCGAGTGGATGACCGCGACGCCGCTCGCGGCGATCATCGCCGACGGCACCCGTGAGCAGCGCAACATCGCGGGCAGCAGACTCGCCGAGTTCCATCTCGCATCGCCCGCACTCGTCGGCATGCTGCACTGCGACCCGCACCCGGGCAACTTCATGCTGTGCGACGACGGCAGGCTCGGCGTCATCGACTTCGGTGCGGCGGCGCCCTTCCCGGACGGGCTGCCCCCCCCCCGTGATGGGCGAGATGGTGCGGCTCGCAGTCGACGAGAATTTCGACCGCCTCACGGCACTGCTCCACGAGAACGGATTCGTGCTGCCCGGCCACACGGTGTCCGACGACGAGATCGCCGACTATCTACGACCTTTCACCGATCCGATCCACGCGGACTCGTTCCACTTCACGCGCGAGTGGCTGCAGAGCGCCGCGGGCGTCGCCGCCGAGTGGGGCAGCCCGCAGTTTCGGACGGGCCGGTCCCTCAACCTGCCGCCCGAGTACCTCATGATCTTCCGCGTGCTCATGGGCTCGGTCGGGATCTGCGCGCAACTCGACGCGTACGCGCCGTACATGCGCATCCTCACCGAGTGGCTCCCGGGCTTCGACGACACCGACAGCGCCGCCGAGTAGCGTTCGCGCCCCCTCACGCCGCCGCGACCCCGCACCCCGCACCCCGCACCCCGACGGACGATGCCGTCGGCGGTGCGGGGTCGCGTGTGTGCGGTCCCGGCCATCATGCACATGCCGGGACGGGGTGCTTGCGCGGACGGCCACGGCCGCGCTTGCGGGCGACGATCCTGCCCTGATCGAGGATCTCACCGCCCCAGACGCCCCACGGCTCGGCGCGATCGAGCGCCTTCTCGAGGCAGCGTCGCCGGATCGGGCACGACCCGCACAACTGCTTGGCGTGCTCGAGATCTGCGGGTGCCTCCGCGAACCACAGATCGGCGTCGCCGCTCCGGCACGGCAGTTCTCGTGCCACGCGCACCGCGTGTACGGCGCGGTGGTGGTGAGTAGCCCCTCGACACGTCGTCGTCGACATGCGTCCTCCTCGGTTCTCGTGATGCTGGTTCGTGAATCCAGTTCTCGTGAAACCGGATTCGGTCGTGATGGCGAACCGACGCCGTCGCCGGGAAACGACGAAGGCCACGGTCCGCGCTGGTGCGGGTCCGTGGCCTCGTGAGAAACCGAGATACCGAGCTATCGAGGTGGGTGGTGTGACACCGTTCCTCGACACCTGGGCACGAACCCTGCGGGGAGCGCATTCCACGCTGCTGCGATCGGCAGCGCCGACGCGGGAGCCCCTGCGCGACGGTCGCGATCGACGAGGACCGCGGGGGCGCGAAGGGTGCCGCGTGCGTGGAGCGGCGCTGCGACTGCGAACAGCTGTGTCGTGGTCGACTGCGTGGTGAACATCGCTTCGTGCCTCCTCTCGCTCGATCGTGTCGGGTGTTCGTGCTCGATCGTCTTCGATCGTCTTCGATCGTGTTGCGGCCCGGCGGTCGTTGTGCCGGGCTGGTTCGTGTCCTGCGGACCGTCCTCGTGTGCCCGAGGCCGAAGATCGGGCCGCGAGCGACGTCGTGCCGAATGTCCGCCGGCAACTCCGACTACAGTACGGACCGCCCCCGGCGGGCACAACCATTTTTCTACCTGCGGTTTCGTCGCCGCACGACGGATTCTTCCGATCGTCGCCGAAGGGTCAGTCGGCTCTGCGGCGAGTGATGTCGAGGACCGCCTCGCCGTACGTGGCGAGTTTCTTGGGGCCGATCCCGGGAATCGCGACGAGCGCGGCGTCGTCGCGCGGGCACTGCTCGGCGATCGCGAGCAGCGTGTTGTCGCTGAAGACGACGTACGCCGGCACCTTCAGCTCACGCGAGGTCTCGCGCCGCCATTCCTTGAGGTCCACGAGCAGTGCGTCGTCGACGTTCGACGGGCACGACTCGCACCGGCCGAGCATCGTCGCCGTCGACCCGATGAGGGCCTTCCCGCACACCCGGCAGCGTGGCCGCGACCGGCTCGCCTTCTTCGGTGCGGCGACGAGCGACGCCGGCGAGTCTTCGGGGACGAGCCCGGCGAGGAACCGGGAGCGGCGCCGGCCGCGACGGCCACCGGGATTGCGCGCGAGCGCCCACGAGAGCTGCAGGTGCTCGCGCGCACGCGTGACGCCGACGTAGAGCAGGCGCCGCTCCTCCTCGATCCCGGCCTCGTCGGGACCGGAGGACGCGTCGCCGAGCACGTGTGCGATCGGCAGGGTGCCGTCGACGGCGCCGACGAGGAACACCGCGTCCCATTCGAGACCCTTCGCGGCGTGCAACGACGCGAGCGTGACGCCCTGCACGACGGGAGGGTGCCGCGCCTCCGCGCGTGCCGAGAGCTCACGCAGCAGCTCCGCGACACCGAGCGTCGTGTCGCGGTCGGCCAGCTCGACGGTGAGTTCGACGAGGGCCCGCAGCGACGCCCAGCGTTCGCGGGCCTGGGCACCCGCCGGTTCGGTGTCCGAGAGACCGAGCGGCGCGAGCACCGCTCGCACGAGGGTGACCAGTTCGGTGCCCACGGCGTCGGGCAGATCGTCGCGGCGTGCCGCCTGCTGCAGCGCCGAGATCGCCTGGCGTACCTCGGTGCGCTGGAAGAAGCCCTCACCGCCGCGGACCTGATACGGAATCTCGCGCTGCGTCAGCGCCTCTTCGAACGCCTCCGACTGCGCGTTGATGCGGTAGAGCACCGCGATCTCGGCGGCGGGCACTCCCCCGGCGATCAGCCGTTCGATCGCGCGGGCGACGGCCGCGGCCTCGGTGGGCTCGTCGTCGTACTCCGCGAACGACGGCTCGGGCCCGCTCGCACGCTGGCCGACGAGCTGCAGCCGCGTACCGGCGATCCGGCCGCGTGCGGCGCCGATGACACGGTTCGCGAGCGAGACCACCTCGGGCGTCGAGCGGTAGTCGCGCTCGAGCCGCACGACGGTGGCGTCCGGATAAGTGCGCGAGAAGTCGAGCAGGAACTTCGGCGTCGCTCCCGTGAACGAGTAGATCGTCTGGTTCGCGTCGCCGACGACGGTGAGGTCGTCGCGCTCGCCGAGCCAGGCATCCAGCACGCGCTGCTGCAGCGGCGTGACGTCCTGGTACTCGTCGACGACGAAGCAGCGGTAGCGGTCGCGGAACTCCTCCGCGACGGCCGGCGAGTTCTCGAGTGCCGCGGCGGTGTGGAGCAGCAGATCGTCGAAGTCGAGGAGCATGCCGTCCTCGCCGCGGGTCTTGAGCTGCTCGTACGCGGCGTAGACCTGCGCGACCTTCTCGGGATCGTCGGGTGAGTCGCGATGGAACCGCGCCGCGGCACTCGGGTAGTCCTCGGGCCCGACGAGCGACGCCTTGGCCCATTCGATCTCGCTCGCGAGATCGCGGACGGTGTCGCGGTCGGTCGCGAGACCCACCCGGTTCGCGGCGTTGCCGACGGCCTGGAACTTGCGGTCGAGCAGCTGCCACGGCGTGTCCCCCACCACCTGGGGCCAGAAGTAGCGCAACTGCCGCAGCGCGGCGGCGTGGAAGGTGCGGGCCTGGACCGCGGCACCGGTTTCCCCGATGCCGAGCGACCGCAGGCGTCCGCGCATCTCCCCCGCGGCACGCGCCGTGAAGGTGACCGCGAGAACCTGCCCGGGTGCGACGTGCCCCGCCGCGACGAGGTGAGCGATCCGCCGCGTGATGGTGCGCGTCTTGCCCGTGCCGGCACCGGCCAGCACGCACACCGGTCCCCGTGGCGCGAGGACGGCGGCGGACTGCTGCGGATCGAGGCCCTCGAGGGTTCGGGAACGAGAGCCGGACTCGGCGGGAACGTCGACGGACATGGCCTCCATCATGGCAGCCACCGCCGACGGTGCCCGAACGCCCGGCGAGCGGCGTGTGGGAACAGCCCGCGCGGTCGTGATGTTATGAACACCGTGACGAGCACCGACAGCAACAGCGACACGATGGTCATGTACTCCACGACGTGGTGTGGGTACTGCCGCAGACTCAAGAAGCAGCTCGAGGAGAACGGCATCTCGTACGTCGAGATCGACATCGAGCAGGACCCCGAATCGGCCGACTTCGTCGGCAAGGTCAACGGCGGCAATCACGTCGTCCCCACCGTCCGCTATCCGGACGGATCGACCGCGACGAATCCGACTCTCGCGCAGGTCAAGCAGGCGCTCGGCGCCTGATCAGTCCGCTACCGACTCGCTCGCCCAGGATTCGAGCATCACCCGGGCGATCGAGATCGATCCCGGCAGCAACAGAGGTGCGTCCGCGCTGCTCGCCCAGTCACCGGAGCCGAGCGCGCGGCGCACCTCGTCCCGCGTGAACCACGCGGCCTCCGCGATCTCGCCGTCCTGGAAGCGCAGCGGCTGCGACGGATCGCCGACCGCCGCGAACGCGATCATCACCGACCGCGGGAACGGCCACGGCTGGCTCCCGAGATAACGGATGTCGTGCACCGTCACGCCGACCTCCTCGGCGATCTCCCGCGCGACACACGCTTCCAGCGATTCCCCCGCCTCGACGAACCCCGCGAGCACCGAGAAGCGGCGCTGCGGCCACGTCGGCTGCCGCGCGAGCAGGACGCGATCGGCGCCGTCGTGGACGAGACAGATGACGGCGGGATCGGTGCGCGGGAACTCCTCGTGTCCGCTCGTGGCGGAGATCCGCGACCACCCCGACAGGCTGGGCTCGGTCTCCGAACCGTCGAGTGCGCTGTACCGCGCGCGATCGTGCCAGCCGAGGACGGCGACGGCGCCCGTCACCAGGCCCGCGTCGTCGTCGGACAGGGCCGCACCCACGGACATCAGATCGGCGAGGTCACCGGACAGCGCCGGCCGGCGCGCCGCCCACACGTGCCTGCCGTCACGGGTCCCCATGAAGACGGCGCCGGGTTCGGGCTCGGCGGACGACGGCTCGGCGAAGTCGAGCGCGCCCTCCGCCGTCGCGCGGAACCTGCCGGTGCGGTCGACGTACAGCAGCAGCGCGCCCGCCCATCCGGCGCGCAGCGCGTCGTGATCGGAGCGGAGTTCCTCGGCCCTGCCGACCCCCGATCGTGACAGCGACGGAATGCGCTCCAGCCCGAAGTGCACGCCACCCACCCCGTCAGTGCCCGACGACGCGGACGTACAACAGGCGATCGTCGCTCTCGAGGGCGTCCACCTCGGGCGAACCGACCCGCACGAGCCTGCCGTCCCGGACCACACCGAGCACGATGTCGGAGAGGTGACGCGGCGAGCCGCCCACCTCCTCGCGTTCGACGACACGCTCCGCGATGGCGAAGCCCGCCTCCGGCGTCAGCAGGTCCTCCATCATCTCCACGACGTTCGGCGTCGTCGTCGCGAGTCCGAGCAGCCGCCCCGCCGTCTCGGACGAGACGACGACAGAATCCGCGCCCGACTGCCGGACCAGATGTGTGTTCTCCGATTCCCGGATCGCGGCGACGATCTTCGCGTTCGGTGCGATCTCCCGCGCGGTGAGCGTCACGAGCACCGACGTGTCGTCGCGGTTCGTCGCCACGACGACGGCCGCCGCGTGCTGGACGCCCGCGAGCCGCAGCACGTCGGACTTCGTCGCCGAGCCGAACACGGTGACGAGGCCCTGCGCGGCCGCGACGTCGAGCACCGTCTGATCGGTGTCGACCACGACGATCTCGTTCGGCGGGACGTCGTCGCCGAGCATCGCGTCGACCGCCGTCCGTCCCTTCGTGCCGTAGCCGATCACGACGGTGTGGTTACGCACGCGACGCCTCCAACGTTGAATCTTCAGTGCCTGGCGCGACGATTCGGTGAGCGCCGCGAGGGTCGTGCCGACCAGCACGATGAGGAAGAGGATACGAAGCGGGGTGATGACGACGACGTTGACCACACGTGCGGTCGGCGTGATCGGCGTGATGTCGCCGTAGCCCGTCGTCGAGAGCGAGACCGTCGCGTAGTAGATGCAGTCGAGCAGCGACAGGTCGTTGCCCTGCGCGTCCCGGTATCCGTCGCGGCCGATGTAGACGATGACGACCGCGAGCGCGAGCAGGCTGATCGCGAGCACGACGCGTTTCCAGATCGCCGCGGCCGGATTCACCGGATCCTGCGGGATCTTCAGCACACCCACGAGCGCGAAGTCCGGCCGATCGGTCAAGCTCTCCGATCGGCGGAACCGATCGCGGAACCTCGTCGCCATCGCTTGTGTCCGCCCTGCCCGTCCGTGTGGTCCCGCTACCGCTGCTGCCTCCGGGAGCCTAACCCCGCCGGGCGTCCCTGCGTGACCGCGCCGCGCGGGCGGGCCGTCCGTACGGCATTGTGGGAGGCATGACTCCG
This sequence comes from Rhodococcus rhodnii NBRC 100604, assembly GCF_001894925.1. Taxonomy (GTDB): domain Bacteria; phylum Actinomycetota; class Actinomycetes; order Mycobacteriales; family Mycobacteriaceae; genus Rhodococcus_F; species Rhodococcus_F rhodnii. The sequence continues at coordinate 152,496 of NZ_BCXD01000005.1, read as the reverse complement.
AAAGCATCCGACCGGGCGGCACGCGCCGCGGCGCTGCGCCTGTCCGCGCTCCTGATCGGTGCGGGCGTCACGCATTTCGCCGCGCCACGCCCCTTCGACTCCATCGTCCCGCGCTCGCTTCCCGGCGAAGCGCGGACGTACACGTACGTGTCCGGGGCGGCCGAGATCGCCGTCGGCACCGCCCTGGCCGTGCCGCGGACCCGCCGGCTCGGCGGAACGCTCGCCGCGGCGCTGTTCGTCGCCGTGTTCCCCGCGAACGCCCAGATGACCGTCGACTGGCTGCGCAGTTCCCGGCGCTCACCTATCGAGAAGGTGCTCGTCGTCGCCCGGCTGCCCGTTCAGATTCCGCTCGTCACGCAGGCTCTCGCGGCCCGGCGGGGTCCTCGGGACTGAGCAGGCCCGCGAGTTCGGCGACGCCGGGCAGTGTCTCCGGCGCGATCGTGCGCCCGGACCTCACGTAGTGGAACGCGGCCCGCACACGCTGCGGGTCGACGTGGGCGAGTTCCGCCCACGCCAGCCGGTACACCGCGAGCTGCACCGCGACGGCGGCTTCCCGTTCCGCCGACGGTTCGGCGCCGGTCTTCCAGTCGACGACGGTCCAGCCCCCGTCGCGGTCGGCGAACACTGCGTCGATCCTGCCGCGCAGCGCGATGCCCGCGATCGAGGTCTCGAACGGCACCTCGACCTCGTGCGGCTCACGCTCGGCCCACTCGCTGCGGAGGAACGCGCTCTGCAGCACGGCCAGATCCGCGTCGGGGGCGGCGTCGTCGTCGGCCGCGCCCGGCAGCTCGTCGAAGTCGAGGAGCCGCTCGCCGCCGAAACGCCGTTCGAGCCAGGCGTGGAACGCGGTGCCGCGGCGCGCGAGCGGGCTGGGCTTCATCGGCAGCGGTCGCTGCAGCCGGGCGGCGAACGCGCCGGGATCGGCACCGAGTTCGACGAGCGCGCTCACCGAGAGCTGCGACGGCAACGCGACGGTGCGCTCACCTCGCGTGCGCAGTGCCGCGCGTTCGGCGAGCAGTGCCTCGACGTCGGCCGCCCACACGTCGTCGGGATCGTCCTCCTGTCCGGGTTCCGCGCCCTCGTCGACCGGTTCGGGGGCGGGCGGAGCGTCGAGTGCGGCGCGTACCAGCGCCGCTCCCTCCTCGACGCGTTCACGGCGAACACCGAGCGGATCCGGCGGCCACGTCGCCGTCACGGGCGATGCGGTGAGGGGGTTGCTCGCATCGAGTTCGGGCGCCGGCTCCCAGACCTCGACGACGGCATCGCCGTCGCCGCGCTCGGCCCTGTGGTCGACCAGTTCGCGGAGCTCGGTCAGGAACGGTGACGGCCCCTTCGGCGCATCGCCCGTCTCCGCCCAGTGGTGCCCGGACACGAGCAGCGTCCCCTCGGTCCGCGTGAGGGCGACGTAGAACAGCCGACGCTCCTCGTCGAGCCGCCGGTCAGCGAGTTCGCCTCGGTGCGCGGTGATCTCGCTCTCGAGTTCCTTGCGGTCCTCGAGGCCGGTGAGATCGAGGATCGGGATGCCGTCGGGGGCGTCGGGCCTGCGGCGATCGCCACGCAGCTGCGGCGGGAGCTCCGCCGGCGAGCCGAGCCAGGTCGCCGACGCGGCGCCCGACGGAAAGACCTTCGCGGTGACGTGCGGCACCGCGACGACCTGCCACTCGAGCCCCTTGGCCGAGTGCACAGTGAGGACCTGGACGCGATCCGGATCGACCTGCACCTCGCCGGGCTCGAGCCCGTCCTCGACGGTCTCGGCGGCGGAGAGGAACGACAGCAGTCCGCTCGTCGTCGCCGCACCCCTGGCCGCGTACCCGGCGACGACGTCCGCGAACGCGTCGAGGTTCTCGCGACCGGAACCCGCCGTGGCGCGTGCGCCGGCCTCGATCCCGACACCGAGCACGCGCTCGACCTCGGCGACGAGTTCGGTGAGCGGCTGGCCGAGATGATCGCGCAGCGAGGCGAGTTCGCGCCCGAGGTCGACGATCCGCTCGTATCCCGCGGGCGAATACGCGCGTTCCGGCCCGGGGTCGGAGATCGCGTCCACGAGGCCGGCGCGCTCGGCGATGTCGCCGGGCATCGCGGCCCCCACGGCGTCGGCGAGTGCATCGGCGTCCGTGACGGCACCACCGACGCCGCGCGCCGCGCGCACACCGAGATCGGAGGCACGCCGCCACAACGCCCGGATGTCGGCGGCCCCGAGCCGCCACCGCGCGCCCGTGAGCAGGCGGAGCGCGGCACCGCCTGCGAGCGGGTCGGCGATCACCCGCAGCATCGCGACGACGTCGGCGACCTCGGGGGTGTGGAGCAGCCCGCCGAGCCCGACGACCTCGACCGGAAGTCCTCGAGCCCGAAGGGCTTCCGCGATCGGTGCGGAGTCGGCGTTGCGGCGCACGAGTACCGCGGCCGTCGGGGGCGCCTCGCCGCGCTCGTGTGCCGCCCGGTACTCGCGCGCGATCGCGGCGGCGACCCACTCCCGTTCGGCAGTGACGTCGGTGTGCAGGGCGAGGCGCACGTCGCCCGCGCCCGCACCTGGACGCGACCTCAACTCGCCCACCGCGACGGCGCCGGACCGCAGCGGCTCGGCGACGGCGTTCGCGAGCGCGAGCGCCTCGCGGGGATTGCGCCAGCTCGTCGAGAGTTCGAGCACACCGGCGGGTGTGCCGTCGGTGCGGGGGAAGTCGGTCGTGAATCGGGGCAGGTTCGCGGCGGACGCACCACGCCAGCCGTAGATCGACTGCATCGGATCGCCCACGGCCGTGACCGCCGTGGCACCCGTACCGGCGCCTCGCCCGAACAGCGCCGAGAGCAGGACGCGCTGCGAGTGCCCCGTGTCCTGGTACTCGTCGAGCAGCACGACCCGGACGCGTTCGCGCTCGGCGGCACCGACCTCCGGATGCTCGGCGGCGAGCCGTGCCGCGAGCGACATCTGGGCTCCGAAGTCGAGGGCGTTGTCGCGTCGCAGGGCGTCACCGAGTGCGGCGACGAGCGGGAGCAGCGCGACGCGGCGGCGCTGCGCCGACACGTACCCACGCAACGTCTGCGACGGATCGGCGCGTTGCTTCGGCCCGGGCGGCAGCGACTCGGCGAGTGTCGCGAACTCGTCCGCGGCGGAACGCAGATCGTCGGGATCGACGAGATGCTCGGCGATCTGGGACGACAGCGCGAGCACGGCTTCCGTCACGGCGGGCGGCCCGGACTCGGTGTCGAGTTCGCCGTCCCACGTGCTCACGACGCGATGCGCGAGCTGCCACAGCTCCGTCTCCGAGAGCAGCGCCGCGCTCGGCTCCATCGGCAGCAGCAGCCCGTGTTCGGAGAGCAACCGGCCTGCGTACGAGTGATACGTGCCGATCTCGGGTTCGGTACCGAGGATCCGCTCGCGGATCTCTCCCGACGGGTCGAGTTCGCGCAGCACCGGCGAGCCCGCGAGCCGCGCGAGCCGCTGCCGGATCCGGGACGTCAACTGCTGGGCGGCCTTGCGTGTGAAGGTCAGTCCCAGCACCTCGCCCGGCGCGACGATCCCGTTCGCGACGAGCCACACGACACGCGCCGCCATCGTCTCGGTCTTGCCCGCTCCCGCGCCCGCGACGACGAGCACGGGTTCGAGCGGCGAGGCGATGACGGCGGCCTGCTCGGGCGTCGGCGGGTTCTGGCCCAGCCCGGCGGCGAGCTCGATCGGGTCCACCGTCTCGACCGGGTTCGCCATCTCCATCGGGTTCGCCGGGGTGCGCATGCTCGTCATCCGACCTCTCCTCCGACCTGACGGCCCTCGTCGTGCACGGGGCAGCTCGACCGCACCGGGCAGTGCCGGCAGCCGTCGCCGAGCCGGGCCGTGAACTCCGGTCCCCGTGTCGCTTCCGCGGCCTCGCGCACGACGTCGAGCCAGTGGTCGAGCCCTTCGGGCCCGAGCGGCGGCTGGAGCCGTTGCGTCGCACCCTCCTTCGCGCTCGGCTTGGCGACGAAGACGAGCCGCGCTCCCCCGGGATCGCCCGCCGGGACGCCGTCGATCGCGCCGAGCGCCGCCGCCAGCTGGTAGGCCGCGAGCTGGGCGTGCTCGGCGGCGGCGGCCTTGCTCACGGGCGTCTTCGCGGTCTTGACGTCGATCACGACGGGACGGCCCTGCGCGTCCTGTTCGAGCCGGTCGACCCGGCCACGGATCCGGATCGACGGCGCGTCCGGGTCGTCGGGCGGCACGACGGCGTCGACCTCGACCTCGACGCCCACCTCGGTGAGTTCGGTGCGCGTGCGCCGCAGCCACTCGGCGAAGGTCTCGAGCATCGTGCGCGTGCGTTCGAGTTCGCGGCGCGAGAACCACGGCGACCCGAAGTCGATTCCCGTCCACGCCTCGGCGAGTTCGTGTTCGACGCGATCGGGCGGGATGTTGCCGGCGAGCGCCTGCACGAGGGTGTGGACGAGCGTGCCCGTCACGGCGCGCGGATCGTCGGGGGTGGCGCCGCCGTGCCGTTCGAGCATCCACCGCAGCGGGCAGTTCGACAGCAGCTCGATCGTGGAGGGTGACAACGGGACCGGGCCGTCGTCGGGCTGCCACAGCGGCGCGTCGGTGGACAGCGCGGCGAGCCCGTACCACTCGTCGGGGTGTGCCCCGCGCACGCCTTCGCGGGCGAGCCGCGCGAGGTGGCGTGCCGCGCGATCGCGGCGCTCCTCGGTGGCGCCGGGATCGCACACGACCGAGCGCAGTTCGGCGACGAGCGACGGGAGTGCGAGGACGCGGCGCGGCCCGGGCTCGGGCGCGAGCGGTTCGTCGGTGACCGCACCGATGTCCGTAGCGAGTTCGTCGACGAACCGCGACCGCACGAGGTCCGCGTCGCCGCCCGTGGAGTCGACGCCGCTCACCAGCAGCCCGCGGCGCGCGCGCGAGCACGCGACGAGCAGCAGGCGGCGTTCGTCGACGACCTGTGGCGCCGTGCGCGAGACGGTCGCCCCCGCGGGGACGCCGTCCCAGAGATCGACGAGAAGTTCGGTGCGCAGCACGCTCGCGCTCGCGCGCACCGACGGCCAGCTGCCCTCCTGCACTCCGCACACCGCGACGACGTCCCATTCGCGCCCCGCGGCGGCGTGCGCCGAGAGGAGCGTCACGGCGTCGGGCTCGGCGCGCGTGCCGCGCGGGGCGGTCGCGAGTTCCTGTCCTTCGAGGTAGGCCGTGAATCCCGCGATCCGCGCGCCCGGCAGCCGGTCGACGTACCCCGCCGCGGCGTCGAACAGCGCGACGATGCCGTCGAGATCGCGATCCGCCTGGGCCCCGAGCGAGCCGCCGCGTGCCGCGGTGGCGGCCCACCGTCGTTCGAGCCCCGTCGCCTGCCACGCCGCCCACAGGACGTCCTCGACGCCGTCGCCGCGCTCGGCTGCCGTCCGTGCGCGGGCGACGACCGACAGCACGCGGTCGAGTGGGCGACGCTCGACATCGGTGAGCGCGCGCGAGATCTCGGGCAGATCGTGGCCCAGCACGAGAAGTCGCAGCAGCTCGGCGGAGTCGCGTTCGCCGTCGGCTCCGGCCCGGTCCGCGGCGAGCTCGGCGCGCCGGACGCCGCGGCGCAGCCTGCGCAACGACACCGGATCGGCGCCACCGATGGGGCCCGACAGGAGCGCGAGCGCGTCGTCGGCGGTGAAGTCCGTTCCCCCGACGATCCGCAGCACGCCGAGCAGGGCGGCCACGCCGCGGCGACGTGCGAGCGACGTCTCGGCGGCCGGTGTCACCATCGGCACACCCGCCGTGAGCAGCGCCCGCCGCAGCGGCGGCGACACCGCGGGCACCGAGCGCACGACGACGGCCATGTCGGACCACGCGATGCCGTCGTGGATGTGGGCACGCCGCAGCAGATCTGCCACCGCCGCAGCTTCTTTCGCCTGACTCGCGAACACCCGGACCGAGACTCCCCCGGCGCCGGGCTCGGACGCGTCCGGTTCGGATTCCGAGGGTGCCCAGCCGCGATGCTCGGACGCGCCGGGAAGCCGCCGGACGAGGGCGTGTGCGACGCCCGCGATCTCCGGCGCGCATCGGTACCCGGTCCGCAGCACGACGCGGTCGGTGTCGCCGCGATCGGCGATCGCCACGAGGTGGGACGGATCGGCGCCGCGGAACCCGAACACCGCCTGATCGGGATCTCCCGTCACGACGCTCGACTCGGCCGCGCTCGTGAGCAGCCCGACGAGGTGCGCGGCCTGCGGGTCGAGATGCTGTGCGTCGTCGACGAGGACGTGACGGATCCGTGCGCGCTCGGCGCGCAGCAGACCGGGATCACCGAGCAGTGCACCCACGGCCGCGGACACGAGTTCGGCGGCGTCGAGCGCCGGTGCGGTGGCCTCGGGCGCCGCCGCACCGACCGCGGCGCGCAGCAGCATCGTCTGCTCGTATCGCACCGCGAACCGCGCGACCGCGGCCCACTCCGGCCGGTCGTGCTCGTGGGCGAGCCGGTCGAGGTCCTCGGGGCCGAGTCCGCGTTCGGCACAGCGCAACATGAGCTCGCGAACCTGCGCGGCGAACCCGGCGAGGCCCAGCGCCGACCGCAGCGACGGCGGCCACTGCTGCGCGCCGTCCTCGAGTTCGCCGCGCAGCATCTCCCGGACGACGGCGTCCTGTTCGGCGCCCGTGAGCAGCCGCGGGGGCGGCATTCCGTCGCGCGACGCCTGCACGCGCAGCACCGCGAACGCATACGAGTGGAGAGTCCGCACGAGCGGTTCCCGTGTCACGGCGGCGGCTCGCACGTCCCCGTGCGCGGTCCCGGACGCGTGCAGCGCCGCGGTGATCTCACCCCGGACGAACTGCGCCGAACGGCGCGAGCCCGTGAGGACGAGGACGGACTCCGGGTCCACGCCCGACGCGATCCGCGCGACGGCGGCGTCGATCACGAGCGAGGTCTTTCCCGTGCCGGGCCCGCCGAGCACCTGCCACGGCCCACCTGACGGCGCGGGCCCGTCGAGAACGGGACGGACGGCGGCCGGCCACTCACGGACGGCGCGCGCCGAGGCGCGCCGGGCGCGCAGTCCCACACGTGCGCGGGTCGGCGCGGCGTCGATCATGGCACCCATTCCAGCAGACCTCACCGACAGCCCGTGCACCCCGCGGCGGTACGTGACGAATGCGGCATAGTGAGCGAATGTCCTCCGCCGCCTCGTCCGCACGCCCGTCGCCCGATCTCGCCGCACCGGAGCCGGCGTCGGGAGATCCGCTGAACACCTACGTCCACGGTCCCGAGGACGGCCCGGTCGTCCTCGCCCTGCACGGTGTGACCGGCCACGGCCGCAGGTGGGCGAACCTCGCCGAGAACCACGTGCCCGAGGCCCGATGGATCGCGCCCGATCTGCGCGGCCACGGCCACTCGACGTACGAGCCGCCGTGGCACATCGAGAGCCACGTCGCGTCCGCACTCGCGGCGCTGCGCGAGCGGACCGACCGGCCCGCGGTCGTCGTCGGGCACTCGTTCGGCGGCGCCCTCGCCCTGCACCTCGCGCACGATCGTCCCGACGCGGTGCGCGCGCTCGTCCTGCTCGATCCGGCGATCGGTCAGGCACCGTCGCGGATGCGCGCCGTCGCCGACGCGACGATCGCCTCGCCCGACTACGACGACGCCGAGCAGGCCCGCTCGGAGAAGATCCACGGTGCGTGGGCCGACGTCGCGCCCGAGATCCTCGATGCGGAGATCGCGGAGCATCTCGTGGTCGAGCCGAGCGGCCGCGCCCACTGGCGGTACTCGGTCCCGGCGCTCGTCGCCGCGTGGGGCGAGCTCTCCCGCGACCTGGTCGTGCCCGCGGAGCCGGTGCCGACGATCCTCGTCCGGGCCGCACGCGTCGAGCCCCCGTACGTCACGGACGCGCTGCGCGGCGCGCTCCGCGAGCGGCTGGGAGATCACCTGCGCGAGGTCGACCTCGACTGCGATCACATGGTGCCGCAGGCGCGCCCCGAGGACGTCGCCGCGCTCGTCCGGTCGGTGCTCTGACGGTGGCGGCGACGACCGAGGCGGACGTCGAGCGGGTCCGCGAGCTCGTGGGCTCGGTTCCCCCCCGGCCGGGTGGTGACGTACGGCGACGTCGCGCACGCCGCCGAGCTCTCGAGCGCACGCACCGTCGGGTGGATCATGCGGACCGACAGCGCCGACCTGCCGTGGCACCGGGTGGTCCCGGCGTCGGGCAGGCCGGCGCCGCACCTGCGGCGCCGGCAGCTCGAACGGCTCGTCGCGGAAGGCGTCGCCGTCCACGACGGCCGCATCGATCTCGCCTCGGCACGCTTTCCGCTCGCCTGAACCCGCCCGCGCCGGCGGTCGTGTGCTCGCTGCTCTCAGCCCTTCACGGCCTCGCCGCGCGCGACCATCCCGGCCTCGTCGGACAGCGCCACCTGCGGCAGGAAGATCGCGACGGCACACGCGATCACGAACAGCGGGACGACGTACCACAGCGCGGGCGCGAGGGCGTGTGCGTACGCGCCGATCACGGCGTCGTGCAACGGTTCCGGCAGCATCGAGACGATCTTCGGCGTCATCGATCCCGGATCGAAGCCGGCCTGCGCGACCTGCTCGGGATTCTCCGCCGCGACGCCGGTCAGGCCGTCGACGAGCCGGCCCGTGAACAGCGACCCGAACCATGCCGTCCCGACGGCCGCGCCGATCTCGCGGAAGTAGTTGTTCGAGCTCGTCGCGACGCCGATCTCGTGCGGGTCGACGGAGTTCTGCACGGCGAGAACGATGACCTGCATCACGAAGCCGAGGCCGGCGCCGAAGCCGAAGATCATCACGCCGATCACCCAGATCGGGGTGTTCTCGGTGAGCGTCGTCAGGCACATCAGCGCGACCGTCGCGATGACGAGGCCCAGGATCGGATAGACCCGGTAGCGGCCGGTCTTCGAGATCGCGAGGCCCGAGCCGATCGTCGTGAGCATGAGACCCACCATCATCGGGATCATCATGAGACCCGAGACCGCGGCGGACTCGCCCGACGACATCTGCAGGAACGACGGCAGATAGCCGATCGCCGCGAACATGCCGACGCCGAGCACGAGTGCGACGATCGTCGACACGACGAACACGCGGTTGCGGAACAGGTGCAGCGGCAGGATCGGCTCGACGGCACGGCGTTCGACGAGGACGAGCACAATTATCGCGGCGAGGGTCGCGCCGATGAGCGCGATCATCTGCGGCGAGCCCCATGCGTACGTCTTGCCGCCGAGATCGGTGACGAGGACGAGTCCGGCCGTCGCGAGGATCATCGCGACGATGCCGGCGTAGTCGATCGGCGCGTCGGTCCGGTGCGACGGCAGCTTCATGTACTTCACGGCGACGAGGACGGCGACGATGCCGACGGGCACGTTGATCCAGAAGCACCAGCGCCAGTCGAGGTGATCGGTGAAGAAGCCGCCGAGCAGCGGGCCTGCGACGGCCGAGATTCCGAACACCGCACCCATCGGGCCCATGTACTTGCCGCGTTCGCTCGCGGGGACGATGTCGGCGATGATCGCCTGCGACAGGATCATGAGACCGCCGCCGCCGATTCCCTGCACGCCGCGCCACGCGACGAGCTCCCAGAACCCGATCGTCGAGGCCGGGTCGGTGAGCATCCCGGCGAAACCCGCTCCGGCGGAACCGATCGTGAAGATCGTGATCGCGGCGATGAACAGCGCGCGGCGACCGAAGAGATCACCGAACTTGCCGTACAGCGGCATCGTGATGCACACCGCGAGGATGTAGATCGTGATGAGCCAGGCCTGATGTTCGACGCCGTGCAGCTCGCCCACGATGGTCGGCATCGCGGGCCCGACGATCGACTGGTCGAGCGAGGACAGGAACATTCCGGCGATGAGCGCGCCGAAGATGAGCCAGACGGTCTTCTGGGTGAGAACCATCGGCTGGTGCTCCCCCGGTCCCGGCGCGGGGACGTCGGAGGTGACGGTCGAATCGGTCATGACTGCTTTCGGTAGTGAACGAAGTGACGCGGTGATCGGGAACGCGCTGCGAGGCGGCAGTGCGGAGGTCGGGAGTGCGGGATCAGGAGTGCGTGACGGGGAACGTCGCGAGCACGTCGTAGTTGTCGAGCAGGGCGCGCACCGGGTCGGCCGGGTCGGCGTTCTGCCCCATCACGACGAGTCGCAGCAGCGCGAATCCGACGGCGAGAGCGACGGACACCTCGCGCTGGGCGCCGGGGCGCTCGGGATAGTGCCGTGCCAGCGTCGCCGCCGACTCCGATCCGATCCGGCCGAACGCGGCGGCGAGACCGCGGTGCAGCGGCGGGTTCTCGTCGACGAGACGACGGAAGACGCTCTGCCGCACCGCCATGTCGGCGTGCTCGGTGCGGACGAAGTCGACGAGGGCGCTGCGCACGTCCGCGACCGGGTCACCGCTCGGATCGAGAGCGTCGAGGGCGTCGCGGAAGCGATCGAAGGCGTCGGTGACGACGGCGACGACGGCGTCCTCCTTCGACTCGAAGTAGTTGAAGAAGGTCCGTGTCGACACACCCGCTCGCTCGGCGACGAGTTCGACCGTCGCGGCGTCGAATCCCAGTTCGGCGGCGGCGTCGAACGCGGCGGTCGCGATCTCGCGGCGGGTCCGCAGCTTCTTGCGTTCGCGCAGGCCGGGTTCCTGACTGTCGGGCACGGGGAAAGTATGCGCTCGCTGTTGCATCATGTGCAAGTTTGCATTCTGCGCAATCCTCACGTGGACTCGCCGTCCTCCGCCCCTCCCCCGCGGGTCGCGAGCGTGCCCGCCGCCCCGTACGGCACGATCGGTGTCATGACGGCCCGGCAACTCCCCCGCACCTTCGCCGTCGTCGCCGCCGGCGGTCGCGGCTCGCGGATGGGCGGCGTCGACAAACCCGCGCTCGAGGTCGCCGGACGCCGCCTCCTCGACACGGCGCTCGAGGCCGTCGCGTCCGCCGACCGCGTCGTGGTGGTCGGCCCGCCACGCGGCGAACTGCCCGAGTCGATCATGCAGGTACGCGAGAGTCCCGCCGGCGCGGGACCGGTCGCCGCCGTCGCGGCCGGTCTCCTGGCGACGGCGCCCGACGACGCCGACATCGTCGTTCTGCTCGCCGCGGACCTTCCGGACGTCACCGCGGCCACGATCGACGCCCTGGTCGCCCGAGTCGTCGAGACCGACGCACCCGCCGCCGTCGCCATCGACGACGACGGCCGACTCCAGTTCCTGCTCGCGGCCTGGCGTGCGGACGCACTGCGCGACGCACTCGACTCCGTCGACGTCACCGACGCCGCGATGAAACAGCTTCTCCCGCACTCGTTCGCGGCGGTGCGCGTACCGAACTGCGGCGACCTCGACACGCGCGAGGACCTCGACCGGGCCCGCGCCGCCGCTCGCTGGGACCTCGGGGCCGCCCGCGCCGCGATCGCGCGCGCGGTCGCTCCGCTCGAGCCCACCGAGCGGGCAACGGTCGACGCGCTCGGCTGCGTCCTCGCCACGCCGCTCGTGGCGGCCGCGGCGCACCCGCCCGCCGACCGGTCCGCGATGGACGGCTACGCCGTCGCGGGCGCGCCGCCGTGGCGCCCGCTCGCCGACGTCGTGACGGCCGGTGGTGCGAGCACCGTCGTCCTCGAACCCGGCGACGCCGTGCGCATCGCGACGGGCGCGGTGCTGCCGGACGGCGCCGAACGCGTCGTCCGCGACGAGCACCTCGACGTCACCGACTCGCTCGTGACGCCGCTGCCGGGGAACGCCGACGGCGACGACACCCGGCGCATCGGCGAGGACTGGCACGCAGGCGCGCACCTCGCTCCGGCGGGCACGGTCGTCTCCCCGGCGGTCCTCTCGACGGCGCTCTCCGCGGAGGTGCCGAGCCTCGCGGTGCGCGGCCCGCTCCGCGTCCGGACGATTCTGTCCGGCGACGAGATCCGCACGTCGGGGCCGCTCGCCCGCGGCGAGACCCGCGACGCCGTCGGCCCGGTCGTCGCGTCCTTCGTGCGGGCGTGCGGCGCCGAGGCACTCGAGGTCACGCACCTGCGCGACACCGCAGCCGACGTCGATGCGCTCTTCTCGGGCCCGTGCGACGCGGACGTCCTCGCCGTCGTCGGCGGAACGGGCGGCGGCGCGGCCGATCGCCTGCGCGACGCGATCACCCGTGCGGGTGGCGAGATCGTCGTCGGGCGAGTGCGGTGCCGTCCCGGCGGCTCACAGCTGACGGCCGTCCTGCCCGACGGGCGCGTCGTCCTCGGACTGCCCGGGAATCCGTTCGCCGCGATCGCGACGCTCGTGACGATCCTGCCCGCCGTCGTCGATGCCGCGCTCGCCGCCGAACCGTCGCGACGCCGCGGCATCGTCCACGTCGACGACGCCGCGGACGGCGCCAGGATCGTCGCCGTCGACGCGCTGCCCGACGGCACGTGGCACGTGCGCCGCGGGCACGGGACGGCGACGCTCGTGGGGCTCGTCGGCGCAGCCGCGTTCGCCGTGGTGCCGCCGCTCGCCCGCGGCGACGTCGTGTGCGAGATCGTCCCGCTGCCCTGAGGTCGCTACCGGGTCGATCGCGCCGAATCGAGATGGGCGGCGTGGCGCTCCGCGACGAGGTCGGCGACGCGCGCCGTCCCGCCCGCGCTCAGCAGCGGCGCCGTCACGACGTCGGCGCCCGCGTCGGCGAGCCGGGAATGGAAGAGCCCCGGTGCGAGCAGATAGGTGGCGACGACAACGCGGTCGGCGCCTGCGGCGCGGGCCCTCTGCACGGCGTCGGGCACTCGCGGCGTTCCGGTCGCGACGTATGCCGTACTCACGGCTGCGCCCGTGTGCTCCGCGAGTTGCGTTGCCGCCGTCTCGATGTCGGCGATCGCCCGGAGATCCGACGATCCCGCTGCCGCGAGGATCACGGCGTCGCACGGACCTGCCTCCGCCACCCGATCGGCGAGCAGGCGTGCCAGTGCCGGATCGGGCCCGAGGGCGGGCGCGACGACGACGTCCGCCCTGCCGCTTCGTTCCGCGGCGCCCCGCACGTCCGTGTGGACGTGGAAGCCCGACGCCAGGAAGACCGGCACCACGAGGACTGGGCCCGGGGCGTCGGCGAGGACCTCGTCGGGTGTCGGGCCGAGGACGTCCACGAACGCGACGCGCACGGGCGCTCCCGTGCGCGACGCCGCGGCATCGGCCAGGTCGCCGATCGCGGCGACGCCGCGGGGATCACGGGTGCCGTGCGCGACGAGCAACACCGTCGGTGCACCGGAGTTCGAGGACGGCGCCATCACACGTCACCGCACTCGGACGGGTCGATCGCGAGCCGATACCCGCGTTTGACGACGGTCTGCACGACCTTCGGGGCGCCGAGCGCGCTGCGCAGCCGCGCGACGGCGGTCTCGACGGCGTGCGTGTCGTCTCCCCCGCCGGGCAGCGCCGCGAGCAGTGCCTCACGCGAGACGACGCGACCGGGACGCTGCGCGAGCGCCCGCAGCAACGACAGTGCCGCCGGCGGGAGGACCCGCACCTCGCCGTCGACCACCGCGCCGCCGCCGCGTACCGCGATCTCGTGGCCGCCGGCGCTGAACACGCGGTCGCGGCGCGGGAGTTCGTCGGCGATGTGCCGCGCGAGCGCGCCGAGCCGGTAGCGCGCCGGTGTGGTGGTCGGGATGTCGAGTTCCTCGAACGGCGCTGCCGTCACTGGCCCGACGCACGCCACGACGACGCGTTGCCGCAGCGACTGCACGAGCGCGTCGAACATGCCCGTCTCCCGCGCGCGGGTGAGCATCGCGACGACCGCGGGCGCGCTCGTGAAGCTCACGCAGTCGACGCCGCGCGACGCGACGAGCCCGACGAGATGATCCATCGGCGTGGGATCGCACGCCGGCGTCCAACGGTAGACCGGGACGGGGACGACCTGCGCGCCCGCGCAGCGCAGCACCTCGCAGAAGTCGGCGATGGGCTCCCACTCGGCCGTCGCGCCGTGCAGCTGCACCGCGACCCGGACGCCGTCGACGCCCTCGTCGAGCAGTCTGTCGAGGACCTCGGCGGACGACTCCGACGGTGGCGACCACTCCTCGCGCAGGTCGGCCGCGCGGATGGCGCCCTTCGCCTTGGGTCCGCGCGCGAGCAGACGCGCCGAGGAGAGGGCCGATCCCAGCTTCTCGGCGAGTCCCCACCCGTCGGCGGCCTCGATCCAGCCGCGGAATCCGATTCCCGTCGTCGCGACGACGATGCTCGGCGGATCCGCGACGAGTTCGCGTGTGACGCGCTCGAGTTCGGTGTCGTCGGCAAGCGGGACGATGCGGATCGCGGGTGCGTGGACGACGCCCGCGCCGCGGCGCTCGAGCAGCGTCGCGAACTCCTCGGCGCGCCGCGCGGCGGTGATCCCGATCGTGAAGCCCAGCAGCGGCTTCTCCGCGACCGCCCGCGGGGTCTCAGCGAGGGTCACCGGTCGTCACCCGGCGAGCGGCTGTGCTCGGTGGGCCGCACCTGGACCAGGCCCGCCCACGTCCGCACGTCGTACACCGGAAGGCTCACCGCGGGGTCGTCGACGCAGCGGCCGTCGACGAGCGAGAAGACCTGTTTGAGCAGCGGTGACGCGACGATCGGCTCACCGGCGCGGTCGCCGACGATGCCACGCGACATCACCGCCGCCCGGCCGTAGGGATCGATGTTGCCGACCGCGCGGAGCGTGCCGTCCGGCAGCAGGAAGAGCGCCACCTGCTCACCGCCCGGCAGCAGCACGGTGACGCCCGCGCCCGGCGCGAGCCGGGCCAGCGAGCATGCGGTGGTCCAGCGTCCGCCGTCGCCGAGACCGGAACGAGAGGGATCCACAGGGCGGCTGTCGGTCACGGTCATGGCGTCCTCCGTCGGTGTCGGGCTGCTGTCTGGTTGTCATGGTCGTCAGCCCGGGTTTCCAGGCGATGTCGTCGTTGTTACCGGGACGTAGCGGGGAGGCCGAGCAGGACGGGATCCGGCGACACCGGCGTCTTGCGTGGGCCGCCCTCGTCGAACCGGACGGTCGGATCCTCCTGGTCGGGTGCGTTGACGAACGACACGAACCGCGCCAGCTTCTCCGGATCCTCGAGCACACCCGACCACTCGTCGCGGTAACCGGCGACGTGACGGTCCATCGCGTCCTCGAGATCGGCCCCGATACCGAGGGCGTCCTCGCACACCACCTCGCGGACGCGGTCGAGCCCGCCCGTCAGCCCTTCGAGCCACGGCGCCGTCCGCTGCAGACGATCGGCGGTACGCACGTAGTACATGAGGAAGCGGTCGATGTACCGGACGAGCGTCTCGTCGTCGAGTCCGCTCACGAGCAGCTGCGCGTGCCGCGGGGTCTGCCCGCCGTTGCCGCACACGTAGAGATTCCAGCCGTTCTCCGTCGCGATGACGCCGACGTCCTTGCCGCGGGCCTCGGCGCATTCGCGCGCACAGCCGGAGACACCGAACTTGAGCTTGTGGGGCGACCGCAGGCCGCGGTACCGCATCTCGAGCCGCACGGCCATCCCCACGGAGTCCTGGACGCCGAAGCGGCACCACGTCGAACCGACACAGCTCTTCACGGTACGCAGCGACTTGCCGTACGCCTGCCCGGATTCCATTCCGGCATCGACGAGCCGCTTCCAGATCGCCGGCAGCTGTTCGACTCTCGCGCCGAACATGTCGATCCGCTGACCGCCCGTCATCTTCACGTACAGCCCGAAATCGCGCGCGACCTCACCGATCACGATGAGCTGCTCCGGCGTGCACTCGCCGCCGGGCATTCTCGGCACCACCGAGTAGGTGCCGTTGCGCTGCATGTTCGCCAGGAAGCGATCGTTGGTGTCCTGCAAGCCCACCTGCTCGGCACTGAGGATGTGGTCCGGCCCCGTCGAGGCGAGGATCGATGCGACGACGGGCTTGCACACCGCGCATCCGCTGCCCGTTCCGTAGCGCCGGACGAGCTCGGAGAACGTGCGGATCCCCGTCGCCTGCACGATCTCGAAGAGTTCGGCGCGGGAGACGGTGAAGTGCTCGCACAGCGCCGTGGAGAGCTCGACGCCCGATTCCGCGAGCAGCTGCGTGATCGACGGGATGCAGCCGCCGCACGTCGTCCCCGCGTTCGTGCAGCTCTTGATCGCCGCGACGTCGGTGGCGCCGTCCGCGATGGCCCCGCAGATCGTCGCCTTGTCGACGGCGTTGCACGAACAGATCTGCGCGTCTCCCGGCAGCGAGCCCGCGCCCGGCGCCTCACCCATCGGCGCGATGAGCGCGACCGGATCGCCCGGCAGCGGATGGCCGACGAGCGGACGCAACATCGCGTAGGCCGACGCGTCGCCGACCAGGACGCCGCCGAGCAGCGTCGACGCGTCGTCGGAGACGACGATCTTCGCGTACGTGCCGCGCGCGGCGTCGTCGATCACGACGTCGAGCGCACCGGGCGTCTCCCCCTGCGCGTCACCGAAACTCGCGACGTCGACACCCATGAGCTTGAGCTTGGTGGAGGTGTCCGCACCCTCGAACGCCCCGCTGCCGCCGAGGATCCGGTCGACGACGATCTCGGCCGTCTGGTAGCCGGGCGCGACGAGCCCGTAGCAGGTCCCCGCGACGGCGGCGCACTCCCCGATCGCCCACACGTGCGGGTCCTCGGTGCGGCACGTCTCGTCCGTGACGACGCCACCGCGCTCGCCCACCGGGAGTCCGCACTCGCGTGCGAGCGCGTCCTGCGGTCGCACCCCCGTCGAGAAGACGAGCAGGGCCGCGTCGACAACGCTGCCGTCGGACAACTCCACCGAGATGCCGTCGCCCGCAGGGATGATCGCGCTCGTGCCGACGCCGGTGTGGACGTGGACGCCGAGTTCCTCGACCAGCCGCCGCAGCAGAGCGCCGCCCCCGACGTCGACCTGCAGCGGCATGAGCCGCGGCGCGAATTCGACGACGTGCGCCGTCATTCCGAGTTTCACGAGCGCATTGGCTGCCTCGAGACCGAGCAGTCCGCCGCCGACGACGACGCCGTGTGCGCCCGGCTCCGCGGCCTCGGCCGCCGAGCGGATGCCGTCGAGATCGCCCGGCGTGCGGTAGACGAAGCACCGCGGATCCTCCCGCCCGGGCACCGGCGGAACGAAGGGATACGAGCCGGTTGCGAGGACGAGTTCGTCGTAGTGCACGACGTCGCCGCGCGCCGTCGTGACGGTGCGGGCCTCGCGGTCGATGTGGGTCGCGGCGTCACCGAGACGCAGGTCGACGTGGGTGTCGCCCGCGTAGTCGTTGCCCGCGAGCGCGAGGGCGCCGAGATCCCACGCGCCGACGTATCCCGACAGCCCGACGCGGTCGTACGCCGGGACCGCTTCTTCCGCGAGGACGGTGATCGTGCGGGTTCCCTCGGGGTCGCGGGCCCGCAGCGCTTCGACGAAGCGGTGCGCGACCATGCCGTGCCCCACCACGACCACCGACGTGTTCGTATCCGGGGTACTCGTTTCCACCGTGCTCATCTCACACACTCCTGCCACGTCGATCTCGTTCACACTGCTGCCGGCACGGGCGCGGGCTCTGCCGGGACCTCCGGCGAGCGCGGGCGCCTGCGCACGTAGACCGTCCACGTGACGGCGATGGAGACCAGGTAGAACGCGAGGAACACCCAGAACGCCATCGTCGCGGACGCGGCCTCACCGGCGTACGACGCACGGAGGACCATGTTGATGCCGACGCCGCCGAGACCACCGATCGCGCCGGCGAATCCCATGAGCGCACCGGACATCGACCGTGCCCACTGCGCGCGCTCGTCGTCGGTCGCGCCTGGGATCCGCCGCGAGTGCTCGACGAACACCTGCGGGATGATCTTGTACACCGAACCGTTGCCGATGCCCGACAGCAGGAACAGCGCGATGAAGCCGAGCACGTAGGCCGTCATGATGCCGGTGCTCGCGGCGCCGTCACGGCCGTCGTCGATCGTGCCTGTGACGACGAGAACACCTGCAGCGAAGGACATTCCGACGAACGTCCACGTCGTGATCGAGCCGCCGCCGAGCTTGTCGGCGAGCCGTCCGCCGAGCGGCCGCGACAGCGATCCGAGGAGCGGGCCGAGGAACGCGATCTGCGCCGCGTGCAGCGCAGCCTGCGCTGCGGTGTCGCCGCCCGCGAGGAAGTTGATCTGCAGAATCTGCCCGAAGGCGAAACCGAAGCCGATGAACGACCCGAACGTCCCGATGTACAGGAAGCTGATGATCCACGAATCGCGGTAGCGCAGCGCGGTTCCCATCGCACGGAGGTCGGCGCGCTGGTTGTCGAGGTTGTCCATGAACAGCGCGGCACCGAGCGCGGCGACCGCGATGAAGACGAGGTACACGGCGCACACGATCCACGGCGCGGTGTTGCCGACCGTCGCGATCACGAGCAGGCCGATGATCTGCACGACGGGAACACCGATGTTGCCGCCACCCGCGTTGAGTCCGAGCGCCCATCCCTTGAGCCGCTGCGGGTAGAACGCGTTGATGTTCGTCATCGACGAGGCGAAGTTGCCGCCGCCGACACCCGCGAGCGCGGCGACGAGCAGGAACGTCGTGTACGACGCGCCCGGGTTCGCCATGAGCACGAGCGTCGCGATCGTCGGCACCAGCAGCACGAGGGCGCTGAAGATCGTCCAGTTCCGGCCGCCGAAGCGTGCCGTCGCGGCGGTGTACGGGATACGCAGGAGCGATCCGACCAGCGTCGGGACAGCGACGAGGAAGAACTTGCCTGCCGCGTCGATGCCGTACACCTCGGTCGGCATGAACAGCACCATGACCGACCACACCGACCACACGGAGAACCCGACGTGCTCGGCGACGATCGACCACACGAGGTTGCGGCGGGCGACGTTCTTGCCGCCGGCCTCCCACGCCTCGGTGTCCTCGGGATCCCAGTGGGTGATGTGATGCTCGCGTCGCAGGGGCGTCGTACGTGTCGGCGTCATGAGGCCACCGTAGAAAGCGGGTGTTGCGCCGACGCTGCGCCGGATTATCGCGGCATCACTTTGTGCTCACCGTGGACGCGGACTCGGTGTGAGACGCACGGTCGGCGTCGCCGGTGCCCCACGAATCCTCGAGCATGCGGGGCTTGCACGCTCCCCAGCCGCCGATCACGACGAGGGCGACCGCAGCGGTCAGGAAGCCGAACGGCGCGATCCATCCGCCGGTCGCGTCGTGCAGGACACCGAAGAGCAGCGGCCCGGTGCTCGCGACGACGTACCCCACGCCCTGGGTGAATCCGCTGAGTGCGGCCGCGCCGTCGTGCGTCCGCGCACGCAGGTTGATGAGCGTGAGCGACATCGGGAACGTACTGGGCCCGAGTCCGGCGAGCACGATCCAGAGCACGGGCGCGGCCATCGGCGCGAACAGGAGCCCGGCGAACGCGACGACGAACAGGGCCGCGCACACCGCCACGACGGGAAACGGGTTGCGCAGCCGCACGCACACGCTCGGCGCCGCGAACGCCGACACGAGTCCGAGCGCAGAGAAGAGCCCGACCATCGCGCCGCCGAACGCCGCCGAGGCGCCCGCGTCCGCGAAGACCTCCGGAATCCACGCGAACATCGTGTACGACACGAGCGCCGTCCCGGCGAACATCGTCATGAGCGACCGCCCGACCGGCGACCGCCACGCGCGTCCGGACGTGCGCTCCGCATGCTGCGGGACGGGGACGGCCGTGCGCGACGCGCGCAGTGCGAGCGGGATCCACGGCAGGGCCGCGACGATCGCGACGACGGCCCAGAGCCCGAGGGACACGCGCCAGCCCGCGGCCTCCGCGAGCGGGACCGCCGCGAACGCGGGAACGATCGTCCCGATCTGCACGCCGACGATGTAGACGGTGCTCATCACCGCGAGACGGTGCGAGAAGTACCGTTTGACGAGCGGCGGAACGACGACGTTGCCGATTCCCATCCCCGCGAAGGCGAGCGCCGCGAACCCGAGCACGGACGCCGTCTCGGGCGCCAGGGCGCGGCCGACGAGGCCGAGCGCTGCCGCCGTCATCGCCACGAGCGCGGTGTACTCGAGCCCGATCCTGCGACCGAGGGCGGGCGTCGCGAGCCCGAACACCGCGAACATCACGGTCGGCAGCATCCCGAAGACACCGGTTACGGTCGTGGAGAAGCCGAGGTCGTCGCGGATCTCCGCGGCGAGCGGGCTGAACGACGTGACGGCCAGACGGAGAACGAGTGCGGACACCGCGATCGCGACGAACACCAGCAGACGACCACGTACGACACTCACGAAGAAATCATAGGATGACCGGATGACAGATGTGAAGAGGGTCCGTCGCAGCGGCCTGGTGAGTCAGGTCGCAGAACAACTGCGCGAGGAGATCCGGAGCGGACGGTGGTCGGTCGGGACGCGCATCCCGACCGAACCCGAACTCGCCGAACTGACCGGCACCGGCCGCAACACCGTGCGCGAGGCCGTCCAGGGCCTCGTCCACGCGGGGCTGCTCGAGCGCCGCCAAGGCTCCGGCACCTACGTCGTCGGGACGTCCGACGTCGGCATCACCCTCGCCCGGTTCTTCGCGACGTCGTACAGCCGCGACGTGCTCGAACTCCGCACCGCACTCGACCTCACCGCCGCCGAACTCGCGGCGAGGCGCCGCACCGACGACGACATCGCGATGCTCCGGGCACGGCTCGACGAGCGCGCGGCGCAGTGGGAGGCGGAGCGGTGGGACGACGCGGTCACCGCCGACGTCGCACTGCACCGCGGCATCGTCGAGGCGAGCCACAACGCCGTCTACCTGGAGTTCTACGACTCGCTGTTGCCGACGATCGAGGACGTGATCACCCAGCACGTCGCGGCGACGCACCGCGGCTTCCACGGCGATCACGCCGCGCTCGTCGAGGCCGTCGCCGCGGGCGACCCCGTGGCCGCCGTCGCTGCGGCACGCTCGCTCTTCGACGAACTGTGGGGCGATCTGTAACTGCTAGAGCATGAGCCGCACGACGTCGGCCGTGTGGGTCAGGCCCGGGAGCGCGTCCTCGGTGGATCGTGGATGCAACGCGTGGACGGCGAGGCGGAACAGCACCGCGCGCAGCAGCATCTGCGGCCACTCGGGCAGATCCTCCCAGCGGCGAATGAGTTCGTCGTCGGCACCGCCCCACGAGATCGCGTCGACGACGGCGACCGCCGCGGCCCACCCAGCGGGACGCCAGTACGGCGTGATGTCGGTGATCCCCGGGGCGAGCGCACCCGAGAACAGCACCGTCCCGAACAGGTCTCCGTGGACGAGCTGATCCGGGGACGCGACGGGCGTCCGGAGCGTCGCGAGCGAACCGATCAGATCGAGGCTCGTGCGCCGATCCGGCGACGGATCGTCGAGTTCGGGCGCGCCGCGCGCGCTGCGCAGGGGCGTCGTCTCCCAGGCCGCGCGATCGGCGGCGGCGAACAGATCGACCTCCGCCCACGGCGCGACGGGCGCGGCGGTGAGGAACCGCGGCCGCTCGAGTTGCGCGGTCGCCGCGTGCAGCCGGCCCGCCATCGACACGACCTCGTCGTACCTGGGTTCGGGCGATCCCTCGATGAAGGTGTCGCACCGCCACCCCGACGCGACGTACCTGCCGTCGGTCGAGCGCACCGGACGTGCGAGGCGGACACCGTCGACGGCGAGCGTCTCGCGGACCTTCGCCGACCACGCCGCACGGGCGTGATCCGCCACCGGCGAGAGGACGACGTCTCCACACAGCCAGCCGCCGTCCCAGTCCGCTCCGAGGGGAACGGGCTCGACGCCTTTGAGGCCGAACGTGGAGCACACGTGCTCGGGAGGTTGACCTGTGCTCACGAGCGACACGCTACCGCCCACGACACGCCGATCGGGTGCAGACCCGCGGGGGGCGACGTCAGTAGACGGGCAGTGCGGGATCGACCTGCTTGGCCCACGCGACGACGCCACCCTGCAGGTGGGTCGCATCGGAGAAGCCCGCTTTCTTGGCCGCGGCCAGCACCTCGGCGGAGCGGATCCCCGTCTTGCAGTAGAACGTGATCGGCCGGTCCTGCGGCAGTTCCGCGAGCGCATCGCCGGAGAGGATGCGGTCCTTCGGCACGAGAGTCGCCCCGGGAATCCGCACGATGTCCCACTCGACGGGTTCGCGGACGTCCACGACGGCGATGTCGCGGCCGGACGACAGCATCTCGGACAGTTCGGTCGCCGTGATCGTCGATCCGATCGCGGCCTCGGTGCCCTCCTCGGAGACGACACCGCAGAACGCGTCGTAGTCGATGAGGCCGGTGATCGGCTCGCGTTCGGGATCACGCCGGATGCGGATCGTGCGGTAGCTCATCTCGAGTGCGTCGTACACCATGAGCCGACCCAGCAGCGTCTCCCCGATCCCGGTGATCAGCTTCACCGCCTCGGTGACCATGATCGACCCGATCGACGCGCACAGGACACCCAGCACGCCGCCCTCGGCGCACGACGGGACCATCCCCGGCGGCGGCGCCTCGGGGTAGAGATCACGGTAGTTGAGGCCACGGCCGTCGGGGGCGTCCTCCCAGAACACCGACGCCTGACCCTCGAACCGGAAGATCGAGCCCCAGACGTACGGCTTGTGCGCGAGGACGGCGGCGTCGTTGACGAGATAACGGGTCGCGAAGTTGTCGGTCCCGTCGAGGATGAGGTCGTACTGCTCGAACAGCTCGACGGCGTTGTCCGGTTCCAGCCGGAACTCGTGCAGCCGCACGTCGACGAACTCGTTGATCTCGCGGATCGAGTCGCGCGCGCTCTCGGCCTTCGGGCGGCCGACGTCGGAGCTCCCGTGGATGATCTGGCGCTGCAGATTCGACGTGTCGACCTCGTCGAACTCGACGATCCCCAGTGTCCCGACGCCCGCGGCGGCGAGATACATCAGCGCGGGCGAACCGAGCCCGCCGGCACCGATGACGAGGACCTTCGCGTTCTTCAGTCGTCGCTGCCCCACCGTCCCCACGTCGGGAATGATGAGGTGGCGGCTGTAGCGCTCGACCTCCTCGCGGCTCAGTTCGGCGGCCGGTTCGACGAGCGGCGGCAGCGTGGTGTTCGGCGCGTCAGGCACGGTCGGCTCCTTCACAGACGTACGTGCACGAAGTCAACACCCGTACGACCGGATTCGTTCCCGTGGGGTCGCTCATGCACGGGGATACGGCCACGGGTTGAACCGGCACACCAGGCCGTCCCGCGGGACGACGCCGCCCGGGTCGAGGTCGGCGATCGCGTCGTTCGCCGTCCCGAAGGACTGCTGCATCATGATCGGCGCGAGGCCGTCCTGCGTCTCGCACGGCTGATGCGCCGCGTACCCGATCGCGTGGCCGATCTCGTGGTTCACGAGGTACTGCCGGTACGAGCCGATGTCGCCCTGGAAGGCGACCGCGCCGCGCACCCAGCGGGCCTCGTTGAGCACGACCCGCGAGATGTCCGGGTCGTAGCAGGACGTCTCGAGCGGGATGGCGTAGCCGCACGTGTCGCGCACCGTGAGGTGCGAGGTGAGCGAGACGCGGAAGTCGGGTTCACCGGTGTCGACGCGCGAGAACGCGAACCGCTCGTCTCCGATCCAGCTCTTCGGATTCGCGAGCGTCTGATCGACCATCCGCGCAACGGAGTCGTCGCCGCCGAAGCCCGAGGTGTCGACGCCGTCCTCGATCTCGACGGTGTAGGTGAACTCGCGTTCGGTGCCCTGGCCGATCCGCTCGGTCGTGCCCGGGACGACGCGCCACGTGCCGGCGCCGCGCTCGGTGAACGGCCCGCCGTCCGGAAGCACACCGGAGGGCAGGCTCGCGGCGAAGTCGCCGTCGGCCGCGGGCGGTGTCCCGGGATCGAGCGCGGGCTCGGCCTCCTGCGTGATGCCCGCATCGGGCCCCGCGACGACGTCGGGCTGTCCTCGCACGGCATCCGCCACCACGAGCATCGTGACGACGGCGAGCACCGGAATCGCGTACGCGCGCCAGCCGTAGGTGGAGACGAACCGGCCGAGCCTGGTCTGCTTGCGGACGTTGCGCGTGGGTCGCCGGCTCGCGCGCTGCGTGTCGGGCGCCGTCGGATCCCAGCGGGCCCGGAGCGGCTGGCGAGTGCCGTCGCCGTACGGCGCGGGATCCCTGCTCCCCCGCGCGTACGGGTCGCGCTCGTACGGCCCCTCGTGGAGACCGGTGCCCGCACCGCCGCGCATGCGAGGCGGGTAGGAGGGCGGGAGGTAGCGTTCCCGGCGATCGCGGTCGCCGAGGCCGTTCTGCCGGTCGGTCACCCCGCCAGAATCTCACAGCGCCGCCGCGCGGTCACAGATCCGCCTCGGCCGCCGTCGCACAGCGTGTCGCCGCGCGGCACCAGCCACCGTTCGGCTACGCGGAACGGTCAGGGTGACACTGCACACGCGAACCGCCCGTGCGGATTCACGACGACACCCGGCGAGTAGAGTGACACGAACGCTCACGATGTGACGCACACTACGTCGTGAGCTCGCGGTGACCGAATCGGAAGGCGACAGCGCCCCCCGGACGGACCCCGGACCGGAGGAACCGCAGAGCACGTGACGCCCCCACCCCGGGCGGATGCAGCATGGTGTGCAGATGGGATTCGACATGACCGAACTCGCGGAACGCACGAGCGCCGCCCAGGGCGAGAGCCCCCGGGCACGACGCGGCGGGACCCGGTTGCCCCGAGACGCCCGGCGCCAGCAGCTCCTCGCGGCCGCGAGCGAAGTGTTCGTCTCCCGTGGATACCACTCGGCCGGGATGGACGAGATCGCCGAGTGCGCGGGGGTCAGCAAGCCCGTGCTCTACCAGCACTTCCCGGGCAAGCTCGAGCTCTACGTCGCCGTGTTGCAGAACTACGTCGACAGCCTCGTCTCCGGCGTCCGGCAGGCACTGCGCTCGACGACCGACAACCGCCAGCGCGTACGCGCCGCGGTCCAGGCGTTCTACGACTTCGTCGACAACGACTCGCAGGGTTTCCGGCTGGTCTTCGAGTCGGACATGATGGGCGAGCCGCAGGTGCAGCGCCGCGTCGAGCAGGCCACCGAGGCGTGCGTCGACGCCGTCTTCGATCTCGTGGCCCACGACTCGGGCCTCGACCCGTATCGCGCACGGATGCTCGCCGTCGGACTCGTCGGCACGAGCCAGTTCACCGCGCGCTACTGGCTCGAGGCCGCACGCCCGATCCCCAAGGAAGAGGCGGTCGAGAACACCGTGCTGCTCGCGTGGGGCGGCCTCTCGCACGTCCCGCTGCAGGCCGAACGCTGAGTCGCCCCCACACGACCGAACGAGCGACGGCCCCGGATGCGATCGCATCCGGGGCCGTCGCTCGTTGGGGCCCGTCGCTCGTTCGGTGTCCTGCGGGTTCGGATTCCCTGCGTCAGGAGGCGCCGAAACCGACCTTGCGGGAGTCGGTCGCGCCGATCTCGACGTAGCCGATCTTCGAGGCCTGGATGAGGTACTTGCGTCCCTTGTCGTCGACGAGCGAGATCACGCCCGCACCGTTCTCGAGTGCTCCGGACACGAGCTTCTCGACCTCCTCGGAGGTCTGCGAGCTCGACACGACCAGTTCACGCGGGCTGTCGACCAGCCCGATCTTGACCTCCACGACCAACCTCCGATATCTGCGAAACTGCGGCTGTCCTCGTCAGGCTAGTGCAGGCGCGAGTCCCCGCGCCGCCGCCCGCGCTGTGCCCAGAGCGAACACGCACAGCAGGCGAGTGTCTCCCTGCCGCGGCGTCAGACGAGACCGAGGGTCGCCATCCGCTCGCCGTGCTTGGCCTGCATGCCGCCCACCAGCTCGGCGAGCCCGTTGAGATCGCCGGCAGCACCGAGTACGAGATCCGTGAGCGCATCGCGCCGCGACATGACGAGCTGGGCCTGCGTGATCGCCTCGCCGAGCAGCCGCCGTCCCCACAGCATCAGCCGATCCTTGTCGCGCGTGCTCGCGGAGACCGCGGCACGCACCTCGTGCACGACGAACTCGGAGTGCCCCGTCGTGGCGAGCACCTCCTCGACGATCTCGGCGACCTCGGCGGGCAGCCGGTGGGCGATCTCCCGATAGAAGTCCGCCGCGAGCCCGTCGCCCACGTGGGCCTTCACGAGCGCCTCGAGCCACGTCGCGGGATGCGTCGACGCGTGATAGTCGTCGAGTGGCCGGACGAACGGATCCATCGCCTCATAGACGTCGAAACCCCGTGCCACGAGCGCGGATTCCAGCACCTCGAAGTGACGCATCTCGGCCGACGCCATCGCGGCGAGCGCGACCTTGCCCTCGAGCGTGCGCGCCATCCTCGCGTCGTCGGCGAGCCGGTAGAACGCCGAGATCTCGCCGTAGGCGAGCACCGCGAGCAGTTCCCCGACCCCTGGATGGTCCGGCGGAATCGCCGACACGGGCCGCTGCGGGGCCTCGGGAGTCGCGTGCGAGGGATCGGGAGTCGTGTCGGAATCCATGCGCCGAACTCTAGTGCGGAATCGTCCTACCCCCGCGCGGCGTTTACAATGGGCGACGGAAACCGACAGGTCGCCCAGCCGCTCGCCCGATGCGGCGGTCACGGTCGAACCGACGAAGCGCAGACATCGCGCCGGTTTCCGCAAGGAAATGTGCGCGCACCGACCGACGGTTCGCTCGCGAGCCCGCTCGCCCGTCCCGAAACCGGCGCAGCAGCGAGAGTTCACGCGAACCGCCTCGGAGAGGCACTCGAGCCGTCCGACGACGGCCGGCCCGGACCGAACGAGTCCGTGTCCCGACTCACCTCGTGCGTGCGTGCCGCTACGAGGAAGGCATCACCCTGACCACCATCAGCAATCCCGACATCAGCACACCCGGCACCGGAGATCCCGAGCCCGACGTGACCGCACAGGTTCCCGCCGAGCACGTCGCTCCCACGTTCGCCGAACTCGGCGTCAGCTCCGAGATCGTCGACGCGCTCGCCGACGCCGGGATCCATCGCACCTTCGCGATCCAGGAACTGACCCTGCCGCTCGCACTCGCCGGCGACGATCTCATCGGCCAGGCCCGCACCGGTATGGGCAAGACGTTCGGCTTCGGCGTTCCGCTGCTCCAGCGCGCCACCGACGGCAGCGCGACCCCGCTCGACGGAACTCCGCGCGCCCTCGTCGTCGTCCCGACGCGCGAGCTGTGCATCCAGGTCACCGAGGACCTCGAGAGCGCCGCGAAGAACCTCGCCGGCAGCGGCAAGAAGGGCAAGCTCTCGGTCGTCTCGATCTACGGTGGCCGCCCCTACGAGGCCCAGATCGACGCACTGCGCGCGGGTGCGGACGTCGTCGTCGGCACGCCCGGCCGGCTCCTCGATCTTGCGAACCAGAACCACCTGATCCTCGGCAAGGTCGCGGTTCTCGTCCTCGACGAGGCCGACGAGATGCTCGACCTCGGCTTCCTGCCGGACATCGAGCGGATCCTCTCCAGCGTTCCGGCCGCACGCCAGACGATGCTCTTCTCGGCGACCATGCCCGGCCCGATCCTCACGCTGGCCCGCCGCTTCCTGACGCAGCCGACGCACATCCGCGCCGAGCACGCCGAGACCTCGGCCGTGCACGAACGCACGACGCAGCACGTCTACCGTGCTCACGCGCTCGACAAGCCCGAGCTGGTCGCCCGCGTGCTGCAGGCGGAGGGCCGCGGCGCGACGATGATCTTCACGCGCACCAAGCGCACCGCGCAGAAGGTCGCCGACGATCTCGCCGAGCGCGGCTTCAAGGTCGGC
This sequence comes from Rhodococcus rhodnii NBRC 100604, assembly GCF_001894925.1. Taxonomy (GTDB): domain Bacteria; phylum Actinomycetota; class Actinomycetes; order Mycobacteriales; family Mycobacteriaceae; genus Rhodococcus_F; species Rhodococcus_F rhodnii. The sequence continues at coordinate 124,935 of NZ_BCXD01000005.1, read as the reverse complement.
GCCGTCCACGGCGACCTCGGCCAGGGTGCGCGCGAGAAGGCGCTCACCTCGTTCCGGAACGGCAAGACGGACGTCCTCGTCGCGACGGACGTCGCCGCCCGCGGTATCGACATCGACGACGTGACCCACGTCGTGAACTACCAGTGCCCCGAGGACGAGAAGACCTACGTCCATCGCATCGGCCGCACCGGCCGCGCCGGCCGCACGGGTATCGCCGTGACGCTGGTCGACTGGGACGACGTGCCGCGCTGGCAGCTCATCGACAAGGCGCTCGAGCTCGGCGTCGCGGACCCCGTCGAGACCTACTGCAGCTCGCCGCATCTGTTCGCCGAGCTGGGCATCCCCGACGACGCGACGGGGCGGATCGCCGCAGCGCGCACGTCCGCGGGCGACCGCGGCGCGTCGAGCGACCGCAGCGACAGGGGCGAACGCGTCGAGCGCGGGGAACGCCCCGCACGCACGCGCAGCCGCCGGCGCACGCGCGGCGGCCGGACGGACGGTGGCGACACCGCGAAGGCCGGAGCGACCGAGCAGCCGGCCGAGCAGGCCACCGACACCGCGGCACCCGCCGAGAACGCCACCGGCGCACCGAAGCGTCGCCGTCGCCGTCGCGGCGGATCGCGTGGCGGCGCGAACGGCACACCCACCGCGACTCCCGACGCCTCGGCACCGACCGAATAGCATTCGGGGGTGCCCGCACCCGAACGCCGCTCGCGCATCGACGTCGTCGTCGCGGTCGGGCTCGCCGTCGTCGTCGCCCTGACCCTCACGGTCGTGTGGCTGCGCAGCGACGCCCGCGGCACGACGTCGGTGACGGCGTCACCTCCCGTCGCCGATCCCCACACGCCGCTGTCGGTCCCCGAGACCCTGCAGCCCGTGTGGTCGGCGACGAGCGACGTGCCCGGGCCCGTCACCGCGGGCGGAGCCGTCGTGACCGCCGAGGGCGGTGCCGTCGTCGGCCACGACGCGCGCACGGGCGAGCAGGCGTGGCGATACGAGCGTGATCACGCGCTGTGCACCGTCGCACCCGCGTTCCACAACGCCGTCGCCGTGTATCGGGACGCCCGCGGGTGCTCACAGGCGACCTCGCTGCGCGGCTCGGACGGCGTCCGAGCCGCGCAACGCACGAACGACGCCGACTCCGAGGTCACGACGAGCGGCAACGACACCTATCTCGCCGTCCGGGGCGACACCCGGCTCGAGGTGTGGCGGTCGGATCTCGTCCGCACGCTGGAGTACGGGCGCGTGGACGCCCGTGTCACGCCCGACGCGCAGCCGCGGTCGGGCTGCACGCTGCTGGACGCGGACGCGAGTTCGCAGCGCGTCGCCGTCGTCGAGCAGTGCCCCGGCGAGCCGAGCGCCCGCCTGACATTGCTCGACCCGTCGCCGGACGACGCGCAGAAGCCCGAGGAGTTCGCGTCGCGCGTTCTCACCGAGGCACCGCAGTCCGGCGGGCCCGTGCCCCGCATCGTCGCGGTCGCCGGCGAACGCACCGCGCTGTATCTGCCGCCCGTCGGGGACGAGGGCCCGCGGGTCGGCATCTACGACGGCGCGGGCACGCTCGTCACCGTGAGCCCGCTCGACGCACCCGCGAGCGACGACGCGACGTCGGTCCGCTCGGGCGACACCGTGCTGTGGTGGTCGGGCACCGATCTGGTGGGCTTCACCGGTACCGATCTCGCGCCGCGGTGGGTCTATCCCGGCACGCTCGGTCCCGGCACCGTGATGGCGGGGCAGGTCCTCGCCCCCGTCGACGGGGGCATCGCGGTCCTCGACCCCCGCACCGGGGTGCCGGCGCGCAGCATCGGTCTCGCCCGGCCCGAGGCCGAGGGCACAGTCTTCACCGCGACGGTCGGGGCGGCCGTGGTCGAGCAGATCGGCGAGACCGTCACCGTCTACGAGTGACGCGGCGCCGGTTCAGCCCAGCGTGACGAGTTCCGAACCGGCCCAGTGCTTCACGAGATTGTCCGCGAGATCGCGGTACGCCGCGGCACCCTTGTTCGCACGCCCGGACAGCACCGTCGCGCCCGAGGCCGTCGCCTCCGCGAATCGGACGGTGCGCGGGATCGGCGGCGCGAGCACGGGCAGCCCGTATCGATCCGAGATGTCGGCGAGCACGTCGCGGCTGTGCGTCGTCCGCGCGTCGTAGAGCGTCGGGAGCGCACCGAGCAGTTGCAGGTCGGGATTCGTGATCTGCTGCACCTCGCGGACGGTGCGCAGGAGCTGACCGACGCCGCGGTGCGCGAGTGTCTCGCACTGCAACGGCACGAGCACCGATCGTGCCGCCGTCAGCCCGTTGAGCGTGAGCACGCCGAGCGACGGCGGGCAGTCCAGCACGACGGTGTCGTAGTCGTCGAGGATCGGGGCGAGGGCCCGCGCGAGGGTGAACTCGCGACCGGGCCGCATGAGCAGCAACGCCTCGGCGCCCGCGAGGTCGATCGTCGCGGGCAGCAGGTCCACCCCCTCCTCGGTGCCGACGACGACGTCACGCGCCTCGGCGTCGCCGACGAGCACGTCGTGGACGGACGTCTCGAGCCGATCGGGGTTGTGTCCCAGCGAGAACGTCAGACATCCCTGGGGATCGAGATCGACCACCAGCACGCGCTGCCCGAGACCCACCAGCGCGGCGCCCAGGGACGCCACGGTGGTCGTCTTCGCGACTCCACCCTTTTGATTCGCCACCGCCAGTACTGTCGTCACGTGACGATCTTCCCTCACTACGAGCCTCGTGGCGAGCCTCACACGCGCGCGGGCGCGCCGTGACCTCGGCACCTCGCGGCGCGGCGGTCCCCGGCAGCGGACGCGATTCCGACCGCGCCGGATCGGCCCGGGTCGTCCTGATCCGGCACGGGGAGACCGAGTGGTCGCGCACCGGACGTCACACGGGCCGCACCGACATCCCGCTCGCCGACGAGGGCCGGCGTCGGGCAGCGGCCCTCGCGGGCCCGCTCACGGCGCTCCGGCCGACCGACCCGCTCGTCCTCACGAGCCCGCGCGAGCGTGCCGTGCGGACGGCGGAACTCGCAGGTCTCGAGATCGCTCGGCGGTGGGACGCCCTCGCGGAGTGGGACTACGGCGAGTTCGAAGGGCTCACGACGGAACAAATCCGCGAACACACTCCCGACTGGACCGTCTGGACGCATCCGACGCCCGGGGGCGAATCGGTCGAGCACGTCCAGTCGCGTGCGGATCTCGTGTGGTCCGTGGCCCATTCGCAGCTCCCGGTTCGCGACGTGATCCTCGTGGGGCACGGCCACTTCTCACGGGCGCTCGTCGCGCGGTGGATCGACGCTCCCGTCGTCGAGGGCCGCCGGTTCGCCCTCTCCCCCGGGGCGTACACGGTGCTCGGTTTCGAGCACGGCGTCCCACAGGTGGTGCAGCACAACGTGTCCGGCACCTGACGCCGGACGGGGGCGCTCAGCCGCGCGGGTCGCCGTCCTGCTCGCCGTCGCTCGTGCCCGGGCCGCGGTCCGCGTCGTCGAGTTCGGAATTGCCGCCGTACTCCTGCGCCATCCACTGCGACGTGGCGGGCGCGAACAGGCACACGATCGCCACGGCGATCGCGACCGCGAGCGGGGCACCGAGGAGCGTCTGATGCGAGTCGGTGAGCAGTGCCCACGCGAACGGGATCAGCAGCAGCTGCGCCACGACGGCGATCGCACGTCCCCACCGGCGCCCGGTGAGCAGCGCGACACCTGCGGCGAACACCGCACCGAAGATGATCGCGAACCAGCCGGCCGTGCCGTAGCTGCTGCTGACCGACTGATCGCTGCCGCCGAGCCCGCGCACGACGAGCACGAGAACGACGACGAGTCCGATCGCTCCCTGGGCGCCGACGAGGGCGCCGGCGATCCGCACCGTACGCGGAGCCGGGAGGACGAACGAGGACGACGACTGCTTCGACACGGCAGCCAGCCTAGATGCCGGCCTCCGGCCCGGCATCGACCAGTCGCGCGAATCGGACATCGGTGTATCGCCCGCGTGATCACGGACACGCTGCCGCTACGCTGACGACCCGTGCGTGCCCTGCTGATCGTGAACCCCAATGCGACATCGACGTCCCCCGCGGGGCGCGATCTGCTCGCACACGCGCTGGCGAGCACGCTCACGCTGTCGGTCGCGCACACCACACACCGCGGCCACGCCGCCGAACTCGCCCATCACGCGGGGACGGACGGCACCGACCTCATCATCGTGCACGGCGGCGACGGCACCGTGAACGAAGTCGTCAACGGCCTGCTGGGACCACCGAGCGACGCGCCGCTGCCGCACGTCCCCTTCGCGGTCGTGCCGGGCGGCTCCGCCAACGTCTTCGCGCGCGCACTCGGCGTCGCCGCCGATCCCCTCGTCGCGACCAACCAGCTCATCGATCTCCTCGCCACACGGCAGCGCCGTCGCATCGGGCTCGGCTCGTGCGGCGACCGCTGGTTCACGTTCAACGCGGGCCTCGGGTTGGACGCGGCGGTCTGCAAACGTGTCGAGGATCACCGCGAGCGCGGTGTCGCCGCGACCTCGGGGCAGTACGTGCGCTCGGCAATTCGGACATTCTTCACCGAGAAGCGTTCACCCGCACGACTCACCGTGGCACTCCCCGGCGCCGAGCCGATCGACGGAGTTCATTACTCGTTCGTTTCCAACACGAGCCCGTGGACATATCTCGACGAGCGCCCCGTACACACGAATCCGGGGACCTCCTTCGACACCGGCCTCGGCATCTTTGCGATGCGAACGATGGGCGTGATAAAGAGCCTGCGGACCGCCCGGAACATGCTCGCCGAGGGCGGCGATCCGACGAGCCCGGATCTCGTCCGTGCCGACGACGTCGACTGGATCCGGATCACCGCGAGCGAGCCGATGCCGCTGCAACTCGACGGCGACTACCTCGGCGAACGCGATGACGTGGAGTTTCGCTCCGTCCCCGACGCACTGGACGTGATCGCGCCCGCCGCCGAGTGAGACACGGCTCACGTCCGTTCCTCCAGCTTCTCGCCGTGCGGATCGTTGTGCGATGGCTCATAATCCTGCCGGCACGTTCGTCGCTGCGGTAAAAAGGAGCGAATGCCGCCGAGCGGACGAAAAAGTGAGTTCGACCACGGCCGCGCCGGATTCTATTGACATCCAGCCAGTTCGTGAAAGCATTCACAAGCAACAGTGTTGAAACATTCTGTTTCCACAGATGAACACGGCGTGACACCCCACACATACGAACCCGGCGCCTCGACGCGCGCCCAGTAAGGAGCACACGGAATGGACTGGCGGCACAATGCCATCTGTCGCGACGAAGATCCGGAGCTGTTCTTCCCCGTAGGAAACAGCGGCCCGGCCATCGCGCAGATCGCCGATGCGAAGCTCGTCTGCAATCGCTGCCCTGTGACCGCCGAATGCCTCTCGTGGGCACTCGAGTCCGGCCAGGACGCCGGCGTCTGGGGCGGAATGAGCGAGGACGAGCGTCGGGCGCTCAAGCGTCGCAACGCTCGGACACGCGCACGCAGCAACGTCTGAGACGCGGGAGCGCGAGTCGCTCCGTCGGGGCCCGGCACCGTTGGTGCCGGGCCTTTCTGATGCGCGCCGTCCGGCTCCGGTGTCCCGTACCGGCCGATCCGGCTGCCCGTCAGTCCCGTTCGCCGTCCTGACGTTCGCGACGCGACGCACCGGCGCGCCCCAACGGCACCCGGAGCACGGCGTCGGTGCCGCCGTCGGGCGAGGCGTGCACCCCGAGCGAGCCACCCAGTTCGGCGCCCACGAGCGTCCGCACGATCTGGAGGCCGAGCCGATCCGAGCGGTCGAGCCGGAAATCCGGTGGCAGGCCACGTCCGTCGTCGTGCACGACGACGTCGAGCCAGCGCGCGGACCGGCTCGCGCTCATCGTCACCGTTCCCGCCTCGCCGGGCTCGAACGCGTGCTCTATCGCGTTCTGGACGAGTTCGGTGAGCACCATCACGAGCGGCGTCGCGCGTTCGGAGGCGAGCACACCGAAACTTCCCTTGCGCCGCACCGTGATCGGCGTCGCCACCGAGGCGACGTCGGACAGGATCGGCACGAGCCGGTCGACGACCTCGTCGAGATCGACCTCTTCGTCCACCGACATCGAGAGCGTGTCGTGTACGAGGGCGATCGACGTGACGCGCCGCACCGACTCCGCGAGAGCCTGTCTCGCCTCGTCGTTCTCGGTGCGCCGGGCCTGCAGCCGCAACAGCGCCGCGACCGTCTGCAGGTTGTTCTTCACCCGGTGATGGATCTCGCGGATCGTGGCGTCCTTGCTCAGCAGCGCGCGGTCGCGCCGCTTGACCTCGGTGACGTCGCGCACCACCACGATGGCCCCGTCGATCGTGCCCGCGGGCTTGAGGACGAGCGCGCGCAACAACATCGTCGCGCCCCGCGCCTCGATCTCCATCGGCCGACCGGGCTTGTCGTGCAACGTCTCCCGAATGTACGTGGCGACCTCGCGCGACTCGAACGGGTCGGTCACGAGCACCCCCGTCACGGCGGCGAGATCGCGATCGACGAGATCCGTCGACAGGCCCATCCGGTGATAGGCCGACAGCGCGTTCGGGCTCGCGTAGACGACGCGGCCCGACGGATCGAGCCGGATGAATCCGTCGCCGGCGCGCGGCGTCGATCCGACCTGTGAGCTCGCGTCGTCGATCGGGAACGTCCCGTCGCTCACCATCTGGCACAGATCCTCGGCGGCGTCGAGGTAGGCCACCTCGAGCGGGCTCTGTGTCCGCCTGCTGGAGAGATTGCTGTCGCGGCTCAGCGCCGCGATGACGCGTCCGTTCCACCGCACGGGCAGTGCTTCACCGTGCGGCGGTACCGCGGCGTGAGCGACGTGATCAGGGGGTCGTACGACGGCACCCTCGAGGAACGCCCGGCGCACCTGGGGATGCTCGACGTCGGTCGCCGCAGTCCCGACGACGTCCTGGGGATACGCGGTGGACGCCGTCGTGGGACGTACCTGCGCGACGCAGAGGATGCGATCGTGGCCGTGGGCGTCGTCCGCCGCGGGGACCCACAGCAGGACGTCCGCGAACGAGAGGTCCGCGAGCAGCTGCCACTCCCCCACGACGCGCTGCAGGTGATCGACGGCCTCGCCGGGGAAATCGGTGTACTCGGCAAGCAGATCGCTCAGTGTCGACATTCGCCGGTCTCTCGTCAGGCGATGGTGGCGATCAGATCGCCCTGTTTGACGACGTCGCCGACCGCGACGTCCACCGACCCCACGGTGCCCGGTTCCTCCGCGAGGACCGGGATCTCCATCTTCATCGACTCGACGACGACGAGCGTGTCGCCCGGCTCGACGTGGTCCCCGGGGCTCACGACGACCTCGAACACCGTCGACACCATCTCGGCTCGCACGTCCGTCGCCACTGCGCCTCCTTCGTCCGCTGTGGCCGCAGCCGCAGCTCTGTGCGCATTCAGCCAATCACATCGCGGCGTCCCGGCGTGAAACGGCCCGGCGCGGCGTGGAAGACTGGAGGACAACACCCACTGGAGACATCGGGTGCACACTTCGTCGACGAGAAGGGAGTCCGCGATGGGCAAGCGCGGTCGCAAGAAGCGCAGCCGCAAGGGCAACGCCGCCAATCACGGCAAGCGCCCCAACAGCTGAGGCATACGAGAACGGGGCCCGGTGAGCATCGCTCACCGGGCCCCGTTCTCGTATGCCGTTCCCTCCGTCCGCTGCTATCCGCGCGGCGGCTCGGCGCTCTCACGGATCTCGGCACTCTCACGGATCTCGGCACTCTCACGGATCTCGACGGTCTCGCGGTACTCGACCGTCACGGTCCGAAGCTGGACCCGCAACCGGTCCCGCAGCCCGTCGGGTGCGTGCTCGCCGCCGCACTTGCGCGCCACGAGCGACTTGACCTTCTCCTCGATGCCGTAGGCCTCGAGGCACGAGCCGCAGTCGTCGATGTGCCGTTGCAGCCGCGCCCGCGACGTCTCGTCGCACTCGCCGTCGAGCATCAGCCACACGTCCGCGAGGACGGCGGTGCAGTCGAGCGACTCGAAGTCGTCCTGCTGGGTCATCGCGACACCTCCTCGCCCGCGGAGACGCCGGCCCGACGATCGAAGCCTCGCTCGCGCGCCACGTCCGCGAGCAGTCCGCGCAACTGCTTACGGCCGCGATGCAGCCGCGACATGACCGTTCCGATCGGCGTGCCCATGATCTCCGCGATCTCCTTGTACGGGAATCCCTCGACGTCGGCGTAGTAGACGGCCATCCGGAAGTCCTCGGGGAGCTCCTGCAACGCCGCCTTGATGTCGTCGTCCGGCAGTCCGTCGAGCGCCTCGACCTCGGCGGAACGCAGCCCCGTCGAGGTGTGCTCGGCGGTCGCCGCGAGCTGCCAGTCGGTGATCTCGTCGGTCGGGTACTGCGCCGGCTGACGCTGCTTCTTGCGGTACGAGTTGATGTAGGTGTTCGTGAGGATGCGGTACAGCCACGCCTTGAGGTTGGTCCCCTCCTTGAAGGAGCGGAACGCGCTGTACGCCTTGACGTAGGTCTCCTGGACGAGGTCCTCGGCGTCGGCCGGATTGCGTGTCATGCGCAACGCGGCACCGTAGAGCTGGTCGAGGAGCGGGAGCGCATCGCGCTCGAACCGCTCGACGAGGGCGTCCTGCGACTCGGTCGCCCGCCTGCCCGCCTCGTCGCTCGGCGGAACGTCGCCGCGCCGGGTCGCTTCCTGCACACCGTTCTCTTCGTGCACGCTGATCCCTTCGATCGCCGTCGCGTCCCAGGCTACCGCCAGGGGCGTCGTCCGCGTGGACGGCGGAGGGTCCATCACCGTTGCGGTCACGAGCGCCGGTCTCCCTTCGTCGGCAGGGCGTCTCCGCGGTGCGCACCTCACGCACGACGGATACCGCTTACGAGGGTGTTCAACCCGCGGGCGGGGGCGCTTGTTCCCGCGCCGCGTGTCGTCGTGCTCGCGCGCCCGAGCACAATGAACGCCATGGCAGGCTCGGCGACCCCCGCGACCACCCAGCTGGGCAGGACGGCGACACCGTTCACGGTGCACACCTACGAGCACGATCCGCGCTCGACCGCGTTCGGCGACGAGGCGGTCGCCGCCCTCGAGTCCGCGGGCGCGGCTCCCGACCAGGTGTTCAAGACACTGGTGGTCGCACTCACGGGTGCTCCGACCCGGTTCGGTGTCGCGATCGTGCCGGTCTTGCGATCGCTCTCACTCAAGGCCGCGGCACGCGCGCTCGGCGCGGGGAAGGCGGCGATGGCACCGCGCGCCGACGCCGAGCGCGTGACGGGATACGTCTTCGGCGGAGTGTCGCCGTTCGGGCAGCGCACCCGGCTCCCGACCGTTCTGGACGCGTCGGCGCTGTCGTTCGGCCGGATCTTCGTCAGCGGCGGGAGACGCGGCCTCGAACTCGAGATCGCGCCCACGGACCTCGTCACCGTTCTCGACGCCACGACGGCGCCGCTCACAGCAACGTGAGCTGATCTCCCGCCTCGTGGGCCTCGCCGTCGTCGCCGGTCCCCAGCGGCTCGAGCAGCGACGGATCGTCGTGACGGATCGATCCCACGCGCCGCGACACGCGGTACGGCGCGAGTGCCCTGGCCGCGCTGTCGGCGGCCGCGGGTACGTCCGCGGGGACGTCTCCCGTCGAGCAGTCGAGCCATGCGGCGCGATGGTCCGGTGCGACGACGAGCGGCATCCGCGGATGGATCTCGCGCAGCGCACCGCTCGCGGCCGTCGTGACGATCGCGAGGCTCACGAGCGGAGGTGCACCCGGTGCGTCGGGATCGCGCCGGTACTCCCACAGGCCGGCGACGGTGAACGTCGCCGCATCGGGCCGCCGGACCGCGTAGGGGCGCGCGTCGCGTCCCTCTCCCGCCCACTCGTACCAGGCCTCCATCGGCACGAGCGCGCGGCGTCGGCGCGCCGCCGAGGCGAACGACGCCTTCTCCAGCAGCGTCTCGACGCGCGCGTTGAACAGGACGGAACCGGCTGCCGGGTCCGCCCACTGGGGCACGAGTCCCCATCGCATCATCCGGATCCGGCGCTCACCACGCGGCGATGCGAGGACCGGCACGGACGTCGTCGGCGCGACGTTCCAGCGCGGCCCGTCCCAGGACCCGGCGGTGTCGTCGATCGCCTCGAGATCCTGTGCGAGGAGAGCCGGGTCGCGTCCCGTGACGTATCTGCCGCACACGATCCGCACTATCGCATGTCGCGCCCGGCCGACCCCGGCTGCGGCACGCGTGCGGCCCGATGGGCGAAGATGGAGGCGTGAGCACCCGTGCCTGGACAGCCCCGACCGCACCGCGACCGGTCCGAGCCGTCGTCGCCGTACCCGGCTCGAAGTCGATGACCAATCGCGCGCTCGTGCTCGCCGCACTCGCCGACGGCCCGTCGACCGTGACCGGCGCGCTGCGTAGCCGCGACACCGACCTCATGATCGCTGCCCTGCGCGCGCTCGGCACCGGCATCACCGAGGCGGACTCGGCGACGACGCTGCACGTCGTTCCCGGGCCGATCCGCGGCGCGCACATCGACTGCGGGCTCGCCGGGACCGTCATGCGATTCGTTCCGCCGCTCGCGGCGCTCGCCGATGCCGACGTGCAGTTCGACGGCGACGAGCAGGCACGCACGCGGCCACAGGCCACGCTGCTCGACGGCCTGCGCGGGCTCGGTGTGCGCGTGGACGGCGATCGGCTGCCGTTCACCGTCCACGCCCGCGGCGAGGTGCCGGGCGGCACCGTCACGATCGACGCGTCCGGGTCCTCTCAGTTCGTGTCGGGTCTGCTGCTCTCGGCGGCGCGGTTCGACGCCGGGGTGACGGTCCGGCACGACGGACCGCCCGTCCCGTCGCTCCCCCACATCGACATGACCGTCGCGATGCTCCGGCGTGCGGGCGTGACCGTCGAGATCGCGCATCGTCACGGCGCACCCTCCGAGTGGACCGTGAAGCCCGGTGCGGTGCGCGCGGTCGACTGGGTCGTCGAGCCCGACCTCTCCAATGCCACACCGTTTCTCGCGGCCGCCGCCGTGACCGGCGGTGAGGTCACCGTGCCGCACTGGCCCGCCGAGACGACCCAGGCCGGCGACGCGATCCGGGCGATCCTCACGGACATGGGCGCGGACGTCCGACGGACCGATGCGGGGCTGACGGTTCGCGGCCCCGGCGAGCTGCTCGGTCTCGACGTCGACCTCCACGACGTCGGCGAGCTCGCCCCCACCGTCACCGCACTCGCGGCGCTCGCGACGACCCCGTCCACGTTGCGGGGGATCGCGCATCTCCGCGGCCACGAGACCGATCGGCTCGCAGCGCTCGCGACGGAGTTCGCTGGCCTCGGCGGCGACGTCACCGAGACCGCCGACGGACTCGAGATCCGGCCGAGCCCGCTGCACGGCGGCCCGTGGCGGGCGTACGCGGATCACCGGATGGCGACCGCGGGAGCGATCGTCGGACTCCGCGTCCCCGGCATCGAGATCGACGACGTCGCGACGACGGCCAAGACTCTTCCCGGCTTCGACCGGATGTGGGAGACGATGCTCGATTCTTCTGCAGCACACGATGGTTCGCACCCGGAAGGAGCGCGCACTGAATAGACGACGGTACGACGAATCGGACGTCCGGATCCGTCCGGGCAAGGGAACCCGGCCGCGGACCAAGACCCGCCCCGAGCATCTCGACGCCGAGGCGGCGATGGTGGTCTCCGTCGACCGCGGCAGATGGGGATGCGTCCTCGGCGGCGACCCCGACCGCCGCGTCGTCGCGATGCGCGCACGGGAGTTGGGCCGGACCCCGATCGTCGTCGGCGACAACGTCGACGTCGTGGGCGACCTGTCCGGCAGGCCCGACACGCTCGCGCGCATCGTGCGGGTCGCGGAACGCTCGACGGTCCTGCGCCGCACCGCCGACGACACCGACCCGTACGAGAGGATCGTCGTCGCCAACGCGGGAAAGCTGCTGATCGTCGTCGCGCTCGCCGATCCGCCGCCGCGCACGGGCTTCGTCGAGCGGGCCCTCGTCGCCGCCTACGCGGGCGGGCTGACCCCGATCCTGTGTCTCACCAAGAGCGATCTGAGCGATCCGGCCGAGTTCGCGGCGTCGTTCGCCGATCTCGATCTCCCCGTCGTGCTCGCCGGGACGGCGGACGATCTCGGCGACCTCGAGACGTATCTCGACGGCGAGGTGACCGCACTCATCGGCCACTCCGGGGTGGGCAAGTCGACGCTCGTGAACCGGATCGTGCCGGAGGCCGAACGCGCGACCGGCGTGGTCTCGGGCGTGGGCAAGGGCCGGCACACCTCGACACAGTCGGTCGCGCTGCCCGCCCCGACTTCGGTTGCGCCGCACGGCGGCTGGATCGTGGACACGCCGGGAATCCGGTCGTTCGGCCTCGCGCACATCTCTCCCGACGACGTCGTGCGCGCGTTCTCCGATCTCGCGGAGGCGACGGCGGCCTGCCCTCGCGGCTGCACGCACATGGGGCCGCCGACCGACCCCGAGTGCGCTCTCGACGAGCTCGGGGGCGAGTCGGCGGCCCGGGTGCACGCCATCCGTGAGTTGCTCGCGGCGATCGCGCAGAACGACTCGTGGTGACGGCCGGCGTCAGCGCCCGACGACGCGGCGCAGCGTGTCGCGTGCGGCGGTGAGCCTGCGGCCGCGCCGCACCTGAGCGATCGCGGTACGCAGTCCGCGACGCTTCCCGGTCTCGGGGTCGACGACGCTGCCGGTGCCGTCGAAACGCTTCTCCGATGCGGTTTCCGGTGCGTCGTCGGCGGTGTCGGCGAGGTACTGGTTCGGCAGCGAGAGCTTCGCGATCGTGCGCCACGACTTCGCGTACTGCACGAGGAACGGCCCCGTCGTGTACGGGAGGTCGTACTTGTCGCACAGTTCGCGCACCCGCACCGAGATCTCCCGCAGCCGGTTGCTCGGCAGGTCGGGGTACAGGTGATGCTCGATCTGGTAGCTGAGGTTGCCGCTCATGAAGTCCATGAGCTTGGACCCGGAGATGTTGGCGCTGCCGAGCATCTGCCGCAGGTACCACTGCGCCTGCGTCTCGATCTCGATGTCGGCCTTCGTGAACTTCTCTGCGCCGTCGGGGAAATGGCCGCAGAAGATGATCGCGTTGGTCCAGACGTTGCGGATCGTGTTCGCGGCGAAGTTCGCCGTCATGGTTCTCTTCCACGCGCGCCCCGTGAGCGCCGGGTACAGCACGTAGTCCTTCGCGACCTGCTTGCCGATCTTGGCGCCGACCTCGCGGAGCTTGCGGCGCGTCTCCTCCTTCGGGACCCGGCCCTGGGCCACCTTCCCGAGTTCGAGGTGCTGGACCGCGACGCCCCACTGGAAGAACAGCATCAGGCCGGTGTTGTAGGCGAGGTTGCCGAGATAGAACGGCTTCCAGCGCTGATCGCGCGTGACCCGCAGCAGTCCGTATCCGACGTCGTCGTCCATCCCGAGGATGTTCGTGTACTTGTGATGCAGGTAGTTGTGGGTCTGCTTCCAATGGGCCGAGGGATCGTTGTTGTCCCATTCCCATGTGGCCGAATGGATCTCGGGGTCGTTCATCCAGTCCCACTGCCCGTGCATCACGTTGTGCCCGAGCTCCATGTTCTCGATGATCTTCGACGTCCCGAGCAGGCCGGCACCCAGCAGCCAGGCCGGACGACGACGGCTTGCGAACAGCACTGCGCGGCCGGCGATCTCGAGCGAACGCTGGAGGCGGATCGTGTTGCGGACGTACCGCGCGTCGCGGTCGCCCAGCGAATCCTCGACGTCGCGCCGAATTGCGTCGAGCTCTCGCCCGAGTGCCTCGACGTCGGCGTCGGTCAGGTGTGCGTACTCCTCGACGTCACTGATGGCCACCCAATCCTCCTCGTGCTCGCGATCACCCCGGCTTACTTACCAAACCGTAGGTTACGCGACCGTAGGTAAGCGACGGTGTGTGAGCATCCTCACTTGCGACGGCGTGCCTGCCGCAGCACCTCGAGCGACGACGCGAGCCCACGAGCCCGCCCCTCCTCGATCGCGCGGCGCACGAGCGGCGTCCGGAACTTGCGTTCCGACGACGTCTCGCGGGCATCGTCGGACGTCGCACGCAGGTAGCGATCCGGCAGCGCGAGGGTGTGGATCGTCCGCAACGCCTTGACGTACTGCCCGGCGAGCGAACCCGTCGTGTAGGGCAGGTCGTACTTCTCGCACAGCGCGCGCACCCGCTTCGCGACCTCCGGAAGCCGATTCGACGGGAGATCGGGGAAGAGATGGTGCTCGATCTGGTAGCTCAGGTTGCCGCTGAGGAAGCCCATCACGCGCCCGCTCCGGAAGTTGGCGCTGCCGAGCATCTGCCGCAGATACCACTCGTGACGCGTCTCACGCTCGTACTCGGCAACCGTGAACTTCTCTGCGCCGTCGGGGAAATGGCCGCAGAAGATCACGAGGTACGCCCAGATGTTGCGGATCACGTTCGCGCTGAGATTCGCGGTGAGCGTACGTCGCCAGCGGCGGCCCGACAGCGCGGGGAACAGCACGAAGTCCTTGCCGAGCTGACGGATCATCTTGCGCGCGAAGTCACGATTCGTCTGGGAGTCGAGCTTGCCGGGCCGCACGCCTTCGAGCTCCTCCGCGAACGTGCGGTCGTGGATCGCGATCCCCCACTCGAAGGTGAGCGCGAGAACGATGTTCGCGACGGGCTGGAGCAGGTTGACCGGCCGCCACGGGACGTCGCGCGTCATCCGCAGGACGCCGAAGCCGATGTCGTCGTCCATGCCGACGACGTTCGTGTACGTGTGATGCGAGTAGTTGTGGGCGCGCTTCCAGTGCTCGGACGGGCCGAGCTGATCCCACTCCCAGCCGACCGAGTGGATCTCCGGATCGTTCATCCAGTCCCACTGCCCGTGCATCACGTTGTGCCCGAGCTCCATGTTCTCGACGATCTTCGCGAGCGAGAGCAGCGCGGTACCCGCGGCCCACGTCGTGCGGTCGTCGACACGCCAGAGCGCCGCGCGGCCGAGGAGTTCGAGCACGCGCTGGAACTGGATCGTGCGGCGGATGTAGCGGGCGTCGTCGACGCCGAGCGACGACTCGACCTCACGGCGGATCGAATCGAGCTCGTCGCCGAGCGCCTCGATGTCCGAGGCGGTGAGGTGAGCGAATTCCTTGATGTCGGTGATGGCCACCGAAGGTCCTTCCGTATCGGCTACGCCGGTACCGTCACTGCGGTTCCGTGCCTGCCGGCCTGACGACCGACGGACACCGGCGGTCAGACGTCGAGCGTACAGTCCCCGGCGGCCGCCGACACACACGTCTGGACGCGTTCGCCCTCCGCATGCTGGCGCCCCGTCCGGAGATCGACGGCATGGCCCGATTCGATCGGCACGACACACGTCTGGCAGATGCCCATCCGGCACCCGAACGGCATGAGCACACCGGCGTCCTCGCCGGCCTCCAGCAGCGTCGTGGCACCGTCCACCGTTCGCGTGCGTCCCGACCGCGTGAACGTCACCGTTCCGCCCTCACCGGAGATGTCGGCGCGCGAGACCGCGAAACGTTCGAGATTCAGCCGGTCCTCGAGGCCCGCCTCGGCGAAGTGCGCCTCGTACGCGTCCAGCATCGCCAGCGGGCCACAGGCCCACGTGTCGCGCTCACGCCAGTCCGGGACGAGTTCGTCGAGATCGGCGGGCGAGATCTTGCCTTCGGTCCGCGTCGAACGCAGCAGCGGCCGGTAACTCGGGTACTCGGCCGCCAGCGCGCGCAGTTCGTCGCCGAAGATGACGTCGTCCTCGGTCGGGGCCGAATGCACGTGCACGACGTCGGTCACCGAACCTCGCCGCGCGGCGGTCCGCAGCATCGACATCACGGGGGTGATGCCACTGCCCGCGGTGACGAAGAGAATCCGCTCCGGCGGCGGCTCGGGCAGCGCGAAGTTCCCCGTCGGGGCCGCGAGCCGCACGACGGTCCCCGGCGGGACACCGCCGACGAGGTGGGTCGAGAGCAGCCCCTCGGGCATCGCCTTGACCGTGATGGAGATCAGATCGTCCGTGAAACCCGCGGGCGAGGTGAGCGAGTACGACCGCCAGTGCCAGCGACCGTCGACGAGCAGGCCGATGCCGATGTACTGGCCGGCGCGGTACCCGAAGTCGAAGCCCCAGCCCGGCTTGATGACGATCGTCGCGCAGTCCGACGTCTCGCGCCGCACCTCCACGATGCGGCCCCGCAGCTCACGGGCGGACCACAGCGGATTGACCAGATGCAGGTAGTCGTCGGGCAGCAGCGGCGTCGTGAGCTTCACCGCGGCGTGACGCAGCCACGACGCCGCGCCACGCGACGCGATCCGAGCCGTTGCGGGGTCGCCGACCCATTCCTTCAAACCCATCGGAAGCCATCCTCCTCGTTCGCGAACCTACGGTACCGTAGGGTTCACGTACGAGCGTGTCGTGGGTATCACACCCGGACGCGGCTCACAGCAGGTCCAGCCCTCACAACAGATCCAGCAGGAACGGGACCTCCTGCGTGGCGTACCACGCCAGCGCATGATCCTCGGCGTCGCCGAGCACGAACTCCGCCTCCGGATCCCCGAGATCCGCTTCGTCGACGGATTCCACCGCGCGGGCGATCGCGCTCTCGGCGTCCTCGAGATCGACGTGCACCGACGCGACCTGACGCATCGTGACGGGAGCCGCGAGCCGCACGACGGCGTCGTCGAGATCGGGACGCGGCGTGACGTCGTCGACGTCCGCGGCGATCACGACGCGGCGCATCCGGACGCCCTCGGCGCCGCGATCGGCGATCCGGCCCGCCAGCAGTCGCAGCGACGCCCGCGCGGCCTCGCCCATCGCGACGGCCTCGAGTTCGTCGTCGTCACCCGAGGAGTACGACTCGCGCAGCGCGCCCGTCACCGCGAACGCGGTGCGGCTCATCGGATCGAACTCGTCGGTCTCGACGAAGCCTTCGAGCAGTTCGATCGTCGCCGGCACATATATCCGTGTCATGGTCCACCTGTTCGTCGATCTCTCACCGGCCGTACTCGGACAGTTCCTCGAGCGATTCGGTCAGCAGCGACGCGACGACGTCGACGTCGCTCATCGCGTCCCGGTCCGCGTTCAAACCGTAGTAGACGTCGCCGTCGTAGGACGTGAGAGCGATCGAGAGCGTCTGGTTCGGGAGCAGCGGAGCGACCGGATACATCTGCGTCAGCTGTGCGCCACCGACGTAGCGGGCGCGCTGCGGACCGGGGGCGTTCGTCACGACGAGGTTGAACATGCGCTGCGAGAAACTCGTGGCGACGCGCGCGCCGACGGCGTGCAACGTCGCGGGTGCGAACCCCGGCAGCCGCGCCATCGTGCGTGCCGTCACGCGCCGGCCGTGACCCGCCGACGACGCCGTCGCGTGGGCGATGTGCGACAACCGCACCGCCGGACTCGGTTCGCCGACGGGAAGATCCACGAGGCACGACGACACGCGTGCTCGGCCGGCGGGTTCGTCGTCACCCTCCGCGCCGGGCGCGCCGTCGGCATCCTCGGTGTCGTAGACCGAGATCGGCACCATCGCGCGCACGATCGTCGACTCCCCCACGAGTTCGCCTCGCGACTGCAACCATCCCCGGAGCGCCCCCGTCACGACGGTGAGGACGACGTCGTGGATCTCGCAGTCGTAGCGCTCGCGCAGCGCGCGGTAGTCGGCGAGCGGCGTCCGGGCCGTCGCGTAACGCCGGCTCCGCGAGATCGGCGCGTTGAGCGGATTGTCGGGAGCCGAATTCGTCGCGGTGTGTACCAGCCGCGCGGCCTTCTCGAGGGCGCCGAGCGCCCGGCCCGCGCTCGTCGCGAAGTCCGCCAGAGCGTGCCGCACCGCCGACACCCCCTCCGCGGGCCGCATGACGAGTTCGCCGAGCGCCGCCGCCGCGAGCGTCGCATCGCTCGGCTCGGGCGCGGGCATCCACAGGTCCTCGGCGGGCGGTTCGGGAGTGCGGGTCTCGTCGACGATGACCTGGCCGATGTCGAGCGCTTCGACGCCGTCCACCAGCGACGAGTGCGACTTGGTGACGATCGCGAACCGGCCGCTGCCGTTGCCGTCACCCTTGCCGAGACCTTCGACGAGATACATCTCCCACAGCGGCCGTGCGGGGTCGAGCGGCCGGGACATCAACCGCGCCACGAGATCCCACAGCCGCGCCTCGCTGCCCGGGCTCGGCAGCGCCGAGCGGCGCACGTGGTACTCGATGTCGAAATCGGGATCGTCGACCCACACGGGCAACGACAACCCGAGCGTCACCTCCCGAACCTTCTGGCGATACCTCGGTACCGCGGGGAGCCGCGACTCGACGACGTTCAGCAACGCCTCGTACGTGAAACCCCCACGGGGACAACGGAAGATCGCGACCGAACCGCCGTGCATCGGCGTACTGCGTTCCAGGAAGAAGAACGACGCGTCCTGCGCCGAGAGCCGGGCCGTCACGAGTCGTCGCCTCCTGTGTCGGTCGTGAGAAGCGTCGCCACCTCGGCGAGCGCAGCCGCCGCGTCGTCGGCGTCGAAGAGCACACCCGCCATGCCCACCGCGGCCGCGCCCGCGACGTTCGCGGGGAGGTCGTCGACGAACACACACTCGCGCGGCGGGAGATCCAGCAGGGCCGCCACACGGCGGTAGATCGCGGCGTCGGGCTTCGCCTCCCCCACGTCGCCCGAGAGCACGACGACGTCGACGAGCGAACCCGCGAGTGCACGCAACGGCTCCGCTCCGGCACCGCCGGGGTCGTTGCTGGCGATCGCCGTCCGGACACCGCTGCGCCGGGCGTCGCCGAGAAGCGACTCGACAGCCGAGCCCGCCGGGCTCGCCAGCACCCCACCCACGTCCACGATCAGCCCACGCACGGTGCCAACACTAACCCGACGAATCACCGGTTCGCCGATTCCGGTGGCGCGAGGCCCGCCCCGGTGTCATCATTCGCGCACGGCGACTGCGTGAAACGCCGACCAGGGGGGGACTCGTCGCCGACACGCACACGGCCCGGGAACTCGCGCGACCGGGAACTCGCACCAACAGGAACTCGCACCAACAGGAACGTGCACCAACGGGAACGACGACAGGCCGGGGGGCCAGCATGGAGCCGACGCGCACCGACAGCAGCACACATCCGAACGACCCGCATCCGGGCACCGCCGCGACCGAGTCGGCACACGCACTCGTCGCGCGCGCACCGTCGTGCGAACCTCCGCTCGGGGTTCGTGCGGGACTGCGACGCCCACGCGCGGCGCGGTCGGCACACTCGGGCCGGCCACCCGCACGTCGCGCGGCGGGGGCGTCGTCACCTGCCGACGACCGGCGGCGCGCCACGGCGTGCGCCGAGCACGCCGTGCGGCTCGCCCTCGAGATCCTCGACCGGCGCCGCTCGCCGTCGCGCATCGGCGCGATCCTCGCGCCCGAGGTCGTCGACCTCCTCAGATCGGTTGCGGCCGCGCCGATCCACCCCGCACGCCGACTCGGTGCCGCGACGGTGCTCCGCGTCCACACCGCGGACTCGGCCGACCCCGCGATGCTCGAACTGTTCGGGACCTACCGCCGCGGCGAGCGGGTGTTCGCGTTCGCCGGCCGGATGCACGAACGCCGAACGGCCACAGGGACGCCCACGTGGTGTGTGACGTCCCTGCGGGTGTCCTGACCGCTCGGCGCTTCGCGCGAGTACCTCAGCGCTTCGCGCGAGACTTCTTGGCCGCCTTCGCGTCCTTGCGGGCCGCTTCGCGGCGGGCACGACGGGTCTGCCCGTCGCCACCGCCACGCTCGCCGCGCTCACGCGTCAGCTCGGTCCCGCCGCCCTCGGCGGGGCCCGAGTACGTCAGTCCGCGCGGCGACTCGTCGTCGAGACCCTTCGCTCGCAGCGCGGGAGCCGGGGCGGGCTGCGCATCGGCCTCGGGGCGCGCGGGACGCCCCGGCGCCGACTTCGACGCCGCGGCTGCGGACGCCGCCGTGACGCTGACACCCGACTGCGACTGCGGCTGCTGCGCCTCGACCTGCACGTTGAACAGGAACCCGACGGACTCCTCCTTGAGCCCGTCGAGCATGCCGGTGAACATGTCGTAGCCCTCGCGCTGATACTCGACGAGCGGATCTCGTTGAGCCATCGCGCGCAGGCCGATGCCCTCCTTGAGGTAGTCCATCTCGTAGAGATGCTCGCGCCACTTGCGGTCGAGGACGCTGAGCAGGACACGGCGTTCGAGCTCGCGCATCCCGTTCTCGCCCGCGATCCCGTCGATCTCGGCCTCACGCCGCGCATACGCGTCGTGCGCGTCCTCGAGGATGATCCGCTCGAGTTCGTCCGCCGACAGATCGGGGACCTCGCCGTTCGCGTCCTCGGCGGTGAGCTCCTTGTGGTCGATCGAGACGGGGTAGAGCGTCCGCAGCGCCGTCCACAGCTGATCGAGATCCCAGTCCTCGACGTAACCCTCGGCGGTCGCGCCGGCGACGTACGCCTTGACGACGTTCTCGATCATGCCGTCGACCTGGCCCTCCATGTCCTCGCCCTCGAGGATGCGGCGCCGCTCGCGGTAGATCACGGTGCGCTGCTGGTTCATGACCTCGTCGTACTTGAGGACGTTCTTACGGGTCTCGAAGTTCTGCTGCTCGACCTGGGTCTGCGCGCTCTTGATCGCCTTGGAGACCATCTTCGCCTCGATCGGCACGTCGTCCGGCAGGTTGAGCCGCGTCATGATCGATTCGAGGGCCGCACCGTTGAACCGGCGCATGAGCTCGTCACCGAGCGACAGATAGAACCGCGACTCGCCCGGATCTCCCTGACGTCCCGAACGACCGCGCAACTGGTTGTCGATACGGCGCGACTCGTGCCGTTCGGTGCCGAGGACGTACAGCCCGCCCGCGTCGCGGACGCGCTCGGCCTCCGCCTTGACGTCTGCCTTGACCTCCTCGAGGACCTCGTCCCACGCCGCCTCGTACTCCTCCGGAGTCGTGACGGGGTCGAGCCCCCGGCGGCGCAGCAGGCCGTCGGCGATGATGTCGGGGTTGCCACCGAGCACGACGTCGGTACCACGGCCGGCCATGTTCGTCGCCACCGTGACGGCACCGAGCCGACCGGCCTCGGCGATGATCGACGCCTCCTGCTCGTGGAACTTCGCGTTGAGGACGCTGTGCTTGACACCACGCTTGGTGAACTGCCGCGACAGGTACTCCGACCGCTCGACGCTCGTCGTACCGATGAGGACGGGCTGGCCCTTCTGGTGCCGCTCGACGACGTCGTCGACGACCGCCGAGAACTTCGCCTCCTCGGTCTTGTAGATCAGGTCGCCCTGGTCGACACGCACCATCGGACGGTTCGGCGGGATCGTCAGGACGCCGAGCCCGTAGATCTGGTGGAGTTCGGCGGCCTCGGTCTCGGCCGTACCCGTCATGCCCGAGAGCTTGTCGTAGAGCCGGAAGTAGTTCTGCAGCGTGATCGTCGCGAGGGTCTGGTTCTCGGCCTTGATCTCGACGTGTTCCTTCGCCTCGATCGCCTGGTGCATGCCCTCGTTGTAGCGGCGTCCGACGAGCACACGGCCCGTGAACTCGTCGACGATGATGACCTCGCCGTCGCGGACGATGTAGTCCTTGTCCTTGGTGTAGAGCTCCTGCGCCTTGATCGCGTTGTTGAGGTAGCTCACGAGCGGCGAGTTGGCCGCCTCGTACAGGTTGTCGATTCCGAGCTGGTCCTCGACGAGCTCGACGCCCGCCTCGTGCACACCGACGGTGCGCTTGCGGATGTCCACCTCGTAGTGGACGTCCTTCTTCAGCATCGGCGCGATACGCGCGAACTCCGCGTACCACTTGCTCGAGGCGTCCGCGGGACCCGAGATGATGAGCGGCGTACGCGCCTCGTCGATGAGGATCGAGTCGACCTCGTCGACGATTGCGAAGTTGTGGCCACGCTGGACGAGGTCGTCGAGCGAGTGCGTCATGTTGTCACGCAGGTAGTCGAAGCCGAACTCGTTGTTCGTTCCGTACGTGATGTCCGCGCCGTACGCGGCCCGGCGCTCGGCGGGCGTCATCCCGGAGAGGATCGACCCGACCTCGAGCCCGAGGAAGCGGTGGACACGGCCCATCCACTCCGCGTCGCGCTTGGCGAGGTAGTCGTTCACGGTGACGATGTGGACGCCGTCGCCCGAGATCGCGTTGAGGTAGGCGGGCAGCACCGACGTGAGGGTCTTGCCCTCACCGGTCTTCATCTCGGCGATGTTGCCGAGGTGGAGGGCCGCGCCGCCCATGATCTGCACGGTGTAGTGCTTCTGGCCGATCACGCGCCACGAGGCCTCGCGGGCGACCGCGAACGCCTCGGGCAGCAGTTCGTCGAGCGACTCCCCGGCGCGATGGCGTTCCCGGAACGCCTCGGTCTGCGCCTGGAGTTCGGCGTCGGTCAGCGACTCGTAGTCGCCTTCGAGTGATTCGACATGATCCGCGATGTGCTTGAGCCGCTTGACCATGCGACCTTCACCAACACGGAGCAGCTTGGACAGCGACATCGACGGCACAGTCTTTACTCGTCCTCTTGTCTCGCGGGCGCTTCAATCGTTCACGGTGCACGGGCGTCGGCCCGGTCCCCCCACACACCGCGGAGTCCGGCCGACGCCTTGCATCGGTCGGACTCCATCGTAGGCGCTCGTCGCCGAGCACGGCGCTCCCGGCCGCGTCGCGGGGCGCGCGTCGCGGCCGGGAGTGCAGGTCACTCCAGCCTGAGCAGACCGTAGTCGAATGCGTGGCGGCGGTACACGACGGATGGTTTGTCCGTTTCCTTGTCGTGGAACAGGAAGAAGTCGTGTCCGACGAGCTCCATCTCGTACAGTGCGTCGTCGACCGTCATCGGGTCCGCCTTGTGCACCTTCCGGCGCACGATGCGGCCCGGCAGATTCTCGGACGCGTCGTGATCGGTGCCGTCCGGTTCGAGGTCGGCGGCGGTGTCGGCTGCGAGCGGTGCGGTGGCCTCCGCCACCGAGACGGGGGTCTTCTCTCCGTAGTGGACCCTGCGGCGATCCTTGACCCTGCGCAGCCTGCTCTCGAGCTTGGACGTGACGGACTCGAACGCGGCGTAGAAGCTGTCTCCGCACGCCTCCGCGCGTGCGACCGGACCCTTGCCTCGTGCCGTGATCTGGACTCGCTGGCACGCCTTCGCCTGGCGGCGGTTGTTCTCGTGTTCGAGTTCGACGTCGAAGCGGAAGATGGTGGGGTCGAACCGTTCGAGACGAGCGAGTTTCTGCGAGACGTACACCCGGAAGTGATCCGGTATCTCGACTCCTCGTCCCTTGACCACGATCTCCGACGTCGCGGCCGCGGTGGCCTCGTCACTGCGTGTAAGAGGGGCTTGCACAGCTTGCGGGGTCGTCACACGATCCTCCCGAGGTCGGTGCCGTCCCGGATCCACGGGACGACGGGAAACGAACTGTGCCGGAACGGACGCGAAAGAGACTTCGCTGCAACACGTCTCGGCCGGCTGAGGTTTCTCGTCATCACCTCCCACCTGCGCATCGGGTGTAACCCAAAACTACTTGCCCGGCCCGATGTGCGCCAGATGTTCCCGCACAATTCACCTCACACGGCCGCGACCACGAGAATCGCAGCCACACCGACACCCGCCGCCGCGAGCCTGCGCACCGACACGGCGGCGGTGGCCCCCGTCGTGAGCACGTCGTCGACGAGGACGACCGAGCCCGGTGCGCGCGACCGCAACGCCCGCCGGTCCACGCGCACCCACCGCTCGAGATTGGCTCGGCGTGCCGCGGGCGAGAGCCCCACCGAGTCGCGCGCCGCGAACGACGTCCGCAGCGCACGGCACACGCGGTCGCCGCCCACCGCAGCGACAGCGGCGGCCGTGACGGGATCGCCGCCACGCCGCCGGGCCGCGGCCGCCCGGGTGGGCGCGGGCACGAGACACACCGGGGCGGACGGATCGAGTTCGCCCCACCCGTAGAGGTCGAGCAGCGCGCGGGCGAGGGCGGCGCCGAGCGGCGCGGCGAGATCGCGCCGGCCGTGCTCCTTCGCCGCGACGACGACACCGCGGTGCACCCCGCGATAGCGGCCGAGCGCCCACACCGGCACGCCCGGATCGACGCGCGGGCTCACCCGCGCGGGCACGTCCCGAAGGACGTCGCGGCACTCACGGCACAGCGCACCGCCCGACGGTGGCGGCAGCGGTGTACCGCATCCGCCGCAGACGGCGGGCAACGCGAGATCGAGGAGGCTCCGCACACCGCGCAGTATCCGCCGCCCCACCGACACGCGCGTCCCTGCGAAAGCGGGACGCGGTCAGCCGGGCAGGACCGGAATCGCCCGGATGCCCGTGAGGCCGGGCACCTCGCGCCAGAACCGGTCGTTCGCGGGGTCGTTGTTGTTGAGCTGGAAGACCGCGCGCGCATCGGCCACGAGTTCGGTCGTCGGCGAGGCGTCGACCGCGACGACGGGCGACGTGAGATTGCGGCTCGGGAGCGCGTCGGTCCGCGAGCCGTCGACCGCGATCTGCACGACGGGGGTCTCGGGCGCCGCCCGCGAGACCACGACGGTCTCGCCGTCGCTCCAGTCGAGCGACAGGGCCGGGCTGCCGAGGCCCGCGCCGATCTCGCGCGGCGCCGTCAGCGAGTAGCCGCCGCCCGAGCCGCGCACGACCGTCGCGAGGTACACGTCGCCGTCGACGATCAGCGCCGCACGGACCCCGTCGCGCGAGAGCCGCAGTTCGGAGATGTTGGACCCGAGCGCCGTGATCGCACCCGTGTCGACGCCCACGACGCTGAGATTGCCCGTCGACCGTTCGCGCACGACGCGCACGACCGTCGTCCCGTTGACGGCGACCCATGCCGACGAGCCGTCGAGATCCCAGCTCGGACGCGTGATCGAGCCCGCGTCGAGCGCCTTCGCGGACTCGCCCGTCCCGTAGTCGCCCACCAGCAGCGACATCCCCGGTTCGGGGGCGGGACGGCCGGTGTCCTCGACCCCCGCGACGAGATCACCGTCGACCGACAGCGCCGCCGACCGCAGGCCGCCCGACGTACCGAACACTCCCGGCAACGGAACGAGCCCGCCGTCGTCGACCTTGACGAGCGAGCCCTCGCGCAGCGCGTGCAGCCCGATCGCAGGGTTCGCGCCGGCGAGCGGATCGAAGGACGCGACGTCCGACGTCGACCAGCCGTCCGGCTGACGGTCGTCGAGCGGTGCGCCGTCCGCCTCGAGCCGGTACGGCCCGGAGATCTCGGCGTTGGACAGCGTCCACACCAGCTGGGCCGCGAGCCGCGTCCGCGACTCGGTGTCGAACCCCCCGAGGCCCTGCAGATTGATCCGGACGCCGCCGAGCCCGACACCCACCGCGCCGGTCCTGCCGTCGGCCTTCGTGATCGGCCCAGCGAGCGTCACACCGTCGCCGAGCTCGGTCCGTACCCCGGGCTCGAGGGCCGACTTCGGTCCCTCGACGAGCAGGCCGACGAGCTGCGCGGCGAGTTGATCGTCGCCGCCGGAGATCCAGCGCGGATCCGGAACGAGGGCTGTCCCCGTCGGGTCGAGGAAGTACAGCGAACGCTGCTGATAGCTGCCGAGGAACAGCGCGCGATCCATGACGACGCCCGGCGGCAGCGCGGCGATCCGCCATTCGCCGTCGGCCTGTTCGAGCCGGATCCGGGCGTCGTAGCTGCCCTCCTCCGCCTCGTACAGGCCCCCCTCGCGCAGCTGGCCGACCTTGTTCGCACGGATCGTGTACGTGGCCTCGTTCGACGACCGCGCCTCGGGCAGCACGTCGACCTTGTCGACGATGGTCGTGCTGGCCTCGTCGTCCCACGACTCCGACATGTCGTCGGTGAGGAACTGCCGCGCCGCGACGTGACGATTGGCCGGGTCGGTGCTCGCCCCCAGGAAGTCGCGGAGCAGCAGGTCCGGCGCGCGCCCGGGAACGGGAGCCTCGATGCTCGTCGCGGGGACCTGGCGGTCGATCGTGCCGACCGCCTGCGGTGCGGACGAACTCGGCAGGCTCGCGCAGCCGGTGAGGCCGACGGCGAGACCCACGAGCAGCGCGACCAGTGCCCGCGCCCTCACGACGACTCCTCCCCCGGTCGGCGGCCGGACGGGGTGCTCGCGCGCGACGAATCGTCCACGCTCTCGTCGTCCACGGCCGTGTCGTCCACGCCGGGGTCGGCGCTCGTGTCGTCTGCGGTGATACTGCTGCGCATATCCGAATCGTCCGGAATTTCGGCGTCGCTGTCGACCTCGCCCGCCGTCTCGGCACGGGCCGACCCCTCGACCTCGAGCGGATCGTCGGACTCGAAGGGATCAGCCGACTCGAAGGGATCGGCCGACTGCTCGGCCGTCGGCGGACGACCCTGTACGGCCTTGCGGATCGTCGGCGCGAGGGGCAGCGGCGACGACGTCACCTTCCGCCCCCGCACACGCGGAAGGGTGAGCCGGAACACCGAGCCCTTCCCCGGTTCGCCCCACGCCTCAAGCCTGCCGTCGTGCAGATTCGCGTCCTCGACGCTGATCGCGAGCCCCAGACCGGAACCGCCCGACCGCCGCACCCGCGACGGATCGGACCGCCAGAACCGGTTGAACACCAGCTTCTCCTCACCCGGCCGCAACCCGATGCCCTGGTCGCGGACGACGAGCGCGACGGCGTTGTCGTCGGCGCGCACCCGCAACAGCACCGGCTTGCCCTCGCCGTGGTCGATCGCGTTCGCGAGGAGGTTGCGCAACACGCGCTCGACGCGGCGGGGATCGACCTCCGCCATGACCGGATCGCCCGGCATGTCGACGATGAGTTCGGTCCCGCTCTCCTTCGCGAGGTGCCGCACCGTCGAGATCGCAGCGCGGGCGCACAGCCGGACGTCGAGTTGCTCCGCCGCGAGTTCGGCGACACCGGCGTCGTGCCGGCTGATCTCGAGGAGGTCCCCGAGCAACTGCTCGAAGCGGTCCAGTTCGGTGACCAGCAGCTCCGACGCGCGCTTCATGCCCGGATCGAGATCCTCGCTGCCGTCGTGGATGAGATCGGCGGCCATGCGCACCGTCGTGAGCGGCGTCCGCAGCTCGTGGCTGACGTCGGACGTGAACCGCTTCTGGAGGTTGCCGAACTCCTCGAGCTGCGTGATCTGTTTGGACAGGCTCTCGGCCATCTCGTTGAACGACATCGCGAGCCGGGCCATGTCGTCCTCGCCCCGGACCGGCATGCGTTCCTTGAGGCGGCCGTCGGCGAATCGCACGGAGATGCGCGACGCCGAGCGCAGCGGCAGCACGACCTGCCGCGCGACGAGCAACGAGATCGCGGCGAGCAGCACGGCGAGAACGCCGCCGCCGACGAGCAGCGTGCCCCGCATGAGCGAGAGCGTCCGCTCCTCGCTCTCGAGCGGGAAGATGAGATACAGCTCGAGCGTCGTCGTCGGTGAGCCGATGATGAGGGCGGGGCCGGAATAGCCGCCGCGCTCCTGCACCGTCGAGAACTGGTAGGCGATCTGATTCGCCTGGACGAACGTCCGCAGCGACTCCGGGATCTCGGCCTCCGCGCCCACCGAGACCGGGGCGCGCGGTCCCTCGCCCGGAACGATGAGCACCGGCTCGAACGCACCGGCCGAGCCCGACGCGTCGGGCTCGTCGGGATCGCGATTGGTCAGCTGCGCACGAATCCCGTTGAGCTGGGCGACCGCGGACGAGTAGTCCGACCCCTCGAGCGTCTCGTCCACGGTGGCGCGGGCGCGGTCGAGTTCCTCGGTCGCCGCACCGATCTTCGACTCGAGCAGCCGATCGGTGATCTGGCTCGTGAGGACGACGCCGAGCACACCGATGACGATGATCGACAGCGTCAGCGTCGAGACGACGACGCGGAGCTGCAACGACCGCCGCCACGTGTGGGCGACGGCGTTGCCGACCGTACTCGCCCAGCGGACGACGGGGGTGACGCGCCGGTTGACCCGGCGCCGCCAGCGAGAGACACGTGTCACGGCGGTCCGGCCTTGTAGCCGACCCCCCTGACCGTGAGCACGACCTCCGGATTCTCGGGATCCTTCTCGACCTTCGCGCGCAGCCGCTGAACGTGGACGTTGGCCAAGCGGGTGTCGGCCGCGTGGCGGTAGCCCCACACCTGTTCGAGGAGCACCTCACGCGTGAAGACCTGCCGCGGCTTCCGGGCGAGCGCCACCAGCAGATCGAATTCGAGCGGAGTCAGCGAGATGGGTTCGTCGCCCCGCGTCACCTTGTGCGCGGGAACGTCGATCACGACATCGCCGATGCTGAGCACCTCGGCGGGCTCGGACTCGGTCCGGCGCAGCCGGGCGCGCACGCGCGCGACGAGTTCCTTCGGCTTGAACGGCTTCATGATGTAGTCGTCGGCACCGGACTCGAGGCCGAGCACGACGTCGACCGTGTCGGTCTTCGCCGTGAGCATCACGATGGGGACACCGGAGTCGGCGCGCAGCACGCGGCACACGTCGATGCCGTTCATACCGGGAAGCATCAGGTCGAGCAGGACCAGATCGGGCCGGATCTCACGCACCGCGGACAGTGCCTGGGTGCCGTCGCCCACCACGTGGGGCTCGAAACCTTCGCCACGCAGGACGATCGTGAGCATCTCGGCGAGCGCCGTGTCGTCGTCGACGACGAGAATCCTGGGCTTCATGGCTCCTATCGTTACACCTTTCCCGCCGGTAACGGCGCGATCACCGTTTCGGCGCGCCGCGGCATCGGCGACGCGCCGGGTCGTACCTCCGTGAGCACCGGGTCACGACCCCGTCGAGAGTGCCAGGTCGTCCGCGAGTCGCGCCACGTCGACCTCCGGATCGAGCACCCACCACGGCGACATCCACGCGCGCGCGGCAAGTCCCGCGTACGCGCGGCCGGTGCGGGTCTGTAGCGGGCTGTCGCGCTCGTACGCGTCGAGAGCCCGGCACACCTCGCTCTCGCGGGCACGCGCACGGAGCTCGGCCAGCGTCACGGGAGTGTCGAGATAGAGCTGCAGATCCGGGACCGGCAGTGCGAACCGCTCGAACTCGAGCTCGCGGATCCAGTCGACGAACGGGCCGTCCGCGTCCTGCGCGAGCCGCGCGGCGCCGTACGCCGCGTTGGACGCGACGTACCGGTCCAGCACGACGACGTCGTGCGTGGCGACCAGCTCGGCGAGCTCGGCGGCGGCGCCGGCGCGGTCGAGGGCGAACAGCATCGCCATCGCGTTGACCGACTCCGCGAGATCACCGTGCCGACCGTGCAGCGCCTCGGCGGCGACGTCGGCGTGCACCGACCTCCCGTACCGCGGGAAGGCCAGGGTGGCCGCGGCGAGACCACGATCGGTCAGTGCCGCGAGCACACCCTGCACCAGCGTGTTCTTCCCGGCGCCGTCGAGACCCTCGAGTGCGACGAGCGCTCCCATTCGAGCCGGCCCGCCGCTCAGTACCGGTAGTGCTCGGGCTTGAACGGGCCCTCGACGTCGACGCCGATGTACTCGGCCTGATCTTTCGTGAGCTTGGTGAGCTCGCCGCCGAGCGCCTCGACGTGGATCCGGGCGACCTTCTCGTCGAGGTGCTTGGGCAGCTGGTAGACCTCGTTGTCGTACTCGTCGGGCTTGGTCCACAGCTCGATCTGCGCGATGACCTGGTTCGAGAAGCTGTTGCTCATGACGAACGACGGGTGGCCCGTCGCGTTGCCGAGGTTGAGCAGCCGGCCCTCGGACAGCACGATGATCGAGTTGCCGTTCTCGAACACCCACTGATCGACCTGCGGCTTGATGGTGATGCGCGTGGCGCCCGAGCGCTCGAGGCCGGCCATGTCGATCTCGTTGTCGAAGTGCCCGATGTTGCCCAGGATGGCCTGGTTCTTCATCGCCTTCATGTGGTCGAGCGAGATGATGTCCTTGTTACCGGTCGAGGTGATCACGATGTCGGCGTCGCCGATCGCGTTCTCGACCGTGACGACGTCGAAGCCGTCCATGAGCGCCTGGAGCGCGTTGATCGGATCGATCTCCGTGACCTGGACGCGCGCGCCCTGGCCCGCGAGCGACTCCGCGCAGCCCTTGCCCACGTCGCCGTAGCCGCAGATGAGCACCTTCTTGCCGCCGATGAGGACGTCGGTGCCGCGATTGATGCCGTCGATGAGCGAGTGCCGCGTGCCGTACTTGTTGTCGAACTTGCTCTTGGTGACGGAGTCGTTGACGTTGATCGCAGGGAACGCGAGTTCGCCCGACGCAGCGACCTGGTAGAGCCGCAGCACGCCGGTCGTGGTCTCCTCCGTGACGCCACGGACGGACTCGGCGACCGCCGTCCACTTGCCCGGGGTCTCCTCGAGCGAACGGCGCAGCAGCGACAGGAAGACCTTGTACTCGTCGGAGTCGTGGTCGTCGTCGGTCGGCGGGACGACTCCGGCCTTCTCGAACTGCTTGCCCTTGAGGACGAGCATCGTGGCGTCGCCGCCGTCGTCGAGGATCATGTTCGCGGGCTCGCCCGGCCACGTGAGCATCTGCTCGGCGGCCCACCAGTACTCCTCGAGCGTCTCGCCCTTCCAGGCGAACACGGGAACGCCGCGCGGCTCCTCGGGAGTTCCGTTCGGGCCCACCACGATCGCCGCGGCCGCGTGATCCTGCGTCGAGAAGATGTTGCACGACGCCCAGCGCACCTCGGCACCCAGCGACACGAGCGTCTCGATGAGCACCGCGGTCTGGACCGTCATGTGCAGCGAGCCGGAGATCCGCGCACCGGCGAGCGGGCGCACGTCGGCGTACTCGCGACGCAGCGCCATCAGTCCTGGCATCTCGTGCTCGGCGAGACGGATTTCCTTGCGTCCGTATTCGGCGAGCGAGAGATCCGCCACCTTGAAGTCGAGCCCTCCGCGTGAATCCACGGTGGGGGTGGCCGGTACCGACGTCGTCATGAATGCCTCTCTCGATCTCGCGATGGTGGTGTCCAGGCTAGCCCAGCGACCCTCGCCCACCGTCCTGCGCCGTTGTCGCGAGGAACACCTGCGCGTGCTCGGTGTCCGAGTCGATCCGGATGTCCGGTTCGTCGTCCGCGACCCACACCGCGTGCCCCGCGGGCAGATCGACGACGCTCCCGCCGCACGTCACCCGCACGCGGCCGAACGTCACCAGGACGATCCGTGGTCCGCGCTCGGTGAGATCGGTGTGCGCACCGGCCCCGAGTTCGATACGCGCGAGCGCGAACTCCGGTGCTGGAGTGTCGTACACGTACTCGCCGTCACCGAGCGATCGCGGCTCGACGAGCGGGACGTCCACGGCGTCGAAATCCAGGACGCGCAGCAGTTCCGGAACGTCGACGTGCTTGGGCGTGAGACCGCCGCGCAGCACGTTGTCGGAGTTCGCCATGATCTCGATGCCGACCCCGTGCAGGTACGCGTGCAGGTTGCCCGCGGGCAGGTACAACCCCTCCCCCGGCTCGAGCGACACGCGATTGAGCAGCAGCGACGCGAACACCCCGCTGTCACCGGGATACGCCTCCGCGAGCTGCAGTGCCGTGCGCGCCTCGCGGACGTACTCGCCGTCGGCGTCGGACGCGAGCAGTGCGACGCACGCGTCGAGCAGCTTGGGCATCAGTGCCGAGACGGCGTTGGGCGGCAACGTGATCCACGTCGTGAACAGCGCGCGCAGCCCTCCCGAATCGGGCTGCTCGGCCAGCAGCGACACGTACGGCTCGAGCTCGGGCGCCGCGAGCGCGGCGAGCAGATCGACGGTGCGCTTGGGATCGCGGAAGCCGGCGAGCGCCTCGAACGGGGTGAGCGCCACGACGAGTTCGGGCTTGTGGCTCGGATCCTTGTAGTTGCGGTCGGCGGCGTCCAGCGGAAGCCCCGCGACGTTCTCGGCCTCGAAGCCCTCGGCGGCCTGCACCGAACTGGGATGCGCCTGCAGCGACAGCGGTTCCTCCGCCGCGAGCAGCTTGAGCAGGTACGGCAGCCGCGCGCCGAAGCGATCGACGCTGCGCTCCCCCAGCGCCGCGACGGGATCGTCTTCGACGACGTCGAGCAGCGTCCCCTCGGCCGCGCCGTCGTCGCCGAGAACGCGGGCGGGATCACCCGGGTGCGCGCCGAACCACAACTCCGCCTCGGGATGAGCCGACGGCACCCTGCGGCCCTGAACGGCGGCGATGGCCGAACGCGAACCCCACGCGTAGTAGCGCATCGCGCCGTCGAGTACCCGCACTAGTGACCACCCATCAGCTGGAGATACGCCGCGGCGAGATCGACACGAGTCGCGAGCGTCACGAGTTGCGCGACGACGTCGCCGGACTGCTCACCGAGTTCGCTCGCGACCAGGACCTCGGCGTCCGGCACCGTCGCGAGCCGGCGCCGGGTCGTGTCCTCGTCGGCGACGGACGAGAACGCGAACGCACGGATCGGACGGTCCCCCGGATCGTCGAGGTCCGGATCGAAGAAGAGCGGATCGACGTCCGCTGCGGGACGGAACGTGGGCGCCGCGGCGACGACATCGGGCAGCGGCGCGGACGCCGCGACAGCTCCCGCGAACACCGCCGCCTCGCCCGCGTGCCGCGCGAGTTCGACGTGGGGCGCGTCGGCGCCGGTGAACACGACGCGGCGGCCGTGCACGCGCGACGCGAGCGACTTCGCGGGATTGTGGAAGATCTCGTTGCCGGGTCCGCCGCGCACGGCCTCGGCGTCGGCGGCGTCCGCGAGCGCGGCGAGGTCGACGGCCGCGGCCTCGTCGGGCCTGCCCAGTTCCGCGGCGACCGCGAGGAAGCCCGCGAGATACCGCATCAGCATGTGGCGTGGGTGCGCCGGAATCCTCGGCGCGAGCGAGCGAGCCCGGCCCGCCGCGACGTCGCGCAGCGGCCCCTCGAACGGGGCGACCACGACCGTCTCCGCCCGCCGGCGCAGCGCGGCGTCCGTGGCGTGGGCGAGGGCCGGATCACCGGCGTCGTCGCCTGCGACCACCACGACGTCGAGCGGACCCACCCACGACGGCGTCGTGGGCACGCGGACGACCGGGAACCCGAGCGTCGCCGTCGACGAGACGAGTGCAGCGGCACGCGCCGGACGGCCCGCTGCCGTCACGAGTACGAGGCTGCGTGGCCGCATCCCCGCGAGTCCCGTGAGCTCGCCCTCGTCCACCGCTGCCTGCGCGGCCCGCAGTTGCGCCCCTGCGGTCGCCGCGGACCGCAGCACCGCGTGACGATCGGCGGCGCCGATCGCCGCCTCGTCGTCGAGGTCGAGAACGGGCATCGGTGTCGTCATCGCCCCGACCACCCCCTTGTCCTTCCGGCCGGCCTCGTGGTGCCGGCCGGTCTCGTCGTGCCGACCTCCGTGCAGTGTGACGGGCCGCACTGCGCGGGGTCGAACGGTGTGGATCCCACTATCCCAGTCGGCCGCGCACGATGCCCAGGATCTCTCCCACCACCGCGTCGACGGCGCCGCGCGACGGCGCCTCGGCGTTGAGCCGCAACAGCGGTTCGGTGTTCGAGGGGCGCAGGTTGAACCACGTGTGGTCGCCCAGATCCACGGTCACGCCGTCCAGGGTGTCGACGGCGACGGTGCGCTCCGCGAACGCCGCGACGACCTCGTCGGCCGCCGCTGCGAGATCGTCGACCGTCGAGTTGATCTCGCCCGAATCCGCGTACTTCACGTACTCGGCCATGAGTTCCGAGAGCGGACGATCCTGCGCGCCGTACGCGGCGAGGACGTGGAGCGCCGCGAGCATGCCCGAGTCGGCGTTCCAGAAGTCGCGGAAGTAGTAGTGCCCCGAGTGCTCGCCGCCGAAGACCGCACCGGTCTCCGACATCTGCTGCTTGATGAACGAATGGCCCACCCGAGTGCGGACGGCGACGCCGCCCCATTCCTCGACGAGTTCGGGGACCGCACGCGAGGTGATCGCGTTGTAGATGATCGTGGCGCCGGGCTCGGCCGCGAGCGCGTGCTGCGCGACGAGTGCCGTGATCGCGGACGGCGACACCACGTCGCCCTTCTCGTCGACGACGAAGCAGCGGTCCGCGTCGCCGTCGAAGGCGAGCCCCAGGTCGGCGCCCGTCTCACGGACGCGCGCGCTCAGATCCACGAGGTTCGCGGGATCGAGCGGATTGGCCTCGTGATTCGGGAACGTCCCGTCGAGCTCGAAGTAGAGGGGATCGATCGTGACCGCCGCAAGGGGACCGAAGACCGCGGGCGCCGTCATGCCGCCCATGCCGTTGCCCGCGTCGACGACGATGCGCGTCGGACGCAACTCGGAGAGATCGACGAGCGAGCGCAGGAACTCCGCGTAGTCCGCGAGCAGATCGGCCTCGGCGATGTCGCCGCGCGCGCCGTCGTAGGGAGCGACGCCGTCGACGAGTTGCTGCGCGATGTCTGCCAGACCGGTCTGCTGTCCCACGGGCTTGGCGAACGCCCGGCACATCTTGACGCCGTTGTAGCGCGCGGGATTGTGACTCGCCGTGAACATCGCGCCCGGGCACTCGAGCCGTCCCGACGCGAAGTACAGCTCGTCGGTCGAGGTGAGTCCCAGCAGCACGACGTCGAGCCCCTGTGCCGTCACCCCCTCGGCGAACGCGTGCGCGAGCGTCGGCGACGAATCGCGCATGTCGTGTCCGACGGCGACGCGAGCGGCGCCCTCCGACCGCATGAGGTGGGCGAACGCGCCACCGAGATCGCGCACGAATCCCTCGTCGAGTTGTTCGCCCACGAGACCGCGTACGTCGTACGCCTTGACGACGGAATGGACGGACTCGGCGGATCGCGACACGGCTGGGCTCCTTCGGGTTGTGGACAGGGGCCGCGGTGACGACGGCAGCGCTCACCCTATCCGCCGGGAGGCTGCGGCGGTGCCGACCGGTGGCGAGGGGATCGCGCGGGAAGTGGAGAGCGGAGGGACGGCCCGGTTCAGACCGAGGGGTCCGGCAGGACGCGCAGATGACCGCGGCGTCCGGTCCGAGGTGGGGGCGCCGCACCGCGGTCGCCGTCGGCGGAGGCGTCGGAGACGGCGGCGGCGTCCTCGTGGCGTTCGCCGAGACCCGCTTCACGGACGGCCTCGGCGAGCGCGGTGAGATCGTCCTCGTCGGGCGTGCTCGACGCGAAGGCACCCTCGTGCCGGACGAGTTCCCATCCCATCGGGGCGGTGATCCGTGACCCGTGCGTCTCGCAGAGATCCCACGAGTGCGGCTCGTCGACCGTCGCGAGCGGCCCGACGACGGCGGTCGAGTCGGAGTACACGTACGTCAGCGTCGCAACGGCGGGGTTCTTGCACCCGGGTCGGCAGCATCGACGCAGTGATCTCACAGCCAGCACCTTAACTCTCCTGTCCTCGCCACCCCACTCGGACACACCGCCGCGAGCTTGTAATGTCGGCGCCATGGCAAGACCTCCGCGCCGCCGCCACACAGCCCGAACGGTCGAGCGGCACGGCCGAGGCCCGCGTGGACCGGTCCTTCCGCCCGACGTTCCGGGGCGCCGTTCGCGCGCCGAACGGTTCGATCTCGCCGTCCTCGACGCGTTCGGCCCGATCGACGACAGGTGGGGCGGACGCCTGCGCGGACTCGACATCGCCGTCGACGATGTTCCCAAGATCCGCGCGATCGATCCGGATTCGGTGGAGTGGCCCGACGACGTCGTCGCCGACGGGCCCGTTCCGCTCTCGCGCCTGGTCCCCGCGGGCATCGACCGACGGGGCGACGCCACGCGCGCCCGGATCGTCGTGTTCCGCAGGCCCGTCGAGCACCGTGCCGACGATCCCGAGGACCTCACCGACCTGCTGCACGAGATTCTGGTGCAGCAGGTGGCGACATACCTCGGGCTCGATCCGGACGTGGTCGATCCGGACGGGGCGCCGGAGGACTAGCCGCGGCACTGCCGATCCGTGACCCGGGGGCCGGACGATTCAGACGATGCCGCGCTTGAGGCGCCGGCGCTCCCGTTCGGAGAGGCCACCCCAGATGCCGAAACGCTCGTCGTTCGCGAGGGCGTAGTCGAGGCATTCGTCGCGAACCTCGCATCCCTGGCAGATCCGCTTGGCTTCGCGGGTCGAGCCGCCCTTCTCGGGGAAGAACGCCTCGGGGTCGGTCTGCGCGCAGAGTGCGCGTTCCTGCCACTGATCCTCGATGTTCTCGAAGAGTTCGTCGAACCCTCGCAGGAACACGGGATCGCTCGCCGGACTCGACTCGCTCGGAACCACGCTCAGCATCGGTGCGCTGTCGTGTTCCCGGTCGGTCTCGCCGTCGATGCGTGCGCCGTTCGCCGCGCTCGCATCGGAATCGGGTCGCGGCTCGTCGATGTCGGTCGTCGGGCCTACGGCCCACGGCCCCCCGCCGGGAAAACCGTGGACATCGGCACCGCGTGTGTACTCGTCGGGCATCGCTCCGCCTCCTCACCTACAGTTCGCGCGCGAATGGACGTATGTCACGACACTTCGAACGAATATTCGAGGAATCCGCGTTCGAAAGAGTGCCCGCTGCAAGCCATCCGAATGGCCGACGGCGTGGGAATGACATACCTGTGATTATGGCACGCACCGGTGTGTCGTGGTGAAGAGTTCGGCGAAATCTCGAATAGGCTTCCGGGTTTCGCCGCAGGCCCGGCGCAGCTCGCGCACAGCTCGAGCACGGGACGTGGCCTCGCGATCGTGCGCAGCTAGGCTGATACGTCGTGAAGGTCACTGTATTGGTCGGCGGTGTCGGCGGCGCGCGATTCCTCGAAGGAGTGCGCAGCCTGCTCGGCCGCGACGACGACGGCGAACACGACATCACGGCGATCGTCAACGTCGGCGACGACGTGTGGATGCACGGCCTGCGCATCACCCCGGATCTCGACACGTGCATGTACACCCTCGGCGGCGGAATCGATCCCGAGCGCGGGTGGGGGCACGCGAACGAGACGTGGAATGCGAAGGAGGAGCTCGCGGCGTACGGCGCGACACCGGACTGGTTCGGCCTCGGCGACCGCGACATCGCGACCCATCTCATCCGGACCCGGATGCTGCGCACCGGGTACAGCCTCTCCGACGTCACCGCGGCACTGTGCGTGCGCTGGCAACCGGGAGTCGCACTGCTGCCCGTCACCGACGATCGCAGCGAAACCCATGTCGTCGTCACCGATCCCGACACCGGCGACCGCAAGGCGATCCACTTCCAGGAGTGGTGGGTCCGCTACCGCGCCCGCATCGAGACGCACGACTTCGTCAACGTCGGCGCCGACGACGCGCGGCCGGCACCGGGCGTCCTCTCGGCGATCGAGGACGCCGACGTCGTCCTGCTCGCGCCGTCGAACCCCGTGGTGAGCATCGGTGCGATCCTCGCGGTCCCCGGCATCCGCGGTGCGCTGCGGACCACGACGGCGAAGGTGATCGGGATCTCCCCCATCGTCGGCGGCGCGGCGCTGCGCGGGATGGCGGACGACTGCCTCTCCGCGATCGGTGTCGAGACGACGGCGGAAGCAGTGGGCAATCACTACGGTTCGCGCTCGGACACCGGAATCCTCGACGGCTGGCTCGTCCACACGGGCGACACCGCCGAGATCCCCGGAGTCACGGTGCGGTCCGTGCCGTTGCTCATGACCGATCCCGAGGCCACCGCCGCGATGGTGCGGGCGGCGCTCGACATCGCGGGCATCGCACCGTGAGCGACGGCGGATCGGCTTCCGACGTCGCCGATCACGCGTCCGGAGCCGCGATCACGATCGTCCCGGTGACGGGCCTGCCGGAGTTCCGTCCCGGCGACAACCTCGCGACGATCCTGCTCGCCGCGCTCCCGCCGCTCGAGAACGGCGACGTCCTCGTCGTGACGAGCAAGGCGTTCTCGAAGACCGAGGGCCGTCTCGTGGCGGCACCGCGCGATCCGGACGAGCGAGATGCGCTGCGCCGCAGGCTCGTCGAGGGCGAGTCGGTGCGCGTGCTCGCCCGCAAGGGGCGCACGCTCATCACAGAGAACCGGCTCGGGATCGTCCAGGCGGCGTCGGGCGTCGACGGCTCGAACGTCGAGTCGGGCGAACTCGCGCTGCTCCCCGAGGATCCCGACGCGAGCGCCGCCCGGCTGCGTGAGGCCGTGCGCGCCGCGACCGGCGTCACCGTCGCCGTCGTCGTCACCGACACGATGGGTCGCGCGTGGCGGACGGGGCAGACCGACGTCGCGATCGGGTCGGCCGGGCTCGCCGTGTTGCACGCCTACGCCGGCGGCCGCGACTCGCAGGGCAACGATCTCGTCGTCACCGAGGTCGCGGTGGCCGACGAGATCGCCGCCGCAGCCGATCTCGCGAAAGGCAAGCTCGGCGGTGTCCCGGTGGCCGTCGTCCGGGGGCTCACGCTGCGCGACGACGGCTCGACGGCGCATGCGCTGGTGCGTCCCGGCGAGGACGATCTGTTCCACCTCGGGACGGAGTTCGCGATCGAGCAGGGCCGGCGCGAGGCCGTGCTGGTGCGTCGCTCGGTCCGCGAATTCGCTTCGGCACCGGTCGATTCGGCGCTGATCACCGACGCCGTCGCCGATGCGCTCACCGCCCCAGCACCACATCACACCCGCCCGGTGCGTTTCGTCCGGCTGCGCGATCGCGGCCGCCGCGTCCGGCTGCTCGACGCGATGAAGCACCGCTGGGAGGCCGACCTCCGCAGCGACGGCCGCGACGCGGACTCGATCGCGGCGCGGGTCGATCGCGGCCGAATCCTCTACGACGCACCGGAAGTCGTGATCCCGTTCATGGTTCCCGACGGCGCGCACAGCTACCCGGACGCTCGTCGCACCGCCGCGGAGGAGACGATGTTCACCGTCGCCGCGGGTGCCGCCGTGCAGGGACTGCTCGTCGCGCTCGCCGCACGCGGGCTCGGGAGCTGCTGGATCGGTTCGACGATCTTCGCCCCGGATGTCGTCCGCGAGCATCTGGATCTGCCGGAGGACTGGAATCCCGTGGGCGCGATCGCGATCGGGTACCCTCCCGACGACCTCACCCCACGCGAGCCCGCCGACACCGCCGGCCGCTACCTGGAGGCGTGATGAGTGCCGAATCGATCCACGCCTCGACCGTCGCCGAACTCGAGGCATGGCAGGCGCCCGATGCCACCGCGGAAGCGTTGCGGCACACGGTGCTCGCCTTCCTCGCCGCTGCCCCGCGCGGCGTGCTGCGCGAGTACGCGCCCGGCCATGTGACGGCGTCGGCGATCGTGGTGGACGCCTCCATGCGCAACGTCCTGCTGACCCTGCATCCGAAGGTGGGCAGATGGATTCAGCTCGGCGGCCACTGCGAGGAGACCGACCTCACGGTGCGTGGCGCCGCACTGCGCGAGGCTCGGGAGGAATCCGGCATCGAGGGGCTGTCGATCTCACCCGGCGTGCTCTCGCTCGACACGCACCCCATCACGTGCTCGCTCGGGCTGCCCACCCGGCATCTCGATCTGCAGTTCCTCGTGACGGCGCCCGACGGCGCCGCCCCGGTCCGCAGCCACGAGTCGGTCGATCTGCGGTGGTGGCCGGTCGACGCGCTTCCCGACGACGCCGAGCACGAGACGATCGAACGACTGCTCGCGCTGGCGGCGCAGCGGGTCAGCCGACGGGTGCGAGGACCGGCCGCTTCGCGGTGACGCCGTCACCCGAGGACGTCCCCCGCACCCGGCGGGAAATCCACGGCAACAAGAACTCTCGTGCCCAGACCAGGTTCTCACGGCGCGCCTCGGACTTCGGCTGCGGCGCGAGCGTTCCGAGGCTCACCGGCTCGAGAGCGTGCTCGACGCCGAGCACGCCGAGGACCCGGGCCGCCATGTTGCGGTGCCCGAGCGACGACATGTGCAGCCGGTCCCAGTCCCACATGCGGTGGTCGTCGTACTCGTCGAAACGCCAGAAGTCGACGAGCGTCGCGCCGTGCCGGTCGGCGACCTCGCGGACGAGTTCGTTGTAGACGGCGTTGCGCCCGCGGAGCTTGCCGAAGACCGGCGACCACCCGGCGTCGTACGCCGTCCACACGAGCACCGTCGCGCCCGTCGCGGTGAGCTGGGCGACGGCGTCGTCGTACCGTCCCACGAGCCGGTCCACGTCGAACTTGGGGCGCATCATGTCGTTGCCGCCCGCGTAGATCGTCACGAGATCGGGTGCCATGTCGAGGGCGGGACCGAGTTGTTCGTCGACGATCGCGTCGAGCAGACGGCCGCGGATCGCGAGGTTCGCGTACCGGAACTCGGGCGTGCGGGAGGCGAGTTGCTCGGCCACGAGGTCCGACCAGCCGCGCAGCCCACCGGGACGCTGCGGGTCGGGGTCGCCGACTCCCTCGGTGAACGAATCCCCCATCGCGACATAGCGCGTGAACTCGGCCATTGCCTCGAACCTCTCAACCCGACCCTCGGTACCGTCGATCCAGCGGGCACGTCCGAAGGTGGCGCGGGAGCGACCGCTCAGACGTCCGTACTGAACCGTACTCCGCCGTCGGGCAGCGCCACACCCGGCCAGACGCGGGCTCCGCGCAACAGTTCGCAGCGGGCTCCGATGTCCGCTCCGTCGCCGATGACGCCGTCGCGAACGAGCGCACGCGGGCCGATCCGGACGCCGAATCCGACGATCGAGCGTTCGACGGTGGCCCCCGCCTCGATCTGCGCGCCGTCGAACACGACGGCGCCGTCGAGCCGTGCACCTGCACCGATCACCGCGCCGCGGCCCACGACGGTGCCGCCGATCAGGAGCGCTCCCCCGCCGATGCCGGCGCTCGGATGCACGAGTGCCTCGCCCCGTTCACCTTCGAGCAACGGCGACGGCGCGATGCCGCGGACGAGGTCGGCGGAACCGCGCACGAAGTCCTCGGGCGTCCCCATGTCGCGCCAGTACGTGTGATCGACGTAACCGAAGACGCGCGAGCCGTCGGTGAGCAGACTCGGGAAGACCTCGCGCTCGACGGACACGGGACGACCGGTCGGGATCTTCTCGAGCGCGGCGCGGGTGAAGACGTAACAGCCGGCGTTGATCTGGTCGGTCGGCGGATCCTGCGTCTTCTCGAGGAACGCCGTGACGCGGCCGTCCGCGTCGGTGGGGACCGAGCCGTAGGCGCGGGGATCGCTCACGCGCACCAGGTGCAGCGTGACGTCGGCCTCCTTCTCGACGTGCGTGTCGAGGATCGCTCCGAGGTCGGCGCCGGTGAGGACGTCACCGTTGAACACCATGACGTGGTCGCCGCGCAGCGCCGACTCGACGTTGCGGATGCCGCCACCCGTGCCGAGCGGCTGGTCCTCGGTGACGTACTCGATGTCCAGGCCGATGCCCGAGCCGTCGCCGAAGTACTCCTCGAAGACCTCGGCCTTGTAGGACGTGCTGAGGATCACGTGCTCGATTCCCGCGGCGCGGATCCGCGCGAGCAGGTGTTCGAGGAACGGATGTCCCGCCGTCGGCAGCATCGGCTTGGGTGCCGACATCGTCAGCGGCCGCAGCCGGGTTCCCTTGCCACCGACCAGCACCACCGCATCGGTGGCCTTCTCGATTCCCACGTGTCAGACCCTCTCGTCTCTGCTCTCGGGACGCTGCTCCGGCTGCCCGGTCCGCGTGTTCGGTACGTCCGCAGCGCGCTCGCGCAGGGCCGCGCGCACGGCGAGCCTCGACCGCACCGCGAGCCCGATCCGCAGCGCCACGCGCAGCGGCACCTGCCACACGTGCGGATGCCGGTCGGCCTGGAAGCGGTACGCGCTGCGGTGGTGCGCGGGCAGCATGATCTCGGGATGACGGCCCGCGGCGTGCCCCTTGGCGTGCGTCACGTGTGCGGACGGCACGTAGACGTTGAGCCATCCGGCCCGGCCGAGGCGATCGCCGAAGTCGACGTCCTCCATGTACATGAAGTAGCGGGAGTCGAACCCGTCGATCGAGTCGAAGGCGTCGCGACGGACGAGCAGGCACGAGCCGGAGAGCCAGCCGACCGGGCGCTCCGAGACCGCGATGTCCTGCTGCCGGTAGCGGCGGGTCCACGGGTTTCCGGGCCAGATCCTGCCCAGCACGGCGTGACCGGCGCCCGACACGATTCCGGGCACCTCGCGCGCCGACGGGTAGACCGAGCCGTCGGGTTCGTTCACGAGCGGGCCGAGCGCCCCCGCGCGCGGCCAGCGCTCGGCAGCGGCGAGGAGTTCGTCGATCGCACCCTCGGACCAGCGGACGTCGGGATTTGCGATGACGACGTAGTC
The DNA here is from genome assembly GCF_001894925.1 of Rhodococcus rhodnii NBRC 100604. Classification (GTDB taxonomy): domain Bacteria; phylum Actinomycetota; class Actinomycetes; order Mycobacteriales; family Mycobacteriaceae; genus Rhodococcus_F; species Rhodococcus_F rhodnii. The sequence goes on along the minus strand of NZ_BCXD01000005.1, from coordinate 82,913 downwards.
GACGTCGGTCAGCTCGGCGACGGCGCGGTTGACGGCGCCGCCGTAGCCGATGTTGCCGCCCGTGCGCAGCAGTCGCGCGTTCTCGAACGCCGCCTCCGCCGCCTCGGGCGCGCCGTCGGTCGACCCGTTGTCGGCCATCACGACGACGTGCTCGTGGGTCGTCGCCGCGGCGAGCGTCGACAGGAATCGCTCGAGATGCTCGCCAGGCGAGTAGGTCACCGTCACCACGGCCAGCTTCGAACTCACGCGGGCAAGCGTAGCGGGCGGCCGGTGATTCGCCGCATCACCCGTACGGCGCGTGGTGCGCCGCGACGTCAGCCGGCGGCGAGCGCGTCCGCGAGCGCCTCCCGCCAGGGCCGCAGCGGCGTCAGCCCCGCGGCCTCCCAGGCGCGCGGCGAGAGGACCGAGTACGCGGGGCGCGGCGCGGGGCGCACGAACTGCTCGGAGGTGCACGGGTGCACGCGTTCGGGGTCGGCGCCGATGCCCTCGAAGACGGCCCGGGCGAGATCGAACCAGCTCGCGACGCCGGCGTTCGTGGCGTGGAGGATCGGCGCGTCGACCGGCGTCGTCGCGAGTTCGACGAGGCCCGCGGCGAGATCGGGCGCGTACGTCGGCGACCCGACCTGATCGGTGACGACGTCGACGCTCTCGCGGGTGCCCTCGAGCCGGCGCATCGTCGCGACGAAGTCGGTCCCGGTACCCGAGTGGACCCAGGCGGTCCGCACGACGTGCGCGGACGGCAGCGCCCGGTGCACGGCGATCTCGCCGTCGAGCTTGGTGCGACCGTAGACGGTGCGCGGCGCGGTCGGGGCGTCGAGGTCGTACGGCTCGTGCGCGTCGCCCGCGAAGACGTAATCCGTCGAGACGTGGATCAGCCGGACCCCGGCGCGGGCGCACGCCCGTGCGAGCAGACCGGGACCGAGCGCGTTGACCGCATGCGCGCGGCCGGCATCGGTCTCGGCGGCGTCGACGGCGGTGTACGCGGCACAGTTCACGAGGACGTCGCCGGGTTCGCGTGCGCCGACCGCGCGCTCCACGGCGCGCTCGTCGGTGATGTCGAGATCGCTCGACACCGCCGCGACGACGGGGAGTGCGAGCTCTCCGGCACGGGCGACGACGGCGCTGCCGAGCTGACCGGCCGCGCCGGTGACGAGCATGGTGTTCACTCCGCGAGTGTCCCATGTGCGCGCCGCCGTGCCCGTGCGTGAACACTGCCACGCCGGATCGGGGCTACCCCGGCCACGGCGGGCTCGGCAGTAGCCTGGTCTGCGTGTCGAACGAGGTGCGGTCGCCGGCGGACCGGCGTGCGGAGGTCAGACGCGGGCGGCTTCGCCTCGTGGTCGCGCTCGCGTCGATCCTGGTCCTCGTGACGACGGGGCTCGCGTGGCGCAGTATCGATTCGCTCCGCAGCAACCTCGCGACGGCGGGCGGGCTCGGCCTCGGCGGCGGTGCGGACGGCGCCGTCGACATCCTGCTCGTGGGCACCGACAGCCGCACCGACGCGCACGGGAACCCGCTGAGCCAGCAGGAACTGGACACGCTGCGTGCCGGCGAGGAGGCCGCCACCAACACCGACACGATCCTGCTCATCCGCGTCCCCAACGACGGCAGTTCCGCGACGGCGATCTCGATCCCGCGCGACTCGTACGTCGACGTCCCCGGCATCGGCGAGTCGAAGATCAACGCCGCGTACGGAACGACGAAAGCGACCGAACGCGAACGTCTCGTCGAGGAGGGCGAATCCGAGACGGAGGCCGAGCGGGAGTCCTCGCGGGCGGGTCGCGAAGCGCTCGTGGAGACGGTCGCGGACCTGACCGGCATCACCGTCGACCACTACGCCGAGGTGGGGCTGCTCGGATTCGTGCTGCTCACCGACGCCGTCGGCGGCGTCGACGTGTGCCTGAACGAAGCGGTCGACGAACCGCTCTCGGGCGCGAACTTCACCATGGGTGAGCAGACCCTGTCCGGGCCGGACGCCCTGAGCTTCGTGCGGCAGCGGCACGATCTGCCGCGCGGCGATCTCGACCGCATCGTCCGTCAGCAGGTCTTCATGGCCTCGCTCGCGAACCAGGTGCTCAGCGCCAGGACACTGAGCGACCCCGCGAAGCTGAGCCAGCTCACCCGCGCGGTCGAGCGGTCCGTCGTGATCGACGACGACTGGGACATCGTCGATTTCGCGCGGCAACTGCAGAATCTCGCGGGCGGCGACGTCCAGTTCGACACGATCCCCGTCGCGAACCTCAACGGCATGACGGAGTGGGGCGAGTCGATCGTCGTCGTCGATCCGCCCGAGGTCCGGTCGTTCGTGGCCGGGCTCGTCGGCGAGGATGCCGGCGACGAGACGAGCGAGTCCGGTTCGGCCACCACGTCGCCCGCCCCCGACATCGATCCGTCCACGGTCACGGTGGACGTCGCGAACGCGAGCGCCGTCTCCGGGCTCGCGAACGCGGCCTCCGCTGCGCTCGCCGAGATCGGCTACGCGACCGGCGAGGTCGGAAACCACACGGGCACGACTCCGGCCCGCACGACGGTCTTCGCGGCAGATCCGGAGTCCGACGCGGCGCGCGCCGTCGCGGCGTCCGTCGGCGACGTCGACATCGAGGCGGATTCGTCGCTGTCCGACGACGAGGTCCGGGTCGTCCTCGCCTCCGACTACAGCGGGCCGGGCGTCGAAGGAAGCGCCACCACGGCGCAGACACCGACCGGGACGGCTCCGGACGGCGTCACCTCCGCCGACGGCACGATGACCCCGGTGCCGCCCGGCCCGCCGATCACGGCGGGCTCCGACTCGCCCCGGTGCGTCAACTGACGCTCCTGCACCCGATCTCGATCCCGAAGGACGGCACGACGATGCCCGCGACACTCACCGATGCCCTGCTCGATCCCGCGCTGACGCGCGATCCGGCCGGGCCGCGCATCACCTGGTACGACGACGCGACCGGCGAGCGGATCGAGCTGTCCGCGGTCACACTCGCCAACTGGGCGGCCAAGACGGCGAACCTGCTGCGCGACGAGATCGGGATCGCGCCGGGCGACCGCGTCGCCGTCCTCCTGCCTGCGCACTGGCAGACGGCTGCGGTCCTGCTCGGCGTGTGGTGGGCGGGTGCCGAGGCGGTGCTCGACGCCGACGACACCGACGTCGCCGCCGCTCTCGTGACGGCCGACGGGCTCGACTCCGATGCCCCCGAGGTCGTCGCACTGTCGTTGCACGCCTTCGGTCTTCCGGTCCCCGACCTGCCGCTCGGGATCGTCGACTACGCGACGGCGGTGCGGGTGCACGGCGACGCCTTCTCACCGGCGGGCGCAGGCGCGGCACTGTCCGGGATGTCCGTCGCGGAGATCGCCACCGCCGCCGCGGACGCGGCGGAGCGCAGCGGCCTCACCGCGGCCGATCGGGTGCTGTCGTCCCGCACGTGGTCGACGGCGGACGACCTCGTGGAGTCGCTGCTGGCGCCGCTCGTGGCCGGTGCCTCGCTCGTCCAGGTCGCTCACCCCGATCCCGACCGGCAGGAACGCCGGGTCGAGACGGAGAAGGTCACCCGCTCGCTGTCGTGATCTGGCGCGTCGCGGCGTCGCGGCGTCGACGTACCCCGTGCGGGCGCCGGGCCGCTCGCGCTGCCGGGACCACCGCGGCGACGAGACCGCCCGCCACACCGGCGACGACGATGCCCCCGACGGCGAGCCACGGCACCGCGTCCACCGAGACCGGTCCGAGCCCCGTCACCGCAGCGGCGCCCGCGACCCCGTGGACGACGCCGAAGACCGCACCGCACAACGTGGCTGCAGCCGCGACGAGCACCGCCTCGCCGAGTACCGCGCGTCGTAGCTGACGTCGGCCGAGCCCGATGATCCGCAGCAGTGCCGACTCGCCGGCGCGCTCGCGCGTCGTGAGCGCGACGCTGTTCCCGACCCCCGCCACCGCGACGACGAACACCACCGACAGCACGCCCAGCGAGGCGACGAGCGTCGTGCCGATCGCGGTGCCGATCTCGTCGCGCACGGGTAGCGGCCCATCGACTGTGCTCGCGGAGTCGAGCCCGGCCACCGCGGCCGTGACGGCCTCGGCAGCACTCGCCCCCCCGTGCGGATCGGAGAGCCGAATCCAGAAGGCGGACACCTCCTCTCGCGCACCGACTGCCGCAGCCTCCGTGTCGGCGACGACGGGCGGGCTGCCGTCCGGCCCACGCACCGCCACGAGCGCCGCGTCGCCGACCTCGGTCGTCTCCCCCGCCGTCAGGTCCAGCCGCGCGAGATCGTACTGCGACAACACGATCGTTCCCGGCGCGGGCGCGGCGACGGGATGCCTCGCGACGTCGCGCGCGGCGACGGCGTCGACGACGTACCCGGAGATCTCCGGTGTCTCGAAAGCACGGAGCGACGCGACGTCGGACACGCCACCGACCGCGGCGACGACGTCGCGGGCGAGCGGTGGCAGCGGGCTCGGGAAGGTCGCGGTGAGGTCCACCGGGTAGTACTCGTCGAGCAGGTCGTCGGTGTTCTCACGCAGCATCGTCGCACCGACGACCGCCGTACTCGACAGCGCGACGCACACCATGAGAGCGGACGCCGTCATGCGGGTGTGGCCGGACGCGCGCGTCGCGGCGCGGATCGCGAGATCCGCGATCGGGCCCGCGGCCGAGAGCCGCCGTCGCAACGGACGCAGGACGAACGGCAGCAGCGTGGGCGCCGCGAGCATGAGCGCGACGAAGGTCGCGAGGCCGCCGGCACAGGCGATCCGGATGTCGGTGCGGACGACGCCGAGGACGGTGAGGGCGGCTCCGGCGACGGCGAGTGCGACGTGGGCGCGCGAGCGCAGCCGTACCCGGGCCGGAGCGCCGGGCACGAAGCGCGAGGCACCCGTGGCCCGCAGGACCGGACCGGCACTCGCGACCGCGATCACCGCGAACCCCGCGCCGGCTCCCGCGAGTCCCCACAGCGGACGGAACTCGCTGTGCGCGAATGGAACTCCGACGTCGTGCAGGACCCCACCGAGCGCCGTCGTCGCGACGGCCGCCAGCACGATCGCGAGCGCCGAGGACGCCGCTGCCAGCATCGCTCCCGTGACCGCGAGCGCTCCGCGGACCTGCGCTGCCGATGCACCCACCCGGCGTAGCGCCGCGAGTTCGGCGGTGCGCCCCCCGAGCACCACGGCGCACGTGTGATGCACGATCGAGATCGCGACGAGCGCGGCGACCGCCGCGAAACACAGCATCACGAGGACCACGATCGAGATCCACCCGGGCCCGGCCGGTGGCATCTCCGCTCGTGCCTCCTCTCCCGTGACCACGACGTCCACTCCGGGAACGCTCGTGCGGATGCGCTCGACGAGGACGTCCGGAGCCGTCCCCGCGGCAGCGGCGACGCGCCACGTCGCATCCGACGCGAACTGCCGCGTCCACTGCTGTTCGTAACCGAACACGGCGACGGGGCTCGCCCGGAACGCCGTGTCCCCGACGTCGACGAGGCCGACGACCGTCGCACCGACGGGGGCAGCCACGCCGCCGGTGGACGCGATCCGGACGGCGTCGCCGATCGCGACACCCGCATCGTCGGAGACCACGACCTCACCGGGTGTCTCGGCGAATCGTCCCGCCGAGAGCGTCTGCCAGCGCAACGGCCCCGGCGTGGCGAGAGACGCCGCGACCCCGGACCACGTTCCGTGCTCGGCGTCGACGCGCACCGCGACGGTGTCGTCGGACACGACCTGCGCGACGCCGGGTACCTGGCCGAGGACAGCGGGATCCAGCGGTCCCGTCACCAGCACGTCGGTCTCGCGCTGGTGGGCCGTCGCGACGTCGGCCGCGCCCGCGCGCAGGCCGTCCGCGAGCGCGAGCGCGACGACGAGGTGAGCAACCGCGACCGCGACCGCCACCCCCGCGACGAGGAACCGGGCGCCGTCGGCACGAGCGAGCGCCCACGCGAGCGACGTCGTCACCGGTCGCGGTGTGCGCCACGCACTCACCATCGTTCACCGCCGCTGTCCTCGATCGGCCGTCCCGCGAGTTCGCCGAGGCCGGCGGCCACTCGTGCGGGCGTGGGATCGGCGATCTCCCCGGTGATCCGGCCGTCCGAGAGCACGACGACTCGATCGGCGTACGACGCGACCACGGGATCGTGGGTCGTCAGCACGGCCGTGAGGCGATCCTCGCGAACGCTCGCCCGCAGCAGGCCGAGGAACCGCGACGTCGCCATCGAGTCGAGGTGCCGCGTCGGTTCGTCGGCGAACACCACGTCCGGCTGCGACACCAGGGCACGCGCGAGGGCGACGCACTGCTGCTCGTAGGTCGTGAGCTGCTCCGGCGCGTGGCCGAGTCGTTCCGCCAGCCCGAAGCGGGCGACGATCTCGTCGAACCACGGGTCCGCGGGTTCGCGTCCCGCCAGCCGCATCGGCAGCAGGATGTTCTCGCGGGCCGAGAACATCGGGACGAGATTCGCCGATGCGAACACCGTCCCGATGTGATCGCGCCGGAAGACGGTGAGGGCGGAGTCGCGCAACGTCGAGATCCGGGTTCCCGCGATCTCGACGACACCCGAGACGCCCCGGCCCGTATCCGATCCAGCATGCACGCCCGCGAGGCTGTCGACGAGGGTGCTCTTTCCCGAGCCCGACGGACCGAGGATCGCCGTGAGCGCACCCGCGGCGATGTCGAGCCGCGCGATGTCGAGCCGCGCGATGTCGGGCCGCGCGATGTCGGGACCGGACGAGGCCGGCTCACGTCCGCGTGTCCATCGGCGGGGCACGCGCGGGGCGAAGGGCCTCGAGAGCCCTCTCACCCGGACGGCGGGCGCGGCCTCCGGCCCCGTGCCCCCGGAAGTCGTGCCCCCGAAATCCGTGTCCCCGAACGGAACGCCCTCGAACGTCATGCCCCGAGACTAGAAAGAACAGCGAGGTCGGCGCGTCGGAGCACGGAAGGGTCTCTGCGCCGCGCGGCGTCCTACCCGGGGAGGATCAACCGGGGTTCGCGGTACCACCGGCCTCGCCGCCGGCCTCCTCGAGAAGATCGGTGCGCGACACGAGTCCGACGCGGAAGGCGAAGATCACCGCCTGAACCCGATCGCGCGACCCGGTCTTCGCGAGCACTCGTCCCACGTGGGTCTTCACGGTCGTCTCCGAGATCGTGAGGCTCGCCGCGATCTCGGCGTTGCTGAGGCCACGCGCCATCTCGGCGAGCACCTCGATCTCCCGCGCGGTGAGATCGTCCGGAACGGTCGGAGCGGCGCCACCCGGGGCGGAACCACTCGCGAGGTGGGCGCCGACGTGCCGGAGCAGTCTGCGCGTCGAGCGCGGTTCGATGACGGCGTCGCCGCGGTGAACGGTCCGGATCGCCGCGAGCATGTCCTCCGCGGGGACGTCCTTGAGCAGGAAGCCGCTCGCCCCCGCACCGAGCGCAGCGATCACGTACTCGTCGTTGTCGAACGTCGTGAGGACGACGACCTTCGGCGGCGACGGTGCGGCGAGCAGCCGCCGCGTCGCCTCGATGCCGTCCATGCCGGGCATCTGCACATCCATGAGCACGACGTCGGCGCGGCGTTCGGCGAGCACCCGCAGCGCGTCGCGCCCGTTGTCCGCTTCGGCGACGACCGCGAGGTCCGGCTGCGATTCGATGACCATGCGGAAGCCGGCGCGGACCAGCTGCTGATCGTCGACGAGCGCGACCGCGATCGGCGCTCCATCCCCCGGGTTGTCCGTCACCGCTCCGCCCCTCGCTGTTCGTACGGAAGACTCGCCTCGACACGGTAGCCGCCACCGCCGACGGGGCCCGCATGCAGTCGCCCACCGTGCAGCCGCACTCGCTCGCGCATCCCGGCGACCCCCTGGCCGCCCGCCGAGGCCGACACGAGCGCGGCGCCGCCGCGGCCGTCGTCGACGATCACGAGCGCGAGCGCGTCGGCGCCCCACTCGATCCGCACGTGCGCCCGCGCACCGGGCCGGCGTGTTTGAGGACGTTGGTGAGCGACTCCTGGACGACGCGGTAGGCGGTGAGCGCGGTACCGGGCGGGACGTCGCGCGGCGTCCCGAGCGTCTCGACGTCGACCGCGACGCCGCTCGACGTCGTCTCGTCGACCAGTACCGCGATGTCGTCGATGGTCGGCGCAGGCGCGAACGAGCGTTCGTCGCCGTCGCGCATCACCGTGAGCAGTGCTCGCATCTCCGAGAGTGCCTCGCGCCCCGTCGACGCGATCGTGTCGAAGACCGCCGCGGCGTCGGAACCGGCAGGCACCGAGTACCGTCCCCCGTCCGCCTGCGCGATGACGACGGTCAGCGAGTGCGCCACGATGTCGTGCATCTCGCGCGCGATGCGGGCGCGCTCGTCTGCGGCGGCGAGCCGGGCCTCCTGCTCGCGTTCGAGTTCGAGCAGCCGGGCGCGTTCGGCGAGCGCATCGAGTTCCTGCAGCCGTACCCGCCGCACCGCACCGAACGCCCAGATCGCGGCGACGAAGACGGCCGAGAGGACGATGTTGAGGACGAAACCCCATCGCGGCATGCCGTCGTACGCGAGGTAGACGGCACCGGCGATGCCGGAGCCGACGACGCCGAGTACGAGCGCGAGGACGCACGCCCACTGCCGCGCGTACGCCGCCATCGCATAGACGGCGGCCGGCACGGTGAGCACCTCGGCCAGGACGACCGTGTCGACGAACACCAGATGCACGAGCGCGAACACCGCGATCGTGCAGCCGGAGAGTTCGGGACGCGTCCGGCGCCACGCGAGCGGAACGGTCAGTCCGAGTCCGAGGACGCAGACCAGCAGCTGCGTCACGATCGACGCGCCCGACCACTCCGAGACGGTCACGATCCACACCGTCGACAGGACGGCCGCGATCACGGCGACGATCCGGTCCACGGTGCGCGCCCGCGATCCGGAACGTTCCGGCGGCCCCACCCGGCGCAGCACGGTCGGCTCCGCCGTCAGCCGAGCAGACGCTCGCGCAGTGCCGCGTCCTTCTCCAGCACCATCGTCTCGAGCGATGCCTGGAAGGTCTCCATCCGCGACCGCAGCGCGGGATCGGTGGCGGCGAGGATGCGGACCGCGAGCAGGCCCGCGTTGCGCGCTCCGCCGATCGAGACCGTCGCGACGGGGACGCCTGCGGGCATCTGCACGATCGACAGCAGCGAATCCATGCCGTCGAGGTGCTTCAGCGGCACCGGGACACCGATCACGGGGAGCGGCGTCACGGACGCCACCATCCCCGGGAGATGTGCCGCACCGCCCGCGCCCGCGACGACGACCTGCAGGCCGCGGCCCGCCGCGTCGCGCGCGTAGTCGAGCATGCGCTGCGGGGTGCGATGGGCCGAGACGACGCCCACCTCGAACGGGACGTCGAACTCGGCGAGCGCGATCGCGGCCTGCTCCATCGTCGGCCAGTCCGAGTCGCTGCCCATGATCAGCCCGACACGGGGGCCGCCGGTCGTCGTCGCGCTCATCGCTGTGCTCCTGCCTCGTCGGTCGTCCCGGTGTGCGGGTCCCAGCCGTCCGTCCACTCGGCGTGCGAGAGCCAGTGGGCGGCGCGTTCGGCCCGCTCACGCACGTCCGCGACGTACTCGGCGTCGTCGAGCGAGCCGGGTCCGCCCACGATGTTGACGTGCCCGATCTTGCGGGCGGGGCGCTCGCTCTTGTTGTAGAGATGCACCTTCGCGTCGGGCATCCGCGCGAAGAGGTGATGGATCCGCTCGTCCATGCTCATCGCGGGCGACTCGGCGCCACCGAGAACGTTGGCGGTGACGGTGACCGGCGCGATCGGCGAGGTGTCGCCGAGCGGGTAGTCGAGCACCGCCCGCAGATGCTGCTCGAACTGCGACGTGCGCGCGCCGTCCATCGTCCAGTGGCCCGAGTTGTGCGGGCGCATCGCGAGCTCGTTGACCAGCACCCGGCCGTCCTCGGTCTCGAACAGCTCGACGGCCATCGCACCGACGACGCCGAGCTCGCCGGCGAGCCGCAGTGCCAGCGAGGACGCGTGGTCGGCCAGTTCCTGCGACAGGTCCGGTGCGGGTGCGATCGCGACGGCGAGCTGGCCGTCGCGTTGCACCGTCTGGACGACGGGCCACGCCGCGCCCTGCCCGAAGGGCGAGCGCGCGACCATCGCCGAGAGTTCGCGGCGCCACGCGACGCGCTGCTCCACCATGAGGGTCGTGCCCTTGTCGAGTTGCTCGCCGACGATGCGCTCGGCGTCGTCGGCGTCCTCGGGCATCCACACGCCGCGGCCGTCGTAGCCGCCGCGGACCGCCTTGATCACGACGGGCCAGCCGTGCTCGTCGGCGAACGCCTCGACGTCGCCCGCCCACGTGACCTCCGCGAACGGCGGGATCGGGAGGCCGAGCTCGCTCAGCCGACGACGCATCGCGAGCTTGTCCTGCGCGTAGATCAGCGCCTGCGGCGGCGGCTGGACGTTGACGCCCTCCGCGACCAGCGTCTCGAGGTGCTCGGTCGGAACGCCCTCGTGGTCGAAGGTCAGTGCGTGCGACCCGGTCGCGGCGGCCCGCAGATCGTCGAGGGAGTCGTGGCTACCGAGGACGACGTCGGGCGTCACGCGCGCGGCGGGCTCGTCAGCGGACGCCGCGAGTACGCGCAGGCTCTGGCCGAGCGCGATCGCCGCCTGGTGCGTCATCCGCGCGAGCTGGCCGCCGCCGATCATCGTCACGACGGGCTGCCCCGCCGCGAGTTCGCGCGGCGGCTCGGGCCGGGCGGACACGGGCGACTGGTCGGGGGTCACGGTCACGTTCATATGGTGTCACGACGGTCGCCGGCGGTGTCACAGCGGCCGTCGGCCCCGGTCCGGGGCCGGTCCGGGGCCGGCCGGGAGAGAGCGGCACCGTGCCGCGACGACGTGCCGTGCGACACGCGGGGCGCCGATCGAGTCCACCTCATAGCAATCCCTCAGCCATAGTTCGTACACTCGAACGTTGTGTCAGTACTCGAGGGCGTTCACGCCCGGCTTCCGGAGCCCGCACGGGATTTCGTGGCCCGCCATGCCGAATTCGTGAAGTTCGCGATCGTCGGCGGAACGACCTTCGTCATCGATTCCGCGATCTTCTACACCCTCAAGCTGACGATTCTCGACCACAAGCCGGTCACCGCGAAGGTGATCGCGGGCGTCGTCGCGGTGCTCGTGTCGTACGTCCTCAACCGCGAATGGTCGTTCAAACACCGCGGTGGCCGCGATCGCGCGAGTGAGGCGCTGCTGTTCTTCGGGATCAGCGGTGTCGGCGTCGTGCTGAGCTTCGTGCCGCTCTACATCTCCAGTTACGCGTTCAACCTGCGGGTACCGAACGTCAGCCTCACGGTGGAGAACATCGCCGACTTCGTGAGCGCCTACATCATCGGCAACATCCTGCAGATGCTGTTCCGGTACTTCGCGTTCAAGTGGTTCGTCTTCCCCGAGAAGGCACCGATCGTGACGCCGGACGCGGGACACCGGACGGACACGACGCTCGCGGAGGCGGAGATCGCCGGGACGGTCTCGACGGCCGCGCTGACCGAAGAGGTGGTACTGGCCGAAGAGGCGATGCTCGCCGACGAGGCGGGCGAACGACGCGACCGGGATCTGCGGTCCTGACCGGACCGCCCGTCAGCGGGGTTCGCGCACGTCGCGTATCCGGCCCGCGTCGCGTTCGGTCGGCAGGAAGATCGCGAACAGCGCCGGTCGACGTCGTTGCAGTTCGAGCCGTCCCCCGTCCGCTTCGATGAGCGCACGGGCCAGCGCGAGCCCGACCCCCGTCGACCCCGCGCCCGAGAAGCCACGGTCGAAGATGTGAGGCGCCAGATCGTCGCTCACGCCCTCGCCGTCGTCCGCGACCTCGACGGCGACGAGCGGCTCGCCGCGGGTGCCCGCACCACGCCGGGCCACCGAACGGACCGACACCGAGCACGGGCCCGCACCGTGCACGAGGGCGTTGTCGACGAGGACCGCGACGGCCTCGCGCAGTCGCGGCGGCGTCGTGACAGCGAGCAGCTCCGGGTCGCCGCGGAGCTCGAGCCTGCGCCCGGCGTCCTGGAACGGCGCCTGCCAGTCGCCGACGACGCTCTCGAGCGCCGCCACGATCGGTACCGCGCGGTCGGCGCCACCGATCCGGGACGACCGCATGAGATCGTCGATCGCCTCGGTGAGCCGGTCCACCTGCGCCATCGCTTCGTTCGCTTCGAGGACGACGTCGGGATCGGGGTGGACCGAGAGCTCGTCGAGCCGCAGCCGCACCGCGGTGAGCCGGCTGCGCAGCTGGTGCGAGACGTCGCCGACGAGTTCGTATTCGCGCTGCAGCCGGCCCGAGATCTCGACGGTCGCGGAGTCGAGGACGTCCGAGACGCGGTCGAGTTCGGCGATGCCGTGCCGGCGCGTGTCCGGGCGGAAGTCGCCTTCGGCGAGCCGCGCCGCTCTGCGCGCGACGTCGAGCAGCGGGTCCGAGAGCCTGCGCGCGGTGACGACCGCGACCGACGTCCCGGCGCCGAGCGAGGCGAGCACGAGAAGACCGACTGCGCCCACGGCCTGCTGCTGGCGCATCCGCATCTCGTCCGACGGCACCTCGAGCCGCAACGATCCGCTCGTGCCCATCGACAGCGATTCCACGAGCGGCGAGGGCACGACACGCGCGCCGATCTCCGCCGTCGCGGCCGAGTCGACCTGACTCGGATACACCACGACGAGCCTCGCGTCCGCGGGCGTGAGAAGCCGCAACGGGGTCTCGTTCAGTTCCCCGATCACGACGCCCTCGTCGTTCTCCTGCTCGACGATCTCGTCGGCCATGCGCTCGAGGCGGCTCTGCAGATCGCTGCGCGTGATGTCCTCGACCCACAGCCACGCGGTGTACATGAGCGGCACACCGAGCACGAGGCACGTGAGGATGACGACCGCGAGGATCGTCTGGAGCAGACGGCGGCGCACGGGTGATCAGTCCGCGTTGAATCGGAAACCGACGCCGCGCACGGTCGCGATGCGGCGTTCGGCGACGGGCCCCTCGTCGCCGATCTTCCGCCGCAGCCAGGACATGTGCATGTCGAGCGTCTTCGATCCCCGCAGTTCGACGTCTCCCCACACCTCGCGCAGGATCTGCTCGCGCGAGACGACCTGACCGGCGTGTTCGAGCAGCACCCGCAGCAGTTCGTACTCCTTGTTCGCGAGCGCGATCTCGGAGCCGTCGACGAGGACGCGACGGGCGGCGGGCTCGAGCCGGATGTCGCCGACCTCGACCACCGAGTCCTCCGAGCCGCCGCGCCGGCGCAACAGCGCCCGCACACGCGCCATCAGTTCGGCGAGCCGGAAGGGCTTTCCGACGTAGTCGTCGGCGCCCGCGTCGAGCCCCACGACGAAGTCCACCTCGTCGGTACGGGCGGTGAGCATGAGGACGGCGAGATCGGAACGGTTCGCCCGGACCTGACGGCACACCTCGAGGCCGTCCATCCCGGGCAGTCCGAGATCGAGGATCAGCAGATCGAACGACCCGCCGAGAGCGCGCTCGAGTGCGTCGGGGCCGGTCTGCTCGACCGTGACGTCGTACCCCTCGCGGCCCAGAGCGCGCGAGAGGGGCGCGGCGATGGCTTCGTCGTCTTCTGCCAGCAGGACTGCGGTCACAGGGACAGAGTACGGACCTCGTGTGCGCGCGGAACGCGGCACACTGCGGTGATCGTCACGGCCCCCGCGCCCGCGCGTGTCACCGCCGCCCCTGCGGCCGGTCGACGTCGTCGGCGGAGCCAGGACCGGCCGTCGGCCGCCACGGTGGCTCGCGCCGGTCGGTCGCGTCCATGACCTCGCGGTAGAGCAGCGAGTGCACGCGCTCCACCTGCGGAATGTCGTCGAATTCGAGGGGATCGTCCGAGGCCGCGACCACGACGAGCGTCCCGGTCCGCAGCAGCCGGTCGACGATGCCGTGCCGGAACTGGACGTTGCTCACACGGGCGAGCGGAATGTCGATGCCGCGGTGCGTGACGATGCCCTCGCGGACCAGCACGCGCCGGTCGGTCACGATGAAGTGCGTCGTGTTCCAGCGGACGAACGGGACGAGGCTCCGCCAGACGACCAGCGCGAGCCATACCGCCGCCACCGCGACGAGGCCCACCGTCGTGCCCGCGCCCTCGACGTGCCGCTGCACGAGCCCTCCCGCGAATCCCGCGGCGGCCGTGACGAGCACGAACACGAGCGCGGGACCGACGAGCGCCTTCCAGTGCGGATGGCGATGCAGGACGAGTTCCTCGTCGTCGGCGAGCGCGTCCTCGGGGTAGGCCATCGTCAGTCCCCCCTCGGTGCGCCGTCGTCCCCGATCGGGCGCAGGTGCGTGATGTCGCCCGCCGCGACGACGAGTGGCTCCTGCCCGCCGTCCCGCTCGACGACGAGCCGCCCGTCGGCGTCGATGTCTCGCGCGATCCCGATCTCGACGCGGTCGCCGGGCAGTTCCGCGCGGACCCGGCGCCCGAGGGTCGAACAGCGCTCGCGATAGTCGGAGGCGAGGTCGGCGGGATCCCAGTTCGCGCCGAGCCAGCGGGTGAGGCGCTCCCCCAGCGCACGTGCGAACGCGACGGCCAGCTCGCCGCGGTCCACGGCGGTGGCGCCTTCGAGATGCAGCGACGTCGCGGTGTCCACGGGGAGCTCGTCCCGCGTCGTGGACACGTTGAGGCCCACGCCGACGACGACGACCGGATCGGGTGCTGCCACCGCGACCTCGGCGAGGATCCCCGCGAGCTTGCGGCCCGCGACCATGACGTCGTTCGGCCACTTGAGGTCCGCGGCGACGCCCGCGACCTCGCGGACGGCGTCGACGACCGCGAGACCGGTGACGAGCGGAAGCCAGCCCGCCGCGGCGAGCGAGGCGTCCGGAAGCGTGACGACGGCCGACACGACGAGCTGCGCCCGCGGCGGTCCGACCCACGAGCGCGCGTGGCGGCCCCGCGCGCCCGACTGGTACTCGGCGAGCAGCAGCCGGCGATCGGCGTCGCCCGCCCGCGCGCGGGCGAGCAGATCGGTGTTGGTCGAGCCGGTGTCCGCGACGACGTCGAGGCCGCGCCAGAACGTCGCCGGGTCGTCGGGCGAGAGGAGCGCGCCGCGCAGGGCGCTCTCGTCGAGCGGCGGGCGATCGGGAATCGTCGACATGCTTCGAAGCCTAGAACGCGCCGCTCTCGCTACCCGTGTACCGGTCCTCGGGCGCGCTAGGCTCGTGCGTCATGACGAGCCCCACGAACCGGCCCGACCATGACACACGACACGGTCATGCGGTGACCGTGCGGGACGGCCGGATCGACATCGTGCGCGGCAATCCCACCGCGGACGACGTGGCCGCGCTGCTGGCGGTGCTGCAGGCCGTCGAGGCGCACCGCGACCACCAGGAGTACGCGCGGATGTCGGATACCGAGGTGTGGGCCGACCCGCGGCGCTCGATGCGCGTCGGGCGCTCGCCGTCCTCGTTCTCGCCGCTCGCGTTCGGCAACGTCTCGGGTGGTGTGCGATGACGACGTTCGTGCTCGCGTCGGCCTCCCCGGCGCGGCTCGCCGTGCTGCGTGCGGCGGGCATCGATCCGGTCGTCCGCGTGTCGGGTGTCGACGAGGACGCTGTCACCGCGGGCCTCGGCCCCGATCCCGCGCCCGAACTCGTCGTCGGCGAACTGGCCCGGGCGAAGGCGACGGCCGTCATCGAGGCCGTCACCCGTGAGGGCATCTACGACGCCGTGATCGTCGGCTGCGATTCGATGCTCCTGATCGACGGCGAACTGCAGGGCAAGCCGGGCACCGTCGACGCGGCGCGGACCCGCTGGCGCACGATGGCGGGCGGCAGCGGGACGCTGCTCACCGGGCACAGCATCGTGCACATCTCGAACGGCGTCACCGTGGGCGAACGGCATGCGCACACCGCCACCGTCGTCCACTTCGCGACTCCGACGGACGCCGAACTCGAGGCCTATCTCGCGTCGGGTGAACCGCTCGCCGTCGCGGGGGCGTTCACGCTGGACGCGCTCGGCGGCTGGTTCGTCGAGCGGATCGAGGGCGATCCGTCCAGCGTCGTGGGGATCGGCCTGCCTCTCGTCCGTTCACTGCTCACCGAACTCGGTTTCGCGGTGTCGGACCTGTGGAGCGTCCCGCGCGAGATCTGACTCGGTCAGCGCCCGGGCACGGGCTCGGGCTCGTTGTCGGGTTCGTCGGATGCGTCGTCGTCGGACGAGAGGGCGTCGGGTTCGACGATGCGGTTGCGGCGCGGCAGCGTCAGCGAGAGTGCGGCGACGACGACCGACACACCGGCGATCGACCACATGACGCGCTGCTGGGCGACGAGGAATGCCTCCCCCGCCGCTGCGCGTGTCGCGTCGTGGGCGGCGGCGAGCGCCGAGTCGACCATCGCCTGCGGCGCCGCTGAGGCGCCCGTCCCGGCGTCGGCGCACTCGTCGGGCACGTGCATCGGGGACGACGATCCGAGCTGGGCCGTCGCGCAGTCGGCGAACCGCGTCTCGAGTTGTGGGACGTACGACGACGGGATGCCGGCGGATTCGAGTCTCGCCGCGAACGCGGGTCGCTGCTCGTTCACCGCCGTGTCGGCCTGGCCCGCCACGAACTGGAAGAAGACGATGCCGATGAGGGCGAGGCCGAGCGAACTGCCGACCTGCTGGATGGTGGGGAGCAGGCCGGACACCGACCCGGAGTTGGCGGGCCGCACCGACGCGAGGATCGCGGACTGCAGCGGCGCGACGAACAGGCCGAGCCCGGCGCCACCGAGCAGCAGCGGCCCCGCGAGCACGAGCCACCGCGGGTCGGTGCCCTCACGGCCGAGGATCTCCGCCGTGAGCAGCAGGCTGCCGCCGAACAGCAGCATTCCGGTGGGGAGCACGAGGTTGCCGATGCGCCGGTAGACCATCGACGACAGAACGGCGGCGATACCGGTCCCGATCGCCCACGGCAGCGTCGTGATGCCGGCCCGCAGCGGCGAGAATCCGAAGCCGAACTGCAGAGTCAGCGAGATCGTGAAGATCAGCGATGTGAGCGTGCCGAAGAACAGCAGTGCGAGCAGCGCGCCCCGCGAGAAGGAGGAGTCGCGGAACAGCCCGAGCCGCAGCACGGGATCGCCGCCGCGGCGGCCGAGCCGGTGCTCGTACCAGACGAACAGCGCGAGAACCGGGATCGAGGCCACGAGCATCGCGACGATCGGCGCGGGCCAGCCACGTTCGCGGCCCTCGACCAGCGGATAGATGAGCAGTACGAGTCCGAGCGCGGAGAGCACGGCACCGACCGGGTCGAGTTTCGGGCGGCGAGTAGCGCGCGCGTCGACGAGGAAGACCGCGCCGAAGATCAGCGCGAGTGCACCGATCGGCAGGTTGATGAGGAAGATCATCCGCCAGCCGAGGTCGAAGAGATTCCACTCGATGAGCAGGCCGCCCGCGAGCGGTCCGCTGACGGTCGCGAGCGCGATGGTCGCGCCGTAGATGCCGAACACCCGGGGATGGGCGCGCTTCGGGAACAGTGCGGAGATGATCGCGAAGGTCTGCGCCGACATCGACCCCGCGGCGAGACCCTGCAGCGCCCGGAACACCACGAGCGCCGGACCCGAGGTGGCCAGCCCGCACAGCACGGAGGCGACGACGAACGCGGCGAGTGCCGCGAGAAACACCCGGCGTCGCCCGAGAATGTCGCCGAGTCTCGCGGCCGTGATGAGCGCACACGCGAACGACAACGTGTAGATGCTGACCATGAGCAGCTGAGTCGAGACGGGGGCACCCAGATCCACAGCGATGCTGGGTAAGGCGACGTTCACGATCGTCGCATCGAGTAACTGCATGAAAACTGCGGTGAGGCTCGTGGCGAGCCCCAGCCAAGGCGCCCAACGACTTACGCGAGCGCTGTCACGGAAGCGGGCAGCTGACGACACCGAGCAAGCGTAGCGATTGTGCATCGATCGT
Organism: Rhodococcus rhodnii NBRC 100604; assembly: GCF_001894925.1. GTDB lineage: Bacteria > Actinomycetota > Actinomycetes > Mycobacteriales > Mycobacteriaceae > Rhodococcus_F > Rhodococcus_F rhodnii. Next base: position 65,047 of record NZ_BCXD01000005.1, on the reverse strand, counting down.
GTAACGTGACGACCGTCTCGAGGGTGTGTCGCACACGAGCACGGAACGGAGATCCCGTTCGCAGCAAATGCTCACTGCGGCACACGTTTCGGCGAGCGGAGGGGTACCGGACCGAAGCCGTGTAACGAAGGTCATACGAGCGAGCGTCTCGCCAAATCGACCGCGTTACCTCAATTCTGGACCAGGTAAACGCCAAAGGCAGCAGAACCCTCCTCCCTCCATCTCGCTCGCCCTCGTCATCGACGTTCGTTGTAGGAGCATGCCCGATGGAAATGAACTTGATCACGCAGTGGCGTCCCCGCCCGGGGCGCGTGGTCACGTGGACCGCAACCCCCGCCGCGCGCGATGCCGCCGCGGCGGCGCCGGTGGATCCCATGCCGCCGACGACGATGCAGGAACGTCATCTCCGCAGGGCCCGCCTCGCACGTGAGGCCGGCGAGATGCAGTCACCGTGGATCGGTGTCGCGTTCGATTTCCCTGGCAAACCGTCCATTTCGGACATCACCGCCGTGCTCGAACAGTACGTCCGGCGCCACGGCACCCTCCACAGCTGGTTCTCCTTCGAGGACGACACGCGCTCGGCCGCGGATCGCGACAACGCGGTGCGGCGCCGGGTCGTGCCGACCGAGGCCATCGCGCTCGAGGCAACCGACATCGGTGTGCTCGACACGACCGAGAAGGTCCGCGACCACGTCGCGAAGCGCTTCGCCGAGGAGGCCAGCGCCCTCGCGTGGCCCGCGTTCGTGTTCGGCATCGTCGAACACGAGCCCGACGACGACGATCCGGACGGCTCGTTCACGCTCTACCACGCCGTCGATCACGCGCACACCGACATGGTGTCGATCCTGCTCTCGTTCGCCGAGATCAGGACGCTCCACGACGCCCGGCTCGCGGGCACCTCACCCGAACTCCCGCCCGCCGCGAGCTACGCGGACTACGCCGCACGCGAGCGCGAGCAGGCGTCCCAGCTGACGATGGCCTCCCCCGAGGTCGCGAAGTGGCTCGGTTATCTCTCGCGCTCGGGCGGCTCGTTCCCGCAGTTCCCGCTCGATCTCGGTGTCGAGGACGGCCCGAAGCCTGCCGTCGGCACCCGCTTCGAACTCGCCGACGGCGAGCAGTGCCTCGCCTTCGGGCGCCGGTGCAAGGAGCTGGGTTCGGGTTTCGCGGGGGGCATCTTCGCCGCGCTCGCGATCACCGAACTCGAGGTCGCGGGACGCACGAGCTACATGTCGATGACGCCGCTCGCCGTCCGCGAGAACGAGTACATGCTCTCGCAGGGCTGGTTCATCAACCTCGTCCCGGTCGCGATCGACATCGACGGCGCGCGGAGCTTCGCCGATCTCGCCGGACGCGCACAGGAAGCGTTCACCGAGGGCAAGTCGCTCAGCGGCGTCTCGGTGCAGCAGGTCGTCGAAACCGTTGTGGCACAGGCTGACTCGCTGGGAAGCGGAGACACCGCCTCACTCGCTCCCCCGCCGATCGTCTCGTACATCGACGCCCGCCACATGCCCCATGCCGACGCGTTCGTCTCGACCCGCGCGACCGGCATCGTCGGCGGCAAGGACACCCGCATCGCGTCGATGTGGATCAACCGGGTGAACGAGGGCGTGTGGCTGGCCTTCTCGTACCCCGACACCCCCACCGCGCACGAGTCGACGTCGACCTATGCGCACACGCTCGCCACCGTCATCCGCAGTGTCGCGGAGACCGGCGACTACACGATCGCCCGCAGCGACATCCCTGCAGCCGAGGAGGTTTCGGCATGAAGGTGACCTCGATCGATCGCTACGTCCTCGAACCGGGAACCGTCACCGAATGGTCGGTGACCCCCGTCACGGTCACTCCGTCGGCGACGCCGCCGTCGTACAACCAGCGCTTCCATCTCGAGACGGCACGCCGTCACGGCCACGGCACCAGTGTGTGGATGGCCGCGGCGTTCGATCTGCCGGGCGAACTCGATCGCCGTGCGTTCGAACTCGCGGTGCGGCACTTCATCGCTCGTCACGACACCCTGCAGACGGGCTTCCATCTTTGCCCGGGCACGTCCACCGGGTCGGGTTCGATCCGTGGGACGTCCAGCTCAACCCGTCGGAACCGTGGACGGCCACCGATCACGACGAGCTGCGCGAGCACCTGCGCCGCCGGTTCACCGACGTGTGCGACCCGCACACCTTCCCCGCGTACACCTTCGCGACGATCGAGCGCCCCGATCACTACACCGTGATCAGCGCGTTCGACCACACGCTCGTCGACGGCTACTCGATCGCGATCGCGCTCGGTGAGCTGCGTGCGATCTACGAGGAGTTCGCGGGACGCGACCGCGCCGAGATGGAGCGCGCCGGACTCGAACTCCACGAAAGCCTCGGCGAGCCGGGCAGTTTCCTGCAGTACTGCCGACTCGAGGCGGAGTCGAGCCCTGCCGAGACCTCCGATCCGCGGGTGCAGGCATGGGCACAGTTCTACGAGCGGTGCGGCGGAACGGCTCCCAGCTTCCCGCTGGATCTCGGCGTCGAGGCGGGCCATCCCGCGCCGCAGGGCGCGGACGTCCGAACCCTGTTGTCCGCCTGCGAGACCGAGGCGTTCGAACGCGCCTGCCTCGCGGCCGGCGGCAGCGTGTACACCGGAACGCTCACCGCCATGACGTCGGCGCTCCGCGATCTCACCGGTCTCGACGAACTGCCGCTGCAGTACCCGCTGCACACGCGGCGAGATCCGCAGTGGGCGGGCGCGATCGGCTGGCTCACCACGAGCGCACCGATGGTCGCCCACGCGACGGGCGACTTCGACGCCGACCTCAGGGCGACCCACGCGGAGTTCCGCACCGGGCTCACCCTCGGCGGCGTCCGGATGCCCCAGGTCGTCGAGGCACTCGGCGAGCGGTACCGCCGCACCCGCACCGACGTGTTCATGGTGTCGTACATCGACTACCGCAAGCTTCCCGGTACCGATCAGCACGACGTGCTCAACGCCCATCACATCTCCAACGTGACGGTCGCCGACGACGCGCAGTTCTGGATCTCGCGGACGACGACCGGGCTCGCACTGCGTTCCCGGTTCCCGGACACCGCGCGCGCGTCCGAATCGATGTCGGCGTTCCTGGATCTGCTGGTCCGGACGATGCGCGACGTGTGCGAGCGGTCCGAACCGGTCGGTTCGGTCGTCAGCGCCGGCGCGTTCGCGGGTGCGCCGATCGTGTGACATCTCTCGCGCCGTCGCCGCAGGTGTGACCACCGCGGCGGCGGCGCATAGAATCGGCGACGAAAATCGTCGGCGCTCGTTCCACGACCGCCGATCCGTGCTGTCCGACTCAGGAGCTGCCGTGCCCGTCGCGCCCGATCCCAACCCCTCCTTCGCCGAGTACGCACACCCCGAGCGGTTGGTGTCCACCGAATGGCTCTCCGCCCATCTCGGGACGCCGGGCCTCAAGGTGGTCGAATCGGACGAGGACGTCCTGCTGTACGACGTCGGGCACATTCCCGGTGCCGTGAAGATCGACTGGCACGTCGATCTCAACGACCCCGTCACCCGCGACTACATCGACGGCGAGCAGTTCGCCGCGCTCATGGACCGCAAGGGGATTCGCCGCGACGACACCGTCGTCGTCTACGGCGACAAGAGCAACTGGTGGGCCGCCTACGCGCTGTGGGTCTTCACGCTCTTCGGCCACGAGGACGTCCGGCTGCTCGACGGCGGCCGCGACGCCTGGATCGCCGAGAACCGCGACACCGCGTTCGACGTCCCCGAGACCACGACGAGCGGCTACCCCGTCGTCACGCGGGACGACGCCGCGATCCGCGCGTTCAAGGAGGACGTCCTGGGACACCTCGGCAAGGGCCCGCTCGTCGACGTCCGCTCGCCGCAGGAGTACACGGGCGAGCGCACGCACATGCCGGACTACCCGGAGGAGGGTGCGCTGCGCGGCGGCCACATCCCTAGTGCGGTGAGCATCCCGTGGGCGAAGGCCGCGGCTCCCGACAGCCGGTTCAAGAGCCGCGCCGATCTCGACGAGGTGTACGGCGGACTCGATGCCGACGACGACGTCGTGGCCTACTGCCGGATCGGTGAGCGGTCGAGCCACACGTGGTTCGTCCTCACGCACCTGCTCGGCTTCCCGAACGTCCGCAACTACGACGGCTCGTGGACGGAATGGGGCAACGCGGTGCGCGTGCCCATCGCCCAGGGTGATGAGCCGGGCGAGGTTCCCGCCGCGTCATGAGTTCGACTTCCCCGTCCGCCGTGCCGGCTCCGCTCGCGGAGATCCTCGACGACTTCGAGGCGGTGTCCGGTCAGGACAAGCTGCAGTTGCTGCTCGAGATGAGCCGCGAGCTTCCGGCGTTGCCGGCCGAGATGGAGCAGCAGGCGATGGAGCCGGTTCCGGAATGCCAGTCGCCGCTGTTCCTCTCGGTCGACGCGTCCGACCCGGGTGCGGTGCGGCTGTTCTTCTCCGCACCGCCCGAGGCTCCGACGACACGCGGTTTCGCCTCGATCCTCCATCAGGGCCTGGACGGGCAGCCGGCCGACGCGATCCTCGCCGTTCCGGACGACTTCTACGTCCGGCTCGGTCTCGCGGACGTCGTGAGTCCGCTTCGGCTGCGCGGAATCTCGGCGATGCTGACCCGTGTGAAACGCCGTATCCGAGAATCGCGGTAACGGGACCGGCGAGCGACGGGGCACGAGACACCATGGAATTCACCGAACTCGCCGACTATCCCGTACCCGACGGCGCTCTCGAAGAGTGGTTTCCCACCTCCGACGGACCGTGGGCCGAGGACGACCGGGTGTTGTCGTTCGTCCACGAGGCGCACCTCAACCGGGATCCGGCGGCAGGAACGAGCCTGTCGTGGCTGGGTACCGCGTTCGACGTCCACGGCCCGCTCGACCACGACGCCTTCCGGCGCACGCTGCAGGCATTCGTGGATCGGCACGAGGTGCTGCGCACCGACACCCACACCGACGACGCCGGTGGCGTCCACCGCCGCACCACGGCGCCCGGGACGGTCGACGTCGACCGGATCGTCTTCGCGACGCGTACGCCGTCGAACTTCGATCGCCTGCAGCGTATGTTCGACGAGCACGCGTCCGCGCGGTCGTGGCCGTCGTACGTGTTCGCGACGGTGTCCCGGACCGACCGGTTCACGGTCTTCTTCGCGGGCGACCACTCGATCCTCGACGGCTTCTCGATCGTGCTCGTGGCCCACGAGCTCACGGAGCTCTACGACTCGATCCGCGCGGGGCGCACGCCGCAGCTTCCCTCGGTGGGCAGTTACGTCGATTTCGGGCACCGCGAGCGCAAGAGCGGGCCTGCGCCCGGCGCGGCGCGGCGGGCGCTCGACATCTGGCGCTCGGCGCTCGACGGCAGCGGCCTTCCGGAGTTCCCGCTCCCGCTGGGTCCGCGCACGTCGTCGGCGCAGGCGTCGATCTCGCGCTGGCTGCTCGACGCGGACGGCGCGCGTGCGTTCGGTGAGGCGTGCCGGGAGGTCGGAGTCACGTCGTTCGCGGGCACCATGGCGTGCCTCGGGCTGGCGAGCTACGACGTCCTCGACGCCGACAGCCCCAATCGCCACATCTTTCGCACCGTCACGCCGGTGCACACGCGGCACGAACCGCAGTGGGAGGCCGCGCTGGGCTGGTTCGTGGGGCTCGCACCACTGCAATTCACCGTGGATGCGGAGTCGTTCCCGGCGACCGCGCGGCTCGCCGAGGCCGCGATCCGACGTGTCGTTCCCGCGGGCGAGTTCCCGTTCGACCGCATCCGCCACCTCGTCGGCGCGCCCGTCGAACCGCGATTCGTGGTGTCCTATCTCGACATTCGCTCACTGCCGGGCGCGCAGACCTGGCCCGAGCGCAACGCGCGCGCCCTGCGCAGCCGGCAGTACACCCACGACGTCTACGCGTGGATCAATCGCACACCCGAGGGGATCAACCTCTCGATGCGCTTCCCCGGCAACGAGATCGCGACTGCGGGCGCGCACCGATGGTCGGACGCGCTGGGAGTCCGGGTGGCCGAGGTCGCTCGGCCGTATCGTTCGGTCGGCTTGCGGCCGTAGCCGATTCGCCGCGGGTCAGGGATGCAGCACGATCTTCCCGACGTGCCCGCGCCGGGCGAGCGCCCGCTGGGCGTCGGCGGCGCGGTCGAGCGGGAAGGTCGCCGACACGACGGGCGCGACGTCGCCGCGCCGGGCAGTCTCGACGAGCTGCTCGAACTGGGCGGGAGTGTGCATCGCGGATCCGACGAGCCGCGCGTTGTGCAGGTAGAGCCGGCGGATGTCGAACGCGACCTCGTACCCGCCGAGCGCTCCGGCGACGACCCACCGGCCGCCCTCGCGCAGCAACGGCAGCGCCTGCGTCACGAGCTCACCCGCCACGACGTCGAGACCGACGTCGATGCCGTCCGGCGCGGCGTCGCGCAGCTGCGCGGGAAGGTCGCCTGCGCGGTCGACGACATGATCGGCGCCCGCGTCGCGCACGGCGTCGAGCTTGCCCGCGCTGCTGATCGCCACCACTGTCGCGCCGCGTGCCCGCGCGATCTGCACCGCGGCGAGACCGACTCCCCCGGACGCACCCGAGACGACGGCCGTCTCGCCGGCGCGCAGGCAACCACGTTCGGCCATGCCGAGTGCCGTCCCGTACGCCGTGGGCAGGCTCGCGAGCTGATCGTCGGTGAGCGGCGACGCGGTCACGTCGTGGACCCGCTCGGCCGGTGCGGTCACGTACTCGGCGTAGCCCCCGTCGCGTTCGCTGCCCATGAGCCCCACGGGGTTCGCGTCGGGCCCGTCGGAGTCGTAGATCGCCGGATCCACGAGGACTCTCGCGCCGACGAGCTCGGCGTCCACTCCATCGCCGACGGCCGCGACGTGTCCGGCTACGTCGGCACCCTGGATGCGGGGGAAGCCGATCGGCCCGCGCCAGCCCGAGAGTGCGCCGGGATCTCCGGCGCTGCCGTACGCCCCCTCGCGCGTCCACAGGTCGGTGTTGTTCAGGGCGACCGCACTCACCTTCACCAGGACCTCGCCCCGCTCCGGACGCGGCACGGGCACCGACACGAGTTCGAGGACCTCGGGGCCGCCGTGCCGTGGAATACGCACGGCACGCATCGTCCGTGCCGCCACCGGTTCCGTGCCCATCCGTCCACGGTAACGCGGTGGGGTGCGGCCGGGTCGCGGCTTCCGCGCGGCCGCGCCCCACGACGTTCTAGGGTTGACGACGTGGAGCCCATCGAGATCAGCGCCGGACAGTTCTACCTGCGTGCGCCGCGTGCGGACGACCGGATCGACGATCGGACCTCGCTCGCCGACCTCGGCATCTCCGACCCGGACCACGTCGAGCACAGCCTCGGCGAGTGGCACGCCGGCACGCGGTACAGCTGGGTGGTGTGCGAGACGACGTCGGGCGAGCCGCTCGCGCACGTGACGCTCGATCCCGACGGCGCGATCGCGGGTCTCGCGCACCCCGACGGCGAGGAGGCACTCGACACCGGTTTCCGGGTCGTGACGGCGTTCGCCGAGGCCGGCAATCTTCCGCACGGCGCGCCGTCCCCCGGTGCGCACGACGAGATCGAGCCGTGGTGAACGCGCGGTGGTGACGCGGCCGCTGCGCGTCGCTCCCCTCGTGGTGTCGGCACTGTTCGCGTTCTACGTGCTGTTCACGCCGTCGTCGGACGTGCCGTCCGGCGTCGCCCATCTCGGCACGATCATCCATGTCACGCTGTTCGCGATGCTGGCCGTGACGTCGCGATTCGCGGGTATCGGCACGCTCGTGACGGCAGTCTGGCTCGCGGCGTTCGGTGGTCTCTCCGAACTCGCGCAGGGCGCGCTGCCGATCGGCCGCACCACCTCGCTTCAGGACTGGTTCGCCGACCTCGTGGGTGTGGCGGCCGGGCTCGTGGTGTTCTCGCTCGCGTCGTCCGTGACGAAGCGTGCGCGCAGGGCCTCGACGCCCGCAGCGCCGAGGCCGAGGCCCTCGGCGAAGTAGGTCTCGACGTCGCCGAAGCGAGTCGTCACCGCGTCGAACGCCGCGTCGAGGTACTCGCTGCGGACGCCGAGTACGGCCCGGAGCAGTTCGGGGTCGCCGCCACTCGACGTGAAACGCTCGAACACGCTGCCGAGTGCGGGGAGCAGCAACTCGTTGGTGAGCAGGTAGTCGCGGTAGACCTCGTCGCGGCTCACGCCGAGCAGCGCGAGCAGTGCCGCCGCCGCCCACCCGGTGCGGTCCTTGCCCGTCGTGCAGTGGACGAGTGCGGGCGCGGTCCCGGACGCGAGGTCGCCGTAGAAGGACCGATACGACTCGACGGCGCTGGGGAGCACGACGAAGTCCCGGTAGCTCTCGCGGAAGTACGCGTACGCGCGGCCCGCACCGAGGGTGTCCCGTGCGATCGACGGATCCGAGAGTACGCGCTGCATCTGGGCGGGGACGTCGCGAACCTTCTTGTCCCGCAGCACATCGAGATCGACGACGCGGCTGTGCGCCGGCAGCCGGTCCGGCGCCGCGTCGCGCTCGCTCTCGGTCCGCAGGTCGAAGATCGTCGCGATGCCGAGCTCTTCGAGCGCGTGGACGTCCTCGACGGTCGCGCGCGAGAGGTCGACCGATCGGTAGAGGACGCCGGTACGCACGACGCCGTCGGCGACGGTGTGCCCTCCGACGTCGCGAAAGTTCGGAATGGCTGTGACCGGGTCCGACCGAGGCGTCATACCGGCAACGCTACCGGCCGTCAGGGGGCGAGCACCCGGTCGATCGCGGCGACCACCTCGTCCAGTTCGGCGTCGGCGACGGTGAGCGGCGGCCGGAACCGGATGCTGCGCTCGCCGCTCGGCAGGATCAGGACGTGTTCGTCGTCGCGCAGGAGCCGGACGACGTCGTCGCGACGCCGCGCCGAGGGGAGCGAGAACGCGCACATGAGGCCGCGTCCGCGCGGTTCGGTGACCTCGGGGTGACGCTCCGCGAGGCCGGCGAGCAGCCCCTGCAGGTGGGCGCCGCGTGCGGCGGCCGCGGCGACGAGGCCGTCGGACTCGATCACCTCGAGGATGCGGCGGGCCCGGACCATGTCGGCGAGATTGCCGCCCCACGTCGAGTTGATGCGCGAGGAGACCGCGAACACGTTGTCGACGACCTCGTCGACTCGCCCCCCGGCCATGACGCCGCACACCTGCGTCTTCTTCCCGAAGGCGACGACGTCGGGAGCGACCCCGAGCTGCTGGTACGCCCACGTCGTGCCGGTGAGTCCGCAACCGGTCTGCACCTCGTCCATGACGAAGAGCGCGTCGTGCCGCCGGCACAGTTCCTGCATCCGCTGGAAGAACTCCGGCCGGAAGTGATGGTCGCCGCCCTCGCCCTGGATCGGCTCGGCGACGAAGCACGCGATGTCGTCGCGGTAGGCGGCGAAGGCGTCCTCCGCTGCGGCGAGCGCGTCACGTTCGGCGGCCTCGACGTCGCGGCCGTCCTGCAGGTAGGGCGCGGGAATCCTCGGCCAGTCGAACTGGGGGAAGCGGTCCGTCTTGATCGGGTCGGTGTTGGTGAGCGACATCGTGTAGCCGGTGCGGCCGTGGAACGCCTCGGTGAGATGCAGGACGGCGCCGCCGCGATGCGAGCCGATGCCCTTGCGCTCGTTCGTCCTGCTCTTCCAGTCGAACGCGACCTTGAGGGCGTTCTCGACGGCGAGCCCGCCACCGTCGACGAAGAACAGCCGGGGCAGCGCGGGATCGCCGAGCACGCGCGCGAAGGTGTCGACGAACCGCGCCATCGGGACGGTGTAGATGTCGGAGTTGCTGGGCTTGCCGAGTGCGGCCTGCGCGAGTTCGGTGCAGAACTCGGTGTCCTCGGCGAGGGCCGGATGGTTCATCCCGAGCGCCGACGAGGCGAAGAACCCGAACATGTCGAGGTAGCTGCGGCCGTCGCGGGCGTCCACGATGCGCACGCCTCGTGAGCGGTCGAGGTCGAGGACGAGGTCGAAGCCGTCGGTGAGGATCGAGCGAGCGAGTACGCGATGGACGTCGGCCGGCCCGATCGCGCGCTCGCGGAGCGGCGTTGTGGTCATGGCCCCACTGTAGGCACACATTTACCGAAACAACAGAGATGCGATGGAAAAAATACGGCCTGGTCGACTACCGTTCGTAAAAAGTCTGAAGGATGATGGTGCTGCGGGTATGGACGTTGGCCGTCGCGCGGATCTCCTGGAGCAGGTGCTCGAGGGCGCGCGGCGAGGCCACCCGCACCATGAGGACGTAGCTCTCCTCGCCCGCGACCGAGTGGCACGCCTCGACGGCGGGCAGCGCACGCAGGCGCTCGGGCGCGTCGTCGGGAGCGGACGGATCGAGAGGAGTGATCGCGACGAACGCCGACAGATACTGGCCGAGGGCGTCGGGATCGACCTTCGCCGAATACCCCTCGATGACACCGCGCGATTCGAGCCGGCGCACGCGAGACTGCACCGCCGAGACCGACAGCCCCGCCTTCTCCGCGAGGGCTGCGAGGGTGGCTCGCCCGTCGTCGACCAGTTCGCGCAACAGGACGCGGTCGACGTCGTCGAGCGTGCCACCGGACCCGTCGTGCCGCGAGGATTCCACCACATCCGCAGGTTATCCCAGGAGGTAGGCACCATGGACGACGATTGCCCGGCTCGGGTGCCGCAGTCGCGGCTGCGCGCAGCCTTCGCCGCGGCGCTGTCGCGGATGTACGGCCGCGAGGTCCCGGCGTACACGACGCTCGTGGACGTCACCGCCGAGGTGAACCGCGATCACGCCCGTAATCATCCGCGCGACGCGGAGCGGCTCGGCAGCCTGGAGCGCGTCACTGCCGAGCGGCACGGCGCGATCCGTGTCGGGTCGGAGACCGAACTCGCCCACGTCGCGGCGGTGTTCGCCGGCTTCGGCATGTACCCGGTGGGGTACTACGACCTCCGCACCGCGAGCACCCCGATCCCTGTGGTCTCGACGGCGTTCCGGCCCACCTCGCCCGCCGAGCTCGCGCGCAACCCGTTCCGCGTCTTCACCTCGATGCTCACGACGGGCGACGGACGCTTCTTCGACGCCGATCTCGCGCGGCGAGTGCGCCGCTTCGTCGCCGCGCGCCGGCTGTTCCCGGACGAACTGCTCGCGCTCGCGCACCGCGCCGACCGTGAGGCGGGCCTGCCCGATGCGGACTCACGCCGGTTCGTCGAGCTCGCGACGGCGGCGTTCGCGTTGTCGCGGGAGCCGATCGATCGCGGGTGGTACCGCGAGCTCGAGGCCGTCTCGCCGGTCGCAGCCGACATCGCGGGCGTCACGAGCACGCACATCAACCATCTGACGCCCCGAGTTCTCGACATCGACGAGCTCTACCGGCGGATGACCGACCGCGGCATCGCGATGATCGACCGGATTCAGGGCCCGCCGCGCTGGGCGGGCCCGGACGTGCTGTTGCGGCAGACGTCCTTTCGTGCGCTCGCAGAGCCGCGCGCCTTCCGCGACGCCGACGGCACCGTATCGGAGGGCCCGGTCCGCGTCCGGTTCGGTGAGGTGGAGGCGCGGGGCATCGCACTGACACCGCGGGGCCGGGCGCGCTACGACGCCCTCGCCGACAGTCCCGCCGAGACGTGGGAGCACGAGTTCCCCTCGACCGAACGGGAACTCGACGAGCAGGGGCTCGCGTACTTCGAGTCGGTCCGCGACGCCGACGGTGCGGTGCGACGGGTCCCCATCGTGTACGAGGACTTCCTTCCCGCGTCGGCCGCGGGGATCTTCCGCTCGAATCTCGACGATCCGGCGGCGCCGCGCGACGACCGCGACTCCCCGGATACCGCCCGCGACCGCTACACCGCCGAGCACCTCGCCGGCGCGATCGACCGTCCCGTCCACGACCCCTTCACGCTGTACGACCAGCAGAGCCGAACTCGTTCCGAGAGGATCACACCGTGACCGACACCGCACTCATCCTCCCCCGGCCCGACGAACTGACCGAGCGCGCCCGTGCCGCACTCGGCCGCATCGGCGCGACGGCGACGGCCCCCGGACCCGGAACCCTCACGGCGCGCACCCCCGTCACCGGCACCGACCTCGAGCCCGTCCCCGCGACGTCGGTGGCCGGCGTCGACGCCGCGATCGGCGCGGCCACGGCCGCATTCGCCGAGTGGCGCACGACGCCCGCCCCCGTCCGCGGCGCGACCGTACGCCGACTCGGCGAACTCCTCGTCGCCCACAAGGAGGACCTCGCCGAACTCGTCACCCTCGAAGCGGGCAAGATCCGCTCCGAGGCACTCGGCGAGGTGCAGGAGATGATCGACGTCTGCGAGTTCGCGGTCGGCCTCTCGCGCCAGCTCTACGGCCGGACGATGGCCTCCGAACGGCCCGGCCACCGGCTCATGGAGACGTGGCATCCGCTCGGCGTCGTCGGCGTGATCTCGGCGTTCAACTTCCCCGTCGCGGTGTGGTCGTGGAACACCGCGATCGCCCTGGTGTGCGGCGACACCGTGGTGTGGAAGCCCTCCGAGAAGACCCCGCTCACCGCACTCGCGTGTCACACGCTGCTCGCCCGTGCGTGCCGCGACACCGACGCGCCGGACGGGCTGCACTCGGTCGTCTTCGGCGACGCCGAGATCGGCTCGGCTCTCGTCGACGACCCGCGCGTCGCGCTCGTGAGTGCGACCGGCTCGACGGCGATGGGCCGCGCCGTCGCCCCGAAGGTCGCGGCGCGCTTCGGCCGGTGCCTGCTCGAACTCGGCGGCAACAACGCAGCGATCGTCGGCCCGTCCGCGGACCTCGACCTCGCGGTACGAGGCATCGTGTTCGCCGCCGCGGGCACCGCCGGCCAGCGCTGCACCACGATGCGGCGCGTCGTCGCACACTCGTCGATCGTCGACGAACTCACGTCGAGAATCGAAGCGGCGTACCGGACGCTCACCGTCGGCAGCCCGCTCGACGCCGGGACGCTCGTCGGGCCGCTCGTCGACGAGCGAGCGTACGACGCGATGAGCGCGGCACTGGACAAGGCGCGAGCCGACGGCGGCACCGTCGTGTGCGGCGGCGACCGCGTCGGCGACACCGGCTGGTACGTGCGGCCCGCGCTCGTGCGGATGCCCACGCAGTCGTCGGTGGTGCGCGAGGAGACCTTCGCGCCCGTGCTCTACGTCATGGCCTACGACGAGTTCGACGACGCGATCGCGATGCACAACGATGTGCCACAAGGACTCTCGTCGGCGATCTTCACGACGGATCAGCGCGAGGCCGAGCGTTTCCTGGCCGCCGACGGCTCCGATTGCGGTATCGCGAACGTCAATCTCGGCACGTCGGGGGCGGAGATCGGCGGTGCGTTCGGCGGCGAGAAGGAGACGGGCGGCGGCCGGGAGTCCGGGTCGGACGCGTGGAAGGCGTACATGCGGCGTGCGACGAACACCGTCAACTACTCGAGCGAACTCCCGCTCGCCCAGGGGGTCGAGTTCGGCTGACGAAAACCGCTGCCGCCGTGACCGTCCGCTGATTCCGAGCCGCGCCAGGCCTGCGCGCGAGTAACCTTCCAGTCACCGGATTCGCCGTGTTCGGCCCGACGGGAGGACAGTCGATGAGCACTCAGCCACCGGGGCCGGGCGGGACCGGATCCGACGACGACCACGACCGGTCGGACGGCCCGCCGCAGTACGGGCAGACGGGGCAACCGGGCTACGGGAGCCAACAACCGTACGGACAACAGGGCTCGTACGGACAACAGGGCTACGGCCAGCAGCCGTACGGGCAACCGGGCCAACAGGGCTACGGACAGCAGCCGTACGGGCAGCAGGGGTACGGGCAGGGCGGCTATCCCCCGCCCCCGTACCCGCCGCCGCAGCAGAAGAAGCGCCGCATCTGGCCGTGGGTGCTGCTCGGCGTGATCCTGGCGTTCGTGCTGCTCTTCGCCGGCTGTGTCGCACTGTTCGGTGGTGTCGCGAGCGAGATCGACCGGGAGTCGAATCGCTCGGTGTCCGTCACCTATCAGGTGGAGGGCACGGGTACGGGCGCGACGGTCACGTACTCGGGCACGAATCTCGACATGGCGCAGGAGACGAATGCGACGCTGCCGTGGAGCCGCGACGTCGACATCGACGGTCTCGGCAAGTTCGTGACGATGACGGCGAGCAACGGATCCGACGGCGGCTCCATCACGTGCCGGATCCTCGCCGACGGCAACCAGATCGCCGAGCAGACCTCGTCCGGCCCGTACGCCAACGTGAGCTGCTCCGGCGACGCCGGCGAGTGACTGCGAGAGGACGAGACGCCTGTGACGACGACACGATCACGCACCGCGCGAACGGTGGCAGCCGGATTCGCGCTCGCACTGGGCGGGGCCGCCATCCTCACCGGATGCGGCAACGGCGACGGGGGCGGCGAGGCGGCGACGGCCACCGCCACGACCACGACGGCGGGGGCGACGGAGGGCTCGCCCACGTCGCCCACGGGCGGCCAGGCAGCGAGCGAGGCGGTCGACATCCGGTACGAGGTCGACGGCGAGGGCACGAGCACGTCGCTCACCTACACGGGTGAGAACTACGGAACATCGACCGAGAGCGGCGCGCCGTTGCCGTGGAACACGCAGGTCACGATCGACACCCCCGAGAAGTGGCTGACGCTGACCGCGACGAACGGCGGCGGCGACACGCCCATCACCTGCCGCGTGATCGCGAACGGTCACACGATCTCGGAGCAGACGTCGTCGGGTCCCTACGCGAACGCGACGTGCGTCGTCGACGCGGCAGGGCACTGACGCGCCACGGTTGACATTCGGTGTGATCCGGTTCACGGTTCGGACATGACCGCAACCGACGCACGGCTCGCCGAGTTGGCCGAAGTCCTCGGCCCTTCGCGACCCGGCCCTTCGCGCCTCGTCACGGACCCCGATGTCGTGGAGACGTATCGGCGCGACTGGGCCAAGGATCCCGCCGCCGGGACGCCACTGGCCGTCGTCCGCGCGGGCTCGACCGAGGACGTCCAGGCGGTGCTGCGCTGGGCGAGCGCCCACGACGTCCCGGTGACACCGCGCGGTGCGGGATCGGGGCTGTCGGGCGGTGCGACGGCGATCGACGGCGGCATCGTCCTGACGACGGAGGCGATGCGCGAGATCACCGTCGATCCGGTGACGCGGACCGCCGTCGTCCAGCCCGGACTGCTCAACGCCGAGGTCAAGCGCGCGGTCGCCGAGCACGGGCTGTGGTATCCACCTGATCCGTCGTCGTTCGAGATGTGCTCGATCGGCGGCAACGCCGCGACGAACGCCGGCGGACTGTGCTGCGTGAAGTACGGCGTGACGACGGACTACGTCCTCGGACTCGAGGTCGTTCTCGCCGACGGCACCGCCGTCCGGCTCGGCGGGCCGCGGCTCAAGGATTCGGCGGGGCTCTCGCTCACCAAGTTGTTCGTCGGCAGCGAGGGAACGCTCGGCGTCATCACGGAGGTGACGGTCCGGCTCGTTCCCGCGCAGCCGCCCGCGAGCACCGTCGTCGCGTCGTTCGCGCGAGTCGAGGACGCGACGGGAGCGATCCTCGACATCACCCGGACGATGCGTCCCGCGATGCTCGAGTTCATGGACGGCGTCACGATCGCGGCGGTCGACGACGCACTGAAGATGGGGCTCGACCGGTCGGCGCGCGCGATGCTCATCGCGCAGTCCGATGCCGTCGGCGGCGAGTGCGAGCGGGAGGCCGCGTTCATGGCGGAGGCGTTCGAGCGGCGCGGCGCCACCGAGGTGTTCCGGACGGACGATCCCGACGAGGGCGAGGCCTTCACCGCCGCACGCCGTTTCGCGATTCCGGCGGTCGAGCGGATCGACCCGCTCCTGCTCGAGGACGTCGGCGTACCGCTCCCCGCACTCCCCGATCTCATCACCGGCATCGAGCGGATCGCAGCCGAGCGGGACGTCACGATCGCCGTCATCGCCCACGCGGGCGACGGCAACACGCACCCGCTCATCGTCCACGACCCGGCGGACGCCGACATGACGGCGCGAGCGCACGTCGCGTTCGGCGAGATCATGACGCTCGCGATCGCACTGGGCGGGACGATCACGGGCGAGCACGGCGTCGGCCGGCTCAAGAAGGCGTGGCTGCCGGATCAGGTCGGCCCCGACGTCATGGACCTGACCCGCCGCATCAAGCACGCGCTCGACCCCACCGGAATCCTCAACCCCGGCGCCGTGCTGTGACGCCTCGACCCCGGAGGTCGGGCCGCAACCACGGGTACGTGTCACACCCCGGGGGCACACTGGAAGGGTGAGCGACGTACTCGACCGGTTCTCGCAGGCCACGCGTGAGTGGTTCGCGGGCGCCTTCTCCGAGCCCACCGCAGCTCAGCTGGGTGCGTGGGAGTCGATCTCCGCGGGCGCGCACACGCTGGTCGTCGCACCGACCGGCTCGGGCAAGACGCTCTCGGCGTTCCTGTGGTCGCTCGACCGGCTGACGTCGGCGCCCCGTCCCGACGACGCGCCGCCCTCGACGCGTGTCCTCTACATCTCGCCGCTGAAGGCGCTGGGCGTCGACGTCGAGCGCAACCTGCGCGCTCCGCTCGTCGGCATCACGCAGACGGCGAAGCGGCTCGGCCTCGCCCCACCGGACGTCTCGGTCGGGGTGCGTTCGGGTGACACTCCCCCGAGTGCCCGCCGCTCGCTGCTGAAGAACCCGCCGGACATCCTCATCACGACGCCGGAGTCGCTGTTCCTCATGCTCACGTCGTCGGCGCGCGAGACCCTCGCGGGGGTCGAGACGGTGATCGTCGACGAGGTGCACGCCGTCGCGGGCACGAAACGCGGGTCGCACCTGGCGTTGTCGCTCGAGCGACTCGACGGCCTGCTCGAGCGGCCCGCCCAACGCATCGGGCTCTCGGCCACGGTCCGCCCGCACGACGCCGTCGCACGTTTCCTCGCGGGCGCGGCGCCCGTCCGCATCGTGTCGCCGCCCGCACCGAAGACGTTCGATCTCACCGTCCGGGTGCCGGTCGAGGACATGACCGAACTGGGCCTCACCGAGCCCGACGAGCTGTCGTCGTCGGCGACGCCGCAGGCGGGCTCGATCTGGCCGCACGTCGAAGAGCAGATCGTCGACGCGATCCTCGATCACGGATCGTCGATCGTGTTCGCGAACTCACGACGGCTCGCGGAGAAACTGACCGCACGGCTCAACGAGTTGTACGCCGAGCGCATCGGCGCCGCGGTCGAGCGCGACGGCGCGCCGCCCGCGCAACTGGGGTCGCCCACCGAGGTGAACTACGGTGGCGACACCCTGCTCGCACGCGCGCACCACGGGTCGGTGAGCAAGGATCAGCGCGCCCTCATCGAGGACGACCTCAAGACGGGACGGCTGCGGTGCGTCGTCGCGACGAGCAGCCTCGAACTCGGAATCGACATGGGCGCGGTCGATCTCGTCGTCCAGATGGAGGCGCCGCCGTCGGTCGCGAGCGGCCTGCAGCGGGTCGGCCGTGCAGGCCATCAGGTCGGCGAGATCTCCCGCGGCATCGTCTTTCCCAAACACCGCACCGATCTCGTGCACTGCGCCGTCACGGTGCGGCGGATGACGCGGGGCGAGATCGAGGCGGTCGAGATCCCCGCGAACCCGCTCGACATCCTCGCGCAGCAGACCGTCGCCGCGACGGCCCTCGAACCGCTCGACGTCGACGACTGGTTCGACACCGTCCGGCGCAGCGGTTCGTTCGCGACGCTGCCGCGGTCCGCGTACGAGTCGACGCTCGATCTGCTGGCGGGCCGCTATCCGTCGGACGAGTTCGCCGAACTGCGGCCCCGGATCGTCTGGGATCGCGACGCGAACACCCTCACGGGCAGGCCCGGCGCGCAGCGGCTCGCCGTCACGTCGGGTGGCGCGATCCCGGACCGCGGCCTGTTCGCGGTGTACATGGTGGGCGAGAAGTCCTCTCGCGTCGGCGAACTCGACGAGGAGATGGTGTACGAGTCGCGCGTCGGCGACGTCTTCGCACTGGGCGCGACGAGCTGGCGGATCGAGGAGATCACCTACGACC
The DNA here is from genome assembly GCF_001894925.1 of Rhodococcus rhodnii NBRC 100604. Lineage (GTDB taxonomy): Bacteria > Actinomycetota > Actinomycetes > Mycobacteriales > Mycobacteriaceae > Rhodococcus_F > Rhodococcus_F rhodnii. The sequence continues at coordinate 47,087 of NZ_BCXD01000005.1, read as the reverse complement.
GCGTCCTCGTCTCCCCCGCGTACGGCATGCCCGGGCGGCTTCCCTTCTGGCACGGTGACGGTCCGGGACGCCCGGCCGAACTCGGCGCGGCGCTCGGTGCGTTCCTGCGCGACGTCGCCCACACGGGCCGCGACGACGTCCTCACGGACCTGCGCGCCTCCGGGCTCGACGAGAACGCCGCGAACAATCTCGTCCAGCTCGTCGACGAGCAGGCCGCCGCGACGGGCCAGGTCCCGTCCGACCGCACGCTGGTCATCGAGCGGTTCCGCGACGAACTCGGCGACTGGCGGCTCGTCCTCCACTCGCCGTACGGCCAGCGGGTCCACGCGCCGTGGGCGCTCGCCGTCGGCGCACGGCTGCGCGAGCGGCTCTCGATCGAGTCGAACGCGACGGCGTCGGACGACGGCATCATCGTGCGGCTCCCCGACACCGAGGACGATCCGCCCGGTGCCGATCTGTTCGTCTTCGATCCCGACGAGATCGACGACATCGTCACCGAACAGGTCGGCGGCTCCGCACTGTTCGCGTCGCGCTTCCGCGAGTGCGCCGCGCGCGCCCTGCTGTTGCCGCGCCGCAATCCGGGAAAGCGGGCGCCGCTGTGGCAGCAACGGCAACGTTCGGCGCAACTGCTCGACGTCGCGCGCGGGTATCCGACCTTCCCGATCCTCCTCGAGACGGTGCGCGAGTGCCTGCAGGATGTCTACGACCTCCCCGCACTTCACCGGCTCTTCACCGCGATCGCACGCCGCTCGGTGCGGCTCGTCGAGGTCGAGACTGCCTCGCCGTCACCGTTCGCGACCTCGCTGCTGTTCGGTTACGTCGGCGAGTTCATGTACGAGGGCGACAGCCCGCTCGCCGAGCGGCGCGCCGCCGCACTGTCGCTGGACTCGACCCTGCTCTCGGAGCTGCTGGGACGCGTCGAGCTGCGCGAGCTGCTCGACGCCGACGTCCTCGCCCGGGCGGAACTCGAACTGCAGCGCCTCGTGCCCGACCGCAAGGCGCGCGACGCCGAGGGCATCGCGGATCTGCTGCGGCTGCTCGGCCCGATGACGCCCGACGAGGTCGCCGAGCGCAGCGAGTCGGACCCCGCCGAATGGCTGCGCGGGCTCGTCGCGAGCAAGCGTGCCCTGCACGTCACCTTCGCCGGCCGGGAGTGGTGGACAGCCGTCGAGGACGCCGCCCGCCTGCGGGATGCGCTGGGAGTGCCGCTGCCGATCGGCACTCCGGCCGCGTTCATCGAACCCGTCGATGACCCGCTGGGCGATCTCGTCGGCAGATACGCCCGCACGCACGGCCCGTTCACGACGTCCGACGCCGCGGAGCGCTTCGGCCTCGGTCCCGCCGTGGTGCGCGACACGCTCGCGCGGCTCGCCGTCCGAAAGCGGGTGGTGGAAGGAGATTTCCGGCCCGGTGGTGCGGGATCGGAGTGGTGCGACGCCGAGGTGCTGCGACGGCTCCGGCGCCGCTCGCTCGCGGCGGCGCGGCAGGAGGTCGAACCGGTCTCGACGGCGACACTCGGCCGGTTCCTGCCCGCGTGGCAGCACGTGGGCCGTGACCTGCGCGGAGTCGGTGGTCTGCGCGGAGTCGACGGCGTGGCGACCGTGATCGACCAGCTCGCGGGCGTCCCGATCCCTGCCTCGGCGCTCGAGTCGCTCGTGCTGCCGAGCCGGGTCGCCGACTACTCCCCCGCGATGCTCGACGAACTGACCGCGACGGGCGAGGTGCTGTGGGTGGGCGCGGGCGCGATCTCGGGCAAGGACGGCTGGGTCGCGCTGCATCCCGCCGACGGCGCACCGCTCACGCTCGCACCGCCCGCCGCCGCAGATCTCTCGGAGATGCAGCAGCAGATCCTCGACACTCTCTCCGGGGGCGGCGGGTACTTCTTCCGCCAGTTGTCGGACGCGCTGGGGTCGAGCGACGACACCGTACTCGCGAACGCTCTGTGGGAACTGGTGTGGCTCGGTCACGTCGGCAACGACACGCTCGCTCCGCTGCGCGCCCTGCTCTCGGACACGTCGCGACGGACGACGGCGCATCGCTCGGTGCGCCGCGCGCCGCGAGCGCGGTCGTATCGCGTCGGGACACTGCCGTCGCGCGGCGGTCCGCCGACGGTCGGGGGCCGCTGGTCGTTGGTGCCGGCGCCCGAGGCCGACCCGACGCTGCGTGCCTCCGCGACCGCCGAGGTGCTGCTGGAGCGGTACGGCGTCGTGACGCGCGGCGCCGTGGTGAACGAGGGCGTACCGGGCGGGTTCGCGGTGATGTACAAGGTGCTCGCGCGGTTCGAGGAGAACGGCCGTTGCCGGCGTGGGCATTTCGTCGAGACCCTGGGTGGTGCGCAGTTCGCGGCGCCGCACGTCGTGGACCGGCTCCGCGGTTACGGCGACACGATCGAGGGACGGCACGCCGCGAGCCCCGCAGTGGTCCTGGCTGCAGCGGATCCCGCGAATCCCTACGGAGCCGCGTTGCCGTGGCCGGCTCGCACCACCGAGGAACGTCCCGGTCACCGTCCAGGGCGCAAGGCAGGCGGCATCGTGGTTCTCGTGGACGGCGCGCTCGCGCTCTACGTCGAGCGCGGCGGCCGCACCCTGCTGACGTTCGGCGACGATCCCGGCACATCCCGCACCGCCGTCTCGGCGCTCGCCGATGCCGTGCGCGCGCGGAGGATCGACCGCATCGTCGTGGAGAAGGTGGACGGCGAGTCGATCCACGGCAGCGAGTTCGCGGCGGTCCTCACCGAGGCCGGTTTCGCCGCGACGCCGCGCGGCTTCCGGTTGCGAGGCTGACGTGCCCGAGGGAGACACGGTGTGGCGGACGGCCGCGCTGCTCCGCGGAGCCCTCGAGGGCCGCGAGCTCATCGAGAGCGATGTGCGTGTACCTCGTTACGCCACAGTCGATCTCACGGGAGTGCGCATCGACGACGTCGTCAGCCGCGGCAAGCATCTGCTGATTCGTGGTGGCGGCCGCACCGTACACACGCACCTGAAGATGGAGGGCGCGTGGCACGTGTATCCGTCCGGCGGACGGTGGGCGCGCCCCGCCCACGAAGCGCGGATCGTGCTCGCCACCACGGACCACGAGGCGGTCGGGTTCGCACTCGGCATCACCGAGATCCTCCCCACGGATCGTGAGGCGGAGGTCGTCGGCCACCTCGGCCCCGACCTGCTCGGTCCCGACTGGGACGCCGAGCGCGCCGCCGCGAATCTCGCGGCGGACGGTGACCGCCCGATCGGCGAGGCCCTCGTCGATCAGCGCAATCTGGCCGGGATCGGCAACGTGTATCGCAACGAGTTGTGCTTCCTGCGCGGCGTCGATCCCGTGACGCCCGTGTCGAAGGTCGATTCGGCGGCGATGGTGCGTCTCGCCCATCGGATGATGCACGCCGACAAGAACAATCCGATCCGGCGACGTCCCTGGGTGTACGGCCGCTCGGGCCGCCGATGCCGGCGGTGCGGCGCCGCGCTCGTCACGCGCACGATGGCGGGCCAGCGGATCGTCCACTGCCCCTCGTGCCAGCCACCCGGCTGAGGCGGCTGACAGTGTGACCCATTCGCCACCGTGCGCGGTGACGGATCGGTCGTCCCTGTGGTTACGATTTCCTCGCTCGACGTCGGCAGCGGCCAGGGGGACCGCGTCTCGACGGCGTCGAGCGCAGACGACGCGTCTGCCTCGATACTCGGAGGGGATTTCTCGTGACCGATCAGCACCCGGACCCGTACGGGCAGAATCCGCAAGGCGGGCCTCGGTACGGGCAACCCCCGTACGGCCAGGCCCAGTACGGGCAGCCTCCGCACGGGCAATTCGGCACGCCGCCACCGCAATACGGCCAGCCCCAGTACGGCCTTCCGCCCGGAGAATACGGAATACCGCCCGGTGCAGCGGGATTCGCGCGCGTCCCCGGCGACTATCCGGTGTCCGCCGGTGCCGCGTTCGGCCAGGCGTGGGTCAGGTTCCTCACGAACCCGTGGCCGTGGGTGGGCTTCGTCGCCGTCGCGTTCCTCGCGACGGTGGCCGGCTCGTTCGTTCCGTTCGTCGGTTTCCTGGTGACATTCGCGATCAGCGTGTTCTTCACACCCATGCTCGCTCGCGCGGCATACCTCGATGCGACGACGGGCCGTATCGGTTTCTCGTCCTTCTTCGACTTCGCCCGGATCGGCCCCGCGATTGGGGTGGCGATGCTCGTGTTGCTCGGGACACTCGTCGGGACCCTGCTCCTCGTCCTGCCCGGCATCGTCTTCGGGCTCGCCGTGACGTTCGCGCAGCCCGCTGTCGCTCACGGTCGCAAGCCCATCGAGGCGATCGTCGACAGCGTCAGGATCGCCACGAGCAACTTCGGACAGTTCTCGATCGCCTTCCTGATCCAGCTCGGCCTGTCGTTCGTCGGATTGGCCACGTTCGGACTGGGATTCTTCGCCATCCTCCCGCTGACAACCCTCTTCACGACCGCCTTCTACCGCCAGGCCGTCGGCTACTGAGGTCGTACCGGCGCGTCCGCATGCACCCGCACCTGCGCCCCGTCGCCCGTCACCGCAGGCCGGTTGTGGGCGCACCGAACGGTGGGCGCCGGCCTTCCCGTCCGCCCCGTAGCCAGCGCAGCGCGTCGGGGATCCAGAGAACGGCCGACGCCACCACCGTCACCGCGTACACCGGCGCGACGACGACGAGCACGAGACTGCCCAGCAGCGCGACGGGCAGGTCACGTCGCCACGCGAGCGACAGCACGAACGGCGCGACCGCGAACACCGCAGCGAGCCACCACGTCCCGGCCGCGAGAGCGACGGGAACGCCGACGAACCACGCCAGGGTCCCGAGGACCTGCGTCGCGACGAGCGCGAACCGCGCGTATTCCGTGAAGGTCCAGAATCTGCCGACTTCGGCTCCCAGCCACAGGATTCGGCTGCGGAACCGTCCGACGCCCTCGTCGATCAGGGCGTTCCGGAAGATGTCGTCGGCACGCCGTCGATACTCGTTGCCGTCGTCCTGCGCGAGCGCGCGACGGCACAGGTCGTCGTGGAGGATCGCCGGCAACAACTGCCGGCCGTACGGCGTCACGAGGCCGTGGAGCGGTCCGGGGATCGACGCGAGATCGGTGCGCAGCATCCGCGGGTGACCGCTGGGCACCCGGATCACGGCCCGGCCGAACACGTAGACGAACTCCGACTCGAGCTCGAAGAACGTGGTGTCCAGGACCCGGAGCCTCGGCTCGGGACGCCTCGGATCGTCCTCCGACCGCTGAAACGGCATTCCCACCCCTCACTGTCGAATTCTGGGTCGCCCACCAGAGTGACGCACGGGACGGCGAACCGCTCCCGGACACGGCGTGCATGCCACAGGGTTCTCGACCCGCTGGGGCCGGAATCGTCGACGTGGAAGTACTTCGGCGACTGGCGCGGACTGCTGCAAGGGCTCTGGGCGGGATCGATGCAGAACATGCACCCCGGTCTCGGTGCAGCCGTCGAGCAGCATTCGGAGTTCTTCACCGAGGGGTGGAAACGGCTGTTTCGGTCGCTGTATCCGATCGGCGTCGTCGTGTACGACGGCGATCGGGCGCCGTCGACGGGCGCGCAGATCCGGCACTTCCACGACCGTATCTCCGGTGTCGATGCGCAGGGTCGCCGCTGTCACGCGCTCGACCCCGACACCTTCTACTGGGCGCACGCGACGTTCTTCGTCGGGATGCTCCGCACCGCCGAGCACTTCATCGGCCCGCTGGGCGACGACGAGAAGCGGCGCCTCTTCGACGAACACGTCACGTGGTACCGCATGTACGGGATGAGCATGCGCCCGTCTCCGCGAGTTGGGACGACTTCGAGCGCTACTGGGATCACATGTGCCACACCGTCCTCGAGGACAACAAGGCGACCGCGACGTTCTCGATCTGCGCAGCCTGGCCGTCCCGCCGCTCACGCCGTGGCTGCCCGAATCTGTGTGGCGCGTCGTTCGGATTCCGCTCACCCGCAGTGCGGTCTGGCTGACTGTCGGGCTCTACGATCCGCCGGTTCGCGAACTGCTCGGACCACTGCGCAACCTGCCACCGCCGGACCGCAGGGACCTGCCGCAGCACTACAACCCGCTCCGTGCGACCGCGCCGGGACTCGCCGAGAAATGAGTGTCGGACCCTTGGGCTAGGGTCGCTTGTATGTTCGATTTGGGTGGGGGCGGCTCGGGAAACGAGCTGGTAGACGTGGCGGGAGTGGTCGAGTCCAAACGCGTGCTCGCGCGGGCGGAGTATCGGCAGATTCGTGCGATCGGTGCGTTTCATGCGGCGCGGGTGGCGGCGGAAACGTCGGTGAGCGTGTTGATGCCGGGTGAGTCTGCCGCGAACGAGGCTGCACTGGCGTTGGGGATGAGCGAGAACCGGGTGTGGTTCGCGATCACGCTGTGCGAGGACCTCGAAACGCGGTTGCCGTTGACCGACGAGGCTTTTGCATCGGGTGAGTTGGATATGGCGCAGGTCCGCACGATCCACAATCTGCTACAGAATCTGTCGGATGAGAAGGCGCGGATCGTGGAAGCAGCGCTGTTCGCGCGGGGCCCGATCGACCGGTTACCGCCGCGGCGGATCGGCGAACGGCTGCGGCGGTTGGTGGCGCGGTACGACCGGGACGGTTTCGCCGAGCGTTCTGCTCGTGCGAAGGAGGAGCGGTACATCTCGGTCAAGCAGTGCGACGACGGCATGGCGTTCCTGTCGGGCGAACTCCCCTCGCTGGATGCTGCGACGATCTGGAATCGGCTCAAGGAAATGGCCATCGGCGACGTGTGCGCGGGTGACGAGCGGTCGATGCCGCAGCGTCACGCGGACGCACTCGTTGCTCTGGCGGACGGGAGCGGGCGGCTCACGTGTGGGTGCGGACGCGAGGACTGCGCGACGGCGGTCCCGGCTGCGGGCAAGCGTGGCCCGTTGGTGCAGATCGTCGTGAGCGACGGCTCGATCGGTTTCGGGTCGTTCAGTGGCGGATCGTTCGGTGCCGGTGCCGGTACCGGTGCCCGTGCCGGTGCCGGTGCCGGTGCCGCGAGTGCCCCTGGCGGCGGTTCGGCAGCGATCCCGACCGTCGGGTTCCTGCCCGGTGTGGGTCCGCTCGATCCCGAGACCGTGCGCGCGGCCATCACACACTCGGCGACCCAGCGCATCCACGTCAGCGCCGTCGACCCGATCGAGCCCGCTCCGGACATCGCAGCCCTGCGATACCGCATCCCACGCGCCCTCGCGGATCGCATCCGCGCACGTGACGGGGTGTGCCGCTTCCCGCACTGCCCCGTCCCAGCAACGTCGTGCGACATCGACCACACGGTCCCCTTCGACCACGCCAACCCGAGCGAAGGCGGCCGGACCGAGGAAGCGAACCTCGCCTGCCTCTGCCGACGCCACCACCGCTGGAAAACCCAGGGCCACATGACATTACAGCAACTCGGCGACGGGCTGCTGCGCTGGACCATGCCCGACGGGCAGGTCTACGACACCGAACCCGACCCGCCCGCCTTCTGGGCAGCAGGAGCGTGACGCGCTGCCTACCTCACCTCGACGACGGGTTCGAGCAGTTCGGGCCGCGACTCGGGTGCCGCGAGACGGAGTTCGTCCGCGCACTCGTCGTCCGGCTGTGCCTGCGACTCGATCTCGGCGCGCACGCGCGCGAGATACGTCTGCACCTCGAATTCGCGTTGCTCGTCGCTCCATCCGAGGACCGGTGCGACGAGCGCCGCGACCTGCTCGGCGCAGTTCATCCCACGGTGCGCGTACTCGATCGCGATGCGCGTGCGCCGCGCCAGGATGTCGTCGAGGTGGAGCGCACCCTCCGCGGTCGCGGCGTAGACCGCTTCGACCTGCAGATACGACGGCGCATCCGTGATCGGTTCGAGGAGTTCGGGTGCGTCGTCGGCAGCGCCGAGGACGTCGTCGATCAACGACCCGTAGCGGTCGAGCAGATGCCGCACTCGGTACGGATGCACCCCGTACCGCTCCCCCAGCCGCGCCGTCTGATTCGCGAGCGCGAAGTAGCCGTCGGCGCCGACCAGCGGGACCTTCTCCGTCACCGAGTCGGCGACCCGCAGCGGGATGTCCTGCGCGGCAACGTCGACGGCGTCCTTTCCCATGACGCGGTAGGTCGTGTACTTGCCGCCGGCGATCGCGACCAGCCCGGGGGCGACGCGCGCGACCGCGTGCTCGCGCGAGAGCTTCGACGTCTCGTCGCTCTCCCCCGCGAGCAGTGGCCGCAGTCCCGCGTAGACGCCCTCGATGTCGTCGGGCACCAGCGGCGTCACGAGCACGGTGTTCACGTGCTCGAGGATGTAGTCGATGTCGGCGCGGGTGGCGGCCGGATGCGCGAGGTCGAGATTCCAGTCTGTGTCGGTCGTCCCGATGATCCAGTGGCTCCCCCACGGAATCACGAACAGCACGGACTTCTCGGTGCGGAGAATGATCGCCGCGTCGCTCACGATCCGGTCGCGCGGCACGACGATGTGCACGCCCTTCGACGCCCGCACCCGGAACCTGCCGCGCCCCCGCGAGAGCGCCTGGATCTCGTCGGTCCACACGCCCGTCGCATTGATGACGACACTCGCCTGCACCTCGGCGACACGTCCGGTCTCGACGTCGCGGACCTGGACGCCCGAGATCCGATCCGCCTCCTTGAGGAAGCCGACGACCTGCGTCGAGGTCCGCACCGTCGCGCCGTACTGCGCTGCCGTGCGGGCGACGGTCATCGTGTGCCGGGCGTCGTCGACGACGGTGTCGTAGTACTGGATACCGCCGACGAGGGCGTCGCGGCGCAGCGCCGGGGCCAGCCGCAGCGCACCCGAGCGAGTCAGATGCTTCTGCGCGGGAACGGATGTGGCACCGCCCATGCGATCGTAGAGGAAGATGCCCGCGGCGATGTAGGGCCGCTCCCACACGCGATGCTCGATCGGGAACAGGAAGCGCAGCGGCTTGACGAGATGCGGCGCGAGCGTCGTCAGCGACAGTTCCCGCTCCCGCAGCGCCTCCCGGACCAGGCCGAACTCGAACTGTTCGAGATAGCGCAGCCCGCCGTGGAACATCTTCGACGATCTGCTCGACGTGCCGGACGCGAAATCCCGCGCCTCGACGAGGGCGACCTTCAATCCGCGGGTCGCGGCGTCGAGCGCAGCCCCGCAGCCCACGACCCCGCCACCGATCACGACGACGTCGAAGTGCTCCTTCTGCAGTCGCTCCCAGGTCCGTGCGCGATCGTCCGGACCGAGCTCGACGATGTCCGACTGATTGCTCACACCCACTCCTGCCGGGATCGGGACGCATTCGATCCCAGGCTAGTAGGTTCTTCAGTCGTGGTTCAGTACATCGTCGCAATCGACCAGGGCACCACGTCGAGTCGCTGTGTGATCGTCGATCACGACGGCAACCCGGTGAGCAGTGCACAGCAGGAGCATCGGCAGATCTTCCCGCACGCCGGGTGGGTCGAGCACGACGCGACCGAACTGTGGCTGGGAACACGTGAAGTGATCGCGCGCGCCCTCGCGAAGGGCGACGTGAGCTATCACGAGGTCGCGGCCATCGGGATCACGAATCAGCGCGAGACGACCGTCGTGTGGGACCGCGCGACGGGCGAACCCGTCTACAACGCCATCGTGTGGCAGGACACCCGGACCACCACGATCTGCGACGAGCTCGCGCGCGACGGCGGCACCGAACGCTTCCGCGACCGGACGGGGCTGCCGCTGTCGACGTACTTCTCGGGCCCGAAGCTGCGGTGGATCCTCGACAACGTCGACGGCGTCCGCGAGCGCGCCGAGCGGGGCGAGTTGTGTTTCGGCACCGTCGACAGCTGGCTGCTGTGGAACATGACGAACGCCGGCGACGGCTCGGGCGCCGTCCACGCGACCGACGTGACCAATGCCTCGCGCACATTGCTGATGAACCTCCGCACGCTGCAATGGGATCCGGAGATCTGCGATGCGCTCGGTATCCCGATGTCGATGCTGCCGGAGATCCGCAGTTCGTCCGAGGTCTTCGGACACGTCCGCGAGCGCGGGTCGCTTCCCGGCGTGCCGATCGCCGGGATCCTCGGGGATCAGCAGGCGGCGATGTTCGGGCAGACGTGCCTGTCGCCCGGCGACGCCAAGAACACGTACGGCACGGGGAACTTCGTGCTGCTCAACACCGGCACCGAACCCGTGTTCAGCGATCACGGCCTCATCACCACGGTCTGTTACCGGATCGGCGACGCCGACGCCGTCTACGCACTCGAGGGGTCGATCGCCGTCACCGGCTCACTCGTGCAGTGGCTGCGCGACAATCTCGGCGTGATCTCGTCGTCCCCCGAGGTCGAGACGCTCGCGGCGGAGGTCGACGACAACGGCGGCGCGTACATCGTCCCGGCCTTCTCGGGGCTGTTCGCGCCCCGCTGGCGGCCGGATGCGCGCGGGGTGATCGTCGGGCTGACGCGCTACGTCGACCGCCGCCATCTCGCCCGCGCCGCACTCGAGGCGACGGCGTATCAGACGCGCGAGGTCATCGACGCGATGCTGAGCGACTCCGACGTCGATCTCAGCGAGCTCAAGGTCGACGGTGGCATGGTCGTCAACGACCTGCTCATGCAGTTCCAGGCCGACATCCTCGACATGCCCGTCGTGCGGCCCCGCATGATCGAGACCACGGTGCTCGGCGCCGCCTACGCTGCGGGGCTCGCGACCGGCTTCTGGCGCGACACCGACGAACTGCGCGAGAAGTGGGCGGTCGACACGACGTGGGAGCCGCAGCTGGACGCGGACGAGCGCGACCGGCTCTTCGCCGCGTGGAATCGGGCGGTGGAACGCAGCTACGACTGGGCGTGAGCGAGCGCCAGCCGGTCCGCGGCCTCCACCAGTGTGTCGGGCAGGCACGTCGCAAACGACAGGCGCAGGCTCGATCGCAGCTGCGCGGCGTCCTCCTCCCCCACGGCGAACGCACTGCCGGGCACGAACGCGACACCGTGCTCGACCGCCGTACGCAACAGCCGGTCGGTGTCGGTGCCGTCCCCGAACCGCCCCCAGGCGAACATCCCGCCGCGTACCGGTTCGAGCCACAGCGCGTCGCCGAAACGGGCTCGCAGAGCGGCCACCAGGGCGTCAGCCCGCGCCGCGTAGTCCCTGCGCACTCGGCCGAGATGCGCGTCGAACCATCGGCCGTCCGCGAGCAGCCGCGCGCAGACGAGTTGCGTCAGCGTGGAGCCACAGAGATCGGCGCTCTGCTTCAGTCGTTCCACGCCGGCGCACACTGCGCGGTCGCCGTGGAGCCAGCCCACGCGCAGTGCGGGCGCCAAGGTCTTCGATGCGCTCGAGAGCCGTAACACGCGGGTCGAATGAGCAGCGACCGGGTCCGGCGGCGGGGAGTCGAACCAGAGGTCCCCGTAGGGATCGTCCTCGACGATCCAGAAGTCGTACCGTTCGGCAAGCTCGGCCAGCCGCCGACGGCGCGGCGCTGCGAGCACGGCACCACCCGGATTGTGAAAGGTGCTGACCGTGTGGAGGACTCGCGGCCGGAGCCCCTCAGCGAGGTATTCCTCCAGTATCTCCGTCTGCATCCCGTCGCCGTCGAGTGGGACACCCACCAACGTCGCACCGGCGGCGGCGAACGCACCCGCGGCACCCGGGTAGACCGGCGACTCCACGATCACCGGATCGCCCGGATCGACGAGCACCTGCGCGAGCAGGCTCAGCGCCTGCTGCGAGCCGTGCGTCACGACGATCTCGTCGACTCCCACCGCACGACCGAGACGAGCCGTCTCCCTCGCCGCGAGCACCTCACGCAGCAGTCCCGCGCCCGCCGTCTCGCCGTACTGCCAGGCGCGAGGGTCCGCGCCGACCTCGGCGAGGACGGTGGAGATCCGCTCGTGGGGCACGAGTTCGAGGGCGGGCAGCCCGCCCGCGAGACTCAGAATCTCGGGTCGAGCGGTGAGCGACAGCAGATCCCGGATCGCCGATCCACGAAGATCGGCGATCCGGCACGAGAGTGTGGGCACGAGGACTCCGGTTAGCACGAAGGAATGGGACGTACCTTCGGGCCACCGGGGATCACCCGGGCGGCGGGACGGTGCAGCGATCGGCGGGCTGCCGTGTCGCGTGCCCGCATCGCCACTGTCGCACAGGCATCCCAACCCACGGAAGATCTATCCCACCATTCGAGATGATGTGCTGTGAGACGCTCGCGCGTCGGACCGCGCGGTCGCGGTCAGTCGAGATCGTCGTGGCGCATCAGCTGCCGCGCCGCTTCGGTGATCGATCCGGTGAGCGACGGGTACACCGAGAAGGTGTTCGCCAGGTCGTTGACGGTGAGGTTGTTCTGCACCGCCATCGCGAGCGGCAGGATCAGCTCCGAACCGACCGGCGCGACGACGACACCACCGATGACGACACCCGTCGCGGGCCGGCAGAAGATCTTGACGAAGCCGCGTCGCAGCCCCGACATCTTGGCGCGCGGATTGGTGTTGAGCGGCAGCATCACGGTACGTGCCGGCACGTCACCGTTGTCGATCGCAGCCTGACTCACACCGACGGTGGCGATCTCGGGGCGCGTGAACACCGCGGACGCAACGGTTTTGAGCTTGATGGGGCTGACGCCCTCGCCGAGCGCGTGGTACATCGCGATGCGCCCCTGCATCGCCGCGACCGATGCGAGCGGCAGCAGGCCCGTACAGTCGCCCGCGGCGTAGATGCCCGCGACCGTGGTGCGCGAGACGCGGTCGACGCGGAGGTAGCCGCCGCGGTCGAGTTCGATGCCGACTCGCTCGAGGCCGAGCCCGCCCGTGTTCGGCACCGAGCCGACCGTCATGAGTGCATGGCTCGCCTCGACGGTGCGGCCGTCCGACATCCTGACGATCACGCCGTCCTCGGTGCGCTCCACCTCGTCCGCACGCGCGTGCTTGACGAGTTCGACGCCGCGCTCCGCGAGCGCGTCCTCGAGGACGAGCGCCGCGTCGGCGTCCTCCCCCGGCAGCACGCGGTCACGACTCGACACGAGCGTGACCTTCACGCCCATCTCGGTGTAGGCGGAGACGAACTCGGCGCCCGTGACACCCGAACCGACGACGACGAGGTGCGACGGCAGCTCGTCGAGGTCGTAGAGCTGACGCCAGTTGAGGATGCGCTCGCCGTCCGGAACCGCGCCGGGCAGCACCCGCGGGCTCGCACCGGTCGCGACGAGGACGACGTCGGCGTCGAGCACCCGCTCCTCGCCGTTCGCGAGCGTCGCCTTGACCTGATGCGCGGCCATCCCGAGCTGCGTGTCGATGAGTTCGCCACGACCGCCCAGGACCTCGATGCCGACGGCCTGCAACCGCGCACGAATGTCCGAGGACTGCGCCTGCGCGAGCGCTTTGACGCGCGAATTGATCTGTGCGAGAGAGACCTTCGCCATGCTCGGATCGATCTCGATACCGAGATCGGTGGCGCGGCGCATGTCCGTGCGGATACCAGTGGAGGCGATGAAGGTCTTCGACGGAACGCAGTCGAACAGCACGCACGCACCGCCGATCCCGTCCGAATCGATCACCGTGACGGTACCGCCGTGCTGGACTGCCACCAGCGCCGCTTCGTAACCGGCCGGGCCACCGCCGATGATCACGATCCGGGTTGCCATTCGTCCTCCACATCGTCGACTCGCACGCGAGCCGGATGGGCCGGGATCTCCGGTGTGGCTCGCACGCACTGCACACATCAGGTTACAAGGCAGCCGTTAGGCTGGCGCCCGTGCCGATCTATGCCGCGTACGGGTCCAACATGGACCCCGAACAGATGATGCAGCGCTGCCCCCACTCGCCGATGGCGGGAACCGGGTGGCTCCACGGTTGGCGGCTGACCTTCAGCGGCGGCGACATCGGCTGGGAGGGCGCGCTCGCGACGGTCGTCGAGGACCGCCACGACGACGCGCGCGTGTTCGTCGTCCTCTACGACGTGCCCGAGGAGGACGAGCGCAGTCTCGACCGCTGGGAGGGCTCCGAACTCGGCATCCACCGCAAGATCCGGGTGCGCATCGACACCGAGTCCGGTGCCGTCCTCGCATGGCTGTACGTCATGGACGCGTACGAGGGAGGCCTGCCGTCGGCACGCTATCTCGGTGTCGTCGCCGACGCCGCCGAAGTCGCGGGAGCACCCGACGACTACGTGCGCGAGCTGCGAACTCGTAACAGCCGCAACGTCGGACCCGGCACCTCGGAGAGCTGACCTCCGCGCGTGGCCACCGGTACGGGCGCTACCGCCGGTACGACGTCACGAGATCGGTGAACACGCGCACTCCCACCTCGAGGGCGCGTTCGTCGAGATCGAACGTCGGCTGGTGCAGATCGAGCTGCGGCCCACGCCCCGTCCACACGCCGAGCCGGGCCATCGCCCCCGGCACCTCTTCGAGATACCACGAGAAGTCCTCGCCACCGCCCGACTGCGGCGTCTCGGCGAGCGCGTCGGGCCCGAGCGACCGGATGGACTCCTCGAACATCCGCGTCGACACCTCGTCGTTGACGACGGGCGGCACACCGCGCCGGTACTCGATCTCGTACTCGACGCCCGTCGGGGCGAGCAGGCCCGCCACGATCTCCCGCACGAGCGGCTCGAGCATCGCCCACGTCGCGTGATCGCCCGTCCGGACCGTGCCGGCCATCGTGCCGCGCTGCGGAATCGCGTTCGGCGCGCGGCCGGCGTTCACCGCACCCCACACCATGACGGTGCCCGTGCGCGGATCGATCCGGCGGCTGAGCAGGCCCGGCAGACCCGTCACGACGGACGCCATCGCGTACACGAGATCCGTCGTGAGGTGCGGTCGTGACGTGTGGCCGCCCGGCGAGCTCAGGACGAGTTTCACGGTGTCGGCCGCGGACGTGATCGCGCCGAGCCGGACACCGACCCGGCCGACCTCGATGCGCGGATCGCAGTGGATCGCGAAGATCCGCTCGACGCCCTCGAGCGCACCCGAGCGCACGACGGCGATCGCCCCGCCCGGCATGAGTTCCTCTGCGGGCTGGAAGATCAGCCGCACCCCGACCGGCAGGTCACCGGCCGACGCGAGCGCGAGCCCCGTCGCGAGCAGGACGGTGGTGTGGGCGTCGTGGCCGCACGCGTGCGAGACGCCGTCGACGGTCGACGCGTAGCTCGCACCCGTCATCTCCTGCATCGGGAGCGCGTCGATGTCGGTCCGCAGTGCCAGCCGCGGCCCCGTCGAGGGGCCGAGATCGCACGTCAGTCCCGTGCCGCCGGGAAGCACCTTCGGGCTCAGCCCGGCACCCGCGAGCGCATTCGCGACGAACTCGGTCGTCGCGAACTCGTGGAAGCCCAGTTCGGGATGTGCGTGGATGTGACGGCGCCACCGCGACAGTTCCTCTCCGTGCTCCTCGATCCACCGCTCGACCGCCGCGTTCACGCCCGCTCCTCTCCTTCGTGGGATCCGCCGTCTCCGGCCGACCCCGCACCGTCTCCGACCGACCCCGCACCGTCTCCGCCCGATCCCGCATCACCGATGCCGCTCCGGCGCCGCGCAACGCCGTCGAGCAGACGGGCGCGCTGCACGTCGTCCGTCGCGACCCGCGCGATCGCCCCTGCGAGCGCGAGCGCTCCGTCGACGATCGCGCGCTCGGCGGACGGGCCCACGCACGCGGCGGCGAACTGCGGCTGATGCGTGACCGCACCGCCGGACTCGACGCCGATGATCGGATGGATTCCCGGGACGACCCGAGTGACGTTACCCATGTCGGTACTGCCCAAGGGGCGCGACTCCTCCGCCGCCGCGGGAATCGGGGTGCGGCCCAGTGCTGCGATCTCGTCGCGGTACGCCGCCGCGAGCACCGCGTCCGGGGACAGTTCCTCGTAGGTCGGCGAGACCGTGCGCACGCTGTGCGTGCACCCCGTCGCGAGCGCCGCACCCGCGAAAGCAGCTTCGACGCGCCGCGTCAGGTCGGCGAGCGACTCCGCCGACCGCGCGCGCAGGTAGTAGAGCATCTCCGACCGCGCCGGAACGATGTTCGGAGCGTCACCGCCGTCGCTGACGATGCCGTGGATCTGCTGATCGGACGCGAGATGCTGCCGCAGCAGCCCGACGGCCACCTGGGCGACGGTCGCGGCGTCCGCGGCGTTGCGGCCGAGTTCGGGTGCCGCCGACGCATGCGTCTCGACGCCGCGGAACTCGACCGCGACGTCGGCGAGCGCGAGCGACACGGCGCCCACGATGTCGACCGGGCCCGGATGCACCATGACGGCGGCGGCGACGGAGTCGAACACACCGCGATGCAGCATGAGCACCTTGCCGCCGCCGGTCTCCTCGGCGGGAGTCCCGATCACCCGGACCGTGATGCCGAGCACGTCGGCGACCCGGGCCAGCGCGTGACCGGCGCCGACGGCGCTCGCCGCGATGATGTTGTGGCCGCACGCGTGACCGATGCCCGGCAGCGCGTCGTACTCGGCGAGCACGGCGATCTCGAGGTCACCGCTGCCGAACCGCGCGTCGAACGCCGTCGGCAGGCCCGCGACACCCGTCCGCACCTCGAACCCGAGACGGCGCAGCAGGTTCGTGATGCGTTCGCACGCGCGGAACTCCTCGAACGCCAGCTCGGGTTCTGCGTGCAGCGCACGCGACAGCGCGACGAGCTCGCCGGTGATCTCCGCGACCGCGCTCGTGGTGGAGTCACGAACACGGGGAGCCGGCGACTGCGGTCGGGTGGTCACCACCCGATTGTCCCACCGCCCGGCGTCACCGCTCCGCTCGTGTCACTGCCCGAACGAGAACGAGCTGCTCGCCGTCGGAGTCTCCAGCGCCTCGAGCGTGCGGACGTGCAGGCTCCGCTTGATCCCGCCGAGATTGGGGCCACGCTTGCCGGCGAGGGCACGCGCCCGCTCGACGGCAACGGCGAGGACGTCGCCCTCGCCCGCGGTGGCCTCGACGATCGCGGCGGCCTTCGCGTCCTCGCCGCCGTACCGGCGGCCGGTCGTCATCGCCTCGACCGCGGTCTGCTTGGGCAGGCGCCCCTCGAGCAGTCCCGCCATGCCGACGGTGAACGGCATCTGGAGGTCGACCTCGGGCAGCGACCAGTAGCCGCGGTCGGCGCGCATGACGCGGAAGTCGTGGGCCAGCGCGAGCATCGCGCCCGCGCCGAACGCGTGCCCCTGCACGGCCGCGACCGTCGCCATCGGGAACGCGAGCAGCCGCGTGTACACGGTGTGGACGCGATCGAGGTACTCCGGCAGCGCACCGAGGTTCGCGAACACGTGATCGGTGTCGAGACCGTTCGTGTAGAACTTGCCGGTCGCGGTGGTCACGAGCGCGGCGGGACCCTCGGTGGCCTCGACCTCGTCGAGCAGCGCGTGCACGCGGTCGATCCAATCGGGGTGGAAACGGTTCTCGTTGTCGGTCTCGTTCTCGTTGCCCAGGTAGAGAACGACAACCTCGCCATCGCGATCCAAGTACGGCATGAGTGGGAGACTATCGCCCCATGACAGCACCCGAGTCCGCCGAGCCCCCCTTCGAGCGCGCACAGGCCGCACCCGACGCCGCTGCTGCCGCCGCCGTGATCGCCGAGCGCACCGGTGTCGCCGAGCACGCCGTCGCCGTCGTCCTCGGCTCGGGCTGGCGCGACGCCGCCGATGTGCTCGGCGAACCGGACTCCGTCGTGCCGATGGGCGAGATCCCCGGCTTCACCCCGCCGTCGGCGCACGGCCACGCGGGCGTCGTCCGATCCGTGCGCGTCGGCTCCCGGAACGTGCTCGTCCTGCTCGGCCGCACGCACGCGTACGAGGGCCACCCGCTCGCGCACGTCGTGCACCCGGTGCGAACGGCGGTCGCCGCGGGCGCCCGCACCGTGATCCTCACCAACGCCGCCGGCGGGATTCGCGACGGGATGAGTGTCGGCGAACCGGTCCTCATCGCAGATCACCTCAATCTCACGGCCCGCTCCCCGCTCGTCGGGGCCGAGTTCGTCGATCTCGTCGACGCCTACTCGTCCCGGCTGCGCGGCCTGGCCCGCGAGATCGACCCCACCCTCGCCGAGGGCGTGTACGCGGGACTGCCCGGCCCGCACTACGAGACGCCCGCCGAGATCCGCATGCTCCGCACGCTCGGCGCCGACCTCGTCGGGATGTCGACCGTCCACGAGACGATCGCCGCCCGCGCGCTCGGCGCCGAGGTGCTCGGCATCTCGCTCGTGACCAACCTCGCCGCCGGGATGACGGGCGAGCATCTCGATCACGCCGAGGTGCTCGCGGCCGGCGCCGCGTCGGCTGCACGGATGGGCGGGCTGCTGCGGTCGCTCGTCGGACGACTGTGAACGACAGCACCTTTCGGCGAGACGTCGAGCGCTGGATCGCGGCCGATCCCGACCCCGCCGACGCGGCCGCACTGCGCGCCGCGAGCCCGGCCGAGCTCACCGAGTGGTTCGCGCAGCCGCTCGCCTTCGGGACGGCGGGCCTGCGCGGGCCGCTCCGGCCCGGCCCCGCGGGCATGAACCTCGCCGTCGTGCTGCGCGCGAGCGCCGGTCTCGCACAGCACCTCGCCGCGACCCACCCCCACGGCGAGCCGATCGTGGTCGGCCACGACGCGCGGCATCGCTCCCGGGAGTTCGCCCACGCCGCCGCCGAGGTGTTCGCCGGTGCCGGCTTCGAGGTCGTCCTGTTGCCGCGCGCGCTCCCCACGCCCGTCGTCGCGTACGCCGTCCGCACACTCGGCGCCGCGGCCGGCGTCCAGATCACGGCGTCGCACAATCCCGCCGGCGACAACGGCTACAAGGTGTACGTCGAGGGCGGCGCGCAACTCGTCTCCCCCGCCGATCGCGAGATCGAGGCCGCGATCGCGGGAGCCGGTCCCACGAACCGGATCCCGCGCACCCCGGTCGCCGTGAGCGACGACGCCGTCGTCGCGCGGTACGTCGCACGTGCGGCGTCGCTCGTGTCCGCACCGCACCGGTCCGTCCGGATCGCGCTGACCACGCTGCACGGCGTCGGCGGCGAACTCGGCGTCGCGACGCTGCGGCGTGCGGGTTTCGACGACGTGCACGTCGTCGACGAGCAGTTCGCCCCCGACCCCGACTTCCCGACGGCGCCGAAACCCAATCCGGAGGAGCCGGGCACGACCGACGCACTGCTCGCGCTCGCCCGGCGCGTCGACGCCGACCTCGCGATCGCCTTCGATCCCGACGCCGATCGGTGTGCCGTCGGGATCCCCACCCCGGACGGCTGGCGCATGCTGCGCGGCGACGAGACCGGCGTCCTGCTCGCCGAACACGTCCTCGCCCGCACGAGCGAACCCGATCCACTCGTCGCGACGACCATCGTGTCGTCGACCCTGCTCGACGTGCTCGCCCCCGCACGCGGAGCCCGCTGCGCGCGCACGCTCACCGGATTCAAATGGCTCGTGCGTGCCGGGGACGGGCTCGTCTACGCGTACGAGGAGGCGCTGGGCATGTGCGTCGACCCGGACGCCGTCCGCGACAAGGACGGGATCTCCGCGGCGGTCGTCGCAGCGGACCTCGTCGCGACGCTGCGCGATCGCGGCGAGACCGTCGCGAGCAGGCTCGACGACCTCGCGGTCGAGTTCGGGGTGTACGCGGCCGACCAGGTGTCGCTCGAAGCACGCGACCGCGCCCGGATCACCGAGGTCATGACGCGCTGGCGCACGCGGCCGCCGGACACACTGGCGGGCGAGCGGGTCTCGACCACCGACCTCGCGGCCACCGAGGGCTCGCAGCGTACGGACGCCGTTGTGCTCCAGGGCGATTCGTGTCGCCTCGTCGTCCGGCCCTCGGGCACGGAACCGAAGATCAAGTTCTATCTCGAGGTCGTCGAGCCCACGCCGAGCCGCGCCGCCCTCACGGACGCTCGCGCCCGGGCGCGGCAGCGGCTCGCCGCACTGCGCGGCGAGATCGGCTGAAGGTCAGCGCGGACCGAACTGACGATCGCCCGCGTCGCCCAGTCCCGGGACGATGTAGGCGTCGTCGTCGAGGCCCGCGTCCACGGCAGCGGTGACGAGCCGGACGGGATGGCCGCTCGCCTCGAGTGCCGCGACGCCCTCGGGAGCCGCGACGACGCACACCGCCGTGATGTCCGCCGCACCGCGGGCGACGAGAAGCTCGATGGTGTGGAGCATCGAGCCGCCCGTCGCGAGCATCGGGTCGAGGACGTACACGGGCGTGGGCGAGAGATCCGCCGGCAGCGACTCGAGGTACGGCACGGGCTGGTGCGTCTCCTCGTCGCGGGCGATGCCGACGAAGCCGACCCCCGCCTGCGGCACGAGCTGCGACGCGGTGTCGACCATGCCGAGCCCCGCTCGCAACACGGGCACGAGCAGCGGCGGGTTCGCGAGGGCGAATCCGTCGGTCGTCGTGAGCGGTGTCTCGACGTCGAACCGGGCCACCGGCGCGTCCCGCATGGCCTCGTAGACGAGCATGTGGGTCAGGCTCCGCAGCGCGGCCCGGAACGCCGCGTTGTCGGTGCGAGAGTCGCGCAGCGTCGTGAGGAGAGTCGCGGCGAGCGGGTGGTCGACAACGCGTGTGTTCATGGGCGCAGAATATCGGCCGACAGCCGGGGAACCGAATGCACGGCAGCTGCGTCACACTAGTGTGAGGTGCCCGATCGACGCAGGAGCCGATCGGCAGCGGGTGGGACTCGATCTACTGGGGGGCTTCGATGACCGATCTCGACGTCGACACCGGCGCGGTGGCCGACTTCTCCGCCGCCGCGGCAGCCGTCGCCGGGGACTTGCTCGGAGCCGCGGCGACGGCCGCGGCGGCAGGACCGGCACTGCTGGGACCGGTGTTCGGGCTGGTGGGCGGAGACTTCGTGGCTGCTTTCGCCGCGGCGCATGCCGATCACGTCTGCTCGATCGAGCGGCTGTCGGCGGTGTTTTCCGGCGTGAGCGCCGCCGCCGACGCGAGCGTGTCCGCGTACACCGGCACCGACGACGCGACCGCGACCGCCCTCTCCGGCACGGCCGCGCTCTCCGCCACGATGGAGGTGTGACGCGATGATCGATCTGCTCGCGAAACCGATCCTCGATCTCGCCGACACCCTGGGCACGGGTGTCCTGCCGGGCGGTGGCCCCGCGGATGCACTGCGCAGCGCATCCGCCACCGTCGAGCGCGTCCACGACTCCGGACGCCGCGCCGTCGCCGCAGTCCACGGCGAGTGGAACGGCACCGCCGCGACGGCCGCACTGGTCCGGACCGAGGAGGCGCAGCGGTCCGCCACCGCGATCGCCGACCGCGGCGAGGAGATGGCCGCGATCGTCGCCGAGGCCGCCGAGTGCATCCGCGCAGGAACGGAAGAGCTGCGCGCCATCGCGCAGTCGTTCGTGCAGGTCGCCACGGCAGCCCTCCCCGCGCTCGCCACGCCGGCCGGCCTCGGCGTCCTCGTCTCGCTCGCGCTCGAACACCTCTCTCGCGCCTCGGCCGTCGTGGCGCGCGTGCGGTCCGAACTCGACGGCTACACCGCCGCGATGCGCGCGTGCACCCCCGTCGCCGTCCCCGAACCGCCCGGCGGCGCCGCGACGACGAGTGCAGCGGCGGCCACGGGCGTTGCCACCACCACGGCCGCCGCAGCCCCCGCGAGCCCGCTGAGCGCCGCGACCACGACGGCGGCCTCGGCGCTCGGCGGCTCCGGCACGTCGGGCATCTCGGGGCTCTTCGCCCCGTCCGATTCGCGCGTCTCCCCGGCGGCAGCAGCGGTGGGCGCCGCCCCCGGTTCCGCGGCCACGGGCACGAGCGGTGCCGCGGACCGCGGCGAGGGCGTTCGGGTCGTCCTGCCCGACGGAACCACGGCGATCGCCCCGAACCAGGCCGCCGCGGACGCCGTACGCAACGCCCTCTCGCAGCAGGGCGTCCCGTACGTGTGGGGCGGCACCACCCCCGGCCAGGGCCTCGACTGCAGCGGTCTGACGCAATGGGCCTACGGCGAGGCGGGCGTGGGCCTGCCGCGCCTCGCGCAGGAGCAGAACGTCGGCATCCCGGTCGACTCGAACGAACTCATGGCCGGTGACCTCGCGGTGTGGGACGGCCACGTCGCGATGGTCATCGGCAACGGACAGCTCGTCGAGGCAGGAGATCCCGTCTCGGTCGGGCCGATCCGCACCACGAACAGCGGCATGGCGTTCATGGGCTTCTACCGCCCGACCACGTGATCGCCCGGCCCGAACACGTTCCCCGCCGTCCCCGCCCGTCGACCGATCGGAGCCCCGTGTTTCCCACTCCCCCACCCGCACCGCCCGCGACGGCGGCCGTGAGCAACCGTGCCAGGACCGTCACGGTGCGCACCACCGAGCAGGGACTGCCGCTCGCGATCCGGATCGACCCGCGCGAGCTGCGCTACGGCGGCACACGGCTCGCCGACGAGATCCTCGAACTGTGCCGGCGCTCGGCCCTCGAGGCGGGTGCGCGCCGTCGCGACGATCTCGCCCGCGCCGGCGTTCCGGGCGACATCCTCGACCGGCTCGGACTGCCCACGCGCGCCCAGGTCGCCGAGACGCAACGCTCCCAGGACGAAGCCGAGAGCGCACCCACGAGCTGGATGAGGCCCGTATGACGACACCACAGCCCGCACCCGGCGCCCCGGACATCGACGCGATCGTCGAGCGGGTCCAGAACCAGGTCGCGGTACTCGACCAGGCCCTCGGCGATCTGCAGGGCGTCCGTGGGCGCGCGAGCAGCCCCGACGGGCTCGTGACGGCCGAGGTCGACGGCAACGGCGCGCTCGTCGGGCTGTGGATCGACGACGCCGTCGCACGCCACGACGCCGCCCACGTCGCGATGCTCGTGACGCAGACCGCCTCGCGTGCCGCCGCCGACGCCTCGGCACACCGCGAGCAGCTGATGGCGACGTTCGCCGACGACTTCGCCGATCCGCCCCGGTGACCCGAGTGACCGGAGTGACCGAACCCCGCTACTGATTCGGCGTCCGGGTCGATAGGCTTCGGCCATGGCTGGCGACATCGTTCCCATCGAACTCGGGCTGACCGACGGCGACTACGTCACGCTGTGGGCCCCCTCGTGGCGCGAGGGCGACGACGAGTGGGAGGCGCTGCTCGGTCACGACGAGGACCTCTACGGGTTCGAGTCGACCGCCGAGCTGGCCGCCTTCGTCCGCACGAACGACGACAACGACCTCGTCGAACACCCGTCGTGGAAGCTCGTGACCGCGCTCGGCGCGCCCGAGTTCGAGCCCGAGGACCGGTTCCGCTTCGATCTCATCGGCGTTCCGGAACTCGCGGCGAGCGACCCGAGCGCCGACGTCGTCACCGAACTCGGCGAGACACTCGACATGGCACGCACCATCGGCGACGTCTGCGAACTCGACGATGTCACCAAGTTCTTCGCGTCCAATCTCGTGTTCCGCTCGCTCGGCGCCGGCCCGGACGCCTTCGTCGGCCGTGAGGGCGAGGCCGCGTGGGATCGCATCGGCGGTGCCATCGCCCAGGGGTGGGACGCCGTCCTCGACGCGATCGACGACGTCCTCGCCTCGCCCGAGGTCGATGCCGAGGCACTCGCCGTCGCCGAGGCCGAGATCGTCGCCGCCGACGAGAACACGACGACGACCGAGGACGACACCGACGAGTTCGACGACGACCTCGAGATCGACGCGGACGACGACGACGAGGACGACGGCACGCGCAGCGACATAGCCGCCGCACCCGTCGCGCCCGTCCTTCGGGGCACCGTCGACGAGGACGAAGCCGACGAGGACGACGGCGGCTTCTGGGGCGAGGTGGGCATCGATCCCATCCGCATCATCACGACCGGCCAGGAACTGTTCACGCTCCGCTGCTACGTCGGCGACGACGCCGTCTTCCTCGGCAACGCAGGCCGGATCTTCGTGTTCACGACGGAACGGGCACTCGCCCGCTTCCTCGCCGACAACCACGACCACGCACTCGCGCGCGTGAGCACGTACGAGCAGGTGCAGATCGCGGCGGTCGACGGCTCGCTCGAGATCGAGGTCTCCGACGACAACGTCTACGTCCTGCCGGGGATCGCCGACGATCTCGCCGACGGCCCCACCGCCGTCGACACCGAGCAACTCGAGCTCGCCGTCGAACTGTTCACCGATGCAGCGGATTTCGCTGGCGACGACGCCGTCGACATCGCGCTCGCGACCTCGACCCCGCTCGGCTGGTACGTGTCGTTCCTGTTGGAGCCGGATCCGTCGCGGCTCGCGCCGAGCGCCCCGTTCGATCAGGAGTCGCAGGCGTGGCGCGACCTCGAGCAGGAGTTCGAGACGCGGCTCGACCACACCGAGTGAGCACCGGCCCCGCGCGGGCCTCACTCAGCCCATCACGACGGCGTAGCCCGGCTTGATGACGTCGTCGATGATCGCCAGCCGCTGATCGAACGGCAGGAACGCCGACTTCATCGCGTTGATGGTGAACCGTTCGAGATCGGGCCAGCCGTACCCGAAGGTCTCGACGAGCCGCGCCATCTCGCGACTCATGCTCGTGTCGCTCATGAGCCGGTTGTCGGTGTTGACCGTGACGCGGAACCGCAACCGCGCGAGCAGATCGAACGGGTGGTTCTCGAGGGCGTCGACGGCCCCGGTCTGCACGTTGGAGCTCGGGCACAGTTCGAGCGGAATCCGCTTGTCGCGGACGTAGTTCGCGAGGCGCCCGAGCCGCGCCTCGCCGCCCGGTCCGAGGTCGATGTCGTCGGTGATGCGGACGCCGTGGCCGAGCCGGTCGGTCCCGCAGAACGCGATCGCCTCGTGGATCGACGGCAGCCCGAACGCCTCCCCCGCGTGGATCGTGAAGTGTGCATTGGCGTCTCGCATGTACTCGAACGCGTCGAGGTGCCGGCTGGGCGGGTTGCCGGCCTCGGCGCCCGCGATGTCGAAGCCGACGACGCCGCGGTCGCGGAAGCGGACTGCGAGTTCGGCGATCTCGCGCGACCGTGCGGCGTGGCGCATCGCCGTGAGCAGCAGACCCACCCGGATCCGCCGGCCGGACGCCTGCGCCTGCGACTCGCCCGACCGCAGCCCGGCGAGGACGTGCTCGACGACCTCGTCGAGCGTCAGTCCACGGTCGAGGTGCTGTTCGGGAGCGAAGCGGACCTCCGCGTAGACGACGCCGTCGTCGGCGAGATCCACCGCGCACTCGCGGGCGACGCGTTCGAGCCCGGCGGGGGTCTGCATGACGGCGACGGTGTGCTCGAACGTCTCGAGGTAGCGCTCGAGCGAGCCGCTGTCGGCCGCCTCGCGAAACCACGTCGCGAGGCCGTCGGCGGTGCCGGCGGGAAGGGCGGTGTAGCCGCACTCCCCCGCGAGTTCGAGGACCGTCGCGGGCCGCAGCCCGCCGTCGAGGTGATCGTGCAGCAGCACCTTGGGGACGCTGGGCAGCGCGGCGATGTCGACCGTGGACTGTGCGGATGTGCGCTCCGAGTGCGTCATGGCACGACGTTAACGCCCGGACCCGCCGATCCGCTCGATCACGAGGGCGCGTCGTTCGGGGGCGCGCCGTTCGGAGGTGTGGGCGCCGAGGGTCACCGCCGCGGTGAGCCGTTCGCGGGCGGCGTCGAAGTACTCCGGGGTGTCGGTGTGCATCGTGAACAGGGTGTCGCCGCGGCGCACCGCGTCCCCGATCGCGGCGTGGATCTCGACGCCCGCCCCCGCCTGCACCGGATCGCCCTGCCGTTCGCGACCCGCGCCGAGCCGCCACGCCGCGAGCCCGACGGGCAGCGCGTCGATCGCCGTCACGACGCCGTCGGCGTCGGCGGTGACGATGTCGGTGTGCCGCGCGGTCGGCAGCGGCGCGTCGGGATCACCGCCCTGGAAGCGCACCATGGCCCGCCAGCGGTCGTACGCCGCGCCGCTGCGCAGGACGTCGGCCGGATCGACCGCGTCCAGCCCCGCGGCCGCCAGCATCTCCCGGGCGAGCGCGAGGGTGAGCTCGACGACGTCGGCCGGCCCGCCGCCTTCGAGGACCTCGCACGACTCGCGGACCTCGAGGGCGTTGCCGACGGTGGCGCCGAGCGGTGTGGACATGTCGGTGAGCAACGCACTCGTCGCGACGCCCGCGTCCGCGCCGAGTTCGACCATCGCGACCGCGAGTTCGCGCGCGGCGTCGGCGGTCTTCATGAACGCGCCGGAGCCGACCTTGACGTCGAGCACGAGCGCGCCCGTCCCCTCGGCGATCTTCTTGCTCATGATCGAGCTCGCGATGAGTGGGATCGATTCGACGGTGCCCGTGACGTCGCGCAGCGCGTACAGCTTGCGGTCGGCCGGTGCGAGATCCTCGGTCGCCGCGGCGACGACAGCGCCCACCCCGGGATCGGCGAGCGCGGCACGCATCCGGTCGACGGTGAGATCGGCGCGCCAGCCGGCGAGGGATTCGAGCTTGTCGAGCGTCCCGCCGGTGTGCCCGAGCCCGCGCCCGGACAGTTGCGGCACCGCGGCGCCGCACGCCGCGACGAGGGGCGCGAGCGGGAGCGTGATCTTGTCGCCCACACCGCCCGTCGAGTGCTTGTCGACGGTGGGCCGCGTGAGGCCGGGGAAGTCGAGCCGGGTGCCGGAGCGCACCATCGCCGCGGTCCAGTCCGCGGTCTCGCGCCGGGTCATCCCGCGCAGGCAGATCGCCATCGCGAGGGCCGCCATCTGCTCGTCGGCGACGCGATCGCCGCGGGTGTAGGCGTCGACGATCCAGTCGATCTGCGCCGTCGACAGCTCGGCGCCGTCGCGTTTGGCGACGACGACGGACACCGCGTCGAACGCGTCGCCGCTCATCGGGTCAGCCTGCCCGCCTCGTCGGGCCCGAACGCGTCGGGCAGAAGCGCTGACAGGGGTACCGGCCCGGCGCGATGATCGACGAGGAGGCCCGGGCCTCCGTGCTCGTGGAGCACCTGCCGGCAGCGCCCGCACGGCATGAGAACGGCGCCGTCGGAGTCGACGCATGCGAGGGCGATCAGACGCCCGCCACCGGAGGTGAACAAGTTACCGACCAGTACACATTCGGCGCACAGCCCGAGTCCGTATGAGACATTCTCCACATTGCATCCCACGACGATTCGGCCGTCGTCGACGAGTGCGGCAGCACCCACGGGGAACCCCGAATAGGGTGCCCACGCGCCCGCCGCGATGTCATGCGCTTTGCGCCGCAACACATCCCACTCTACTGCCACCATGACCACATATCCTGGCACGGTGTGACGGACGCGGCACACCGAACCCGTTGAGCCCTCCCGCCATTCGGTTAGGCAAACCTCATTTGCCGGACCCCGCGGGTACGAATCGGGGAGCGAATTAGTTCCGCCGATTCTCTTGGGTTTAGAGTTCAGTGAAGTCGGTTCAGGATGGTGTCGAGTCATGCTCGAAATCAGGGTCGAATGTCACCGATGCGCCAGGCGCTTCGGCACGAGTGGCCCACAGCCCCACGGCTCGCCCGTCCACCAAAGACGTTGGAGGCATAGCACTCGATGACAACCACGGCTGAAGCCGCTCCCAAGCGGGAGCGCACGCGGTCGCTCTACCGGGGCGATCCCGGTATGTGGTCCTGGGTACTTCACCGGATCACTGGCGTACTGACCTTCTTCTTCCTGTTCGTGCACGTGCTCGACACCGCCCTCGTGCGCGTCGATCCCGACACGTACGACCGGATCATCGAAACGTACAAGAATCCGATCGTCGGGCTCATGGAGATCGGGCTCGTGGCCGCAGTGCTGTACCACGCGCTCAACGGTATCCGCGTGATGCTCGTGGACTTCTGGTCCAAGGGACCGCAGTACCAGCGCGTGATGCTCTGGGTCGTCCTCGGCGTGTGGTTCGTCGTGATGATCCCCGGCGCGGGCCGCATCCTCTACAACACGTTCGCGGGGCACTGACATGGCGACTACTTCGGGCAACGAGGCCGTGAGCCTCGGCAAGACCTTCGACCGGCCGGCGAGCCTCGACAACCCGCGTGCACCGCGGCGTCAGGCCAAGAACAACTTCGAGCTCTACGCGTGGTTGTTCATGCGCTTCTCGGGCCTCGCGCTCGTCGTGCTCGTCCTCGGGCACCTCTTCATCATGCTGATCCTCGACGACGGCGTGCACCGCATCAACTTCGCGTTCGTCGCGGGCCGCTGGTCCAGCCCCTTCTGGCAGGTGTGGGATCTGCTCATGCTGTGGCTCGCCCAGCTGCACGGCGGCAACGGTCTGCGCACCGTCATCGCCGACTACTCGCGCAAGGACTCCACTCGATTCTGGCTCAACGCGATCCTCGCGATCTCGATGATCCTGATCATGGGCCTGGGTACCTACGTGATCTTCACCTTCGACCCCAACATCTCCGCGAGCTAGGGGAGCACAGACTCAATGCAGGAACATCGTTACGACGTGGTCATCGTCGGCGCCGGCGGCGCCGGCATGCGCGCTGCCATCGAGGCGGGCCCCCGCGCGCGCACGGCCGTCCTCACCAAGCTCTACCCCACCCGCAGCCACACCGGCGCGGCGCAGGGCGGCATGTGCGCCGCGCTCGCGAACGTGGAGGAGGACAACTGGGAGTGGCACACCTTCGACACGGTCAAGGGCGGTGACTACCTCGCCGATCAGGACGCCGTCGAGATCATGGCCAAGGAGGCCATCGACGCCGTCCTCGATCTCGAGAAGATGGGTCTCCCCTTCAACCGCACGCCCGAGGGCAAGATCGACCAGCGCCGCTTCGGTGGCCACACCCGTGACCACGGCAAGGCCCCCGTCCGGCGCGCGTGCTACGCGGCGGACCGCACGGGCCACATGATCCTGCAGACGCTGTACCAGAACTGCGTCAAGCACGACGTCGAGTTCTTCAACGAGTTCTACGCGCTCGACATCG
This sequence comes from Rhodococcus rhodnii NBRC 100604, assembly GCF_001894925.1. Classification (GTDB taxonomy): domain Bacteria; phylum Actinomycetota; class Actinomycetes; order Mycobacteriales; family Mycobacteriaceae; genus Rhodococcus_F; species Rhodococcus_F rhodnii. The sequence goes on along the minus strand of NZ_BCXD01000005.1, from coordinate 18,346 downwards.
TCCTCACCGAGACGCCCGAAGGCCCGGTCGCGACCGGCGTCGTGGCGTACGAGCTCGCGACCGGCGAGATCCACGTCTTCCACTCGAAGGCGATCGTGTTCGCGACCGGCGGCTCGGGCCGCATGTACAAGACGACCTCCAACGCGCACACCCTCACCGGTGACGGCATGGGCATCGTCTTCCGCAAGGGCCTGCCGCTCGAGGACATGGAGTTCCACCAGTTCCATCCGACGGGACTCGCGGGCCTCGGCATCCTCATCTCCGAGGCCGTCCGCGGTGAGGGCGGCATCCTGCGCAACGCCGACGGCGAGCGCTTCATGGAGCGCTACGCCCCCACCATCAAGGACCTCGCGCCCCGCGACATCGTCGCGCGGTCGATGGTCCTCGAGGTCCTCGAAGGCCGCGGCGCCGGCCCGAACAAGGACTACGTCCTCATCGACGTCACGCACATCCCCGAGGAAACCCTCAACGACAAGCTCCCCGACATCATGGAGTTCTCGCGCACCTACCTCGGCGTGGACCCCGTCAAGGAGCCGGTGCCCGTCTACCCCACGTGTCACTACGTCATGGGCGGCATCCCGACCAAGATCAACGGCGAGGTGCTGCGCGACAACGACAACATCGTTCCCGGCCTCTACGCGGCCGGCGAGTGCGCGTGTGTCTCCGTGCACGGCGCGAACCGTCTCGGCACCAACTCGCTGCTCGACATCAACGTCTTCGGCCGCCGCGCGGGCATCGCCGCCGCCGCGTACGCGAACAGCCACGACTTCGTCGACATGCCGGAGCGTCCCGAGGGCATGGTCGACGAGTGGCTCGCGCTCATCCTGTCCGATCACGGCAACGAGCGCGTCGCGGACATCCGCACCGAACTCCAGCAGTCGATGGACAACAACGCGTCGGTGTTCCGCACCGAGGAGCGGCTCACGCAGGCCCTGAAGGACGTGCGCGCACTCAAGGAGCGCTACAACCACATCGTCGTGCAGGACAAGGGCAAGCGCTACAACAGTGACCTGCTCGAAGCCGTCGAGCTCGGCTTCCTGCTCGAGATGGCCGAGGTCACCGTCGTCGGCGCCCTCAATCGCAAGGAATCGCGTGGCGGCCACGCACGCGAGGACTTCCCGGACCGCGACGACGCGAACTACATGAAGCACACGATGGCCTACAAGGAGGGCGAAGGCCTGCTCTCCGACATCCGTCTCGACTACAAGCCGGTGGTCCAGACTCGCTACGAGCCGATGGAGCGTAAGTACTGATGTCAGCGCCAGCCGCAGAAGCACCCGCACTGCCCGCCGTCCCCGAGGGCGCGACGATCGTCACGCTCAAGATCGCCCGCTTCAACCCCGAGGTGAGCGAGGAGCAGCACTGGGACAGCTTCCAGGTCCCCGCGCTGCCGACCGACCGTCTGCTCAACCTCCTGCTGTACGTGAAGGGCTACCTCGACGGCACCCTCACCTTCCGCCGGTCGTGCGCACACGGCATCTGCGGCAGCGACGCGATGCGCGTCAACGGCGTCAACCGCCTGGCGTGCAAGCTCCTCATGAAGGACATGCTGCCCGCCGACGGCAAGCCGGTGACCATCACGATCGAGCCGATCCGCGGGCTGCCCGTCGAGAAGGATCTCGTCGTCGACATGGAGCCGTTCTTCGACGCGTTCCGTGCCGTCAAGCCGTTCCTCATCACGTCCGGCAACGAGCCCACGCGTGAGCGGATCCAGAGCCAGCACGATCGTGCCCGGTTCGACGACACGACGAAGTGCATCCTCTGTGCGTGCTGCACGACGTCGTGCCCCGTGTACTGGAGCGACGGCAGCTACTTCGGCCCCGCCGCGATCGTCAACGCGCACCGGTTCATCTTCGACAGCCGCGACGAGGGTGCCGCCGAGCGACTCGACATCCTCAACGAGAAGGACGGCGTGTGGCGCTGCCGCACGACGTTCAACTGCACCGAGGCGTGCCCCCGTGGCATCCAGGTGACCAAGGCGATCCAGGAGGTCAAGCGCGCGCTGCTGTTCAGCCGCTGATCTCGCTTGCGCAACCTGCTGTTGCACCTCGCGTCCGGCCCCGGTGTGATCTGTGTCGAATCCCGTCGACATCGATCACACCGGGGCCGGATGCGTTCGTGGCAGGGCTAGTGTTCGGCCCATGAGCGACACGATGACCGTCACGGTGACCGGGGCGGCGGGGAACATCGGCTACGCGGCACTGTTCCGGATCGCCGCCGGCGACATGCTCGGCGAGGGAATCCGGGTGAAGCTGCGGCTGCTCGACCTGCCGGGCGCCGTGCGCGCGGCCGAGGGTACCGCGATGGAGATCGAAGACGGCGCGTTCGCGTTGCTCGACTCGCTGGACGTGTACGACGACGCGCGCGCCGCGTTCGACGGCACCGACATCGCGCTGCTCATCGGATCGCGGCCCCGGTCGAAGGGCATGGAGCGCGCGGACCTGCTGTCGGCGAACGGCGCGATCTTCCAGGAGCAGGGGCGTGCGATCGCGGACGTGGCGTCGGACCGGGTTCGGGTGCTCGTCGTCGGCAATCCCGCGAACACCAATGCGCTCGTCGCGGCCGAGAACGCACCGGGCGTGCCCGGCGAGCGGTTCACCGCGCTGACCCGGCTCGATCACAACCGTGCGATCGCGCAGCTCGGCAAGCACACCGGAGCCGCGGCCCGCGACATTTCGCGGGTGACCATCTGGGGCAATCACTCGGCCACGCAGTATCCGGACATCTTCCACGCCCGGGTCGGCGATCGCGCGGGCGCCGACATCGCACAGGATCGCGACTGGCTCGAGAACGACTTCGTGCCCACCGTCGCGCGGCGTGGAACGGCCATCATCGAGGCGCGCGGGTCGTCGTCCGCCGCGTCGGCGGCGAACGCCGCGATCGATCACGTCCACGACTGGGTGCTCGGCACCCCGGACGGCGACTGGACCTCGGTAGCTCTGCGTTCGCACGGCGAGTACGGGGTGCCGGAAGGTCTCGTCTGCTCGTTTCCGGCGACCTCGGACGGTGGCGACTGGAAGGTCGTCGAGGGACTCGACCTGGGCGAATTCGCTCGGGCGCGCATCGATGCCTCGGTCGCGGAACTCGTGGCGGAGCGCGATGCCGTGCGCGAACTCGGCTTCGCCTGACAGAGACCTTTTCGTGATGCTCTCGTCACATTTGCCGGAGATTGCCTAGCCATGTCGCCATTCGGTCCATACGCTCGTAACGCGATGCACTCACCACGGAAAGTCGCGGCGTCCGCGGCATGCAGTCTCCTCGTCGCGCTGGGCGGTTCCGGCGCACTCGCCGGGACCGCTGCCGCAGCACCCGCGCCAGCAACAGCAGACCATTGCCCGCTCCGGTACGCGCCCGCCGCGAACCCCGTAGACACCCCCGGCCCCGAGCCGCTCCCCGTCCCGAACCCGCCCGTCGGCGGCGACGCGCTCGGCTCGTGCGACTTCGTCGCCGCTCCCGACGCCCCACCGCTGCCCGGTGGCGTCGACGCCCAGGGCTGGATGATCTCCGACGTGAACACCGGCGAGGTGATCGCCGCACACGACGCCCACGGCCGCTACCGGCCCGCGAGCGTCATCAAGGTGCTGCTCGCACTCGTCGCCCTCGACGAGCTCGACATGAACAAGACCGTCGTCGCGCTCCAGGAGGACGAGGACATCATCGGCAGCCGCGTCGGCGTCGGCCCGCACGGCACCTACTCGATCCACACCGTCCTGCAGGGCCTCATGATGGCGTCCGGCAACGACACCGCCAACATGCTCGCGCGTGAGATGGGCGGCGTTCCCGCGACCCTCGACAAGATGAACGCGAAGGCGCATTCGCTGGGCGCTCTGGACACGCGCGCCGCCACGCCGTCCGGCCTCGACGGGCCCGGCATGAGCAGCTCGCCGTACGACATGTCGCTCATCTTCCGCGCGGCGCTGCAGAACCCCACCTTCCGCGAGCTCGTCTCGGCGCCCGAGGTGTTCTTCCCCGGCTACCCCAAGGATCCGAACGATCCCGCCGACTACGACCGGCCCGGGTTCGTGCTGACGAACGACAACGGGATGCTCTACAACTACCCGGGCGCCATCGGCGGCAAGACCGGCTTCACCGACGCCGCGCGTCACACCTACGTCGGCGCCGCCGACCGTGACGGCCGCACGCTCCAGGTCACGATGATGGGCGGCGAACTCACCTCGGTCCGCCCGTGGCAGCAGGCGACGTACCTGCTCGACTGGGCGTTCGCCCAGCCCGCCGGCGTCTCGGTCGGAACGCTGAACCAGCCCGAACCCGAGCCCGCCGTCGAACTCGCGGCGCTGCCCCCCTCGAATCCCGCTCCCGCGGAGACGAATACGGCCGCCACCGCAGAGCTGACGGAGGCGGCCGCACAGTCGAGCGACACAGGCGTCCGCGCCGGGGTCGTCACCACCGGTGTCGGCGTCGTGCTCGCGCTGCTGGGAGCAGCCTGGATGCAGAAGCGCCGCCACGATCATCGCGGCTGACACACCCCGGTGCGCCTGACGGCCACCACCGAGGCCGAGCTCAGCGTCGGCGGCGCAGGAGGCCGCCGACACCGAGAGCGGTGAGGGCCCCGGCACCCACGAGGGCGATCCCCCGTGCGATGCCGGGGCCTTCGGCCACTTCGACGCGGGGAGTGATGACGGCCGGCGGCGGTGCCGGGACGTGCGCGAGGGCCATGCTCTCGCGCGTCGTCGCCGCCCACGCGGTGCAGAACAGGATCATGCGGCACGTGAAGAAGGTGAACACGAGCAGACCGATGATCGGGCCGAACGCGACGCCCGCGGGCCCGCTGGTGACCGACTGCAGGTAGATCGTGCCGACCTGCTTGAAGATCTCGAAGGCGACGGCCGCGAGCAGTGCCGCGCGCACGGCGCTCCGGATCGCGACTGGTTCGCGCGGCAACCGCGCGATCACCCACACGAACACGGCCCACATCGCGCCGACGGACACGAGGATCGTCACGGCCTTCACGGCGACACCGAAGCCGACGACGTCCTCGAGACCGAACGTGTCGCGCAGCCATTGCAGCGCCGGTCCGCTGCCGAAGGCCGAGAGGCCGAACGACACGATCATCGCGGCACCGAGACCGATGAACGCCCCGGCGTCGCCGAGCTTGGTCTTGACGAAACTGCCCTGCTCGTGCGTGGTCTCCCACATCGCCGTCAGTGCGTTGCGGAGGTTCGCCATCCAGCCGAGACCGCCGTACGCGGCACCGAGCAGACCGAAGACACCGACCGTCGAGCGCGCGCCGATCGCCGAATCGACGAGATCCGAGAGCGTGTCGCCGAGCCCACCGGGAACGTTCGTCGTGATCGAGTTCTTGATCTCCTCGATCCACTGCGGCTGCCCGGCGAGGACGAAGCCCGCGATCGCGAACACGACCATGAGGATCGGGACGAGCGAGAGGATGCTGAAGTACGTGATCCCGGCGGCGTAGTCGTCGCCGTTCTGGTCCTGATAGCGATTCGCCGCACGCATCACGTGGTCGAACCACGGACGCTTCGCCCGCTGGCGATCGAGAAAGCCCGGTTCGTCGTCCTTCGCGTCCGACACTGCCTTCGCGTCCGCCACTCCGCGTCCCTTTCGCCGCTACGTTCGCAGAAATCCGACCTTGTCGTACACATCGGCCAACGTGTCGGACGATACCTGGCGAGCGCGCTCCGCACCGGAAGCCAGGACACGATCGAGTTCGGCTTCGTCCGCGAGGTATTCGTTCACGCGCTCACGGACGGGCGTCACGACCTCGACGAGCGCCTCGGCGGTGTCGCCCTTGAGATCGCCGTACCCCTTGCCCTCGTACCCGGCGACGAGGTCCGCGACGGGCGTCCCGGTGAGCGACGACTGGATCGTGAGCAGATTGCTCACGCCCGGCTTGGCGGCGGGGTCGTAGCGAATCTCGCGCTCGTTGTCGGTCACGGCCGACTTGATCCGCTTGACCGAGACCTTCGGGTCGTCGAGCAGATTGATCAGGCCGTTCGGGCTCGACGCCGACTTGCTCATCTTCGACGTCGGGTCCTGCAGGTCGTAGATCTTCGCGGTCTCCTTGACGATGTGCGCCTCGGGGACGACGAAGGTGTCGCCGTACCGCGAGTTGAACCGCGCGGCGAGGTCACGCGAGAGTTCGAGATGCTGGCGCTGGTCCTCCCCCACCGGAACCCGCTGCGGGCGGTACAGCAGGATGTCGGCGGCCATGAGGACCGGATACGTGAACAGGCCGACGGTCGTGTTGTCGCTGCCCTGCTTGGCCGACTTGTCCTTGAACTGCGTCATCCGGCTCGCCTCGCCGAATCCCGTGATGCAGCCGAGAACCCACGCCAGCTCGGCGTGTTCGGGAACCTGGCTCTGCACGAACAGCGTCGAGCGCCTCGGGTCGATACCGAGGGCGAGCAACTGCGCCGCACCGACCTTGGTGCGACGGCGCAGCTCCTTCGGATCCTGCGAGACCGTGATCGCGTGCAGGTCGGGAATGAAGTAGAACGCGTCGTACTCGTCCTGCAGCGGCACCCACTGCTGAACCGCTCCGATCAGATTGCCGAGGTGGAACGAGTCCGCCGTCGGCTGGATTCCCGAGAGCACCCGGGGCTTCGTCGTGCGATCGGGGTTGGAGCGATCGTCTGCAGGAGTGGACATGCCGTCATTTTCCCACGCGCCCCGGGCGAGGGTTCACCGGTACTGCACGGTCACGGGCGCGTGATCGGACCAGCGCTCGTCGTACGCCGCCGCACGCTCGACGACCGCGGACTTCGCGCGCTCCGCGAGTCCCGCCGTGGCGAGGTGGTGATCGATTCGCCAGCCCGCGTCGTTGTCGAAGGCCTTGCCGCGATACGACCACCACGAGTACGGGCCCTCCGTACCGGGATGCAGTGCGCGCACGACGTCGACCCAGCCCGCGGCCGCGAGATCGGCCAGCCACTGCCGCTCGTGGGGCAGGAACCCGGACTTCTTCAGGTTGCCCTTCCAGTTCTTGATGTCGAGTTCGGCGGGCGCGATGTTCCAGTCGCCGCACACGACGACCTCGCGGCCCGCGGCGCCGGCAGCGGCCTGCGTCCGGCCGAGATACTCGGCGAACGACGCGAGGAAGCGGTCCTTCTCGTCCTGCCGGGGCGTGCCCACCTCGCCGCTGGGCAGATACAGCGACGCGACGGTCAGATCGTCGAAGTCGGCTTCGAGATAGCGTCCGGCGTCCATGAACTCGCCGTCGTCGTGCCCGACGCGCACGGCGTCGGCCGGACGGCGCGAGAGTACGGCGACGCCGTTGCGTCCCTTCGCGGCGGGCTCGGCGGAGGCGACGTGCCAGCCCTCCGCCAGCGCGTCCGCGAGCGTCTCGCGCAACTGCGCGTCCGACGCGCGCGTCTCCTGCAGGCACACGACGTCGGCCTCGGTGGCCGCGAGCCACCCGGTGAGCCCCTTGCGCGCGGCGGCGCGGACGCCGTTGACGTTGACGGTGGTGATGATGTGCGGCACGGGCGACAGGCTAACGAACGCCCCCGACAACGACCTGATGACGCTGGCGCTCGTCGCGTCTCGAGTACAGGCTCGCGACGCCGAGCACCGCGACACCGGCCGCCGCGAGCAGCGCACCGACCGCGGCGGGCGCCGTGTAACCGAGACCGGCGGCGATGACGACGCCGCCGATCCACGCACCGAACGCGTTCGCGGCATTGAGGGCGGCGTGATTGAGCGAGGCGGCGAGGGTCTGCGCGTCGCCCGCGACGTCCATGAGCCGAGTCTGCAGCGCCGGGATCGCCGCGGCGCCCGACAGCCCCACGAGGAACAACACGATCAGCGCCGACACCGGGTGCTGGAGCGCGACGACGAACACCGCGAGCATGACCGCCATCGACCCCATCGCGGCATACAGCCCCGGCATCAGCGCGCGGTCCGCGATCCGGCCGCCGACGATGTTTCCGGCGACCATCCCGAGGCCGTAGACCATGAGTGCGATCGGCACCCACGACCGGGGCATCCCTGCGACGTCGGTGAGCGACGTCGAGATGTAGGTGTAGACGGCGAACAGCCCGCCGAAGCCGACCGCGCCGACGAGCAGCGTCAGCAACACCTGGGGGCTGCGCAGCGCACCGAGTTCGGCGACGGGTCGGCTCTGCGGCATCGACCCGAGATGCGGCACGCGGGCCGCGACGGCGACCAGCGTGACGATCCCGATCAGCGTGACCAGGACGAACGCGGCGCGCCAGCCGAAGGTCTGGCCGAGCCACGACGCCACGGGGACGCCGACGACGTTGGCGACCGAGAGGCCGAGCATGACGCTCGCGACGCTGCGCGCCCGGGCGCCGGGCGGGGCGATGTGCGCGGCGACCAGGGCGGCGAGGCCGAAGTACGCGCCGTGCGGCAGTCCCGCGAGGACGCGGGCTCCGACGAGCGTCTCGTACGTCGGCGCGATCGCCGTCGCCGCGTTGCCGACGACGAACACCGCGGTGAGCGCGACGAGGAGCGCCTTGCGCGGCACGCGCGCCGTCGTCACGGCGATGACGGGGGCGCCGATCACGACACCCAGCGCGTAGGCGGAGATGGCATGACCGGCAACGGGTTCGCCGATACCGAGGCTCGACGCGATCTCGGGCAGCAGTCCCATCGACACGAACTCGGTCGTGCCGATGCCGAAGCCGCCCAGCGCGAGCGCCAGCAACGCGAGGCGCCGGGCGCCCGGGCTCGGCACCGGGCCCGAGTCCTGGAGGCGAGTGTCCGTTGTCGTCACGACGCGGTTCTCCTGCGAACGGGGAGGGGATGGCGGGTGAGGCCGTGAATCGGCCACCCGAAGCACAATGTCACCGCACCGCGCGCTGTTCCGTCCACGCACGTGAGATGACTCACGGCCGCCGCCGCGACCGGGCACACTCGGAGGTATGGCGATGCACATGGGCGGCATGGCGGCGATGCGCGAGGAACTGCGTTGGCAGCCGATCCACGCGCGGGTGCGTGCCCTCGCCCGCGGTGACCGGCGCGTCGTCGCCGACACGACCGCCGCCGTCCTGGTGTGGGAGCCCGGCCACTACGTCCCGAGCTACGCGATCCCCGGCGTCGACGTCGCGGTCGCGCTCGTCGCCGCGGAGCAGCCGAGCGACGAGCACACCGCGCCCGGAACCGAGTTCGTCGCCGGTGGCGACGAGACACGGCGCGGGTCGGTCTACCGGCTGAGCGATCCCGATCTCGCGTCGTACTTCGTGTTCACACACGACGACTTCGAGTGGCTCGAGGAGGACGACGAAGTGATCGGACATCCGCGCGATCCGTATCACCGCGTCGACGTCCGCCGCAGTTCACGGCACGTGCGCATCGTCGCCGGCAGAGATGTTCTCGTCGACACGACCCGTGCGCGGATGCTGTTCGAGACGGGATTTCCGTTCGCGCGGCTCTACGTCCCGCGTGAGGACGTCGCGGTGCCGTTGACGGCGACCGACGCGCGCTCGGTGTGCCCCTACAAGGGCGAGGCGTCGTACTGGACTGCGGAGGTCGGCGGGCGGCTGCTCACCGACGTCGCATGGACCTACGACGCCCCGCTCGACGGAGCGGCCGCGATCGCCGGGCTCGTGTGCTTCTACCACGAGCGCTTCGAGACGACGATCGACCCGGCACCGAACACCTGACCCTTCCACGCGGACGGCGCAATGTCACAGCGTGTGCATCGAACGCACACCGTGTGTGACATTGCGCCGACAGGGGTGGTGGAGAGAGCCGGGCAGATCAGGCGTTCGAGCGTGCCTTCTGCAGGTTCTCGTCGAGGGCGGACAGGAACTCCTCGGTGGTGAGGTAGCCCTGGTCGCCGCCGACCAGCATCGCGAGATCCTTCGTCATCTGACCGCTCTCGACGGTCTTGATGACGACGTCCTCGAGGTCCTGCGCGAACGCGATGACCTCGGGGGTGCCGTCGAGCTTGCCGCGATGCTCGAGTCCGCGCGTCCACGCGAAGATCGAGGCGATCGGGTTCGTCGACGTCGGCTTGCCCTGCTGGTGCTGACGGAAGTGCCGCGTGACGGTGCCGTGCGCGGCCTCCGCCTCACAGGTCTTTCCGTCCGGCGTCAGCAGCACCGAGGTCATGAGGCCCAGCGAGCCGAAGCCCTGCGCGACCGTGTCGGACTGGACGTCGCCGTCGTAGTTCTTGCACGCCCAGACGTAGCCGCCCTCCCACTTGAGGGACGACGCGACCATGTCGTCGATGAGGCGGTGCTCGTAGGTCAGGCCCGCGGCGTCGAACTCCGCCTTGAACTCGGCGTCGAAGACGTGCTGGAAGATGTCCTTGAACGCGCCGTCGTACGCCTTGAGGATGGTGTTCTTCGTCGACAGGTAGACCGGGTAGTTGCGCTGCAGGCCGTAGTTGAACGACGCGCGCGCGAAGTCCTCGATCGACTTCGTGAAGTTGTACTGTCCCTGGACGACGCCGCCGGCCTCGGGGAAGTTCACCAGCTCGTGCTCGATCGGCTCGCTGCCGTCCTCGGGCGTGTACGTGATGGTGACGGTGCCGGGACCGGGGACCTTGAAGTCGGTCGCGCGGTACTGGTCACCGAACGCGTGACGCCCGATGATGATCGGCTTCGACCAGCCCGGGACGAGACGCGGGATGTTGGAGATGATGATCGGCGCGCGGAAGATCGTGCCGCCGAGAATGTTGCGGATGGTGCCGTTGGGCGACCGCCACATCTTCTTCAGGCCGAATTCCTCGACGCGGGCCTCGTCGGGCGTGATGGTGGCGCACTTGACGCCGACGCCGTGCTTCTTGATGGCGTTCGCGGCGTCGACGGTGACCTGGTCGTCCGTCGCGTCGCGATGTTCGATGCCGAGGTCGTAGTAGTCGAGATTCACATCCAGGTACGGATGGATCAGCTTGTCTTTGATGAACTGCCAGATGATGCGCGTCATCTCGTCGCCGTCGAGTTCGGCGATCGTCCCCTCAACCTTGATCTTGGACATGGGTGCTTCGCGTCCTCCTGAGTTTCCTTCGGCCGCCGTGGGAAGTTTCCCCGTGTGCACGACCACGAGTGGTGCACGACCACGAACGCACTTTGTGGGTGGTCCGCGAACGATATGGAGCCTCGCCGTGTCGAACTCGCCGTCTCGCTCTCGCAGCCGTGTCCAACACACGGGTGCATCGAACTCGCACGAGCTCGTCCACATCGAGGCTAGTCGTTGCCCAGGACCTCCTGCGAGGTCCGAACCAAACAAGACAAGCGTACTGCTAGCAATGTCGCTTTTCACCGCCGGGGTGCGCCGAGTGGCCCTACCCATCGGTAACTTTCCGCTGCTCAGATGCATTCCGCGACCCGATTCGGGAGTGCCGCCACCCTCGGTTAAGATCGGCGGCAGGTCATGAGTGCCAGCACGAAGCCCCGGCTAGCTGGCCGGCAACCCTCCTCCGCGGCGGGGTGCCCCGGGTGATGACCTGGTTTCCTGATCAGGCGAGTCGGGCGACAAGCGCGGATCCGACGTGGAGGTGCAGCATGCGAGTACGTGTCCTGTGTTGTCGTCGCGGATAGGCCCCATCCCAGGTTCTTCCGACACGAAGTCACGACACACATTCCGGAGCGCATCGCGATGACCGATCCCATCGAAGCCCCCGCCACCGCAACGACCGAGGGCACCGACACCCCCGCCGCCGATCCCGCCGCGTGGGCGTTCGAGACGAAGCAGATCCACGCCGGCCAGACGTCCGACGCGACGACGCGGGCCCGCGCACTGCCGATCTACCAGACGACGTCCTACACGTTCGACAACACCGATCACGCCGCCGCGCTCTTCGGGCTCGCCGAGCCGGGCAACATCTACACCCGCATCATGAACCCGACGCAGGACGCCGTCGAGCAGCGGATCGCGGCCCTCGAGGGCGGCGTCGCGGCGCTGCTGCTGGCGTCGGGCCAGGCCGCCGAGACCTTCGCGATCCTCAACATCGCCGGCGCGGGCGATCACATCGTGTCGAGCCCCCGCCTCTACGGCGGCACGTACAACCTCTTCCACTACACGCTCCCGAAGCTCGGGATCGACGTGTCGTTCGTCGACGATCCCGACGACCTCGACCAGTGGCGCAGCGCGGTGCGGCCGGAGACCAAGGCGTTCTACGGCGAGACGATCTCCAACCCGATGAACGACGTCCTCGACGTCCCGGGCATCGCGGCCGTCGCACACGAGAACGGCCTTCCGCTGATCGTCGACAACACCGTCGCGACGCCGTACCTGCTGCGTCCGCTCGAGCACGGCGCCGACATCGTCGTCCACTCCGCGACGAAGTACCTCGGCGGTCACGGCACCGCGATCGGCGGCGTGATCGTCGACGGCGGCACATTCGACTGGACGCAGGGCCGTCACCCCGGCTTCACCGAGCCCGACCCGAGCTACCACGGCGTCGTGTTCGCCGAGCTCGGCGCACCGGCGTACGCGCTCAAGGCGCGCGTCCAGCTGCTGCGTGATCTCGGGTCCGCGATCTCGCCGTTCAACGCCTTCCTCATCTCACAGGGCATCGAGACGCTGAGCCTGCGGATGGAACGGCACGTCGCCAACGCGACCGCCGTCGCCGAGTTCCTCGAGGGCCGCGACGGCATCACGTCGGTGAGCTACGCGGGTCTGCCGTCGTCGCCGTGGCACGAGCGCGCCGCGGCGCTCTCCCCGAAGGGCGCGGGTGCGATCGTCGCGTTCGAGCTCGAGGGCGGCGTCGACGCCGGCAAGAAGTTCGTCGATGCGCTGACCCTGCACAGCCACGTCGCGAACATCGGCGACGTCCGCTCGCTCGTCATCCACCCGGCGTCGACGACGCACGCGCAGCTCTCCCCCGAGGAGCAGCTCGCGGCAGGTGTGACGCCGGGCCTCGTGCGGCTGGCGGTCGGCATCGAGGGAATCGACGACATCCTCGCGGACCTGCGCACCGGACTGGCGGCGGCGCGATCTTGACGGCAGCGACGAACAGGGCACCCGTGCACGAGCTCTCTCCCCACGAGTTGCTGCGTCCCGACGGCACGCTCACTCGCATCCCGATCGGGACCGTGCAGCTCGAGAGCGGCGCCGAGGTCCCGGACGTGACGCTCGCGGTGCAGTCGTGGGGGCGGCTCTCGCCGAACCGCGACAACGTCGTCCTCGTCGAGCACGCGCTCACGGGTGACTCGCACGTGACCGGCCCGGCGGGAGGGGAACATCCCTCCCCCGGCTGGTGGGAGGGGATGATCGGGCCGGGTGCCCCGATCGACACCGACGAGTGGTGTGTCGTCGCCGTCAACGTGCTCGGCGGTTGTCGCGGAAGCACGGGTCCGGCGTCACCGGGCCCGGACGGCGCGCCGTGGGGCAGCAGGTTCCCGTGGATCTCGATCCGCGATCAGGTGACGTCCGAGCGCATGCTCCTCGACCTGCTGGGCATCGATCGGATCGCTGCGGTCGTCGGCGGCTCGATGGGCGGAATGCGCACCCTCGAGTGGGAGATCGAGTACCCGGAGCGGGTCGCCGCAGCGCTGGTCCTCGCGGTCGGTGCGCGCGCGACGGCCGATCAGATCGGTACGCAGACGACGCAGATCGAGGCCGTGCGCTCGGATCCCGACTGGCAGGGCGGCAACTATCACGGCACGGGCCGTGCGCCGCTCGCCGGACTGCGGATCGCGCGCCGTATCGCGCATCTGACCTATCGCACCGAGCACGAGCTCGACAGCCGTTTCGCCAACTCGGCGCAGCACGGCGAGGACCCGTGGGACGGCGGCCGCTACTCGGTGCAGAGCTACCTCGAACATCAGGCGGACAAGCTCGTCGGCCGCTTCGACGCCGGGACGTACGTACTGCTCAGCGAGGCGATGAACCGTCACGACGTCGGGCGTGGCCGCGGCGGCGTTCGTGCGGCGCTCGCCTCGATCGTCACCCCCACGATCGTGGCGGGTGTCGTGTCCGACCGGCTCTATCCGCTGCGGTTGCAGGAGGAGCTCGCGGCGGACATCCCGACGAGCGGCGAACTGCGGGTGCTCGATTCGCGTGACGGCCACGACGGCTTCCTCACGGAGGCGGACGGTGTCGCGAAGCTGCTGGCCGAGACGATGGACCTGGCCCGCACGCACCGCTGACCGCGGGGGCCCGGTCCGGCTACGTCAGTCGGTGCCGAGCGGATCGATCGAGACGGCGAGGAACACGATCGCGCCGCCGACGGCGAGCAGCGCACCGACGTCGAAGGGCTTGCTGCGCACCTGCAGGATGCCGGCCGCCTCGTCGGACAGGACGAGCCGCAGCACGCCCGCGATCACGACGGCGACACCGAGCACGAACGCGCCGCGCCGCCAGCGGTCGGCGAGGACGAAGCCCACCGCGACCACCATGACGACGAGGACGGCGACGATCGCCAGCTTCGGCGACACCTCGCGCCGCACGGCCACCATGCTCACGCCTCGTCGGCGAGCCGTTCGGCACGCTCGACGACGTTGGCGAGCAGGAAGGCGCGGGTGAGCGGGCCGACACCGCCCGGGTTCGGCGACAGGAAGCCGGCGACCTCGTCGACGCCGTCGGCGATGTCGCCGCGCAGCGCGCCGTCCTCGGTACGGCTCACGCCCACGTCGACGACCGCGGCACCCGGCTTCACCATCTCCGGCGTGATCAGCCCCGGCACGCCCGCGGCCGCCACGACGATGTCGGCGCGCGAGACCTCCGCGGCGAGGTCGCGGGTTCCGGTGTGGCACAACGTGACGGTCGAGTTCTCGGTGCGGCGCGTGAAGAGCAGCCCGATCGGCCGGCCGACGGTGACGCCGCGCCCGACGACGACGACGTGCGCCCCCGCGATCGGGACCTCGTAGCGACGAAGCAGATGCAGGATGCCGCGCGGCGTACACGGCAGCGGTGCGGTCTTGCCGAGGACGAGGCGGCCCAGGTTGAGCGGGTGCAGCCCGTCGGCGTCCTTGTCGGGGTCGATGCGCTCGAGTGCCTCGTTCTCGTCGAGATGGCGGGGCAACGGCAGCTGCACGATGTAGCCGGTGCACGCGGGGTCGGCGTTGAGCTCGTCGATGGTCGCGTCGAGTTCGGCCTGGCTCACGTCGCCGGGGAGTTCGCGTGCGATGGAGGTGATGCCGACCTTCGCGCAGTCGTTGTGCTTGCCCCGGACGTACGCCGCGGACGCGGGATCCTCGCCCACGAGCACCGTTCCGAGTCCCGGCACGATCCCGCGCTCACGCAGGGCCGAGACCCTGTCGGTGAGATCGTCGAAGATCTCGTCGCGGGTGGTCTTGCCGTCGAGCCTCGTCGCAGTCACGGCGTCATTGTCGCACGCTGTCCACGGCCGCCGATCCGGTGTTCGGCCCACCGCGACCGGCGCCGGTCAGCCCACCCACAGGCCGTGTGCCGCCGCGAAGGCGGCCGCCTGCTCGGGTTCGATACGCGCGTCACGCAGCGACGATCCGCGCCACAGGGCTGGCTCGACGTGCGCGCCGCGCAGGTCGGCGCCGTCGAGCCGGGTGCCGCTGGCGTGAGCACCGAGGAGGTCGACGGACTGCAGGCGTGCGCGCCGCATGTCGGCGCCGATGAGGTTCGCCTCGCGCATCGTGCAGTCGCTGAAGTCGATCTCCCGCAGGTCCGCTCCACCGAACCCCGCGAGCGTGAAATCGACGTCCTCGAAGGTGACGGGACGCATCGCGGCGCGCTCGAACGTCGATCCGTAGAACTCGCACGCCCGGAAGGTGCTGTGGGTGAGCCTGCTGCCGTGGAAGGTGCAGTTGCGGAACGCCGTCCCGATGTGGAGCGACGACCCGAGGTCGGCGCCCGTGAAGTCGCATTCGGAGAACACGGCGCCCGCCGTGTGCACGGCGTGGAGATCGGCTTCGCGGAACGAGCAGCGCAGGAACCGCCTGCCGCGGAAGTCGGCGGGCAGTTCCCGGTCGGCGAAGTCGCCGCCGACGGTCGCGCTCTGCTGTCCCACGCTTCCCATGGTCTTCATATCGCGCTGCGCGCGGGGGTGTTTCGGGTCACGATCTTCGGAATCGGCGGCGGCCACGGGGGCGGCGGCGCCGGGCCGCGGGCAGGGAGTGGACAATCGACGGTCATGAGCAGTCCGCCGGCGCCGTGCCGCATCATGTTCCACGAACCGCGCATCCCCCCGAACACGGGAAACGCGATCCGCACGGCAGCCGCGACGGGGTGCGAACTCCACCTCGTCGAACCGCTCGGCTTCGATCTGTCCGAGCCCAAGCTCAAGCGGGCCGGGCTCGATTACCACGACCTCGCGTCGGTGACGGTCCACCCGGATCTCGACACCGCCTTCGCCGCCGTGCCCGGTGCCCGTGTGTTCGCGTTCACGGCACATGCCGCGACCTTCCACACCGACATCGACTATCGCGACGGCGACGCCCTGCTGTTCGGCCCCGAGCCCACCGGCCTCGTCCCGGAGGTGCTCGCGCACCCGCGGATCACCGATCTGGTCCGGATCCCGATGCTCGCGGGGCGTCGCTCGCTCAACCTGTCCAATGCGGCGGCGGTGGCGGCGTACGAGGTGTGGCGCCAGCGGGGCTTCACCGGGGCGGTGCGCGGCTCGTGATCGCTCTGCTGCTCGCCCTCCTCGGGTTCGCCGTCCTCGATTCACTCGACGTCCTGCTCGTGGGTGTGACGACGGCCGTCGTGTTCGATGCACGCCTGCGCCGCCGCTCGCCCGTTCCGGGCGGACTCGCCTTCGTCGCGGGCGTGTTCCTGTCGACGACGACCTTCGGCATCCTCACCGTCCTGGGTATCGACTGGCTCACGACGTGGCTCGACTTCGAGTTGACCGCCGCGACGCGCTATCGGGGCGAACTCGCGATCGGTCTCGTGCTGCTCGTCCTGGCGCTGATTCCGGCGCGCAACCAGAAGGCGCCGCCGTGGGCCGAGAAGCTCCGCTCGAAACCCGCCGTCCTCGGTGCCGCCGGCGCCGTGATCGGCATCATCCAGGCACCGACCGCACTGCCCTACCTGGCGGGTCTCGCAATGATCGCCGCGCAGCATCCGCTTCCCGCGGCCTGGCCCGTCATCGTCGTCGTGTACTGCGCGATCGCGCTGATCCCGCCGCTGCTCGTGCTCGCGCTCGCGACGCGCAACAGCCGCCGGTCACGGCGGCGCTACCTGCGTATCGTGCGGCTGCTGACTCGCTGGGGTCCGCTCGCGGTGCGAGTGATCTTCTTCGTCGTGGGTGCAGGGCTCGTCGTCGACGCCCTGATCCACCACTCCGACGTGTTCTGACGCAGCCCTCTTCTGCCCGGCGTGTTCCGGCCCCGGCGTGTCAGCGTGCGGCGAGCGCGATGTCGAGGAAGTCGCGCGCCGCACCGTAGAGGCCGCGCACCGGGTCCCACACCGCCTGCAGGGTGCGTGGAAGCGCGAGCCTCTCGACCTCGACGCGCGCGAGGCGGCCGTCGTCGAGCTCGGCGGCGACCGCGAGCGACGACAGGACGGCAGGCGCGTTTCCCGCGAGCACCGCGGCCTTCACTGCGGTGGCCGAACTGAGTTCGAGCAGGGGCGGCGCCATGCCGGGGACGACCTGTTCGAGAGTCGTCCTCGTGCCCGAGCCGGGTTCACGCTGCACGAGCGGCGTCTCCGCGAACTCGGTCAGCGAGACGGACTCGCGCTGCGCCCACGGATGGGCGGGCGGCACGATGACGACGAGCCGGTCGCGGCCGACGGGGGCGCTGCGCAGCGTCGCCGGGATGTCGGGGCCCTCGACGAATCCGAGGTCGGCCTCGCCCGACTGCACGCGGGCGATCACCTCGGCGGAGTTCTGGAGCCGCACCGTCGTCGTGACGTCGGGGAAGCGGCGGCGCATCACGACGGTCCACGCCGGGACGAGGTACTCGGCGATCGTCATGCTGGCGGCGACGGCGACACCACCGCGTCGCTCCCCGCGCAGCGCTGCGACGCCGGACGCGAGTTCCTCGGCGGCGTCGAGGATCCGGCCCGCCCATTCGAGCAGGAGTGCGCCCTCGGCGGTCGGTCGTACGCCGCTCGGCCCCCGGTCGAACACCTTGACGCCGAGCTGCCGTTCGACCGAGCGCACACGGGCCGAGACGGCCTGCTGGCTCAGCCCGTGGGCGCGGCCCGCGGCACCCATGCTGCCGCACCGCTCGACCGACACGAGTACGTCGAGCGCGGACAGTTCCGGGACGCGAGGAGACATCGCCATCCGCCCAGGATAGGCCATCCCACAAGGCTTGTTTGTGACCGATCAACGACGAGGGCTCTACCGACGGCGAGACGATCCGGCGACGGTGGAGACCATGAGTCCGAAGTGGTTCGCAGCGGTCATGGGTACCGCGATCGTCGCCGTCGGCGCGGGTGGTTCGGGAGCGGAGCGGGCCGTCGCGGCCGGCGCCGCCGCCGGCGCCGCGACGCTGCTCGTGGCGCTCACCGGCGCCCTCGCGTATCGGTG
>NZ_BCXD01000004.1 GCF_001894925.1 Rhodococcus rhodnii NBRC 100604 | reverse complement strand
GGGCCGTCGCGGCCGGCGCCGCCGCCGGCGCCGCGACGCTGCTCGTGGCGCTCACCGGCGCCCTCGCGTATCGGTGCGCCGCCGACCCGCGCGGTATCGCCGCCGAACTGCGCGATCCCGCGACGTTCGCATTCGTCGGAACCGTCGCGATGGGAACGACCGCCGTGAGCGCGGCCCTGCACGCGACGGGCCTCGGCGGCGCCTGGGTTGCGGATGCGCTGTGGTGCGCGGGAACGATGCTGGGCGTCGTGACGTGGAGCGTCGCCCTGATCCGGCAGTCGATCGCGCAGCGTACGTGCGACTCCCCTGCCGCACTGCTCGCCGTCGTGCCGCCGATGGTGTCCGCCGCGACCGGCGGGGCGATGGCACAGGGCCTCGCCCCGGGAACG
This sequence comes from Rhodococcus rhodnii NBRC 100604, assembly GCF_001894925.1. Taxonomy (GTDB): domain Bacteria; phylum Actinomycetota; class Actinomycetes; order Mycobacteriales; family Mycobacteriaceae; genus Rhodococcus_F; species Rhodococcus_F rhodnii. The sequence continues at coordinate 104,988 of NZ_BCXD01000004.1, read as the reverse complement.
CTGCGGGATGCGGCGAGCGTCGTGTGCGCGGGATTCGCGATCGCCGCGGCCGCGGGCGTGGCGACGGTGGGGCGCGGCGTGCTCGGGAGGCTGCTGTCGGACGGGCTGCCGGCGCCGATCGCCCGTCCGGCGTTGTGGATTCCACTGGGCGTGGTGGGCCAGTCGATCGCCGCGGTGAGCCATCTCGCGCCCCGTGGTGTGGCGGCAGGGTTCACGATCGTGGCGGGCACCGTCGCGGCGGGGGCCGTCGCGAGCCTGGCCGCGATCACGGTGGCGACGGCCTACCGCGGGCTGCCCTACTCCGCCGCGTGGTGGAGTTTCACGTTCCCGCTGGGGACGTGCGCGGTGGGTGCGCACGCCGCCGCGACCGCAACCGGCTGGAGCTGGCTGCACGTCGTGGGGACGGGAGTGTGGATCGCGCTCTGCGCCGCGTGGGCCACCGTCGCCGCAGCGACGGTGCGAGCCGTCCTGGCAACGACGGTGCGAGCCGGGGCGGCCGCGGTGCGTCCGGCCCGGTCAGGCCATCGCGGTGCTCGTCGCGCCGGTCTCGACCGGACGGCCGGACTGGATCCATGCCGTCGTTCCGCCGCAGACGGATACGGCATGGATACCCTGCGCTTCGAGATAGCGGGCAGCCTGGCTGCTGCGCCCACCGACACCGCAGACGACGTACACCGTCTCCGCCTCGGGGATCTCGTGGACACGAGTGACGAACTCACTGAGCGGGATCGACGTCACGCCGGGGATCCTGACCTGGCAGTACTCGTCGGTCTCCCGAACGTCGACGACCGGGGCCCCTGAGGTCAGGGCTGCCTCCAGGTTCTTCAGGTCGCACTCGGTCTTCATGGTTTTCGGTTTCGCGATACGCACAACGCACCTCGTACCTGTGGTCTCTCGGGGTCGAATTTCACAGGCTGTTCACCTGACAACCCGAGCGACGGTACGCCTTTGTTCATCCGCGCACCACCCCTGTTCCGTGGATTCGGAAAGACTGTGGTCACTGCTCGAGATTTCCGTCCTCCGAGACGAGGGGCTTCGGCGTTCGGATCAGCGAAAATTGCGCGACGAGCTGCGCATTCGCAGATCCATCACCTGCAGCCGATCCGCGACGACGGTGACCGCACCCTCGGCGTTCTGCACCTTTCCTCGTACCAGGAGGGCCGGTGCACTGTTCGCGATCCTGCGGTATTTCGCCCACAACCCCACCGAACAGACCACGTTGACCATGCCCGTCTCGTCCTCGAGATTGACGAACGTCACACCCGCGGCCGTCGCCGGACGCTGCCGGTGGGTGACGGCGCCGCCCACGAGCACTCTCGTGCCGTCCTCGAGCGCGAGCAGCCGGTTCGCCGGGACGACGCCGAGTTCGGTCAGCTGTTCGCGGAGGAACTCGGTGGGATAGCTGTCGGGCGAGACGCCGGTCGCCCACACGTCGGCGGCCGCCATCTCGAGATCGCTCATCCCCGGCAGCGCGGGCGCCTGCGTCCTCGCGCCGAGCCCGGGAAGCCTGCCGGCCCGCTCCCCTGCTGCCGCGCCCGCCGCCCACAGGGCGTCGCGGCGCGTGAGCCCGAGCGAGGCGAACGCTCCCGCCGTCGCGAGGGCTTCGGCCTGCGGCACGGTCAGTTCGACGCGGCCCGTGAGATCGGGAAAGGACGTGTACGGTCCGCCGCGCTCACGGGCGTCGACGATCCGCTGGGCGAGCCGTTCGCCGATGCTGCGCACCTCGCCCAGCCCGAGCCGCACCTCGAGGCCGTGGTTCTCGACGGTCGCGGCCACGAGCGAACGATTGACGTCCACGCCGTGGACCGTGACGCCGTGACGGCGCGCGTCGGCGACGAGCGACTGCGGCGAATAGAACCCCATCGGCTGCGCGCGCAACAGACCTGCGCAGAAGATCGCGGGGTGGTGCAGCTTGAACCACGACGAATAGAACACGAGCGAGGCGAACGACTGCGAATGACTCTCGGGGAAGCCGAAGTTCGCGAACGCGGCCATCTTCTCGTAGATCCGGTCGGCGACCTCGCCCTCGATCCCGTGCAGCTCGGACATCCCCCGGTAGAACCGGGCGCGCAGCCGAGCCATCTTCTCGGCGCTGCGCTTGGAGCCCATCGCGCGCCGCAACTGGTCGGCCTCGGACGCCGTGAATCCCGCGACGTCGACCGCGATCTGCATGAGCTGTTCCTGGAACAGCGGGATGCCGAGTGTGCGTTCGAGCGCGGGCGCCAGCGCCGGATGGTCGTAGGTGACGGCCTCGGCACCGTTGCGCCGCCGGATGTACGGGTGCACCGAGCCACCCTGGATCGGGCCGGGGCGGATGAGCGCGACCTCGACCACGAGGTCGTAGAATGTGCGGGGCTTCAAGCGCGGGAGGGTCGCCATCTGCGCGCGGGACTCGACCTGGAAGACCCCGACCGAATCGCCGCGCTGGAGCATCTCGTAGACGCCCGCTTCGGCGAGATCGAGCCGGGCGAGATCGACCGTCAGGTCCTTGTGTTCGGCGGCGAGATCGATCATGTAGTGCAGCGCGGAGAGCATGCCGAGGCCGAGCAGATCGAACTTCACGAGCCCGACGACCGCACAGTCGTCCTTGTCCCACTGCAGGACGCTGCGGCCCTCCATCCGCGCCCATTCGACGGGGCACACGTCGGCGATGGGCCGGTCGCAGATGACCATTCCACCCGAGTGGATACCGAGATGCCGTGGCAGACCCTCGATCTGGGCGGCGAGCTCGAGGACTGGTGGGGGAATGTCGGTGCCGGTCTCCTCCCCGATCCCCGTCCACCGGCTCACCTGCTTGCTCCAGGCGTCCTGCTGCCCCTGCGAGTATCCGAGTGCGCGTGCCATGTCGCGGACGGACGACTTGCCGCGGTACGTCACGACGTTGGCGACCTGCGCGGCGTGGTCGCGCCCGTATCGGCGATAGACGTACTGGATCGCCTCCTCGCGGCGGTCCGACTCGATGTCGATGTCGATGTCAGGTGGGCCGTCGCGCTCGGGTGCGAGGAACCGCTCGAAGAGCAGCTTGCTCCGCACGGGATCGACGTTGGTGATCCCGATCGCGTAGCAGACCGCCGAGTTCGCTGCGGAACCCCTTCCCTGACAGAGGATGTCGTTGTCCTTGCAGAACCGGACGATGTCGTGGACGACGAGGAAGTAGCCCGGGAACTCGAGCCGCTCGATGATGCCCAGCTCGTGCTCGATCTGAGCGTAGGCCTCGGGATTGCCGCGCGGCGGCCCGTAGCGATCGTGGGCGCCGGCCGCCGTGACGTGGCGCAGCCAGCTCGCCTCGGTGTGCCCGGACGGAACGTCGAACGGCGGGAGCTTCGGCGCGATCAGCTGCAGGTCGAACGCACACTCGCGGCCGAGTTCGGCCGCCGCCGTCACGGCGTCGGGGCGGGCCGCGAACAGCCGCGCCATCTCGTCGCCCGAGCGCAGATGCGCGCCGCCCGTGGGGGCGAGCGCGCCCGCGGCGTCGTCGAGACTCGACCTGGCGCCGACGGCCGCCATCGCCATCGCGAGCCGGCCGCGTTCGGGACGAGCGAAATGTGCTGCGGTGGAGGCGATGACGCCGATGCCGAGCCGGTCCGCGAGCGCGGCGAGCGCGGCGTTTCGCTCGGCGTCCTCGGCGACGCCGTGATGCGTGAGTTCGACGGTGACCCGCGCGCGCCCGAACCTGTCGATCAACGCGCGCAGCGCCGCCTCCGCGGCGGACTCCCCGCCGCGGTCCAGGGCACGGCGCACGCTGCCCTTGCGGCATCCGGTGAGGATCTGCCAGTGCCCGTCCGCGGCGTCGGCGAGGGTGTCGAGGTCGTAGCGCAGCACCCCCTTCTCGCCGCCCGCGAGGTGGCCCGCCGCGAGCTGCCGCGACAGCCGGCGGTATCCCTCCTGCCCCCGCGCGAGAACGAGCAGATGCTCGTCGTCGAGGGTCAGTTCGGAGCCGAACACCGTGGGGACGCCGAGCGCGCGGGCGGCTTCCGCGAACCGGACGACGCCGTAGAGGCCGTCGTGATCGGTGAGGGCGAGCGCTTCGAGGCCCAGCCGTGCGGCTTCCTCGACGAGGTCCTCGGGCGGCGAGGCGCCGTCCAGGAAACTGAACGCCGAGTGCGCGTGGAGTTCGGCGTACGGGACGGCCGAGGTCCCGCGGGGGACGTCGGCGTCGTACCCGGCGCGGGTGCGCGACCACGCGGGGCTGTCACCGCCGTCGCCGGGCGCCTCCTCGTCGCGCCGGTTCGGGCGGCCCGAGAGCACCCGCTCCATTTCCGCCCACGTCGGCGGTCCGATGCCGAATCCCATGGCCACACTCTCACCAGCAGTTGAACACCAGCAGTCGAATCGAACTCGCGTTCGAGTGTGACTCGAGTGCGACCCCGAGAGCAAACTCGAGCGCGCACCCGAGGCGACCGCGTCGTGATATCTCACATGCACCGATCCGAATAACGGACATCACGGGACATACCGCCTAATACGTCCTACTGAGCTTAGGTTAGGCTCCGCTCTGATAGCCCCGGACATGTACACGACGCCAGGGCCTCCCGGTAGCAGAAAAGGATCCGATGACACTCCTCCGCACCACTCGTGGCGTCGCGGTCGGCGCGATCGCCGTCGCCCTGCTCGCAGCCTGCTCGAACGCGTCCACCGAGACCGAGGCGACCGGCACCGAGACCGTGACCGTCACCGACAACTTCGGTGAGCAGACGGTCGCCGTCCCGCCGCGTTCGGTCGTCGCGACCGACAACAGCACGTTCGAGACACTCGACTCGTGGGGCGTCGAACTCTCCGCCGCCGCGGTCTCGCTGATGCCCGACACGATCTCCTACGAGAGCAACGACGCGATCGTCGATCTCGGTAACCACCGCGAACCGAACCTCGAGGCCATCGTCGCGGCCGATCCCGATCTCGTGATCAACGGCGGCCGGTTCGCGCAGTACCACGGCGACTTCGAGCGGCTCGTCCCCGACGCCGCCATCGTCGACGTCTCGCCGCGCGACGATCAGCCGCTCGTGTCCGAGCTCGAGCGCGGCACGACCGTCCTCGGCGAGATCTTCGGCAAGCAGGCCGAGGCAGCGGAACTCAACGCCGCGTTCGAAGCATCGATCGAGCGCGTGAAGGCCGCGTACGACCCCGAGATGTCGGTCATGGGCCTCATCACCTCGGGCGGCGAGATCGGCTACGTCACGCCGTCCACCGGCCGCACGATCGGCCCGATGTTCGACATCTTCGGTCTGACCCCCGCACTCGAGGTCACCGACGGCTCGAACAACCATCAGGGCGACGACATCTCGGTCGAGGCGATCGCCGCGTCGAACCCCGATCTCATCATCGCGATGGACCGTGACGCCGGAACCGCGACGGGCCGCGCCGACGGCTTCGTCCCCGCGGCCGACGTCATCGCCGGCTCGGAGGCACTCCAGGGTGTCGGTGCCGTGCGTGAGGGCAACGTGATCTACCTGCCCGCCGACACCTACACCAACGAGAGCATCCAGACGTACACGGAGTTCTTCGACTCGCTCGCCGACCTGCTGGAGAGCAAGAAGTCCTGACACGTCGCCGCCGTGCGTTCGTCCTGTGTGGCAGAACGCACGGCGGCATCCGGCTCCACGTGAAAGCACGAGAATGACAGCCACGACGACCCGCCCACGCGCACGACTGTTCACCTGGCCACTGCTGCTCGGTGTCCTCGGCGTGGGCGTTCTTCTCGTCCTCTCCCTGTTCACCGGGGTCTACGACATCTTCGGCGGCGACCAGGGCCGAGAGATGTTCTCCATCACCCGGATTCCGCGCACCGTCGCTCTCGTGCTCGCCGGCGCCGCGATGGCGATGTGCGGGCTCGTCATGCAGTTGCTGACGCAGAACCGCTTCGTCGAACCGACGACCGCCGGCACGACGGAATGGGCCGGCCTCGGTCTCATCGCGACGATGGTGCTCATTCCCGGTGCGGGCCTGATGCCCCGCATGGTCGGTGCGATCGTCGCCGCCTTCGTCGGCACGATGATCTTCTTTCTGTTCCTGCGCCGGGTCACGCTGTCCTCGTCGCTGATCGTCCCGATCGTCGGCATCATGCTCGGCGCCGTCGTCGGCTCGATCACGACCTACATCGCGCTGTCCACCGACACGCTTCAGAGCCTCGGAGTGCGGTTCGCCGGCAGCTTCACGTCGGTGCTGCGCGGGCAGTACGAGGTCCTGTGGATCGTCGCGATCGTCGCCGTCGTCGTGTTCGTCGTGGCCGACCGGTTGACGGTCGCCGGCCTCGGCGAGGACGTCGCGACGAACGTCGGGCTGAACTACAACCGGCTCATCCTGCTCGGCACGGGCCTCGTCGCGATCGCGACGGGCGTCGTCACCGTCGTCGTGGGCAATCTTCCGTTCCTCGGCCTGATCGTGCCGAACATCGTCTCGCTCTTCCGTGGTGACGATCTGCGCAGCAACCTGCCGTGGGTGTGCCTGCTGGGCATCGCGATCGTGACGGTCTGCGATCTGGTGGGGCGCACCATCATCGCGCCGTTCGAGGTGCCGGTCTCGCTCATCCTCGGCGTCGTCGGCGCGATCGTGTTCGTCGCGCTTCTCCTGCGGAGCCGCCGTCATGCTCGCTGACACGAACCGCACCGGCACCGATACCGCCCCGGCCCCGCAGTCGGGCGCCTTCCGGGACGACCGGTCGCGGCGTCGCTACTGGATCCTGCTCACCGTCCTCGGTGTCGTCTCCGCCGCACTCGCCGTCGGATTGCTCACCTGGGACAACCCACTTCCGTTCGGCACCACGGGTTTCTGGCGGATCGTCGAGTTGCGTGCGACGAGCATCGTCGTCATCGCCGTCGTCGTCACGTGCCAGGCGCTCGCGACGGTCGCGTTCCAGACCGTCACGAACAACCGCATCATCACGCCGTCGATCATGGGGTTCGAGGCGCTGTACGTCGCGATCTCGACGGGCTCGGTCTACTTCCTCGGTGCCGCCGGAGTGGTCGCGCTGCAGGGTGTTCCACAGTTCTTGCTGCAGGTCGTTCTCATGGTCGGGCTCGCGCTCGCCCTCTACGGCTGGTTGCTGTCGGGGCGCTACGGCAACATGCAGGTGATGCTGCTCGTCGGCATCGTCATCGGCGGCGGTCTCGGGTCGGTGTCGACCTTCATGCAGCGGCTGCTCACGCCGAGCGACTTCGACGTCCTCACGGCGTGGCTGTTCGGATCGATCTCCAACGCCCACGTCGACTACCTGCCGATCGCCATCCCGCTGTGCATCGTCGCGTCGGCGCTGCTGTGGATTCGGGCCCGCCGGCTCGACGTCGTCGCACTCGGCAAGGACGCCGCGACGAACCTCGGCCTGCACCACCGCGCCGAGGTCATGATCGTGCTGTTCCTCGTGTCGATCCTCATGGCGACGTCGACTGCGCTCATCGGTCCGATGACCTTCCTCGGCTTCCTCGTCGCGACGCTCGCGTACCAGTTCGCGGGCACCCACGATCACCGATTCGTCTTCCCCGTCGCGGCGTTGACCGGGTTCGTCGTGCTCGCCGGCGCGTACTTCGTGCTCGAGCACGTCTTCTACGCCGAGGGTGCGGTGTCGATCATCGTCGAGGCCGTCGGCGGCTCGGTGTTCCTCTACGTCATCCTGCGAAAGGGCAGACTGTGATCGAACTCGACGGCGTACGCAAGGACTACAGCACCGACGTCGCGATCGGCCCGGTGAACCTGCAGATCCCCGCGGGCGGAATCACCGCCCTCGTCGGACCGAACGGCGCGGGCAAGTCGACGCTGCTGACGATGATCGGCCGGCTCATGGGTGCCGACGCGGGCACGATCGAGATCGCCGGTCACGACGTCACGCGCACGCCGTCGAAGGACCTCGCCCGAATCGTCTCGATCCTGCGGCAGGAGAACCACTTCGTCACGCGCCTGACGGTGCGTCAGCTCGTCGGGTTCGGCCGGTTCCCGTACTCCAAGGGCCGGATCACGCGCGCCGACGAGGCGATCGTCACCGAGGCGATCGAGTTCTTCGGGCTCTCCGACCTGCAGCACCGCTATCTCGATCAGCTGTCGGGCGGGCAGCGCCAGCGCGCGTACGTCGCGATGGTGCTGTGCCAGCAGACCGACTACGTCCTGCTCGACGAGCCGCTGAACAATCTCGACATGTTGCACTCGGTGCAGATGATGCAGCATCTGCGCAGGGCCGCCGACGAACTCGGCAGGACGATCGTCATCGTCCTGCACGACATCAACTTCGCAGCCCAGTACGCGGACCGGATCTGCGCGGTGAAGGACGGCAAGGTCGTCGAGTTCGGGACGCCCGAGGAGATCGTCGTCGACGAGGTCCTCACGCGGGTGTTCGACACCCCCGTGACGTGCATCGACAGCCCGCACGGCCCGCTGGCGGTCTATTACCGCCCCGTCGCCGCGGAGCTCGAGAGCGAACCCGCGGGCTGAGCACGCCCGGCCTCGTTGTCCCACGCAGCCCGGCGATTGTGCCTACTCTCGAAGTACGCGACGTCCCCGAGCCGAGAGGCTGCAGCGAGATGATGAAGCCGAGCGAGCAACCCGAGTACGACGAGGCCGACCTCGAGGTGAAGCCGCCCAAGACCAAGGCCGCCGGCGTCACGGCCGTCGCCGTCTCGATGAAGCGGGGCATCGAGCGGATGGGCCTGAAGCGCACCGGAGAGACGCTGCTCGAACTGAACAAGGTGCACGGCTACGACTGCATGAGCTGCGCGTGGCCCGACCCCGACCCCGGCGAGCGGCACCCCGCCGAGTTCTGCGAGAACGGCGCCAAGGCCGTCGCGGACGAGGCGACCCGCGATCGCGTGACGCCGGAGTTCTTCGCGCAGCACTCGGTCGAGGAGCTCGCCGGGCACAGCGACCTGTGGCTCAATCAGCAGGGTCGCATCACCCATCCGATGATCAAGCGCGCGGGCTCGTCGCACTACGAGCCGATCGGCTGGCAAGAGGCCTACGCGCTGATCGCCGTCGAGCTGAACTCGCTCGATTCGCCGGACGAGGCGATCTTCTACACGTCGGGACGTGCGTCCAACGAGGCCGCGTTCGCGTATCAGTTGTTCGCGCGGGCCTTCGGCACCAACAACCTGCCGGACTGCTCCAACATGTGCCACGAGTCGACGTCGGTCGCACTCGCCGAATCGATCGGCATCGGCAAGGCCAGCGTCGTCCTCGACGACGTCCACAAGGCCGAGCTCATCGTCCTGCAGGGCCACAATCCCGGCACCAATCACCCACGGATGCTCACCCACCTCGAGGACGCCAAGAAGGCGGGCGCGAAGATCCTGTCGATCAATCCGCTGCGCGAGGCGGGCCTGCTGCACTTCCAGAACCCACAGACGCCCGCCGGCGTCCTGGGCCGCGGCACCGACATCACCGATTTCCATCTGCAGATCAAGCCGCGTGGCGATCTCGCTCTCATGCAGGCGATCGGGTCGCTGCTCGTCGAGTGGGACGCGCTCGATCACGACTTCATCGGCACCTACACGCAGGGCTTCGACGAGTGGCGCGATCACGTCACGCAGGTGGACTGGGCCGTCGTCGAGGAGTCGACCGGGCTCACGCGCGCCGAGATCACCCGTGCCGCAGAGATGTTCCGCGCCTCGAAGGCGACGGTCTTCTGCTGGGCGATGGGGCTGACGCAGCACCGCAATTCGGTCGCGATCATCAAGGAGATCTGCAACGTCGCGTTCGCGCAGGGCAACATCGGCAAGCCCGGCGCCGGACTGCTGCCGCTGCGCGGGCACTCGAACGTGCAGGGCGACCGCACGATGGGGATCTGGGAGCGGCCGCCACAGGCCTTCCTCGACTCGATCCGGGACGAGTTCGGCTTCGAACCGCCCCGCGAGCACGGTCACGACACCGTCGACTCGATCCGCGCGATGCGCGACGGCAAGGCCCACTTCTTCATGGGGCTCGGCGGCAACTTCGTCGACGCGACACCGGATTCGCGCATCACGGCGGCGGCGATGCAGAAGACCAGACTGTCGGTGCAGGTCTCGACGAAACTCAATCGCTCGCATCTGGTCACGGGCGAGACGGCACTCATCCTGCCGACGAGGGGCCGCACCGAGAAGGACGTCCAGGCGAGTGGCGAGCAGTTCATCACGGTCGAGGACACCGAGTGCGCCGTCCACGCGTCACGCGGTCCGCTCGAGCCGGCGAGCCCGCATCTGGAGTCCGAGACCGCGATCGTCACGCAGATCGCCCACGCGACGCTCGGCGACCGCTACGGGATCGACTGGATCGGAATGCGTGACGACTACACGAAGGTGCGCCACCACATCTCGAAGGTCGTGCCGGGGTGCGAGGGGTACGAGGTGAACGTCCGCAGGCCGGGCGGCTTCATCCTGCCGCATCCGCCGCGTGACTCGCGCACGTTCGAAACCGACACGGGCCTCGCCAATTTCGAGGTGTCGCCGATCGAGATGCTCGATGTTCCCGAGGGACACGTCGTGCTGCAGACGTTGCGCAGTCACGATCAGTTCAACACCACGATCTACGGACTGTCGGACCGGTATCGCGGCATCGAGGGTGGTCGTCGCGTCGTCTTCATGCACCGCGACGACATCGCGGCGCTGGGGTACGACAACGGCTCGCACGTGGACATCGTCAGCAAGTGGGACGACGACGACACCGTCCGGTACGCAACGGATTTCAGGCTCGTCGAGTACGACGTCCCGCGCGGCACCGCGGCCGCCTACTATCCCGAGACGAATCCTCTCGTGCCTCTGGATTCGACGGCGCGCAAGAGCAACTGCCCGACGTCGAAGTCGATCGTCGTGCGCTTCGAGCCGGCGGGGACGGTCCGCGACACGCACCTCGGCGGCCACCAGAAGGAGGTGGGTTGGGACTGGACACACAAGTCCGAACCCCAGCCCCACTACCTCTCCTGAGCGCTCGCCGTCACTGCAGGCGGTTCTGCACCCCTTTTCGCGTTCTGCACCCCTTTCGGATGCCCGATAGGGGTGCAGAACGCCGTTCGGGGTGCAGAACGGCAGGAGGCATCCCAACGAACCGGACATATGACGTAGGTTGGCTCGTCGAATCGACACCGACACGAGGAGCCCAACCTCATGCAGACACGTACGCGGGCAGCGGTGCGCGCGCTCACGGGGGCGGCGATCGCCGCCGCCCTCGCAGCCACGACGGCATGCTCGTCGGACGCCGAACCGGACACCACCGCCGCCGCGGCGTCGTACTCGGTCGAGCACGCACGCGGAACGCTCGACGTTCCCGCCGCGCCGGAGCGGGTCGTCGTCCTCGAACCGGTGCAGTTGGACACTTCCATCGCACTGGGCGTCGTTCCGGTGGGTGCCGCGGTCGCGAGCGAAGCCGTCGGCGTTCCGCCGTACCTGGGTGAGGAAGGCGAGGCGGTCGAGGTGATCGGAACCGTGCCGCAACCGAATCTCGAGCAGATCGCCGCGCTCGCACCCGATCTCATCCTCGGCACCGAGTCGCGGCACGCCGAGCTGTACGACAGCCTGGCCGCCATCGCCCCGACGGCGTTCATGGACTCGCAGGCCGATCCCTGGCGTGACAACGTCGACTTCGTCGCTCGGGCACTCGGCCAGCCGGATGCCGGATCCACGGTGCTCGCCGAGTACGACGAGCGGTGTGCCGAGATCGAGGCGACCCACGAGACGTCCGACCGCACCGCACAACTCGTGCGGCCTCGCGACGACATGCTCACGCTGTACGGTCCGGTCTCCTTCGCGGGCAACACGCTCGAGTGCGCGGGATTCACGATTCCGCCGCGCGACTGGGAGGACTCGATCTCGGTCGACCTCTCCCCCGAACTCGCAGGCGAGGCGCAGGCCGACCTCGTCGTCGTCACGAGCAACACGCCCGACGATCCCTCGACGATGCCGGCCGCCATCACGAGCAACGAGCAGTTCTTCCCGAACCTGCACCTCGTCGACGCGGCATACTGGATCAGCGGAGTCGGGCCGATCGGCGGAGCTGCCGTGCTCGACGATCTGGATCGAATCCTCGCCGAGGAGGGCTGACCGGTCAGGCGACGCGGGCGCGTCCGCCGTCCGCGTCGCTGCCACGACGCACGAGCGGCACCACACAGCCGACCGTCGCGAGCGCGACGACGGCACCCGACAGCACGAGCGTCGCATAGCCGAACGCGCCGACGACGACACCCGCGGCCAGCCCACCGACCGCACCCGCGAGCGACATCGCCGAATCCGAGAGTCCCTGGACGTCCGCGCGGAGTTCGTCCGACGTGTGTTCGGTGAGCATCGCGGCACCCGCGACGGTCGACATCGACCACCCGAGGCCGAGCAACACCAGCGCCGTCACGAGCGCCGCGTGCGAGTCGGCGGCGACGAATCCGACGATGCAGCTCGCGGTGAGCACGAGCTGCCCCGCCACGATGATCGGCAGCGCGCCCAGCCGGTCGGTCAGCAGACCGAAAACGGGTGCCAGCGCATACATTCCGGCGACATGCGCACTGATCGAGAGCCCGACGACACCGAGCGAGAGGCCGGCGTGCGTCATGTGTACGGGGGTCAGCGCCATGACGGCGACCATCACGGCGTGGGCGCTCACCACCGCAACGACCGACGCGAGTGCGACCGGCCGGTGCGCGAGTTCGCGGGCGGCGCCGCGGATGGTGCCACCACGCCCGGCGTCGGTCCGTCCCGCTGCTGCACGGGCCATGAGCAGCGGATCGGGACGCAACGCCGCGAACAAGACGGCCGCAGCCAGCAGCTGCGCGACCGCAGCGATGACGAAGGGCCCGGCCAGCGGCTCGAGGCCGATTCGCTCGGCGAGCACGCCGCCGGGCTCGACCAGAGCGGGCCCCACGACGCTGCCGATCAGCGTCGTCCACACGAGCAGCGACAGGTCGCGACCGCGCCGGGCGGAAGACGACAGGTCTACGGCGGCGAACCGCGCCTGCAGCGCGACGGCCGTCGATGCGCCGAGCAGCAGCATTCCGACGAGCATCACGGCGAACGATCCGAGCTGGACCGCGCCCAGCACGATCAGGCTGCCGAGGGCCGCGACGAGTGCTCCCGTCCCGAGTGCGGGGCGACGTCCCCGGCGCTGTGCGAGCGCGGCGAGCGGGATGCCCGCGACCGCGGCACCGAGGGTCGTCAGGGTCGTCGGCAGGCCCGCAGCCGACGCCGTGCCCGCGAGTCGCTCGCCGACGACGGCGCCGAGTGCGAGCGCACTCCCCGATCCGAGGCCGACGAGGATCTGCGCCGCAGACAGGACAGCGAGGGTCCGCCGCTGCAGCGCGGGCGGGACGGGTGGCTGGGAATTCGACACCTGAGCAGAGTGCACACAGTGAGCTTCGTGGAAACCCGAGCCGGAGACAACCGACAGGACTGTCACACTCCGCGTGGTTCGGTGCGGGTCGCCTCGCCGCCGTGGCTATCGGCGCCACCGGCGGGACTGCTGCTTCGCCTCGACCTCCCGGACGATGAAATCGTGCACCAGAACGGGGTCGTCACGCATTTTCCGGTGGTCGATCTCGATCATCGCCGTCGGCGGCAACCGGTCGATCTTCCAGAACCACGCTGTGTTTCGCCGTTGCCAGCCCGTGCCGTCCCGTTCCAGCACGGTGATCATCGTCATCGGGTAACCCGGGAACAGCGCGTGAGCGTTCACGACGTCGGTCCACGGAACGAACGACTCGAACGACCATCCCCGCTGATGAATCCCCCGGTCGCTGAACGCAATCCACCCCACCTGCAAGCGCCCGACCAGGAACGACAGCGGCAGACTCGCGAAGAATAGCGCAGCCGTCGCAAAAGGCAGCGCGCCCGGAAGCCCCGAATCCTCGGCCGAGTCGATGGCAGCCATCCCGAATATCAGCACGAAGGTCCCGAACAGGAGACAGAGCGCGATCGGCGGCCTGGCAGAGTAGCGGATGCGGGTCGCAGGTTGTCCATCCAGTTCGCACGATTCGGTGGTCAGTTCACCGTTGGACCACGGGCGCAGGACGAACGGGAAACTGCAGATCGATACGCACACGGCCGCCGCGGCGACGAAGTACTTCACCGACGCCGTGCCCCCGTCTCGAAGATCGACGACTGCCCCGGCGACACAGACTCCGGCGACTGCAGCGAACATCAGCATGGAGAGAGTCACCTTGACGTAGTCGCGGGTCGTACGCCACCCACGCCGCGGCCATTCGGCGGGCCGTCCAGTGTCGGGCCACGTGGCGGGCGATACGGGAATTGCTGCGGCACTCGGCACGGTGCCCGCTGGGCCGAAGCGGAACTGCCGGCGTCGTTCGACCTCACGGACGACGAATTCGTTCACCAGAACCGGGTCGTCGCGCATCTTGCGATGATCGATCCGGATCCCGGGTCCGGGCGGTAGCGGGTCGATCTTCAGGAACCCGGCCGTGTTGCGACGCCGCCATTCCGAGTCGTCCCTGAACAGGACTGTGACCGACGTGGCCGGGTAGCCCGGGAACACCGCATCTGCCCCGAGTACCGACGTCCACGGAACGAACGACTCGAACGACCATCCTCGCTGATGAATCCCGCGATCGCTGAACGCGATCCACCCCACCTGCAGACGCCCGACTGCGAACAGCAACGGCGCGCTTCCGAAGAAAAGCAGACCGATCAGAAACGGGATTCCGCCGGGGAACCCGGAGTCCTCCACCGCATCCGCCGTGGCCATTCCGAACATCAGCGCGAACGATCCACACAGTGCACAGACACCGACCACAGGTCGGACGGAGTATCGAATACGGGTCGCCGGGAGCCCCTCCACCTCACACATCTCGGTCCGCAGTTCTCCGGTGAACCGAGGTCGCATGAAGAACGGGAAAACGCCTATCGAAGCGAACATCGCTGCGAATGCGAAGGCGTACTTCGCCATTGCAGGCTCCGCCGAGAGTGCCTCCAGGGCGATAGCGAGGCAGAGCAGCGTTGCGAATGCGAAGAACACGAACCCGAAACCGACCTTGATCGACTCGCGTCGCGTCCGCCAACCGCGCTGCGGCCAGGCGTCGGGGCGTGGGAAGTCGGCTCCCTGCAGACCGTACACCGGCCGTCACCCCCTCTGTCCCGACCACCGATGGTGCGACAAGGGTAGACGACCGGGCCGCACGGCCCACCAGCGACGGCTCCGCTCACCCCGCCGGGGTGTAGGGCACGCGCGACGCCTCGTTCTCGTCGATCCGCAGCGATCTGCCCAGTTGCGGGAAGGCGCGTTGCGCACAATCGGCGCGGCTGCACACCTTGCAGCCCGCACCGATGGGGACGGCGGTGTCGGGGTCGTCGAGCGCGACCCCGTGCGAGTACACGAGCCGGTGCGCGTGCGCGAGGTCGCAGCCGAGACCGATCGCGAAATCTCTTCGCGGAGCGAGATATCCGGGCGAGCTCTCGTCGGTGGTCCGTGCGAGCCAGAAGTAGCTGCGGCCGTCGGGCATTGCGGAGATCTGCGTCCGGATACGACCAGGCGAGTCGAACGCCTCGTGCACCACCCACAGCGGACAGCTTCCGCCCACCCGGGAGAAGTGAAAACCGGTGGCGGACTGGCGCTTCGAGATGTTCCCCGCCCGGTCGATACGTACGAAGAACAGCGGCACGCCGCGCCGTCCCGGGCGCTGCAACGTCGAGAGCCGATGAGCCACCGTCTCGAATCCGACCTCGAAACGGGACGCGAGGACCTCGATGTCGTATCTCGTTTGTTCCGCAGCAGAGAGGAACTCGCCGTAGGGCAGGATGAGCGCGCCCGCGAAGTAGTTCGCGAGTCCGATCCGCGCGAGCGCTCGCGACTGCGGCGCGAGGTCGGTGTCGACGAGTTGCGCCTCGATCAGGTCCTCCTGCGTGAAGAACGCCAGTTGCGTCGCGAGCTGAAAGGCACGCTGCCCCGGTGACAATCTGCGCGCGAGCGTCAGGACCCGGGCCGGCCCGTCGAAATGCCGCTTGGCGGGTCCCTCGCCCATCGCGACCGTGACGCCGTACCGCGAACGCAGGTGCTCCGCGAGTTGACGGTCGAGTCCACCGATCTCGAATCCCGCGGCGTCGAACATCGCTTCGGCGGCGAGATCGAGATCGAGGATGTGATTGCGGCGGTCGTAGAAGAAGTCGCGGACGTCCTCGTACGGCGCGCCCGCGTCCTCGCGCTCCTCCCCCTCGTACCCGTCCTCGCCCTCCTGGAAACGGTCGAGCTGCTCGGCCATCGCCCGCACCCGCCGGTGCATCGCGACGAGCGTGTGCGCGGCGGTCGGCGCCCGCACGACGAGATCCTCGAGTTCCCCCGCACCGACGTGAGGCGCGCCCGGCTCGTCCGCGAACACCTCGGCGAGATCGGCGAGCAGGCGCGCGTCCTCGTCGCCCGCGAAGTAGTTGGCGTCGAGATCGAACGCCGAGTTGAGCTTGAGCAGCACGGGCAACGTCAGCGGCCGTTGATCGTTCTCGAGTTGATTGACGTAGCTCGCCGAGAGGTCGAGCCGGCGCGCGAGCGCGAGCTGCGTGAGACCGCGCTCGTCGCGCAGTCGGCGGAGTCTCGCGCCCCCGAAGATCTTCTGCACGGCTTCACGGTAGTGGTGACCTGCATCATTCGCAAACATTGCAAAAATGCCGGGTCCCACGCCGCAGAACTTCGCACATCCAGTGGATTCACATTCGGCGCGATTCTGCATAGGCTGCGAATCACAGGTCCCGAAACCCCCGTTTCGGGACGGTCAGCACGACCAGTTCGAGTCACACCCGTTCGAGACACGAAGGACACCGCGTTGAAGTCACATCTCGTCCGCACCCGCCGCTCCGCCGAGAACTTCCCGCGCGAGGAACACCTCGCGTGGCGCGTCGCCGAGGTGGCGACCGACGCCGTCGCCGTTCCCGACGACACCGCCGAGATGATCGTCAACCGCATCATCGACAACGCCGCCGTCTCGGCCGCGTCGCTGACGCGCCGCCCGGTCACCAACGCCCGCGCCCAGGCCCTCGCGCATCCCTACTCGCCCGGCGCGACCGTCGTCGGTGTCGGCGGCACGTTCTCCCCCGAGTGGGCCGCATGGGCCAACGGCGTTGCAGTGCGTGAACTCGACTTCCACGACACCTTCCTCGCCGCGGAGTACTCGCACCCCGGCGACAACATCCCGCCGATCCTCGCCGTCGCGCAGCACACCGGCCGCAGCGGCGCCGACCTGATCCGCGGTCTCGCAACGGGTTACGAGATCCAGATCGACCTCGTGCGCGCGATCTCGCTGCACGAGCACAAGATCGACCACGTCGCTCACCTCGGCCCGTCGGCCGCCGCCGGCATCGGCACGCTGCTCGGCCTCGACATCGAGACCGTGTACCAGGCCATCGGCCAGGCCCTGCACACGACGACGGCAACCCGTCAGTCGCGCAAGGGCGAGATCTCCAGCTGGAAGGCCTACGCCCCCGCGTTCGCGGGCAAGATGGCCGTCGAGGCCGTCGACCGCGCGATGCGCGGCGAAGGCGCACCGTCCCCGATCTGGGAGGGCGAGGACGGCGTCATCGCATGGCTGCTCGGTGGACCGAAGGCCGAGTACGCCGTGCCGCTGCCGGGCGCGGGCGAACCCAAGCGCGCGATCCTCGACTCGTACACCAAGGAGCACTCGGCCGAGTACCAGAGCCAGGCCCCGATCGACCTCGCGCGCCGGATGCGTGAGCGCGTCGGCGATCTCGACCAGATCGAGAAGATCGTCCTCCACACGAGCCACCACACGCACTACGTCATCGGGACCGGCTCGAACGACCCGCAGAAGTTCGACCCCAAGGCCTCGCGCGAGACGCTCGACCACTCCGTGATGTACATCTTCGCGGTCGCGCTGCAGGACGGCGAATGGCACCACGAGCGCTCGTACGCCCCCGAGCGTGCGCAGCGTCCCGACACCGTCGAGCTCTGGGGCAAGATCTCGACCGAAGAGGATCCCGAGTGGACGCGTCGCTACCACTCGACCGACCCGAACGAGAAGGCGTTCGGCGCTCGCGCCGAGATCACGCTGAAGAACGGCGAGGTCATCGTGGACGAACTCGCCGTCGCCGACGCTCACCCGCTGGGCGCGCGCCCGTTCGCGCGTGAGCAGTACGTCGACAAGTTCCGCATCCTCGCCGAGGGCGTCATCGAGCCCGCCGAGCAGGATCGCTTCCTCGACGCCGCGCAGCGCACCACCGAGCTGAAGGCAGGCGAACTCGACCAGCTGACCTTCACGGTCACCGACGAGGTTCTCGCTCGCGCCCCGAAGACCAACCCCGGACTGTTCCGGTGAGCGGGCTCATCGCGGCGACGACGTCCGCCTCCGACAAGCGTCGCGCACTCCGCGCGGGCCTGACGTCCGGCACCATCCAGCGGATGCCGGGTGCGTTCAATCCGTTGACGGCCAAGCTGATCCAGGAGATCGGCTTCGAGGGCGTCTACGTCTCGGGTGCCGTCGTCTCCGCCGATCTGGCACTGCCCGACATCGGCCTGACGACCCTCACCGAGGTGGCGGGACGCGCGCAGCAGATCGCACGTGTCACCGATCTGCCCGTCCTCGTCGACGCCGACACGGGCTTCGGCGAGCCGATGAACGCCGCACGCACCGTGACGGTCATGGAGGATGCGGGCCTCGCGGCACTGCACCTCGAGGACCAGATCAATCCGAAGCGGTGCGGTCACCTCGACGGCAAGGCCGTCGTGCCCACCGACGAGATGGTGCGCCGGCTGCACGCGGCGGTCTCGGCGCGCCGCGATCCCGACTTCGTCGTGTGCGCTCGCACCGACGCCGCGGGCATCGAGGGGATCGACGCCGCGATCGAGCGGGCGAAGGCCTACGCCGACGCGGGCGCCGACCTCATCTTCACCGAGGCGCTGCACACCGAGGCCGATTTCGAGAAGTTCCGTGCCGCAGTGGACATTCCGCTGCTCGCGAACATGACCGAGTTCGGCAAGTCGAAGCTCATCCCGGCGCAGACCCTCGAGTCGATCGGCTTCAACGCCGTCATCTACCCCGTGAGCACGCTGCGGCTGGCGATGTTCGCCGCCGAAGCGGGCCTGCGTGAGATCGCGGAGACCGGGACGCAGGCGGGTCTGCTCGACAAGATGCAGCACCGCAGCCGGCTCTACGAACTCATCGACTACGAGAAGTACAACGAATTCGATTCCGGAATCTTCAATTTCACGATCGAAGGACGGCAGTCATGACCGCAGCACAGGAAGCGCCCGTCATCCACAAGGGCCTCGCGGGAGTCGTGGTGGACACCACCGCGGTCTCCAAGGTGGTCCCGGAGACCAACTCGCTGACGTATCGCGGATACGCGGTGCAGGATCTCGCCGAGAACTGCAGCTTCGAGCAGGTCGCGTACCTGCTCTGGCACGGCGAACTCCCCACCGACGCCCAGCTCGAACTGTTCCAGCAGCGTGAGCGCGCACAGCGCCGCGCGGATCGTTCGCTGCTCACGCTCGTCGCGAAGCTGCCCGAGAACTGTCATCCGATGGACGTCGTGCGGACCGCGATCAGCTACCTCGGCGCCGAGGACCCGGAGGAGGACGACCGCTCGACGCCGGCGCTCCGCGCGAAATCGCTTCGCATGATGGCGATTCTGCCGACGATCGTCGCCGCCGACGTGCGCCGCCGCCGCGGCCTCGATCCCATCGCGCCGCACTCGCACCTCGGGTTCGCCGAGAACTTCCTCAACATGTGCTTCGGCGAGGTTCCCGAGCCCGCGCTCGTGAAGGCATTCGAGGTCTCGCTGATCCTCTACGCGGAGCACAGCTTCAACGCCTCGACGTTCGCGGCACGCGTCGTGACGTCGACGATGTCGGACATCTACAGCGCGGTCACGGCCGCGATCGGCGCGCTCAAGGGCCCGCTGCACGGCGGTGCCAACGAGGCCGTCATGCACGACATGCTCGAGATCGGTGATCCCGCCCGCGCGGAGGAGTGGATGCTCGGCAAGCTGTCCCGCAAGGACAAGGTGATGGGCTTCGGTCACCGCGTCTACAAGCGCGGCGACTCGCGCGTCCCGACGATGAAGCAGGCGTTCCTCGACGTCGCCGCTCTCACCGACGGCGACAAGTGGGTCCAGATGTACGAGATCCTCGAAGAGACGATGGACAAGTCGACCGGCATCAAGCCGAACCTCGATTTCCCCACGGGCCCCGCGTACTACCTGCTGGGCTTCGACATCGAGGTCTTCACGCCCATCTTCGTCATGAGCCGGATCACCGGGTGGACCGCGCACATCGTCGAGCAGACGGAGTCGAACGCACTCATCCGTCCGCTCAGCGAGTACGTGGGCGTGCCGCAGCGTTCCGTCAAGCCCTGACACGCTCACCGGTCACGTAACCTGAGTCACCCCGTCCCCCCGCAGGCCCGTCCCAAGCGAGGTACACCGCCCATGTTCGAGAAAGTTCTCGTCGCGAATCGCGGCGAAATCGCGATTCGCGCGTTCCGCGCCGCCTACGAGCTAGGGGCGCGAACCGTGGCGGTGTACCCGTTCGAGGACCGCAACTCGCTGCACCGGCTCAAGGCGGACGAGGCGTACCAGATCGGTGTCGAGGGACATCCGGTGCGCGCGTATCTCGACGTCGACGAGGTCGTACGCGTCGCGGTCGAGGCCGGCGCGGACGCAATCTACCCGGGTTACGGGTTCCTCTCGGAGAATCCGGAGCTCGCGGCGGCGTGCGCCCGCGCCGGCATCACCTTCGTCGGACCGCCGGCCGAGGTGCTCGAGCTCGCCGGAAACAAGGCCCATGCCGTCGCGGCGGCGCGCGAGGCGGGCCTTCCGGTGCTCGAGTCCTCGGCGCCGTCGGCGGACGTCGACGAACTCGTCGCGGCGGGTGAGGCGATGCGGTTCCCCGTGTTCGTCAAGGCCGTCGCCGGCGGCGGCGGACGCGGCATGCGCCGGGTCGCCGAACTCGGCAAGCTGCGCGAGGCGATCGAAGCCGCGTCGCGTGAGGCCGAGTCGGCGTTCGGCGACCCCACGGTGTTCCTGGAGCAGGCGGTCGTCCGGCCTCGGCACATCGAGGTACAGATCCTCGCCGACACCCACGGCAACGTCATGCATCTGTTCGAGCGCGACTGCTCGGTGCAGCGTCGCCATCAGAAGGTCATCGAACTCGCGCCCGCCCCGAATCTCGATCCCGCACTGAGCGAGAAGATCTGCGCCGACGCCGTCGCATTCGCACGGCAGATCGGCTACTCGTGCGCCGGCACCGTCGAGTTCCTGCTCGACGAGGACGGCAACCACGTCTTCATCGAGATGAACCCGCGAATCCAGGTGGAGCACACCGTCACCGAGGAGATCACCGACGTCGATCTCGTGCAGTCGCAGCTGCGCATCGCGTCGGGGGCGTCGCTCGACGATCTCGGTCTCTCCCAGGATTCGGTCGCGATCCGCGGCGCCGCACTGCAGTGCCGCATCACGACGGAGGATCCCGGCAACGGGTTCCGTCCCGACACCGGCCGCATCACCGCCTACCGGACGCCGGGTGGCGCGGGTATCCGTCTCGACGGCGGGTCGAGCGTCGGCGCCGAGGTGTCGCCCCACTTCGACTCGATGCTCGTCAAGCTCACGGCCCGTGGCCGCGACTTCGCGACGGCGGTCGCCCGCGCGCGGCGCGCCGTCACCGAGTTCCGGATCCGTGGCGTCTCGACGAACATCGGCTTCCTGCAGGCCGTGCTCGACGATCCCGACTTCCGCGCGGGCGAGGCGACGACGGCGTTCATCGAGGACCGCCCGCAGCTCGTCACGGCCCGCACCTCTGCGGATCGCGGCACCAAGATCCTCGAATACCTGGCCGACGTCACCGTGAACAAGCCGCACGGCGACCGGCCGTCGCGTGTCTACCCGCACGACAAGCTTCCTGCCGTCGACCTCACGGCCGCGCCGCCGGACGGCTCGCGGCAGCGTCTGCTCACCCTCGGCCCCGAGGGATTCGCGGCGGCACTGCGCGATCAGTCGGCGCTCGCCGTCACCGACACGACGTTCCGCGACGCACACCAGTCGCTGCTCGCGACGCGTGTACGCACGTCGGGTCTGCTCGCCGTCGCCGGTCACGTCGCACGCACCACCCCCGAGCTGCTCTCGCTCGAATGCTGGGGCGGCGCAACGTACGACGTCGCGCTGCGGTTCCTCAAGGAGGACCCGTGGGAGCGGCTCGCGTCGCTGCGCGAGGCCGTCCCCAACATCTGCCTCCAGATGCTGCTGCGCGGCCGGAACACGGTGGGCTACACGCCGTATCCCGAACAGGTGACGGACGCCTTCGTCGCGGAGGCCGCCGCGACGGGCATCGACATCTTCCGCATCTTCGACGCGCTCAACAACGTCGACCAGATGCGTCCCGCGATCGACGCCGTGCGCGCGACGGGCACGACGATCGCCGAGGTCGCGCTCTCGTACACCGGTGATCTCGCGAACCCGGCCGAGGAGCTCTACACCCTCGACTACTACCTGCGGCTCGCCGAGCGGATCGTCGATGCCGGTGCGCACGTCCTCGCGATCAAGGACATGGCGGGCCTGCTGCGCCCGGCCGCGGCGACGAAGCTCGTCACCGCGCTCAAGAGCAACTTCGATCTGCCCGTGCACGTGCACACGCACGACACCCCGGGTGGTCAGCTCGCAACCTATCTCGCGGCGTGGAACGCGGGGGCGGACGCTGTCGACGGAGCCGCCGCACCGCTGGCGGGAACGACGAGCCAGCCTGCTCTCTCGGCGATCGTCGCGGCCGCGGCCCACACGGACCACGATTCCGGAATCGACCTGGGCGCGGTCTGCGCGCTCGAGCCGTACTGGGAGGCGCTGCGGACGGTCTATTCCCCCTTCGAGTCGGGCATCCCGGCCCCGACGGGCCGCGTCTACACGCACGAGATCCCGGGTGGTCAACTCTCGAACCTGCGGCAGCAGGCAATCGCGCTCGGTCTCGGCGATCGCTTCGAGGAGGTCGAGTACTCGTATGCCGCAGCCGACCGCATGCTCGGCCGGCTCATCAAGGTGACACCCTCGTCGAAGGTCGTCGGCGATCTCGCGCTCGCCCTGGTCGGGGCGGGTGTCGCGCCCGAGGAGTTCGAGAAGAATCCCGGCCGGTTCGACATCCCCGACTCGGTCGTCGGCTTTCTGCGCGGCGACCTCGGGACGCCCGCGGGCGGCTGGCCCGAGCCGTTCCGGACGCGTGCCCTCGAAGGCCGTGCCGACGCGACGCCCGAGACACCGCTCTCGGACGAGGACGAGAAGGCGCTGGCCGGCACGTCGGCCGAGCGTCGCACGACGCTCAACCGGCTGCTGTTCCCCGCCCCGGCACGCGAGTTCGAGACGCATCGCGAGCGCTACGGCAACACCTCGCTGCTCTCGGCGAACCAGTTCTTCTACGGCCTGCGCCAGGGCGAGGAGCATCGCGTCCGTCTCGAGACGGGCGTCGAGCTGCTCATCGGCCTCGAAGCGATCAGCGAGCCCGACGAGCGCGGCTTCCGGACCGTCATGTGCATCCTCAACGGTCAGCTCCGGCCGCTGTCGATCCGCGACCGCTCGATCGCGAGCGACGTTCCCGTCGCGGAGAAGGCCGACCGCTCGAACGCCGGCCACGTCGCGGCCCCGTTCGCGGGTGCCGTGACGATCACCGTCGCCGAGGGTGACGAGGTCGCCGCGGGCGACGCCGTCGCGACCATCGAGGCGATGAAGATGGAAGCGTCGATCACGGCGCCCGTCGCGGGCACCGTCCGGCGCGTCGCACTCGACGGGACCCGACAGGTCGAAGGCGGAGATCTGCTCGTCGTCGTGTCCTGACGGCCTCACACACACAAGGGCCCCTGCTCGGCACATCGCCGGGCGGGGGCCCTCGTCGTGACGGGCCCCTTGCCGTGACGGGAGAGTGTCAGAGACCGTGGCGTTCGAGCAACGAAGGACGCCGGAGCAACACCGGCATCCAGAACAGTGTCAGCGCGATGAGCGCGAGCCACTCGACGAGCATGCCCGCGCTGACGTCCGGCACCGCGCTCGACTGCGGCGCACTGTGATGCGACCAGTAGGCGAGCATCCCGAACACGGAGCCGAGCGCGCATCCCGCGCCGGAGAACCAGGCGAGGCGCCAACGTCGGCTCACCAGCGCGGCGGTCGAGAGCGCGATGCCGCACACCGCACCGAATCCGAGGAAGACCCGTGCGAGCGCCGAGACGTGGTCGCTGCTCACCAAGGCCTGCCAGCCGGCGACGGTGTGCACGACGGGGAGCACGAATCCGAGAACGGCGACAGCGACGGCCGCGGCGAGCATCAGCCGATGGCGCCGCGTGAGCGTGAACTCGCCGAGGACCCGTCGCTGCATGCGCGCGAACTCGCGGTGCTCTCGCGCGAGCATCGTGGTGGTGGCGTCGTCCGACACGAGACCTCCTCGGATTCGACTCGAACTGGTTGCCGACCCACTCACGGTACGCCCGGCCACAGTGTGATCCAACCCCTTCTTGTTGTGCCCACGCGACCGCGCGGCCTAACATTTCGACCATGCGAATCAGCAAATTCGGCCATCCGAAACTTGTAGCCGTTCTGGGGGCTGCGCTCGTCGCGACGGCGTGCGCGTCACCGGACCGCGACGACCGCCCCGTTGCACTCACGACGTTCACCGTGCTCGCCGACATCGCCGCGGCCGTCGGTGGCGACGACATCCGCGTCGAGTCGATCACGAGCGTCGGCGCCGAGGTCCACGGCTACGATCCGACTCCCCGTGATGTCGCGCGCGCCCAGGACGCCGCCGTGATCGTCGACAACGGACTCGGCCTCGAGGCGTGGTTCGAGCAGTTCCTCACCGACGTCGACGCACCTCGCATCGTGGCGAGCGAAGGCATCACCCCGATCGACATCGCCGATCGCGACGGGAGCACGAGCACGTCTGCCGGCAAGCCGAACCCACACGCGTGGATGTCGCCGCACGAGACGCAGGTGTACGTCGCGAACATCGTCGAGGCCTTCTCCGAACTCGATCCCGACAATGCAGCGGACTATCGCGAACGCGGCGAGCGGTACTCCGCCGAACTCGAAACGATCCGGACCGAGATGACCGACGCGCTCGCCGTGCTTCCGCCCGAACAGCGAGTCCTCGTCACGTGCGAAGGCGCGTTCTCGTATCTCGCACGCGACGCCGGACTCACCGAGCACTATCTGTGGCCCGTGAATGCCGAGCAGCAGGCGACGCCGGCATCGGTCGCCTCCGCGATCGAGGTCGTCCGCGACAACTCCGTGCCCGCTGTGTTCTGCGAGTCGACGGTGTCCGACGCCGCGATGCAGCAGGTCGTCGACGCCACCGACGCTCGCTTCGGCGGAACGCTCTACGTCGATTCGCTGTCGGAGCCCGACGGCCCCGTCCCGACCTACCTCGATCTCCTTCGTTACGACGTCGACACGATCGTCTCGGGCCTGACGGGAGGGACGCAGTCGTGACGGCCGCCCCCGACTCCACCGCCCCCGACTCCGTCGTACTCGAGTCCGTCACCGTCGACTACGGCGAGGTGCGCGCCCTGAGCGACGTCTCGCTGCGGCTGCCCCCCGGCACCGTCACGGGCCTCATCGGCGCGAACGGCGCCGGGAAGTCGACGCTCATGAAGGTCATCACCGGCGTCCTGACGCCCACCACCGGCACCGTCATGGTCGCGGGCGGGTCGACGACGGCCGCGCGCCGCCGCGGCGTCGTCGCGTACGTACCGCAGAGCGAGCGGATCGACTGGGACTTCCCGCTGTCGGTCCGCGACGTCGTCGCGACCGGACGCTACGGACACGCGCGGTGGTTTCGCGGGTTGCGGCGCGCCGATCGCGACGCCGTGGCCGAGGCGCTGGATCTCGCCGGGCTCCGTGATCTCGCCGACCGCCAGATCGGGCAGCTGTCGGGCGGGCAACGCAAGCGCGTGTTCGTTGCGCGGGCGCTCGCACAGCAGGCGTCCATCCTGCTGCTCGACGAGCCGTTCGCCGGCGTCGACAAGGGATCGGAGGCCGGGATCGTCGCCCTGCTGCGCGATCTCGCCACCGGCGGCGCCACGATCCTCGTCGCGACGCACGATCTGCATTCGCTCCCGTCGCTCGCCGACCGCGCGATCGTCGTCGACGGCCGCATCATCGCCGCCGGCCCCACGGCGGACGTCGTGCGACCCGAGATCCTCGCGCGCACCTTCGGATTGGACGAGGCGTCGTGAACCTGGACGTCGTGACCATGGACCCGGCACTGCTCCTCGAGCCCTTCCGGTACGGATTCATGGTGCGCGCCTTCACCGTCGCGGTGGTGACGGCGATCGTGTGCGGACTGCTCAGTTGCTGGCTCGTCCTCGTCGGGTGGTCGCTGCTCGGCGACGCCGTGTCGCACGCCGTGCTCCCGGGAGTCGTCCTCGCCTACATCGCGGGCGCACCGTTCGCACTCGGCGCCCTCGTGTTCGGGATCGTCGCCGTCGCACTCATCGGCGCGGTCCGCGACACCTCCCGCATCAAGGAGGACGCCGCAATCGGCATCGTGTTCACGACGCTGTTCGCGCTCGGCCTCGTGCTCGTGTCGGTGACCCCGAGCCAGATCGACCTCGGACACATCGTCTTCGGCAACGTGCTCGGCGTATCGACGTCGGACCTCGTGCAGGTACTCGTGCTGTCCGCGATCGTGTTCGTCGTGCTCGTCGCCGGTCGCCGCGCGTTCACGCTGTTCGCGTTCGATCCCGCCCACGCGCACGCCATCGGGATGCGCCCGCGCGTGATCAGCGCCGTCCTGCTCGCATCACTCGCCGTCACCGCGGTCGCGGCACTGCAGAGCGTCGGCGTCGTGCTCGTCGTCGCGATGCTCGTGATCCCCGGTGCCACAGCCCATCTCTGGACGGACCGCTTCGGCCGGATGATGATCGTCGCACCCACCGTGTCGGCACTGTCCGCCGCCGTGGGCGTGTACATCAGCTACTTCGCCGACACCGCGTCGGGCGCGACGATCGTCCTCGTCCTCGGCGGGGTGTTCGCGGTCAGCTATCTGTTCGCGCCGCGGCACGGCCTCCTCGGCAGAGTCACGCACCGCCGTCGGCCCGGCCGCGCTCAGCGCGCGGCAGCCACCTGACGGACGTCGTCACCGCGCAACGCCCGCAGCGCCGTGCGCAGCCCGCGCCGCTCGCCCGTGCGCGGATCGGGGCCGAAGCTCTCGCGCACACCCTCGCGGACTGCGAACCGCAGTTCGGACGCCGTCTCGGGCGCGTCGTCGGCAGTCGCGGTGAGCATCGCGTTCGGCACCGAGAGCTTGACGATCGTCCGCAGCGTCAGCAGATACTGCCGCGGCAGGGAGCCGGTCGTGTACGGCAGGTCGTACTCGTCGCACAGGGCGCGCACCCGCACCGCGATCTCCTCGTAGCGGTTGCTCGGAAGATCCGGGAACAGATGGTGCTCGATCTGATGGCTCAGATTGCCGCTCATGAACCTCATGAGCGGACCCGCGTGGAAGTTCGCCGAGCCGAGCATCTGCCGCAGGTACCAGCCCGCGCGGTCCTCGTTCTCGAACTCGCTCTCGGTGAACTTCTCGGCACCGTCCGGGAAGTGCCCGCAGAAGATCACGCCGTACGCCCACAGGTTGCGCACGATGTTCGCGGTGGCGTTCGCCGTGAGCGTCGTGCGCCACCGCCGCCCCGTGAGCGCCGGGAAGATCAGATAGTCCTTCGCCGCCTGCTTGCCCACCTTGCGCGCGATGATCCGCAGATCCTTCGCGACGGCCGCGAGCGGCTTCGTCCGTGCCCGGACCTTCTCGACCTCGACGTGGTGCAGCGCGACGCCCCACTCGAAGAACAGCGCGAGCAGTGCGTTGTAGACCGGATTGCCGACGTTCCACCATTCCCACCGCTGGTCGCGCGTGACGCGCAGGATCCCGTATCCGACGTCGTCGTCCATCCCGACGACGTTGGTGTACTTGTGATGGATGTAGTTGTGCGAGTGCTTCCACTGCACGCTCGGGCAGGTCGTGTCCCACTCCCAGTTCGACGAGTGGATCTCCGGATCGTTCATCCAGTCCCACTGCCCGTGCATGACGTTGTGGCCGAGTTCCATGTTCTCGACGATCTTGGCGACCGAGAGCAGCGCGGTGCCCGCGAGCCAGGCGGGTTTGCGGTCGCTCGCGAACAGAGCCGCACGACCCGCCACCGCGAGCGCCCGGTGCACCCCGATCGCGCGGCGGATGTACCGCCGGTCGCTCTCGCCGCGCGAACTCTCGATGTCGTGGCGGATCGCATCGAGCTTCTCGCCGAGCTCGCGAACGTCGTCGTCGGTGAGGTGTGCGTACGCCTCGATGTCGGTGATGGCCATGAGAACCCTTTCTCGCGTGTCGGATTCGGGTCGTGCCGGGCTGATGGCGTCCCGGGCGGATGTCACAAGTCGAGCGTGCACTCCCCCGAGACGGAACTGATGCACGTCTGGATGCGTTCGCCTTCGCGGTGCTCGTCGCCCGACCGGAGGTCGCGCACGTACCCTTCCGCGAGTGGGACGACGCACGTCTGGCAGATTCCCATCCGGCAGCCGTACGGCATCGTGATACCGAGATTCTCGCCCGCTTCGAGGAGCGTGGTGGCGCCGTCGATCTCGGCGGACTTCCCGGAACGGGAGAACACCACGGTGCCGCCCTCGCCGCCGTGATCGCCACGAGCGAGCGTGAATCGTTCGGTGTGCAGCGCCTTCTCGCGTCCGGCGCCCCGCCAGACCCGCTCGGCGTCGTCGAGAAGCGCCGACGGGCCGCACGTCCAGCACTCCCGCGCGGTCCAGTCCGGGACGAGGCGTCCGAGTTCGTCGAGATCGACCTTCCCGTCGCTGCGGGTCAGTTGCAGATGCAGCCGGTACCCGGGTTCGTCGCGCGCGAGCGCGTCGAGTTCCTCCGCGAAGATCACGTCGCCGCGTTCGGGCGCCGAGTGGACGTGCACGACGTCGCGGAGCGTCCCGCGGGTCCGCATCGTCCGCAGCATCGCCATGACGGGGGTGATGCCGCTGCCGGCGGTGAGGAACAGGACCTGCTCGGGCGGCGGCTCGGGGAGGACGAAATCGCCCTTCGACGAGGCGAGCCGGATGACGGTCCCGGGAGTCGCGACGTCGACGAGATGGGACGACAGGAAGCCGTCGGGATTGGCCTTGACGGTGATCGAGATCGTGCGATCCGGCGAATCACCCAGGGAGGTCAGCGAATACGAACGCCAGTGCCACTTGCCGTCCACGTCGAGCCCGATACCGACGTACTGCCCCGGCCGGTACTCGCGCGGGAATCCCCACCCGGGACGGATGACGACCGTCGCGCAGTCGTCGGTCTCCTTGCGGACGTCGACGATGCGGCCACGCAGTTCGCGGGCCGACCAGAGCGGGTGCACGAACTGCAGATAGTCGTCGGGCAGGAGCGGCGTCGTGGCGCGGGCGAGGACCCCGCGCACGACGGTGGCCGCCGGGTGTCTCGCCTCGACGTCCTCCGCCGGGCGGCGGCTCCATCGCAACAGTCCCATGTCGTCCTCCCCGTGCCGTCGTGTCCGCGTCGCCGACCTTTCGGTGTACAACCGTACACTCACATTGAGATGCAGGCCACACTCGAAGTCCCGAGACGGACGGCCGCCACGTGAAGGCCGTGAGCGAGGTCGCTATGCTGGCCGGGCAGCTGGTTCGCCCGGTTCGGTCGTGAGGAGCCCCGAAGACCGAGTCCGAGCGTCGAAGCACACCCGCCGTCCGCGGTGGGAGTGCGAGAGGGAACCCGGTGGGAATCCGGGACTGTCCCGCAGCGGTGTACGGGAACGACAGCCGTCACGAAGCACTGGGGTACGCCCCGGGAAGCGACGGCCAGTAGGTGCGGACGACCCGCCTGCCCGTGAGTCCGAAGACCTGCCACTGTGTCGAGCGCGCCGCGCTCGACGGTCCACCGCCTCGTGGAATGGGCGCGCTGGCCTGCTGTCGCACCCTCGCGCGCGAGGTTGAGGTGTGTGTCCGGGGCACGGCGCTCGCTCGACGGTGGCTGCAACGCATGCCGAACTGGAGACACACGTGACCGACACCTTCTTCACCGCGACGGTTCTGGGCTCGCCGCGCATCGGGCCGCACCGCGAGCTCAAGCGCGCCGTCGAGTCGTACTGGGCCGGCCGCATCGACGCCGACGCACTCGCTGCCGTGGGGCGCGAACTGCGCACGCAGACGTGGGCCGAGCTCGTCGATGCCGGGATGGACTCCGTCCCGGTGAACACGTTCTCGTACTACGACCAGATGCTCGACACCGCCGCGATGGTCGGCGCACTTCCGGACCGGGTCGCGGGCCTCGCCGACCCGATCGACCGCTACTTCGCCGCCGCACGCGGCAACGCCGAGATCGCACCGCTCGAGATGACCAAGTGGTTCGACACCAACTACCACTACCTCGTTCCCGAGATCGCTCCCGGCACGGCCTTCGCGCTCGACGCGTCGAAGGTCCTGGGCGAGCTCCGCGAGGCGCGCGAGCAGGGCGTCCCCGCACGTCCCGTCGTGATCGGGCCCGTGACGTTCCTGCTGCTGAGCAAGCCCGTCGACGGTTCCGGCGAGCTGCTGGAGCGGCTCGACGATCTGCTGCCCGTCTACGAGGACCTGCTCGCGCAGCTCGCGGGCGCCGGCGCCGAGTGGGTGCAGATCGACGAGCCCGCACTCGTCGCCGATCGCACCGAGGCCGAACTCGCCCGCACCCGTGAGGTGTACGAGCGGCTCGCCGCACTGTCGTCGCGGCCGAAGCTGTTCGTCGCGTCGTACTTCGGCAGCCTCGGCGACGCACTGCCCGTGATCGCCTCGACCCCGGTCGACGCGATCGGCATCGACCTCGTCGCCGGAACCGACGACCTCGCGTCCGTGCCCGCCCTCGCCGGCAAGCACGTCGTCGCCGGCGTCGTCGACGGCCGCAACGTGTGGCGCACCGATCTCGACGCCGCACTGTCCGCACTCGAGTCCGCACGCGCCGCCGCCGGCTCGCTCGCGGTGTCGACGTCGTGCTCGCTGCTGCACGTGCCGTACAGCCTCGAACCCGAGACGGGTCTCGACGACGCACTGCGCTCGTGGCTCGCGTTCGGTTCCGAGAAGATCGGCGAGGTCGCCGCACTCGCGACCGCGCTGACCGGTGATCGCTCGGCCGTCAACGCGCAATTCGATGCATCGCGCGCCGGACGCACGAGCCGCGAATCGGATCCGCGCCTGCACGACGACGCCCTGCGCGACCGCCTCGCGAGCACGCTCGCCGAGGGCATCTCGCGTGCCGACGCCGCCGAGCGCCGCACCGCGCAGAACGAACTGCTGGGCCTGCCGGACCTGCCGACCACGACGATCGGCTCGTACCCGCAGACCACCGAGATCCGCGTCGCGCGCGCTGCACTGCGCCGCGGCGAGATCGACGACGCCGAGTACGTGCGCCGGATGCAGGGCGAGATCGCCGACGTCATCGCGCTGCAGGAGAAGATCGGACTCGACGTGCTCGTCCACGGCGAGCCCGAGCGCAACGACATGGTGCAGTACTTCGCCGAGCAGCTCGACGGCTTCTTCGCGACCGAGAACGGCTGGGTGCAGTCGTACGGCAGCCGGTGCGTGCGCCCGCCGATCCTCTTCGGCGACGTCGTGCGTCCCGAGCCGATGACGGTCTCGTGGTTCGAGTACGCGCAGTCGCTGACCGCGAAGCCGGTCAAGGGCATGCTCACCGGCCCCGTCACGATCCTCGCGTGGTCGTTCGTCCGTGACGATCAGCCGCTCGCGGACTCCGCGAACCAGGTCGCCCTCGCGATCCGCGACGAGACCGTCGACCTCGAACGCGCCGGTGCGCGCATCATCCAGGTCGACGAGCCTGCACTGCGCGAGCTGCTCCCGCTGCGCAAGGCCGATCAGCCTGCGTACCTCGACTGGTCGGTCGGATCCTTCCGGCTCGCGACGTCGGGCGTCGAGAACACGACGCAGGTCCACACCCACCTCTGCTACTCGGAGTTCGGTGAGGTCATCGACGCGATCGCCGGTCTGGACGCGGACGTCACGTCGATCGAAGCAGCGCGCTCGAAGATGGAGGTCCTCGGCGACCTCGACGCCGTCGGCTTCGACCTCGGTGTCGGCCCGGGCGTGTACGACATCCACTCCCCGCGCGTGCCGTCGGTGGACGAGATGACCGAGGCACTCGCCGCGGCACTCGACGCCGTGCCCGCGTCGCGACTGTGGGTCAACCCCGACTGCGGTCTCAAGACGCGTGGAATCGTGGAAGTCGAAGCGTCGCTGCGGAATATGGTCGAGGCGGCGCGCGCTGTGCGCGGGAGCACAGTCGACGCCTGACGCGAAAAGGGCGGTGCCCCGAGGGTGGTGCGGAAGCACTACTGTCGGGGCACCGTTTGCATGAGCAGGAGAGAACTTCATGACGCGCTGGGCCTCGTTCGTCGCTCGCCGAGCACGATGGGTACTACCGATCGTCGCCCTGATCGCCGTCGTGGGCGGGGCCTTCGGCGCAGGTGTGTTCGCGCACATGTCGCAGGGCGGGTTCGACGATCCCGGTAGCGAGTCGTCGGAGGTCTCCCGGATCGTCGCGGCGACGGTCGGACACCAGTCCCCCCGACATCGTCGTCGTCTACACGCCGCCCGAGGGGCAGTCGCTCGACGACATCGGCCCCGCCGTCACGGCCAACCTCGACGCGTTCGCGGCGGAAACCGACGGCGCCGCCGTGACGTCCTACTGGACGGCGACCGGCCAGCCGCAATCGCTGCTGCGGTCGATCGACGGGACGCGGGCATCGGCTGCCATCACGCTCGATCACGAGTCCGGCGCGGCGATGCCGCAACTCCAGGAGCTGCTGCCGAAGCTCGAGGTCGACGGCGTCGAGACACAGATCGGCGGCAACTCCGTCGTCGGTGTCGCCTTCAGCGAGCGCCTGCAACACGATCTCCTCGTCGCCGAGGCGATCGCGATCCCCGTCACGCTCGTCCTGCTCTTCTTCATCTTCGGCGGCCTCGTCGCCGCGGCAGTGCCCGTCGTCGTCGGGGCGATGGCCGTCGCGTGTTCGCTCGGCGTGCTGCGCTTGCTCACGCTCGTGACCGAGGTGTCGTCGTTCGCGGTCAACGTCGCATCCCTGCTCGGCCTCGGCCTCGCGATCGACTACGGGCTGTTCGTCGTCGGCAGGTACCGCGAGGAACTGCGAACGGGCGCGAGCGTGCACGACGCCGTCGTCCGCACAGTCCGCACCGCGGGACGCACCGTCTCGTTCTCGGGGCTGCTGCTGGTGTGCGCGTTCGCCGGCATGCTCGTGTTCCCGCAGGGCGTCATCAAGTCGCTCGGCTACGGCGCGATGGCGGCCGTCGCGTGCGCGGCGGTCCTGTCACTCACCGCGATCCCCGCGATGCTCACCCTCCTCGGTCACCGCATCGACGCACTCACGTGGCGCAAGGGCGCCGCCGACCGGAGCGAAGAACGAGCCCGCAGGTTCTGGGGTGCCGTCGTCGATCGCGTCATGAAGGCGCCGGGCCTCGTCGCGGTCGGCATCATCGCGGTCCTGCTGATCCTCGCCTCGCCGCTGCTGCAGACGAAACTCGGCGAGATCACCTACACGGCACTGCCCGCCGACGATCCCGCGCGCGTCGCGACCGACGTCCTCGTCCACGACTTCCCGTCCACGGGCAACGGAGCGACGCTGATCCTGCGCGGAACGGGCGACGCGCCACCCGACCTCACCGACGCGGCCGCCGTCGCAGCTGCTGCACGCGACGTGCCCGGCGTCGCGGCCGCGACCGTCGTCGGGTCCGACGGCCGCTACGCAGCCGTCAACGCGCTGTGGGCGGACGGCGGCGATGCGGGTCAGCAGAGCGACGCCGTGCAAGCACTGCGCGCGATCACTCCACCCGACGACACCGAGGTGCTCGTCGGCGGCGGCCAGGCGAGCGTCGACGACGGCAACGCCGCAGTGCTGCAGGGCCTTCCGTACATGATCGCGATCATGGTCGGAGCCACCCTCGTGCTGCTCTTCGCGGCGTTCCGGTCGGTGGTGCTGCCGATCAAGGCCGTGCTCATGGCTGGGCTGAGTCTCGCGACGACGTTCGGCGTCCTGACGTGGATCTTCCAGCTCGGCCACGGCGCGCAGTGGCTCGGCGTCACCCCGAACCCGCTCGAACCGACCTTCGTCGTGCTGATCCTCGCCGTCGTGTTCGGGCTCTCGACCGACTACGAGGTCTTCCTCATGTCGCGCATGGTCGAGGCGCGCGCGAACGGCGCGACCACCGAGGATGCCGTGCGATTCGGCACCCAGCGCACGGGCCGGATCGTCACTGCCGCAGCGCTGCTGCTCATCGTCGTGACGGGTGCGTTCACGATCTCGGGACTGTCGATCATGCGCTTCCTCGGGATCGGCATGATCGTCGCCCTCGTCGTCGACGCGACCGTGATCCGCATGCTGCTGGTGCCGTCGCTCGTGAAACTCATGGGCCCCGTCAACTGGTGGGCACCGCGATGGGCGCGCCCACGGCAGCACTCCGTCGCCGCGGAGGCCGCCGATCGCGACGTCCCGGCTCCGGTCTAGCGACGCCCTGCGCACGATGGCGTACGCGCAGGACCACCCTCGCGTCACACGACGGACGGCCGACCCGCGCCCGGTGGCGTGAAGCCCGGTGGGTCGACGCCAGGTGGTGTGAAGGTCGGCCTGCCCCTCGGTGTCGAGGTGATCGTCCACTCGCTGTGATGGACATGGCGATGGTGGCTGCCGCAGAGCAGCACCATGTTGTCGAGATCCGTCGACCCGCCGTCCGCCCAATGCGTGACGTGGTGCGCCTCGCACCACGACGACGGAGCCGGGCAGTTCGGAAACGCACAACCACGGTCGCGGACCACCAGAGCCCGACGCTGCGCCGGAGTCACGAGCCGTGTGGTGCGGCCCATGCTCAGCGGAACACCGTTGTCGTCGACGACGATCGGCGTGACCTGCGCATCGCACGCCACCGCACGCGCCGTCTCCGGAGTGAGCGTGGCGCCCCACGGCGTCCACGGCAGACCGACGCCATCGAGCAACGCCGTGATCGACACGCTCCTTCGCTCGGCGGCAGTATCCGCGCGACGTTCGAGGTCACGCTGATTCACCAACACAGTCACGTGCGGCTTCTCACCCGCCTCCATGCCGGCGGCACCGGAATCGAGGAACCTGCGGCACACCTCGACCAACGCATCCGCCCGCCGTTTCCGCGGCGACCTGCGGTCGGGTGTTCCGTCCTCGGCAGGCTGCGGTGCCGACAGCTTTGACAACGCCGTCAACAGCACCTCACCCGAGAGGGCATCGAAGTTCCCGTGCACCACCACCCGGCCATGCAGGGTATGCGACACGGACAGGTGGTTGAGGTTGTCGCGTTCCCGCGTCGGCGGACCATCGGATTCGGCGTCCAACCGGATCTCGAGCCGCTCCTTCGCGCGCCGCACCGACCCCGTCGTCGTCCCCGGCCCGGGAACCGCCGCCGCCAACAGTGCATCGCGGCAGAACGCCGCGACCGTCTCGTACTCGTCGGTGTCGGCCTCGGCCAGCGCTGCAAGCAGCGACGGCGGCGTCTCGAAGAAGTCGCAGATCATCTGGGCGTGTGTCGGCGAGACCCGTTGCTCGGCAACAGCAGCAGCGATCTCGGGCTGCGACCGCAGGCTCACCGCGAGATTGACGACCCGCCGCGCCTCATGAACCTCGAGCATGCTCCGCGCTGCCAGCCACGACCCCGCATCCCCGTACCCGTCTTCGCCGAAGATGCCGCGGTCGACTACGTCCCCCATGAGCGCGATACCCCGCGCCTGCAGACGGGCGATCTCCGCATAGACACCCAGCACCTCGGCACGCAGCTCGCCGTCACCGAGCTGCCACGACTCCCCGTCTGCTGTGTGTGAATCCCCCGACCCCATGCGTCAAAATCTAGATCGAACACCCGTTCGCCACAAGACCTATTGCCGCAGCTGGGGACAACCGAAGGGCTGTGGATAATGCGGCGCATCCGGTCGCGACGCAGCGGCGGGAGAGCCCGACTCAGATGTGGGCGCGCAACGCGCGAACGGGCTTGGGATCGGCGCCGCAGCTCGCGGCCCGGGGCGCCAGATCGTACGACTCGACGGGGACGGTCCAGCTCCGTCCGTCGCGATGCGAAACCGTGGTGCCCTCGACGGTCAGCTCGTCCGCGCCGGCCGTGACGGTCTCACGGACAGCGATCTCGGCGACCTGCCCCTCCGGATCCCAGCAACTGCGCCCGCGCAGACCCGGCAGCACGACGTCACCACGCCGTGCGGCGCGCACGACCTCGGTGCTGTCCGCGCCGTCGAGCCGTCCGTACGTATAGCCGGTGGGGAGCACGATCATCGACGGCGCGAACCGGTGCCCTCCCGTGTGGGAGCACTCCCAGACGATGTCACCGAACTCGGCGGCGAGGTGGGCCGCGACGGGGCGGCCGAGGACCGCGCAGCACCGGTCCCGCTTGCCGTGCGCACACACGAGCACGGCGTCGGTACGCGAACCGAGACCGGGCGCCGACGACCGCAACAGACCGGGGTCGAGGTCGAGAACGTCGCGCGGGTTCGTGACGTCGAGCCGTTCGCACCACGTCTGCGTCGGATGCGAGCGCGCGAGCAGGATGGCGTGCCCTCGCCGCGCAGCGCGTCCACTGCGGCGGATGAACATCGGGCGCATGTCGGCTGCGGCAGCGAGCCGGGCGAAGGCGTCCGCGAACTCCTGTCCGAGGGCGGTGCCGTCGGAGACGTCGCGCCCCCACGCGCCCGGAATCTCGACGCACAACCAGCCGTCGATTCGTGCCGCGGTGCCCGCCAGCGGGACGTCGTGGGACAGCGCTGCACAGGAGCCGGATACCGAGGTCGTCATCGCCTCCAGTGTGCCGCACGCCGCGCGGCCGTTTGGCGCAGCCTCGGTTCGGGTAAGGCGTGGTTCGGGCCGAGAAAGGAGTGCGACATGCTGCTGCGGGTACCGGGTGTCTATCGTCCGCAGAGCGACACCCACCTGCTCAGCGACGCGATCTCCGATCATGCGATGCGCCTCGGAACGAGGGCGATCGATCTCTGTACCGGGACGGGTGCGGTCGCGATCCACGCCGCGCGGTGCGGAGCCGCGCGGGTGACGGCGGTGGACGTCTCCCGGCGCGCCGCAGCGACAGCGCTGGTGAACGCGCGGCTCGCCCGCGCCGACGTGGAGGTCAGGCGGGGCGATCTCGCGGCCCCCGTTGCGGGCCGGGAGTTCGATCTCGTCCTTTCCAATCCCCCGTACGTGCCGACCGATCCCGCGGCTCCGCCGCCACACGGGGCGGCCCGAGCCTGGGACGCGGGCGGCGACGGCCGGTCCGTCCTGGACCGCATCTGCCGGGCGGCGCCGCAGCTACTCGCGCCTGGCGGCACCTTGCTGCTGGTGCAGTCCGCGCTGAGCGGGGTCGAGAAGACCCTCGCGATGCTCGCAGAGTCGGGTGTCCCCTCGGACGTGCACGCTCGCCGTTCGATTCCGCTCGGCCCCGTGTTGCGATCGCGGCAGCGAATGCTGGTCGGCCGCGGGCTGCTCGACGCCGCGCAGCGAACGGAGGACATCGTCGTGATCCGCGGGGTGAAGCCGTCGTGAGCGAGCCCGGCGCGTCGGATTCCGGACAGGGCGACTGCCCACGTATCCGTCTCGTCGCGGGCGGTCCCGCGCTGATCGACGGACCGGTCGAGATCGTGACCGAATCGGGCGAGACCGTGCGGTCCGACCGGTTCACCGTGGCGCTGTGCCGGTGCAAGCGCAGCGCGCTCTATCCGCTCTGCGACACGAGCCATCGGCGTCGGCGGCCCCGCAGCGGGTGACGCGTCAGGCCGGGGAGGCGGCCGACGCGAGCGAGTTCTTCCCCGCTCGCCACCTGCCGAGGAGACATTCGGCGAACCGATCCTCGAGCAGGTCGGTCGCCTCGATCCCGAACACCACGTCCGCTGCGAGTTCGGGTTCGCGGTCCAGCAGATCCCCGACGACGTCGTGCCGCACGACCTGCTCGTGCACCGCATCCGCCTCGATGTGCTCGGCATAGAAGTGCACGCACGGTTCGGGCGCGTCCATCGCGCGGAGCGCGTCGACCATCGTCCGCGAGCCGGGTGACGACGTCGTCTCGACCTGCGCGAAATGGCCGACGAGCGCACCACGCAACGAGCGGTGCAGACCGCACAGCGACATGAAGTTGACGATCGCGAGCGTCTCCGCCGGGACCGCGGGCAGGTAGGCGAGATAGTTCGTGTCGAGCCCGGCCGCGGCCATCAGGTCGGCGAACAGGCGCGAATGCATCCGCTCGCCGCGGCCGCCACCGAACTCGTCGAACTCGATCGCGACCATCGACGCCTTGGCCTGGCCGGTGAGGCGCGGCACTACCCACAGGTGCGGGTCGGCCTCCTTGAGGTGATAGATCGAGCGGTGCGCGAAGAGCTCTCGCATCTGCTCCCACGTGCCGTCACGCAGCAGGTGCCGCCCGAGACCACCGGGCTCGGGCGATGCCACGGTGAGCGCATCGAGCGCCTCGGTCGCATCGCTGCCGCCGGGGACGTTGCGGCGCAGGTCGTCGAGGAACAGCGCCTCGAGCCGACGACGCAGGTCCAGCAGCGACGGATCCCACTCCCACGCGTCGTCGACGCCGTCGAAACCGCGATAGTGCAGCTCGTACGCGCCGTACAGCGTGGCGTGCAGGTCGTCGGGGGTGATGTCGTCGACGTCGACGGTGGGGATCGTCCCGACGGGCCCCACGAGGGCGCCGAACACCGCCTCGCCGACGGGTCCGCGTGCAGGTGGCAGGGGCGCCCGCACGGGACGCGCTGCTTCACTGAGCCGGGTCATGGCCTCGACGCTACCCGTCGCGGACGCGTCGGTCCGGGTATGCGGACGCGCCGGTCCGGGCATGCGAGGGAACTCAGAATTGATTGACCGACTGGTCGATCAATGATTAAGCTGCACGAGTGGCCCGCACTCCCGATCCCGAGAACACCGCACGACGACGCGCGGCGATCCTCGCCGCCGCCGCTGCCCGATTCGCCGCCGACGGCTACGACGGGACGACCGTCGCCGCGATCGCCCGGGACGCAGGAATGAGCTCCGGCAACGTCTTCCACTACTTTCCCGACAAGGCCGCCGTCTTTCGCGGTCTCGTCGGCGATGCGCTCCCCGAGCGCCGGGAACTCGTCGCGGACTTCGTCGCTCGCGAGGACGCGCTCCCCGCGGTCCTCGAGTTCGTCGACCTCCACGTCGCCGAGGCGCTCGATCCGCTCGCCCCTGGACTCGCGCTCGAGATGTTCCGGCGCGTCGGCCACGACGAGGAACTCACACGCCTCTGCCTCGAAGACGCGGCCCTCACGATCGACACGCTCGCCACTCTGCTCGCACGTGGGCAGCGCGATGGGAGCGTCGACCCCGATCTCGATCCCGCGGAGACCGCGCGGTGGATCGCCGCGATCGTCGACGCCGCCTTCCTCAACACGGATGCCGATGCACCGCACGACGTCCGTCCCATCGCTCGCACGACGGTCACCCGGCTACTCGAACCTCGAACCCCTCAGGAGAGTCATGACCACGCAGCGTGACGACGTCGTCTTTCGGCCGCCCCGGTGGATCTCGGTGGGACTCGTGGCACTCGGCCTCGCGGTCGGCTGCGGCGTGGGCTTCGTTCTCGACCCGATCGGCAACTGGGTGCTGAGCACGGTCGGCGACGCGCCGGGGCCGGTTCGTCTCGCGATGACACTGCCCCTCGCATGGCAGGTGCCGGTACTCACCGTGCTGGGCGGGATCGTCGGCCTCGCCCTCGCCGGTCAGGCGGAGGAGGACGCGCTCACGGCGACAGTCGGTGCCGACAGGGTCGTGTTCACGCAGAAGAAGCGAACCAGGACCGTTCCCCGCGCGCTCGTGGCAGCCGTGTTCCGCGACGGCCACGACGTCGTCGTCCGCGATCCCCGGGGTAGGCAACTCGCGCGGTTCGACGCGCGGGACCTCGACGGCGATGCCGTGGCCGCAGCGTTCTCGGCGCACGGATACCCGTGGCACGAGGCCGATCCGGACGACGCGGAGTTCGCCCCCTGGACTGACGGCGTCGGGACCAGCGACGGCGAGAACCAGGCGCTGCGCGCGCGTCGCCGGGCCGTCGAACAGAAGGACCTCGCCGCGATCGAGGCGGCGGACGACCGGCTCGGCGAACTCGGGTTGACGGTGCGTGACAGGCCGGAAGGTCAGGAGTTCCGCAGGTTCGATCCCCAGAACCGAACGAATCCCTGAGCCAGGCAACCGAAGGTTCCCAGTGCCAGTACCCATTTCGTGATGCTCACCGTCGACGTCGCGCGCACGACGGGATCGGATATCGCTTCACGGTGATCGAGCAGGTAGAGGCCGACGACGTTCTCGGCGTAGTCCGCCGCCGCCGAGACCGAGGCCGCGGCGAGCAGCGCCGACCGCGTCCGGGGCGATATCGAGGTGAGTTCCGAGAGCCGCTTCACGCCGGTGCGCAACGCGATCGCGAAGACGAGCGGATGCACGAAGTCGAGGTAGAAGTGCCTGCGGTAGCGCGCGGTCTCGGCGTCGTCCATGCTCTCCAGAACTTCGCGGTAGGCGCGCGCCGACATCGCCGTCTGCCCCTGCAGCACCCGGGGCGCCGCCGGGCCCAGCACCGCCCCGATGAGGGACTGCGAGACGACGAACAGCGCGGACCATCCGACGAGGCGGCGGTCGAGTGAGGTGAAGGGCATCGCCCCATCCTGGCCGACGGGTGCCGCACAGACCAGGCCCGCGATTCACACCCTCCGCACCCCCACCGTCATTACGATCGTATTGTCGGCGCGAGCGCGTCGCGTTCTCGACAGGAAGGCCACGGACATGTCCGGAAAGTTCGAGATCTACGAGGACAAGGCGGGCAAGTTCCGCTTCCATCTCAAGGCCGGCAACGGCGAGATCATCGCCGTCAGCCAGGGCTACGAATCGAAGTCCTCGGCCCAGAACGGCATCGACTCCGTCAAGAAGCACGCACCCGAGGCGAAGGTCGAGGTCCTCGAGTCGCACAGCGCGTGACGCCGCGCCTCACGCGCCCAGCAGGAACGGCAGCACGACCGCCTCGAACTCCCGGTAGCGGTCGCGGTGGATGCTGTGCCCACACGAGAACTCGTGCACCACAACGTCGCTCAGCATCGCCGTCATCGCGTCGAGGCGCTGCGGATCGACCATTCCGGTCGGGCCCCCACGCAGCACCAGCACCGGCGCCTCGATGAGTTCGACGCGCGACCACCAGCGCTCGTCCGGACTCCGGAACTGATCCAGTGCCGGAGCGGTCATCGAACGATCGAACGCGATCACCGCCCGGGGGCTGCGGACGAGACTCGTCAGCGCATGCCACAGTTCCACCGGCGACGGCAGCCGCCGCGCGAGCGTCTGCTCGTCGTCCCCCGTCCGCAGCGGGAGCGGCGCCTCCTCGACGACGAGGCGACGGACCAGTGCCGGCCGCTCCTGGGCGACGATCGTCGTGGCGTG
This sequence comes from Rhodococcus rhodnii NBRC 100604, assembly GCF_001894925.1. GTDB lineage: Bacteria > Actinomycetota > Actinomycetes > Mycobacteriales > Mycobacteriaceae > Rhodococcus_F > Rhodococcus_F rhodnii. Next base: position 63,614 of record NZ_BCXD01000004.1, on the reverse strand, counting down.
CCCGCCGAGCGAATGCCCGACGAGATCGACCTGGGAGAACCCGAGTTCGTCGCACAGTTCCACGAGATCGGATGCGAACTCCTCGAAGAGGTACGACGGCGCGCGTCCGCTCCGTCCGTGACCGCGCAGATCGACCGTCACGACTCGCCGGCCTCGGGACCGCAGAGCACGCACGAACGGATCCCACGTTCGGCCGTCGCCACCCATGCCGTGGACGAGGATCACGGGAACCGGGTGTACGGCAGGACCCGAATCGCGGTAGGACAGGTCGATCCCACCCAACGGCAGACTCGCACTCGAGAGCATCACGACACTCCACGGTAGCGAAGGGCCGGCGCACGTACCTCGCGCCGCGAATCGGTTCGTGTCGGTGGGCCGAGGCATGATCGCCGAAACCCGCAGGCCTCCGCCGGGACCGCCTCCCCTACACACCAGGAGACAGATGACCGACTCGAATCCCGACCGGCTCGCGGACAGTGCTCTGCTCGCGCGATACGGCAACGCGCTGATCGGACTCGCCGCCGGCGACGCGTGGGGATACCAGGTCGAGTTCCGCAGTTACGCGAACATGCCCGCGTACCCCGTCCCCGCACCGGCGGGCGAGTGGATCGTCTCGGACGACACCCAGATGACGCTCGCCCTGCACGACGCACTGACCGACGTCGACGATCTCACGGACATCGATGCCGTCACCCGCGCGATCACCTCCCGTTTCCTGGAGTGGCAGACCGACCCCGACAACGATCGGGCACCGGGCACGACCTGCATGGCGTCCCTGTCGGCGCTCCGCTCCGGCGCCCGCTGGTACGACGCGAACGGTGCCCGCGAGTCCGCCGGCTGCGGTGCCGTGATGCGGCTCGTGCCCACCGCGTTCGCGCCCGAGCCGTACTGGCTCGGCCTGACCGCCCTGCAGGCCGTGATCACCCACCGGCATCCCCGCGCGATCGTGCCCGCATTGCTGCTCGCCGACGCCGTGCGGCACGCCCCCGATCGTGGTGGCCGGCTTCTGGACGAGGCCCGTGCCGAATCCGACCGGATCCGCGCCGGCAGCAGCAGGTGGCTGTCCGACTCGTACCTCACCGCCGTCCTCGCCCCCTACCGCAGCGACGTGCCGTCCCTCCTGATCGATGGGCTGGACGACGACGTCGACGCCCTGCTCGGTGCTGCAGTCACGAGCCGCGCCCGGCTTCGCGGCCTCGACCCGTCGCAGTTCGGTGACCCCTGCACGGGCGTCGGTGAAGGCTGGGAATCCGCGAGCGCCACCGCACTCGGGCTCCTCGTCGCCGATCTCGCGACCGGGACCACCGCCCCCCTCGACGGACCTGCCGCTCTCGCATGGGCATCGACCAGCAACGGCGACTCCGACTCGATCGCCTGCATCGCCGGGGCGCTCATCGGATCGGCCCACACCACCCCGCACTACTGGGAGTCCGCCGGTCTCACGCCTCGGTTCGAGCCGCGGTACGCCGCGGCTCTCGCCACCGCTGCCGACCGGGTCCTCGGGAGTGCGCACGCCGAGGAGTGACCGCGTCGTCTCGTCTCGTGACGACTCCAGCGGGAGTCCGGCGGGTGTGCGCTCACTCGGGCGCACCGAGGGAGATTTCCGCGAGGATCGCCCCGGCACGCAGGAGGGCGATCATTCGCTCCGCGATCTCTGCCAGTCGCGCATCCAGCGCATCGAGCGACCGTCCCGCGTCGCCGAACCGTCGCAGTGCGTCGAGCGCGCTGCGGGCCTCGGGGATGCGGTAGCCGCCCGACCGCAACGCCGCGACGATCCGGACGTCGCGCACGGCCGTAGCGCCGTAGCGTCTCGCGGTGCCCGAGCGGGTCACGGTGCGTTGCGGTGCGACGAGCCCTTCGCGCTCCCAGAACCGCAGCGTCGAGGGCCGCACACCCACCGCCTGCGACAGCTCGGTGATCGACATCGTGTCCGCATCGAGTGTCTCGGCTTCCGTCGCCGTCTCGTGCCCGATGGAGTCGAGTGCCCGCCGCGCCGCAAGTGCCCGGCGGCGCTCGTCGAGAAGCATCACGTGGAACCCGGAGATCGTCGCCGCGGCCTCGTCGTGGGGCGCAGCGCGAATTTGCCGTATCGCCTCGCGCGCGGCGACCGGCCCCACGGCCTGTGCGAGGGCGCGATACGCGCGAAGAGCCGTCACGTGGTCGGTGGTGAATCGGCGGTACCCGTTCGGCATCCGAGGTGCCGACGGCAGGACCCCGAGCGCTTCGAGGTCCCGTACCTGCTGGGCCGAACACCCCGCGGCACTCGCCACGTCCGCCGTCGTCAACGTTGTCGCGGCGTCACGTGTACTCACCACGACCACCGACCCTCCGCTAGCACTTCAACCGCACACTTCAACCATGAGTATGCAACGGCTTCTCGAGACCGTGCGATCGTTCGACGGGGTGCTCGAACTCGCTCCACTCCCCGGCAGCGCTTTCCCCGAGGTCTCATGGGGGGATCACTTCTTCTACTACGCGCCCGACGGCACGGTTCCCGCACGTCGTCAGCCCTACGCCACCATCGTCACCAAGAACTACCCGGGCGACACATCCAGCGGCCTCGACCACCCCGGCCGCTGGCGACTGAACATCCACATCGGAGCCTCGGCGTTCGTCGAGATCGTCGGAGAGCACCCCCTGGACACCGGTACTCACACCGACCACTCGCGCGCCGACACCGTGCTGCCCCATCCGCTGTACCGGAGCCAGGGGTGGATCGCGATCGTCGATCCGGGGCCGCGAACTCTCCCGATCGCGGAGGATCTGCTGCGCCGCGCGCACGACGATGCACGGCGACGATCGGATTCCTGAAATCTTCTCGTTCCTCGTGTCGATTCCGCTCCGGCCCGTTCGACGTAGAGGATGAAGGCACCGAATCGCGGTGCCGCCGACGAAGGGATCGATCATGAAGTACATGCTCATCATGCGCGCCGACGAAGCCGCCGCCGCAGCGTTCGCCGAAGCCGATTTCGAGGAGATCATCAACGCGATGGGCCGCTACAACGAATCGATGATGGAAGCCGGCGTCATGGTCGCCGGCGAGGGCCTGAGCGGGGCCGAGGAGGGTTTCGTCGTCGACTTCGCCGAGGACGAGCCGATCGTGACCGACGGGCCCTACGGCGAGATCCACGAACTGTTCAACGGGTTCTGGATCATCCAGGTCTCGAGCAAGGAAGAGGCAGCCGAGTGGGCCAAGCGGGCGCCACTCGGGGCCGGTGCGAAGCTCGAGGTTCGGCGCGTCACCGACGAGAGCGACTTCGCCGACTACGCCGACAACGAGTTCGTCAAGAAGGAAGAGGGCTGGCGCGAGCAGCTCGGGACGAACTGACGACGGCGATGACGGCGGCCGACGAGACGTCGATCCGCCGCACCGTCGAGGCGGTGTGGCGGATCGACGGGCCGCGCGTGACCGCAGCGATCGCCCGCGTGGTCGGCGACGTCGGCCTCGCCGAGGAACTCACGCAGGATGCGCTCGGCGACGCACTCGAGCAGTGGCCGCGGGCGGGAGTACCCCGCACTCCGGCGGCATGGCTGACCGCCGTCGCCAAGCGAAAGGCGATCGACGGGTGGCGGCGGCGCGAGCTGCAGGACGATCGCTACCGCGCCATCGCGCGTGATCTCGAGACCACCGCCGAGGACGAGTGGGAACCCATCGAGGACGATCTGCTGAAACTGGTCTTCGCGGCATGCCATCCAGCGCTCGCGCGGGAGGCACAGGTCGCGCTGACACTCCGCGTCGTGACGGGACTGACGAGCGAGGAGATCGCGCGACTGTTCCTCGTGCCCGTCCCGACGATGCAGGCACGCATCACTCGTGCCAAGCGGGCCCTGACGGCCGCCCGCGTCCCGTTCGAGGTTCCCGAGCCCGCCGAGTGGGAACCTCGCCTCCGTGGTGTGCTGGCCGTGATCTACCTGGTGTTCACGGAGGGATACGCGGCGACGACCGGCGATGCGCTCATTCGAGGTGAGCTGTCGGACAACGCGATCCGTCTCGGGCGCATCACCGCGACGCTGTTGCCACGCGAAGCCGAAGCACATGCGCTGCTCGCACTCATGGAACTGCAGAAGTCGCGTTTCGCAGCCCGGGTCGACGCCGACGGCAATGCGGTTCTGCTCGAGGACCAGGATCGGCGCCGCTGGGATCGCGGACAGATCGCGCGCGGGCTCGCCGCACTCTCACGTGCGGACGAGCTCGCCCGAGCCCGGCGCCGCAGCCGCGGGCCGTACGCGCTGCAGGCGGCGATCGCGGCCTGCCACGCCCGTGCGCGAAGCGCGGACGACACCGACTGGGACGAGATCGTCACTCTCTACACCGCCCTCGAATCGATCACGCGCAATCCCGTCGTCACGCTCAATCGCGCTGTCGCAGTATCGATGTCGAGCGGACCCGGCGACGCACTGCGCGTCGTCGACGGGATCGACGACGCGCAGCTGAAGGGCTCCCACCTGCTGCCGAGTGTCCGCGGTGAACTGCTCGCACGGCTGGGACGAACCGACGAAGCACGGGTGGAGCTGGAGCGCGCAGCGGAACTGGCGACGAACACACGAGTACGGGCGGTGTTGGTGGGGAAGGTGACTCGGCTACGCGTCTAACGCTCCCGCCGGTGGCATCGCAGGATGTCGCTCGAGGCGAGGTGACCCGATCCGCCCCCGAGCCCGGGGCCCGGGTGTGTGGACGCGCCGACATGCCAGAGGCCGGGAACCGCCGTCCGATGCCGATGCGCACCCGGGAACGGACGGAACACGAGATTCTGGTCCAATTCCGCCGAGCCGCCGTACGGATCGCCGTACTCGGCGTTCGGATTGCGCCGTTCGAGTTCCGCCGGCGAGATCGCATGGACACCGATGACGCTCGCCGACAATCCAGGCGCGTACTGCTCGATACGCGCCACGATCCGATCGGTGTAGGCAGCGGTGAGCCCCGGTGTCCAGCCGACCGACGTGTCCAGTTCGCCTGCTGCATCGCCCCGGGGACGAAAAGGAACTTCCTGCAACTGAATCCACGCCGAGCCTCGGCCCTCGGGAACGCGCGACGGATCGATCACGTGCTGCTGGCCGACGACGACCGTCGCCCGCCGCGGCAGCAGCCCGCCTCGGCTTCGGCGCACGCGAGCGCCGTCGCTACTGCACCGTCGGAAAGATGGACGAGCGGACAGTCGCCGAGGCGCTCGTCGCGCCACGGGATCGGCGCATCGAGCGCGAGGTGGATCTGCATCGCCGCGCGACCCGGCCGATGTCGGCGCACCGCATCGCGCGAGACGACACGATCGGCAACGCCCGGCGCGAGAAGACCGTCGTACAGCGCCCGCGGGGACACCCCGGCCACGACGGCCCGTCGCACCGACACCACCGTGCCGTCGTCGAGGTGGACGCGGCGCACACGCCCCGCGCCCACCTCGATCCGCTCCGCGGTCCGTCCCCGCAGCACGACAGCGCTGTGATCGGCGAGCACGGCCTCGAACGCGGCGACGAAACGCCCCGCTCCCCGCGGACGACGGGAAGACCGAACTCGTGCATCGTCGCGGCCATCACCGGCAGCATCACGCCGCCCGACGCCACGCTGGGCGCGAGCCCCGCATGCAGCAGCCACGGCGACCACAACAGATCGGGCTCCCACCCGTCGAAGCTGCGACGCAGCAGAGCGTGCCCCGACGACACGGCATCGCGGGCCAGATCACGGACACCCCGCATACCGAGGCTACGCACCGCGCGGGCCGCGAGCAGTGCCGATGAACGCCCGTCGAGTTCGGAGCCGAGCGCACCGAGCACGACGCCACTGCGCGCTGCCGCGACGTCGAGCATCCGGCGGTACGCGTCCCGGCCCCGCGACGCGGCGAACCCCTCGACCGTCCGCTCGACGTCGCGATATGCCAGTACCGTCCGGTCGTCGTCGCCGACTGTCGCGCACACCAGGTCCGGCGAGTTCGCGTAGTCGAGGCCTGCGTCGTGCAGCGCATCACCCAGGCTCGCGTACGCGGGCCCCGATACGAACATCGGATGCCACGACGAGAAGGTGTCGTGCACGAAGCCGGGCACGGTCGATTCGCCGGAGGCGATGAAGCCGCCGAGCTCGCTGCCGCGCTCGATCACCGCGACGGCCAGCCCGGCACGGGCGAGTTCGGCGGCGGCAACCAGGCCGTTGATTCCCGAACCCACCACAGCGACATCGACATCCATCACGTGCTGCGCCGTTCCCTCGGTCAGACGCCTGCGCCGGCCAGGCGTGTCGCCCGCTCACGGGGTGCCCGCACACCCATCTCCTCGAGACGCGGCAACACGGTCTCCCCGAAGTACGGCAGTTCCTCAGCGTAATCGAAGAACGCGAGCGTCATCCCCGCGAAGCCGGCGTTCGCGATTCCCGCGATCAGTTCGGCGACCTGGTCGGGGGTGCCGACCATCGGGATCGACCCGTGTCCCGCCGCGAAGCGCGAACGATAGGTCTGCAACATGTCCGGCGTGAACGACTGTGCGTGCGCACCCATGAGATACATGATGTTGTCGACGGCGTCCCAGTCGGCGTTGTCGTCGGCGTACCACCGGTAGAAGTCGCGCGCCTCCTTCTCCGTCTCTCGAACGACGATGTGCGCCATGGTGAACACGCCGAGCTGCCGCTCGAACTCGGCGAGCGCCTGCGACTGCATCGACTCGACGATCTTCGCGCCGTCCTCCGGCCCGTCGGCCACGGTGAACCCGTAGTCCGCGTTGCGCGCGGCGAATCCCCTTCCCTGCGCGGACGATCCGGCGTTGAGCACGGGCAGGACACCGTCGACCGGCTTGGGCAGCCCTTCGGCTCCCTTCAGTCGATAGAAGCGGCCATCGTGGTCGAAGGTCCCGGGCTGCGTCCACACCCTGCGGATGATGTCCCACCACTCCTGCGCCTGGGCATAGCGATCGTCGTGCCCCGCAGGAAGATCCGATCCCATCGCGTCGTACTCCGGCTTGTTCCAGCCGGCGACGATGTTGATGCCGGCACGGCCGTTGCCGATGTGATCGACGGTCGCGAGCTGCTTGGCCACGACGAGGGGATGGTTGAACGCGGAATGGACGGTGGAGAACACCGTGATGTTCTCTGTGGCCGAGAGCAGTCCCGCCGCCCACGCGACCGGATCGAGCACCGACTCGTGGAAGTTGGTGTCGCCGCCGTATCCGATGAACCGCGCGATCGGCAGCATGAAGTCGAGCCCGACGGCATCGGCCGTCTTCGCGAGCCGGAGGTTGTCCGCCCAGCTGGCCGACCAGCGGTTCGGCGCCTTGGTGATCGCCATACCGCTCGAACAGTTCGACGAGAAGGTTCCCAGTTTGAAGCCGGTGTCGGCCGTGATCGCGCGTGCCATGGTTGTTTCCTTTCGAGCCGCACCCGGTCCGGGTGCTATCGCCTGTCGATCGAATCGGTCTGTACGTTCTACTCCTCGTCCCGCAGCGCCTCGCGGGCGTCGGCGAAGCCGCCCCAGCGACCTTCGGGGACGACACGTCGCAGTCCGACATAGAGAACGGCGGTGAGGACGAGTGCGACGGCGAACCCGAGAGGGGTCACCCCCGTCTGGGTCGCGATGTAGGCGACGAGCGAGGAGACCACCAGCGCGACGACGCCCGGAATGTTGACGTTCTCGACGCGATCCGCTGCCGCCGGCGTCCGGCGACGCACGACGAAATAGTCGACGATGACCAGAGTGCACAGCGAGGTCGTGAGGATGCCGAGAATGCCGAGCCAGCTGTTGATGAGCCCGAGGATGTCTCCCATGATCGCGAGGAGGCCGATCACGTTGCCCGCGATCACCATCCAGAATCTTCCCGGGCTCCGCCGGACCACAGCATCCGAGAGATTGCTGAGTGCAAGCGAACTCGAGTAGGTGTTGATCACCTGCGCCTTCGCCTGCGCGGCGTACATGACGAGGAAGCCGACGGCGCCGGCCAGCACGATGAAGTACGCGCCGGCGTTCGAGTGCGCCATGAAGTCGAGCTTCTCGGCGGTGGTGGCGCCCGCCTGGGTCGCCGCGACGTCGGCGTTCGCCGGGTCCTGCAGAAATCCCGTCACGACCGAGTTGCCGGCCTGGAAGATCAGCGTTCCCACGATGACGACGAGAACGTTGACGATGATCGAGCCGACGACGGACATGATGCCGACGTCCTTCGACGTCCGGGCGAAGCGGCCGAAGTCCGCGCCCGTCAGCGCGAGCGCGCCGGCGATGCCGGCGATCGCCGCCAGCCCTGCCGTGATGTCGCCCATCGACAGATTCGGCGGCGAGTACGCCCAGATCTCGGCGACCCCGATGTCGCTGCGGCTCAACGCGATCACTGTCACGGCGCCGATGAGAACCACCGACGCGATCGTGAGGATCGTCGACGTCCGCTGGACGAGGGAGAGCCCGAAGGTGGTGAGCAGAATCCAGGCGATCGTGAGGATCCCGTAGATGACGATCGCGTTGAGCGTCGTCGGCGCCCAGCCGAACATGAACAGCGTGCCGTAGTAGAGCAGGGCGTTCTCGAGCGCCAGGAAGCCGAGGCACATGAACGCGAAGATGACCGACGCGAGCGCGGAGCCGCGCGCACCGAGTCCGTAGAAGCGACTGGTCACGGTGGAAGAGGTCCCCGCGACCTGGCAGACGTGGCCGATCCCCCATCCCAGGAGCGTCCCGAAGACCGCGGCGACGACTCCCATCGCGATGCCCCACTTGGTGCCGGCGACGTAGGTGACCCCGCTGCCGATCGCGAGGATGATCAGGGTCGTCCCGACGCCGGCGGTGTTGAACGCGAGGCCCCATCCGCTGCGCCGGCTGGACTCGGGTACCGGGGCGAGTGCGTGATCCTCGATGACGGACCGCAGCGATCTGCCTCCAGTGGAATCGGTCACTTTCGCGGGGATTGTTTCGCTCATGAAAACTCCCTCGTTTACACTGTGGAAACGAAACCGTTCGCAGCGTCGTCGGAGCGCCGGTTTTGGTGACTGCAATCGTGATCCGCAGCGCAGGTGCTGGCTAATGCCCATTCCACGGGCCGGTATCGCATTCTCGGCATAGGCCACGGGACACCGGTTCTCGCCCGGTATGTCGATCGGCGCATAGCGACCCCGAAACCCAGCATTAGCGCTTCGCGCGAGTCGGCCCGACTATGTATCCATGCTTCCCACCTCGAGTATCGGATCTGCTGACCTCGCTGCCGCTCTGACCGCCGGAACCGTCCGGGTGGTCGACCTGACCGCATCGCTGTCGCACGCGACTCCCGTGTTACCGCTGCCGCCCGAGATGGCGCCGATCCCCCGATTCGCTCTCGAGCCGCTCGCGTACTACGACGACGAGGGCGAGATCTCGATGCAGCACGGGATCCACACCGGCGAACACACCGGTACCCACGTCGATGCCCCGATTCACTGGCATTCGGGCCGCGATCTCGAGGACGTCGCGAGCATCGCTCCGGAGAAGCTCGTGGCACCCGCGGTCGTGATCGACCGGGTCGCGGAGTGCACCGCGAATCCGGACTATCTACTCACCCGTGACGATCTGCTCGCATGGCAGGAGACGCACGGGCCGCTGCCCGCCGGTGGATGGCTGCTGTACCGAACCGGATGGAACGAGCGCTCGCACGACCAGACCGCCTTCATCAACGCCGACGAGAACGGGCCGCACACACCCGGCATCTCGGTCGATTGCGCCCGATATCTGGCCGAGGAGACGGGCATGGTCGGCCTCGGCGTCGAGACGGTCGGCACCGACGCCGGCCAGGCGTTCCGGTTCGATCCGCCGTTCCCGGCCCATTCCTTCCTGCTCGGCAGCGGCCGCTACGGCGCCACACAGCTGCAGAACCTCGCAGAGCTGCCCGCGACCGGTGCCGTGCTGATCGTGGCGCCGCTGAAGATCGTCGGCGGCACCGGCAGCCCGGCCCGCGTCCTCGCACTGGTCGACGCCGCTGACGACACGAACGGAGAACAGAACTGATGTACGTACGCGACGCCATCGGCAGGACACTGCACGAACTGGGTGTCCGGACCGCCTTCGGTGTGGTCGGCAGCGGAAACTTCCACTACACCAACGCTTTCACCGCCGCCGGTGGCCGTTTCGTCGCCGCTCGCCACGAAGGCGGCGCCGCGAGCATGGCCGACGGCTACGCACGGATGAGCGGCGAGGTCACCGTCCTGTCGCTGCACCAGGGATGCGGGTACACCAACTCGCTCACGGGCGTCGCCGAGGCAGCGAAGAGCAACACCCCGTTGCTCGTCGTCACGGCCGAGGCGACGACGCCGATGTCGAATTTCTTCATCGACCAGGCCGCCATCGCCGAGGGCCTCGGCGCCCGTACGGTGCGAGTGCGCTCGGCAGCCTCCGCCGTCGCGGACGTCACCGAAGCGTACCGGCTCGCCGCACAGGGCCGGACCGTCGTGCTCAACGTTCCGATCGACGTGCAGGACGAACTGCTGCCCGACGACCAGGTCGCGCCTCGCGTCGTCGACGTCGCGCTTCCGCGCCCGTCCGACGGCGAACTCGCGCAACTCGTCGAACTCCTCACGACAGCCGAGCGGCCGGTCTTCGTCGCAGGCCGCGGCGCGCGGTCGGCCGGCGCGAAGGAAGCGCTCGCGGCACTCGCCGACCGCACCGGCGCCCTGCTGGCCACCTCGGCGGTCTCCAAAGGCATGTTCCGCGAACACGACTGGAGCATCGACGTCTCCGGCGGCTTCTCGACGCCGCTCGCCGCCGAGCTCATCTCGGACGCCGACCTGATCGTCGGCTGGGGTTGCGCGCTGAACATGTGGACGATGCGTCACGGCAAACTGATCGGCGACGACGCCCGCGTCGTCCAGGTCGACCTCGATCCTGCCGCGCTGGGCCGGACGCGCCCGATCGATCTCGGCCTGTGGGGCGGCATCGCCGAGACCGCGCACGCCGCGACGACGGCACTCGGGCACATCTCCCGCACCGGCTACCGGACGTCCGAGATCGCCGAGCGCATCCGAACCGGACTGCGCTGGAACGACGTTCCGTACACCGACGCGAGTACCGAGACCGAGATCGACCCGCGCATCCTGACCTCCGAGATCGACACCATGCTGCCGGCCGAACGCGTCGTGTCGGTGGACTCGGGCAACTTTCTCGGCTTCCCCAGCATGTTCCTCGACGTTCCCGACGAGTACGGCTTCTGCTTCACACAGGCCTTCCAGTCCGTCGGGCTCGGCTTGGCGACGGCCATCGGGGCGGCCCTCGCGCAACCGACTCGGCTTCCGGTCGCGGGGTGCAGCGACGGCGGCTTCCTCATGGGAATCTCCGAACTCGACACGGCGGTGCGGCTCGGACTGCCGCTGCTCGTGATCGTCTACAACGACTCGCAGTACGGCGCCGAGGTGCATCACTTCACGGGCGACGAGGACCTCACGACCGTCACCTTCCCCGACACCGACATCGCGGCGATCGCGAAGGGCTTCGGGTGCGACTCGCTGACGGTGCGTCGCCGCGAGGACCTCGCCGCCGTCAAGACCTGGCTCGACGCGGAACCGGCACGTCCGCTCGTCGTCGACGCGAAGACGGTCTCGAACGAAGGGTCGTGGTGGCTCGTGGAGGCATTCGGGCACTGACGTCGCACTCTCGATCGCGCACTCTCGATCGCGCAATCTCAAATCGTCGCAATCTCGAATCGACCGGTCGGAAATGTTGCCGAAACGTACCGATGGTGCAATGTTGTATCCGCATCGTGACGGCGGATACACCGACCGATCAGACATAGCGACCGAGCAGCATCGCGACACGCTCGAGCCGAGTTCGTAGGAGGCACCGTTGCCCTCGATCAAGACACCGAAACTCCTCGACGGCCGTCTCAAGCTTCGGCATCTGACGCTGCTGGATGCACTCGCGAAACACGGTTCGGTCGTCGCGGCGGCTGCGTCGCTCCACGTGACGCAGCCAGTCGCGACGAGAAGCCTCCAAGAACTCGAAGAGATCGTCGGAGTGTCGCTCTTCGACCGCGGGCCCCGCGGCGTGACGGCGACGATCTTCGGTGAAGCCCTGACCGCCCACGCACGCAGCGTCCTCGCGCAGCTCTCTCACGCGAGCAGGCACATCGTCGAACTCGCCGAGGCCGAGCGCGGGACCGTCGTCGTCGGCGTCCATCTGGCCGGCTCGAACCTGCTGCTCCCCCGTGCGATCCTCGCGCTGAAGCAGACACGACCCAATGTCACCGTGAAGGTCCGTGAGGGGTCACCGCAGTCGTTGCTCATCGAACTCCAGGCCGGCCGGATCGACATGATCGTCGGCAGGTCGACGGCACCACCCGGGGACGACCTCCTCCACGAGCGTCTGTACGACGAGGCGATCGACATCGTGGCTCGCCTCGGCCATCCGCTGTCGGTGCAGCACGGCGTGCCCACGGCGAAGCTCACCGACTATCCGTGGGTGCTACCCGGTCCCGAGACCAGCCTCCGCAAGGAACTGGAGGAGTTCTTCGCCCGCCACGGACTCCCGTTGCCCGCCAACCGGATCGAGGCGACGTCGTTCCTGACCGTCCGTCAGCTCCTGATGGAGACGGACGCCCTCGCCGCGATGCCGGGGCTCATCGCGCGTGCCGACACCGAGATCACGTCGCTCGACACCCCACTCGATGCGATCGGCCACAGCATCGGGGTGACACGGTCGAGCACGGACACCACGAGCCCGTCGGTCGCGGTGATGCTCGACGCGCTCCGCGACACAGCAGCGACCATCGACGCCGATCGGTCCCGTCGTTCGGAGCGGCCACTGCGGCTCACGATGCCCTGAACTGCGGCTCGCATCCGCCCGATCACACCCGGCCCGGCGCGGCCGGAGCCGTCGTCACGGGAGTGAATCGGTAGCCGTCACCGACCGCGTGCACGCGACCCGTTCCCGTCCCGACGAAGTGCGCGGGCGCCAGCAGTGCCCCGGTCTCGCTCACGTACGCGAGGATTCGACGGCGCGACTCGGCAGCTTGCGCAGGGTCGACGCAGTAGCGCGTACCGAGCTCCGGACGCCGGATCTGAATCGGATGATGGAATGCGTCGCCGGCGAGGAACAGTCGCTCGTCGCCTGCCGTCACCTCGACACAGGTGTGACCCGGTGTATGACCGATCATCGGGATGATCCGGACCGCGTCACCGAGTGTGAACTCGGAATCGAACCTGTCCACCAGCCCGTGGTCGAGCAGCGGCGTGACGCTGTCGGCGAGGTAGTCCCCGGTCCGAAGCAGCGCCGCCGCGCCCACGTCCGAATACCAGTACTCGAGTTCGTCCCGATGCAAGAGGTACCGCGCGTTCGGGAAGGTCGGCACCCAACGCCCGTCGACGAGCGTGGTCGCCCAGCCGACGTGATCGGCGTGCAGATGCGTGATGACGACGTAGTCGACGTCCTCGGGGCGAACGCCTGTCGCGTGCAACCGATCGAGCCACGGCGTGGCCAGATCGTCGAAGGCAGGTCGCATGCGATGTTTGCCGTTGCCGACACAACCGTCCACGAGAATCGTTCGCTGCCCGTCACGGACGAGGTGAGAACGGAACGCGTACTCGAGGTGAGCGGTCTCCCCCTCGGGCCCGGTCGCCGACATGTCGCCGGCGACCGCAGCGGGGTCGAGGCCGGGAAAGAACTCGTCGACGCCGAAACACGTACAGCTCGACTCCACGATCTGATCGATCCGGACGTCCTCCGGACGAAGACTCGTCATCGTCTCTCCTCGGTACCCGACCCCGTGCGGGCGTCGTCAATTCTCGTTGCTCACGTAGAGATCGTCGACCGCAGGTGACGTATCCGCTAGGCCGAGCTCCGGCAGGGCGTTCGACAGTGTCTCGAGACCCGCCGCATCGATGCTGCCGTCGGGCGTCAGGGCGGGGGTGCGCAGATCGTAGACACGCTCGGCCACAGCGGGATCGAGCCCCAGGTAGCCGGTCGTGAGTTCGACGGCACGGTCCCGGTTCTCGGGGTCCTGCATCCAGTCGATCGCGCACCCGTACGCGGACGCCAGCGACTCGGCTGCCTCGGGATTGCCGTCGAGCCACGACTGCGTCGCGATCAGGGCCGCGTGCTGATCGTTCTCGATGAAGTCGCTCGCGGACGCGATGACACGCCCCGCTCCCTGCTCCTTGAGGTTGGTGCCGACCTCGACCGTCCAGACGAAGGCGTCGACGTCACCACGGCTCAGTGCCGCCTGGTTCTCGGCGAGACCACCGAGCGGCACCGCCTCGATGTCGGCTCCACCGATCGCCGCGGACGCCTGCCGCACGACGTAGTCGGGTGTGGACCCGAATCGGCTGATTCCCACGCTCGTTCCGGCAAGATCCTCGAGGGACTGCACGTCGCCGTCGGGACTCGCGATGATCACGAACGAGCTCTCCTGCGCGATGCCGCTGAACGCCTTGATGTCCAGACCCTTCGCCACCGCCGAGGGGACGTCGAATCCGTTGCCGGAGTTCACGTCCACTGCGCCGGACGAGAGCGCCTGGACGGCTTCGGAGCCGCCGTTGAACGAGACCAGCGAGACGTCGAGGCCTTCGGCCTCGAAGCATCCGACCTCCTCTGCGATCTTCGGCGTCACCGCGATGTCGAAGGCCTGATCGACGTTCATGCCCAGCCGGATCGACGAGCCGTCGCCCGACTCGCCACCGTTGCCGCAGGCCGCCGCGACGAGGGTGACGGCGAGTGCCGACGTCGTCACCGCCAGCGTCCGAGAGAGTGTGCTCTTCATGGGTTCTCCTAGTTTCTTGGTCACCGGCGGTCGGTCGGTCCCTGGTGGCGTCTCGGTCACTGGCGGCGTCTCGGTCACTGGTGGCCGCGCCACTTCGACGCTCGCGTCTCACACCAACCCAGCGCGGAGTTGATGAGGACCGCGGCCACGCAGACCAGCAGCACCGTGGCGTAGAGCCGATCGGGTTGGAAGGTCGTCGACAGCTGCCGGATCACGGATCCGATGCCCGCGGTCGAGACCATCAGCTCTGCCTGGAGGATTCCGAGCAGACAGAGCTTCGAGGCGATGCGGATGTTCGAGACGGCATCGGGAACGACCGCGGGGAGCACGACGTTGCGCAGCCGCCACGACGAGCTCGCGCCCATCGAACGCGCGCTGTCGAGCACCGAGCGATCGACCAGTTTCGCGGCGGTCATCATGCCGATCAGGACCGGAATGATGCCCTGCGTGATGCCGTACGTGAACTTGGACGCGAAGCCGACTCCGAGCCAGACGATGAAAAGCGGGGAGATCGCGACCTGCGGAACGGCGAACGCCAGCTGCAGAACGTTGCGGACCGGCTCGAACATCGCCCCGAGCTGGCCGAAGAGCATGCCGACCGCGACGCCGAGAACGATGATCACCGCCATCGCTGCGAGGTACTGGACGAGCCCGGTTCCGAGGGCGGACATCACCGCGCTGTCCTCGATCACCCCCGGAAGGGCGGTGAGGACCTCGGTCGGTGCCGCGACGAGCAGGCCACCGGAACTGTCGCCCATCCGGACCAGCAGTTCCCACAACACCACGACTGCAGCGAGAGTGCCGTACCTGATGAGCAGTGGAGTGCTGGACCGGTGCAGGCCCTTCCGTGGACGGGAGCCGCCGGCGCGGGGCGTCGAGGCGGGTGCCGCGGACGTCGTGACGGTGCTAGACATTCGAGACGACCTTCTTTCCACCTGCGAGACGCCCGGCCCAGTCCAGAACGAAGGCGACGACGAGAGTCACCAGCACGTACGCGATCACGCGGGGCATGTCGAACATCTGCCCCGAGCTCGCGATCATGTAGCCGAGTCCCTGACTGCCCGCGATGTATTCGGCGCCGATCACGGCGATGAGGGCGATCGTCAGACCCATGCGGAGCGATCCGACGAGCTTCTCCTTGACCGCGGGAAACCGCACCTTGCGAGCGAGGGTCAGTCCTCGCGCGCCCATCGCGCGGCCGGCGGCGACCAGGGTCGGGTCGACGCCTGCGACTGCCGTCGTCGCACCGATCGCGATCGGGAAGTAGGCACAGAGGAAGGCGAAGACCATCTTCGATTCGACGCCGATTCCGAGCGTCAGGGTGATGACGGGGTACAGCACGATGAAGGGAATCGAGTTGAGATTGCTCAGCAGCGGCTCGTAGGCCTCGCGCAGCAGTCGCGACGCGCCGACCGCGAGCCCCGTCGCGACACCGGCGAGCGCAGCTGCGCCGAAGGCCACGAACAACTCGAACAGCGTCACGAGAACGTTGCTGTACGTGCTGGATTCGCCCATCACGGCGACGAACTCGGATCCGACCACCGCGGGGCCCGGAAGATTGAACGGGCTGACCATGCCGCTCGCGGTGATCGCCGTCCACACGCCGAGAATCAGCAGTGCCAGAACGACGATCAGGCCACCCGTGGAGCGTACGAACGACCTCATACCGCACGCTCCGCGGACTCCGTCTCGTAGAGGAGCGAGAAGAGCGACCGCTGGATGCTCATGAACTCTTCGGAGTTCATGTCCTCGAATCGCCGCGGCCGCCGAAGATCGACCTCGACCACGTCACGAACGACCGACGGCGGCTTCGAGAACACCAGCACACGGTCGGAGAGATTGACCGCTTCCTGCAGATTGTGGGTGACGAAGACGATGGTCTTGTTGAGCTTCTCGAGGAGCTCGACGAGCTGGACGCCGATCATGAGCCGGGTCTGCTCGTCGAGCGCACCGAACGGCTCGTCCATGAGAAGAATGTCACAGTCGGTCACGAGCGCTCTCGCGATGGCGACGCGTTGTTTCATGCCGCCCGACAGCTCGTGGGGATACTGCGCCGCGAACCGTTCGAGACCGACCTGTTCGAGCACCTTCATCGCGCGCTCGCGACGTTCCTTCTTGGGTACGCCCTGGATCTCGAGCGGGGTCTCGACGTTCGCCAGGGCCGTCCGCCACGGGAACAGAGCGAAGTCCTGGAAGACGTACGAGATGCGGTCCGGAACGGGGCGGTCGATCGTGACGTCGCCCAACCGGATGTCGCCCGCCGACGGCGTCTGCAATCCGCCGAGAGTGCGGAGGACAGAACTCTTTCCGCAACCGGACGGTCCGATCAACGTGAGGAACTCGCCCGGCCGTACGTCGAACGAGATGTTGTCGACGGCGTGGACGGTTCCTCCGGTCGGACGCGTGTAGGTGATCGACAGATCCCGGACGGTGATCGCCGCGGTGTTCGACTCGAGCGTTGTTGCCATTCGGTACTCTCACATCTCGTTGGGTCGGCGCGCTGTCTGCACGACGTCGATCGTGACCACGCTGATCCTCGTGGCACACAGCATGCGCGGTTCCGGCAATACGGACAAATGCGATATCATCGGGGTCGTATGCTCCATGGGAATAGCTGAGCTGCCCAGACGGAATCCCGGGACGGTCGACCGGGTTTCTCCGGGGAACCGTCAGATCCCCAGAAACCGCTCGGCGTTGGTCCGTGTGACGAGTTCGCGGGCCGAGGCATCGAGGAAGGCGCTCTTGCGCACCACGTCCCCCACCCGTCGCTCACCGAGCGGATACGGATAGTCGCTGCCGACCATGACGCGCTCGGCCCCGACGGTGTCGACGAGCAGTCGCAACGCACGCTCGTCGAAGACGACCGAATCCACGTAGAACCGGCCCATGTAGTGCGACGGCGGGTACTCGGACGTGCCGATCACGTCGTTGCGGCCGTGCCATGCGTTCTCCATGCGGCCGAGCCAGAACGCGAAAGATCCTCCACCGTGGGCGAATCCGATCTTCAAGCTCTCGTCGATGCGATCGAAGACGCCACCGAGCACGAGCGAGAGGATCGACAGGTGGGTCTCGGCGGGCATCGCCGTGAGCCACTGCGCCATCCAGCGATTCAGGCGCGGCGAGGAGTCCATGTCCCACGGATGGACGAACACCGGAACACCGCGAGATGCGCAGTGCTGCAGGAACGTCACGATTCCTTCGCTGTCGAGATCGGCGTCGCCGACGTGGTTTCCGATCTCCACGCCCCGATGACCGTTCTCGAGGCACCGGTCGAGTTCGCGGCACGCCTCGTCGGGGTCCTGCAACGGGACCTGGCAGAACGGGATGAGCCGATCCTGCGCGGGCGCCGTGATCTCGAGAGCGAGATCGTTGAAGATCCGTGAGATCCGCGCACCCTGCTCGGGGCTGCGGCCGTAGTTGAAGAACGCCGGAGTCGGCGACACCACCTGCACATCGACGCCGTCGGCATCCATGTCCGCGAGACGCACCTCCGCGGACCACGCGTCCGACGAAATTCGCCGGAACTCGTTGGTGCCCATCATGATGACGGCGTCGCGCTCGGACTCGACCTTCAGCCACGGCGCGTCCGTACCGGCGTCCGCGGTGAGGTCGGGCCAGCCCTTCGGGACGTAGTGGGTGTGAACGTCGATCATGTTCGTGACCTCCGTGCCCGAAGCATCGGCGCTCTCGACGCCCGTGCCCTCGACGCCGGTTCCACCACGGTCGACCGCGCCCACGTCAGCCCTTTCCGGGATGCAGAGCACCGCACGCGTCGCACGTGCGCGCGTCGGTGTCGGCGTAGAACTTCTCGAACACGACGGGAAGATCGACGACGATGTCGCGTACCTGCAGTTCGACCTCGTGGAGCTTGTCGTTGCACTCGAGGCAGTACCACTGGAACTTCTCCAGCGTGCCCTCCTCGCGCACCCGCTCGATGACGATGCCGATCGATCCTTCCGCCGGACGCTGCGGCGAATGCGGAAGGTCCCGGGGCAGCAGCCACGTCTCGCCTTCGCGGATGTGGACGTCCTGCGGCCCGTCGTCCGTCATGACGCGCACGACGATGTCGCCCCGCACCTGATGGAACCACTCCTCGTACGGGTCGACGTGGTAGTCGGTGCGCTGGTTGGGGCCACCGATCACCTGGACGATGAAGTCGTCGCCGAGCTGCATCGTCTTGTTGTTCACGGGCGGCTTGAGCAGATGCTCGTTCTCGCCGATCCACGTGCCGAAGTCGATCGGCTTCGTCAGTCCGGTCATCACTGGTCTCCTGTCGTCCGAAGTGTGGTGTCGCCCTGCGTCTTCGCGGGCAGATGCACGATCGCCTGGATCTCGATGAGCAGATGCGGGTGCGGCAGCTGGTGCACGGCGACGGTCGTCCGGGCGGGCCCGGTCTCGTCGAAGTACTCCGCATACACCGCGTTGTAGCCACCGAAGTCGTTCATGTTCACGAGGAAGGTCGTCACCTGCGCGACGTCCTGCAGTCCGCAGCCGACCTCGCCGAGGATCCCCTCGATGTTCTCGATCACCGCGCGCGTCTGCTCGCGGATGTCGAGATTCGTCGTCCCCAGCTCGTCGACCTCGACTCCGACGAAGGTGTTGTCGGGCCGGCGCGACGACGTGCCCGACACGAACACGAGATCGCCGACGACCTTCACGTGCGGGAACCGTCCGCGCGGTCTCGCGCGTCCCTCGATGAGATGCCCGCCGCTCACGACTGCACCTCCAGGCCGCGCACACCCGACACCGAGACCGTGCCGAGCCCCTCGATCTCGCACTCGGCGTGCACGGGCCCGAGCGGCAGCGCCGCGGTCGCGGCACCGGCGAGCACCACGTCGCCGGGCACCAGCGCGAGGCCTCGCTTGCGGCACATCCGCTGTGCCTCGCGCACCGCGTTCATCGGGTCGTCGAGGATCGCGGCCGTGCTACCCGTCGACTCCTGCTCCCCCACGCTGATGCGGACGGCCGCCTCGGCGGCGTCCACCACCGGCTGCCACGGCCCGACGACGAACGCGGCAGCCGACGTGTTGTCGGCGACGACGTCCTCGTGGGTGAACCGGAAGTCGCGGTACCGCGAGTCGATGATCTCCATCGCGGGAGCGATCGCGTCGACGTGCTCGGCGAGGTCGCTGTCCGGATCGGACAGATCGAATCCGGGGCCCACGCGGTACGCGACCTCGGGCTCGATGCGGGGGTGGATGAAGCGTGAGAGGTCGACCTCGCCGCCGTCGCCGATGTGCATCGCATCCGTCAGCCGGCCGACGATGACCTCCGCGACGCCCATCTGCGCCATTTTCGCGCGGCTCGTGAAGCCCATCTTCACTCCCACGAGTCGCTCGCCCCGCGCGAGCCGGCGCGCGGTGAGTGCCTCCTGGATCGCGTAGGCGTCGTCCAGGTCGAAGGCCGACGTGTCCGACAGGCTCTCGACGTCGCGCACGCCGGTCTGCGCGGCGTCGAGCACGTCTGCGAGCTCGTCGCGCAGTGCGCGGCGATCGGGCTGTTCGCTGGTCATGCGGTCCTCTCCGTCATTCGATGCTCACTCGGGTTCGCGGTGCTCACAACTGGACGCACACGTTGGTCGGCTCGGTGTAGAAGTGCAGCGACGACTCGCCGCCCTCCCGCCCGATGCCCGACAGGCCCATGCCGCCGAACGGCGACCGCAGGTCACGCAGGAACCACGTGTTGACCCACGACATTCCGACGTTCATGCTCTGCGCGACGCGGTGGCCCCGCCGAATGTCGTTCGTCCACACCGACGCGGCGAGCCCATACTCGGTGTCATTCGCGAGGGCGATCGCCTCGGCTTCGGTCTCGAACGGGATCAGCGCCGCGACGGGCCCGAAGATCTCCTCTCGAACCACGCGATTCGAGTTCGTCAGCCCGGTCCACAGCGTCGGCTCGATCCACGCGCCGCCTTCGAGATCGGCACCGAGGTCGGGAGTCGCGCCGCCGGTGAGGACCTTCGCGCCCTCCTGCTCCGCGAGCGCGAGATACGACCGCACCTTCTCCCGGTGTCCCCGCGAGATCAGCGGTCCGGTCGTCGTCGTCTCGTCGAGCGGATCGCCGAGCCGCAGCGCCTGGGCACGCTCGACGAGTCCCGCGGCGATGTCGTCGAAGATGCTGCGCTGCACGTAGACCCGCTCGGTGCACAGGCAGACCTGGCCGGTGTTGGTGAAGATCGCCCGCGCGAGTCCGTCCATCGCCTCGGTGGGATCGACGTCGTCGAAGACGACCGCGGCGTTCTTGCCACCGAGCTCGAACGAGACGGGCCGCACGCGTGGCGCGACCGTCTTCATGACGTGCGAGCCCGTCGCGGACGAGCCCGTGAACGTCACGCCGTCGATGCCGTCGTGCGTCGTCAGAAACTCCCCCGCGGAGTTCGCACCGAAGCCGTGGACGACGTTGTAGATGCCGTCCGGGAGCCCGACCTCGGCGAGTACCTCGGCCAGCAGCGTCGCGGTCGCGGGAGTCTCCTCGCTGGGCTTGACGACGACTGCGTTACCGCACGCGAGGGCCGGCGCGACCTTCCACGTGAGCAGCAGCAGCGGCAGGTTCCACGGCACGATGACCGCGACGACGCCGAGCGGCTTGCGGACGGCGTAGTTCAGCGCCCGCCGGCCGCCACCCATCTCGGTGACGAACGACTCCTGACCGGCGGCCGCGACGATGTCCGCGAACGTGCGGAAGTTCGCCATCGCCCGCGGAACGTCGAGGTCACGAGCCTGCACCAGCGGCTTGCCGGTGTCCGCGATCTCGGCGGCGACGAACTCGTCGAACCGCTCCTCGATGCGGTCGGCGGCGCGGCGGAGCAGCGCCGTCCGTTCCCGCACCGGGGTCTCCGCCCAGTCCGCGAGTGCACGCCGTGCCGACGTCACGGCGCGATCGACGATCGCCCGGTCCGCCTCGTGGACCCGTGCCACGACGCGGCCGGTGGCGGGATCGATGTCGTCGAATCCCTCGGCATCGACGGGATCGACGAACCGTCCGTCCACGAAGTTGCGGATCCACCGCGTTTCCTGCTGCGTCATGCCGTTCACTCTCGCGGTGCGGGGCTGCTCCCCACAAATACCGCTTCACGGCATCGGCATGCACTCTCGGCATAACGGCCAGCGGGAGGCCTACATGTAACGCAGGCGCGACAAGGTGGGGCGGATGTCCTCGAAGGCGTCGTCCTCTCCGGCCCGCCACGCCTTCAGAGCGTCCGCGAGCACGCGACGATCGCGCTGACGTTCGCGACGGTTGGCCCGGCGAGCCTGCGGACCTTCATGGCACATCCAGCACGAACAGGCACCGATGCCGGTGTACTGAAAGAGCCAGGTGCAGTTCGTTCGGTAATCGCGGCGCAGAGGCGGACGCTCCGGAAGATCGCATTCGGGATGGCACGACGCGTGATACGGAGACGTGGCGAACTCACCGAAGTGGAGCCTGACGAAGAACGGAGTGTGTGCATCGGTACGGGACACGAGGTGCCTCCAGGGGATCTCGGAGCCCCTGCCCGCTACCCCCGGATGAGGACGAACAGGGGCTGCGGCATCTCCACCGCATCCCTGGCTCGATGTGTCCTCGACGTCACCCCATCACCGTAACAACGGCGTCCGACATTCGCGGGAGTCGCGTCCGACCGTCCAGAACGACGCCGTGGGCGGACGAAAACGGGTCGCGCGCGCTCGGGCCGACGAGCAATGATGGCGGTACGCGAGATCCTACGATCGCGGTCGCCCCACAGAACCGGAAAGCCATGTCGCCGAAGAGATCAATGCACGAATAGTCGCCGAGCTCCATTACTTCAACGACTGGGTATCCATCGCGGATGTGCTGAAGACCATGGGGACCACGTCGTTCGTCGCCGCACGAGACGTCGTGGAATCGGTGCTCTCGTGCATCGATTCGAGTGGGAATCTGGAACTCGGCATCGTCACGAACAGGTTCGAGACCATACCGAAGCCGCTCCCGGTCGAAGCGCTGCTCGACCGCATATTCGCCGAGCAGGACGCCGGGGACAGATCCGCGAAGATGATGGAACTCTTCATCGCCGAAGTCTGATCCCCGCTCTGCTCGAAGTGAGACGACGCGCCGCAGCGGATGACGCTCGCGGCAGCGAATTCATCAGGACCGCCTCGTGTTTCGGACCTAGGACTGTTCACGATACGTTCGCCGTGGGGCGGCTCTGCGTCGCCACCCGTTGCTACGGTGCATCCACGGTGCGACGTCGGCCCCTGCACACGGTCCGTGCTCGATCGACGTCGACGTTCGCCCCCGAGACCTGCCCACGGAAATCGGAGAACGACCGCATGACCCCACCACCCGAGAGAAAGAACGTCCTCGGCGACCCTCCTGGCTGGTCGCAGGCCATCGTGATGTTCGCGCTGCTCTACGTGGCGATCGCCGTCTCGTTCACCACCGTCACTGCCGACGCTCTCGTCGTGGGCGGTCTCGCGACCGGCCTCGTCACGTTCGCGCTCGAGAAGACTCGAGGCACCACCTCCCGCGTGACGATCCTGGGTGGCACCGGCTTCGCGGTCGTCGTCGCGATCGTTGCAGCCGTGCTGAGCGGCTGAACGAGCACGAGTGTTTCACGCGACGTCGACGACGTCTCCACAGTGGAGCATCGGGGCGACGACGTCGCGCAGCGCGCGCCGCGTCCCCGGGTCGTCGGTGATCGGGATGGCGACGATGCCGTCGGCGACGCCCGCCGAGCGGATATCGGCGACGAGTCCCGCGAATCCCGCGGGCGTTCCGATGTAGTGGACGGCAGCACCCGCATCACGCTGCGACTCCGCCACTTCGCGCCGCGCTGTCCGCGCATCGTCCGCGAGATGCACATGCACGTCGAGCAGGACCGACGCGTCCCCCGCGTCGGCGCGCAACCTGCGCGTGATCGCGGACGCCTCCCGCAGGTCGGCGGCATCGACACGCACGAACCGCACATCCGTCCCGGGCGAGTCCTGACCCACCATCGCGAGGACCGGAACGTTCTCGCGCACCGTCATCGTCGTCGTCATGGGGTACCTCCGTCAGCTCCGCCGAACTCGTCCTGCTCCATCGGACCCTCCGGGGCACCCGCCCACAACGCCCGGTCCCATCCACCGGAAGACCGCTATTCGTAGATCCCCTCCACCGCCCACCCCTCCGCATCGCACACCACGAGCAACGCCCGCGAGTCCTCCAGCAGGATCTGCGCACGCGAGATCGTGGTGACGTGCCGCGGATCCCACCACCACTCGTCCACCGGCCACGGTCCGGCGCAGGCCTCGACCCGCCACGACCTGCTCCCCCACGCCACGTGAACAGGCACGTCCGAGAACATGCCCCGATCGGTGACGACGACGTCGCCGCCGCCCGTCCCCGTCACCCGGATGCGGGGCCGCGCCGGGAACAGGGTCGTCGGTGAGGGCTCGGGCAGCCGGCCCGGCCACGGCTGATCCGGGTCGCGCTCGGGCGTGTGCTCCTCCCCCCACGGCAGCAGCGTGATGCGTTCGGCCGGACCTCGCCCACCGCTGAGCACCCCGACCCGCACCGCGTCGCCACCCAGCAGGCCCTGGACCCGGGTGAGGGCGCGGCGGGCACGCTCGTCCTCCTCACCGACACCACCCCACAATCCCGGCTGCAACGCACCCGCCGAGACCACCTCGACCGGGTCGAGCCGCAGCACCGCGATCCCCGCGCTGGGCCTCGGTGTGTCGCTACCTCGCCGTCCACGCCCCGTCAGCCAGCCGTCGATCTGCCAGCGGACCCGGTCGGCTGTCGCCTCCGGCGTGAGCGGCTCCGCGCATCGCCATGTGCGCGTGTGGGTTTCACCGTGATCGGTGACGACGGTGATCGTCAGCCGGGTGCATGCGACACCCGCCGCCGTGAGCACACCGTGGAGCCGGGTCGCGAGCGCGCGTCCCGCGAAGGCCGCGGCGTCGACCCGCTCGATCAGCGGATCGCAGTGCATCTCGGCGACGAGATCCGGTGGCAGCGCACGCGGCGACGGCGGACGCTCGGGTTCGCCGCGCGCGGCGCGATGCGCGAGCACCGCGTCGGTGCCGAACCGGGACGCGACGTCGGTGGCCGGCAACGCCGCGAACTCGCCGATCGTGCGAATCCCGAGCCGCCGCAGCAGATCGACGAGATCGTCGCGTTCGGGTGCCGCGAGCGCCGGTTCCGCGGCGAGCTCCCGCATCGACAACGGCGCGAGGAAACGCGCACCCTCCCCCGCGGGAACGAGAACACCGTGACGCGCCGCGATCACCGCCGTCGTGAGCTGATCGGCGACACCGATCTGGCATTCGACCCCGATCGAGGCGACCTCGTCGACGAGCCGCTCGGCAGCCGCCTCCTCGGACCCGAAGAACCTGCCGGCCCCCCGCGCCGACAGCACGATCAACCCCGGACGCAGAATCTCCGCACCGGGAACGGCGGCATCGACGGCCGCCGCGACGGGCTCGAACAACCGCGCGTCCCGGTCGGGATCGACACCGGCGACGTAGAGCTGCGGGCACCGTGCCTGCGCCTCCCGTTTGCGCAGTCCCCGCCGAACTCCCTCGGCACGTGCGGGAGCCGAACACGCCGTGACGCGGCTGCCCGTCAGCACCGCGACCGGACGAGCGGGCGAGACGTCGGCGTCCGCCGCGGCAGCGACCGCGGGCCAGTCGGGACACCACACCGCGAGCACCCGGCGCGCCGTCACGACCCCACCGCCCGTTCCGCCACGACGGCGGCCGCTTCGGTGTCGGCGCACTCCCACTCGACCCTGCCGCGCCGCGACTGCACCCCGAGCCGCGTGCTGCGCACCGGAAAAGCCCTGCCCCGGGCGTTCACCGACAGCCGCACCCCGCACACCCGGCCGCGGCCCGTGCTGTCGCCGAGGCCGTGATAGCCGTCGACACGTGCGTCGAGCGCCACCTCGGCGCCGTCCCACCGGCCGTCCGTCACCACCAGCGTCGACCGCTTGCTCCGTGCCCGCGCGACGACGGCGCGCGCCCGCGTCGGCGGCACTGCGGCCCCACCCAGCCCGAGGACGACCAGGTCCATCCCGTCGAGCAGCACCGCCGCGATCTCCACCGGATCGGGCCCCGGATCCGGGACGACGGCGAGCCGGTCGAGCCGCGCCCCCATCTCCACCGCGGCGAGCAGGCTCATGTCCGGGCGGCCGACGACGGCGACGTGCCCGCCGTCCGCGGTGACCGCCGCGACGAGCCCCACGAGCAGCGACGCGGCACCCGACACCGTGGCGACCGAGCCCCGCACCAGCCCACCGCGCGGCAGGAGATCGGCGAGCCCGCCGGGGACCGGAAGCACGGACGCCGGGGAGACACCGCCTCGGAGCGCGGGATCGGCGACCGAGGCCCCCGGTTCCGCGGCAGCGATCGGCTGCGCGGCAGCGACCGACTCCCCCTTCGCGGGGACCGCCGCGATCTGCCGCCGAAGCTGCTCGATCCGCTCCCGACGCGCAGCGTCGTTCATCTCCACCCTCGTCTCAGCTCGTCACCGGACCGCGCGCAGGGCACGACTCGGTGACACGACCGGACTGCGGGGAAGGCACAGACCACATCGAACACGTTTTCGATCCGTTTTCAGTAAATCCCCTCCTCGCGCATCACGTCAAGCGCACGGAGAAACGCCTGGTGAATGCATGTGAACCAAGCCTCACACCCGTGTCGGTTAACCTGAGCGCGTGACCGACAGCGGCCAGGCGATCCGAGGAATCGGACCCGAGTACCTCGTGGCAGGGCGCTACCGCCTGCGCCACAAGCTCGGCGGCGGCGGCATGGGTGCCGTGTGGCTCGCGCGCGACACGCTGCTGCAGCGCGACGTCGCCGTGAAACAGGTCACGACGACCGTCGGACTCGACCCCGACGAGGCGCGCGCCGTCCGCGAACGGACGATGCGCGAGGGCCGCAACGCCGCGAAACTGACCCATCCCCACTCGATCGCGATGTACGACGTCGCACTCGAATCCGGCGAACCGTGGCTCGTGATGGAGTACGTCCCGTCGCGGTCGCTCGCGCAGGCGATGAACATCGCCGAGACCCTCCCGCCCATCGAGGTCGCGCAGGTCGGCGCCCAGGTCGCGGACGCACTCGCCGCCGCGCACCACGCGGGCATCGTCCACCGCGACATCAAGCCCGGCAACATCCTCGTCGCCGATCGCGGCCGCGGCCTCGGCACCGTCAAGATCAGCGACTTCGGCATCGCCCGCGCGAAGGGCGACGCCGCCGACGCCGCCGACAGCGTCATCACCGGCACCCCCGCCTACTTCGCCCCCGAGGTCGCCCGCGGCAAGGATCCCACCGAGAAGAGCGACGTGTTCTCGCTCGGCGCGACCCTCTACACCGTCGTCGAGGGGCAGCCGCCGTTCGGGATCGACACCGACTCGATCGCGCTGCTGCACCGCGTCGCGAAGGGCGAGATCCGGCCGCCGACGCAGACCGGGCCGCTCACCGAACCGCTGCTGCACATGCTCGAACCCGATCCCGCCCGCAGACCGACCATGGCGCAGGCCCGCGACGAGCTCGCCGCCGCCGCTCTCGGCCCGAGCGGAGGCGTCGAGCAGATCATGGGCCAGCCGATCTACTCCGCGACCGGCACCGTCCCGGCGTGGGCGAGCCACGGTACGCCACTGCAGGATTCGCGTCGTTCCATCGGATCGACGATGAGTGGACTCCCGCCCGCACGCCCCGCAGGCTCGCTCGACGACGCCCGCAGACCCGTGCAGCCGCTCGTGTGGCCCACCCGGGCCGAACCGCGCACGCTCCGCGACAAGATCGTCGACTCTGCCCCGATCGCGATGAGCGTCATGGTCTCGATCCTCGTGCTCGCGGCCGTCGTCGCGGCGATCGTGCTGGTGATCCAGCCGTGACGGTCCTCGTCGGCGCCACCGACCTCGCCCGCGAGCTCGCGGGCCCGAATCCGCCTGTCCTGCTCGACGTCCGGTGGGCGCTCGGCGATCCCCACGGCCACGCGCACTACCGCGACGCACACGTCCCGGGCGCGGTCTTCGTCGATCTCGAGACCGAACTCGCCGCACCCGCGTCCCCGGACGCCGGCCGTCATCCGCTGCCCGACCCCGCCGCACTGCAGGCCGCCGCGCGCCGCTGGGGAATCCGGCAGGGACAGCCCGTCGTCGTCTACGACGCGACGGGCGGTACGGCCGCCGCACGCGCGTGGTGGCTGCTCGGATGGGGCGGAGTCGAGAACGTCCGGCTGCTCGACGGCGGACTCCCCGCGTGGCGGGCCGCCGGCCTGCCCACCGCGGCGGGCGACGAGTACGCGGCCGCCCCGGGAGACGTCGAGATCACCCCCGGCGCCCTGCCCACGATCGGCATCGACGACGCCGCGGAGTTTCCCGGCGTCCTCCTCGACGCCCGCGCGACCGAGCGCTACACCGGCGCCACCGAACCCGTCGACCCGAGGGCCGGGCACATCCCCGGCGCCGTGAGCGCACCGACATCCGAGAACCTGCGCGGCGACGGACGTTTCCGCTCCGCCACCGAACTCGCCGACCGATTCGCGGCACTCGGCGTCGCACCGGGAACCCCCGTCGGCGTCTACTGCGGATCCGGCGTCACCGCCGCACACCAGATCGCGGCACTCGCCGTCGCCGGCATCGACGCGGCGCTGTTCCCCGGCTCGTGGTCGCAGTGGTCGCACACCGACCGGCCCGCCGCCACCGGCGACGAGTAAGGGCCGGGCCCGGTCACTCGATCCGGCGGCGGTGCGCCCAGCGAGTGAGGGCGTTGCGATTCGACTGCTGCGTCTTGCGCAGCACGTTCGACGCGTGCGTCTCGACCGTCTTGATCGAGATGAACAGCTCTTCCGCGATCTCCCGGTAGGTGTACCCGCGCGCGAGCAGCCGCAGCACCTCGAGCTCACGCGGCGTGAGCGAATCCAGTTCGGGATCGAGCGGCGGCTCCGGAACTGCCGAACGCCCGGTGAACGAATCGAGCACGAAACCCGCCAGCCGCGGGCCGAACACGGCGTCGCCGCCCGCGACCCGGCGAATCGCGTCCGCCAGCTCGTGCCCCGAGATCGTCTTGGTGACGTACCCGCGCGCACCCGCACGGATCACCGCGATGACATCCTCCGCGGCGTCGGACACACTCAGCGCGAGGCACACCGGACCACTCGCGATGTCCCGCAGGACCGCGATGCCACCGCCGTCGGGCATGTGCACGTCGAGCAGCACGACGTCGGGCTTCGCCGCATCGATGCCCCGCACCGCCTCCGCGACGGACCCCGCCTCACCGACGACGGTCATGTCCGGCTCGCGGCCGAGCTCCGCGCGCACACCGGAACGGAACACGGCGTGATCGTCGACGAGGAAGACGCGGTACGTGCGAGACGGTGCGGACGGGTCCGAAGCGGAGTACTGCGTGGTCACTGAGCCTGTTCTTCCTGCAGACGGGCGGATCGACGCCCCCACTGTAGGCGAGTGGATCGGCCGTTCCGCCGTTCCCCACCGCTGCGCGCCGTGTCGCCGTCGTCGTCCCCGCCCTCGCCCTGACCGTGGACGACGCCGCGGGGCAGGTGGATCCGCACCTCGGTTCCGCGCCCCGCCGACGTCCGCACGTCGACCCGGCCACCGCGGCGCTCGATCCGTCCACGAATCGACCGAGCGAGACCCTGCCGGTCCGCCGGGACGGCCTCGGCGTCGAAACCCTTCCCGCGGTCGCGCACGAAGACGCTCACCTGATCGGGCTCGGCCTCCATGTACAGGTTGACCTCGGACTCTCCCGAATGCTTCGCGGCGTTGACCAGCGCCTCGCGCGTCGCCCCGACGACCGCCGTGAATGCCTCCTGCGACAGCTGCTCTGCGCCGTCGCCGAGCGCGACGTCGCCGACCGTCACGGGCCGGACGGTGATCGAGTACTGATCCTCGACCTCGCCCGCGATCGTCGCGAGCGCCTCGGCCAGCGACGAATGCGCGTTCTCGCCGCCCCCGAACAGATACCGCCGCAACTCCCGCTCCTGGCTTCGCGCGAGCCGCGCGACCTCGGCGGCGTCGCCCGACTGCTTCTGGATGAGCGCGAGCGTCTGCAACACCGAGTCGTGCAGATGCGACGCGATCTCGTCACGCTCGTCCGTCCTGATCCGCGCGGCCCGCTCGGCCTCGAGCGAGCGCCACAGCCGCAGCCACAACGGCACCGTCAGCAGCGC
Source organism: Rhodococcus rhodnii NBRC 100604 (assembly GCF_001894925.1). Lineage (GTDB taxonomy): Bacteria > Actinomycetota > Actinomycetes > Mycobacteriales > Mycobacteriaceae > Rhodococcus_F > Rhodococcus_F rhodnii. The sequence goes on along the minus strand of NZ_BCXD01000004.1, from coordinate 33,803 downwards.
CGCACCCACGAGCGTCACGACGACCGCCGCGAGCGACGAACGCAATGCGTCGAACTCGACCTGAGCGAGCACGACGACGGCGAGCCCCACGACGATGAGCGACACACCGCCCACCACCCGCGCCCAGGTGAGAACGGTGGGACGCTGCGGCAGGCCGAGCATCGACTTCGGGCCACCCGAATCGAACTCGCGCCACACCAGCGCGGCACCGACCGCGATGACGACGGCCGGACCGACGATCGTACCGGTCGCGCCGCTGAACGCCGCCGACAGCACCATGCCCGCGACGATCGCGAGCACGATGAGCCCGTAGGCCTTCGTCCGTTCGTCTCGCGACGGCCGCGCCGTGTCGGAGCCCTGCGGCGTGAACACCCACAGCAGGCCGTACAACGCGAAACCCGCACCGCCGACCACGCCGAGCGCCGCGAACACCGTGCGCACCCGCGTCGCGTCCACACCGAGCTGATCGGCGACACCACCCGCGACACCACCGACGATGCGGCCGCCGGCACGCCGCTCGAACCGCGGCACCGGCAGGATCTCACCGGGCGCGGGCGGACGGGCAGGAGCAGACGACACGCCTTCGATCGTGTCACGGGAGAGCCGCCCCGGGCATCGGGGTCGTCCCTGATATGCCCGAATCCCTGGACGTCACGGCAAATCAGGGAACATCCCGATGCGCGAGCACACCCCCACCACCCACGATGGAGACATGACCGAGTCGAGCTTCCAGGACCAGCTGGCCGACATGTGGCGCACGCGCCCCGTGCGGCTGCGCGGGCCGGTGTCGGGCGTCAGCGCCGGCATCGGTTACCGCTACGGGATCGATCCCGTTCTCGTCCGCGTCGTGTTCGTCGTCGCGGCACTCTTCGGGGGCGGCGGCATCGTCGCCTACCTCGCGGCGTGGCTGCTCCTCCCCAAGTACGGCGACGCGGCGTCGGCCGCGGAATCCGCCCTCGGCCGCGGCCACAGCTCGATGTCCGGCGGAAAGATCGCCGTCCTCGTCGTCGCGTTCCTCGTCTTCGTCACCGCCTCTGCAGGCCCGGGCGCGTTCGGGATGGGCGGCTCCAGCGTGCTCGTCCTCGCACTGCTCGCGCTGGCCTGGTGGTTCCTCCACCGCCGTACCCCACAGCCACCGCCGCTCCCGCAAGGCTTCCCCGGGGTTCCCGGCACCTGTCCCGTGCCGCTCGACACCTACACGCGCGCCGTCGGACTGCACACCCCGTACGCCGCCGACTCGGCCACACCACCCGGCCCCTACCAGAACCAGTACAGCCCCTACACGCGGCTGCCGGACCACTACGTTCCCGACCCGCCGCGCACCGGGCAGTCGCCCGAACCCGCGAAGGAGTCCGGCGAGCGGCCCACCCCACCGGCGACCCCCACGCCACCGCAGTGGGATCCGCTCGGCGTCGCGCCGTTCGCGTGGGACCTGCCCGAACCCGCCGGCACCCGCGAGGTCGCCGAACAACCACGAGCACCGCGTTCCCGGCTGACGCCCGTCGTCATCGGACTCGCGACACTCACCGCCGTCGCGGGAGCGGTCACGGCAGGCACCACCGGAATCGCCTGGTTCACCCCCGGACGCATCGCCGCCATGTCGCTCGCCGTCGTCGGCATCGGCCTCGTGATCGGCGCCCTCACCCGCCGCGGCCACGGACTGCTCGTCGTCGCCGCCCCGCTCGCGGGATTCACGATCCTCGCCTCGCTCGTCGGGCCGCTCGACGGCAACCGCAACTACGGCGGCGACTTCGCGTGGACCCCGACGTCGATGACCGAACTACAGAGCACCTACTCCATCGGAGCCGGATCGAGCGTGCTCGACCTACGGCAACTCGACCTCACCGCCGATCGCACCGTCACCGTCGACACGATGTTCGGGCACACCGCGGTCCTCGTGCCGCCCGGCATGAACGTCACCAACGACTGCACCGCGATCTTCGGCGAGAACGACTGTCTCCCCGACGGTCCCACGGCCGACGGTCCGCTGCTGACACTCGAGATCGACAACTCCTTCGGACACGTGGAGGTCCTCCGTGGCTGACGACACGAACACACGACACGACACCCGCGACAGCGGGCGCCGCCCCTCCCTCGTCCTGCTGGCGTTCGGCATCGCGGCGCTGCTCGTGAGCGGATGGGCACTGATCGGCCCGCTCGACCTCACCGGACTCGACACCGGTGTCCTTGGATGGACCGTCGCCGGCGTCGCCGCCCTCGTCGGCATCGCGCTCGTCGCGCTCCCCGGACGCCGCGGCCGCAGCTGAGAGGCGGCCCGGCTGGGCGATCAGACCGGGCGGGCGGTCACTCCCACTCGATGGTTCCCGGCGGCTTGCTCGTGACGTCCAGCACGACGCGATTGACGTCGGGAACCTCGTTGGTGATGCGCGTGGAGATCCGTTCGAGCACCTCGTACGGCAGACGCGTCCAGTCGGCGGTCATCGCGTCCTCGCTCGAGACCGGACGCAGCACGATCGGATGGCCGTACGTGCGGCCGTCACCCTGGACGCCGACGCTGCGGACGTCCGCCAGCAGCACGACGGGGCACTGCCAGATCTGCCCGTCGAGACCCGCTGCCGTGAGCTCCTCGCGAGCGATCGCATCGGCGTGACGCAGGATGTCGAGCCGCTCGCGCGTGACGGCGCCGATGATCCGGATACCGAGTCCGGGACCGGGGAACGGCTGACGGCCCACGATCTCCTCGGGCAGCCCCAACTCGCGGCCGACGGCGCGCACCTCGTCCTTGAACAGCAGGCGCAACGGCTCGACCAGCTCGAACTGCAGGTCCTCGGGAAGGCCGCCGACGTTGTGGTGGCTCTTGATGTTCGCGGTCCCGGACCCGCCGCCGGACTCCACGACGTCCGGATACAGCGTTCCCTGCACGAGGAAGTCGACCGTCTCGCCGTGCGCGGCGCTCTCGCCGAGCACCTCGGACACCGCACCTTCGAAGGAGCGGATGAACTCGCGGCCGATGATCTTGCGCTTGGTCTCCGGATCGGAGACACCGTCCAGTTCGGCGAGGAACTTCTCGGACGCGTCGACGACGACGAGATTCGCCCCGGTCGCCGAGACGAAGTCCTTCTCGACCTGCACCCGCTCGCCGGCGCGCATGAGGCCGTGATCGACGAACACGCACGTGAGGCGATCACCGATCGCGCGCTGCACGATCGCGGCGGCGACGGCCGAGTCGACACCTCCCGACAGACCGCAGATCGCGCGCCCGTCGCCGATCTGCTGCTTCACCTGCGCGACGAGCGCATCGGCGATGTTCGCCGCCGTCCAGTCGCCCGGGATGCCGGCGATCTCGTGCAGGAACCGGCTCAGCACCTGCTGGCCGTGCGGCGAGTGCATCACCTCGGGGTGGTACTGGACACCCGCGAGGCGCCGTGCCCGATTCTCGAAGGCCGCGACCGGCGCACCCGCCGACGAGGCCGTGACCTCGAAGCCCTCGGGCGCCTCGGTGACGGCGTCGCCGTGGCTCATCCACACCGGCTGCGTCGCGGGCGTCCCCTCGTGGAGGACGCCGCCGCTCACCGCGAGATCCGTCCGGCCGTACTCGCGCGTCCCCGTCTCGGCGACCGTGCCGCCCAACGCGTTCGCCATCGCCTGGAAGCCGTAGCAGATGCCGAACACCGGGACGTCGAGATCGAACAGCGCGGGATCGAGCCCCGGGGCGCCGTCGACGTAGACGCTCGACGGCCCACCCGAGAGCACCACCGCGCGCGGATTCTTCGCGGCGATCTCGTCGACCGACGCCGTGTGCGGCACGACCTCCGAGTAGACGTTCGCCTCGCGCACGCGCCGCGCGATCAACTGCGCGTACTGCGCACCGAAATCCACGACGAGAACCGGCCGCTGCTGCTCGGCCACGGCCTGCTGCTCGTCACCGGTGTTCTGCTGCTGTTCTGGGGTGTCCGACACCCCGCCAGTCTAACGGGCGCCGCTCCGGCGCCCGTCGCCGTCATGCGACGCCGGTGCCGGGTTCCGGAACGGTCGGCCGACCCGAGGTGACCTCGACGATCGGGAGCGTCAGCGCCGCCGGTGCATCCGCCGGAACGACGGGGTTCTTCGGCGCGACCGGCGACAGCCGCAGATAACCCTGGCCCTGGCTCGGCCGCGGATCCTCCTCACCCTTGTTCGGCCACAACGACGCCGCGCGCTCGGCCTGAGCCGAGATCGTCAGCGACGGGTTGACGCCGAGATTCGCCGACACCGCCGAGCCGTCGACGACGCTGAGCGTCGGATGACCCCACACGCGGTGGTACGGATCGATGACGCCCTGCGACGAATCGGCACCGATCGCACAGCCGCCGAGGAAGTGCGCCGTGAGCGGGATGTCGAAGATCTCGCCCCACGTGCCGCCGGCCTTGCCGTCGATCTTCGCGGCGATGCGCCGCGTCGCCTCGTTGCCCGCCGGGATCCAGCTCGGATTCGGCTCGCCGTGGCCCTGCTTGCTCGTCACCTTGCGGCGCCCGAACAGGCCCTTCTTGGTGTATGTCGTGATCGAGTTGTCGAGATTCTGCATCACGAGGGCGATGATCGTGCGCTCGCTCCAGCGATACGGCGTCAGCGCCAGCAACGTCTTCGGCGTCTTCAGTTCCTTGGCGAACTCCTTGATCAGCTTGACCCACCTCCGGCCGCCGCCGTCGGTCATGAGGGTCTGGAGCAGCGCCATCGAGTTCGAGCCCTTGCCGTACCGGACGGGCTCGACATGGGTGTCCGGCTTCGGATGGAACGACGAGGTGATCGCGACGCCGCGCGTGAGGTCCATCGCCGGGTCGACCGTCACCCGCGCCGCGCCGAGGATCGATTCGGAGTTCGTGCGGGTGAGCACACCGAGCTGCGACGAGAGGCGCGGCAGCGCACCGGTGTCGCGCTGCTCGAACAGCAGATGCTGGGTACCCCACGTGCCGGCCGCGAGCACGACGTGCGCGGCCGTGTAGGTCTTGCGGCTGCGGTTCTTCAGCGGACCGGTGCGGTGGGTGAACACGTCCCACGTGCCGTCGGAATGCTCCCGCAGGCCGCTCACCGTCGTCATCGGCACGATCTCGGCGCCCGCAGACTCCGCGAGACCCAGGTAGTTCTTGAGCAGCGTGTTCTTCGCGCCGTGACGGCAGCCCGTCATGCACTCGCCGCACTCGATGCAGCCCGTCCGATCGGGGCCGACGCCACCGAAGAACGGATCCTTCACGGTCTCGCCCGGCGTCCCGAAGAAGACGCCCACCGGCGTCTGGATGAACGTGTCGCCGACACCCATGTCGTCGGCGACCGACTTGATCACCTCGTCGGCGGGCGTCATGTGCGGGTTCTGCACGACGCCGAGCATGCGGCGAGCCTGGTCGTAGAACGGCGTGAGCTCGGCTTCCCAGTCGGTGATGTCGGCCCACTGGCGGTCCTGGAAGAACGACGCGGGCGGCTTGTACAGCGTGTTCGCATAGTTGAGCGAGCCGCCGCCGACACCCGCGCCGGCCAGGATGAGGCAGTCGCGAAGCATGTGGACGCGCTGGATCCCGAAGAAGCCGAGCGCCGGTGCCCACAGGAACTTCTTGAGATCCCAGCTGGTCTTCGCGAAATCCTCGTCGGCGAATCGTCGGCCGGCCTCGAGTATCCCGACCTTGTAGCCCTTTTCGACAAGCCGCAACGCGGTGACACTGCCACCGAATCCGGATCCGACGACGAGGACGTCGTAGTCGGTGGTCCGCTGCTGCTCGTTCATGTCTCGACCTCCGGGAGAAGCTGCTGCGTGGTTACTCGCCAGTATGCACCTGTGGGTTGTGACACCAACCACAGGGTCTTCCTGAGTGTAACCCCGCGTCGCAGCAACTCTGCCATGCGACCGAAAGTCCCCTCAGCCGCGGACCGTGAGACCCACCTTCTGGAATTCCTTCAGACTCGAATATCCCGACTTCGCCATCGAACGACGCAGTCCACCGACCAGATTGAGCGAACCGAACGGGTCGTTCGACGGGCCCGTCAGAACCTGCTCGAGCGTCGGCCGCTCCCCCACCGCGACCGGCAGCAGCGCACCACGCGGCACCGACGGGTGTGCCGCCGCCGACGGCCAGTACCAGCCCCGGCCCGGGGCCTCCGCCGACACGGCCAGCGGCGTACCGAGCACGGCGGCGTCGGCACCACACGCGATGGCCTTCGCGAGATCACCCGACGAGACGATGTCGCCGTCCGCGATCACGTGCACATACCGGCCACCGGTCTCGTCGAGATAGTCGCGACGTGCGGCCGCGGCGTCGGCGATCGCCGTCGCCATCGGCACCCCGATGCCGAGGACCTCGCCCGTCGTCGTCGTGCCCGGCGTCGAGCCGTAGCCGACGATCACACCGGCCGCACCCGTGCGCATGAGATGCAGCGCGGTGCGGTGATCGCTCACGCCACCCGCGACGACCGGGACGTCGAGCCCGCCGATGAACGTCTTGAGGTTCAGCGGTTCGGAATCGCCCTGCGCGACGTGCTCCGCCGAGATGATCGTTCCGTGCACGACCAGCAGATCGACGCCCGCCTCGATCAACTGCGGCGCGAGAGCCCGTGCGTTCTGCGGGCTCACACGCACCGCCGTCGTCACGCCCGCGTCACGCACCTGCGCAACCGCCGCCGCCAGCAGACCGGGCTGCAACGGCGCCGCGTGCAGCCGCTGCAACTGCTCGATCACGGCGTCGGGATCCGCGTCGGACTCCGCGATCTCGATCAGCCGCGCGAGTTCGGCGTCGACGTCGGCGTGACGGCCCCACAGGCCCTCACCGTTGACGACGCCGAGGCCGCCCCGCCTGCCGAGCTCGATCGCGAACGACGGCGACACGAGGGCGTCCGTCGGATGCGCGAGGATCGGGATGTCGAAGCGGTACGCATCGAGCTGCCACGCCGTGGACACCTCCTGCGACGACCTGGTCCGCCGCGACGGAACGATGTCGATGTCGTCCAGCTCGTAGCTTCGCCGGGCCTGCCGGCCCATTCCAATCTCGACGAGGTCGCGCACGCGCCTCCCTTTCTCGTGTCCGGCGAACCGATCGTGGCCGGCGGGTTTCTCGTGTCGAGCGGGCCGTCACGGCCCGCGACCGCGGTCAGCGCGCGGTGTAGTTGGGCGCCTCGACCGTCATCGTGATGTCGTGCGGGTGGCTCTCCTTGAGCCCGGCCGCGGTGATCTGCACGAACTGCGCGTCCTGCAGCTCCTCGATCGTCGCCGCCCCCGTGTAGCCCATCGCCGCGCGCAGGCCACCGGTCAGCTGATGGGTGACCTGGGCGAGCGGGCCACGGAACGCGACCCTGCCCTCGATGCCCTCCGGGACGAGCTTGTCCTCGGAGAGCACGTCGTCCTGGAAGTAACGATCCTTCGAGTACGACTTGCCGGAACCACGCGTCTGCATCGCGCCGAGCGACCCCATGCCGCGGTAGCTCTTGTACTGCTTGCCGTTGAGAAGGATCAGCTCGCCCGGCGACTCCGCCGTGCCCGCGAGAAGCGACCCGAGCATCGCCGTCGACGCACCGGCTGCCAGCGCCTTCGCGATGTCGCCCGAGAACTGGAGTCCGCCGTCGGCGATGACCGGCACGCCCGCGGGGCGCGCGACGGACGCCGCTTCGAGGATCGCCGTCACCTGCGGGGCACCGACGCCCGCGACGACACGCGTCGTGCAGATCGAGCCCGGTCCCACACCGACCTTGACGGCGTCGACACCGGCGTCGATGAGCGCCGCCGCGCCCTGCCGCGTCGCCACGTTGCCACCGATGAGCTGGACGCGATCGCCGACCTCCTTCCGAAGCTTCGCGATCATGTCGAGCACGCCGACGGAATGCCCGTGCGCGCTGTCGACGACGAGCACGTCCACACCCGCGTCCACGAGTGCCGACGCCCGCGACCAGGCCTCGTCACCCGCACCGACGGCCGCACCGACGAGCAGGCGTCCGTCGCGGTCCTTCGTGGCGTCGGGATGCTGCTCGGTCTTGACGAAGTCCTTGACCGTGATGAGACCCGTGAGCTTGCCGCTGCCGTCGACGATCGGAAGCTTCTCGATCTTGTGACGACGCAGCAACCCCAGCGCGACCTCGGCCGTGACGCCTTCCTGCGCCGTGACGAGCGGCGCCTTCGTCATCACCTCGACGACGGGACGGTTCTGATCCACCTCGAATCGCATGTCGCGGTTCGTGATGATGCCGACGAGCTGGCCGGCGTCGTCGACGACCGGGAGGCCGGAGATGCGGAAACGCGCACACTTCGCGTCGACCTCGGCGAGCGTGTCGGTCGGCGAGCACGTCACGGGATCGGTGACCATGCCGGCCTCCGAGCGCTTGACGGTCTCGACCTGGCCGGCCTGCGCCTCGATCGACACGTTGCGGTGCAGCACACCCATGCCGCCCGCTCGCGCCATCGCGATCGCCATCCGGGCCTCGGTCACGGTGTCCATCGCCGAACTCACGAGGGGGACCCGGAGGCGGATCTCGCGCGTGAGAAGACTCGACGTGTCGACCTGACTGGGAATGACGTTCGACGCCGCAGGCAGCAGGAGAACGTCGTCGTACGTCAACCCCAGCATGGCGACCTTGTTCGGGTCGTCACCACCGGTGTGGACATGTCCTGCGGAACTGGTCATGCGGGTCGGGTCCTCCTCTACGAAACGCACTGCCACCGGGCGGTGGCCGAGATCGTGGGCCCCACGCACACTCACGCGAGTACCGGAGGGAGCCGGCCGGTCACCCGAAGCGTCCGGTGGTCCGCGGACGACGATCCGCCCGGACCACGACGATCCGTCCGGACCACGGGGTGCGGACGAGACACGGTGTACTCGACTCCCGACACCATGATATCGGCACCACGGGAGTGACCGGCCCGTACCGTCCCACCGGCGGAAACGCCGTAACGGCTGGCGCACACGGCACAGCACTGCGTACCGTGTTCGTGTGCGCGATCAACTGCCTCCCGGACTGCCGCCGGATCCCTTCGCGGGGGACCCTTCCGATCCCTCGGCTGCCCTCGATGCGATCGAACCCGGCGAACCGCTCGACTCGCACGAACGCCTCGCGGTCGAAGAGGATCTCGCCGATCTCGCGGTGTACGAAGCACTTCTGGCCCATCGCGGGGTTCGCGGCCTCGTGGTGTGTTGCGAGGACTGTCAACAGGATCACTACCACGACTGGGACATGCTCAGGGCCAACCTGCTGCAACTCCTCGTCGACGGCACGGTCCGCCCGCACGAGCCCGCGTACGACCCCCATCCCGACTCCTACGTCACGTGGGACTACTGCCGCGGATACGCGGACGCCGCGATGAACGACGCGATGCACGAAGAGAACTTCGACGCCTGACACGCGTCATACGAACACGAGAGAGGGCCGGCACCATCTGGTGCCGGCCCTCTCTCGTGTTCTGTGACGCTCGTGCCGTGGGGTCAGTTCCCCGACGTGCTGGGCGGAGCGGGCGACGCCGCCGTCGTGGTGGGCAGGCCACCCGGCGAGTTCGACGATCCCGGCGGCGTCGTCGTCGGCTGCACCGGCGCCATCATGATTCCGGGATCGGGCGTCGTCGTCGACGTGGGCGGCAGCGTCGCTGCGGTGGTGTCCTGCGGCGGGAGCGGGACATCCGTGGGCGGCGGCGGCAGGACCGGCGGCAGCGGCTGGGGGGCCGGCTGCTCGGGCGCGGGCGGCACGACGGGGGCCTGCGGCACCACATCGGGGGCCTCGACGACCGGAGGCGGAACCTCCTGCGGTACCGCCGCGGCACGCAACTCCGCGTCGAGACGGGCGATCAGCGCGTCGAGCTCGGCGCGCTGCGCTGCGTCGCGCACGCCGTCGGCACTCCCCCGCGCCGCCTCGAGCAGCCGCTGCGCGGAACCGAGGTCGCCGGACTCGAGCGCCGCACGTGCGTCGTCGAGCTGGGTGCTCGCGTCGACCCGCGCCATGGTCGAATCGGCCTGATTGCTGAACACGACCGACTTGACGCCCCACAGCGGGTCGCCGGGCTGCGCGTTCCACGACACGAGCGTGCCGCCACCGAGGGCCACGACGACGAGGGCAGCCGCTGCGGCAGCCGGCCGCACGATGGACAGACGGCGGGGACGCGACCGCTGCGGACGGGCGCCGAGCGCCGCGGCCGCCTCGTCGAGAGTCGGACCGGAAGGCAGCGGTTCGGAGACGATGCTCGACCGCCACGCGGTCAGCGCCAGTGCGAGTTCGTACTGTTCGGGGCTGTCCGTCGCCACGGGACCGTTACCGGCGATCGCATCGATCAGCGCGTCGTCACGGCGGACCGCAGTGACGTCCAGTGGTGCGCCGTCACCGGCGTCGTCCGGGTCGACACCGCCGTCACGGTCGTCCCCGGCCACTGCTCTCACCTGCCCTCATGACTTCCTTCTTCAACTTCGCGATGGCCCGGTGCTGGGCCACACGCACGGCTCCCGCCGTGCTTCCGACAGACGCAGCGGTCTCCTCGGCCGACAACCCGACGACCAACCGCAGGATCAGGATCTCCCGGTGCTTCTCCGGGAGGGTCGCCAGCAGGGCGTTCATCTCCCTGCTGGCCTCCGAATCCAGAGCCCGCTGCTCGGGGCCGCCGTCGACGGCCACGACATCCGGTACTTCGGCGACCGGGTCGGATTTGTTACGCGATGTGTTCCGATGCGCATCCGCGACCTTGTGCGCGGCGATGCCGTAGACGAACGCCATGAAGGGGCGGCCCTGATCCTGGTAGCGCGGGAGTGCCGTCATCACCGCGAGACACACTTCCTGCGCGACGTCGTCGGCGGACGCATGCCCGCGTTCACCTGCGCCGACCCGGGCGCGGCAGTAGCGGACGACGAGCGGGCGAACGTTCTCCAGAACGCGAGCGAGAGCGCCACGATCGCCGCGTACCGCGGCTGCGACATGGGAGTCCAACTCCTCGGCCGTCTCGCTCATCTTCGTCGGTCGTCCTGGCTCTGCGGTGACACGTCCCCCCAACCGGGTGTGCTTCCGCCGCCCGGCGGAACCCCAACAGCGTAACGGTGGCGGACCGCACGGTACGCGGGCGGCTCACGTCCGGTACCAAGCCGCAATCGCCGTCGGCGCGATGCTCGTCACCGCCCGTCGGTCACATACCGGCCGGCATGCCGCCGCGCTCACCGAGCACCCGTGCGGAACTACGCGCCCGTGCGTGGGCTCGCGCGCGACCGTCGGCGTCCGCAGCGATGCCCGTACGCAACATCGCCGCCGCCCACATCAGCGGGACGAGGCCCGCCGCCGCACATCTCTCCTCGATGTCGGCCGCCTCGGCATCGGCCGAGACGGGGTCGGTCGCACACGAGGCCGCAGCCAGGATCAGCCGCGACTTGAGGACGTGCCGCGGCGACGCCAGCTCGCGCGCCGCGACGAGCGCCGCGCGTGCGGGCCCGAGGGCCGCCGCGGCGTCCCCGCCCGCGAGCGCGAGCTTGGCGGACACCCAGTCGATGCGAAGCAGGGCGCGTGGCGCCGCGGGGCCCGCTTCGGCACGTGCCCGCGCGAGCAGGCTGCGCGAGAGCACCAGGCGCCGCGTTCCGAGAGCGTCGGCGGCGAGCCCCACGAGGGCATCGGTCCGTGCCGTCGCGCCGAGGGGCGTGGCGTCCCGCACGACACGGACGAAGGCCGCGCCGTCGTCGATCGCCGCGTCGCGGTGGCCGCCGAGCTGGCGCGTGAGCGACCCGCGTGTGCTCTGCGCGAGCGAGCGGTACACCGGGGCGACGCCGGCGTCGGCGACGAGCGTGTCGAGCATCGTGCGGGCCCGCGCGAACCATCCCGCGGCTCCCCACTCGACCGCGGCCTGCCACCGCCGCGCTGCGCTGTCGGGTACGGGCGGCACTGTCATGGGCGCAAGCATCGCACCGCAGCGCCGCGCCGCAGCGACGGCCTCGTCAGACCGTGAGATCGGCCGCGCACCGCACGCCGCCGGTGAGCGAGCCGAACCGCGCCACCGCGCGCGGCAGGTCCGCGTACTCCCCCGGCCCGACCGCGACCGCGACGCCCCGGCACCGCCGCCGCAGCCACCGCGTGAGCGCGAGGACGTCCTCGGCCGGCTCGTCCACGGCCCACAGCATCACGACGGCGGCGCCCGATCCGACGACGGACGACCCGAACGCGGATCGCGAGACCGGTGCGGCGACCCGAAGATTGACCGGCAGCCGGGCGAGCGCGGCCGCGAGCGCCCGGAACTCGAGCGGAGGTGGCGACCCCGGCATGGGCGAGGCGAGCACGGGCACCCCGGTGCCGATCGGCGCGTCCACCGTGAGCGTCGTGAACACTCCTGTGAGGCACTCCACGAACAACGCGGCGCTCTCCGGATCGAGCCCGCGTGCACGCGTCACCAGTGGCGTCACGAGTTCGTCCCACAGTGCGACGACGCCACGCTCGAGCGCGATTCGTTCGAGCGTGCGGTGGACGGACACCAGATCGCGGGCGACGATCGCGGCATCGATTCTCGCGATGTCGGCGCCGTTCGGGCGGGCCGGCGAATCCGTACGCACCGGGGGCGAAACCCGAGTTTTCACACTCGTAACGAAATCGTCACGTACCCCGAAACCGGACGGAAGGTGTTCGATTTCTGACAGCGAAGTAGCCGTTGTGTTAAGTGCGTACCGTGCAGCGTCCGCAGAACTCGCTCCGCCGTCGAGTGCCCGAAGCATGCATTCGAGCCGCGCGACGTCGTCCGTGCTGTACCGACGGTGGCGTCCGTGCCGGTGTGCCGACGGTCCGATGCCGTAGCGCCGGTCCCACGTCCGCAGCGTCGCCGGAGCTACGCCCAGTCGTTTGGCCAGCGCAGACACGGTCAACGTCGGCATCTCACCGGATGCCTCGACGTCACCGCGCACGGCCGGGTCCGCTGGGTCTGCCACGGATACATCGTCACCCGCGCGGCGGAGTCTCTCAACCCGAAGGCGCAACACGCGGGCTACCGAATGTAAATGATCGCCAGGTTAAATCTTGCGGCGAAGGGCGTTGAATCGACCACTGTGAACAACTATTGACTCGATTTCCGCACGCACCCTACGGTAAGCGGCGTGAACGGTTGGTGGTCCGATTTCCACCGCTGCCGAATCGTGCGGACGCCTCACCCGGCGTGCCGCGTTTCGGAATCGGGGGGATCGGATCCAGGTCAACTCGCTCGAACGAGCGGGTCGTGTCGAAGGAGTCCACATGCCTGCACCACACACCTTGCCCGGTCCCAACGCCGACGTCTGGGACTGGCAGATGCACGGCCTCTGCCGCGGCGTCGACTCCGCGATGTTCTTCCATCCCGACGGCGAGCGCGGACGCGCCCGTGCGCAGCGTGAGAGCCGCGCGAAGGAGATGTGCCGTCAGTGCCCCGTTCTCACCCAGTGCCGCACGCACGCCCTCGCCGTCGCGGAGCCGTACGGAATCTGGGGCGGCATGTCCGAGACCGAACGTGAGATGTACGCGCGCCAGCGCCGCAGCCGCATCGCTGTCTGACCCCGCGTCGGGGGTTCACAGGGGGAACCCAACGGCGCGGCCTCCGTGCCCTGAGCGGCGTGCCACACGGAGCCCCGCACCCAGCGACGAGAGATGCCCCGCACGGACGGATCCGTGCGGGGCATCTTCGTAACGCGGCCGAGGCCGCCCGGCAGCGCGAGATCGCTGCCGGGGACGGACTCAGTGGCTGTGGCCGTGGCCGGCAGCCGCCGGGTCCTCTTCCTCGGGCTTCTCGACGACGGCGCTCTCCGTCGTCAGGATCATGCGCGCCACCGAGGCGGCGTTGACGAGCGCCGAGTGCGTGACCTTGACCGGGTCGATGACGCCGGCCTCGACCAGATCGCGGTACTCGAGCGTCGCGGCGTCGAAGCCCTCGCCGCTCTTCTGCTCCGAGACGCGGTTGACGACGACCGAGCCGTCGACACCGGCGTTCGACGCGATCCAGTACAGCGGCGCGTTGAGCGCACTGCGCAGGGCCGCGACACCGGTCGCCTCGTCACCCGTGAGACCGAGGTTGCCGTCGAGCACCCGACCGGCCTGCACGAGCGCCGAACCGCCACCGGGCACGATGCCCTCGGCGACGGCGGCCTTCGCGGAGTTGACCGCGTCCTCGACCCGGAACTTGCGCTCCTTGAGATCGGTCTCGGTCGCGGCGCCGACGCGAATGACCGCGACGCCGCCCGCGAGCTTCGCGAGGCGCTCTTCGAGCTTCTCGCGGTCCCAGTCGGAGTCGGTCGCCTCGATCTCGCGGCGCAGCTGTGCGACGCGGGCGTCGACGTCGGACTGCTCGCCCGCGCCGTCGACGATCGTGGTCTCGTCCTTGGTGACCTCGATGCGACGAGCCGATCCCAGCAGGTCGAGTCCGGCCTCCTTGAGGCTCAGGCCGAGGTCCGTGTTGATCACGGTGCCCCCGGTGACGACCGCGAGGTCCTCGAGGAACGCCTTGCGGCGGTCGCCGAAGTACGGCGCCTTGACGGCGACGGCCTTGAGCGTCTTGCGGATCGAGTTGACGACGAGCGTCGACAGCACCTCGCCCTCGACGTCCTCCGCGATGACGAGCAGCGGCTTACCCGATTCCGCGACCTTCTCGAGCAGCGGCAGGAAGTCGGGCAGCGAGCTGATCTTGTCGCGGTAGAGCAGGATGTACGGGCTCTCGTAGATCGCCTTCTGCGCGTCGGTGTCCGTCACGAAGTACGGCGAGAGGTAGCCCTTGTCGAACTGCACACCCTCGGTGATGACGAGCTCGGTGTCGAGTGCACCGGACTCTTCGACCGTGACGACGCCGTCGGCGCCGACGCGGGTGAGCGCTTCGCCGACCATCTCGCCGATCTCGGCGTCGCGCGACGAGACCGTCGCGACCTGAGCGATCGACTTCGCGCCCTCGACGGGGGTCGCAGCGGACTGCAGCGCCTCGACGACCTTGTCGGCACCCTTGGCGATGCCGGCGCCGAGCGCCATCGGGTTCGCGCCCGCGGCGATGTTGCGCAGACCGGCCTTGACGAGTGCCTGCGCCAGGACCGTCGCGGTCGTGGTGCCGTCGCCGGCGACATCGTTGGTCTTCGTCGCGACGGACTTGACCAGCTGGGCGCCGAGGTTCTCGAAGGGATCCTCGATGTCGATCTCGCGGGCGATGCTGACGCCGTCGTTGGTGACGACGGGGCCGCCGAACGCCTTGGCCAGCACGACGTGACGTCCACGCGGTCCGAGCGTGACCTTCACTGCGTCGGCGAGTTGATCGACGCCGCGCTCGAGTGCTCGGCGCGCGGATTCGTTGAACTCAATTTCCTTGGACATGGGTGTCTGCTCCTGTGTGGAACGCACTCCGCCCCGGCGCCGCCGGCGAGTGGACTCGTCGGCGTCGACCGGGGCGGATCACGTGGGCTTTACTTGCCGACGACAGCGAGCACGTCGCGGGACGACAGGATCAGGTAGTCCTCGCCCTGGTACTTGATCTCGGTTCCGCCGTACTTCGAGTAGATGACGACGTCGCCTTCCTTGACGTCGAGCGGGATCCGCTTGTCGCCGTCTTCGTCCCACCGGCCGGGTCCGACTGCGACGACGGTGCCCTCCTGGGGCTTCTCCTTTGCCGTGTCGGGAATGACCAGGCCGGAGGCAGTCGTCGTCTCGGCCTCGTTGGCCTGGACGAGGATCTTGTCCTCGAGCGGCTTGATGTTGACGCTCGCCACGATGAGCCCTCCACTTTGGGGTATCCGTCCGAGGCGTCGCCTCGGACTGTTTCTCGGATGTCGAATGCGGCACGCCACTGCGAGCCCCGTCGTCGCGGGTGCCGGAGCTTCGTTCGGCGCCAGTTGGCACTCTATACGCGAGAGTGCCAACGCTCAAGAAGTGGGCGGCCTGTGGTCGCGTGACCACCGGACGAGAGCGACGACGACGCGGACGCCGAGACCCAGCAGCAGCAGATTGCCGATCATCTGGACGACGACGAGCGCGCGCGCCCGGTCGGTGACCGCGACGATGTCGCCGAAGCCCACCGTCGCGAACACCGACAGGGTGAAGTACAGCGATCCGATTCGGGTGACGACGGCGTCGAACGATCCCGGCACGGCCGCCGCGAGCACGTAGTAGGCGGTCGCGAAGCCCAGGAGATAGACGGGCAGGACGACGGCGGCACCCTCGAGCGACCGGAGCGCGGGGACGCGCGAACGCGTGATCGCGCGCAGTTGCAGCCATGCCAGGACGCCGACGATCGCGATGCCCGCGACGAGCCACAGGACGCCGGGGACGCCGGAGAGGTCCTGCACCGGCGCCGTGAAGTAGACGACCGTCGCCGCCACCACGGTGAGGCACGATCGCGCCGCGACAGCGCGGACCGCGGACCTCGCACCGGCGTCGTGCGCAACCGGATCGTGATGCCGAGATGCGCCGTCGTGATCATCGGGCAAGGCGAACTCCGCCGATGTGGCGAGAATTTCTCGACGATGATCGATGCAGGTCCGCAGGGGTGATCACCCCTCGATGGTGGAGGAATCAGGGAAAACCCCGACGCATTCACGGCAGAGATTCGGTAACGTTCGGATAACGACCTTGGTCGGGCGTCGGCGAACAGCCGTGCTCACCGGTCGAAGAGGGGCCGGAGCGGTCGTGTCGGTGGACCGCCCCGAACCGACGACGCCGTCGGGCCCGCACCCGGGACCAACGATCCCGGGGCCCCGGATCCCGGGACCCCGTCAGCCGACACGAGGAGGTGTATCGACCATGACCGGATCTTTCGATGGTCGGACCGCCACGTCGCTCGGCATCTCGACCGGTTCCGCCGGAGTCGGTGCCGCACTCGTCCGCACGGAACGGACGGGTTCCGACAGCGCACCCGATGTACACGACGTCATGTTCCGCTATCTGTCCGCGGAGCAGCCCGCCAACGATCTCGCCGGACTCGTCCGCTCGGCGATCAGGCTCATGAGCACGCAGTTGCCGTCGGGCCCGCATCGCCCCGAGTCGATCGCCGTCACGTACCGGACGCAGCAGCAGCAGCACGTGCTCCGCGGCGCCGTCGCCGGCCGCCGCGCCCACCTCGTCCCCGAGACGGCAGCGACGCTCGAGTTCCTGCGCAGCACCGGACGCGTCGCGCGCTTCGACACGATCGCCGTCGCCGACGTCGGTGCCTCCGGAGTCGGGGTCTCGATCGTCGATCGCGTCGACGGCACAGTCCTGGACACCGCACGTGAGAACGGCATCGGCGGCGACGCCGTGGACGCCCTACTCGTCGACCACGTCACACAGCAGTCGGGCACGGGCCCGCGCCTGCCCGCCGACAGCGCGATCATCGCCGCCCGGTGCCGCTCGGCGAAGGAGACGCTCTCCAAGCCCGACTCCCCCGCCGGCGGCGGCGAGACCGTCCGGATCGAGTCGGTCGGCGACGGCGCGCGCCCCGTCGTGCTCGACCGCACGGCCTTCGACGCCGTCGTCGCACCCGCGATCACGCGCATCGCCGAGTTCGTGCGAACACGGCTCGCCGCGTCGCCGCGCACCGTCGACGCAGTCGTGCTCGTGGGTGGCGGATCGGGACTCCCGGCCCTCGCCGCGGCGATCGCGGACGTCACCGACGCCGCCGTCGTCACGACCCCCGAGCCCGAGTCGGCGTCGGCCACCGGCGCCGCGCTGCTCGCCGCTGGCCCCGAGGCCGCGCTCTACCCCACCACGGGCGGGCCACGCCAGGGGCTCGGCTCGAAGCTCAAGGTGGTCGGCACCGTCGCGGTCGCCGTGACGGCAGCCGCAGCGCTGTTCGGCTACGGCACGAGCGCGCTCCCCTCGGGCGGCCGCGGCTTCGCGCCCGCCGCGACGGACGTGCAGCAGACGTCCCATCACGACACGGCCCCTGGCGAGGAGCAGCCGGCGTCCGAGGTCGGCGGTGCGGTCACCGCGACCCCGTCGCCCGATTCCGGCGGCTACACCGAGGTCGGCGAGCCGCCGACCACCGCGGGTCTGCCGCCCGACGAGTGGGCCGCCGATCCGACGACGCCGTGGGACGTTCCCGCATCGCCGCCGCTCACCACGGTGCCGCCGACCTCCCCGCCTGCCGAGACGACCACCGAGGCCGCTCCCGAGACCGGGACGACGGCGCCGGAGGAGGGGTCGCCCGAGCTGACGATGCCGTCGATCCCGACGGAGCCCCAGCCGCCGGTGTTCGAGTGGCCCGACATCCCGACGTTCTGGCCGACCGTCCCCGCACCTCCCGGTGACGCACCGGGCGAGGGGCCGGGTCAGGGCGTGCCGGACAGCGGGTCCTCGGCGGGAACGCCGTCGCCCGGGCTGCCCGGGGCGGGCGGCCCCGATCAGGGCAGCCCGGAGTCGGGCGAGCCCGCGAACGGAGCTCCGGCGACTCCGCCCGCGCCCGCCACGACACAGCCGGTGCCCGTGGAGACTTCACCCGCGACGGAGACGTCGGGAACGCCGGAGACTTCGGGACCGGTGCAGCCGACCGAGACACCGGCTCCCGAGGCCGTTCATCCCACCGGCTGAGTCCGGCCCGTTCGGGTCAGCTGCTCACCTGCGCCGTCGACACCGGCAGCCCCGGGTCGGTCGCGACGGTGAGCGGCGAGGGCCGAGCCCCGCCCGCGACGACGTGCGCGCCGAGTGCGGCGATCATCACCCCGTTGTCCGTGCACAGGCGCGGCTTCGGCACGCGCAGCGTCACTCCCGCGGCCTCGCACCGTTCCGCCGCGAGCGACCGGATCCGCGAGTTCGCCGTGGCACCGCCACCCAGGACGAGGGTGTCGACGCCGAGATCACCGCACGCGCGCAGTGCCTTCATCGTGAGCACGTCGGCGACCGCCTCCTGGAACGACGCCGCGACGTCCGGAATCGGGACGGCGCGGTCTTCCCGTGCGCACTTCTCGACGTAGCGCGCGACGGCGGTCTTCAGGCCGGAGAACGAGAAGTCGTGTCGGGCGTCGCGCGGCCCGGTCATCCCGCGCGGGAACGCGATCGCCGACGGATCGCCGTCGCGGGCGATCGCGTCGAGCGCGGGCCCGCCGGGATAGCCGAGGCCCAGCAGCCGGGCGACCTTGTCGAAGGCCTCGCCCGCGGCGTCGTCGACGGTGCTGCCGAGCTCCACGATCGGCTGCTCGAGACTCGTGACGTGCAGTAGGTGGGTGTGCCCGCCGGACACGAGGAGCGCGACGCTCGGCGGCATCGGACCGTGTTCGAGGGTGTCGACGGCGACGTGCCCGCCGAGGTGGTTGAGCGCGTAGAACGGGACGTCCCACGCGGCGGCGTAGGCCTTGGCCGCGGCGACCCCGACGAGCAGCGCGCCCGCGAGGCCGGGGCCGATCGTGACGGCGAGAGCGTCCGGTCGCTCGATGCCGGCGGCCGCCAGTGCGCGGCGCATCGTCGGGACGATCGCCTCGAGATGGGCACGGGACGCGACCTCGGGGACGACGCCGCCGTACCGCGCGTGCTGGTCGACGCTCGACGCGACCTCGTCGGCGAGGAGCTCGCACGTTCCGTCCTCACGCCGACGCACGATGCCGACGCCGGTCTCGTCGCACGAGCTCTCGATTCCCATGACGATCATGCCGTCGTCTCCGTTCCGGCCGCCGCGCGACGCATCGTGAACGCGTCCGCGCCGCTGGGCTGGTAGTAGTTCTTTCTCGTTCCGACGACCTCGAAGCCCGCGCGGCGATACAGCTCGATCGCGGCGTCGTTGCCGGTGCGCACCTCGAGGAACACGGGCCCACCGTGCTCGTCGGCGTAGCGCAGCAGCTCGCGCAGAAGGGCGGCGCCGATGCCGCGGCGCTGGGCCGCGGGAGCGACGCCGATCGTGTGGATCTCGGACTCCGCGCCCTCGCCCGAGCCGAGCAGCCCGATGCCGGCGTAGCCGAGGACCTCGCCGTCGTCGCCGTGCACGACGACGTAGCGGTTGTGCGGTGCGGCGAGTTCGGAGCGCAGCGCGGATTCGGACCACGGGCCGTCCTCCGTGAAGAGTTCGATCTCGAGCCGCGCGCACCGGGCGAGGTCACGCAGCGCCATCGCTGCGACGACGTGATCGTCGGGTCGTGTCGTCATCGTCCGGCCCGCTCGGCGAGGGGCACGGCGTCGGGCCTGCGGAGGTAGAGCGGCTCGAGCGGCGCCGGATCCGTACCCGAGCGGAGGTCGCCTGCCGCGACCGCGACGAGCGACGCCGCGTCGGGTGCGACGACGTCGACGACGGGAAGCGCGAAGGCCTCGGCGTGGGCGGGTGAGCCCGCCACCGCCTCCGACGGTGCGCCCGCGACGTCGGCCGGTGCCGCGACGGCGGGCCCCTCGACGCGACGCCCGTCCTCGTACCGAGCCCAGTAGATCTCGCGACGGCGTGCGTCCGTCACCACGAGCAGCCGGTCGTGGCCGGATGCCGTGGCCCGCACCGCGATCGCGTCGAGGCTGCACACCCCGTGCACCGGAACGCCGAGCGCGTCGGCGAAGGCCGCGCCGGTCGCCATCCCGACGCGCAGCCCCGTGAACGGTCCCGGACCGCAGCCGACGACGACGGCGCCGAGATCGGCGGGCGTGTGGCCGGCGCTCGTGAGCACCTCCAGGACGCGGGGAGTCAGCACCTCGGCATGACCGCGGACGCTCACCTCGACCTTCTCGGCGAGCGTGCGCGGGCTCTCACCGGTCAGGTCGACGAGACCGGCGGTGACGACGGGAGTGGAGGTATCGAGCGCGAGGACGAGCACGATATTCCAGAATACCCGTGCTCGATCAGGCCTCGCCGCGCGAGGACCACGCCCACGACACCGTCCGGACGTCCGAGTCGGGCTCGCGGCGCAACCTCACCGCGAGGTGGCGATCGGTGAGCGTCTCGACGAGCCCGCCGCCCCACTCGACGACGACCACGGCCGCCGTGAGATCGGTGTCGAGATCGAGCGCGTCGAGTTCGTCGAGCGCGGCGGGCCCCGCGTCGCCGAGCCGGTACGCGTCGACGTGGACGAGGCCGACTCCCGGGGATCCGTCGGGGCGCGTGCCCGCGCGATGCTCTCGCGCGATGACGAAGGTCGGCGACGTGACGCGGCCGACGGCTCCGAGACCGACCGCGATGCCGCGGGTCAGCGCGGTCTTGCCGGCGCCGAGCGGGCCGTCGAGCACGACGAGATCACCGGCGCTCAGCGATGCACCGAGCGTGCGCCCGAAGTCCTCGGTGTCGGCGGTCGTCGCGAGCTCCACCGTCCCCGACGCCGCGAGGCCGTCACCCCGCACGGTGGCTCCGCTCCGCGGCGGCAAGGCTGCGCACGAGCGTCCGATCGATCGCGTCCGACACCAGATTCGGGAACTCGAGCTGTACGAGATGGCCCGCACGGCGGACGCGCACGAGTTCCGCGTCCGGCAGGCCCTCGGCGAGGGCACGCGACGCGGCGAACGGGATGACGATGTCGGCGTCGCCGCTGAGGATCACGGTCGGGACGTCTCGCAACACGGGCAGTGCTGCCGACTCGTCGTGCAGTTCGAGGGTCCGAAGGAAGTCGACGATCGTGACGACGGACGTCCGGTCGATCATCGCGTTGCTGAACGCCTGGACCGATCTGCCGACGTCGGTCCCGTACGACGCCGCGCGCAGGATCGGGGTGATGATGCGCCGCGCCGCCCCCCGCATGCGCTGGACGGTGTCCGGCGACGTGCGAACCGCGAGCCGGAACGCGTCGATCACGGGGTTCTCGAGGCTCGCGGCGAGGCCGGTGCTGCTCAGGCCCGCGGCCGTCGTCGACATCAGCGCGAGCCCGACGAGCCGCTCGCGGACGGCGCGCCGATGCCGCGCCGCGAACGCGAGTGCCGTCATGCCGCCCATCGAGTGGCCGACGACGAACACCGGACCGGTGGGCGCGGTCTGCTCGATCACCGCCATGAGGTCGTCGCCCAGCTGAGCGATCGTGCAGCTGGGGCGCGGACCCGAACCCGACGAGCCGTGCCCGCGCTGGTCGTAGAACACCATGCGAACGTCGTCGCCCCACCGCGATGCGAGCTCGTAGCGCTGGAAATGCCAGGCCGTCATGTCCATGCAGAAGCCGTGCACGAAGACTGCCGTGACGGGCGCGTCGGCGCGGCCGACCTCGCGGACGGCGAGCTCGACGCCGTCGTCCGAGCGCACGATCCGCGAGCGGTCGCCCTCGATGAGCGCGAAGTCCTCGCCCGCGTGCGGATCGGCGCGGCGCAGTACCGCCGCGCGCACGGCGTCGACACCCACGAGCGAGCCGAGTGCGAGTGCGCCGGACGCACCTCGCATCACGCTGCGCACACTTCGTTTCGTCGCCACGGCGTCACCTCCCGTTTCCGCCCGGGGCGCCGGCGACGGTGCCACCGCCGACGATGCTCCGGGTCGTCCGTCCCTTGATCCCGCACACGATCTCGTACGTGATGGTGTCGAGGGCGTCGGCCCATGCCTGCGCCGACGGCTCGCCGTGGTCGCCGTTGCCGAACACGTACGCGTCGTCGCCCTCCTCGACGCCGTCCTCGTTCTCGCCGAGGTCGACGACGAACTGGTCCATGCACACCCGCCCGATCGCGCGACGCCGCCGACCACCGAGTTGCACCTCGAACCGTCCGCTGAGCGTGCGCGGCAGCCCGTCGGCGTAGCCCATCGGGATCAACGCGACGGTGGTGTCGCGCTCGGCCGTCCACAGATGGCCGTACGAGACGCCCTCACCGGCCCGAACCCGCTTGACGAGGATCACCTGCGCACGAACGGTCATCGCGGGACGCAGCCCGAACGTGCCGAGCTGCGGGACCGGCGAGAACCCGTACACCGAGATTCCGGGGCGGACCATGTCGTAGCGCAGGTCGGGACGCGTCAGCGTGGCCGCCGAATTCGCCATGTGGACGCGAGCGGGTTTCAGTCCCGCGCGGCGCAGCCCGTCGAGGGCGGCGTCGAAGGCGGTCTTCTGCAGGTCGATCGTCGGGTGACCCGGTTCGTCGGCATGCGAGAGATGAGTGAACGCGCCGCGGACCTCGATCGCACCCTCCGCCGACGCGCGTGCGGCGGCGATCACGGTCGCCTCCCACTCGTCCGGCGCGACGCCGTTGCGGTTGAGTCCCGTGTCGATCTTCAGCGTCACCGCCGCGGGCCGTCCGACCCGGCGTGCCGCGGCGACCACGCGCGCGAGATGCCGTGGCGAGGAGACGCCGATCTCGACGTCACCGACGATCGCGGCGTCGTAGTCGGCGTCGAGCTGATGCAGCCACGCCAGGATCGGCGCCGTGATCCCCGCGTTCCGCAGGGCGAGCGCCTCACCGATCGTCGTCACGCCGAGCTCGCTCGCCCCCGACGCGAGCACGGCACGCGACACCGCCGCCGCACCGTGGTTGTACGCGTCGGCCTTGACGACGGCCATGATGCCCGCGCTCCCCGCGTGCTCGCGGAGCACACCGGTGTTGTGGGCGATCGCGTCCAGATCGACGACGTACTCGAGTTGCGCGCGCGACGGGCCGGGCCCGGCACCGTTCGTGCCGAGCGCGCTCACCGGGTCTGTCGACGTCATGACTCGATAGTGCCACCGCGGCGTGCCCGGCAGGGGCGTGGGTGTGCGCTAGCGCACCCTCAGCACGCGTACGGCGTCGGACACCGCGTCGAGCAGCATCGACGCACCGATCGGCGCGGTGCCGAATCCGCCGCTCGCGCCGGCCGCGCCGCCCCGCGCCGCGAGATTCGCCGCGAGCGCGTGCGCACGGGCGGCGAGCGCGGCGGCCCACGGCAACGCCAGACCGGACGCCGCGAGCGCGCCGACGATCCCCGACAGCACGTCGCCGGAGCCCGCCGTCGACGGCCACGACCCGCCCGCGTCGTTGACGAAGGCCGCGCCGACACCGTCCGAGACGATCGTCGCGCGGCCCTTGAGCAGGACGGTCGCGCTCCACGCACGGGCGAGGCCGGCGACGGCGCCGACGCGATCGGCTCCCGGCTCGGCGCCGGTGAGCCGCGCGAACTCGCGATCGTGCGGCGTGAGCAGGGTCGGCGCCGACCGCGCTCGCACGAGGTCGGGTTCGCGGGCCAGCAGCGTCAGCCCGTCGGCGTCGACGACGACGGGCAGATCGGTCGCGAGGACGGCGCGCACCCGCTCCAGTGCGTCGTCGTCGGTACCGATTCCCGGTCCGATCACCCATGCCTGGACGCGGCCGGTCGACGCGATGTCGGGCGCCGCGACGATCTCGGGGCGATGCCCGACGATCGCCGCGGTGTCCGGCCCTGCGTACCGGACCATGCCCGACGTTGCAGCGACGGCACCGCTCGTGCAGAGGATCCCGGCGCCCGGATATCCGGGGCTGCCGGCGACCACACCGACGACCCCCTGGGTGTACTTGTCGTCGTGCGCGCCCGGGACAGGCCACATCTGCCCGACGTCCGCCGCGTCGAGCTGGACGAGCCCGGCGTCGCCGCTCTCGATGCCGATCGGGACGAGTTCGACGCGCCCGCACATCGCCGCGGCGAGCGCGTGCACGCGGCGCAGCAACCCGAAGGTGACCGTGACGTCCGCGCGGACCGCGGCTCCGTCGACGGCGCCCGTGTCGCAGTCGACGCCACTCGGCAGGTCCACCGCGACGATCGGGGCGCTCACCTGCTCGACGAGTGCCGCCGCGGGACGGCGCAGCCCGCCCTTGCCCGAGATCCCGAGGATCCCGTCGATCACGAGGTCGACGTCGTCGGGCAGCGCGCCGGAGGCGATGCGCCCTCCCGCACGGCGCAGTGCCGCCGCTCCCGCCGCGTGCATCCGTTCCGGATCGACGGGGCAGGCGGTGACGACGACGCCGCGGCGACGCAGCAACGCGCCGGCCCACAACGCGTCACCGCCGTTGTCCCCCGTCCCGACGAGCAGCCCCACCGACCTGCCCACGACTCCGCCCGTGCGCGAGCGCAATTCGTCGGCCACGACCCGCGCGACGCCGTACGCCGCACGGCGCATGAGCGTCCCCTCGGGAAGCACGGCGAGCTGCGGCGCCTCGGCGTCGCGCACCTCCGCCGCCGTGTAGTACCCGCGCATCCACCCGCCTCTCGCCGAGCTTCGACTCCGCTTCGGACGTTACGCGACGAGCGCCACACGGCGAGGACGTTGGCCGCACGTCGCCGGAACCGCCCCGTACGGTCGGGGCATGACACGATTCGCACTCGGAACCCGGCGCGGCGGCGCGCTGGCGGCGGTCCTGCTCGTGGCCGGCGCACTCGCTGGATGCGGCGGAGGGGGCGACGACTCGGCCGCCTCCGGGCAGCCCGATCCGCTCGAAGTGATCGTGCGCGACATGGCGTACACGCCGCAGACGATCACCGTCTCGGTCGGCGACACCGTCACATGGACGTTCGACGACCGCGGCACGCCGCACGACGTCGTGGGCCTCGGCGACGCGGCGGATGTGCTGAACAGCCCGCTGCAGCCGACCGGCACGTACGAGGTGACGTTCACCGAACCCGGAACGTACGACTATCACTGCACGATCCATCCCGAGATGACCGGGACGGTGATCGTGCAGTGACGGCCGATACAGGTACGGCTACTCGACGGTGTACTACTCGACGGTGACGGACTTCGCGAGGTTGCGGGGCTTGTCGACGTCGTAGCCGCGCGCCTGCGCGACCTCGGCCGCGAAGACCTGCAGCGGCACCGTCGAGAGCAGCGGCTGCAGCAGCGTCGGAGCAGCCGGGATCTCGATGAGGTGATCGGCGAACGGCCGCACGGCGTCGTCGCCCTCCTCCGCGATGACGACGGTGCGCGCACCGCGTGCCTGGATCTCCCGGATGTTGCTCAGCAGCTTCGAGTGCAGCACCGCGCGCCCCTTCGGCGACGGCATGACGACGATGACCGGCAGCCCGTCCTCGATCAGCGCGATCGGGCCGTGCTTGAGCTCGCCCGCCGCGAATCCCTCCGCGTGCATGTACGCGAGTTCCTTGAGCTTGAGCGCACCTTCGAGCGCCACCGGGTAGCCGACGTGGCGACCGAGGAACAGTACCGTCGGCGAAGCGGCCAGCTCACGCGCGAGGGCGCGAACGGGCTCGACCGTCTCGAGGACCCGCGCGACGAGCTTGGGCATCGCTTCGAGCTCGTCGTACTCACGGGCGACCTCGTCGGGGTACTTCGTGCCGCGAGCCTGCGCGAGGGCGAGACCGACCAGGTAGTTCGCGGTGACCTGAGCGAGGAACGCTTTCGTCGACGCGACGCCGATCTCCGGACCGGCGCGCGTGTAGAGGACGGCGTCCGCTTCACGCGGGATCTGCGCGCCGTTGGTGTTGCAGACCGCGAGCACGCGCGCCTTCTGGTCCTTCGCGTGCCGGACTGCCTCGAGCGTGTCGGCGGTCTCCCCCGACTGCGAGATCGCGACGACCAGTGTCGACCGGTCGAGCACCGGGTCGCGGTAGCGGAACTCGCTCGCGAGCTCGACCTCGACGGGGAGGCGAGTCCAGTGCTCGATCGCATACTTCGCGAGCAGGCCCGAGTGGTAGGCACTGCCGCACGCCACGACGAAGACCTTGTCGACGTCGCGCAGTTCCTGATCCGACAGCCGCTGCTCGTCGAGCACGATCTTGCCGTCGTGGAAGTGCCCGAGGAGCGTGTCGCCGACCGCGGCCGGCTGCTCCTCGATCTCCTTGAGCATGAAGTAGTCGTGGCCGCCCTTCTCGGCGGCGGCGAGATCCCAGTCGATGCGGAACGGACGGCCCGACGCCTCGGTGCCGTCGAAGTTCAGGATCGAGTAGCTCTCGGGCGTGATGACGACGACCTGGTCCTGGCCCAGTTCGACCGCGTCCCGCGTGTGCTCGATGAAGGCGGCGACGTCGGAGCCGAGGAACATCTCGCCCTCACCGACACCGACGACGAGCGGCGTGGACCGGCGGGCGGCGACGATCGTGTTCGGGTGATCGGCGTGGGTGAAGACGAGCGTGAACGCGCCCTCGAGGCGTCGCAACACCGCGAGCGCACTCTCCACGAACCGTCCGGCGTTCTCGCCCGTCTCGTACTCACGGGAGACGAGATGCACCGCGACCTCGGTGTCCGTGTCGCTCGCGAACTCGACACCGGCGTGCTCGAGCTCGCTGCGCAGCGGCGCGAAGTTCTCGATGATGCCGTTGTGGACGACCGAGACCTTGCCGGTTCCGTCGACGTGCGGGTGCGCGTTGCGATCCGTGGGGCGGCCGTGGGTCGCCCACCGCGTGTGGCCGATTCCCGAGACGCCGGTGAAACGCTCGCGACCGGTGTCGTCGAGCTCGGCCTCGAGGTTCGCGAGGCGGCCGGCCTTCTTCTCGATCGCGACTCCTCCGGAGCCGTCGAGAACTGCCACACCGGCCGAGTCGTAGCCGCGGTACTCCATACGGCGCAGCGCCTCGACGACGACGGGCAGCGCCTGCCGATGGCCGACGTACCCCACAATTCCGCACATGGTTCACCAGCGTACTTGTTCGACCGACGGGAGCGAGCCGGACTCGCTCCGCGCCCGGTCGCCGTACATCACTCTCCGTATCGACTAACGTCTCGGACGTGGCGGAGAATCCGAAGAAGCTCGTGCGCTCGCTCACCAAACGCGGACCTCATCGCGTCCTGCGCGGTGACCTCGCTCTCGCGGGCCAGCCCGGTGTGGTGTTCACTCCCGAGTCCGGGTTCGGCCTTCCCGCCGTCGCTTTCGGTCACGGCTGGCTGACCGGATCGGCCGGCTACCGCAAGACGCTCGAGCACCTCGCGTCCTGGGGCATCGTTGCGGCCGCCCCCGACACCGCCCGCGGCCCCGTACCGTCGCACCGCGGCTTCGCCGTCGATCTCGCTGCGACCCTCGACATCTGCGTCGGAGTGCGCCTCGGACCCGGCAACATCAGCGTCCACCCCGACAAACTCGCGTTCGCGGGGCACGGCATGGGCGCGAGCGCCGCGGTGCTCGCCGCCGCGAACCGCGACGTCGCCGCCGTCGCCGCGCTGTACCCGGCACCCACCTCGCCGCGTGCCGAGTCCGTCGCGGGCCGCGTCTCGGCGCCTCTCCTCGTCGTCGGCGACGGGCAGGACGCCACATCGGTCGACAGCGACGCGCGATCGCTCTACGAGGCGGCCGGCGACACCGCCCTGCTGCGGATCGTCCCGGACGCCCACCGCGACGGCCTCGGCGAGGGCCGCTATCTCTACAAGGCGCTCGGCGCCACCGGATCCGACCGCGGCACGCAACACGTCACCCGCGCCCTGCTCACCGGCTTCCTGCTGTCCGCACTCACCGGCGACGGGACGTACGACGCGTTCACCGACCCCGACGCCGAGATCCCGGGGACACTCACCCACCCGGCCGACGACCCGCAGACCTCCCCCGCCACCGCGCTGCGTCAGACGAGCCAGCTGCTCCGCACGTAGTACGCGTCGTCGCTGCCGTCGTCCGCACCGTTGTCGACAGCGGTGTGATCGGCGGCCGTGTGATCGGCCGCGGTGTGGCGATCAGGAGTGTGATCGTCCGGGTGCCGGTCCCGCGCCGACGCGAGCCCGGCGAGCAGCCGCTCGGCGTCGCGGTCCATGCGCTCGCGCATCGCGGACAGGCGTGCGGCCGCGTCCTGCGTCGTCACAACGGACCCGCTTCGGCGAGGTGAGCACCGCGCGGCCCATGGCCGTCGCCTGCCGGCACATCGCTTCGTTGCGGGGCGTCGCTCTGTAGCGGCTCTCCCCGGGCGGGCGCCGGGGTCGTCGAACGGCCCGGGCCCGCGACCACCGGCTCGGCCGTGGGCTCGGGCTGTCCTGGGTCCGGCTCGTGAGATTCGGGTTCGGCGGATTCGGCGTCGTGGGACGTGGTTTCCGAGGACTCGGAGTCGCCGGACACGCCGTCGGTGCGGTCGATCTCGGGCATGCCGTCGTCGCCCAGGTGCAGCGAGAACTCGACCGAGACGCCGTCGCGGCCGAGGGTCAACGCACCATCGTCGCCTCCGGTCTCGACAGTCCAGTCCTCGTCGCCGATGCGCACGGTCGGGCTGTCCGAACCGACCTCCGCATCGTCACCGGCCACATCGACTGCGGCCCTGTCGTCCCCGTCGTCTGTGTCCCCGTCGTCTGTGTCCCCGTCGTCTGTGTCCCCGCCGTCTGTGTCCCCGCCGTCCAGGTGCTCCGCCGCGACCCGTTCGATCACGCCTCCGACGACAGCGCCGACCTGCCCCACGAGTTCTGCCGCGACCGATCCGAGCACCGGAATCAACCGGGCCAGACCGTCGCCGCCCACTCCCGGCGCGGTCGCGTCCGGCCGGGCACCGAGGATCGGCGGCGGTGCGGCGTCCGAGGTCAGCGGAGTCGACGAGAAGGCCGGAGGCACCGGAGCACCTGCCTGCGGTGCCTGCGGCGCTGCCACATCCTGCGGTGCGGCGACCATCGGAGACGCTGCAGACGTCGACGCTGCGGACATCGGCGGCGCTGCACCTGCCTGCGGCACGGCCGTGTCGCCACGCGACACTCCGGCCGCGCCCACGGGCGATTCCCCGTGCGCGAACGTGACGTACTCCACCGGAGCCGAAGGCTGCGGCACGGCGAATCCGTCCGGCCGCCAGCGCGGGGCGGGCTCGATCCCGGTCAGCGCATCGGCGGCGATCCGCATCGCCTCACGGACGTCCGCGTCACACCTCTCGCACGCTGCGACGACGGCGTCGCGACGCTCCCGGTACTCGGGAAGCAGGTGTGTGTCGAGCCAGACACGCGCTGCGCGAGCCGCCGAACCGCCCTGTTCGGTGGCGGCCAGTGCGGTGAGGTCACCGACCTCCGCAGCGGTGCGGCCGCCCACGAGCGGCGTGAACTGAGCGCACACCGTGAAGGCCTTGTGCGCGACGGCCTTCCGGACGGTGGCGACGGCATCGTGGACGATGGCGAGCGCGTCCTCCGCAGTCGTCACAGCATCCTCGAACTCCGTGGCGGCGGCGGCGGCACGCACGCTCACGGCGGTCCCGAGCGCATCGGGCCATGCCGAGCGGAGCCGACCGGTCTCGTCGCGTTGGACGATCAGTTCGTCTCGCGCGCGGGTCAGCCCGTGTTCGAGCCGCCGCACGTCGTCGACGAGTGCGTCGAGGTCGAATGCGTGCTCGCGGTCGTAGAGCCGCCGGTATCCGTCGACGGTCTCGTCGTCGCCCGCGTACCCGAGAGCACGGGCGCTGGGCAGGAACAGCGCGAAGAAGTCGAGCCCGACGGCGCCGTCGTCGAGGACGCGGGAGACGGGTTCGGCGAGGTCACGACGGTCGAAGAGGTCGTCACGGCGCTCCCGGGCGGCGACTGCGGCGTGTGCCGCGTCGAGCAGATCGCCGAGGCGCGGATCGGAGCTCTCGCTCGCGGCGGTGAGCCTGCTCCGGAAGGCCGCGTCGAGCGCGGTGTCACGGACGAGTCGCTCGACGTCGGGGTTCACGTGAGGTTCCCGAACCGCGTCGACGCGGCGTCGTCGGCCGAGACGTACGCTGCCGCCGTCGCTTCGGTCGCCGCGGCGACGACGTCGACGTCACCGGCGCGTTCGGTGAGGACGTCCGCGACTCGTGCGAGACCCACCGCGAGGGCGCGCGCCTCGCTCGCGTGATCCGGGCCGAGCGACGCAGCACCGAACCGCAGGTCGCGCGTCGCGGCCGCGGCTTCGCCCAGCGCAGACGCCGACGACGCGAAGCGTCGTGCGATTCCGATCACCGCGGACGCGTCGATCTCGACGTCCGGCTCTCCCCCACTACCCATGACTCCCCCACCCCTGATTCCCGCTCGATGCGCCGCGGGCCGCGGTGCGTCACCCCGTTCGACGCACCGCCCGCGCGGACGGTTCCCCGTGAACCTTAGAGAATCACCGGACGTCGCGGGCGACGGGACGTGCAGCGGCGACGACCTCGGCGAGTTCGCGCGCCACGCGCTCGGCGGCGGGAACGCCGGGTGCCTCGACCATGACCCGCACGAGTTCCTCGGTTCCGGACGGTCGCAACAGCACCCGGCCGGTGTCGCCGAGTTCGGCTTCGGCCGCCGCGACGGCGGCGACGACATCGGGATTGCACGCGACGGTCGACTTGTCGTCGACTGCGACGTTGAGCAGCACCTGCGGCAACACCGTCACGACGGACGCGAGCTCCGTGAGCGAGCGCCCCGTGGTCGCCATGGTCCCCATCAGCCGCAACGCCGTGAGCGTGCCGTCGCCCGTCGTCGCGAAGCCGGGGAGCACGATGTGACCGGACTGCTCGCCGCCGAGAGCGAACCCGCCGTCGGCGAGGGCCTCGAGGACGTAGCGGTCGCCCACCGACGTCGAGACGGTCTCGATTCCCGCGTCGCGCATCGCGATGTGCAGTCCGAGATTGCTCATGACGGTCGTGACGAGGGTGTCGCCCGTGAGTTCGCCCGCGTCGCGCATCGCGATCGCGAGGATCGCCATGATCGCGTCCCCGTCGACGACGTTCCCGGCCGCGTCGACGGCGAGGCAGCGGTCCGCGTCACCGTCGTGGGCGATACCGAGGTCGGCGCCGTGCTCGGTGACGGCGGCGCGCAGGACGTCGAGATGCGTCGAACCGCAGTCGTCGTTGATGTTCAGGCCCGAGGGCTCCGCATTGATCGCGATCACATGGGCGCCCGCGGCGCGGTACGCGTGCGGGGCCGCCTCGGCCGCCGCGCCGTTCGCGCAGTCGACGACGACGCGAAGGCCGTCCAGCCGGGTGGGCGCGGCGACGGCGAGATGGTCGAGGTAGGTGCCCAGCGCGGTGTCGTCGCTGCGGATCCGGCCGAGCTGTGCTCCGCTCGGGCGTGCGGCGAGTTCGACGAGCGGCATCTGTGCCTCGATCTCGTCCTCGACCGCGTCGGGAAGTTTGCGTCCGCCGGTCCCGAAGATCTTGATGCCGTTGTCCGGCATGGGATTGTGCGACGCGGAGATCATCACGCCGAGCGCCGCGCCGTGTTTCGCCGTCAGATGCGCGACGGCCGGGGTCGGAAGGACACCCACGCGGACGACGTCGACGCCGAAGGACGTCAGCCCCGCGACGACCGCGGACTCGAGGACCTCACCGCTGATGCGCGGATCCCGGCCCACGACGGCGGTCGTCGTCGTGCCCGATCGCGAACCACCGCCGAGCACGACGGCCGCTGCCTGCGCGACCTGCATCGCGAGTTCCACCGTGAGCACGGAGTTCGCCGTGCCCCGAACGCCGTCGGTACCGAACAACCGATCCATAGTGGGTCAGACCCCTTTCGCACCCCCGACAGGTGCGTCGACACGATACGGCGAGAGCAGGCGTTCGACGATCGTGAACGCCTGCTCTCGTGAAGTGCGTCTGCGTGTGCAGTACGGCACGGCCGAGCCACCCCGCACGATCCCGTGGTTCAGACGGTAGCGGCCACTCGGGGCCGGTATCGGTGCAACGGTGGGATCGGGCGGGACGGCGGCCGCCGAAACGTCAGCGCTTCGAGTACTGCGACGCCTTGCGCGCCTTCTTCAGTCCGTACTTCTTGCGCTCGACGGCGCGAGCGTCACGCGTGAGGAAGCCGGCGCGCTTGAGCGCGGGACGATCCTCGGGCGTGATCTCGGTCAGCGCACGCGCGATGGCGAGACGCAGGGCGCCGGCCTGGCCGGACGGGCCGCCGCCACCGAGGAGGCCGACGATGTCGAACGAGTTCTCCCGCTCGACCGTCACCAGCGGAGCCTTGACGATCTGCTGGTGAACCTTGTTCGGGAAGTAGTTCTCAAGGCTCCGGCCGTTGAGGACGAAGTTGCCCGAGCCCGGCACGAGCCGGACACGAACGATCGCTTCCTTACGACGGCCGACGGCCTGAACCGGGCGATCGAAGGTCAGCGGGGCCGCGGCTGCGGCCTCGATCTCGTCGGCGATCTCGGGCTCCTCGACCGCGACGTACTCGTCAGCGGCGATCTCGACACCCTCGTTGATCTCTTCGGGGTTCACGTTCTGCTCCTCCGGCGCGGTCACTGGGCCACCTGCTTGATCTCGAACGGCACCGGCTGCTGCGCGGCGTGGGGATGATTCGGGCCTGCGTAGACCTTGAGCTTGCCGGCAATCGCGTTGCCGAGCTTGTTCTTGGGGAGCATGCCCTTCACGGCCTTCTCCACGAGACGATCGGGGTTCTTCTCGAGAACCTCGCCGACCGACCTCGACTTCAGTCCGCCCGGGTGACCCGAGTGGCTGTAGATGTACTTGTCCTCGCGCTTGTTGCCGCTCAGAGCGATCTTGTCCGCGTTGACGATGACGACGAAGTCGCCGCCGTCGACGTGCGGTGCGAAGGTGGGCTTGTGCTTGCCGCGAAGCAGGTTCGCTGCCTGGACGGCGAGGCGACCGAGCACCACGTCGGTGGCGTCGATGACGTACCACTGGCGGGTCACGTCACCGGCCTTGGGGCTGTACGTAGACACGTGAACTTCCTCGTCGATTGTTCTGCTGCTGGCCTGCGCACTCGGAACGGGTCTCACCGCGGCTTCCAGCGGCCAGTTGGGACCCGGAAGCACATCGTCGACGGGATCGGCCCGGGCCTGCCGGGCACGATCGATCGCCGACGCGAGATGCGCCAACCGAACATGCTACCCGGCGAGGGGAACCACCGGCAAAACTGCACGTCGAGGGCTGCGAACACGAACGGCGCGGTGGGAACGTCTCCGTTCCCACCGCGCCGTTCGATCGAGCGTGTGTCAGCCGTTCCACTGCGCGGCGTTGCGCGCTTCGGTCTGCTGCATGTCGTTCGCGCCCTGCTCCACCGTCTTCGCGATCTGCTCGAGGGTGGTCATCAGGTCACGCTGGGCCTGGTCCCACTTGACCTGCTCGGCCTGGTACGCCTGCTGCGCGGAGCTCTCCCACGTCGAGACGAGCCCGTTGACGAAGCCCTGCAGGTCGTCCTGGGCCTGGCCGATCCTGCCCGCATCGCCGCGGATCTCCCCGGCGAGCGCGGTCATCTCACCGAACCCGTACTTCATCGAATCCGACATCTATCTCCCCTTAC
>NZ_BCXD01000003.1 GCF_001894925.1 Rhodococcus rhodnii NBRC 100604 | reverse complement strand
GTTAGGCTCGACGACACCGGCGGCCTGGAGCAGCGAGACTCTGGCGGCCGTCGGGTTGCTCGTGGCGTGGATCGAACCCGATCCCGCCGTCGTGTGGAACGACGACCGCATCGGGCAGATTCGGACTGTGGCTCGACATCGCCGGCACCATCGCCGCCGTCCAGCACGGTGACGGCGGAGTGTGACGTCGACGAGTCGGTGAATCACGGTGGATGTCGGCGCGGCAAGGGAGTCTCGCTGCTCGCGATCCACCGGGCTCGGTCGAGCGCGGCGAGCGACCGAATCTCGTCGAGTGAGAGGACCGCGGTCGGTGCCGCCTCCGTGTCGCGCATCTCCGGCGAACCGGGCCGGGATCGCCGCACGACGTCTCGGATCATCCGCAGTTCGGGGAGCCCCGCGGCATACATCAGAGACGCCGTCACGACGGCGAAGACGAGGCCGTCGGCGACGACATGGAGCGGGGCATCCCATCGCTCGAACGCGTCGGGCAGTGCGACGCGCCCGATCGCAGCATCCGCGAGAAGATTCACCGATGCTCCCGCGAGCGTCGCGCCGACAGCGACGCCCATCGTGCGGCGAACTCCGTCCAGCGTCATCGCGCCCATCGACCGAGTGAGCAGCACCCATCCGACGATCGCACCGACGGCGTAGCCGATCCCGTTGGCGGCGCCCAGCATCGGGACGACCAGATCGGGAGCCGCCGCCACGAGCGGCACCACCACAGCGCAGCCGATCTTGACAGCCGTGATGCCGAGCACGATCCACGTCGGCATCCATGCCTGCCCGCGGGCGTAGAACACTCGCAGATGGACCAGGACGAGCGAGTAGGGGACGAGCGTGAACGCCGACCACCGCACGGCATCGCCCAGTCGCTCGGCGTCGTCTCGGAAGTTCCCGTACCCGAAGAGGGCTTCGCCGATCTGTGGGCCCGCGACGGTGAGGAAACCCGCAACGGGGACGAGCGACATCAACGTGAGGCGCATCGTAGTCGACAGGTCGCCGATCACGTCGTTCGCGTCACCCGACGCTGCGTGCCGGCTGAGCCGCGGCATGATCGCCGTCAGGATCGTGACTCCGAGCACTCCGTACGGAAGCTGCAGCAGTGCCCAGGCATTCGCATAGATCGCCGGTCCGCCCACGTCGTGGGCGGCCGAGATGTGGTTCGTCACGATCAGCCCGACCTGTCCGATCAGCACGTACACCACGATCGCGCATGCCATACCGGCGAACTGCCGCAGTCGATCGTCGACTCCCCGGAGCGGGCGCAGATCGATGCGCCGACGTCGTACGGCGAGCGCCACGGTGACCAGTTGCGCTGCCGCACCGAGAGTGCTGCCGACACCCAGGATCAGCAGTTTCGTATCACCCATACGCACCGGATCGAGCGAGATCTCGCCCGGGGCCAGCACATACGTTGCGAGGACCGCCAGGACGACCAGATTGTTCGCCACCGGCGCCCATGCGCCTGGAGCGAAATCCTCGCGTGTGTTGAGTATCGCCGTGAAGAGCGCGGCAACGCCGTAGAGAAGGATCGAGGGCAGCGCCAGGTACGCGAGCGCGGTGGCCAGGGCGACGTCGACCTCACCGTCGGGAGGAAGCAGAACGTGTCGCACCAGATACGGTGCCGCCAGTGTCGTTGCGACGACGCCGACTCCGAGGATCAGCAGTGCCGCAGTGAACAACCGACGAACGAAGGCTGCGCCGTCGTCGGCATCCTCACGCTCGGCCCGGACGAGGACGGGCACCACGATCGCGGTCAGGACGGCGCCCAGTAGAAGCTCGGAGACCATCGTGGGTATCTGAACGGCGACCGTGAACGGGCTGGCGATCTGGACGCCGAGCACGGTGAGCAGCAGCACCTGCTTCGCGAAACCGGTGATTCGGCTCGCCAGCGTGGCGACGGCGATCGAACTCGTCGACACGAGCAGACGCTTCGGCGTGCGCGCCGTGCCGTGCGTCGGCTGAACTCGCCGGGGCCGCCGTCCCCTTGGCGGAGGAAACACCGTCGCATCGTACAAGCGATCCCGGATCCGCGACGAGAGATCGTGCGATACGAAATATGCACGTGCAGGGTGTAATTCGAGTCTCGTGCTCGTGTTTGGGTGGGCTGCGCGCGCCGGCTGCGCACGGCCGGCGTCGAATCAGAGGTAGGCGGCGACGGTGACGCCGGCGGTCAGGGTCGACAGCAGCAGCATCGCGAGACAGTTGATCCAGAAGGCGCTCCCGGTGAAGCGCGCACGGATGTGGGTGATCGCAGCCGACCCGAAGTAGGCGGTTGTTCCGATCGCGACCGTCGCTGCGACACCGGGATCGTTTCGCAGTGCACCGACCGCGAGCCCGATCGCAGCGAGCGCCTTGATGACGACGAGCGTCCACCACCACTCGCGCGGGAAGCCGACCCCGTGCAAACAGTCCGAGATGAACGTCGGTGGCCGCAACGACAGCAGTGCGTCACCGGCGAGGGACGCGCAGAGCAGCCAGACGAGGACGAGTGTCGACGTGTTCATCGGGTGCTGGGCCCTTTCGTGGTGGACGTCGCTGGTGATCGGCGGCGCGCATCTCGCGGAAGGGTCGACGGGCGGAACGACGCGCCCCATGAGCATCGCCGTGTGCCTGGATGAAGGGCAAGGGGTGCAACGAGATCCACGACGATATCGGGACCTTGTCCTCGCGCATCAGGGGCGTTGGTACTCGTAGTCCCAATCTCGGTCTTCTCTCACCGGCATAGCGCCTCGTTCGTCGGGCGGATCCGTCGCGTCCTCCTCGATGCGCGCACCTTCGTGGGCGTCGCTGTCCTGTGGGTCGCTGTCCCGGGTGTCGTTGTTGAGTGCGTCGTTGTTCAGTGCGTCGAGGTTCGCGGCGGGGCTGCGGTCGTCCCCTGCGGAGATCTCGTCGTCGGCGGACCGCGCGTCGTCCGGAAAGTCGCCCGCGGACGATGCGGCGTCCGCGGAGGAGGCCTCGTCCGGCATCGGGTGGGGTTCGGTGACGTCGGGTGCTGGGCGATCGGCCGACGCGAGTTCTGGTCCCGCGGCCCGGGTGCTCGCCTGTGCCGCGAGGTGCGCCAGCCAAGCGGCGGCGTAGTCGACGGAGGACGTCCGGCCGGCGTCGGGTTCGGCGTCGTGCCAGTAGTCGAAATGATGGCCGGTGATGGGCGCGAACGTCTGCTCGTAGGCATCGGTCATGAGGAAGTCGATCGTGCCGCGATTGTCCAGCACCAGCCCGCTCACCTCGAGCAGGAGTTTGCGCGGCAGATGCACGATCGAGGCGACTCGTGCGGCGCTCTCGGCGGGGGTCCGCTCGGGGTACTCGCGCGCGACGTACGCGGGATCGGAGACCGTGACGAGGACGTCGAGGAAGGTCTCGTCCGTCGCGAGCCAGTTCGGTTGTGCTGCGAATTCGTCGAACGCGGCACCGAATGCGCGGGTGAGGACGTGGGTGAACTCGGCGGCGGTGTCCGGCGTCGGTCCGTAGAACTCGATCGAGTCGATGTGCATCTGCAGTGCGAGATTGACGACCAGCGAGACGAGCGCGGCGTTCTCGGGTGCGGCGCACGTGAGATCGCCCTCCGAGCAGAACGACGCCACACGCCCCGCGAGCGCGCCGAAGGATCCGGCGGTGCCGGTCAGCGCACCCTGCCCCGAGGTCGGAGTGTCGTGCTGCTGGTAGGCGACGTCGTAGCCGTCGGGGGACCGGAAGGGATCGCGCGCCCCCGGAAACGGCCCCTCGCCGGCCGAGCGGCCTGGGTCCGCGATGATCACAACTCCGAGAACGGAATTCGGATCGACGATGGTGTGGGCGACCGATGTCGCCTGATTCCCGATGTTCATCGCGAGCCGGCGCGCGACGTCGGCGCCCATGCTGTACCCGACGATCGCGAACCGGGTGTTCGGGCAGGTGGCCGCGATCGCCCGCATCACGTGCTCGGCGTTCGAGACTCCCGTCGTGACGGACTCGTGGTACGTGCCCATGTTCGCGGGATAGCCGATCGACACCATCGCGTACGAACCCGGCCCCGCCGCCTCCTCCTGCGCGGCGTGGATCCGGTCGAGCCAGCCGTCGTCGAAATGCGTCGAGGCGGGAAGCCGGTCACCGTTCGCGTCGAGCAGCCAGCGTGAGTCCGTCTCCTCGAGCTTCGAAAGTCCGTTGCCCCGGCCGGAGATCGAGATGCCGACCATGTCGTGGCATTCGGTGATCGACGCGACGAGCGATGTCGCGCTCTCGTTCGCGCGTGGCGTTCCGTCCAGTGCGGCGAGCCCGGCAGCACCCACGCCGACTGCTAGTACCGCCGCCACCGTGATGTGTCCACGCAGCGCTACTCGCCGCATCGTCGTCCCCCTCGTGCCGTTCGCGATCTCCACCGCTGCCGATTCGCCTCGGATGAAGCTTCAAGTTCACCGAACCGTATCGGACAACGGTGACAGCGACGGTCGGCGCTCCGGGCGATGCCGGTCGCTGGGCGTCGGGGCTGGTGACAGGAGGTCAGAGTTGCAGTGTCCGCCAACCTGCGACGTGGTTGGCGAGGACTTGCACGCGTCTGCCGTCGCGGTCCTCGTACAGCGCACGGCCCAGCGCTCGGTGGCTGTGGAGTCGCCGCCCGAGTGGTACGCCCCACAAGCGCGACGCTGGGAAGAACTCCCACGTCCCCGACTGCTGCAACTCCCATGCGTAGCGGACCACGGTTTTCGCTCCATCGGGGATTCCGAGAAGCACGACGGCGGGGGCGCTCTCGGGATCCGCCAGCCATCCTGCCGCCCTGTCGACGCCGAGTTTCCAGTACCGGCGTGCCCGGTCGCGTGCCTGATTGTCGTTCCACGGGTTGTCGGAATCCCATCCGGGACGGACTATCTCGTGGTCGGCGGTGTCGACGGCCTCGGCGCTGTCGTCGAGGAGCTTCAAGCGAGAGCGGTGGGGTTCCAGCGCGGCCGGCAGTTCGACGTCGGTGAGAAGGCGGTGTCCGGCGTTGACGAACTGCTCCGCGGTGCCTTTGACGAGGAGCGCGTGATCGCCTCGCGGGACGTTGCCGCGACCATTCGCCGGGGGAATGTCCATGTCTTCGGACGTGACGAACCGAAAGTGCTCGCCGAGAGGGATGAAGCCCGCGTGGTGTCCGGGTTGTGCGTTGGTCAACGGCGGGCGGCCGGCTGCGCGGAGTAGGTCGCCGACGAGATCGATCGCCAGGCTTTCGGCGCGGTACGCATCGTCCGAGTTCTCGTAGCCGCCGCTGAGGCGCACGGCAGATACGGTCCCGCCGCGCTCCAGGATCTTGCGGATGCGTTCAGCCTTCGAACCGATTCGCTCCAGCAGCAACAACTCCGACTCGAGTGTCTTGCGTACGTCCTTCTGATGCTGCTCCCAGCGGAGGTCCTTCCCCTTGCCCACGTAGAACACGCTGAGTAGCTCGTTCTGAGTACGCATCAACTCGAATGGATCGATCAGCCCGTAGACGTAGTACCCACCCTCGAAAGTGAGATCGTCCCTGCCGGATTTCATGGTCACAGCGCCCCCCGGATCGTCGTGTGTGACGCGGAGCCTACCCATCGTCGGCCTCTATGGGCTACCGCCAGCCGAGCCCGGGCGCGACGTCCTTGACGATGCTCTCAAGCACATGCGCGTTGTACTCGACGCCGAGTTGGTTGGGGATCGTGAGCAGCAGGGTGTCGGCGGCCGCGATTGCCTCGTCGCCGGCGAGCTTCTCGATCAGCTCGTCCGGCTCACCTGCGTAGCTGCGGCCGAAGACGCCGACGCCACCGTCGATGTGGCCGACCTGGTCGGAGCTGTTGCGTTCGCGCCCGAAGTAGGCGCGGTCGAGATCGGTGGTGATGGGGAAGATGCTGCGGCTGACCGAGGTTCGCGGTTCCCACTCGTGGCCGGCTGCCTTCCATGCCTCACGGAAGGCAGCGATCTGCTGCGCCTGTGCGACGTGGAACGGCACGCCGCTGTCCTCGGTCAGCAGCGTCGAGGACATGAGGTTCATGCCCTGCTCGGCTGCCCACACCGCGGTGGCGCGAGTCCCTGCACCCCACCAGATGCGTTCGCGCAGACCAGGGGAGTGCGGTTCGATGCGCAGCGGTCCGCCGGGGTGGGGGGACATCGGATTCGGGTTCGGCTCGGCGAACGCGACCCCCGAGACCGCGTCGAGCATCACCGCGGTGTGCCGGCGCGCCATGTCCGCGTCGGACTCGCCGTCGCCGGGCACGTAACCGAAGTACTTGTAGCCCTCGAGCACCTGCTCCGGCGATCCGCGGCTCACTCCCAACTGAAGCCGTCCGCCGGAGATGAGGTCGGCCGCTCCCGCGTCCTCCGCGAAGTACAGCGGGTTCTCGTAGCGCATGTCGATCACGCCGGTGCCGATCTCGATGCGCGACGTCCGCGCGCCGATCGCAGCGAGCAGCGGAAACGGCGATCCCTGTTGGCGCGCGAAATGGTGCACCCGGAAGTAGGCGCCGTCGACACCCACCTCCTCCGCGGCGACGGCGAGCTCGATCGCCTGCAGCAGAGAATCCGACGCGCTGCGTGTCGCCGACCCCGCAGCGTCGCTCCAGTGCCCGAACGAGAGGAACCCGATCTTCTTCATGAGTCGTTCAACATCGAACGAGCCACGTTGTTCCTGGATCTCATCGGACGCTCTGCGGTCCCAGCACACGCGCACCGAGCGC
Organism: Rhodococcus rhodnii NBRC 100604; assembly: GCF_001894925.1. Taxonomy (GTDB): domain Bacteria; phylum Actinomycetota; class Actinomycetes; order Mycobacteriales; family Mycobacteriaceae; genus Rhodococcus_F; species Rhodococcus_F rhodnii. The sequence goes on along the minus strand of NZ_BCXD01000003.1, from coordinate 374,459 downwards.
CTCGACCCTCGACCGCAACTCACGATCGGCCGTGACCACGACGCATTCGCCGGACGAATCACGCACGAACTCGACGATGCGATCGTCGCCCGAGGCCGGCGCGCTGACGACCTCGACGTCCGGCACGGAGTCGATACCGCGCGCAGCACCCTCGACGATCAGCACCACGGACAGCGGCGGCGCGAGACCCGCAACGCCCCGCTCGGCGACGCCGACGAGGGCGTCGCGCAGTCGCTCGTTGGCCCCCCGGCGATCGCGCCACCATCCGTCGGGGCGTGAACCGACGACGTTCGCGGCGTCGACGACGAGGACGGTGGGGGAGCCGGACACGAATCGAGCCTACGGCGGCGCGGCGCCCCCGGTCCCGCGGACCGGGAGATCGGGCCGATCCGGCGGCGTCGTGCGTCAGGATCCGGCCGTGGGCACCCGGCGTCGACTGACGCGGGTGCCCACCGTCGTTCACGCGTCGACGCTCGCCCGCTCGTCCGGCGCCGCGGCGTTCTTCGGGGTGCGCTGCGGTGCCGTACGGAAGTGCGTCGCGTAGATCATGCCGCCGACGAAGGTGAGGCCACCGACGAGATTGCCGATCACCGTGGGAATCTCGTTCCAGATCAGATAGTCGGTGAAGTCGAAGTCCCCGCCCATCATCAATCCTGCCGGGAACAGGAACATGTTGACGATGCTGTGCTCGAAGCCCATGTAGAAGAACACCATGACGGGCATCCACATGCACAGCACCTTGCCCGACACGGACTTCGACATCATCGCGCCGACGACGCCCGTCGAGACCATCCAGTTGCACATGACGGCACGGACGAAGAGCGTGAGCATTCCCGCGGCGCCGTACTCGGCGTAGCCCACGGTGCGGCTCTCGCCGATCGTGCCCAGCTGCTGGCCGACCTCGTTCGGATCGACCGAGAAGCCGTAGGTGAGCGTGATCGCGATCATGACCGCCGTCGTGATGGCGCCGGCGAAGTTTCCCACGAACACGAGCCCCCAGTTGCGCATCATCGCGCCGAACGTCACCCCGGGGCGCTTCGCGAGCCACGACAGCGGAACGAGCGTGAACACGCCCGTGAGCAGGTCGAAGCCCAGCAGATACAGCATGCAGAATCCGACGGGGAACAGCACCGCGCCGAGGAGGGCGTTGCCGGTCTGCACCGTGATGGTGACCGCGAACGCTGCGGCGAGTCCGAGGATGGCACCCGCCATGTACGAGCGGATGAGGGTGTCGCGCGTCGACATCAGCGCCTTCGTCTGGCCGGCGTCGACCATCTTCTCGGCGAACTCGGGTGGACTCACATAGGACAAGGCGTCGCTCCTTCGTGGCCGCCGCGGGGCGGCGTAGCCGTACGAACCGGTCGTTCGGGACGATACGAACGCCACGTGACCACGGCGTGAAGGCGCGTGAGGGTTGCGTTAAGGCCCGCTCACGTCCACCGGGGCGCGACTGTGCGCGTCAGACCTCGTCGGTGGAGTTCACGACGCGCGGGCGCACGCCGTCACCGCGATCGGGGTCGGGAAGGACGGAGTCGGGATCGACGAGGACGACCTCGTGACCGTCGAGCCCGAGGCGGCGCACGACCTCGAGGAGGACGCGGCGCGCGACGTCGTTGACGGAATGCACGCGGCTCAGATCCATGACGACGGTGTTGTCGCCGGGTTCGATATCGGTGAACCGGCGGACCGCGCCCTCCGCGGACGAGAACTGCATCTCGCCCTGCAGTTCGACGACCTCGATCGCACGTGAGTCGTCCACCCGTTCGTACCGTCCGCGCAGCCCGGAGACCGCCTGACTGGGTGCCTCCATGAGGTGCATCCCCATGTCGCGCGACAACCGCTCGAACAGTTCGATTCCGCGCACGCTGTTGCCGCGGGAATCCAGACGCGGCGAGAACGTCGCGACGCCGAGTTGGCCCGGCAGGGAACCGATGAGGCCGCCCGAGACGCCGCTCTTCGACGGGATCCCGACGCGCGTCATCCATTCCCCGGAGGCGTCGTACATTCCGCACGTCGACATCACGCTGAGCGCGTAGCGGGTCGCGGCGAGGGAGAAGACACGTTCGCCGGTGTTCGGTTGTATGCCGCCCGTCGCCAGCGTCGCGGCCATCATCGCGAGATCGCGCGTCGTGACGGAGATCGAACACTGGCGTACGTACCCGAGCACGGCGTCGGACGGTTCGGTGGTGAGGACGTCGTAGCCGCGCAGCAGGTTCGCGATCGCGAGATTGCGGTAGGCCGTGGACATCTCGGATTCCGCGACACTCTCGTCGATGCTGAGTTCGCGGCCCGCGGCGGCGGAGAACACGTCGAGAACGCGGCGTTCGCGGGCCGCAGCCGTGCCGTCCTCCGAACCGATCAGCGAGTGCGTCGCGATGGCGCCGGCGTTGATCATCGGATTCTTCGGGCGGCCCGTGTCCGTCTCGAGTGAGATCTGATTGAACGGCTCGCCGCTCGGCTCGACGCCGACGTGAGCGAGGACGTCGTCGATCCCCGCGTCCTCGAGAGCGATCGCGTACGCGAAGGGCTTCGAGATCGACTGGATCGAGAAGGGGACATCGGCGTCGCCCGCGGTGTAGACCTCGCCGTCCGACATCGTCAGGCACACCCCGAACCGATCGGGGTCGGCTGCCGCCAGTTCCGGGATGTAGTCGGCAGGGGCGCCGCTCTCGTCCGCGCTGCACGCGTCGAGGACCTCGGCCAGGTAATCGGGGACGGGTGATCGCACGCTGTCGTTCCTCCCGGGCTTCTCGTTCGTGTGTCGTGATTCGACGCTAGCGGTACTCGGGGTCGGCGTGGCTCGCAGCCGTGTGCATCAGCCTGTACGGGGCACGTCCGCTCCTCCCGGTCGTCGTGCGCTCGTCGCCGAGTCTCGTACGACCCTAGTTCGCGGAGGACGTCGACAGGGGCGGCGCGGGATCGACGTGAACGGAAACTGCTCGTATTTCGCGATCGGTTATGTCATGCTCGAACCAGTTCGGAAATGCAACCGGTGGGAGGCGTGATGAACGCATCGACAGTGACGACCCTGGCGGTACCCGGGGCGTGGATGGGCTCGTGGATCTGGGAGCCGACGGTGGCGCGACTCCGTGAGCGTGGGTTCGCGGCGCGGACGATGACCTTGCCCGGGCTCGCGGCCGGCCTACCGGACGCCGAGATCGCCGAGGTTCGGCTTGCCGACCACGTCGACGCGCTGGTGGCGATCGTGACGGCATCCGAGAAGCCCGTCGTTCTCGTCGGGCACTCGTACTCCTCGATGGTGACCGCGCAGGCGGCAGATCGACTCGGCGATGCGGTGGCCGGCCTCGTCCACATCGGAGGCTGCCTGCCGGCCGATGGCCTCTCGCTCCTCGACGGCTGGGGCGACTCGCGCGCCACCCGCGAGCAGGAACGCGCCGACATTCAGCGCGACGGGAATCTGTGGGCGGCCCCGCCACGGGCGATGCTCGACGAGGAACCGGACCTGACGCCGGACGCCCGTGACCATCTGGCGGCGAGCTTCACTGCGCACCCGGGCTCGACCGTCACCGACGCCGCGGTGTTGTCGCGCCCGGTGACCGATCAGCGCTCGACCTATGTGGCCCTCCCGGCAGCGGGCGCAGAGGATGCCTGGCAGGAGTTGCCCGCAGCCGCACATGGGGCCGTGAACTGGCGCACACGGAGCATCGTCGGGGGACACTGGCCGATGCTCGCGCAGCCTGAGCCGACCACCGACTTGCTGGCCGAGGAGATCGCCCACTATGCAGGGCGCATCGACGCGGAGTGACGGCCGGGCATCGACAATGCACACGACGAAGGAGACGCGATGGCGGTGACCGATCGATCGGATTGCCCGGTCAATCTGGCGGTGGAGCTGTTCGGTGACCGGTGGACGTTGCTCATCCTTCGCGACATGATCTTCGCCGACAGGCGGTACTTCCGAGAGCTGCTGCGCGAGTCGGACGAGAAGATCACCAGCAGCATCCTCGCGGACCGGCTCGAACGGCTCGTCTCGGCCGGAATCGTCACGCGCTCGGGCGATCCCGGGCACAAGCAGAAATCGGTCTATCACCTCACCGAGCGGGGAATCGACCTCGTTCCCGTCCTCGCGACGATCGGGCAGTGGGGAGCGACGCATTGCCCGGCGGATCCGGCGAAGGCAGCCAGCGCGCGCGAGCTGGCGTACGAGACACCGTCGTCGTGGCAGGCGCTCATGGACGAACTGCGGCGTCGCCACGAGACCGTGTGCGACGACGACGCAGGCTGAAGCCGCGCGGCTGTCGAGACCGTCGCACCGGCTCGTAGACGATTGTTATGCTCCGCAGATCGGTCGGCCGAGTTCTGGGGGACTCGAGGGGGAGAGCGGTGAACTGCGAGAGACTGCGCATCGAGATCGATGCGTTCTACCAGGGGTTCGGGCATGGCCCGTCGCTGCTCTCCGCGTTCCGGTCGGCGGTGCTCGTCGTCCCGCTCACGGCCGACGACCGCGTCTGGAGTAGCGAGGTCGGCGGCGTCGGGTGGATCCCTGCGTTCACCGGCGAACCGGAGTTCGCGAGGTTCGCGCTCGCCCGCCAGGGTGAGGTCGAGGCACGTTTCCACACGCTCTACGGCTGGCGGATCATGGACGAGGTCGCTGCCGGATTCACCCGTCCCACGGGAGTCATGGTCGATGCGCTCGGCGCGGCCCCCATGGCGTTCCCACCCAGTGTCGAACCGACGACGCCCGGCGAGCCGTCATGAGCTCGGAACTGAACGTCGACCCTGCCGTTCTCCATCAGGCGGCGGAGGGGATCACAGCGATCATCGATTCGCTGTCGGGCCTCGGCATCGGTGAGACCGCGGCCGCGGGTCGCGGATTCTCGGCTCTCGCGCTCTCCCCGATGGAAGCAGGCGCCGAGTCGGTTCAGAAGTCGCTGGAGGAGTACGCCGAGCGATGGGCGTGGGGTGTGCGGCATCTGGTCAGGGCAGCCAACGACATCGCGGAGGTACTGGATCTCCAGGCCGGCCGCTATCACATGATGGAACAAGCGAACGAAGAGATGCTGAAGACGATGTGGACGCACGCCTTCGGCAATCCGCACCTCGATGGTGACGAGATCTCCGAACGCTCGTGGGGCGAGACGTTCGCCGACAATCCCTTCAACCATGCGATGAATCCGGACTACAGCTCCGAATCCTTCGACGACGCCTTCGAGCACGTGCGTACCAATCGCGAGGTCATCGACGAGGTCGGTCCGCAGGCGCTCGCGAACGTCTCACCGCTGGCAGCGATGCTCGGTGACGAGGACGCGGGATACGACACCGGGGCGGCCGAGCGAGCCGCGGCGATCGTCAACGGTGAATGATCCGGTGAGCGGGGGGATTACCTGATGGTGCTCGGGTGGGACGATGTGATCGGCGGCCTCGACAAGATCGGCGACGCGGCCCAGGACGCGGTCGAGGCCGGTATCGAGATGGGCGGGCAGCTCGCCGATTCCGGTCTGGACGCCGTTGCGGGTCTTGCGCGGGGGATGGGGGCCGACGGTCTCGCGGACACCCTGACCGATATCGGCGACAGCATCGCCAGCGCGACCGGCGGCGCGGTCGACGAACTCGAGCTGGGGCAGACCGAAGATCCGCGCGAGCTCGTTCGCGGTGACGTCGGAGCGATCGACGAAGCTGCGTCGACCCTCACCGAGATGGGATCGAGCATCGACTCGACCGGAAGTGCGCTCCGCGCGGTGGATGCGGCAGGCTGGAGCGGCGATGCCGCCGAGAGCTTCGACGCCGTCTTCGACCAGCAGCCGAAGCTGTGGCAGGAGGCCGCCGAGGCCATGGCGGCGACAGCGGGGTCGCTGACCGAGTGGGCCTATGCGGTCGAAGCCGCGCAGGCGCGTGCAGCGGACGCCATCGCGCGCTGGAAGCAGGCCGAGGAGCACGAGCGCGAGGTCAAGAACGCGGACAACGCATTGAGCGGCGAGCAGCGCGCTGCCACCACGCTCACCGACAGCTGGACGCCGGTCTATCGCGATGCCGTCGAGATCCTTCGCGCCGCGCGGACGGAACGGGACAACGCTGCCGGGCGCATCGCCGGAGCACTCGCTGCGCAGGCACAGGCCGCTCCCGAGGAGCCGCCGTTCACACAGCGCATGGCCGCGAACCTGAGCGACGCGCACGATGTACTCGAGCATGGGGAGGTCGCGTTCACGAAGGGGCTCACAACCGGGCTGACCAGCATCGTGCAGTTCGTCCGCCAGATCAATCCGCTGGACACATACAACGTGACGCATCCCGCCGCCTACATGGAAGGGATGAGCGACCTGTCCACGGGGCTCGTCGTGGCGGCTGCCGATCCGGGCGCCGTCGTCGATGCCTTCGTCGAGGACGCGAAGGCGAACCCGTTCGAGTTCGCGGGCAGCCTCACGGGCGACGCACTTCTCACTGCAGCGACGGGTGGAGCAGGGGCCGGTGTCGCCGGTGCCCGAACGTCGATGCACGTGGTCGACATGGCCGGCGATTTCGCGGACGCCGGGCGCATGGCCGATCACGTGGCGGATGCCGGTCGGCATCTGCCCGATACGTCGCATCCCGATCGTGGTGATGTGGGTGATGCATCCCGGACCGAGGCGAGCTCCGTCCCGCACGAGCCGGATGCGCCGAGCGCCGACAGACCCGACCCGGAACCGAATCCGAGTCCCGAGGGACTCGCTGAAGCCGACGACGGCGCCTCTCGAACAGCGGAGGACACCGGCGCGGCGACCGACCAGACGAAGAACCAGGTCGAGAGCGTTCGCGATCCCGTCGACGCCGCCACCGGCGAATTCCTGCTTCCCGAAGTCGATCTCGCGCTGTCCGGTGTCCTTCCTCTCGCTCTCGGGCGGCGGCACCGATCCGGATATCGGTTCGGCCGCTGGTTCGGCCCCAGCTGGTCGTCGCTGTTCGATCTGCGGGTCGTCGTCGAGGGGCCGGACGTCACCTTCGTCGCCGAGGACGGCGTCGTGGTGGTCTTCCCACGGCCGGCCGTGGGGGAGGCCGTCTCGCCGCGGGATTCGCGTCAGCGATGGACGATGTCGCGAACGGAGACAGGCGGATACACCGTTCGCGACGAGGACCGCGAGATCACGTGGTATTTCGCACCGAAGCCGTCGCTCGGTGGCGTGGATGCGGAGCTCGGCAACCTGTCCCTCAGCGCCCTGACCGATCGTCACCGCAATCGGATCAGGTTCCATTACAGCGAGGACGGAGCGCCGACGGCGATCGACCATTCCGGCGGCTACCGGGTCCTCGTCGATGCCCGCGGTGGACGCGTCGTATCTCTCGCAGTCGTGGATTCGCAATCGCCGGACCCTGTGGTGGTCCGCTGGTTCGCGTACGCAGCCGGAGACCTCGTCGCCGTCACCAACGGATTCGGCGGCACCACGCGCTACCACTACGACGACGACGGCCGGATGCTCTCGTGGCAGGACTCCAACGGCAACCGAATGGTCAACACCTACGACGAGCGGGGACGCGTCGTCGCGCAGGACGGGACCGCGGGAATCATGTCCGCGCGTTACGACTACGTCGGTACCGGCACCGGGTCGCTGACGGTCGAGACGAACACCTTCGGTGCTCAGACCGCGTACGGGTTCGACAGCGACCTCCGGCTACGAGACGTCAGGACGCCCAGCGGTGCGCACACGCACACCGACTACAACGAACGACGCGACCCGCTCACCGTGACGGCACCGGACGGTGCCATCACTCGCTATCGCTATTCGCCGTCCGGTGACGTCGCCGATATCACGCGACCCGACGGCGAGCACATTCGGATCGACTATGCCGCACCGCACCGGCCGTCGACCGTCCGCCACCCGGACGGCACCGTCATGCGACAGGAGTGGAGCGAGGCGGGAGATCTCGTCGCGACGGTCGATGCTGCGGGGAACCGGACGGAGTACGGGCACGCTGCGACGGGGGCCATCGCCTCGGTCACCGAAGCCACCGGTGTCCGCACCGTCGTCGAGACCGACGCAGCGGGCCTCCCTATCGCGATCGTCGACGTCGGAGGTGCGACGACGCGCATCGAACGCGACGGATTCGGGCGTCCGATCGCGGTGACGGATCCGGACGGAAACGTGACCTCCCAGCGGTGGTCTGCGGGCGGCAAGCTCGCCGCGAGGACTCACCCGGACGGCTCACGAGAGAAGTGGGAGTACGACGGTGAGGGCAATCTGCTCCGCCACGTCGATCCGGTCGGTGGCGAAACACGGTACGAGTACGGGGCATTCGACCTCCTTGCGGCGCGCACCGACCCGGACGGATCGGTCACCGCATACACGTGGGACACCGAACGGCGTCTGGTGTCCGTCACGAATCCCCTCGGCCAGACATGGTCGTACGACTACGACGTCGACGGCCGGCTCTGCGGCGAAACCGACGTCAACGGGTCACGAACGTCGTACAACCACGATGCGGCTGGGCGCGTCGTCACGATCACCTCCGCAGACGGGATCGCCCGTCGTCAGCGGTTCGACGTCCTCGGCCGGCTGACGGAGACTCGCGCCGACACCGGTGAGTTCCGGCGTTTCACGCACGATCTCGCGGGCAGGACGCTGTCGGCCGTCAGCGGTATCGGCGACGAAACCGTGAACAGCGTCGAGTTCGACTACACGGCGCAGGGGATGCTCGCGGCCCAGAGCGTGGACGGTGCGGTCGACCTGCAGTTCGGATACGACGCGTATGCGCGGCGGACTAACCGGCAGTCGGGCGGCGGTGGCATCACCGAGTGGCACTGGGACGGACTCGGCCGTGTTCGGTCGCTCGTCGTCGACGAGCGACCGATCGATCTCACGCACACGGCGGTCGGTGCCCTGAGTGGGTGGCGTGTCGGTGAGATCGCCGTCGACCGTGCCTACGACGCGCGTAGTCGACTGACCGATCAGACGGTGACGGCCCATCCCGCGTCGTCGCTCAGTCTCGATCTGGGTGGGGGAGGCGCGACGTCGTCGCCCCGAACGCTCCGAACGGAGACGTTCGAGTACCGCGCGGACGGCTATCTCGTGGGACGGTCCGTCACTACGGCTTCCGTGCTGCGACGTCATTTCGATCTCGATGCGGCGGGTCGCATCACCGCTGTGGTGGAGGACGGAGCGGGGGTCGAGCGCTACACCTACGACGCGCTGAGCAATATCATCAGCGGCGGCGCCGACGAGTCTCCTGATCGGCGTGAGTATCTCGGAAACCTCCTCGTCGAGGATGGTCGGAACCGGTACGACTACGACGTGCGTGGGCGGTTGATCCGCAAGCGAACCAAGCGCCTCTCGCGTAAGCCCGATGTGTGGAGTTATCGCTACGACGCCTTCGACCAGTTGATCGGGGTGACGACGCCCGACGGGACGCAGTGGCGGTACAGCTACGACGCTCTCGGGCGGCGAGTCGCCAAGACCCGCCTCGACGATGCCGGCGAGGTGGTCGACGAGACGCGGTTCACCTGGGACGGCACGACGTTGGTCGAGCAACGGAACTCCGGTGTGGCGACGCGGTGGACGTACCAGCCGGGTACGCATACGCCGCTGACGCAGACTCGCGCAGCGGTCGACCCCGATCAGCGTGCAGTCGATGCCGAGTTCTTCGCGACCGTGACCGACTTGGTGGGGACGCCGACCGAGCTGATCGACCCGGCGACCGCCACCGTCGGCGGTTCTTCGCGAGCCAGCCTCTGGGGCGTCACGAGTTGGGTGGGCGAGGCCGGAACGCCCTTGCGATTCCCAGGGCAGTACCACGACGACGAGACGGGCCTGCACTACAACCTGCACCGCTACTACGACCCGCACACGGCCCGGTACGTCACTCCCGATCCCTTGGGACTCGCGCCATCACCGAACCCGAACAGCTATCCGCACAACCCGACGGTGTGGAGTGATCCGCTGGGGTTGGTGCCGGAGGGGTGCACATCCGATGCGTATAGCCACGGGTACGACTACCATCCGCGAATACGAGAGCGAGGGTTGGAGGATCCCGTCGGTCACAACTTCCCGTACTCGTTTGACGATGTAATCCTGCAGTCGCACCCAATACCTCAGGCCGATGGGTCACTAATGTACAGGGCTGATGGGTTTCTCGACGGCAAGCCGGGGTCGTACGAGATTGCTCTGAATCCAGATCGAAACCTGATATTCCACCGGACATGGAGGTCAAACTAATCATGAAGTATCTGCGGTTGTCGGCCGACTATTCTCATCTGGGGCTTACTGCAGTGGGTGCTGGCCCGGTGGATGTCAGGTCGTTGGATGCTCCACGCGGCCTTGTCGATGACCTTGAAAAATGGAACGCTGATTACCAGCCAATCATCCAGATGTCTCGTAACGAGCGTGCCAGCGAGGGTGCGCAAGAGCGAATTCGATCTCTAGATATAAGGGGTATGGATCTTGCTGATAGATTGGCGTCAGAATCTGCAGAGAGCTGTAAAGTCGAGTACTACAGCGAAGGATTGCTCCGTCCGGTTTCGCGTGACTATTTCGAACGATGACGCCACTTTGTGGAGTGCGAAAGTATCTGGCTTTCTCTGATTCAGGGTGCAACTTCAGAGGAGTGTGGTCATCGACGGCGCCGGGGGCGCAAAAGGAGAAGTCGCAGGTCTCAACTGTTTCTCCCTGGGTTCGCGGTCACACGGCTTGATCGAACTTGTAGCCGACTACGTGCAGTCGACCGCCTCGTCGTCGAACAGTGACGCGATTCGCGGATCGCCGATCTGAGGGCGAGCGGTTTCGATGGCGAGGTCGAGGTGAGCGCACTCTCACAGCGATGCGAAACCGCGGGCTCTGGTGTTCGGACAGGTATAGAAGGCTCTCCGCTGAGCGGGGCGAGCGTCAGAGCCGCGTGGTTCGACGCTGTCCGACACCGGGGACACCACGTCGCCTGTCGGTAGCGCCGACTGCCCTGACGCCACTGCGCGAGCGCTCCGGGTCAAGCCCCGGGTAGTGGTGTAGGTCGACGAGCGGACACGCATGGCTGCGGGGATTCGTCACCATGCGCGGTTTCACGCTCGCGAAATTACGCGGATCCTCTGGAGGTGGAACAGCAGAGGGCTCGCGATCTGCAGAAGTATGGCTACCCCGACTGGCCGTGTTTCGAGGAACTCGTCGAGAAGACGCTGTCACGAGGGCTCGTTGAAGATGAGATATATCAGAGCATTCTCGGTAGTTTCAACAGAACTAAGGCCGAAGTCAACAAAAAAGTTCCACGGAGGTGGATGGGTGCCCGACTTTCCATTCGATCAGGAAGTTTCCTGGCGATCTACGGGTGACGCGGTAGATGTCTACCGAACCGGCATGGGAGGGGAAGAATGGCTCATCCGCGTTGGCGACTATCCCGATGAGCGGTTATACGCCCTGGTTGTGAACGGAATTATCCTGCGGGAATTCGATGACTGGCCGGCAAGATGGTCTCGCTCGTTTGCGCCGTGACCGCCGTGTTCAGCAGGTTGCGGGGCTAGTCTCCGTGCGTCTGATAAACCTGACGACAGCTGTGCCGTCCTAGCATCCGAACGGTATGTTTTCTACCACAATGCCGAGGGCGGGAAAATGAACCCCCTGACCGGTCGGACTGTTTCGAACAGGGATCCTTAAGCGCACATACCACTGGAATAGTGGTCAGTCGTGATCCCGAGTATGCCAATCACCGAAAGTCGACTGAAATGATATCTCTGGGCCATCTTCTCGAATCGCAAGAAATTCTTGCTGGTCTCGAGGTGGATCACTATAACCCGCTTGTCGAACAAGACGGTTTTGTAGAGTGCGAGATAGTCGGTCGTCGATTCGATGTTTTCCGCAATCGGGCCGGTGTCATCATCGATCTCAAGAACTCGCTTCGACTCGACCCGGATTCGAACACGGGGCTTCTGGTTGTTCCTAGCCTCGCGGGCATGAGCTGGTCTGGGAGATCCTACGAAAACCGCCTCATGGCAAGAACAGTTGTTGGATCAACGCCCGCTGTCTCGAATGGGATCTACGAGTTGACGATCGTCTGTACGCCCTCGGCCACTCTGACGATTCGTGGTCAGGGTGTCTACTTTTTTCACGGTATTGCGCCCGGCATGGATGCGGCTCCTCCCGATTACGGGCACGACACGATTGAATGCGTTCTGGCCGGGACTCAGTCATGGAATACCGAACTCGGAATTAGAGGGATCTCCAAGACTGGCTAGTGCTTGTCTACTGAGTATTGCTTCCCCGTAGGTGCCTGTCGAGCGTATTATTGAGAGTCTCTATTCATCCAGCGACAGCGCAGTGCGCGCCGCCTCGGCGTATTCGAAGATAGAGGCTCGAAATGTTTCCTGGCGCTCGTCGTGGCGCGCCGCTTTTCTCCGGCTGTCGATTCGCTGATCAACTGCATTGCTGTAATCGGCTACTGCGTCGAATGTGGTGTTGAGCTTCGCGCTCAACTCCTTTGGCCCCGCGATGAGGGCGGCTGCAAGTGTGGGATGCAAGTCCGACCACGACTCCAGATAAGCCTTCTCCACCGACCGACTCAGCTGGTCCTTGTCCTCTAGTTCCTGGTTCAGCTCTCTTGCGGACTCGTCGAATTTGTACAGTCTTTCCAGCATGTTTCGGTGGGCTTCGTGTCGGCGATCCTGCAGTATGTAGTAGCGTTGCTTATCCGCCTGATGCTGGTGCTTCTTGAGATTGAGCCACGTCGCGAGGAAGGTTCCGAGGCCGCCGACAACTGCACCGAGCACACCTGCGAGTCCACTGCCGATATCCACCATGGCTGGACTGTAGCAGTCGGTGTATCTGGCTCGAACGCCACGGTCCAGCAGCGAGTGACTGCTGCATGCTCGATTGCATAGCTCTCTGTGTGTCAATCATCCAGAGCGAGTTCTTCCTTCACGACCGCGATGAAGTCGTGTCTCATCTCGGTGGACCGTTCCGTCGCGACCTCGAGCGCGAGTGGCGTGTCGGCGTAGCCGTATTGCATTGTTCCGGATCGGTGAGATGCGGAGTGCAGGTGCGATCCGAAAAGGCTGGCTTTTGCGTATCCGTGTGCGGAGGTGCCGAATGCGATAACGAGTTCTTGATGCTCGGATTGGATTCGATCCACCGCGTCCAGCACTGGCCGCGAACTGACCAGTTCCGCTCGTAGCACGAGGTCCGCCAGGTGCCGGAGAGATTCGCTCCACGACGCCATCTCAATCTGGAAGACTGCTGGAACTGGTATGTCGAGATCGATCGATCCCGGGTTCTGACGCCCGTCACCGGACTGCAGTTCGGTAGAGAGCCTGTCTGATTCAGTGGTAGCAGAGGGTCGTGCCCGCACTACGTCTCTGATGCGTTGTGCGAGTACCCCCTCCGCGGTCTCGACGTCGACCACCGCAGCGTGGATTTCGCTGTACAAGTCGATCCGCTCTGATCGCCGAAACTCGTCGATCGGAGTCTGCTGCTGGATTCTGGCCTGAAGCCCGAGCCAGTATCCGCTCCCAATCGTGGTGATCAGTGCCGCGACAATCGTCGTGGCCGTCGAGATCACGAGCGCCGCCCGAATCTTCTTGTCGTTGTCATCGGGCGGACGCTGCGCCGGAACAAGCCGTCTGCTGCTCTTGAGGATCGTGCCGGGCGACTTTCGCATGATCGGAAATCTAGCGGAATCGCTGGATCCGCCGACTTCGGTGCCACCCCGTTGCTCGGCTCACGACGTCAAACGGTGGGAGTAGCTCATGATGGTTGCCGCCCGAGGGCGATCATTCGGTCGCTGCGCGACGCGGGCCGCGCAACGGCGGAACAGACGGCCTTCGTCGGGAGGCACGTCACCTCTACCTGTCGGTGACAGATCTTCGGGTCGCGGATCGCTCGGTCGCGCGCAGCTGACATGATGTCAACCCATGGCGAGGGACTCGCCCGACGAAGGCGAGGGCATGTGAACGGTGTCGTTCCGTTCGACGGACCTGCGAGCGATTTCGACGGTCGGTTGCGACGTGAGGCGATGACGTGGCTGACGGTTCGAACCAACGACGGGCTCGACGCGATCTCGCGCGAGGAACTCGCCGACTTCACCATCGACGGCGCGCCGTTCAAACTCGTCGATAGGACCCGCGGGATCCGCAAACCGAAGGAACTCACGGCAGCCTTGTCGATCACCACGACCTATGGGCCTACCGGCGCTGCACGTCCGTACGAGGACAGCGTCGGTACTGATGGACTGCTCCGCTACAAGTGGTCCGGAACCGATCCGGACCATATGGATAATCGTGGGTTACGTGCGGCGATGACCACACGCGTTCCCCTGATCTGGTTCTACGGCGTCGGTACCGGGCTGTTCCTTCCGGTCTATCCGGTCTATCCGGTCTACGTCGTGGCGGAGGAGGCCGACACGCACCAGTTCGTCGTTGCCACCGATGCTGCTGCGGAACTGTACCGACCGGATTCGCCGGCGGAGGCGCACCTCCGGCGGTACTTCCTCGCAGAGACGAAGCGACGACTTCACCAACCCGTGTTCCGTGCGACAGTGATGCGCGCCTACGGAACCCGATGCGCGGTGTGCGCGCTGGGGCATGGTCAACTCCTGGACGCGGCGCACATCGTGCCGGACTCGCAGGATTCGGGAATCGCAAGCGTCACCAACGGTCTCGCGATGTGCAAGATCCACCATGCCGCATACGACGCACACATCCTGGGGATCACCCCGGACGAGGTCGTCGAGATAAGAAGCGATCTGCTCGAGGAGATCGACGGACCGATGCTCGAGCACGGGCTCAAGGAGCGGCACGGACAGCGGCTCATGGTCCTCCCCGCCCGCCGTGGGGAGATGCCGGATCGCGACCTGCTGGCAATCAGTTATCAGGCATTCCGAAACGCAGGCTGAGGCAGAGCACCATTAGGGTGATTGGTCGTGCGCATCGCGACCTTCAACATCAACGGCATCCGTGCTGCGCAGCGTCGTGGTTTCGAGACGTGGCTGCGCGAGCGTGAGCCCGATGTCGTCGCGTTGCAGGAGGTGCGTGCTCGGGCATCCGCGATCCCGGACGGCGTGTTCGGCGAGCACCACCTCACGTACGAGGAGGGAACGCTTCCCGGCCGCAACGGCGTTGCCGTCCTCACGCGCAAGGAGCCGGACGCGGTGCGGTCGTGGAGTGACACCGTGCTCATGCGCCACCCCGGTGACGATCATGTCGACGTGATCGAACTCGACCGGGCTCCGCTCGCGCGGGGGCTGAAGGAATTCGCGGATCAGGGTCGTTACGTCGAGGTCGATCTCGTCGACGCACCGATCACCGTTGCCTCCCTGTACCTTCCGAAGGGCGGCTTGCCGGCGCACCTGCAGAAGCCCGGCCGTATGCGCGAAGCTCCGGACGGGGGAGCGCGCTACGACCGCAAGATGCGCTTCCTCGACGCATTCGCTCGTCAGCTGTCTCGCTCGCGTCGCGAGGCAAGGGCGGCGGGGCGTGAGTTCCTGCTGATGGGCGACCTGAACGTCGCTCACACCCGCTACGACGTGCGGAACTGGCGGCGCAGCAACCAGGCCGAGGGATTTCTCCCTGAGGAGCGCGAGTGGTTCTCGTCGCTGCTCTCGCCGCGCACGCTCGTCGACGTGGTGCGTAGCCATCACCCGGACATCGACGGCCCGTACTCGTGGTGGTCGTGGATGGGGCAGTCGTTCGCGAACGATGTGGGCTGGCGCATCGACTACCAACTGGTGACGCCGGCGCTCGCGCGCACCGCGGTGTCCGCGGGCACCGATCGCGACCCGGCACCCGACCGCCGGATCAGCGACCACGCTCCCGTCGTCGTCGACTACGACCTCGACGCGCTGCCGACCGCAGCCACGTAGTCGGGATGCGGATCGCGGATGGTCAGGTACTTTCCGTCGACGCTGACGATCGCGCGGGCGAAGCGCTCCAGCCAGCTGGCCTTGGCCGCGCTGTAGCAGAGTACGCTCAGACCTCCGAACATCAGAAACGGGACCGCTGGCTCGACGACAGTTCCCATCAGGACCACCGGCGACCCGATCATCATGACGAAGCTCAGTGCGAAGCGCAGCAGCGACCGCAACCGGTGGAGGCGTAGCCATCTGCTGCAGTCATCGCATCCGTGGACGGTCAGCGACATCGAATGCGCTGTTCCGATTCTGGTGAAGTGACGCTCGAGTCGAGTCCCGCCGAGGAGGAACTCGTGCAGGATTCGCTGGCTTCGCGGCATCCGGTCGAAGTCGGTCTCCGGCCGCGCCCATATCCGAAACCTGCGCGACCACACACCCGGCTTGCCGTGCGCGACACACAATTCGGGCATCTCGACGGTCGGGAAGCGGAACAGGGTCGCAGCTGGTTGCGTGTCCTTCCACCGGCCGAGATCGGCTGGAGTTCCGGCCCGAAGTGGAACGCGCACCGAGACGGACTCGGAGCCGGGGGACGACGGTGACGAGGCGCGTCGTCTCACTTGTCGTCACCTCTCGTCGCACGAGTGAAGTCGGTGTGGGGCGCTACGACGTGAAGGCGAGTTCCGTCGAGTGACGCGTAGGCGTGGGTGATGGTGACGGGATCGACGAAGTTGAACGGCGCGTACCAGAGCAGGGCGATGCCCCCGACGAACGGGATGCCGAGCCACGACTGCCGCCCAACGCGAGGTAGCCGCCCAGGAACACCAGCAGTGCGGCGACGCCGGCGAGTGCGTAGGCGCCGACGAGGCGTTTCGACCTCGAGAATCGACCGGCGCATTCCGGGCACATAGGCCACTGCGTCTCCACGAAATGCGTGCGAGCGGTTCGCTCCGCCCAGCGACTCAGCCGGCTGTCGCCGATACGGACCAGTCGCTTGAGGTCGGACTGGTGGTCGTACGGGATCGTCGGTCGTGACGGAACGTTGAGGCGAACCCTTCGTTGGGTAGGCCGCCCGTGGACGACGCACACGTCGGGAAGCCGGTCGGTGAGTCGGTGGCGTCTCGATGCGGCTCCGCCGATCGGGTGCGTGGCGAAGGCGATGCGCGCGAGTTCCGACTCGTCGCCGTTTGTTCGGGGCGAATGCGTCTCACTCATTGCGCCACCGTTGCCGAAGAGGCGGAGCTTCGAGCAGTTTCGGTGCATCCGCCCGGTACAACGCTTTTCGGGACTCGGGTTCGGTATGCAGTCGGTGGATCGCCGCGTAGAGCGTGTTGGGTTCGGCGGTGAGGCGCGACACGGGCAGTGCGATCGAGGTCGGTGTATCCAAGTGCCAGCGCGGCTCGAGCACAGGATCGTCGTGTTCGAGTCGGATGAGAAGGTTGTACCGAGTGCCCCACCCGGTGGAAATCTCCTGGTGGTCACGGGAAATCGCGGTGATGCTCGACCAGGGAACGAACACGTCGGTGTGTCGCTTGATTCCGACTATTCGAAAGCGATTCTCGCGACGAATTCCGTTGGTGGAGAGCGTTATCCTGGTTGCTGCGCTGGACAACCCGAGGGGGATTCCGAGCGCGATCGCACCGAGACACACGATCAACCCGGTCGTTGCGTTCTGCTCGGTGTCTGCACCATGCGCAAGGAGTCCGCCAGTTCGATCGTCGTGCCACAGGAGCCATGCAAGGCCGCCGAAGACCGCGCTCGCGACCAGGGAAGTGCCGAGCGCCACTGGGAGAGTGCGCTGGGTCCTTATGCGGATCCCGTTGCCGTGTAGACCTCCAACTGGCTTCACGCGCGGTTGACGGCGTATCCGAGACATGCCAGCGGTTTCGCAGGCGAGTGCGGCCATTGCCAGGCAAGCGATCGCCATGAGGCCGAGAACGCCGGCAACGATGCCCTCACCATTCGTCAGCAGTCTCGGCACGGCCACGACGAACACCGCTGCAATCACGAGTAGGAATATTGCGAATGCCAAGTATGTAGGTCGGAGCCGCTGTGCCCACAACTCCGGCGCACGTGTCGGAGTCGCCCGCCCGCTCGCGTCGTCAGTCCCAAGCATTCTGCAGTCCTTTCGATACTCCCCAACTGGCGAACGCCCCGAATCCTGCACCCACCACGAAACCGACCACAGTGCCGACGCCTGGGACTGCGGAGCCGACGAGTGCCCCGGTTGCGGCGCTCGCGCCGAGCCCGGAGAGCGCGCCGATACCCAACCCTGCCACCGCGCCGGCACCTTCCGTCACGACTGCCTTGGTCGGGTCCATTCCACCGGCGATGTCATTGTGGATGGCCGGGATGGTGCCGAGTATCGCACCGGCGGGTCCGAGGCCTCTCCCGATGTTTCGGGCGACGTCGTCGCCGACGGCGGCAGCAGCGGTCGTCAGCCCACGCGCGGTAGCATCCGACATACCGGACACGATCGTCGCCGCGGCCGTCGCGGGCCAGTCGGGTTCCCAGCTGAAACCCTCTGCTGTCGCCTCGACGGTCCCTACACGTGCCTTGGCTACAGAATCATCCAAGGTGTCGACGGCGGAACCGAGGATCTTCGCCACGTCGTTCGCAACGTCCGCTGCCTGTCGCAATGCATCGTGAATCGCCTCGGTATGAGCATCGGCTTCGGACTGCAGTTGCGCGAAGCCGGCGGGGTCGACAACTCCGGCAGTCATCGGTCTCGCCCTGCCAGAGACGTCGACATCGAAACCGGCCGCGGTCGCAGCGCTGACGGTGTTGTCCACATGGGTCTGTGCGCGGTCGAGGGCGCGGGCGGCATTGGAATATGCCTCGGCGAGTTCGAGAAGCTCGCTTCTGATCCTCGTCATCATTCGGCATTCGTCAACCACGCGATCGCCTGCTGCGACAGCGGCTTCGCCACTCCACGTCTCGGCGAGGGCGTTCTGGTCGGCTTCGACGCTCTCGGCCGCGCCGTCGATGAACTCGCCCAGTTCCGAGATGCCGCGTGCAGCGACATCGATGTCGGTGGGTCTCCACGACCGGACGTTGCCGATGGTCAGCGAGGCTGTCACCTCGGTACGTCCATCGCTGAGAGTTGTGCGCGGAAGTCGTGTTCGCTGACGTCGTAGTTCTCGCCCGCTCCTTTGGCGAGCCGTCCGATCTCCGCAAGGCGCAGCGCGAGATTCTCGAACCCCTTCATGGCTGTGTCGAGGGCTCTGCGGTTGACCTCGGGAATGCTCGTTCCTCGTGCGGCTCCTTCTGCATCGGCGAATGGCGAACTCACGTCGTGCGTCGCGATTCGCTGCGCGCTGTCGTCCATCGACCGCGCGAACGCGCGCAGCATCTCGGTGTCGGCCTGCATCGATTCCCCCCCAGACAGTTCGTAACCGCGCCAGAGTAGCAATCGACGTAGAAGCGACCGGCGCACGCGTCGTCGGTACCGTGGCCTGGGTAGAGCGACGAGAGCGAGGCAACGGCGATGACGCCACCACCGGTGGGCGAGGTACTGGCGGAACTCGCGGACCTCGACGACCCGAGGATCCGTGCCGTGAACGAGAAGCACGGTGACGATCACGGCGTGAACCTCGGGAAGCTGCGCGCCGTCGCGAAGCGGCTGAAGACGCAGCCAGACCTCGCGCGTGAGCTCTGGGCGACCGGGGAGAGTTCGGCAATGCTCCTCGCGACGCTGATCTGCCGACCGAGGGCGTTCGAGCGCGACGAACTGGACGCGATGCTGCGCAGCGCACGCACGCCGAAGGTACACGACTGGCTCGTGAACTACGTCGTGAAGAAGTCGCCGCACGCCGAGGAACTCCGGGGCGTGTGGCTCGCTGATCCGAACCCTGATGTCGCGAGCGCCGGATGGGCGCTGACGAGCGCGCGGGTGACGAAGAACCCCGATGGGCTCGACCTACCCGCGCTGCTCGACATCATCGAGCGGGACATGAAGGACGCGCCCGACCCGCTGCAGTGGGCGATGAACGAATGTCTCGCGCAGATCGGGATCGCGCATCCCGACCTGCGCGACCGCGCGATCGGTATCGGGGAGCGGCTGCGCGTCCTCGAGGACTACCCGACCTCGCCAGGGTGCACGTCACCGTATGCGCCGGCGTGGATTGCCGAAATGGTGCGGCGACAACAGGACTCGTAGCGCCGCGACCGAAACGCCGACGGCCGCCGTACCTCTCGGTGCGGCGGCCGTCGATGTTCGAGCGAGAGCTACTTGACGCTCGCGACTCCGGGGTCGAGGAACCGCTTGCCGTTGACGGCTTCGGAGACACCTTCGCGGTCGAGGTACGGCGTGATGCCGCCGTTCCAGAACGCGAAGCCGCCGCCGAGCAGCAGGCAGAGGTCGATGTCCTCGGGCGCCGCGACGACACCCTCGTCGAGCATGATCTTGATCTCCTCGGCGAACGCCTTCTGCGTCCGGTCGAGAACCTGCTCGGCGGTCGACGGGTTGTCGCCTTGCGGCCACAGCGACGCGACCTCGGGGTCGACGACCTGCGTGCCGTCCTCGCCGTAGCTCCACACGCCGGGCTTGCGCGCCTCGACGATCGCCTCGAGCCCGGGGGAGGGCGTGAAGCGCTCGGGGTACGCGGCGTGCAGGGTCTCGCCGGTGTGCAGCGCGATCGCCGGTCCGACGAGCGCGAGCAGCGTGAACGGCGTCATCGGCATGCCGAGCGGCGCGACGGCGTTGTCGGCGACGTCGAAGGGCGTTCCCTCGTCGACGGCGCTCATGACCTCACCGAGGGTGCGGGTGACGAGGCGGTTGAACACGAAGCCCGCCTTGTCGGCGCACAGGACCGCGGACTTCTTGAGCGCCTTCGCGGTGGCGAATGCCGTTGCGAGCGTGGCGTCGTCGGTCTGCTCGCCCTTGATGACCTCGAGCAGCGGCAGCACGGCGACGGGGTTGAAGAAGTGGAAGCCCACGACCCGCTCGGGATGCTGCAGGCCCTCGGCCATCTCGGTGATCGACAGCGACGACGTGTTGGTCGCGAGGATCGTCTCGGGGGTGACGTACTGCTCGACCTCCGCGAAGACCTGCTTCTTGACGTCCATGTTCTCGAAGACGGCCTCGATCACCCAGTCGGTGTCGGCGAACGCCGCCTTGTCGAGCGAACCCCGAACGAGCGCCTTGAGCCGGTTCGCGCCGTCCTGCGACACGCGTCCCTTGCCCTGCAGCTTGTCGATCTCGTCGTGGACGTACTTCACGCCCTTGTCGATGCGCTCCTGGTCGATGTCGGTGATGATCACCGGCACCTTGAGCTGCCGCACGAACAGCAGCGCGAGCTGGCTCGCCATGAGACCGGCGCCGACGATGCCGACTCCGGTCACTTTGCGCGCCAACGACTTGTCGGGCGCGCCGGCGGGACGCTTCGCTCGCTTGTTGACGAGATCGAACGAGTACAGACCCGCGCGCAGCTCGTCGGTCATGAGCAGATCGGCGAGCGCGTCGTCCTCTGCCTCGAATCCGACGTCGAGGGACTTCGGATCGGACAGATCGGTGTCGCGTGCGAGCTCGAGCAGTTCGACGGCCTTCAGTGCGGCGGGGGAGTAGCCGCGGGTCTTGCCCTCGACGACGGCCTTGGCGCGGGCGATCGCGTCGTCCCACTCCTTGGCCTCGAAGGTGGGCCGCTCGACGGTGATCTCGCCCGTGACGACCTTCGCCGCCCACGCGAGCGACTGCTCGACGAAGTCGGCGGAGCCGAGGAGCTGATCGAAGATGCCGAGATCGGCGGCCTTCTTGCCGTTCAGCATCCGGTTGTTGTTCAGCGCGTTCTCGACGAAGACCTGCACGGCCTTCGACGGGCCGACGAGGTTCGGCAGCAGCTGCGTGCCACCCCATCCGGGGACGAGGCCGAGGAAGACCTCGGGCAGCCCGATCGCCGGAACGTTGTCGGCGACGGTGCGGTACTTGCTGTGCAGCGCGACCTCGAGGCCACCGCCCAGCGCGACGCCGTTGACGAAGGCGAACGTCGGGATGTCGGTGTCACGGAGCCGGCGGAACACCTTGTGGCCCAGCGCGCCGAGCTCGACGCCCTGCTCGCGTGCGGTGATCGAGGGGACGCCCTTGAGGTCGGCGCCCGCGGCGAAGATGAACGGCTTGCCGGTGACGGCGATCGCGACGGGATTCGCCGCGAACGCGTCGTCGAGGGCCTTGTCGAACTCGGCGAGACCCTTGGGCCCGAACGAGTTCGGCTTGGTGTGGTCGAAGCCGTTGTCGAGGGTGACGAGGGCGACGACGCCGTCGAGACCTGGCACTGACACGATCTTCGTGAAGGCGTGGGTGACGACCTCGTCCGCGAAAGCGCTCGTGATGTCGGACATTTACTTCACTCCCGCTTCGTAGTCCTTGTGGTTCGGGTTCTCCCAGATCACGGAGCCGCCCATGCCGAGACCGATGCACATCGTGGTGAGGCCGTAGCGGACGTCCGGGTTCTGCGCGAACTGGTGCGAGAGCTGCGTCATGAGCCGCACACCCGACGACGCGAGCGGGTGACCGCACGCGATCGCGCCGCCCCACTGGTTGACGCGGGGGTCGTCGTCCGCGATGCCGAAGTGCTCGGTGAACGCGAGTACCTGGACGGCGAACGCCTCGTTGATCTCGAAGAGTCCGATGTCGTCGATCGACAGGCCGGTGCGGGCGAGCAGCTTCTCGGTCGCGGGGACGGGACCGACGCCCATGACGGACGGGTCGACGCCCTTGAACGCGAAGCCGACCATGCGCATGCCGACGGGCAGGCCCAGCTCGGCGGCGGTGTCCTCGCCGGCGAGGATCGACGCGGTCGCGCCGTCGTTGAGGCCCGCGGCGTTGCCGGCGGTGACGCGGCCGTGGGGACGGAACGGCGTCTTGAGCTTGCCGAGGTCCTCGAGCGTGGTGCCGGGACGGGGGCTCGTCCTCGGTGGCGAGGCCCCAGCCCTGCTCGGAGCGGGTCGCGACGGGCACGAGGGTGTCGGCGATGTGACCGGCCTTCTTCGCGGCGTCGTACTTCGCCTGCGAGTTCACGGCGTACGCGTCGGTGCGGTCCTTGGTGATCGTCGGGAACCGGTCGTGCAGGTTCTCGGCGGTGTTGCCCATGACCAGCGCGCTCGGATCGACCAGCCGGTCGGCGAGGAACCGCGGGTTGGGGTCGGCGCCCTCACCCATCGGGTGATGGCCCATGTGCTCGACGCCGCCCGCAAGGACGACGTCGTACTGGCCGAAACCGATGCCGGACGCGGTGGTCGTCACGGCCGTCATCGCGCCGGCGCACATGCGGTCGATCGCGAATCCGGGGACGCTCTCGGGCAGCCCGGCGAGGATGGCGGCGGTGCGGCCGATGGTCAGACCCTGATCGCCGGTCTGGGTGGTCGCGGCGATCGCGACGTCGTCGATCGCGGCGGGATCGAGCTGCGGGTTGCGACGCAGCAGTTCACGAATCGTCTTGACGACGAGATCGTCGGCGCGAGTGCCGGCGTACATGCCCTTCGGGCCGGCCTTGCCGAACGGGGTGCGGATGCCGTCGACGAACACGACATTGCGCTGGGTGGGTGAAGCCACGCGGTTCCTCCTGGTGGAGCTGGATCGGATTCCGGATCACGGTCATGGGTGTCCGGCCTCGTGGCCTCAGTTTACTCGCGTTACTCGCGGGTAACTTGTGGGGTCGTTCAGGGCTCGTCGACGGGCTCCGCGAGCGCGGCGGCGAGCACCGGCACGACGAGGTCGCGCTGCCACGGCCGCGCACCGCCCGCGTCCAGCGCGGCGTCGAGGTCGGCGGCCGTCCCGCCGCGCCAGTCCCAGACGATGCGCCGCACCAGTTCCGGGTGAGCGAGATTCTCGACGGGCACCGTGACCTTCTCCGACAGCGCGTTCAGTCCGGCGCGCACCGAGGCGAGCCGGTCGGCGGCCTCGGGGTCGACCCGCGCCCACCGGCTCGCCGCCGGGGGCCCGACGGTGCGCGGCGACCGCGATGGCAGTTCGGCGTCGCCGAGACCGCGCGCCTGCTCGAGTGCAGTGAGCCACACCCGGCTGTACCGGCGCTGGCGTGGACCGCCGAAGACGGGAAGTGCACGCAGTTCGCCGACGGTGCGGGGGTCCTTCGTCGCGGCGTCGACGATCGCGGAGTCGGGCAGCACCCTGCTCGGCGAGACGTCGCGACGACGCGCCAGATCCTCCCGCGCCTCCCACAGGGCGCGTGCCGCCGCGAGCTGACGCGGCGACTTGAGCGACGTGATGTGCGAGACCCGACGCCACCGATCGGGCTTGGGGACGGGCGGCCCGGCGAGCCGGACGCGCTCGAACTCCTGTGCCGCCCATTCGGTCTTGTGCTGTCGTTCGAGATCGGCGGCGACGGCGTCCCGCAGATCGACGAGCAGTTCGACGTCGAGCGCGGCGTAGTTGAGCCAGGCATCGGGCAGCGGACGCTTGGACCAGTCGTCCGCGCCGTGCCCCTTCTTCAGCGAGTAGCCGAGTTCGCGTTCGACGACGGCGGCGAGACCGACGCGCTCGAACCCCGCGAGCCGGGCGCCGAGTTCGGTGTCGAACAACCGGGCGGGGTGCAGACCCAGCTCCGCGAGTCCGGGCAGATCCTGGTCGGCGGCGTGCAGCACCCATTCGAGCGGGTTGACGACCTCGGCGAGCGGAGCGAGTGCGTCCGCCGTCGGAATCGGATCGAGCAGGACGGTGCCGGCGCCCTCACGGCGGAGCTGCACGAGATAGGCCCGCGCGGAGTAGCGGAACCCCGACGCGCGCTCGGCGTCGACCGCGAGCGGGCCGTGCCCCGACGCCAGCAGTTCCGCGGCCGCCGCGACGCCTGCCGCCGTGTCGACGAGCTCGGGCACGCCGTCGCGTGGTGCGAGCAGCGGGACGGCCGGAGGCGCTGCGACAGCGGATTCGGTCTCGGACGAAGCTTCCGGCTCGGACATGAATTTCGACTCTAGGCCACGGAGAACGGAACCCGCGACGCGGAAGCCGTCCGGCGCCGCCCGCCCTCGCGCGGCGAGCGGCTCACGTGCCCAGCGAATGCAGTCGGGCGATCCCGGCCGGCGGGAGCCCCGCCGCGTACGCGAGGACCTCGCAGAACGCCTCGACGTGTGGACCCAGCCCCGTCGAGCGCGGCGTCCACGACGCGCGCAGTTCGAGCTGATGCGCGCGCGGCGGTCCGACGATGTCGCCGTACCGCACCGACGTCGTCGCCGTCACGGTCCCGCCGAGCGCGGTGAACGGTTCCGAGCGCGATTCGAGCGCGTCCACGAGCCAGCTCCACGCGACCTCGGGCAGCAGCGGATCGGAGGCGACGGCGGCATCGAGATCCGCCTGGATGTAGGCGACGAGGCGCATCGTGCCGTGCCACGCGTCGTCGCCGTCGGGATCGTGCAACAGGATCAGCCGGCCGAACGCGTCGCCGTCCGAATCGGCAGGGACCGCCTCGCCGGTGGGGTGCAACACCTCCGCCCCGACCGCGTAGCTGTGCGGCGCGAGTCGCTGCGGTGGGCGAATCGGTCCCACCTCGATATCGGCGCGCACGCGCGCCGTACTCATCGCGTCGACGGCGGCACGAAACTCCTGCGGCTCGGTCGACGATCCCGAAGACGTCACAGCCGTGCAGGTTAGACGCACCACACAGCCGGGGACGGGAGGCGCGCCGCACGGGGACTTCGGTCGATTCCGGCACGACACGACGACGTGGCAGCATGAGAAGCGGACACGCGGTCGGCGAAGGGTGAGAGAAGCGAATGGGTGACGTGACGACGGGCGCACGCGAGACGACGAATGCGGGAATGCCGGGCAAGCCCGTGCGGGGGCGCCGCCACCTTCCCGACGCACCACTCCTCGCGGCCGCCACGGGGCGCACGCCGTCGCATCGGCCCGTGTGGTTCATGCGGCAGGCGGGGCGGAGCCTGCCCGAGTACCGCGAGATCCGGTCGGGCATCGGGATGCTCGAATCGTGCTTCGATCCGGCGCTGGTCTGCGAGATCACGATGCAGCCGGTGCGCCGTCATCAGGTGGACGGCGCGATCCTGTTCTCCGACATCGTCGTCCCGCTCAAGGCCGCAGGAATCGACCTCGACATCGTCGCGGGGCGCGGGCCGGTCGTGGCGGAGCCCGTGCGCACGGCCGCCGACGTCGCGGCCCTGCCGAGGCTCGAGGGCGACGAGGTCGGTGCGATCGCCCGCGCCGTCGATCTGCTCCTCGACGAACTCGGCGGAACGCCGCTCATCGGATTCGCGGGCGCGCCGTTCACGCTCGCGTCGTATCTCGTCGAGGGCGGGCCGAGCCGCGGCCACGAACGCACCAAGGCCCTCATGTACTCCGACCCGCAGACGTGGCACCGCCTCGCGGGCGCCCTCGCGGACGTCACCATCACCTTCCTGAAGACGCAGCTCGACGCCGGCGTCGACGCGATCCAGCTGTTCGACTCGTGGGCCGGTGCCCTCTCGCTCGCCGACTACCGCGAGTACGTCCTGCCGCACAGCGAGCGCGTGTTCGCCGAGATCGAAGGCGCGGGCGTGCCGCGCATCCACTTCGGTGTCGGCACCGCCGAACTGCTCGGTGCGATGGGCGAGGCCGGCGCGGACGTCGTCGGTGTCGACTGGCGCACCCCGCTCGACGTCGCGCAGCGCCGCGTCGGCGACGGCAAGGCGCTGCAGGGCAACCTCGATCCGGCGGTGCTGTTCGCGAGCCCCGACGTCGTCGAGGCGCACGCCCGACGCATCTGTGCGGAGGCCGACGCCGCGGTCGCGTCCGGCGCGGCAGGACACATCTTCAACCTCGGCCACGGAGTTCCGCCCGACACCGACCCGCAGGTCCTCACCGATCTCGTGCAGCTGGTGCATTCGCTGTGACCACGGTCGCCGTCGTCGGGGGCGGCATCACCGGACTGACGGCGGCGTACCGGCTCCGCCGTGAACTCGGTGCGCACGCCGACATCGTGCTGCTCGAACCCGGCCGTCTCGGAGGCAAGCTCCGCACGGAGGACCTCGCGGGCGGGCCCGTCGATCTCGGCGCCGAGGCGTTCATCGCGCGTCGTCCCGAAGTCCCGGAACTGCTCGCCGAACTGGGGCTCGCCGACGAGATCCGATACCCGAGCGGATTGACGCCGCTCGTGTGGTCGCAGGGCGGGCTCCGCGCGATCCCGACCCGCACCCTCATGGGAATCCCCTCGAGTGCGGAGTCCGTCGCCGGCCTCGTCGACGCCGCGACCGTCGAGCGCATCCGCCGCGAACCCGAGACTCCCGTGCCGTGGGCGCCCGGCACGGACATCGACGTGCACACCCTCGTCGCCTCCCGGTTCGGCGAACAGGTCGTGTACCGCAGCGTCGATCCGATGCTCGGCGGCGTCTACTCGGGCAGGTCCGACACGATCGGCGTCCGCGCGGCGCTGCCCGCCCTCGCGGCCGCTCTCGACGGGGGAGCGGCGTCGCTCACCGAGGCGGTGGCCGAGGCGCTTCCGGAGCCGCGGCCCGGACCGGTGTTCGGGGCGCTCGAGCGTGGCTACGGCAGCCTGCTCGACGCGCTGTACGCCGCCGCTGCACCGCGTCTCGTGCACGCCGCCGCCACCCGCATCTCGCGGTCGGACGGGCGATGGGTCGTCGACCCGGTCGGTGCGGTCGACGGCATCGTGCTCGCGGTTCCAGCACCCGCGGTCGCCGCGCTGCTCGGCGACGTCTCGCCGCTCGCCGCGAGCGCCGCGGCACGCATCCCGCTCGCGTCGTCCGCCGTCGTCGCGCTCGCACTGCCCACGGACGACGGACTGCCACAGAACACCGGCATCCTCGTCGCCTCCGATTCCCCGCTCACGCCGGACGCGAGCGCGAAGGCGTTCACGCTGTCGAGCCGCAAGTGGCCTCACCTCGCGGAGCGCGACGTCACGCTCGTCCGCGCGTCCTACGGCCGATTCGGCGACGACGCGATCGTCGACGCACCCGACGACACGCTCGTCGCCACCGCACGGCGCGATCTCGCGCTCGCCACCGGCGCCGACGGCGAACCGGTGGCGGCGCGGGTGCAGCGCTGGCACGGCGGCCTCCCGCAGTACGGCCCCGGCCACACCGAGGACGTCGCCGAACTCGAGGCGGCGCTCGCCGCGGTCCCGCGCGTCGAGGTCGCCGGCGCCCTGCTCCACGGAGTCGGGGTGCCCGCGTGCATCGCCACGGCGCGGACTGCGGTGACCCGCCTGCTCGCGGATTTGACAGGATAGGTCCGCGGCCGCGCGGCGGTCGCCGGTGAAAGGATGGACATGGCTCGGCTCGACTTCGACAAACTCAACTCCGAACTCCGGTACTCGATGATCTCGGTCTTCCAGGCGATCCCGGGTGTGCTCGGCGACGACCGCGACGACGCGGTCCGGCAGGCGCGCGAGTTCTTCGACGGTCTCGCCGACAAGGGCGTCGTCGTGCGCGGGCTCTACGACGTCGCCGGACTGCGTGCCGACGCAGACTTCATGATCTGGACGCACTCGCTCGAGCTCGAGTCGCTGCAGGCCGCGTACGCGGACTTCCGGCGCACCACGACGCTCGGCCGCGCGAGCGACCCGGTGTGGAGCACCGTCGCGCTCCACCGGCCCGCCGAGTTCAACAAGAGCCACATCCCGGCGTTCGTCGCGGGCGAGGAGCCCGGCGACTACATCTGCGTGTACCCCTTCGTGCGCTCGTACGAGTGGTACCTGCTGCCCGACGAGGAGCGGCGCCAGATGCTCGTCGACCACGGCAAGGCCGCCCGCGGCTACCCGGACGTGCGCGCGAACACCGTTCCCGCGTTCGCCCTCGGCGACTACGAGTGGATCCTCACCTTCGAGGCGCCCGAGATGCACCGCATCGTCGACCTCATGCGTGATCTGCGCGCCACCGAGGCGCGCCGTCACGTCCGGGAGGAGATCCCGTTCTTCTCGGGCCCGCGAGTGGACGCCGAGAAGCTCGTACGCGCCCTGCCGTGACGGAACGGACCCACCCGACCCACCCGCGCATGGCCCACCCGCGCATGGCCCACCCGCGCATGGCCCACCCGCGCATGGCCCACCCGCGCATGGCCCACTCGCACATGGCTCACTGGGGCATGTTCGAGGCCGTGAGCGACGGCGGCGAGGTGACGGCGGTGCGCCCGTTCGCGGGTGACGCCGACCCGTCTCCCGTGCTCGGCAACATCCCGGGTTCGGTGCGGCATCGTTCCCGCGTCACCGGCCCCATGGTGCGGCGCGGCTGGCTCGAGAACGGTCCCGGTCCGTCGCAGCGCCGCGGCGACGACGAGTACGTCCCCGTGTCGTGGGACGAGCTGACGACGTTGCTGGCGAACGAGTTCCGGCGAGTGATCGACCGGCACGGCAACTCGGCGATCTACGGCGGTTCGTACGGCTGGGCCAGCGCGGGGCGGTTCCATCACGCGCAGAGCCAGGTGCACCGCTTCCTCAACGTCCTCGGCGGCTACACCCGGTCGGTGCACAGCTACTCGCTCGGGGCGACCGGCGTGATCATGCCGCACGTGGTCGGGACGCACTGGAAGCTGTTCGCGCGGTCGACGTCCTGGGAGAACATCGCCGAGCACACCGAACTGCTGGTGAGTTTCGGTGGTGTGCCGCTGAAGAACACCGGCATCAATCACGGTGGGACGAGCGATCATCCGACACGCGGTGCGCTCGACGCACTGCGGGAACGCGGCGGCCGGATCGTGTCGATCACGCCGCTGCGCGACGACGTGCACGGCGAGCACGAGTGGATCGCCCCGGTCCCCGGCAGCGACGTCGCGCTCATGCTGGGGCTCGCGCACACCCTCGTGACGGAGGGGCTGCACGACGAGGACTTCCTCGCCCGGTACTGCACGGGCTACGACCGC
The DNA here is from genome assembly GCF_001894925.1 of Rhodococcus rhodnii NBRC 100604. Taxonomy (GTDB): domain Bacteria; phylum Actinomycetota; class Actinomycetes; order Mycobacteriales; family Mycobacteriaceae; genus Rhodococcus_F; species Rhodococcus_F rhodnii. The sequence goes on along the minus strand of NZ_BCXD01000003.1, from coordinate 344,896 downwards.
TTCGAGCGGTACCTGCTCGGGGAGACCGACGGCGAACCGAAATCGGCGAGGTGGGCCGAGGCGATCACGGGTGTCCCGGCGAGCGACATTGCTGCGCTCGCGCGCGAAATGGCGGCGCGGCGCACCCTCGTGACGGTCACGTGGTCGCTGCAACGGACGCGCTTCGGCGAGCAGGCCCCGTGGATGGGGGTCACGCTCGCGGCGATGCTCGGTGAGATCGGTCTTGCGGGAGGCGGTTTCGGGCACGGCTACGGATCGATGAACGAACCCGGTCTCGCGCCGGTGCCGTATCCGCTGCCGACGCTGCCGCAGGGAATCAACCCGGTGAAGACCTTCATCCCGGTCGCCGCGATCTCCGACATGCTCCTCCATCCCGGCGAGGAGTTCGACTACGACGGGCAGCGGCTCACCTACCCGGACGTCAAGCTGGTCCACTGGGCCGGGGGCAATCCGTTCCACCATCATCAGGACATCGGCCGGTTGCGCCGGGCGCTCACGCGTCCCGACACGATCGTCGTCCACGACCCGTACTGGACGCCGATGGCCAAGCACGCCGACATCGTCGTGCCGTCCACGACGTCGCTCGAGCGCGACGACCTCAGCTGCACCCGCAACGACCCGCTGCTCGTCGCGATGCACGCGGCGGCGCCGCGACACGCGGATGCGCGCGACGACTACGACACCTTCGCGGCTGTCTCGGCGAAACTCGGTGTCGCCGAGAGGTTCACCGAAGGCCGCACGGCGCAGCAGTGGCTCGAGCATCTCTACGACCAGTGGCGCGACTGGGTGCTGCGCGACGGCGGCGAGGCGCCGGAGTTCGGCGAGTTCTGGGCGCGCGGCCATGTCCGGATGCGCACCGAGGACGGCCTCGTCGCGTTCGAGGACTTCCGCCGCGACCCCGACGGACATCCGCTCGCCACTCCGAGCGGGCGCTTCGAGATCTTCAGCGACACGATCGACGGCTTCGGCTACGACGACTGTGCGGGCCACCCACGGTGGTACGCGCCCGACGAGTGGCTCGGCGGCGAGCGCGCTGAGCGGTACGCTTTGCACCTCGTCGCCAACCAGCCGAAGACGCGATTGCACAGCCAGCTCGATCACGGCGGCACGAGCCAGGCGTCGAAGGTGCGCGGGCGCGAGCCGATCCGGCTGTACCCCGCCGACGCCGCCGAGCGCGCCCTCTCGGGCGGCGACGTCGTGCGCGTCTTCAACGATCGCGGCGCGTGCCTCGCGGGCGTCGTGCTCGACGACGGCGTGCGCCGTTCCGTCGTCCAGCTCGCGACCGGCGCCTGGTACGACCCGCTCGACCCCGGCGACCCGAACGCCATGTGCGTCCACGGCAACCCGAACGTCCTCACCGCCGACGTCGGTGCGTCGTCGCTGTCGCAGGGATGCACGGGCCAGCACGTGCTCGTCGAGATCGAGAAGTGGACGGGCGACCTCCCGCCGATCCGCGCATACGATCCGCCGCCGGTCGCGGCGGGCAGCCGATACAGCGAGTGACGAGAGAAGGCGAGTCACGAGAGACAGGTCAGGGCCAGTGCATGTGAGCGACGAACTCCGCAACACCGAGTTCGAGTCGACGGACGTCTACGTCGTCGGCCGCGACATCGTTCGCGAACTCGCATCCGCCGTGATGGCCGACGACGCGATCCACCACGACGTCGACGCCGCGAAGGCCGCCGGTTACGACGATCTCGTGGCGCCCCCGACGTTCACCGCGCTCGTCCAGGCCGAGGTGATCAAGGCGATGATGGACGAACTCGGTGTCTCGCCCGACCCGCACGCGATGGTGGCCGTCCACACCGCGGAGAAGATCGTCGTCGAACACCCCATCGTCGCGGGGGACCGGTTGCGTGCGTCGATCCACATCACCGACGTGATCGAGCGAGGGCCGGCGAGCTTCGTCAGCACGGTCTCCGTCGTCCGCGACGAGAAGGGCTCACCCCGGGCGACGATCGAGTCGTCGATCGTGGTGAGCCCGCACCCGAACGAGGCCGCCTGACCACTCGTTCGCCCGGGCCTGCTCGTTCGACTCGAGCTACTCGCTCGGCTCGAGCTTCAGCGAGACCGAGTTGATGCAGTACCGCTGATCGGTCGGCGTCGGGTAGCCCTCGCCCTCGAAGACGTGACCGAGATGGCCGTGGCAACTCGCGCACAGCACCTCGACGCGGCGCATCCCGAGCGAGTCGTCGGCGCGCAGGATCACGGCGTCGGAGTCTGCGGGATCGAAGAACGACGGCCAGCCGCAGTGCGACTCGAACTTCTCGGTGCTCCGGAACAGCTCGGCACCGCACCCTCGGCAGCGATACACGCCCTCGGTCTTCGTGTCCGTGTACTCGCCCGTGAACGGGCGTTCGGTGCCCGCCTGCCGCAGCACCGCGTACTCCTCGGGAGACAGCCGCTCGCGCCACTGCTCGTCGGTGAGATCGACCTGTGGCTCGCGGGCGACGGGTTCGTTCTGTGCAGCGCTCATGCGTCCACGCTAATACCTTCGACCGCTCGCCCGCCGAGACCGCTGGTCAGCGACCACCGAGACCTCCGGTCAGCGGACGGAGGTCTCGGTTCGCTCGTCCGGATCCCGAGTGGCGGCGGGGGAGAGCCACGCCGGGTCGATCCCGGACTCGAGCCTGCCCTCCTTGCGTGCGACGAGGTACCGGCTCACGAGCACACCCGCGACGACCACGATGAGCAGGCTCCACGCGAGCGTCGTCTTCGTGTACTCGATGTTGCGGCCCACCTCGTTGAAGCGGTGGACCCACCAGTTGTCGAACGTCAGGAAGCCGTACACGGCCAGCCACGCGGGCCAGTTGCGCATCACCGAGTTCTTGAGGACGACCGACATCACGAGCGGGAAGAGCAGCATCGAGTAGTACATCTGGCCGAGCGAGCCGAGCAGCCAGGACGCGACGAGCAGCAGCCCGCCCGCCGTCACGACGAAGAACACCTCGTCTTCGCGGTAGTAGCGCCACAGCAGCCACAGCGCGACCAGCACGAGGATGCCGAGGACGATCCGGAAGAACCAGATCAGCGGATCGGGCAGCCCGAAGTACAGACCGTTTCCGGCGATCGAGCTGTTGTAGTAGTCGCGTGCCTCGCCGACGTACGGCATCGTCCGGCGGATGTAGTCCATCGGATCGGCGGACAGCGGCCACGCGACGACGTTGAGCACGAGCGGGATGCCGACCGCGGTCACCAAGACCTTCCACTGCCCGCGCACGAGGGGTAGCAACAGCAACGGCGCCAGCACCGGTTTGATCGCGAACGTCACGCCCAGGGCGGCGCCCGCCCACAGATCGCGGCGTCGCAGCAGCAGGAGCAGGAAGACCATCTCCGCGAGGAAGATCAGGCCGTTGATGTTGGTGAAGATCAGCGTGTTGGTGACGGTCTCGGAGCTGAAGGCCGCGAACACGAGAATCGGTGCGGCGATCGAGGACAGCGTGAGATCGAACAGCCGCAGCAGCAGGTACAGGCCGACGAGCACCGCGATCGCGTTCGCGCCGATGAACAGCCATCGCGACCGTTCCGGATCGATCACCGCGAGCGGCGCCATGAGCAGCGTCCCGGACGGCGGGTAGAGATAGTGCGGGTCCACCGACCCGAAATCGGCCGTGTAGACGGGCCGGTTGTTGAGGAACGCCAGCGCGGCGTTGTACACCGGACGGAAGTCGTCGGTGATGGATCCGTCCACCGCCTTGACGATCACGCGGTGCAGCACTGTCATGATCGCGAGAGGCCACATCGCGTACCGGATGACGTCCGCGGTCGTCCGTCCGGTGCGGGGCTCGAGCAGGCGTGAGAACACTACGGCACGGTACACCGAGCGGGGTGGCCTCTCGGTGCACCACCCCTGGGCCGGGGGCGTCACGCCGGGCAGGCGCCACCGTTCGGCGGCAGTGTTCCGTCTGCGAGGTATGTCCCGATCGCACGGCGCGCGCACTCGGAGGACGTGGCCGGGTGCCCGCTCCCGTGCCACGTGAGCGTCGAGACCGGCGCGCCCGTCGACGAGATCGCACCCGTCGCGGCGGAGGCTGCCGATCCGACGGCCGGGTCGGCAAGGCCGCTCAACGCGAGCACCGGAACACCGAGCGCGTCCGGCAGCGACGGCGCGGTGGACGACGGCCACGCGCTGCACGCAAGCATCCGCAGGGCCGCGGTCTCGCCGAAGACCGGGTACTGCTCGCCCCACTCGTCGACGAGGGAGCGGACCCGATCCGGTGACGGCCACTGCGTCGTGTCGCTGCACCGCGCGACCCACTGGCCGTCCGACGGGCCTGCGTCGGCCGCCAGCGCGCGCAACGGCGCGGTGTCGCCGCGCACCGCCGCGGAGAACGGTTCGGCGAGCGAGTCCACCCGCGCCCGCGGATCGGGCTGTGCGAGCGCTGCCGACAGCGCCGCGACGACGGGAGGGGCGGTGAGATCGCCGAGGGTGCCCGTCGCCGCCGCGCGCACGACGCCGTCGATCGCTGCGCGAGGGTCGGGCCCGAGTGCACACGCCTGTGCCGTGCACTGCCGGGCGAACGCGTCGAGTGCTGCCTCGAGGCCCTGCAACCGGAGATCGGTGGCCGTCGCGGCGTCCGCGAGCACGGGCTCGGGGGAGTCGAGGACGAGCCGCGAGACGCGATCGGGGAACTGCGCCGCGTACGATAGCGCGACCGTCGCACCGTTGCCGGTGCCGAGCAGCGCGAGAGTGTCGACGCCCCACGCCGAGCGCAGTGCGTCGAGATCGGTCGCGGCGGAGTCGGCGCCGAACGCGAGTTCGTGCGGCTGGAGATAGTCGGTGCACGAGATGGTCGCGGCGACGGCGAGCTCGCTCAGCGTGCCGACGCGGTCGGTCTCGCCCGCCGCCAGGGTGCGCAGGCCGTTTCGCGTGTCCGGTGGCAGGCAGTCGATCGGGGTCGAGCTTCCGATGCCCCGGCGGTCGACCGCGACGATCGGATGCTCGCGCGCGAGATCACCGAGCCCGCTGCGCAAGAGCTGCCCGAGCTGTGTGCCGGACGGCGTGTCCGAGCCCGACGTCAGGACCAGTGGCGGTGCGTCGGCGGGGGTCTCGGGCGTGCGCGCCCGCATCGCGCCCGCCGTGAAGGTGCCGGGCCGCTCGCCCGACGCGTCGATCGGCGCGTCGAAGGCCGCGCAGTCGATCGTGATGCCGGGGACGTCGCCGACGCCGAGTGCTGCGATCCGTTCCGGTGCACACGGCACCCACGCGAGATCGGTGAGCGGCGCTTGCGGCTCGGGCGGGCCCGCGGGCTCCTCGCCGGGCGCGTCCTCGGTGGGGGCAGCGGGGGCGGGCGCACGTTCGACGGCGACGTCCGGACGCGCCGACGGCCCGGCAGAGCAGCCCGCGATCACGGCGGCGAGGACGCCGAGGAGCACGACCGCCCGTCCCGGCGCGGACACGCCCCACCGAGAGTTGCCGGACCGATCCGTCACCCACACCCGACCCATGACCGACAGCGTGCCAGGTCGATCCACCCCGCGCTCCGCGCCCCGGGGTCAGCGCGCACGAACCCACCGGACGAGCAGCGTGCCGTCGTCGTCCGCGAGCACGGCCTCGGGCCGCATCGCGCGCACGGCGTCGGCCGTCGACTCCGCGATCCGGCCCGCGCCGCCGGCGACCAGCATCGGCGACGTCGTCAGACACAACTCGTCGACGGCGTCGTCGGCGAGCAGTGCGCCGAACAGCGTCGGGCCGCCCTCGCACAGCACCCGCACGAGACCGCGCTCGGCGAGGAGCCCGAGAAGATCGGCGCTGGGCACCGACCGTGACCGGGTGCGCACGACATCGGCACCCGCGGCCCGCAGCGCCGCGACGGCATCCTCGTCCGCGTCGCTGCCGACCACGACGATCGGCGCCACCTCGGTGTCCGTCGTCAGGCGCCCGGCCGGATCGATCCGTCCCGACGCCGACACGACACAGACGGGAGGGACCGCGGCCTGCCCTCGCGCGAGCCGCGCGGCGCGGGTCGCGTCGTCGATGCGGACGCCACCGTAGTTCTCGTCCCGTGCGGTGCCGGCCCCGACGACGACGACGTCGGCGAGGCCACGCAGTGCCGAGAACACGCGGTGATCGGCAGGCGTACCGAGCCCGGCCGAGCGGCCCCCGAGGGTACGTGCGCCGTCGATCGACGCCACGAAGTTCACCCGCACCCACGGCGCGGCGGTGTCGGGGTACGCGTACAGCGCATCGAGATCGGGGGTGGCGTCGACAGGTTCCGAGCCGTCGGTGGGTGTGATGCAGGTCGCATGGAGGAGGCTGTGCACAGAAGAGATCACAGCATGCCGATATCCTGAACGTCATGCATTCACGCCTTGTCGACCGGAGCCCTGTGGTACCGGCAGATCAGCTCACTGCGCAGATGGTGCCGCCGGCGATGTTCGACGAGGTGAGCTTCGCGTCCTACATTCCCGACCCCGCGCAGCCGAGCCAGGCGGAGGCGGTCGCGAAGGCCGAAGAGTTCGCGGCGAAGGTCGGCAAGATTCGGAGTGGCGGCGGCCGTCGCGGGTTGTTCGGCAAGAAGACCCCCGCCGTCGGTGCAGGTCTGTACCTCGACGGCGGATTCGGTGTCGGCAAGACCCACCTGCTCGCGTCGATCTTCCACACCGCCCCGTCGCCGAAGGCGTTCGGGACGTTCGTGGAGCTGACGCACGTCGTCGGCGCGCTCGGCTTCAATCAGGCCGTCGAGGAACTGTCCCGCCACAGCGTCCTGTGCATCGACGAGTTCGAGCTCGACGATCCCGGCGACACGATGCTGATCTCGCGCCTGCTCAGCGAACTCTCGAACCGCGGCGTCTCCATCGTGGCGACCTCGAACACCTTGCCCGGCCAGCTCGGTGAGGGGCGTTTCGCCGCACAGGACTTCCTGCGCGAGATCAAGCAGGTCGCGTCGATCTTCGAGCCGATTCGCGTCGACGGTCCCGACTACCGCCACCGCGATCTGCCGCCCGCCCCGGATCCGGTCTCGTCCGACGAACTCCGGGCGACGGCGGACGCGACCCCCGGCGCGACACTGGACGACTTCGACGAGCTGTGCGCGTACCTCAGCACGCTGCATCCGTCGCGATACAAGAAGCTCGTCGAGGGCGTCTCGGCCGTGTACATCGACGGTGTCCACGCCGCACCGGATCAGTCGGTCGCGCTGCGGCTCGTCGTGCTCGCCGACCGGCTGTACGACGCGAGCATCCCGGTGACGGTCTCGGGCGCCAAGCTCGACGAGATCTTCACGCCCGAGATGGTGGCCGGCGGCTACCGCAAGAAGTACCTCCGCGCCACGTCGCGTCTGCTCGCGCTGTCGCGGTTCGAGGTGACGGCGGGCTGACCCGGCCCCTCAGGAGCGCAGGTCGCGCTGCATCACGTAGTCGTGGTGCAGTTGCGTCCCGACGCGAAACGTCTTGGTTCCGGCGACGGCGAAGCCGTGCTTGCCGTAGAAGCGCTGTGCGCGGGCGTTCTGCTGGTTGACGCCGAGCCACAGCCCGGCGCGGTCGCGGCCGCGGGCGTGCTCCACGACGGCGTCCATGAGCCCGCTCGCGACACCCTGGCCGTGTCGGCCCGGCAGCACGTAGAACTTGCTGATCTCGGTCGTCGGCCGCAGATCGACGACGGCCGCGACGTCGGGATCGACCGGGTCGCCGTCGATCAGCATCGCGTAGCCGACGATGTGTTCGCCCTCGGACGCCTTGAGGACGGTCCGCGCGGGATCGGTGAGGTAGTCGGCGAAGCGATCGACCGAGAGCATCTCGTCGACGAAGGCCGCGATGTCGTCGTCGGTGCTGCCGGGCGGGCAGGCCAGCGGGAACGTCGCGGCGGCGACGTCCGCGATCTCTTCGGAGTCCCAGATTCCTGCTGGTGCGACTGCGACCGTCATGGCTACCTCTCGTGTCGTCCGGGCGGGGGAGCGGCCGCGCCGGGCGGTCGTCCCACTCCATCGAAGCACCACGCGCCTCGCGAGGATGCGCCGGGACCGCCCGAGCGAGGCCGCGTGTTGCGGCGATCGCGCGCCGTCGCTAGCATTCGTCGCTATGACGCGCATTCTCGTAGTTCTCCGCCGCCGCGGGGTCTGAATCGGACCGACCCCCCGCTGCGGGTCGTCGAGCTACGCGTTGGTCCTCCTTCTCGGATCAGGAAGACCACTCTCATGCGCACCACCTCCACTCTGTCTCGCACCACTGCTTCTCGAACGGCCCCGTCGCGTACGGCTCCGTCTCGTTCCAGCGCTGCCTGCGCGACAGCCCCGATGCCGATCGCGGACCTGCTTCCGCGCGGGTTGCGTGACGAAGCACGTTGCACCGATCGGGAGTCGCTGCGCCGGACTTATTGCCCCGCAGGGCCGTTCGCTCTGCTCTCGTGGCGTTCTCGCGGCGCCGCCGCCGGTAGCACCCGGTACGAGGCCGAACTCACGACGGCGCGCGGGCGGCGCTGCGGCGAGGCCACCGCGACCGGCCCGCTGGCGGCACTGACCGCGATGCTGCACGACGCCGGCACGCGGATCGAGATCCTCGAGTTCCACCAGCGGCCGGACGGCGGACGCCACTCGACGTCCGTGCGCTGCGAGTCGAACGGCCGCACGTTGTGGGCGTTCGCGGACGACGAGGATCGCACCCGCTCCGCTCTCGGTGCCCTGCTGGCGGCCGCCAATCGATTCGCGGCGCTGCCCGAGGCGTGAGGGTTCTCCGGTTGTCGGAGGACAGACGACAGTAGGGCGGGCCCGGAACTTCCGGACCCGCCCTACTGGTGGTGCGCGATACTGGGATCGAACCAGTGACCTCTTCCGTGTCAGGGAAGCGCTCTCCCGCTGAGCTAATCGCGCGAGACGACACCGCGGTGCGGTCCTCGGCACTCTCGTGACGAAGAACCGCACCGCGGTCTCGGTGGAGCGGATGACGGGATTCGAACCCGCGACCCTCACCTTGGCAAGGTGATGCGCTACCAGCTGCGCTACATCCGCATGCGATCCGGCGAACCGTGTTCCGGTGAGCCGAACCGAGTTCACCTGCCCCGCAGGGCAAGCGTTCGTACCCCGAAGGATACGTGACACTGACCGTGGCCCGTGTCGTCCGGCCCGAAGGCCGTACTGCCTGGCCCGAAGGCCGTGGTGCGCGATACTGGGATTGAACCAGTGACCTCTTCCGTGTCAGGGAAGCGCTCTCCCGCTGAGCTAATCGCGCGAGGTGGAGACGGGAATCGAACCCGTGTGCACGGCTTTGCAGGCCGTTGCCTCACCACTCGGCCACTCCACCGTGAAAGGTTGAGTCCACCCTCTCGAGCGGATGACGGGATTCGAACCCGCGACCCTCACCTTGGCAAGGTGATGCGCTACCAGCTGCGCTACATCCGCATTCGTGCCTCGCCCGGTTCTGCTCTGCTGGGCGAAAGTCAACGCACAGCCTAGCCGATCCGGTGAACACTGGCGCTCCGGGGGTACCCGCTGGGTGACTCCCGGTGCGGTTGAGAACACTAGCCCAGGGTCGCGACGAACCACAAATCCGCAGGTGGGCTACCTGACGGGGGATCGTGTGCACGCCGGATTCGCGGCGGCGTCGAGACCCTCCCCGCGAGCGGTCGCCGATTTTCGTCGGCCGCCGTGCGCGTGCTAGTGTTTCGCTTCGTTCGGCCCGCTTCGGCAGGCCCGACGCGGTCTCGTAGCTCAGTGGGAGAGCGTCCGCCTCACACGCGGAAGGTCGCTGGTTCGAAACCAGCCGGGACCACTCACGAACGGCGGCCCGGTCACCTCGAGGTGACCGGGCCGCCGTCGTCGTCGGAGAAGGATGCTCGCGAGAGCGAGCGATTCAGACGCGCTCGCGGGCGTCGTACGCGGTCTCCTGGTGCATCGCGACGTCCATGCCCGAGTACTCATCCTCTTCGTCGGCACGCAGGCCGATCGTCTTGTCGAGAACCTTGGCGATGATCCACGTGACGCCGAACGCGTACGCACACGTGACGCCGATGCCGACGAACTCACGCCACACGATGTCCCAGCTGCCGCCGAACAGGATGCCCTCGATGCCGGCGGGCGACCCCGCGTAGCCGATGAGGATGACGCAGACCGAGCCCACGATGCCGCCCATGCCGTGCACGGCGAAGGCGTCGAGCGACTCGTCGATGCCGAGCTTGGTCTTCCACGTGCACGCCCAGCAGACGATCGCACCGCCGGCGAAGCCGACGACCAGCGCGCCGATCGCCTCGACGGCGTCCGCCGACGGAGTGATCGCGACGAGACCGGACACGAGACCCGAGGCGGCACCGAGCGTCGTCGGCTTGCCGTTGCGGATCTTCTCGACGAGGCAGAAGCCGAGCATGCCCGCGCACGCGGCGAGCAGCGTCGTCAGATACACGTACTGCGCCAGGAAGTTCGCGCCACCGGCCGTGCCGCCGTTGAATCCGAACCAGCCCATCCACAACAGGCCCGAGCCCAGCAGGATCAGCGGGACGTTGTGCGGGCGCGTCGCGCTCTCGCGGCGCGGGCCGAGCACGAGCGCGAGCGCCAGCGCGCCGAGGCCGGACGCCATGTGGACGGCGGTGCCGCCCGCGTAGTCGTGCAGGCCGAGGTCGTTGCGCATCCAGCCGCCGACCGTGCCGAGATCCTCGTCGTCCGCGGCGAAGACCCAGTGCCCGAGCGGCAGGTACACGAACGTGACGTAGAGGGCGGCGAAGACGAGCCACGCGCCGAACTTCATGCGGCCGACGGCACCCGACGCGACGATCGCGATCGTGATGCCCGCGAACAGGATGTAGAAGGCGAACCAGAACGGATCCGCGAGTCCGCCGTCGCCGGGATCCTCGTAGATACCGGCGAAGCCGAGGTGGTCCATCGGATCACCGAGGATTCCGAGGCCGCCGATCGAGTCGCCGACGACGAATCCGTGGCCGTAGAGGACGTAGATCACGGAGGTGACGGCGAGAGCGCCCATCACCATCATCATCATGTTCAGCGTGTTCTTCGTGCCGACCATGCCGCCGTAGAACAGTGCCAGACCGGGGAACATGACGATCACGAGCGCAAGAGCCGCGAGCATCCACGCGACATCGGCTGCGGGCATAGCTTCTCCTCGGACGTCGTCGACGACGACGTGCGGGAGCACCGCACGTCGTCGCACAGAAAAAGGGTGGGGGCTCGCACCGGCAGAGCGGCTCCGTTGCCGTCCGGGCGAGTGGCGTCATCATGTCCGACTCGGCGGGGATTCGCGCGTCGAACCGGACACCGAAACGCGTCTTCACGGGTCTCCGACCAGGTTCTGTGACGAGCGTCTCGCTTGGTGACGGGTGCGCGACGCTCGGTACTCTCGGGCATGTGGAGAACGGACCGCGCACCGACCACGTCCCGGCTCCCGGCGACGACACCGCCGAGCGCGGGGCCGCGGTGGACGGCGGCGAACGCTCCGTGTTCCGGCGGATCGGCGACGGGATCGGGCGCAGGCGCGCGGCGATCGCGAGCAACCGCACTCTCGACCTCACCTACCGCGCGATCGTGGGTGTCGTCGGCACGATCGTGCTCGTCGTGGGCATCATCGCCATCCCGTATCCGGGGCCCGGCTGGCTGATCGTGTTCGCGGGCCTCGGCATCCTCGCGTCCGAGTTCGACTGGGCGCACCGCATCCTCCACGTCGTGCGCGGTAAGTACGACACCTTCATGGCGTGGTTCGGCCGCCAGTCGTGGTTCGTCCGTGGCCTGGGGGCACTGGGGACGGCTGCGGTCGTCGTCGCGACGCTGTGGGTGCTCGGCACCTTCGGCCTCGTCGGTGGCTGGGTCGGCCTGCACCAGCCCTGGCTGCAGAGCCCGTTCTGACCGTTCACCCACAGGAAACAAACTGGTGGGAACATTTCCGCACGAGGGGAGCGGGATGAACGACGATGACGAATGGCCGGTTGTCGGTGCCACCGGTGCACGCTTCGGCTCGGCGGGCAGGCGCAAGCGCCGTGACCGCGCGCGCACGCAGGCGGCGGCCGAGCCCGTGGCGACCGCCGCGTCGGAGCCGCTCGCGCAGGAGACGACGACCGACCAACGCCCGAGCGAAGGCGTGCCGCAGCCGGCGCAGCAGCGTCGGCCCGAGCGGCCCGCCGCCGATTCGGCGACCGAGGAGTTCTCGCTCGTGCGTCCCTTCGTCCGCAGCGGCGGCAGGACCCGGCCGCGGGTCGAGCTCGAATTCGAGACGCTCGTGTCCGCGACCGCCGACGCGAGCGCGCAGGGCGATCACCGCGTGGTGCTCGAGCTGTGCACGTCACCGCGCTCCGTCGCGGAGATCGCGGCGCTGGCCCGGATGCCGATCGGCGTCGCACGCGTGCTCGTCGGCGACCTCGCGTCGTCGGGAGACCTCGTGGTGCACGCGACGGTGGGGACCGAGGGGCCGGGCCGGGAACTGCTCGAACGGATCCTCCAGGGAATCCGCTCGATCTGAGGCCGCTCCACGCGTCGCGGGCGGGACGACGTCGTCGGGGGAGTCGGGCGCCGGACTAGCATGGTCACGCACGGTGGCTGCCGACGAGCAGCCGTCCCACCGCCATCCGAGGAGACAGCAGTGACCACGCCCGTACCCGACACCTCAGCCGCCCTCGTCCGGGTCGCGGCGGGGACCACGGCGGGCGCCGCGGTCCGGGAAGCCGGATACCCCACCAAGGGTCCCGACACGATCGTGGTCGTGCGCGACGGCGAGGGCCGGCTGCGTGACCTCGCGTGGACGCCCGACGCCGACGTCGAGGTGGAACCGGTCGCCGCGAGCACCGACGACGGGCGCAGCGTCATCCGGCATTCGGCCGCCCACATCCTCGCGCAGGCGGTGCAGCAGGAGTTCCCGGACGCGAAGCTCGGCATCGGCCCGCCGATCACCAACGGCTTCTACTACGACTTCCAGGTCGAGCGGCCGTTCACGCCCGAGGATCTGGCGAAGCTCGAGAAGCGGATGAAGCAGATCGTCAAAGGCGCGCAGCGCTTCTCGCGCCGCGTCGTCGACTCGGTCGAGGACGCCCGCACCGAACTCGCGAACGAGCCGTTCAAGCTCGAGCTGATCGACGACAAGTCCGGCATCGACGACCCCGAGATCATGGAGGTCGGCGGCTCCGAGCTGACGATCTACGACAACCTCGACCCCCGTACCGGCGAGCGCGTGTGGGGCGACCTGTGCCGCGGCCCGCACATCCCGACGACGAAGTTCGTCCCCGCGTTCAAGCTGACCCGCAGCTCCGCCGCGTACTGGCGCGGCGATCAGAACAACGCCGGCCTGCAGCGCATCTACGGGACGGCGTGGGAGTCGAAGGAAGCGCAGGAGCAGTACCTCGAGCTGCTCGCCGAGGCGGAGAAGCGCGATCACCGGCGGCTCGGTGCCGAACTCGATCTGTTCAGCTTCCCCGACGAGCTCGGGTCGGGGCTGCCGGTGTTCCATCCCAAGGGCGGCATCATCCGCACCGAGATGGAGAACTACTCGCGCCGGCGGCACACCGAGGCCGGCTACGAGTTCGTCAACACCCCGCACATCACGAAGGGTCACCTCTTCGAGGTGTCGGGCCACCTCGACTGGTACCGCGAGGGAATGTTCCCCGCGATGCACGTCGACGAGGAACTCGCCGAGGACGGCACCGTCCGCAAGCCCGGCCAGGACTACTTCCTCAAGCCGATGAACTGCCCGATGCACAACCTCATCTTCCGTGCGCGTGGCCGCTCGTACCGCGAGCTTCCGTTGCGGCTCTTCGAGTTCGGCAGCGTCTACCGCTACGAGAAGTCGGGTGTCGTGCACGGACTGACGCGCGTGCGCGGCATGACGCAGGACGACGCGCACATCTACACGACGCGCGAGGACATGCGCAGCGAGCTGTCGAGCCTGCTGCGGTTCGTGCTCGATCTGCTGAAGGACTTCGGGCTCGACGACTTCTACCTGGAGCTGTCGACGAAGAATCCCGACAAGTACGTCGGCGACGACGAGACCTGGGACGAGGCGACCGCGACGCTCGCGGAGGTCGCGGCCGACTCGGGCCTCGAGCTCGTTCCCGATCCGGGTGGGGCCGCGTTCTACGGCCCCAAGATCTCGGTGCAGGTCAAGGACGCGCTCGGCCGGACCTGGCAGATGTCGACGATCCAGCTCGACTTCAACCTGCCGGAGCGGTTCGAGCTCGAGTACACGGCGTCGGACGGGACGAAGAAGCGTCCCGTGATGATCCACCGTGCGCTGTTCGGGTCGATCGAGCGGTTCTTCGGCGTCCTCACCGAGCACTACGCGGGTGCGTTCCCGGCGTGGCTCGCGCCCGTGCAGGTCGTCGGCATCCCGGTGGCGGAGAACTTCGAGGAGCACCTCCTCGGTGTCGCCGCGACGCTGAAGGCGGCCGGCGTCCGTGCCGAGGTCGACACGAGCGACGACCGGATGCAGAAGAAGATTCGCACCCACACGACGCAGAAGGTCCCGTTCATGCTGCTCGCGGGCGAGCGCGACGTCGAGGCCGGTGCGGTGAGCTTCCGGTTCCGCGACGGAACGCAGGTCAACGGTGTACCCGTGGACGAGGCGGTCGCGGTGATCACCGGCTGGATCGCGCGGCGTGAGAACGTCTCGCCCACCGCGGCGCTCGTGCGGCCGGAGGAGACGCAGTGACCTCGGCGGCCGGGGGAGCCTCGCGCGACGAACGCGAGCTGCCCGGCACCGCCGAGCTGATCGACGTCGGCGCCGGCGAACCGGATCGGCTGCAACGGATCTGGTCGCCGCACCGGATGTCCTACATCACCGAGGCGCCACGGCCGGCGGGCGGTACGGGTGAGCCGTTCCTCGACATCCCCAAGATGGCGGACGAGGACGGGCTCGTCGTACGCCGTGGCGAGAGCGTGTACGCCGTGCTCAACCTGTATCCGTACAACCCCGGGCACCTGATGGTCGTGCCGTACCGGAAGGTGGCGGCGCTCGAGGCGCTCACGGCCTCGGAGTCGGCGGAGCTCATGGCGTTCACGCAGTGCGCGCTGCGGGTGATCAAGTCGGTGTCGAATCCCGACGGATTCAACGTCGGCCTCAATCTCGGTGCGGCGGCGGGTGGTTCGCTCTCCGAGCACCTCCATCAGCACGTCGTGCCGCGGTGGCGCGGCGACGCGAACTTCATCACCGTGCTCGGCGAGACGAAGGTGATGCCGCAGTTGCTGCGGGAGACGAGGGCGCTGCTCGCCGCGGCATGGGAGACACTCGCGCCGGAGCCGGCCGGCGACGATGCCTGACCGGCTCCTGCCGGCCACGACGCGCGAGCGGCACCCCGCCGCGGGGCCGCTCGGCGCGCATTCGTGGCACGATGCCTCGGTGGAATCTACGAACTCGGTGCGATCAACGAATGGGGGCGGCTCGTGCTGAGTTTCTTCGGCCGCGCGACCGTGTCGAAGGTGACGGCGCCGATCGGCCGGGCGCTCATCCGGACCGGCCTGACGCCCGACGCCGTGACGATCGTCGGCACCGTCGCGTCCGTGGGCGGTGCGCTCGTGTTCTTCCCGCAGGGCCAGCTCTTCTGGGGCACGCTGTGGATCTGGGCGTTCGTGATGTTCGACATGCTCGACGGCGCGATGGCGCGGGCCCGCGGCGGCGGCACGAGATACGGCGCCGTCCTCGACGCGACGTGCGACCGGATCGCCGACGGCGCGATCTTCGCGGGCCTCGCGTGGTGGGCCGTGTACGACGAGCAGAGCAGGCCGCTGCTGATCGCGACGCTGATCTGTCTCGTGACCTCGCAGGTCATCTCCTACGCCAAGGCGCGCGCCGAGGCCAGCGGCCTCACCGCCGACGGCGGCTGGATCGAGCGTCCCGACCGGCTGATCATCGTGCTCGTCGGCGCCGGGTTCACCGGGCTCGGTGTCGACTGGGCGATCCACGTCGCGATGTGGCTGCTCGCCGCGGGCAGCATCGTGACGGTGCTGCAGCGTGTGCTCGCCGTCCGCAACTCGCCGGGTGCCCGTGACCGGCTGCCGATCGCGCCGACGACGGCCGACGACGAGGCCGACGGGCCGGGTGAGCGTGCATGACGGCCGCCGAGACACTGTCGGACCTCGGGTACGCCGCCGGTTGGCGGCTGGTGCGGGCGCTTCCGGAATCGGTGGCGACGACACTGTTCGATCGCGGTGCCGACCTCGCGTCGCGCGGTGGTGGTCCCGACCAGCTTCGTCGCAACCTGGCGCGGGTCGTGGGCACGTCCCCCGAGGCCGTGCCGGACGAGCTGCTCCGTGACGCGGTGCGTTCGTACGCGCGGTACTGGCGCGAGGCGTTCCGGCTGCCGTCGATGGACCTGCCGGCCGTGGCCGATGCGATCGAGGACTCGATCGCGGGCAAGGAGCACGTCGACGCGGCGATGGCCGCCGGGCGCGGCGCGATCCTCGCGCTGCCCCACAGCGGCAACTGGGACATGGCCGGAGTGTGGTGCGCGCAGCGGTACGACGGCTTCACGACGGTCGCCGAACGGCTGCGTCCCGAGTCGCTCTACCGGCGGTTCGTCGAGTACCGCGAGAGCCTGGGCTTCGAGATCTTCCCGCTCAGCGGCGGTGAGAAGCCGCCGTTCCCGCAGCTCGCCGAGCGCCTCCGCGCGGGCCGCATCGTGTGCCTGCTCGGCGAACGCGACCTCGCGCGTCGTGGTGTACCGGTGACCTTCTTCGGCGAACCGACGCGGATGCCGGCCGGTCCCGCGAAGCTCGCCGAGGAGACCGGTGCCGCGCTGCTGCCCGTCCACTGCTGGTTCACTCCCGGCGGATGGGGCTTCTCCGTCGACCCGCCGGTCGACGTCGCCGCCGGCACCGCTGCAGCGACGCAGGCACTCGCCGACGTCTTCGAACGCAACATCGCGGCGCACCCCGCCGACTGGCACATGCTGCCGCCGCTGTGGCTCTCGGACCTCTCGCAGGGGCGGCTCGAGCGCATGGGCGAGACGCGGGCGGAGGACACGTGAGGATCGGAATGGTGTGCCCGTACTCGCTCGACGTACCGGGCGGAGTCCAGGCGCACGTCGTCGATCTCGCGCGGGTGCTCATCGAACGCGGACACCACGTCTCCGTGCTCGCCCCGGCCGCCGAGGACGCCGTGCTGCCCGAGTTCGTGGTCTCCGCAGGCCGCGCCGTTCCCATCCCGTACAACGGCTCGGTCGCGCGACTCAGTTTCACGCCCGTCGCGAGTGCCCGTGTGCGCAAATGGATCTCGCGTGGCGAGTTCGACGTCCTGCACATCCACGAGCCGAACGCCCCGAGCCTGTCGATGCTCGCGTTGCGGCTCGCGGACGGCCCCATCGTCGCGACCTTCCACACGTCCACGACGAAGTCGCTCGTGCTGAGCACGTTCCAGGGCGTGCTCCAGCCGTACCTCGAGAAGATCAGCGGCCGGATCGCCGTCTCGGAACTCGCGCGGCGCTGGCAGGTCGAAGCGCTCGGGTCCGACGCCGTCGAGATCCCGAACGGCGTGGACGTGCCGGCGTTCGCGGACGCGCCACTGCTCCCGGGATACCCGCGCCGGGGCGGAACGGTCGCGTTCCTCGGCCGCTACGACGAGCCGCGCAAGGGCATGGCCGTCCTGCTCGAGGCGATGCCCGGGCTGCTCGAACGGCACCCCGACCTCGAGGTCCTCGTGATCGGGCGCGGCGACGACGAGAAGCTGCGCCGCGAAGCGGGCCGCGCGCTGTGGCCGCACCTGCGTCTGCTCGGCCAGGTCACCGACGCGGAGAAGGCGTCGGCGCTGCGCAGCGCGGACGTGTACTGCGCGCCGCACCTCGGCGGCGAGAGCTTCGGGATCGTGCTCGTCGAGGCGATGGCGGCCGGAACGTGCGTCGTCGCGAGCGAACTCGACGCGTTCCGGCGTGTGCTGCGCGACGGCGAGGGCGGCATGCTCGTCCCGGTCGGCGACTCCGCCGCGCTCGCGACGGCGCTCGCCCGCGCACTCGACGACGACGACGAGCGGGCGAGCCTCGTGGCCGCCGGGCGCAGGCTCGTCACGGCGTACGACTGGCCGGTCGTCGCCGAACAGATCCTGCGGGTGTACGACACCGTCGTCGTCGGCGGCCAGAAGGTCAGAATTCGTGAGGTGCGCTCGTGACGTTGTCGGCCCTGACCGTGTTCGTCGTCGGGCTCGTGGCGCTCGTCGTCCTGATCGTCGGGCTGTGGGCGTACGGGACGGCGAACCGGCTCGACCGTCTCCACGTGCGCTCGGACCTGTCGTGGCAGGCGCTCGACGCCTCGCTCGCGCGGCGATCCGCCGTCGTGCGTGCCCTCGCCGCGACCCTGCCGGCCGGTCGGCGCCGGCCGATCGTCGCCGCGGCGGACGCCGCCGAGCGAGCGGACCGCGGTGATCGCGAGCGCGCGGAGAACGCCCTGTCGGCCGTCCTCGCGGACCTGGACACCGAGACGCTGCGCCCGCAACTCGTCGCCGAACTCGCGGACGCCGAGGCACGGGTGCTCATCGCACGGCGCTTCCACAACGACGCCGTCCGCGACACACTCGCGCTGCGGACGCGCCGGCTCGTGCGCTGGCTGCACCTCGGCGGAACCGCGCCGCTTCCCGTGTACTTCGAGATCTCCGAACGCACGTCCGCCGCGGGCCGCGTCGAGGGTTTCGAACTCGACGCGACGCGAACCTCGGCGCGCGTCGTCGTCCTCGACGACCGCGGCCGGGTGCTGCTGCTCCGGGGACGTGATCCGGCGGTCGAGGGCGTGCACTTCTGGTTCACGGTGGGCGGCGCCGTCGAGAAGAGCGAGACGCTGCGCGAGGCCGCTGTCCGCGAACTCGCCGAGGAGACCGGACTGCGCGCGGACCCCGCCGCGCTGCGGGGACCGATGTGGCGCCGCGTCGCGGTGTTCTCGTGGAACGGCGAACTGATCCGGTCGGAGGAGTTCTTCTTCGTGCTGCCCGTGCCGGAGTTCGCGCCCGTCTCGGACGGCTTCACCGAGGTCGAGAAGCGCACGATCACCGATGCCCGCTGGTGTGACGCGGACGGCATCCGCGCACTCGACGCGGCCGGGGAGACCGTCTACCCGCGAGACCTCGCGGACTCGCTGCGCGAGGCGGGCGAGATCGCCGCGGGTGTGGGCGACGTCCACGTCCGGCAGATCGCCTGACGACCGACCCTCCGGCCGTGCGGGCCAGCATCCCCGCACTGGCTACCGACAGCGCCGCGGCGACGCCCTAGAATCGGTGGCGAGTGCGCCGCCGCGCGCCGCGTCGCGCCGCTGCGCGACCATCCGTTTCCGATGCATCTTCAGGAGAATTCGCTGTGAGCACCCCCGACACCACATCCACCACCGGCACCGCGCGCGTCAAGCGCGGAATGGCCGAGATGCTCAAGGGCGGGGTCATCATGGACGTCGTCACCCCCGAGCAGGCGAAGATCGCCGAGGACGCGGGCGCCGTCGCCGTCATGGCGCTCGAGCGGGTTCCCGCCGACATCCGTGCGCAGGGCGGCGTCTCCCGGATGAGCGACCCCGACATGATCGACGGCATCATCTCCGCCGTCTCCATCCCGGTCATGGCGAAGGCGCGGATCGGCCACTTCGTGGAGGCACAGGTCCTGCAGAGCCTCGGCGTCGACTACATCGACGAGTCCGAGGTCCTGACACCCGCCGACTACGAGAACCACATCGACAAGTTCGCGTTCACCGTGCCGTTCGTCTGTGGTGCGACGAACCTCGGCGAGGCGCTCCGCCGCATCACCGAGGGTGCGGCGATGATCCGCTCGAAGGGCGAGGCGGGGACGGGCGACGTCTCCAACGCCACGACCCACATGCGGCAGATCCGGCAGCAGATCCGCCGCCTCACCTCGCTTCCCGAGGACGAGCTCTACGTCGCCGCCAAGGAACTGCAGGCGCCGTACGACCTCGTCGTCGAGGTCGCGAAGGCCGGCAAGCTCCCCGTCACGCTGTTCACCGCCGGTGGCATCGCGACTCCCGCGGACGCCGCGATGATGATGCAGCTCGGCGCCGAGGGCGTGTTCGTGGGCTCGGGCATCTTCAAGTCGGGCAACCCGGCGCAGCGTGCTGCCGCGATCGTCAAGGCCACGACCTTCCACGACGATCCCGACGTGCTCGCCAAGGTCTCGCGCGGGCTCGGCGAGGCGATGGTCGGCATCAACGTCGACGACATCCCGCAGCCGCACCGGCTCGCCGAGCGCGGCTGGTGACATCGGGGGAGACTCCGCACCCGCACGACCCGCACGACCGACCCGCGAGCGCTTCGCTCGCGGGTCGTCTCGTCCCGCTCGCTCTCGCGATGGCACTGGTCGGCGCATCGTTCGGTGCCGTCTCCGTCGCGGCCGGAGTGTCCTTGCCGCAGACGATCGCTCTCTCGGTGATCGTGTACGCGGGTGGGGCGCAGTTCCTCGTCGTCGCGGCCGTCGCGGCGGGGGCGGCCCCGGCGGCGATCGTCCTCGCCGGACTCGTCGTCAACGCGCGGCACCTGCCGTACGGGCTCGTGCTGGCCGATGTGCTCGGCGCCGGAGGCTCCCGATGGAGCCGCGTGCTCTCGGCGCACCTCATGACGGACGAGGCGACGGCCTTCACGATCGACCAGCTGCGCCGCCACGGCGATCGCGCCGCGGCACGCCGGCTCTTCCTCGTCGCGGGTGCGGCCCTGTTCCTCGCGTGGAACGCGGGAACCGCGATCGGTGCCGTCGGCGGCAATCTCCTCGGCGACCCCGCCGCGTGGGGGATCGACGCGGCGTTCCCGGCCGCACTGCTCGCTCTCACCGCCGGAGCGTGGCGCGCCCGAATCGACCGCCGCGTCGCCCTCGCCGGGGCGGCGGTCGCCGTCGTCGCGACGCCGCTGCTGCCGGCGGGGATGGGCGTGCTCGCGGGACTCGCCGGGCTCCTCGTCGCCGGGCGCGGCGGGTTCGATCCCGACGGCGCGCCCTCCGGAGCGGTGGGTGCGCGATGAGCTGGTGGGTGATCGCGGCGCTCGCCGCCGGGACTTTCGCGTTCCGCGCCGCCGGGCCGCTCGTGCGGTCGCGCGTGCACGTCCCGCCGCGCGTCGTCCGGGGGCTCGCGCTCGCCGCCACGGCGCTGCTCGTCGCGCTCGGCGTGACGCAGACCGTGTACGACGGCTCGTCCTTCGCCGGCTGGGCCCGCGTCGCCGGGGTTCTCGTCGCCGCCGTTCTGGTGTGGCGCAGGGCACCATTCGTGCTGGTCGTGGTGGGTGCCGCAGCTTCGGCGGCGATCCTCCGGGCCCTCGGCGTCGCCTGAGGCCGCCGCATTACGATCGGAGCGCAGCACGGACGAATCCCGCTGCGCCCTCGATCGGAAGGAGTCCCGTGTCGGGCACGATCACCTCGATCCTCGAACTCGAGCGGCTCGAACGTGACATCTTCCGCGGCAACGCGATCGAGACGACGCTCGTCCGCACCTTTGGCGGTCAGGTCGCGAGCCAGTCGCTCGCCGCGGCGGGCCGCACGACCGAACCCGAGTTCGTCGTCCATTCGCTGCACGGTTACTTCCTGCGGCCGGGTGATCCGTCGATCCCGACGGTGTATCTCGTCGACCGGATCCGCGACGGCCACTCGTTCGTCACACGCCGCGTGCGCGCCGTGCAGGACGGCCGAGCCATCTTCACGATGGCGGCCTCCTTCCACCACGGCGACGAGGGGATCGAGCACCAGGACACGATCCCGGACGTACCCGATCCGCTGTCGCTCCCGCACGTGACCGACGGCGGCGATCCCGAGCAGCTGTGGATCGCCCGGGAATGGCCGCAGTGGGATCTGCGGTTCGTACCGCGCGATCGCGTCGAGCCGCTGGGCGGTTCCGCGGGACGGCAGCAGCTGTGGTTCCGTTCCCTCGAAGAGCTGCCGGACGATCCGATGTTCCACGTCTGCACGCTCGCGTACCTCAGCGACATCTCGCTGCTCAACACCGCGCGCGCCGCGCATCCCCCGGGCCAGCTGCTCCAGCTCGCGTCCCTCGATCACGCGATGTGGTTCCTGCGGCCGTTCCGCGCCGACGACTGGCTGCTGTACGATCAGCTGGCGCCGTCGTCCGCGGAAGGACGCTCGCTCACCCAGGGACGCATCTTCGACCGGTCGGGCACACTCGTCGCCGCGGTGACGCAGGAAGGGCTCACGCGCCACCTGCACGAGTGAGCGCGGCGGACGTGCGGGTTCAGGGCACCGCCGTGCCGGTGCGCACCGCGGGCCGGTCGGGATGGTCCCAGCGGACCTCGACGTCGGCGGGCGGAGCGTCCTTGTCGGCCGCGAGCAGCGGCGCGACGGTCCACTCGTCGTCGGTGAGCCGGCGCAGCGTGCGTTCGGTCATCGCGAGCCGCACCGTGACGTCGAAGCCGAGTCCCTGTCCCAGGAGCATCGGGCCGAACACCACGAGGGTGTGCCGCCCGCGAGCGGCGACGGTGTGCTCCCGTGCGGAGCGATCCGTGCGCTCGTCCCACAGCCGCGGCAACCACTCGCCGCGGTCGTGCAGCGCCCGGACGACCTCGCGATCGAGCCCCGCGTAGTCGAACCATGCAGTGCGATAGGACAACTCGTCTCGGTGCCCGTACTCGAGCCGCAGCGATGCGGGCCGGACGTAGTCGTGGAGATCGACGACGTCCGCCGACCCGCCTTCCGCGATCTCGGCGTCCGCGATCTCGGCGGCGAGCTCGCCCGGGCGCGCGGCGTCGGGCGCGGACACCGCGACGACCGCACGGGGGCGGGCGAGGCGCGCCCGGCCGGCCACCTCACGTGCGAGCGCACTGCGCGTCGTCGGACGATAGAGCACCACGACTCGATTGTGCCGCGCGACGGACGCCCGAACGGATCCGGCGTACCCGCGCGATAGGCTCGAACGCCTGAACCGGGCGAACAGGAGGAGCGAGTGGTCGCGATCGAACAGGTGCTGCGCCTGGAACGCCTCGAACGAGACATCTTCCGCGGCGCGACGTCGCCGAGCGTGTTGCAGCGGACCTTCGGCGGACAGGTCGCCGGGCAGGCGCTCGTGTCCGCTGTCCGCACCGTCGACGACGAGTTCGTCCCGCACTCGCTGCACGGCTACTTCCTGCGTCCCGGGGACCCCTCCATCCCCACGGTGTATCTCGTCGATCGGCTGCGCGACGGACGTTCGTTCGTCACGCGGTCGGTCGACGGGGTCCAGAACGGCGAGACCATCTTCTCGATGTCGGTGTCGTTCCATCGCGGCGACGACGGCATCGAGCATCAGGATCGGCAGCCGGTGGTCCCCGATCCCGACGAACTCGTCGATCTCGCGACGGTCGCCGAACTCGCCGACGCGCCGATGTTCCAGGAGTGGAAGGAATGGGACATCCGCGTCGTGCCGCGCGAGCGCACCGAGACGCTGCCGAACCTCGCGGCGCAGCAACGCGTCTGGATTCGCTATCGCGACCGGCTCCCGGACGATCCCGCTCTGCACGTGTGCGCGCTCGCCTACATGAGCGACATGACGCTGCTCGACTCGTCGCGCGTCCCGCATCAGGACGATCGGCTGCAGCTCGCGTCGCTCGATCACGCGATGTGGTTCCTGCGGCCGTTCCGGGCCGACGACTGGCTGCTCTACGACCAGACGTCGCCCTCGGCCGGTCTCGGCAGGGCCCTGACGCAGGGGCGTATCTTCGACAGGGACGGCCGCCTCGTCGCGGCCGTCGTGCAGGAAGGACTCACGCGGATCGCGCGTGACGCACCACCCCCGTCCGGGGCGGACGAGCGACAGGAATCCGACACTCACATGAACCTCGAGAAGCCGTGACCCGACCGCTGATCGGCGTCCTCGCACTGCAGGGCGACGTCCGGGAACACCTCGCCGCACTGACCGAGTCCGGTGCCGACGCCACCGCCGTGCGCAGGCCGGAGGAACTGGGCAAGGTCGACGGCCTCGTGCTTCCCGGCGGCGAATCCACGACGATGAGCCGCCTGCTCGAGATCTTCGACCTGCTCGAACCGCTGCGCGAACGGCTCGCGGCGGGGATGCCCGCGTACGGCTCGTGCGCGGGGATGATCCTGCTCGCGAGCGAGATCCTCGACACCCGGCCGGACGCCCGGCATCTCGGCGGCATCGACATGACGGTGCGGCGCAACGCGTTCGGCCGCCAGGTCGACTCGTTCGAGACCGACCTCGACTTCGCAGGCATCGCCGGCGAGCCGGTGCGGGCGGTCTTCATCCGAGCGCCGTGGGTCGAGCGCGTCGGCGACGACGTCGAGGTCCTCGCCAGGGTTCCCCACGGCGACGACACCGACGCCGACGCCGCGGGCCGGATCGTCGCGGTGCGTCAGGGCGCGGTCGTCGCCACGTCCTTCCACCCCGAGGTCACGGGCGATCGGCGCGTCCACGAGCTGTTCGTGGACATCGTCCGCGAGAGCTGACGCGCTCGGCCCGGCGGCAGAGGTGCGTCAGGACGCGAGCCGCACGTACGCGTTGAGCAGTGCCGCGCCGTCGTCCGCGTCGTCGATCGTGACACCGAACGGACGTTTGCCGGTGCGCCGCGCCATGATCGCCGGCCCCGAGCGCAGCACGACCACCGTGCCGTGCGGCGTTGTGCGGTAGCCCCACCCGCCCCACTGGGCGGGAACGATGTCGACGACCTCGGCGCGCGAGATGTCGCGGGCCGGGATGCGCCGCCACGGAACGCCCCACGACGAGACCGTGAGGCCGTCGCGGTCGACGCGCACCGTCACCGACGCGAGTGCGCCGCCGAGGACGGCGACCACGACGAACAGCGCGGCGAGCCACCACTGCCCGAACAACGCGGCGACGACGGCGCTCGCCGTCACGACGAGCGCGGCACCCAGTGCGACGCGGGAGCGGGCGTGTTCGATCCAGACGGCGTGCTCGCCGGCGTGGAGTGGCGGGTCGAGCCGGGGGACGAGCCCGCTCGGGCGCGCCGTCCTGGATCGGGGGAGCGACGCGAACGCGAGTGCGCCCCACACGAGGCCCGCGAGCGGCAGGACGATCCACCAGCCGAGGACGGCGTCGGCGGGTGCCTCCGCGGCGGTCGTGACCACGGCGGAGGCGATGTACGTCGCCGCGACGATCCACGCGACCAGTGCGGCGGCGGGTATCCAGAGCCCGGCGTCGGCGGTCGTGCGGGCGGCGGCCACGATCGCGCCGATCGCCGCGAGTCCGCACACGGCGAGCGTCGCGGCGAAGAAGGCGGTGGCGTCGGTGAATCCGTCGGCGGTGGTGCCGGACCAGTGCGTCGCGAGAGTGCCGGGGAGGTCGTCGCGCAG
This sequence comes from Rhodococcus rhodnii NBRC 100604, assembly GCF_001894925.1. GTDB lineage: Bacteria > Actinomycetota > Actinomycetes > Mycobacteriales > Mycobacteriaceae > Rhodococcus_F > Rhodococcus_F rhodnii. The sequence goes on along the minus strand of NZ_BCXD01000003.1, from coordinate 319,761 downwards.
GACGAGCCACACCAGCACCATCGCGACGACGGGGACGGCGGTGGACACGGCCGCGATCGTCGCGGTCCGGATGCGGTCGGGGTGTGATGGTGAGCGGGTCACGAGCGTGCGGTCTCCTCCACGAGTCGGGTCATCAGGTCGGTCGTCATGCCGACGCGGCGGGCGCTCTCGACGAAACGGCGCGCGGCTTCGCGGACCTCGACGTGCGCCGAGTCCGCCGCGGCGGTGACCGTCGCGCCGCGGCCGCGCCGGACCTCGATCAGTCCCTCGTCGCGGAGTACCGCGTACGCCCGCAGCACGGTGTGCAGCCCGACGTCGACCGAGTTCGCGAGGGTGCGTGCCGTCGGCAGGCGATCGCCGGGCGTGAGTTCGCCCCGTGCGAGGGCGCCGCGGATGGCACCCGCGATCTGCTCGGCGAGCGGGATCGCCGAGGAGTGATCGATACGGAACAGCATAGTTCGCATTGTATGCGAACAATACGAACGGCGCGACGGCGCGGTCCGGATCCGTCCCGTCGCGTGCTGCGGGTACGATCGGCACAGCCGAACAGCCTGCGAACGCGAGGAAGACAGCGCGGGTTCGCTGCAGCCGTCTGTTCACCGCACGCGAAAGGGGCACCACACGCATGAGCGGCCACTCCAAATGGGCCACCACCAAGCACAAGAAGGCCGCCATCGACGCCAAGCGCGGCAAGGCCTTCGCGAAGCTGGTCAAGAACATCGAGGTGGCGGCCCGGACCGGCGGTGGCGATCCGGCGGGCAACCCCACGCTGTACGACGCGATCCAGAAGGCCAAGAAGTCGTCGGTCCCCAACGACAACATCGAGCGCGCCCGTAAGCGCGGCGCGGGCGAGGAAGCCGGCGGCGCCGACTACCAGACGATCATGTACGAGGGCTACGGCCCGAACGGTGTCGCCGTCCTCATCGAGTGCCTCACCGACAATCGCAACCGCGCCGCGGGCGAGGTCCGTACCGCGATGACGCGCAACGGCGGCAACATGGCCGACCCGGGTTCGGTCGCGTACCTGTTCACGCGCAAGGGTGTCGTGACGCTCGAGAAAAGCGGGCGCACCGAGGACGACGTGCTCATGGCCGTGCTCGACGCGGGTGCCGAGGAGGTCACCGACCTCGGCGAGTCGTTCGAGATCGTCTCGGAGCCGACCGATCTCGTCGCCGTCCGCACCGCGCTGCAGGACGCCGGGATGGACTACGACTCCGCCGATGCGGACTTCCGCGCCTCGGTCGAGGTACCCGTCGACGCCGACGGCGCCCGCAAGGTCTTCAAGCTCGTCGACGCGCTCGAGGACTCCGACGACGTGCAGAACGTCTATACCAACATCGACGTCTCCGACGAGGTTCTCGCCGAACTCGACGCCGACTGACTCGCTCCCGGGCCGTGCGTGTCGCCGCCGCGTTCGCGGGCGGCGCGCGTTAGGCTGTCGAACAACTGTTCGCAGCGTGGAGGGGTGTCGGTGGTGCGAGTACCGGTGGTGCGAGTGCTGGGGGTCGATCCCGGTCTGACTCGGTGCGGTCTCGGCGTCGTCGACGGCGGCCGTGGCCGTGAGGTGGACCACGTCGACGTCGGCGTCGTGCGTACGCCCCCCGATCTCGACCTCGCCGCTCGCCTGCTCCGAGTCGCCGACGGCGTCGAGGAGTGGCTCGACCGGCTTCGGCCGGACGTCGTGGCGATCGAGCGCGTGTTCGCGCAGCACAACGTCCGGACGGCGATGGGGACGGCACAGGCGGGCGGTGTCGTGGCGCTCGCCGCGGCGCGGCGCGGCATCGCGGTGCACTTCCACACGCCCAGCGAGGTGAAGGCCGCGGTGACGGGCAACGGCTCGGCCGACAAGGCGCAGGTGACGACGATGATCACCCGCATCCTGCGGCTCGAGACCGCCCCGAAGCCCGCCGACGCCGCCGACGCACTGGCCCTCGCGGTCTGTCACTGCTGGCGAGCCCCGATGATCGAACGCATGGCGCGCGCGGAAGCCGCTGCGCAGGAACAGAAACGACGCTACGAGGCGCGGCTGGCCGCAGAGCGGGCGCGCACCGGCACGGTACGGAAAGCGAGTTCTCGATGATCGCGTCGGTACGCGGCGAGGTACTGGACATCGGCCTCGATCACGCGGTGATCGAGGCCGCCGGCGTCGGCTATCGCGTCAACGCCACCCCCGCGACCCTCGCGACCCTGACGCGCGGCAGCGAGTCGGTGCTCGTGACGTCGATGATCGTCCGCGAGGACTCGATGACGCTGTACGGCTTCCCCGACGGCGACTCGCGCGAGCTGTTCACACTCCTCCAGACGGTCACGGGAGTCGGGCCGCGGCTCGCGATGGCGGTCCTCGCCGTCCTCGAACCCGACGCGCTGCGCGCGGCGCTCGCCGACGGCAACACGGCGGCCCTCACGCGCGTGCCGGGTATCGGCAAGCGCGGTGCCGAGCGGCTCGTCGTCGAACTGCGCGACAAGGTCGAACTGCGGGCGGGCACGTCGGCGACACCGGGTACGGCTGCCGCCGGGTCGCCCGTGCGCGAGCAGGTCGTCGAGGCCCTCACCGGACTCGGGTTCGCCGCGAAGGCGGCCGAGTCGGCGACCGACAGCGTCGTCGCCGACGATCCCGCGATCGGAACGTCGGCCGCGCTGCGCGCTGCGCTCTCGCTGCTGGGCAAGCGATGAGCGCCGACGATCGCGCGGCTGCCGACGGCCGCGACCTGTCCGGCGGCGAGGTGACCGACACCGTCAGCGCCGAGTACCTGGCGAGCGACGGCGACATCGAAACGAGCCTGCGCCCCCGCAGTCTCGACGACTTCGTCGGCCAGCCGCGCGTGCGCGAACAGCTCCAGCTCGTGCTGCGAGGTGCGACGCAGCGCGGCAGCGCGCCCGATCACATCCTGCTGTCCGGGCCGCCCGGACTGGGCAAGACGTCGATGGCGATGATCATCGCCGCCGAACTCGGGACCTCGCTGCGGCTGACGTCGGGCCCCGCACTCGAGCGTGCGGGCGATCTGGCGGCGATGCTGAGCAATCTCGTCGAGGGCGACGTGCTGTTCATCGACGAGATCCACCGGATGGCGCGCCCGGCCGAGGAGATGCTCTACCTGGCGATGGAGGACTTCCGCGTCGACGTCGTCGTCGGCAAGGGGCCCGGCGCGACGTCCATCCCGCTCGAGGTCGCGCCGTTCACGCTCGTGGGCGCGACGACCCGCTCCGGCGCGCTCACCGGGCCGCTCCGCGACCGGTTCGGCTTCACCGCGCACATGGACTTCTACGAGACCGACGAACTCCGCCGCATCCTGCTGCGCTCGGCGAGGATCCTCGGTGTCCGCATCGACGACGACGCCGCATCCGAGATCGCCGGGCGTTCGCGGGGAACGCCGCGCATCGCCAACCGGCTGCTGCGGCGCGTCCGCGACTACGCCGAGGTCCGTGCCGACGGGCTCGTGACGCTCGACGTCGCCCGCGCCGCGCTGACCGTGTACGACGTCGACGAACTCGGCCTCGACCGGCTCGACCGCTCGGTGCTCGCGGCGCTCGTGCGGAGCTTCGGCGGCGGCCCGGTCGGTGTGTCCACCCTCGCGGTTGCCGTGGGGGAGGAGCCCGCGACCGTCGAAGAGGTCTGCGAGCCCTTCCTCGTGCGCGCCGGGCTCGTCGCGCGCACACCGCGCGGGCGCATGGCGACCGCGGCCGCATGGGAACAACTCGGCCTCGAACCACCCCCCGAGGCAGCTGCCGGAACTGCGGTGCGGGCGCACGAGGACCAGACCGCATTGTTCGAGGCCGACTGAGCCGACGAGGCCAGGCCGACGGGGCCTGACGTGCGACGCGTCGGTGGCGGTGGCGGACGCGATGCGGCATGGCACACTGGTGAGTTGTGCGGAGCGATCCGGCCCCCGCACGGCGGCGATCGCCCGTCCCGTACGCCCGAGACGAAATCCCGAGGTTGTGACTTTTCGATGGACCTACTCTTTCCGCTGCTGATCCTGCTGCTGCTCGTCCCCATGTTCCTGGGAATCCGACGGCAGAAGAAGGAGATGGCGAAGACCGCGGAACTGCAGGACGCGCTGCAGATCGGCGACCGCGTCGTGACGACCGCGGGCCTGTACGGCACCGTGCGTTCCCTCGCCGACACGACCGTCGAGCTCGAGATCGCGCCCGGCGTCGTGAGCACGTGGTCCCGCATGGTCGTCCGTGAGCGGATCACGGACGAGCCGACGCCCGGTGGCATCCCCGCCGACGAGATGATCGTCGACGAGCAGGCGCCCGGTCGCTCGGACCGCGACACGAACTGATCCCGCGCGTCACACCGACCGCCCGCGGTGACGGTCGGTGTGTTCTCGCGCGTACGGCAAGCCCCTGAGCCCGTGATCTCGAGGAGACAACGACATCGTGGCACCATCGTCCGGACCGCGTCCGGTCCGCACTCTCACCGTGTTCGCGGTGATCGTCGCGGCGCTGTACGCGCTGGTGTTCTTCACCGGTGACCGATCACCGGAACCGAAGCTGGGTATCGACCTCGAGGGCGGAACCCGGGTCACCCTGACCGCCCGCACCCCGGACGGCAGCGCCCCGTCGCAGGACAGCCTGCGGCAGGCACAGAGCATCATCGAGTCGCGAGTCAACGGCCTCGGCGTGACGGGCTCGGAGGTGATCGTCGACGGCGACAATCTCGTGATCACGGTGCCGGGTGACGACAGCTCGCAGGCACGCACGCTCGGCCAGACGGCCCGGCTGTACATCCGTCCCGTCGCGACGTCGCAGGCTCCCGGAACGCCCGTGCCGGGCGAGGCACCCGCGACCGCACCCGGTGATCCGGCGGCACCGGGCGATCCGGCTGCACCGGCCGCACCGGCCGATCCCGCGGCGCCCGCCGAGGTTCCGCCGGCCGAGGCTCCGGCCCCCGAGCAGCCCGCCGACGCCCCCGTACCGCAGAGCCGCCCCTTCCTCTCGCAGGATCAGCCGGCGACGCCCGAGCCCGCGCCCGCCGAGACGCCGGACGGCGTCGTCCCGGAGCAGGCCCCGAGCCCGACGGATCCCGGCGACACGGACGCCGACACCCTCGACAGCGAACGCGCGGCAGCGGAAATCGCGCAGGCGCGCGAGACGCGGCAGAGCAGCGACCCCGCGGTGCTCCAGCAGGCGATGGCCACGATCGACTGCGCGGCACCCGACCCGTTGCGCGGCAACGACGATCCGGAACTGCCGCTGGTCGCGTGCTCGACCGACGGACAGGCCGTGTATCTGCTCGAACCGGCGATCATCGACGGCCAGGAGATCGCCGACGCGACGTCCGGCTTCAACCAGCAGCAGTCGCGCCACGAGGTCAGCCTGACCTTCCGTTCGGGCGCGAGCGACACGTGGGCGGCCTTCACCGCGCAGAACATCGGCCGGCAGGCCGCGTTCACACTCGACTCGCGGGTCGTCAGCGCCCCCCAGATCCAGGGTGCGACCCCCGCCGGCAGCGCCACCTCCATCACCGGCAACTTCACCGCCGACCAGGCGGCCGAACTCGCGAACACGCTGCGCTACGGCTCGCTGCCGCTTTCGTTCGCGTCGTCGGAGGCCGAAACCGTCTCCGCGACGCTGGGACTGGCGTCGCTGCAGGCAGGTCTGATCGCGGGCGCGATCGGTCTGCTCCTCGTGCTCGCGTACTGCTTCCTGTACTACCGGCTGCTCGGTCTGCTCACGATGTTCTCGCTCGTGTGCTCGGGCGTCGCCGTCTACGCGATCATGGTCCTGCTCGGCCGCTACATCGGGTTCACGCTCGATCTCGCGGGCGTCGCGGGCCTCATCATCGGTATCGGTATGACGGCCGACTCGTTCGTCGTGTTCTTCGAGCGCATCAAGGACGAGATCCGCGAGGGACGAAGTTTCCGCTCCGCAGTGCCGCGCGGCTGGGCTCGCGCCCGCAAGACGATTCTGTCGGGCAACGCGGTGAGCTTCATCGCCGCGGCGGTGCTGTACTTCCTCGCCGTCGGGCAGGTGCGCGGGTTCGCGTTCACCCTCGGCCTCACGACGATTCTCGACGTCGTCGTCGTGTTCCTCGTGACGGCTCCGCTCGTGCTCCTCGCGTCGAAGTCGCCGTTCTGGGGCAAGCCCGCCGTCAACGGCCTCGGGGCCGTCCAGCAGGTCGCGCGTGAGCGCAAGGCCGCCGCCATCCGCAAGGCCGACGCGGCCGCGTCGACGAGGGAGACGAACCGATGACCGACCGTCCGGACAGCGTCGTGGACGACGAGACGATCGCGGACGAGCGGGTCGACCAGTCGTCGATGCCCCGTCACGGCGTGCTGCAGCGCCTCTACACCGGAACGGGCGCGTTCGAGATCGTCGGACGCCGCCGGCGCTGGTACCTGATCACCGGAATCATCGTCGCCGTGGCGATCCTCGGGATCGCGATCCGCGGCTTCACGCTCGGAATCGACTTCGAGGGCGGCACGCGGATCCAGTTCCCGGCGTCCGGGGAGATCGAGACGAGCCAGGTCGAGGAGGTCTTCGCCGAGGCCACGGGCACCGAGCCGGAGGCCGTGCAGACGGTCGGCTCGGGCGCGGGTGCGGCCGTCGAGATCCGCTCGGTCACCCTCGACCAGAACCAGGTCGAGGCCGTCCAGCAGGCGCTGTACGAACGGTTCTCGCCGGTCGGCGCCGACGGCACCGCGAGCCCGAACGCGATCAGCGTCGCCGACGTCAGCGAGACGTGGGGCGGTCAGGTCACGCAGAAGGCGCTGCTCGGCCTCGTCGTGTTTCTCGTGCTCGTGATGGTCTACATCACGATCCGGTACGAACGCGACATGGCGATCGCGGCGATCGCAGCGCTGTTCTTCGACATGGTCGTCACCGCGGGCGTCTACGCCTGGGTCGGGTTCGAGGTGTCGCCCGCGACGATCATCGGCCTGCTGACGATCCTCGGTTTCTCCCTCTACGACTCCGTGATCGTCTTCGACAAGGTCGAGGAGAACACGAGGGGTGTGCTGCATCTGCACCGCCGCACGTACGCCGAACAGGCGAACCTCGCCGTCAACCAGACGTTCATGCGGTCGATCAACACCTCGCTCATCAGCGTGCTGCCCGTCGTCGCCCTCATCGTCGTCGCGGTGTGGATCCTCGGGGTCGGCACGCTGAAGGATCTCGCGCTCGTGCAGTTCGTCGGCATCCTCGTCGGCTGCTACTCGTCGATCTTCTTCGCGACGCCACTGCTCGTGTCGATCAAGGAGCGGTGGGGACCGATCGCCAAGCACACGGTCAAGGTGAAGCAGAAGCGTGCGGAGGCGGCCGAGCGCATCGCCGCCGGTGGTTCGCCCGCTGCCGCGACCGCCACCGCCACCGCCGACGTCGACATCGACGCGGCGCCGGCGCCGCGCGGCCGTGCCTCGTCGCCGGCCCCGGGAGCGCGTCCCACCGGAAAGCGCGCGAGGAAGAGGCGCTGACGTGCCGCGCCCAGCGGGTCGCCGCACCGCCGCCGTCGTCGCGGCGGTGGCGGTGACGGCGGGCCTCGCGAGCGCGTGCACGTCCGACGAGGGCGAGCAGGTTCCCACGATCGGGTACGCGATCGCGGGCGACGTCCCGACCTACAATCCCGCGACGTCGACCGGTCGCTGGTCGGGAGCCCTCGCGGGGCTCAGCCGCGTGCTGCCCGGCTTCTCGTACACCGACCCGAGCGGTTCGGTCGTCGCGGACACCGACATCGGCAAGGCCGCGCCGGTGCCCGGTGATGCGCTCGCCGTCACGTACTCGTTCGCGGAGAGCGCGGTGTGGTCGGACGGTGTTCCGATGACGTGCGACGACCTCGTGCTCACCTGGATCGCCCACAGCGGCCGTGCGCCGGAGTTCGACGTCGCGAGCACGGCCGGCTACCGCGACGTCGACCGGATCGACTGCGCGCCCGGTGACAAGACCGCGACCGTGATCTTCGGTCAGGGTCGGTCCGTCGCCGACTGGAAGTCGCTGTTCGGCGCGGGCGAGGTCCTGCCGGCGCACGTCGCGGGCGCTGCGGCGGGTGTCGACGACACGACGGCAGCCCTCGTCGACGGCGATGCCGACGCGACCGCGCGGATCGCCGACTTCTGGAACACCGGGTGGACGCTGACGCCCGGCGAGCCGGTCGACGCGGCGCGCTTCGTGGCCTCCGGTCCCTACCGGCTCGAGGCGGTCGACGAGTCCGGAGTTCTCGAACTCGTCCCGAACGACGCGTGGTGGGGCAACCGGCCGCGCACCGAACGGATCGAGGTGTACCCGAGGTCCGCGGACGTCGCCGCGCTCACGGCCGACGGCGACGTCGAGATCGTCGACGCCGTCGGGACCAGGTCGGGTGACCTCCCCGACGGCTTCGCCCTCACGGACGTCGTCTCGCCGGCCGTGGAGCAACTCGTGCTGGGCGGCGGCCTCGACGATCCGGCGTTGCGCCGCGCGTTCGCGAGCTGCGTCCCGCGGGACGCGCTCTTCGCCGAGCACGGCAGCCCCGGCACGGGCGCACCGCCCGCGAGCGGGCCCGGTTCGGGAGTGGCCGACGCTCGCTTCACGCCACGCAACTCGCTCGTGTACGGCCAGGTCGCCGGAGTCGCCGACGGGCGGTACCGCGCCGGCGACAGCGCTGCGGCGGCCGACGCCCTGAGCGGGGCCGGCAGTGACGGCGCGACCGTCAGGATCGGCTACCGCGCACCGGACGACCGCCGCGCCGCCGTCGTCGCACGGATCGCCGCGGCGTGTGCACCCGCGGGCATCGTCGTCGAGGACGCGTCGTCACCGGACTTCACACCGGCCGCGCTCGCCGACGGGGCCGTCGACGCCGTACTCGGTGCGGAAGGCGGTGCGCAGGGCGCCGCGGGATCGCAGCCGGCGACCCGGCGACTGCAGGCACTGCGCTCCGGCGAGCGCGCGAACATCGGCGGCTTCTCCTCGGTCCGGTACGACGAACTCGTCGATCAGCTCGCGACCGCGGCGTCGTCGTCGGCCCGGCTGGGACTCGCGACCGACGCCGAACGGATCCTCTGGGACGAGCTGCCGACGCTGCCGCTCTTCGACCAGTTCCGGACCGTCGCGATCGCAGACGGAACCGAGGCGGCGACACCGAACCCGACCGAGACCGGCACGGGGTGGAACATGGACAGGTGGGTGTTCCGGCGATGACGACAGGTGGGTGTATCGACGATGACGGCACGTGACGAGATCACGCGACTGACGCACTGGGTGGAGGACTTCCCGGTCGCCGGTGTGCGGTTCGCCGATCTCACACCGGTGTTCGCCGACGGCGGCGCGTTCCGCGAGATCGTCGGTGAACTCTCGCAGTGTGCGGGCGACGACGTCGACATGATCGCCGCGATCGACGCCCGCGGATTCCTCGTCGGTGGCGGTGTGGCCGACCGCCTCGGCACCGGGCTGCTCGCCGTCCGCAAGAAGGGCAAGCTGCCGCCGCCCGTGCACGCGCAGGAGTTCGCGCTCGAGTACGGCAGCGACCGGCTGGAAATTCCGGCGACGAGCGTGTCGTTGAAGGGAACACGGGTGCTCGTCGTCGACGACGTGCTGGCGACCGGTGGCACCCTGGTGGCGGCGTCGGCGTTGCTCGAGGCGGCGGGCGCGACCGTCGTCGGCGTGGGCGTCGTGCTCGAGATCGGCGCACTGCGCGGCCGTGAGCGGATGCGCGAACGACTCGGGGGCACCCCGGTGTCGGCGCTGCTCACCGTGTAGGACACGATCGCCGGGGGCCGGTGGGCCGCCGAGGTGCGGTATTAGACTCGTGTGATGCGGGAGGAGGCGGTATGACCCAGAATCTCGACCGTTCGAGCGACCCGGCCGGCGCGGAGAAGCCCGCCGCGCCTCGTGACGCGCGCCCCGCCCCCGTCACCACGTCGGCGTCCCGCCGCGTCAGGGCCCGCCTCGCCCGCCGGATCACCGGATCGCGCTCGGCGCAGATTCGCCCCGTCCTCGAACCGCTCGCCGCGTCGCACCGCGAGCTGTACCCGAAGGCCGATCTCGCCGTTCTGCAGCGTGCGTACGACGTCGCCGAGGAACGCCACGAGGGTCAGCGCCGCAAGTCCGGCGACCCCTACATCACGCATCCGCTCGCCGTCGCGACGATTCTGGCCGAACTCGGCATGGACACCACGACACTCGTCGCGGCGCTGCTCCACGACACCGTCGAGGACACGGGGTACTCGCTCGATCAGCTGCGCGGCGAGTTCGGCGACGAGGTCACCCATCTCGTGGACGGCGTGACCAAGCTCGACAAGGTCGTGCTCGGCAACGCGGCCGAGGGCGAGACGATCCGCAAGATGATCATCGCGATGGCGCGCGATCCGCGTGTTCTCGTGATCAAGGTCGCCGATCGGCTCCACAACATGCGCACGATGCGCTTCCTGCCGCCCGAGAAGCAGCAGCGGAAGGCGCGCGAGACCCTCGAGGTCATCGCCCCGCTCGCTCATCGGCTCGGCATGGCGACCGTCAAGTGGGAGCTCGAGGACCTCTCGTTCGCGATCCTGCATCCCAAGAAGTACGACGAGATCGTGCGGCTGGTCGCCGACCGCGCTCCGTCCCGCGACACCTACCTCGCGAAGGTGCGCGCCCAGATCTCGAGCACGCTCGGCGGCTCGCGGATCAACGCCGTCGTCGAGGGCAGGCCCAAGCACTACTGGTCGATCTATCAGAAGATGATCGTCAAGGGCCGCGACTTCGACGACATCCACGATCTCGTCGGCGTCCGTATCCTGTGCGACGAGGTTCGCGACTGCTACGCCGCGGTCGGCGTCGTCCACTCGCTGTGGCAGCCGATGGCGGGCCGTTTCAAGGACTACATCGCGCAGCCTCGCTACGGCGTGTACCAGTCGCTGCACACGACCGTCGTCGGGCCCGAGGGCAAGCCGCTCGAGGTGCAGATCCGCACGCACGACATGCACCGGACCGCCGAGTTCGGCATCGCCGCGCACTGGCGGTACAAGGAGACGAAGGGCCGTTCCGCGTCGGACGCCGCCGAGATCGACGACATGGCGTGGATGCGGCAGTTGCTCGACTGGCAGCGTGAGGCCGCGGATCCGGGGGAGTTCCTCGAGTCGCTGCGCTACGACCTCGCGGCGAAGGAGATCTTCGTCTTCACGCCGAAGGGCGACGTCGTGACGCTCCCGTCGGGATCGACGCCCGTCGACTTCGCGTACGCGGTGCACACCGAGGTGGGGCATCGCTGTATCGGTGCCCGCGTCAACGGGCGCCTCGTCGCGCTCGAACGGCGCCTCGAGAACGGCGAGGTCGTCGAGGTGTTCACCTCGAAGGCCGCCAACGCGGGACCGAGCCGCGACTGGCAGTCGTTCGTCGTCTCGCCGCGCGCGAAGACCAAGATCCGGCAGTGGTTCGCGAAGGAACGCCGCGAGGAAGCCGTCGAGGCCGGCAAGGACGCGATCACGAAAGAGGTTCGCCGCGTAGGACTTCCGCTGCAGCGGCTGATGAACGCCGAGTCGATGACAGCCGTCGCGCACGAGTTGCGCTACGCCGACGTGTCGATGCTGTACTCCGCTGTCGGCGAGAACCAGGTCTCCGCGCATCACGTCGTGCAGCGACTCGTGGCGCACTTCGGTGGTGTCGGCGGCGTCGAGGAGGAGCTCGCCGAACGGTCGACGCCGTCCACGGTGCCGATGCGTCCGCGCGCGACCGGCGACTCCGGTGTCCTGGTCCCCGGTGCGGAGGGCACCGTCGCGAAGCTCGCGAAGTGCTGCACCCCCGTGCCCGGCGACGAGATCATGGGCTTCGTGACGCGCGTCGGCGCGGTCAGCGTCCACCGGACGGACTGCACGAACGCCGCCGACCTGCAATCGAAATCGGAACGGATCATCGACGTCGAGTGGGCGCCGTCGCCGTCGTCGGTGTTCCTCGTCGCGATCCAGATCGAGGCGCTCGATCGCCATCGGCTGCTGTCGGACGTCACCAAGGCGCTCGCCGACGAGAAGGTCAACATCCTCTCGGCGTCCGTGACGACGTCCGGCGATCGTGTCGCGATCAGCAAGTTCACCTTCGAGATGAGCGACCCGCGCCACCTCGGCCACGTGCTGGGCGTCGTGCGCGGCGTCGAAGGTGTCTACGACGTCTACCGGCTCACGTCCGCGGCGTAGCGCGCATCTCCTGAACCGCCCGGTCGGCGGCGTCCGTCACGAGATCGAGGTTGACGGCGGCGCCGGCCTGCACTCCCGCAGCGGCCGCCGCGGCGACGGTCGCACCTGGATCGGTCACATTGCCGACGGCCCACACGCCCGCGACGTCCGTCGCGCCCATGACGCCGGTCGGGATGTGCGCCATCCCCGACGGGTGCAGAGCGACGGCGCCGCCGAGTCGGGTGAACAGCTCCGCTCGCGGCACGATGTGCGGAGCGACGACGAGCGCGTCGACCGAGACGGCCTCGCCGGAGCCGAGGAGTAGATCCAGTGCGGCCCCGGACGTCTCGATGCGGTCGACACGCGCGTCGACGATGCGGACACCGAGCGCGGCGAGTCGCTCCGCCGTGTCGGTGTCGAGGCCGTCCATGTCGTGGCGGAACAGCGTCGTCTCGCCCGCGATCTGCTGGAACAGCAGGGTCTGGTGGACGCTTCCCGGCGACGTCCCGAGCACGCCGACGCGGGTGCCGCGCACCTCCCATCCGTGGCAGTACGGACAGTGCAGGACGCGGTGACCCCACTCGTCGCGAAGGCCGGGGACGTCGGGCAGCTCGTCCACCACGCCCGTCGCGAGGACGATCCGGCGCGTGCGCACGGACTCGCCGTCGGCGAACGTCACTGCGAAATCGCCCGAGGCGCGGTCGATCTCGTGAACACGATCGTTGCGGAACTCGACGCCGTAGCCGACGGCCTCGGAGCGGCCGCGCGCGAGTAGGTCGTGCGGCGCGATTCCTTCGTGGCCGAGGACGTTGTGCGCCGCGGGGGACGGGGCGTTGCGTGGCTCGCCGGCGTCGACGACGAGGACCGACCGCAGGGATCGGGCGAGGACGATGGCGGCGGACAGGCCCGCGGGGCCGCCTCCCACGACGGTGACGTCGTACTGCACGGTGTGCTCCTTCGGCTGGGCGTGCCCTCCACGCTACCGAGCAGTGCCGGTAGAGCATAGACTCTTGCCTATGACGCAAGAACTCGATGCCGGTCAGTCGATCGAGGCCGTGATCCGGCAGCGCATCCGCGGCCTGCGCGTCGCGCGGGGGTGGTCGCTCGACGCACTCGCCGCACGCTGCTTCCTCAGCCCGTCGACGCTCAGCAGGATCGAGACCGGGCGGCGCCGCATCGCCCTCGATCAGCTCGTCCCGATCGCGCGGGCACTGGGAACCACACTCGACCAGCTCACCTCGCCCACGAGCGACGAGGACGTCGTCATCCGCCCGGAGCCCGACTGCGCACCGGGACGGACGACGTGGATCCTCACGCGCGACAGCGCGCGGGCGTCGATCGTCGCGGCGAAGATGCGATTCGACCCCGCGCCCGTCGGCGAACTGGGTGTCCATCCGGGAACCGAATGGTTCACGGTGCTGTCCGGGACGGTGCGCCTGCACCTGGGCGACCGGGTGATCGATGTCGGCGAGGGCGAGGCGGCGGAGTTCGACACGATGACGCCCCACGCGATCGAGGCGCACGGCGGCCCCGTCGAGATCCTCAGTCTCTTCGACCGCGACGGCCAGCACGCGCACCTGCACACCTACAGGGACGGCGGGCGGTGACCGGCGGAAACCTGCCGGACCCCGGTACCGGCGTCAGAGCCGGCCGCGGAAATGCAGGACGTGGTACGGCTTTCCGCGACGCGTGTTCCACTGCGAGACGATCAGGTGCAGGTCGTCCGGCGTCGAGAGCGGATGCACGAAGCCGCCGTAGATCTGCGCGTACGACCCGTCGCGGTCGCCCCACGCGCCGCCGCGCACCTGGATGCGGGGCTCGCTCCACCGCCCGTCGACGCGCTCGGCCGTCCGTGTGACGATCGCGTAGGCCGCGGGATCGAAGTACGCCAGCACCCACAGTCCGCCGACGCGGCGCAGACTCATCTCGCCGAACGGGCCCGGCAGGAACGGCGTCGCCGGTGCGCCCCACCGCCACCCGGCGGCGTCCTCGAAGCCCCACGGCTCGTACGCGGCGGGATCGAGGATGCGGTCCTCGCGGACGCGCCGCAGGATTGCGCCGTCCCCGGCGGCCCGCCCGAACGCGGACGACACGACGTACACGAATCCGCCGTCGCGCTCCATCGTCCAGTGCTGATCGAGTGCGCCGGGCCGGTTGTCCCAGCGAGCCGGGCTGAGCTCCCAGCTCGCGCCGGAGTCGTCGGAGTATGCGAGATAGGTGAAGTTCGACATCCACCGCTGCGCCCGCCACGAATGGACGCTCACGACGGACAGATACGTGCGGGCCCCGATCGTCACGGCGTCGGACGGCACGACGGTGAACTCGGTTCCCGGTGCCTCGATCCGTGGGAGTTCGCGGCGATCCCGTCGATTCGGCAGGATCTGGCGCGCACGGCGGCCGCCGGCTGCGCTCGTGAACCGGATCCCGGCAGCGGGATCGGTGGCGGGGCCGCGCAGCAGCACCGGCGAGCGCCAGTTCCGGCCACCTGCCCGCGCCGACGCGAACGTGTCGCCGAGGAAGTACCCGATGTCGCCGTTCGCGAGCACGACCGGGATGCCGAGATCCGTGCCGCCCACACCCCACGGGCGCGTCGCACGACCGGTGAGCGTCGCGACGAGATCCGCGGTCACGGCAGCCGGACGCGCTCCGCCGGATCGTCCGCCGGGAGCGCGCCGGGCACGGTCGCGGTGATCGTCGTGCCCGTCAGATTCAGGGAGCCGCCGTGATTGTCGAGAAAAGCGGTGTCGGCGGCGTCGCGTCCGGTCGCGATCCGCACGAGCGAGTTGCGCGGCGCGAGCCCCGTCGGGTCGTACACGCGCCACCCGTCCGGGCCGAGCGCCTCCGCGACGGCGTGGAAGTCCATCGGATCGCACCCGGGGGCGTAGACCGCGACGAAGCGTGCCGGAACATTCAGTGCGCGCAGCAACGCGATCACGAGGTGCGCCTGATCGCGGCAGACACCCGCCGACGCGAGCAGCGTGTCGGCGGCGTCGGTGTGGCTGTCGCTGACGGGCAGATAGGCCATCCGCTTCGCGACCCACGACGTCACGGCTGCCGCCGTCTCGTACGGCCGCTCGGCCGGAATCGGGTCGGCGGTACCGAACTCGCTGGCCGCGAACGGGTAGAAGCGGTCGACGGGAACGTAGCGACTCGGCCGCAGGTACAGCGAGCGGTCGTGGAGATCCGCGGTCGCACCGGCCGTGCCGGCGTCGTCGCGGCCGTCCTGCACCTCGATGCGAGCGCGGTACCACGCGGTGCCGGACGTCGGGGCGACGTCGCGCAGCACGTGGATCCGGCCCCCGTGCGACGCGGCGAACTCGGTGGCGGCGACATCGCGACCGTTCGCAGTGAACGTCAGCTCCTCCTCGACGAGGACACCGCGCCGGTGGGCGACGGCGATCTGGAACTCGAGTTCCGTCGCCTCGGTCACCTCGAAGTCGATCCGTGCCGAGACCTCTCGTGTGGGCACCGCGTTCCTTTCGCATCGGGATATCCCGCACGCGAGGTGCGCCGGGGAATCTCCCCACGATCCCACGGGACGCGGTCGCCCGCCGATCAGCCGGTCGTGCCGATCAGCTCGTCGTGCCGATCAGCTCGTGGTCGCCGAGTCGATCGTGACGGACCGGTTCGGTGCGCCGTCGCCGGGGCCGTTGCGGTTGTCGGTGCCCTCGGCCGCGATCTCGTCGAGCACCTCGAGTCCCGTCTCGGAGATGGTGCCGAAGACCGTGTACGCCGGCGGCAGGACGGAGTCCTCGTACACCAGGAAGAACTGGCTGCCGTTGGTGCCGGGCCCGGCGTTCGCCATCGCGAGGGTGCCGCGCGGGTACCCGACCGCCTCCGACGACTCCGCGGCGGTGGCCGGGTACTCGTCGGCGAACTGGTAGCCGGGCCCGCCGTTGCCGCGGCCACTCGGATCGCCGCACTGGAGCACGCTCAGCCCGCTCGCGGCGGTGAGGCGGTGGCACGGCGTGCCGTCGTAGAAGCCCTGATCGGCGAGGCTCACGATGCTCTGCACCGTGCACGGCGCCCACGCGCGGTCGAGCGTCGCGTCGATCGCGCCCGCATCGGTCGCGAGGGTCAGGACGGTGGTGCCCGTGGCGGGGACGTCGGTCGCAGCGGGCGGCTGCGCCGGCGCGGCGGGTTCGCCCTGCGCGTCGTACTCGCACGTCACCGGGTCGCCGCCCTCGGGCGGGGTGGGAAGCGCGGGGAAGTTCCCGAGATCCGCAGCCGGCGCATCGGCCGTGCTCGTCGTGTCGGCCGCCGTCGCGTCGCCCTCGGTGTCGTCGCCGTTCGAGCATCCCGCGAGAACGAGAACGCTGCCGAGCGCGATCGCCGCGCCCGTCCTGATGCGCATGGTCATGCGTGCCTCCGTGCGTGGTGCGGTGGGGGAGAAGTGCAGTGGAGAAGTGAAGGGCGGTCAGTCCATCCGGATGGAGGTGATGTCCACCGGCTGCGTCGGGGCGCCGTCCCCGGGGCCGTTCGCGTCGTCGCTGCCCTCGGCCGCGATCTCGTCGAGAGTGGCGAGTCCGGTCTCGTCGACCGTTCCGAACACGGTGTACTGCGGCGGGAGCTGCGAGTCGCCGTACACGAGGAAGAACTGGCTGCCGTTGGTGTCCGGCCCGGCGTTCGCCATCGCGAGCGTGCCCCGCGGGTAGGTGACGGGCTGCTGTGCCGCAGGATCGGCGTCCGAGTACTGATCGGTGGGGAACTCGTTGGCGAACTGATAGCCGGGACCGCCGGCGCCGGAGCCCGCCGGATCACCGCACTGCAGCACCTTCAGGGCGTCGCCCGTGGTGAGCCGATGGCAGGTCGTCGCATCGAAGTAGCCCTGCGAGGCGAGCGAGACGAAGCTGTTCACCGTGCACGGCGACGTCGCGTTGTCGAGCACGAGACCGAGATCGCCCCGGTTCGTCTCCATGCTGACGCTCACCGTCTCGAGGGTCGTGTCGATGCCGTCGGTGCGCGGCGGTTCGACGGGCTTCGCCGCGGGCTGCGGCGACGCCGGGTACTCGCACGAGACGAGTTCGGGCAGCGGCTCCGCGCGACCCGAGGGCAGCACACCGGCCTCGGGCGGTGCCGCGGTCGTCGCGGTGGTGTCGGTGTCGGCGTCGTCGCCACCCGTGAGGGTCACGACGGCCGTGACCGCGGCCACGACGACCACGACGCCGACCGCGGCACCCGCGATCGTCAACTGCGTGCGGCGCCGAGCGCGCTGGGCACGGCGTTCGAGTTGACGTTCGAGTTTCCGCTTGGCGGCGGCGCGACGCTGCTCGTTGCTCGGCACTGCGATGTCCCTCCCGTTCCTGCGTTCACCGCTCGGCCGCGGCGCTCTCGACCCCAGAGTCTGCCACTCCGGCTCCCCGAGCCCGTCGTGCGACCCGGCCGCATACTCTTGAGGCCGACCGACGACGACTCGACCGAGGAGCGGACAGCGTGCTCGTCACTGGCTTTCCCGCCGGCATGTTCCAGACCAACTGCTACGTCGTGGCGCACGACGACGCGCGCGAGTGCGTCGTCGTCGATCCGGGGCAGGACGCCGCCGCCCCGCTCGCCGGCTTCCTCGACGAACGAGGCCTCGTTCCCACCGCGGTCCTCGTCACCCACGGGCACCTCGATCACGTGTGGAACGTCCGCGAGGTGTGTGAGACGTACTCCGTCCCGGCCTACATCCACCCCGCCGATCGCGGGATGCTCACCGACCCCGCGAGCGGCATCGGACCGACGATGGCGCAATTCGTCGCCGGGATGGAGTTCAGCGAGCCCGAGCGCATCGTCGAACTCGCTGACGGCGATGTCGTGACCGAAGCGGGGATCGAGTTCACCGTCGACCACACGCCGGGCCACACCCGCGGCGGCGTCGTCTTCCGCGCCGTCGCGGACGGGTCGACTCCCTTCGCGCTGACCGGCGACACGCTCTTCCAGGGGTCGATCGGGCGCACCGATCTGCCCGGCGGCGATCACGAGCAGCTGCTGCAGTCGATCGCGGACCGCCTGCTCGTGCTGCCCGACGAGACCGTCGTCCTCCCCGGTCACGGGGCCGCCACCACGATCGGCACCGAGCGGACCGGGAACCCCTTCCTGGTTGGACTCTCCGAATCGCGATAAGGAACACTTCGTCCAGTGAGCAAAGCGAGCGCGTTCTCCGCCCCCAAGGGCATCCCCGACTACCTGCCGCCGGCATCGGCCGACTTCGTCGCGGTGCGCGACGCCTTCGTCTCGGCCGCGCATCGCGCGGGATACGGACACATCGAGCTCCCCGTCTTCGAGGACACGGGACTGTTCGCGCGCGGTGTCGGCGAGTCGACCGACGTCGTCTCCAAGGAGATGTACACGTTCACCGACCGCGGGGATCGCTCCGTCACGCTGCGGCCCGAGGGGACGGCGGGCGTGATGCGTGCCGTCGTCGAGCACGGGCTCGACCGCGGCGCGCTCCCGGTGAAGGTCTGCTACAACGGGCCGTTCTTCCGGTACGAGCGCCCCCAGGCCGGACGCTACCGCCAGCTGCAGCAGGTCGGCATCGAAGCGATCGGTGTCGACGATCCCGCGCTGGACGCCGAGGTCGTCGCGACGGCCGATGCAGGATTCCGTGCGCTCGGACTCACCGACTATCGGCTCGAGATCACCTCGCTCGGCGACGACAGCTGCCGCCCGCAGTACCGGGAACTGTTGCAGGACTTCCTGTTCGGGCTGCCGCTCGACGACGCGACCCGCGAACGCGCGCGGATCAATCCGCTCCGGGTCCTCGACGACAAGCGGCCCGAGGTGCGGGAGATGACCGCCGACGCCCCGCTCATGCTCGATCACCTGTCGGACTCGGCGAGACGCCACTTCGACGCGGTCCTGGCCTATCTCGACGCGCTCGGTGTGCGCTACACGATCAACCCGCGGATGGTGCGCGGCCTCGACTACTACACCAAGACGACGTTCGAGTTCGTGCACGACGGGCTCGGCGCGCAGTCCGGCATCGGTGGCGGTGGCCGTTACGACGGGCTGATGGCACAGCTCGGCGGGCAGCCGCTGTCCGGGATCGGCTACGGACTCGGTGTCGACAGGACGGTCCTCGCACTCGGCGTCGAGGGCAGATCGACGGCCGCCGCCGGCCGGGTCGCGGTCTTCGGAGTGCCGCTCGGCGACGACGCCAAGCGGGTCCTCGTCGTTCTCGCCGCGAGCCTGCGTTCGGCCGGAGTCTCGGTCGACCTCGCGTACGGCGACCGTGGCCTCAAGAGCGCGATGAAGGCGGCGGACCGCTCGGGTGCGCGGTTCGCTCTCGTCCTCGGCGACCGCGAGGTGGCCGAGGGGACGATCGGGCTCAAGGACCTCTCGGACGGCAGTCAGGAGACCGTCGCGATCGACGCCGTCGTGGCGCGGCTCGCGGAATCGCTCGGCGAGGTGCCCCGGTGAACGAACCGGCCGGCGGCGCCGACGGGCCCGTCGCGCTCGACCTGGTTCCCGTCGCACTCGTCGCTCCGCGTGTGCGCGCGGTCGCGACCGGGGCGGTCGTCGTCGCCGTCGTCGTCGGCGCGCTCATCGCCCTGCTCACCACGCCCGTCGCCGGGCTCGTGACGGGACTCGTCATCGCGGTTCCCGTCGTCACGGTCTCGGTTCTGGGTCTGCGCCGCGGCATCACACTCGACCGGACGACGTTGACCGCGGTCGCGGGACTGCGCAGTCGCAGTGTCGACGTGACGCATGCGCAGTCGGTGGATCTCGTGGTCCGGTCGCTGCGGATGGCGGAGGTGGCGGTGCGTGTCACCGACGACAGGACGACGGTCACCGTCCCGCTCGCGCTCTACGTCGGATCCGACGGTGGCCGCGAACTCGAGATCCTGCCGTTGCGGCGGCTCGCCGACGCCCTCGCTCGGGCCGAGGACGTCTCCGCCGCCGCCGTCTCGGCGGTGCTCGTCGACCAGCTGCGCGCCGAGGCCCGGGGTGCGGGCCTCGGCGAACGTCCGCTGTACCGGGCCGTCGAGCTGGCCCGGTCCGGTCATCCCCGGGTCGCCGTGCTCAGCGACTCCGAAGTCGCCTCGCTGCTGTCCGACAACTGAGCGCTGCCGTCGGACGACCGCCCGGGACGGTCATTCGCCGAAGTCGACCCCGTCGAGTTCCTGCTCGCCGATCACGGCGGGTGCGACGAGGGGCATGTCGCCGGCGAACTCCGAGCGTGAGTCGCCGACGCCCTGCAGGTAGTTCGGGGAACTGCGGTGCTCGGAGTCCGATCCCTGCCCGCCGCGCGCGCTCGCCCCGGCGCCACCACCCATCATGCCGCCGCCTGCCGTCGGCGGAACGGCGCCGCCGGCCATGCCGGCAGCACCGGTCGCGAACGCCGCGCCGCCCACCGCGCCGCCGACGGCGCCGGCGACCGACGGTGCCGCGGTGGGGGGAGTGGCGCTCACGCCGCCACCCCCGAATCCGCCGCCGACCCCACCGACACCACCGGCGCCCCCGCCTCCGCCTCCGCCCAGACCGGCAGCAGTGCCGAGCCCGGCCGCCGAGGTCCGCGCCGGGTCGCCGGGAGCGCCGCTCTCACCGAGCGACGGCGTCGCGTGCGACTGCGCGACCTGGCTCAGTCCGTCGGTGACCGTCGAGAGCAGCGGCTTCCCGACGCCCTCGATGACCTGGTTCGCGATCTGGAACGGCGAGACACCGCCGACCGCGGGCGGCGGCGGAACCGGCACCGGGGCCGCGAGGCCGTTCATCGTCAGCGTGTACTCGTTGAGCTCGGTTCGGGTACCGGTGACGATCGCGATCGCGGCCTTGAGGTGCTCGGCGGCCGACGCGAGCAGCATCGCCTGCCCCGGCGGGGTCAGGATCACCGGGGCGGCTGCCGTCGCCGTCGCCGCGAACGACGACGCGACCGTCTCGAGATTCGCGTTGCCGCGCGCGACGCACGCCGCGGCCGTCTGCGTCGTGGTTCCGATCGCACGGCCCTGATCGGAGAGTTCGGCGCCGCTCGTGGTGGCGGCCCTGCCCTCGCTCTGGACGTTCTGCGCTGCCTGACTCTGCCAGACCTGATCGAGGGTGGAGAGCGCACTCGTGCTCATGCCCATGACCTGATCGAGGACTCCCGAGAGCCCCTGCAGCAGCGACGTCGGATCGAAGCCACCGCCGAACGACCCGGAGCCGAACAGCCCGCCGAGTTCGGTCAGCGGCGCCAGCAGGGTGTCGATGCCAGGGAGGCCGGCGAGGCCCTGTCCCGAGAGCAGCGCTTCGATGGGATTCGGTGGGAGCGGCGGCAACTGCGGGAGTGGTGGCAGTTCCGGGAGCGTGCCCAACGGGGTGTCGAGCAGACCGCCGAGCGGCGACTCGCGCAGCGCGTCCATCGGCGTGTCCGGCAGCGGAGCCGAGAGGAAGTCGCCGAGCGGTCCGGCGCCGAGGGCGTCCGCGACGGTGGGTGCGGACGCGGCGGCGGCGTCCGGGCCGGGGGAGGGTGCAGGGCCCATTCCCAGGTCGATGCCGCCGTCTTCGGGTGTCGCGAAGGTGCTCATGCGAGAGACTCCCCGATCCCGCCGAGGGCGTCCCCGGATGCGCGGTCGGTGCCGTCGTAGCCGGCGGCCGCCGAGTCGGCGGCGGCGGCGGTGCCCGCGTAGTGCGCTGCGAGTTCCGCGACGCTCTGTGCGTGCGTCGACTGCGCGTGCGCGAACGCCGCGAGGAAGTCGGCGCCGATCGGCCCGAGGACCGGCGTGAGGGCCGCGATGTTCGCGGCGAGATCGTAGGCACCGGCGCTGCCGATCTGCTCGGCGGACTGTGCCGCCGAGCGTGCGTAGGCGCGGATGCCGTCGGTGTCGACGACGAGGTCGCTCAAGACGTGTCTCCCCCCGGGAACATGCTCGATGAAGGCCGCGGTGCGCGGCAGGCACGACTGTATCCCACGCCGGGCCGCCGGACCGCCGCGCCACGTGCGGCTGTGGATTGACAAGAGTTCGTACAGATGTTCGACTGAACGGCGTGAGGTGGAGTGGACAAGCGATCGACGTCGACGACGGAGCTCTTCCCGGTCTCACACGATCGGGGGTGCTGCGTACGGTGCAGACGCCGGAGTTCGAGGGAATCACCTTCCATGAGGTGCTCTGCAAGAGCGCGCTGAACACGGTGCCCGCAGAGTCGCGACTTCCGTTCCGGCACACCGTCAACGCCTACCGGGGGTGCTCGCACGCCTGCCGCTACTGCTTCGCCAGGCCCACGCACGAGTACCTCGATCTCGACGCCGGCGACGACTTCGACCGGCAGGTCGTCGTGAAGCTCAACGTCGCCGCCGTCCTGCGCCGCGAACTGCGCCGCCGGTCGTGGCAACGCGAACCCGTCGCCCTCGGCACCAACACCGACCCCTATCAGCGGGCCGAGGGACGCTACCGGCTCATGCCGGGCATCATCGGCGCGCTCACCGAGGCCGCGACGCCGTTCTCGATTCTCACCAAGGGGACGCTGCTCCGGCGCGACCTGCCGCTGCTGCGTCAGGCGTCGGCACGCGTGTCGGTGGGTATCGGCGTGTCGCTCGCGATCGGCGATCACGACCTGCAGCGCGCGCTCGAACCGGGCACGCCCTCGCCGCGGGCGCGGCTCGACCTCATCCGTGCGATCACCGACGCCGGCCTCGAATGCAGCGTGATGGTCGCACCCGTCATCCCGTATCTCACCGACTCGGTGTCCCATCTCGACGCGCTCCTCGCGGACATCGCGGCGGCGGGCGCCGTCGGTGTCACGGCGTTCCCGATGCATCTGCGCGGGAGCACGCGCGGCTGGTTCCTGTCGTGGCTCGCGGCGGAGCACCCCGCGCTCGTGCGGCGCTACCGCGAGCTGTACGGCCGCGGCGCGTACGTGAGTCCCGAGTACGCCCGCTGGCTCGCGGACCGGATCGACCCGCTGATCGACCGGCACGGGCTGCGTCACCGCGCCGAACTGCGCGACGTTCCGTTCCACAACGCCGAATCGCCCGGGGCGGCGCCCACGCGTGACGCGGTGAGCGCCGCCCCTTCCGAACGAACGCTCTTCTGATCGACCCGCCGGGGGCCGCCCCACGGTGAGCCGTTTCACGTTAGGGTGCCCGAAGTGAGGGCAGCCTTTCCTGTTCGTCCTCGACGTGGAATGTCGCTCTCGACGTGAGGCCGAGGGAAGAGTGAGGGAGAGACAGTGAACGGACCCGGACAGTGAACAGACCTGCTCGTATCGTCGCCGCCCTGATCGCGTCGGCCGTCCTCCTGACCGCGTGCGGTGGCGGCGGCACCGACTCGGAGGACGATGCCGCAGGCGAGGCCGCCGCGACCCGCATGCTCGACACCCCGGCCGGCCCCGTCGAGATCCCCGTCGATCCGCAACGCATCG
Source organism: Rhodococcus rhodnii NBRC 100604 (assembly GCF_001894925.1). Taxonomy (GTDB): domain Bacteria; phylum Actinomycetota; class Actinomycetes; order Mycobacteriales; family Mycobacteriaceae; genus Rhodococcus_F; species Rhodococcus_F rhodnii. The sequence goes on along the minus strand of NZ_BCXD01000003.1, from coordinate 296,380 downwards.
TCACCACGCACAACATCGGCACCCAGCCGCTGCTCGACCTCGGGATCACCCCGATCGGCGTCGCGTCGGTGCCCGAGTCGATCGTCGTGCCCGAGTACCTCGACCGGCTTCGGGACGTACCCGTCGTCACCGACGGCGAGACCGTCGCCGTCGAACAGATCGCGACCCTCGAACCGGATCTGATCCTGTCGCACAGCGGTACCGACCCGAACGTGCTCGACTCGCTGCGGGCGATCGCGCCCGTCGTGCTCGTGCCGATCGAGGGTGAGCTCCGCAGCGACTGGCGCCGCCGCATCGACGTCGTCGCCGACGCCGTCGGCCGCACCGACCGCAAGAACGAACTCGACACCGAACTCGACGCCCGCGCAGCCGAGATCGCCGACGAGCACCAGGCGACGCTGTCGGAGGCGACCGTGTCCTTCCTCGACTCGTACGACCCGGCCGATTTCTGGGCATACGGGCCCGAGTCGATGGTCGGCGAGATCCTCACCGAGGCGGGGGCACGATTCGCGCCGTCCACCGAGGGGATGACGCCGACGCGCGGCCCGGGGGAGCGCAACATGTCCCGTGAGGACCTCGCGACGTACGCGGACGGATCGATGCTGCTCTACAGCTCGACGATGACCGATCCCGCCGAGATCGAGCCGTACGGGCAGGTCGCCTCGCTCGTCGAGACACCGATGGTCACGGGATCGGACGCGGGCCGTGTGGGGCACGTGTACCCCGGCGGCTACGCGCTCGTGAGCAACTACGGTCAGGCGCTGTTCATCCTCGACAGGTTCGACGACGCGCTCACCGCGTACGCAGAGCCCTGACCTCACGCTCCGGCCGGGTCGAGGAGCTCGAAGGTGTCGCACGCCTCGACCCGGCCGGTGTCGTAGCCCTCGAGGAACCAGTCCCGGCGCTGCTCGGCCGAGCCGTGCGTCCAGGATTCCGGGTCGACGCGTGCACCCGACGAACGCGCGATGCGGTCGTCGCCGACGGCCGCGGCCGCCGAGAGCGCGTCGTCGACGTCGGCGGTCGAGAGCGGCAGCAGGAAGGGCGTGCCGTCCGGCCCGGCGGTGTCGTCGGCGTGATGGGCCCACACACCCGCGTAGCAGTCGGCCTGGAGTTCGGTGCGCACGCTCGCCGACGTGGCGCCGCGCGAGTCGGCACGGCCACGGCCGAGATCGCCGAGCTGGTTCTGGATGTGGTGGCCGAACTCGTGCGCGACGACGTACTCCTGCGCGAGCGGTCCCGTGTTCGCGCCGAACCGCGACACCAGGACGTCGAAGAACGTCGTGTCCACGTACGCGGTGCGGTCGGCGGGACAGTAGAACGGGCCGACCTCGCTCGTCGCGTTGCCGCACGCCGTCGCGACCGACGACGTGAACAGCTCGACACCGGGCGGCTCGTACGCGACGCCGGTCTGCGCGGGCAGTTGCGTCTCCCACACCGCGTCCAGGCTGCCGACCGTGTAGAGCACGCGGCAGTCGACGTACGCGTTCGCGTCGGCGCCCGTCTCGCAGTGGTCGAGGCTCGGCGCGGCTCCCTGCGACTCCGTGTTCCCGCTCACCGTTCCGAGCAGCGTGCCCGGGTCGCCGCCGAGCAGCAGCGCCACCAGCAGTGCGACGACGACGCCCGCGCCGCCACCCATGACGACGCGTCCACCGGCGCCGCTGCTCGTCCGGACGCGGCCGGTGTCCATGCGCGTTCCGCGGTCGAAGGTCATGGTCGCCGTCGTCCTCTCCTCCGGTGCGGCGGGGAACGCGTTTTCGCTCGCACCGGTCGCCTCCGTAATATCGCAGGAGAGCGAACGCGTCCGCGTGCGTTTCCACACGCGCGGGCCGTCTCCCGACCCCACGCCTTCCGACATGCCTTCCGAAAGGATCCCCGTGCTGCGCACCCACCTCGCCGGCTCCCTGCGGCCCGAGCACGCCGAGCAGACCGTCACCCTCACCGGGTGGGTCGCGCGGCGTCGCGATCACGGTGGGGTGATCTTCATCGACCTGCGGGACGCGTCCGGCGTGGCGCAGGTCGTCTTCCGTGAGAGCGACGTCGCCGAGCAGGCACATCGGCTCCGCGCGGAGTACTGCGTCAAGGTCACCGGTGTCGTCGAGGAGCGCCCCGAGGGCAACCAGAACTACGAGATCCCGACCGGCGCGATCGAGGTCGACGCGCGCGAGCTCGAGGTCCTCGCCGAGAGCGCGCCGCTGCCGTTCCAGCTCGACGACCAGCCCGGCGAGGAAGCCCGGCTGAAGTACCGCTACCTGGACCTGCGCCGTCCCGGTCCCGGTCACGCGCTGCGGCTGCGGTCCAAGGTCAACGCCGCTGCCCGCGAGGTGCTCGGCGGCCACGAGTTCGTCGAGGTCGAGACCCCGACGCTGACGCGGTCCACGCCCGAGGGCGCACGCGACTTCCTCGTCCCCGCGCGGCTGCATCCGGGCGAGTTCTACGCGCTGCCGCAGAGCCCGCAGCTGTTCAAGCAGCTCCTCATGGTCAGCGGTGTCGAGCGCTACTACCAGATCGCGCGCTGCTACCGGGACGAGGACTTCCGCGCGGACCGGCAGCCGGAGTTCACGCAGCTCGACATCGAGATGTCGTTCGTGACGCAGGAGGACGTCGTCCTGCTCGCCGAGGAGATCCTCGTCGCGCTGTGGCGGCTCGTCGGACACGAGATCACGACGCCGATCCCGCAGATGACCTATGCCGAGGCGATGCGTCGATTCGGCTCCGACAAGCCCGACCTGCGCTTCGGCCTCGAGCTGGTGGAATGCAAGGAGTTCTTCGCGGAGACGACGTTCCGCGTGTTCCAGGCCGAGTACGTGGGCGCCGTGGTCATGCCCGGGGGTGCGAGCCAGCCGCGTCGTCAGCTCGACGCCTGGCAGGAATGGGCCAAGCAGCGCGGTGCCAAGGGCCTCGCGTACGTCCTCGTCGGCGAGGACGGCGAACTGACCGGCCCGGTCGCGAAGAACCTCACCGACGCCGAGCGCGCCGGTCTGGCCGATCACGTCGGCGCGAAGCCCGGCGACTGCATCTTCTTCGCCGCGGGACCGACGAAGCCGATGCGTGCGCTGCTCGGCGCGGCCCGCGGCGAGATCGCGCGCAAGCAGGATCTCATCGATCCCGACGCGTGGGCCTTCGTGTGGGTCGTCGACGCGCCGATGTTCGAGCCGACCGCGGACGCGACCGAGAGCGGCGACGTCGCCCTCGGCCACAGCGCATGGACGGCGGTGCACCACGCGTTCACCTCGCCCAAGCCCGAGTCGATGGACACCTTCGACACCGACCCCGGATCGGCACTCGCGTACGCCTACGACATCGTGTGCAACGGCAACGAGATCGGTGGCGGCAGCATTCGTATCCACCGCAAGGACATCCAGGAGCGCGTCTTCGCCGTCATGGGCATCTCGCACGAGGAGGCGCAGGAGAAGTTCGGCTTCCTGCTCGACGCGTTCTCGTACGGCGCGCCGCCGCACGGCGGTATCGCCTTCGGCTGGGACCGCATCACCTCGCTCCTCGCGGGTGTCGACTCGATCCGCGAGGTCATCGCGTTCCCGAAGTCGGGTGGCGGCGTCGATCCGCTGACCGACGCGCCCGCGCCGATCACGCCGCAGCAGCGCAAGGAGTCCGGGATCGACGCGAAGCCGGAGCCGAAGGGCGCGGCGAGAGGCGGCGCGACGTCCGAGACGGAGCCGTCCGCGAACTGACACCGGTCCGGCGCCCGCAGTGTTCGGGCGGGCGCCGCGCGGCGTTTCGGGCCCGGCGTCCCCTCTCGGTGGGGCCGAAGGTCGCATGCGCGGCACGGAGGTCTCGGAATCGACAAGATGCACCGCGCACCGGGTGATCGTCGCCCGGCACAGGTAGATTCGTACGCGATGACGGCACTATTGGCAGACCCCGTTTCAGAGGTCGTGGCGGCAGCGGAGACGCTGCTCACCCGCCGGACCGGGGCAACGGTGACATTGGTGGATCCGATCGACCTGGGGGGCAGCGGCCGTTCCGTCGTGGTGCGGGTCCGCGTCGCCGAGAACCCGTTCTCGCTTCCCCGGACGCTCGTCCTCAAGCAGTTCCACCCGTCACGCAAGGCACACGACTCGGCCGCCTTCCCGGCTGCGCCGAGCACGGGCAGTTCCGCCGCCGACGACGCTTCGCCCGGGGGCACGTCCTTCCTCCGGGAGATCGTGTCCTACCGGTTCACCACGGCGCTGCCGGTCGAGAGCCGGCCCGGCGCCGAGCTGATCGCCGCCGATCCCGACGACCGGCTGCTCGTGCTGAGCGATCTCGGCGACTCAACCCCGTTCGCCGAACTCGTGCGCGGAGCGGACTCCGACAGCGTCACGAACAACCTCATGGCAGCGTCGCAGGCGCTCGGCCGCATGCACGCGGCGACGGTCGGGCGCGAGGAGGACTTCTCGGTGCTGCTCCGCCGCGCCGGACTTCCCGCGGAGAACGACCCGACAGCCGATCACATCGACGACGCCGTCGCTGCCCTGCCCGCGATGCTCGCGACGCGCCTCGGCGTCAGCGTCCCCGACGAGGTCGTCGACACCGTGCGAGAGAACGCCGAGTTCTTCCGCAGCGGCGGGTTCCGGGCGTTCAGCTCGTTCGATCTGTGCCCCGACAACGTCATCATCGGCGCGGAGGGGGTGCGCTTCCTCGACTACGAGGCGGGTGGCTTCCGTGACGCGATGTTCGACATCGCGTACGCACGGATGTCGTTCCCCGGTTGCCTGTGCCGGGTCGACCTTCCAGCGGACCGCGCCGACGCGATGGCGGACGCATGGCGTGCCGAGGTCGTCGGGATGTGGCCCGCGCTCGCCGACGACGAGTTCTTCGCGGCCCGGATCGCGCGGGCCGAGCTCGTGTGGGCCTGGTGGAGCACGTACCTGTTCCTGCCCGGCGACGACGAACGCGTCGCCGCAGCCGGCACACACAGCCTCGCCGCACCGCGTCTCGACGTTCTGCGCCAGCGCTGGATCCAGGTCGCGCGGTCCGCGGAGCGTGCCGGTGACACCGCCCTCGCGGACCACGCGACGTCCGTCGCCGCCGTCCTGGCCTGACCCCCCGTCCGCGTCCGGTCGGGGGGCGGCGTCAGCGCCGCGACGCGACGGGCGGGAGCGGACCGGCGGGGGCGGAGAGGCCCCCGCCCGCGGGAACGCGGCGGCTCGCGCCGAGGATCGCCGGTGCGCCCGGGACGGCAGGATCGACGAAGTACCAGTCCATCTGCGCGCCGTCGGGCGTCACCTCGAACACGCCGTACCCGTGCGAGTCCAGTTCGACGTACCGGATGTGCCGGTTGACCGAGGTGATGGCCGCCTCGATCGCGACGGACGTCGTGCGCGGCGGCATGTGCAGGATCTCGTCGAAGTTCTGCGACGTCACCGACGTCACGACCATCTCGCACGCGACGACGGGTGACGCGGGATACGACGCGGCGTCGAGCGGCAGGTCCGAGCACCAGCTCGAGTGGATGTCGCCGGTGAGGAAGACCGTCGAGGTGCGTCCCGACGACGCGAGGGCGTCGAAGAGGCGGCGACGGTCCGCGGTGTAGCCGTCCCACTGATCGGCGTTGAGCGGGATGCCGGCCTGGGGGATGCCGGTGAGTTCCGTGAGCGCCCGTGCGTGCTCGGGTTCGAGCGGCGGCGCCACGAACGGCGCGATCATCACGGGGTTGCCGACGAGATTCCACTGCGCGGTGGACGTCGTCGTGGTCCGGACGAGCCAGTCCATCTGGTCGGCGCCCGTGATCGAGCGTGCGGGCGAATCGATGTCCGCGCCCGAGAGCGAGGACACCTGCTCGTCGCGGTAGCTGCGCAGATCGAGCATCGACAGTTCGGCGAGAGCCCCGAACCGCAGTCGGCGGTAGAGCCTCGGATCGTCGGCGGTCCCCGACGGCCGGACCGGCATCCATTCGAGATACGCCTGCAGCGCGGCTCCGCGGCGCTCCGCCCACGAGCCCTCGGTGACGGGGTCGTGGTTCTCGGCGCCCGTCGCGTGCGCGTCGTTCGCCGACTCGTGGTCGTCCCACGTCGTGATCCACGGCAGCCGGGCGTGCAGTGCGGCGAGATCCGGATCCGTCTTGTACTGGGCGTGCCGGATCCGGTAGTCCGCGAGCGTCACCATCTCGTGCGCGGGTTCGTGGATGCGCACCGAACCGCCTCGGCCGCCGTACTTTCCGGGTCCGTACTCGTAGAGGTAGTCGCCGAGGTGGACGATGGCGTCGAGGTCGTCGCGCTCCGCGAGATGCCGGTACGCGCCGAACCAGCCCGCCTCCCAGTTCGAGCACGAGACGACACCGAGGCGCAGCCGGTCGAGGGCGGCGTCGACGTGCGGTGCCGTCCAGGTGCGCCCGACCGGGCTGTCGACGCCGTCGCATCGGAAGCGGTACCAGTAGGTCGTGTCGGGCGAGAGGCCCGTGACGTCGACCTTGACGGTGTGATCGCGCTGCGGGCCGGTGCGCTCGGTTCCCGACCGCACCACGCGACTCATCTCCGGGTCGAGTGCGAGCTGCCACGAGACGTCCACCTCGGGCCCGCTGCCGGATCCCGGCAGGGAGTCGGCGGACGGGGTGACACGCGTCCACACGAGCACGGCGTCGGGCAGCGGTGTCGCCCGAGGCGACGCCGTGCGCGAAGACCGCCGGTGCGGCGCCCGCGAATCGGGGGAGGGCGAGGGCCGCGCCGGTCGCGAGCGCGGCGGAGCCGAGGAAGGTGCGGCGCCGGAACGCTCGTGAGCCGCGGGAACCGGGCGACGCCGAATCGGAGGTCGGATGCACGCGGTGATTCCAGCAGTGAACCGGTCGTGTGTCCAGGACGGATCGCCCACGACCGGGAAGTTCACCGGTCGTTCGGCACGTCGTCACCACAGCGGCACGAGTGGACCGTCGCCGCGACCCGGTAGCGTCGACGCCGTGGAGGATCTGTTCGGCGGAGACGACCTGCTCGGCGACGGCGCCGCGACGGAAGCGAGCGCCGACGCCGCACCCCCGCGCGGCGACCGGGTCCCGGCCGGCGCGCCGCTCGCCGTCCGGATGCGGCCGAGCACGCTCGACGAGGTCGTCGGCCAGCAGCATCTGCTCGGTCCCGGTGCGCCGCTGCGACGGCTCGTCGAGGGATCGGGCGCGGCCTCCGTGATCCTCTTCGGCCCGCCCGGCACCGGGAAGACGACGCTCGCGTCGCTGATCTCCGGTGCGACGGGCCGCCGCTTCGAGGCGCTCTCGGCGCTGTCCGCGGGTGTCAAGGAGGTGCGCGGCGTCATCGACCTCGCGCGCCGCCGCCTGCTGTCGGGCGAGCAGACGGTCCTGTTCATCGACGAGGTGCACCGGTTCTCCAAGACGCAGCAGGACGCACTGCTCGCGGCCGTCGAGAACCGGATCGTCCTGCTCGTCGCGGCGACGACGGAGAATCCGTCGTTCTCCGTGGTCTCGCCGCTGCTCTCGCGCTCGCTCGTGCTGCAGCTCCAGCCGCTCGGCGACGACGACATCGCCGCGCTGCTCGAACGCGCCCGCGTCGACGAGCGCGGCCTCGGCGGTGCGCTCACGGTGGACGACGACGCGCTCGCGCATCTCGTGCGGCTCGCATCCGGCGACGCCCGGCGCGCGCTCACCGCACTCGAGGCCGCGGCCGGAACCGCGCTGGCCGCGGCGGGAGACGGCGACGCCGTGCTGGATCTCGCGACGGTCGAGGCGAGCGTCGACAAGGTCGCGGTGCGCTACGACCGCGACGGCGACCAGCACTACGACGTCGTCAGCGCGTTCATCAAGTCGATCCGCGGGTCCGACGTCGACGCCGCGCTGCACTATCTCGCTCGCATGATCACCGCGGGGGAGGACCCGCGCTTCATCGCGCGCCGTCTCGTCGTCCACGCGTCGGAGGACATCGGCATGGCCGATCCGTCGGCACTGCAGACGGCGACGGCAGCGGCACAGGCCGTGCAGCTCATCGGCATGCCCGAGGCGCGGCTCGCGCTGGCCCAGGCGACCATCCATCTCGCGACCGCCCCGAAATCGAGCGGCGTCGTCGCCGCGATCGGCGCCGCGATGAGCGACGTCGCTGCGGGGAAGTCGGGGGCGGTGCCGCCGCATCTGCGTGACGGGCACTACGCCGGGGCCGCGGGCCTGGGAAACGCCGTAGGCTATAGGTACCCCCACGACCACCCCGACGGCGTCCTCGAGCAGCAGTATCCGCCCGACGAACTCGTCGGCGTGGACTACTACGAGCCGACCGGTCGCGGTGTGGAACGCGCGATCGGGGAACGACTCGATCGGCTGCGCGCGATCGTGCGCGGTATCGGCCGGCGCCGCGGGTAGCAGTGGGGAGCCGGTTCGGCGAAAGGCGACGACATGGCGGTACATCCCACGTTGCACTCGGCGTTCGATCCCTTCTGCTCGGCCGCGGCGACCCTCGTCGCCACCGTCGAGCGCCTCCCGCACGACGGATGGGACGTGCCCGGCCTCGGCGAGTGGTCGATGCGCTCGCTCGTCGGGCACGCGGGCCGGTCGCTCAGCACCGTCGTGACGTACTGCGGGACGCCGGCGTCCCGCGTCGACATCGAGTCCGCCGCGGACTACTACGCCGCGATCGCCGATCGTGCGCAGTCGCCGGACACCGTGCGCCGCGGCGTGACCGCGGGGCGAGCGCTCGGCGCCGATCCCGTCGCGCGGTTGCGCGAGCATCACCGTCACGCGTGCGAGACCTTGCAGCGGCTCGACGACGACTGGATCGTGGCCACTCCCGTCGGCGGAATGCGGGTGTCGGAGTACCTGCGGACTCGCACGTTCGAGCTCGCCGTCCACACGCTCGACATCGCGACGGCCGCGGATGTCGAGGCCGCTCTGCCGACGCCGGTCGCCGACAGCGCCCTCGCCCTCGCCGGGGAGATCGCGGTCCGCGCGGGTGAGGCCCGCACCGTGTTGTTCGCGCTGACCGGCCGATCCGGGCTGCCCGAGGGCTTCGGTGTGCTCGGCCACGCCCGCGCGGGAGAGGTGGCGTCCGGCGGTTAAGCTGGACGGCGCGTGTGTGACCCGCACGCCCCTTCGCATGCCTCGCCGCCGAGGGGGACCTTCTCGCGACCAGATGCCCGCGACCGGAGAACAAGGACCGTTTCAGTGCAGACCCACGAGATTCGCAGGCGCTTCCTCGACCACTTCGTCGAGGCCGGCCACACCGAGGTGCCGAGCGCTTCGCTGATTCTCGACGATCCGAACCTCCTGTTCGTCAACGCGGGCATGGTGCAGTTCGTGCCGTACTTCCTCGGTCAGCAGACCCCGCCGTTCGACACCGCGACGAGCGTCCAGAAGTGCGTGCGCACCCTCGACATCGAGAACGTCGGCGTCACGACGCGGCACAACACGTTCTTCCAGATGGCGGGCAACTTCAGCTTCGGCGACTACTTCAAGGAGGGCGCGATCACCAAGGCGTGGTCGCTGCTCACCGGCTCGCAGGACGACGGCGGGTACGGGTTCGACCCCGAGCGCATCTGGGTGACGGTCTACCTCGACGACGACGAGGCGCTCGGGATCTGGCGCGACGTCGTCGGCGTTCCGGAGGAGCGGATCCAGCGCCGCGGGATGGCCGACAACTACTGGTCGATGGGCATCCCGGGTCCGTGCGGCCCGTGCTCGGAGATCTACTACGACCGTGGCCCCGAGTACGGCGCCGACGGCGGTCCCGAGGCCGACGAGGATCGGTACCTCGAGATCTGGAATCTCGTCTTCATGCAGAACGAGCGCGGCGAGGGCATCGGCAAGGACGACTTCGAGATCCTCGGTCCGCTGCCGAAGAAGAACATCGACACCGGGATGGGTGTCGAGCGTGTCGCGTTCCTGCTGCAGGGCGTCGACAACGTGTACGAGACCGATCTCGTGCGTCCCGTCATCGCGAAGGCCGAGGAGCTCTCGGGTCGCGTCTACGGCGCCTCGGACACCGACGACGTCCGGTTCCGGGTCATCGCCGATCACGCCCGCACCGCCGCGATGCTCATCGCCGACGGCGTGAACCCGGGCAACGACGGCCGCGGCTACGTGCTGCGCCGGCTGCTGCGCCGCATCGTGCGTTCGGCCCGGCTGCTCGGGGCCGAGGGCGCGACGATGCTCGAGTTCATGACGGTCGTCCGCGACACGATGGCGCAGTCGTATCCCGAACTCGCGAGCGACTTCTCGCGCATCTCGACGGTCGCCGTCGGTGAGGAGACGACATTCCTCACCACTCTCGCCTCCGGATCGAAGCTCTTCGAGGGCGCGGCGGAGACGGTCCGTGCGTCGGGCGGCAGCACGATCGGCGGGGAGCAGGCGTTCACGCTCCACGACACCTACGGCTTCCCGATCGACCTCACCCTCGAGATGGCGTCCGAAGCGGGTCTCACGGTGGACGAGGAGGGCTTCCGGTCGCTGATGGCCGGGCAGCGGCGCCGGGCGAAGGAGGACGCGCAGTCGCGTAAGCACGCGCATGCCGATCTCTCCGTCTACAAGGAGTTCGTCGACCGCGGTCCCACCGAGTTCACCGGCTTCGAGGAGCTCGTGTCCGAGGCGACCGTCCTCGCGATTCTCGACGGCGGCGTCCGCGTCCCGGCCGCGACCGCGGGCTCGAGCGTCGAGGTGATCCTCGATCGCAGCCCGCTCTACGCCGAGTCCGGTGGCCAGATCGCCGACCTCGGCACCATCACCGCTCCCGGCCTCACGGCGAAGGTCGACGACGTCCAGAAGATCGCGAAGACCGTGTGGGTGCACAAGGTCACGATCGGCGAGGGGCAGCTCACCGAGGGCGACACCGTCGTCGCGTCGGTCGATCCGCAGTGGCGCAAGGGTGCGACCCAGGGACACTCCGGAACGCACATGGTCCATGCGGCACTGCGAGAGGTGCTCGGCCCCAACGCGGTCCAGGCCGGCTCGCTCAACAGGCCCGGCTACCTGCGCTTCGACTTCTCGTGGCAGGGACAGCTCGCCGAATCGCAGAAGCAGGAGATCGAGGCCGTCGCGAACGAGGCGATCGCCGAGAACTACGCAGTCAACACCTTCGAGACCGATCTCGACAAGGCGAAGAAGATGGGCGCGATGGCGCTCTTCGGCGAGAACTACGGCGACCGCGTCCGCGTCGTCGAGATCGGCGGCCCGTTCTCGATGGAGCTGTGCGGCGGCACGCACGTCGCGACGTCCGCCCAGATCGGTCAGGTCACGCTGCTCGGTGAGCAGTCGGTCGGCTCGGGCGTGCGCCGCGTCGAGGCGTACGTCGGGCTCGACGCGTACCGCCATCTCGCGAAGGAACGCGCACTGCTCGCCGGGCTGTCGTCGTCGCTCAAGGTTCCCGCCGAGGAGATCCCCGCGCGGGTCGAGTCGCTCGTCGATCGCCTGCGTGTCGCGGAGAAGGCGCTCGACGCCGAGCGTGCGAAGGCGGTGCTCTCCGCGGCCGGCACGTTCGCGGACAAGGCGGAGCGGGTCGGCGACGTCCGGCTCGTCGCCGAGGCGGCACCGAGCGGTGTGAGCGCCGCGGATCTGCGCACCCTGGTGGGCGACATCCGCGGTCGCATGGGTGCGGACGCGGCGGTCGTCGTGCTGCTCGGCGACGCCGACGGCAAGGTTCCGTTCGTCGCCGCCACCAACCGCGCCGCACAGGATCTCGGTGTGAGCGCAGGCGATCTCGTCCGTGAGTTCGCGCCGCTCGTCGGCGGACGCGGCGGCGGCAAGGCCGACATGGCACAGGGGGCAGGGTCCGACCCGACGGGCATCCCGCAGGCGCTGGGCGTCGTTCGGGACCGGGTCGCCGAGATCGCGGGCTGAGCGTGCCGGAACCCGACCGGCCCGGGGTGGACGACCCGGGCCGCGGCCGGCGCATCGCGATCGACGTCGGTTCCGTGCGCATCGGTGTCGCGTCGAGCGACCCCGACGGCATCCTCGCGACGCCCGTCGAGACGGTCCCGCGCTCACGCGAGCGCGGCCTGGCGGCACCGGATCTGCGACGCCTCGCCGCGATCGTCGAGGAGTACGAGGCCGTGGAGGTCGTCGTCGGCCTGCCCCGGACGCTGAAGGGACGCCAGGGGACCTCGGCCGACGCCGCGATCGCGTTCGCCGAGCGACTCGCCCGCGTCGTCGATCCGGTCCCGGTTCGACTCGCCGACGAGCGCCTCACTACGGTGAGTGCGTCGCGCGCCCTCCGCGAGAGCGGAGTGACGGCACGGGGACAGCGATCGGTCATCGATCAGGCCGCCGCCGTCGCGATCCTGCAGGCGTGGCTCGACGAGAGGTCGCGAACGCGGCCCGACTGACGGAGGGAGTGGGATCGGTGAGCGCAGTGGGCTCGGTGAACACGCAACTCGCGCCGGACGGCGTGGGCGAGGACGGAACGGTCGAGTCCGCAGCGATCGGGGCGAACACACGTGAGCGGGGGGCCACCGATGGGTGACCACGGCCGCCGGGGCGGCGACTCCGGCTGGAATCCCTATCGGCGCGACGAGAATCCGGACGAGACTCCTCGCCATGGGGATCAGCAGTACGGGGATCATCGGTACGAGGATCATCAGTACGGGGATCAGCAGTACGGGGATCATGAGTACGGCGATGCTCGTCACGGCGATGCCGGTGAGCCGTACGAGTACGAGTACGACGCACGCCGCGACGATCCGGAGCGCTTCGCGAACGACGAGACGCAGGTGATCCCCGCATACCGCGACGACATGCCCGACTCGCACGACGGATACGCCGCCGGCGCGTACGAGGGGCACGGCTACGAGGGCGACGAGTACGGCCACGCCCCGTACGACCCCGATGCGGTCGACACCGGGTACGCGCGCGACGAATTCGAGCGAGACGAACCCGCGCGCGACGAGTTCGATCCCGACGACGACTGGGACGACGGCTCCGATCGCGCCGCGCCCGCCGCGGTGGGCGGCCGCGCCGCCCGCCGTACCTCCACCCGCCGCCGGCGGGGGAAGGTCGTCGGTGGCCTTGCCGCCGTCCTGATCCTCGTCATCGGTGCCGGACTCGTCATGGTGGGCGGCCGTGCCTTCTTCGGCGACGATCCGGCCGATTTCGCGGCAGGAGAGGCGGGGGCGGACACCGTCATTCGCGTCCATCCCGGCGACACCGCCGAACAGGTCGCGGTCGAGATGGCGGACAACGGCGTCGTCGCGAGCAGTGCGGCGTTCTACCGCGCGGCGCTCGCGAGCGAATCGATGAACGCCCTGCAGCCCGGCTTCTACTCGATTCCCACGACGATTCCCGCGAGCGAGGCCGTGGAGCTGCTCGCCGATCCGGAGTCGCGCGTCGGGCAGATCATCATCTCCGAGGGGCGCCAGCTCCACGACAGCGCCGACGTGCAGACGGGCGCCGTGAAGAAGGGCATCTACACCCTCATCTCCGAGGCGAGCTGCGTCGGAGATTCCGGTGCCGAATCGTGCATCACGCGCGACGAACTCGACGCCGCGGGTTCGGGTGACCCTGTGGCTCTGGGGGTTCCGGACTGGGCGATGGATCGTGTCGCGACCGTTCCCGACCGGGTGCGTCAGCTCGAGGGCCTCATCGCGGCCGGAAGCTGGGATTTCGATCCCACTGCCTCGCCCACCGAGATCCTCGCCCATCTGGTCACGTCGAGCGCCGAGCGCTACGAGGAGACCGGCCTGCGCAGTGCCGGCGACTCGGTCGCGATGTCGCCGTACGATCTGCTGATCTCGGCGTCGCTCATCGAGCGCGAGTCGATGCCGGGCGACTTCGCGAAGGTCTCGCGCGTCATCGTCAACCGGCTCGAGGTGGGACAGCCGCTGCAGTTCGACTCGACGGTGAACTACGCCCTCGACACCACCGAACTCGCGACGACGGACGACGACCGCGCCGAGATCACGCCGTGGAACACGTATGCGAGCGCCGGACTGCCCGCGACGCCGATCGCGTCGCCGAGCATCGAGGCGCTGCAGGCGGCGGAGAATCCCGAGCCGGGGGACTGGCTGTACTTCGTGACGATCGACGCGCAGGGCACGACTCTGTTCACGCACGACTACAACCTCCATCTCGACAACACGCGTCATGCGCTCGACGCCGGGATCCTCGACAGTGGACGCTGATCGGTGAACGGAGTCCCCGCATGACGGACGAACGGCGCCGTGCCGCGGTGCTCGGCAGTCCCATCGAGCATTCGCGCTCGCCCGCACTGCATCTGGCGGCGTACGCGGCCCTGGGTCTCCGTGGCTGGACGTACGAGCGGATCGAATGCGACGGCACGCGCCTGCCCGAGTTGGTCGCGTCGCTCGGCGACGAGTGGATCGGTCTCTCGGTGACGATGCCGGGCAAGGTCGCCGCGCTCGAGTTCGCGAGCGAGCGGACCGATCGCGCGGTGGCGGTGGGCTCGGCGAACACGCTCGTGCGCACCGCGACGGGCTGGCGTGCCGACTGCACCGACATCGACGGCGTGATCGGGGCGCTGCGCGACGGCGGACTCGGCGACGTGACAGGCCGCGCCGCGGTCGTCGTGGGTGCGGGGGGCACGGCGCGTCCGGCTCTGCTCGCCCTCGCCGAGCTCGGCGTGCGCGAGGTCGCTCTCGTGGCCCGCGACGCCGGACGCGCCGAGCCGACCCTCGCGTGCGGTACCGGAGCGGGCCTCGACACGACCTTCGTGCCGATGGACTCGCCGGACCTCGCGGAGCGGTGCGCGGCGTCCGCTGTGCTCGTGAGCACGGTTCCCGCGGTGGGCGCCGCCCCCGTCGCCGCGGCGCTCGCCCGTGCGCCGTTCGTGCTCGACGCGATCTACGATCCGTGGCCCACGCCGCTCGCCACCGCGGCCGAGCGCAGCGGCGCGGTTCTCGTGGGCGGGCTCGCGATGCTCGTCAACCAGGCGTACGGCCAGGTCGAGCAGTTCACGGGGATGCCCGCGCCGCGCGAGGCGATGCGGGCCGCGATCACGACCCCGGGAATCGATCCACAGCTCCTGGGCAATCCCCAGAAGCACTGATCGGGCGGCGGGCACACGCCGCCCGCGGGTGAGGATCGGCGGATGGATCCGCTGCCCCTCGCCACGGTCGCCGTGGCTCTGGCCGCCGGTGCCGGAATCGGCCGGGCGTCACGTGTCTACGCGGCACGGGTGACCGGCGCGGTCCCGCCGCCTCTCGTCGCGGAATCGGTCGGTGCCGCAGCGGGCCTCGTCGTCGGGGCGTGGGGGCTGACGGTCTCCGCGGCGACGGCACCGCTGGCGGCGTGGTGCGTCGTGCTCACGGTGTGCGATCTCGCGTCGCGCCGGCTCCCGAACGCGCTGACGCTCGGGGGAGCGGCCGCGGTCGCACTCGCGGGCGTGGTGTCCGCGCGCCCGACGGCGGTCCTGCTCGGTGCCGGCCTGCTGGGCGGTGCGTATCTCGTCGTCCACGTCGCGGCGCCGGGCGGACTGGGCGGCGGCGACGTCAAACTCGCCGCACCGCTCGGCGGAGTGACGATGCTCGCGGGACCCGAACAGTGGGTCGGCGCGGCGATCGCGGCCCCGCTCGTGACGGCCGCCGTCGGCCTCGCGTTCGTGATCGCCCGCGGCCGGGCGGGGGTGCGCACGCCTGTCCCGCACGGTCCCGCGATGTGCGCGAGCACGCTGGTCGCGGTGTGCGTGCGCCCGTGGTGAGCGTGGTGGGACTCCCGTGCGGGCCGCACCGCGCGCTCATGGAAAGATGAATGCGTGCTGCGTTGGACAACCGCCGGAGAATCCCATGGTCCCGCCCTCGTGTCGATGCTCGAGGGCATGGTCGCGGGCGTCGAGACGACGTCGCAGGACATCGCGACCCAGCTCGCGCGACGGCGCCTCGGCTACGGCCGCGGCGCACGCATGAAGTTCGAGGCCGACGAGGTCTCGATCCTCGGTGGCGTCCGCCACGGCCTCACGCTGGGCGGTCCCATCGCGATCCGCATCGGCAACACCGAGTGGCCCAAGTGGGAGACCATCATGGCCGCGGACCCGGTGGATCCCGCGGAGCTCGACGGCCAGGCGCGTAACGCGCCGCTGACGCGCCCGCGCCCCGGGCACGCCGACTACTCGGGCATGCTCAAGTACGGCTTCGACGACGCCCGCCCCGTGCTCGAACGTGCGAGCGCCCGCGAGACCGCGGCCCGCGTCGCCGCGGGCACCGTCGCCCGCAACTTCCTCCGTCAGCTGTTCGGCGTCGAGGTGCTCTCGCACGTCGTCTCGATCGGCGGCTCGACGCCGTACACCGGCCCCGTCCCGGGGATCGGCGACGGCGCGGCCATCGACGCGAGCCCCGTGCGCGCGTTCGGCGAGGAGGCCGGCGCCGAGATGATCGCCGAGATCGACGCCGCCAAGCGCGACGGCGACACGCTCGGCGGTGTGGTCGAGGTCGTCGTCCACGGTCTGCCGATCGGGCTGGGCTCGTTCGTGAGCGGTGCGGAACGGCTCGACGCGCGGCTCGCGAGCGCACTCATGGGCATCCAGGCGATCAAGGGCGTCGAGGTCGGTGACGGTTTCGAGACCGCGCGCCGCCGCGGCAGCCTCGCGCACGACGAGATGGTCCCCGGCCCGGACGGCGTCGTCCGCTCGACCAACCGCGCGGGTGGCCTCGAAGGCGGCATGACCAACGGCGAGGCGCTGCGGGTGCGTGCCGCGATGAAGCCGATCTCGACCGTGCCGCGCGCGCTCGCGACGGTCGACATGGCGACGGGCGAGGAAGCCGTCGCGATCCATCAGCGCTCCGACGTGTGCGCGGTGCCCGCGGCGGGTGTCGTCGCGGAGGCGATGGTCGCGCTCGTCGTCGCACAAGCGGCGCTCGAGAAGTTCGGTGGCGACTCGCTCGCGGAGACGGCCGGCAACTTCCGGCGCTACGCCGAGACGGTCGCGGAGCGCCCGCCACGATGACGCCGCGTGCCGTGATCGTCGGCCCGCCGGGAGCCGGCAAGTCGACGATCGGCCGCCGTCTCGCGAACGCGCTCGGCGAGCCGTTGCTCGACACCGACGCCGCGATCGAGGCGCGGGTCGGGTCGTCGATCCCGGAGTTCTTCGCCGCACACGGCGAGCCCGCGTTCCGCGTGATCGAGGAGGAAGAGGTCGCCCGGGCGCTCGCCGAGCACACGGGAGTCGTGTCGCTCGGCGGTGGAGCCGTGCTGTCCGAGCGCACACGCGCCGCACTCGCGGGGCATGTCGTCGTGTCGCTCGAGATCAGTGTCGCGGAGGGGCTGCGCCGGACGGGCGCGAGCTCGGGACGCCCGCTGCTCGCCGGTGGCGACGTCGGTGCGAAGTACCGCGCCCTCATGCGCCGCCGCCGCCCGCTCTACCGGGAGGTCGCGACGGTTCGGATCCGTACCGACGGCCGCAGCCCGGCGCGCGTCGTCGCCCATCTCGTGGACAAGCTCGACCGGCTCGGCGCGACGCCGGACCGAACGCAGGAAGGAACCGACCAGTGACAGAACCCGTGACCATCGAGGTGCGCACCGCCGAGCCCTACCCCGTGGTCGTCGGCCGGGGCCTGCTGTCGGACATCGTGGAGTCGGTCGCCGGGACGCGGACCGTCGCGATCATCCACCAGCCGCCGCTCGTCGAGACCGCGAAGGTGTTGCGCGACAAGCTTCTCGACGCGGGGATCGACGCTCACAGCGTCGAGATCCCCGACGCCGAGGACGGCAAGGACCTTCAGGTCGCGGGATTCTGCTGGGAGGTGCTGGGCCGCATCGGGCTCGGCCGCCGTGACGTCGTCATCGGCCTCGGGGGCGGTGCCGCCACCGACCTCGCAGGCTTCGTCGCCGCGACGTGGATGCGCGGTGTGCGCGTCGTCCACGTCCCGACGACGCTGCTCGCGATGGTCGACGCCGCCGTCGGCGGGAAGACCGGCATCAACACGGAGGCGGGCAAGAACCTCGTGGGCGTGTTCCACGAGCCGTCGGCGGTCTTCGTCGACCTCGCGACACTCGAGAGTGTGCCGCGCAACGAGCTGATCTCGGGTATGGCGGAGATCCTCAAGGCCGGATTCATCGCCGACCCGGCCATCCTCGATCTCGTCGAGGCCGACCCGGAGGCCGCGCTGGACCCGTCGGGGAGTGTGCTTCCCGAACTGATCCGGCGGTCCATCCAGGTCAAGGCCGACGTCGTCGCCGTCGATCTGCAGGAGTCCGACCTGCGGGAGATCCTCAACTACGGCCACACGCTCGGTCACGCGATCGAGCGCCGCGAGCGGTACCGGTGGCGTCACGGCGCCGCCGTCGCCGTGGGCATGGTGTTCGCCGCGGAACTCGGCCGGCTCGCGGGCCGGCTCGACGACGTCACGGCGGACCGGCATCGCACGATCCTCGCGTCCGTCGGGCTGCCGACGACGTACGACGCCGACGCGTTCTCGCAGCTCTACGAGGGCATGCAGACCGACAAGAAGAACCGTGCGGGACTGCTGCGGTTCGTCGTGCTCGACGGGCTCGCGCGTCCGGGTCGCCTGGAAGGGCCCGAGCCGAGCCTGCTGGCCGCTGCCTACGCCGCCGTCGGACGCGAGCCCGACGGCTCGGGATCGGGCGCGATCCTGCTCTGAACCGACGCGATCCTGCTCCGAACCGAACAGGGGTGGTCGGCGGACGCGAACGTCAGCGCGGAGCCGACCACCCGCTGTCGTCGGTACGGGCGTCGCGCGGATCCTCGACGCGCGGGATGACGGACGTCGCCGCGTCGTCGCTGTCGTAGCCGGTGGAGTCGTCGTGATCGGCGGGCGCCGCGGCGGTTCGGTTGTCGTCCGTGCCGGAACGGGACTTGAGGCGTAGCAGCAGGCGGGTGAGACCGCCCGCGGCGACGGCGGGCAGGAACACCGCGAGAATCGTGAACGCGGCCCCCGACGTCAGCTCGAAGAACAGGCCGTTCTGGGTCGCGAGCACCCCCGGGATCAGCGTGACCAGCCAGCACAGCAGGCCGCTCGCGAATCCGGTGACGACGGCGGCCTTCAGCCACACGATCGTGGCGACGGGCGCACTCTCGTCGTCCTGCAGCTCGGGCTCGCTGCGCGCGTCCCGAACCCCCCACCACGCCGCCACGGCGATCACGACGACGAAGCCGATCGTGCGCGACACGACGCCCTGGAGCGGCCACTGCACGATCGCGAACCCCAGCAGGACACGTACGACGACGTGCACGGCGGTCATCCCGATCGCGCGGATCCGCCACGAGGACTGCGAGTCCGCGGCCGACCGCGACGCCGTCAGCCTGCTCGCCCACCCGCCCGTCGACCCGGCGGCGTTCTTCGCCCAGGAAGTCATGGAGGGAGCGTACTTCGTGTGTGTCTCGGCGCACACCGCCGGGCAGTGCGCGCGTCCACGCACGAGTAGGTTGAGGGAATGCCTGCCGATCACGCCGCGCGCCGCGCCCGACTGCGCGCTCTGCTCGACGGTGCCGGGGTCCGGAGCCTCCTCGTCACCGATCTGCTCAACATCCGGTATCTGACGGGATTCACCGGGTCGAACGCCGCGCTGCTCGTCGACGGCGCCGGTGACGACCGCACCGTCGTGTGCACCGACGGCCGCTACGTGACGCAGATCGCGGAGCAGGTGCCGGGGCTGCGGGTCGAGATCGCCCGCGGCAGCGCGCGGGCGCTGATCGAACTCGCCGTCGCCGAGAACGTCGACAGCGTCGGCTTCGAGAGTCACGTCGTGACGGTCGAGCAACTGGAGCAGTGGCAGGCCCTGCCTGGTGCGGTGCCGCTGGTCCCCGCACCCCGGCTCGTCGAGCAGTTGCGCATGATCAAGGACGAGTTCGAGGTCGGGCAGCTACGCGCCGCGTGCGCCGCGGCCGACGCCGCGCTCGCGGACCTGATCGCGCGGGGTGGACTGCGGCCCGGGCGGACCGAGCGCGAGGTGGGTCGCGAACTCGAGTCGCTCATGCTCGACCACGGCGCGAACGGCATCTCGTTCGAGACCATCGTCGCGGCCGGAGCGAACTCCGCCGTGCCGCATCACCGGCCGACGGATGCCGTCCTCGCGGACGGCGACTTCGTCAAACTCGACTTCGGCGCGGAGGTCGGTGGCTACCACTCCGACATGACGCGGACCTACGTGCTGGGCCGCGCCGCTGATTGGCAGCGCGAGGTGTACGACCTCGTCGCGGCCGCGCAGGCGGCGGGCCGCGCGGCGCTCGCACCCGGTGCCCTCGCGCGCGACGTCGACGCGGCGGCGCGCGCCGTGATCGTCGAGGCCGGGCACGGTGAGCTGTTCCTGCACGGTCTCGGGCACGGCGTCGGGCTCGAGATCCACGAAGCGCCGGGAATCGGCCAGCTCGGCACCGGTACACTTTCGGTCGGTGAGGCCGTCACCGTCGAGCCCGGCGTGTACTTCGAGGGCCGCGGCGGTGTGCGGATCGAGGACACGCTCGTGGTGCGCGACGACGAACCCGAGCTGCTCACGCTCACCACCAAGGAGTTCACGGTCGTCTGACCGGACACCGCCCGCGACGGGGACTGCCCGTCGCTCGGCGCGGCCGACCACGGTGGCCCGCCCGAGTCCCATCACCGACGTACGTACATCGAGGAGACGCGAAGCAAGTGGCTTCCACCAGTGATTTCAAGAACGGCCTGGTTCTGCAGATCGACGGCCAGCTGTGGTCGATCGTCGAGTTCCAGCACGTCAAGCCTGGCAAGGGGCCGGCCTTCGTTCGCACGAAGCTCAAGAACGTGATGTCGGGCAAGGTCGTCGACAAGACCTTCAACGCGGGTGTGAAGGTCGAGACCGCGACGGTCGACCGCCGCGACATGACGTACCTCTACCACGACGGCACCGACTACATCTTCATGGACGGCGACACCTACGACCAGATCCCGATGTCGGAGGAGACCGTCGGTTCCGGCGCGAAGTTCCTGCTCGAGAACACCGAGGTCCAGGTCGCGACGCACGAGGGAACGCCGCTGTTCGTCGAGCTCCCGGTGACGGTCGAACTCGTCGTCCAGCACACCGATCCCGGCCTGCAGGGCGACCGCTCGACGGGTGGCACGAAGCCCGCGACGCTTGAGACGGGCGCAGAGATCTCGGTCCCGCTGTTCATCAACACCGGCGACAAGCTCAAGGTCGACTCCCGCGACGGCTCCTACCTCGGGCGAGTGAATTCCTGAGTGTCCGCTTCCGAGAAGAAGGCGGCGCCCCACAAGAAGCTGGGCGCCCGCCACAAGGCACGCAAGCGTGCCGTCGACCTGCTCTTCGAGGCGGAGGCGCGTGACGTCGACGCCGCCGACCTCGCTCGCGAGCGAGGCGAACTGGCCCGCAGCGACGACACCGTCACTCCGGTGCCGGCCTATGCGCTGACGCTGGTCGACGGTGTCGCGGACAATCTCGACCGCGTGGACTCCGTCATCGAGTCGCATCTGACGGACTGGACCCTCGACCGCCTGCCCGCGGTCGACCGGGCCATCCTGCGCGTCGCGGTGTACGAGCTGTTCCACACCGAGGACGTCCCGCCCGTCGTGGCGGTGGACGAGGCGGTCGAGCTCGCGAAGGCGCTCTCGACCGACGAGTCGCCCGCTTTCGTCAACGGCGTCCTCGGCCGCATCGTGCTGCTCGCGCCGCAGGTGCGCGCGGCAGCGGCCGCGACGGCACGCGACGAGTCCGCACAGGCGGAGTCGAACGGCACGGAGTCGAACGGCACGGAGTCGAACGGCACGGACACGGGTAGCGCGGAGTCGAACGAAACCGGGCCGGACGCGACCACCGGCGACGAGGACTCGGCCCGCGACTGACGCGGTGCCGGGCGGCGATGCCCGGACCTGCGGCAGGTGACGCCCGTCGCAGTCCGGGGCGGCCCGGCCCGGCCGCTCCGGCGCGGTATCCGGTCGCTGATATTCTGAACAGGTCAGGCATCCTTTAACGATCCGTCCCGTGAGGCGGAGAAGGAGGTCGTTGTATGCGTGCGTCCGACGAGGCACACTCCGCCGGCTCCGATCCGGCGGCAACACCACCCCACGATTCCCGCGACGTCACGCGCTCCGCGTCCGACGACGCGCGGGAGTTGCTCTCCGCGGCCGACGTAGGCCGCACCATCGCGCGCATCGCGCACCAGATCATCGAGAAGACGGCGCTCGACGGCGGTGAGCCCGCCCACGTCGTCCTGCTCGGGATTCCGACGCGCGGCACGATCCTGGCGCAGCGCCTCGCCGAGAAGATCCAGGACTTCGCGTCGGTCGCGCCGCCGACGGGTTCGATCGACATCACGCTCTACCGCGACGACCTGCGCATCAAGCCGCATCGTCCGCTCGAGCGGACGTCGGTTCCGGAGGGCGGCATCGACGACGCCCTCGTCGTGCTCGTCGACGACGTCCTGTTCTCGGGGCGGTCGGTGCGGTCCGCGCTCGACGCACTGCGCGATCTCGGTAGGCCGCGTGCCGTCCAGCTCGCGGTTCTCGTCGATCGAGGCCACCGTGAGCTGCCGCTGCGCGCCGACTACGTCGGCAAGAACGTGCCGACGTCGCGCAGCGAGGACGTCAGCGTGCTGCTGACCGAGATCGACGGCCGTGACGGCGTGCTCATCTCGGGCGGCAAGAACGGCGGGGGTGCCGCGTGAAGCATCTGCTCTCGATCGCCGATCTCACCCCGGATCTGGCACGCGGGATCCTCGACGACGCCGAGCAGTTCGAGCAGACGTTGCTGGGCCGCGAGGTCCGCAAGCTGCCGACGCTGCGCGGACGCACCGTCATGACGGTCTTCTTCGAGAACTCGACGCGCACCCGCGTGTCCTTCGAGATCGCCGGCAAATGGATGAGCGCCGATGTGATCAACGTGTCGGCGTCGAGTTCGTCGGTCAAGAAGGGCGAGTCGCTGCGCGACACCGCGATGACGCTCCACGCAGCGGGCGCGGACGCGCTCGTCGTGCGGCACCCGGCTTCGGGCGCCGCGCATCAGATCGCGCGGTGGATCGCGGCCGAGGACGGCAGCAGCCCGTCGGTGATCAACGCCGGGGACGGCACGCACGAGCACCCCACCCAGGCCCTGCTCGACGCGCTCACACTGCGGCAGCGGCTCGGCGGGATCGAGGGCAGGCGCGTCGTCATCGTCGGCGACATCCTGCACTCGCGCGTCGCGCGGTCCAACGCGCTGCTGCTGAGCATGCTCGGTGCCGAGGTCGTTCTGGTCGCGCCGCGGACGCTGCTGCCGGTCGGTGTCGACGAGTGGCCGGTGACGGTCTCGCACTCGCTCGACGCCGAACTGCCCGGCGCCGACGCGGTCGTCATGCTGCGGGTGCAGGCCGAGCGCATGAACGGCGGTTTCTTCCCGTCGGCACGCGAGTACTCGATCCGGTACGGCCTGAACGAGCGGCGCCTCGCCGCGCTGCCCGATCACGCCGTCGTGCTGCATCCCGGACCGATGCTGCGCGGTATGGAGATCGCGTCCGCGGTCGCGGATTCGCCGCGCGCCGCGGTCCTGGACCAGGTCACCAACGGTGTCCACGTCCGGATGGCGGTGCTGTTCCGGCTGCTCGCGGCCTCCGACGAACCGGGGGTGGCGCTATGACCGGTAGTCACGACACAGCCACGCACCTGCATTCCGAGTACAGCGAGACGGGAGAATCCGTGTTCCTGCGAGACGTCCGGCCGTACGGCGAAGGCGATCCGGTCGACGTCGCGATCGAGAACGGCGTGATCGCCGAGATCGGTGCCGGTCTCACGCCGGCCGAGGGCGCCGAGGTGATCGAGGGCCGCGGCCAGATCCTGCTTCCCGGATTCGTCGACATCCACACGCACCTGCGCGAGCCCGGCCGCGAGGACACCGAGACGATCGACTCGGGTTCGGCGGCGGCCGCACTGGGTGGCTACACCGCGGTGTTCGCGATGGCGAACACCGATCCGGTCGCCGACACCGCCGTCGTCACCGATCACGTGTGGCGCCGCGGCCGCGAGGTCGGGCTCGTCGACGTGCATCCCGTCGGTGCCGTCACCGTCGGACTCGCGGGCACGCAGCTCGCCGAGATGGGAGCGATGGCGTCGGGCGCCGGCGGCGTCCGGGTGTTCTCGGACGACGGCCACTGCGTGTCCGACTCCCTCGTGATGCGCCGTGCGCTCGAGTACGCGGCGTCGCTCGACGTCCTGATCGCCCAGCACTCCGAGGATCCCCGGCTCACCGACGGCGCCGTCGCGCACGAGGGCCCGACGGCTGCGCGGCTCGGGCTCGCGGGCTGGCCGCGCGCCGCCGAGGAGTCGATCGTCGCGCGCGACGCGCTGCTCGCCCGCGACGCCGGTGCGCGCCTGCACGTGTGCCACGCCTCGACGGCGGGCACTGTCGAACTGGTGCGGTGGGCGAAGGGCCAGGGCATCGCGATCACGGCCGAGGTCACCCCGCACCACATCCTGCTCGACGACTCACGGCTCGAGACCTACGACGGCGTCAACCGCGTGAACCCGCCGCTGCGGGAGCGTTCCGACGTCCTCGCACTGCGCCGCGCCCTCGCGGACGGCGTGATCGACTGCGTCGCGACCGATCACGCACCGCACGCGGAACAGGACAAGTGCTGCGAGTTCGCGCTCGCGCGCCCGGGCATGCTCGGACTCGAGACGGCGCTGTCCATCGTCGTCGCCACGCTCGTGCGGCCGGGCGATCTCGACTGGCGCGGCGTCGCCCGCGTCATGAGCGAGCGCCCCGCACAGATCGTGCGCCTCGGCGACCAGGGCCGGCCGATCGCGGCCGGAGAGCCCGCGAACCTGACGCTCGTCGATCCCGACGTCGAGTGGACGGTGACCGGCCCCGCACTCGCGTCGATCGCGGACAACACCCCGTACGAGTCGATGACGTTGCCCGCGAAGGTGACCGCGACGATCCTGCGCGGCAGGACGACCGCGCGCGACGGGCAGGTACGGAATCACGAACCGACACGGGGGCACGAACGCGCAGGAGGTACCCGCTGATGGATCTCGAACGCTGGTTGTGGGTGATCGGCTGCACCCTCTTCTGGATCGCGATGATCGCCCTCATGTACAAGGGCTGGCGCGGCCGCGCCCGACGACAGACCGAGCAGATCGGCGAGTTGCCGGCGGTGCCGGAGAGCCTCGGCGAACCGATCGTCCGCGGCGTCACGGGACTGTACGTCGGCAGCACGCTCGCCCCGAGCTGGCAGGACCGCGTCGTCGTCGCCGACCTCGGCGAACGCGCCAACGGCGAGCTCACGCGCTTCGCGACGGGCATCCTCCTCGACCGTGACGGCGCGATGCCGATCTGGATCCCGCAGGACGCGATCATCGCGGTCCGTACCGAACGCGGGCTCGCGGGGAAGGTCATGACGAAGGACGGCGTGCTCGTCGTCCGGTGGGCGCTGCCGAACGGCACCGAGCTCGACACCGGCTTCCGTGCCGACGACAAGAGCGTCTACCCGGACTGGACCGCCCCGCTCGCCACCACGACACCGGACGCCCCGCAGGCCACCGAGCCCGGCGCGAGCGCGTCCACCACGAACGACAGCAGCAACGGAGAACACGCATGAGCGGCACGGACCGCATCCACGACACCCTCGCCGTCCTCGCGCTCGAGGACGGGAAGATCTTCCGCGGCACGGTCTTCGGTGCCGTCGGGCAGACCCTCGGCGAGGCGGTCTTCAGCACCGGGATGACCGGCTACCAGGAGACGCTCACCGACCCCAGCTATCACCGGCAGATCGTCGTCTCGACGGCGCCGCAGATCGGCAACACCGGCTGGAACGACGAGGACGACGAGTCGGTCGGACCGGACGGCGCGTCGTCGGGCGCCCGGATCTGGGTCGCCGGCTACGTCGTGCGCGATCCGTCGCGCCGCGTCTCCAACTGGCGCGCCACCGGCTCGCTGCAGGACGAACTCGAACGGCAGGACGTCGTCGGGCTCGCGGGCATCGACACCCGCGCGCTCGTGCGCCACCTGCGCACGCGCGGGTCGATGCGTGCCGGAATCTTCTCGGGAGACGCGCTCGCGACCACCGCGGACGGCGCGCTCGACACCGACGAGCTGGTGCGCCGCGTGCGCGAGCAGCCGTCGATGCTCGGCGCCGACCTCGCGGGCGAGGTCACGACGTCCAGCGGGTACGTCGTCGAGCCCGACGGCGATCCGCTGTACACCGTCGCCGCGATCGACCTCGGCATCAAGACGAACACGCCGCGGATGTTCGCGCAGCGCGGCGTCCGGGTGCACGTGCTCCCGGCCACGGCGACGCTCGAGCAGATCCGGGACGTCGAGGCCGACGGGGTCTTCCTCTCCAACGGCCCGGGCGACCCCGCGACCGCCGACGGCGCGGTCCGGCTCACCGAACAGGTACTCGGCGAGCGGATCCCGCTGTTCGGCATCTGCTTCGGCAACCAGATCCTCGGCCGTGCCCTCGGCCGTAGCACCTACAAGATGAAGTTCGGTCATCGCGGCATCAACATCCCGGTCGTCGATCACGAGACCGGCCGCGTCGCGATCACGGCGCAGAACCACGGGTTCGCGCTCGACGGCGAGGCGGGGGAGGAGTTCGACACCCCCTTCGGCCGCGCGATCGTGAGCCACACGTGCGCGAACGACGGCACCGTCGAAGGCGTCCGCCTGCTCGACGACTCCGCGTTCTCGGTGCAGTACCACCCCGAGGCCGCCGCTGGCCCGCACGACGCCGCGTACCTGTTCGACCGCTTCACCCGCCTGCTGTCCGCACGAACCGGAGTCACGAAGTAATGCCACGCCGTACAGATCTGTCCCACATCCTCGTGATCGGCTCGGGCCCGATCGTCATCGGCCAGGCCTGCGAGTTCGACTACTCGGGCACGCAGGCGTGCCGGGTGCTGCGCGAAGAGGGCCTGCGCGTGTCGCTGGTCAACTCCAACCCGGCGACGATCATGACCGACCCCGAGTTCGCCGACTCGACCTACGTCGAGCCGATCACTCCCGAGTACGTCGAGAAGGTCATCGCCCGCGAGGCGGAACTCGGCCGGCCGATCGACGCCCTGCTCGCGACGCTCGGCGGCCAGACGGCCCTGAACACGGCCGTCGGGTTGTACGAGAACGGTGCGCTCGAACGCCACGGCGTCGAACTCATCGGCGCCGACTTCGACGCGATCCAGCGCGGCGAGGACCGGCAGAAGTTCAAGGACATCGTCGAGAAGGTCGGCGGCGAGTCCGCGCGCTCGCGTGTGTGCCACACGATGGAGCAGGTCCACGAGACCGTCGCCGAACTCGGCTACCCCGTCGTCGTGCGCCCGTCCTTCACGATGGGCGGCCTCGGCTCCGGCATGGCCTACGACGAGACGGACCTCGACCGGATCGCCGGCGGCGGGCTCGCGGCGTCGCCGACCGCGAACGTGCTCATCGAGGAGTCGATCCTCGGCTGGAAGGAGTACGAGCTCGAGCTCATGCGTGACGGCCGCGACAACGTCGTCATCGTGTGCTCGATCGAGAACGTGGATCCCGTCGGCGTCCACACCGGCGACTCCGTGACGGTCGCTCCCGCGATGACGCTCACCGACCGCGAGTACCAGAAGATGCGCGATCTCTCGATCGACATCCTGCGCGAGGTCGGCGTCGACACCGGCGGATGCAACATCCAGTTCGCACAGGACCCGCGCGACGGCCGGCTCGTCGTCATCGAGATGAACCCGCGCGTGTCGCGGTCGTCGGCGCTCGCGTCGAAGGCGACCGGCTACCCCATCGCGAAGATGGCCGCGAAGCTCGCGATCGGCTACAACCTCGACGAGATCGTCAACGACATCACCGGGGAGACGCCGGCCTGCTTCGAGCCGACGCTCGACTACGTCGTCGTCAAGGCGCCGCGGTTCGCGTTCGAGAAGTTCCCGGGCGCCGACGCGACCCTCACGACGACGATGAAGTCGGTCGGCGAGGCGATGTCGATCGGCCGCAACTTCACCGAGGCGCTCGGCAAGGTCATGCGGTCGCTCGAGACGAAGCGCGCCGGCTTCTGGACGGGCCCCGACGTCGAGGCGCAGTCGCTCGACGAGCTGCTCGACGAGCTGCGCGTGCCGCACGACGGCCGCCTCTACGGCATCGAGAAGGCGTTCGCGCTCGGGGCGACCGTCGAACAGCTCTACGAGGCGACGGCCGTCGACCCGTGGTTCCTCGACCAGATCCTGCAGATCCACGAGCTCGGCGAGAAGCTGCGCGACGGCGGTGAACTCGACGAGCACACGCTGCGCTTCGCGAAGCACACCGGGCTGTCGGATCGCCAGATCGCGGCACTGCGTCCCGAGCTCGCGGACCAGGACGCCGTCCGCGCGCTGCGCGAGCAGTGGAACGTGCACCCCGTCTACAAGACGGTCGACACGTGTGCGGCGGAGTTCGAGGCGAAGACGCCGTACCACTACTCGACGTACGAGCTCGACCCCGCGGCGGAGAGCGAGGTCGCCGAGCAGCGGGACAAGCCGAAGGTGCTGATCCTCGGTTCGGGACCGAACCGGATCGGGCAGGGCATCGAGTTCGACTACTCGTGCGTGCACGCAGCGCAGACGCTGTCGGAGGCCGGGTACGAGACCGTCATGGTCAACTGCAACCCGGAGACGGTCTCGACCGACTACGACACCGCGGACCGGCTCTACTTCGAGCCGCTGACCTTCGAGGACGTCTTCGAGGTCTACCGCTCGGAGACGCAGTCGGGCACCGTCGCGGGCGTCATCGTGCAGCTCGGCGGGCAGACTCCGCTGAGCCTCGCGAAGAAGCTCGAGGCCGCCGGTGTGCCCATCGTGGGGACCTCGCCCGCCGCGATCGACCTCGCGGAGCACCGCGGCGAGTTCGGCCGCGTTCTCACCGAGGCCGGCCTGCCCGCGCCGAAGTTCGGGACGGCGACGTCGTTCGCCGAGGCACGCGCGACCGCGGACGCGATCGGCTACCCCGTGCTGGTGCGGCCCTCGTACGTGCTCGGCGGGCGCGGCATGGAGATCGTGTACGACGAGACGTCCCTCGAGGACTACATCTCGCGTGCGACGGAACTGACGCCCGAGCATCCGGTCCTGGTCGACCGCTTCCTCGAGGACGCCGTCGAGATCGACGTCGACGCGCTGTTCGACGGCGAGCAGGTCTACCTGGGCGGTGTCATGGAGCACATCGAGGAGGCCGGCATCCACTCGGGCGACTCGGCGTGTGCGCTGCCGCCGATCACGCTCGGCCGCGCGGACCTCGAGAACGTGCGCCGCTCGACCGAGGCGCTCGCCCGCGGCATCGGCGTGCGGGGCCTGCTCAACGTGCAGTACGCGCTCAAGGACGACATCCTGTACGTCCTCGAGGCGAACCCCCGCGCCAGCCGCACCGTGCCGTTCGTGTCCAAGGCGACGGCGGTGCAGCTCGCCAAGGCGTGTGCGCGCGTCATGCTCGGCGAGTCGATCGCGCAGCTGCGCGAGAACGGCATCCTGCCCGCGACCGGCGACGGCGGCGACGCCCCGATGTCGGCGCCCATCGCCGTCAAGGAGGCGGTCCTGCCGTTCAACCGGTTCCGCCGCGCCGACGGCAGCAGCATCGACACGTTGCTGAGCCCCGAGATGAAGTCGACGGGCGAGGTCATGGGTATCGACGCCGACTTCGGGACGGCCTTCGCGAAGAGCCAGACCGCGGCCTACGGTTCGCTGCCGAGTTCGGGAACGGTCTTCGTGTCCGTCGCGAACAAGGACAAGCGCTCGCTGATCTTCCCGGTCAAGCGGCTCGCCGATCTCGGCTTCCGGATCGTCGCGACCGACGGCACCGCGGATGTGCTGCAGCGCAACGGCATCGTGTGCGATCGCGTGCACAAGGCGTCGGGCGAGGATCTGCCCGAGGGCACGCGCACGATCGTCGATCTCATCAAGGACGGCGAGATCGCGATGATCGTCAACACGCCCTACGGCAACGCGGGCCCGCGTGTCGACGGATACGAGATCCGCAGCGCCGCGGTGCGTCGCAACGTTCCGTGCATCACGACGGTGCAGGGCGCGTCGGCCGCGGTGCAGGGCATCGAGGCGGCCCGGCGCGGCGAGATCGGCGTGCGGTCGCTGCAGGAGTTGCACGCCAGCATGAAGGGCGTCGGGGCATGAAGGGCGTCGGGGGCATGACCGGTCTCGGCGCGGGGGGAGAGCGCGCATGAGGCCGGCCGGATGAGCGAGCCGGACGCACGCCCCTGGAGCGAACGTCTGCGGTCGGCCGTCGCCGGCCGCGGACGGCTCTGCGTCGGGATCGATCCGCATCCCGAACTGCTCGACGCGTGGGGGCTGCCGCACACGCCCGTGGGGCTCGAGACCTTCGCGCACACGTGTGTCGAGGCGTTCGGCGGCGAGGTCGCCGTCGTCAAGCCACAGGTGGCGTTCTTCGAGGCGTACGGCAGTGCCGGGATCGCGGTCCTGGAGCGCACCCTCGCGGACCTCGTCGAGCTCGGTGCCCTCGCCCTTGCGGACGCCAAGCGCGGCGACATCGGGTCCACGATGGCTGCATACGCGGGCGCCTGGCTCGGCGACGGTTCGCCGCTGGCCGCCGACGCAGTGACGCTCTCGCCGTACCTGGGCTTCGACGCGCTCGCGCCCGCGCTGGACGTGGCCGCACGGACGAGTCGCGGCGTGTTCGTGCTCGCGCGCACGTCGAACCCGGAGGGTGGCGACCTGCAGCGGTCCGTCGGCTCCGGTGGTGTCGGTGTCGCGCAGTCCGTCGTGGCCGCGGCAGCCCAGCGCAACCGCGAGACGGCCGATCTCGTGGGCCTCGTGGTCGGTGCGACACGCGGACACGGGCTCGACCTGGGAGAGTTCGAGGGACCGGTGCTCGCGCCGGGGGTCGGCGCACAGGGAGCGACGGCGAGCGATCTCGCCTCGGTCTTCCCCGATCATCGGGAACTGTTGTTGCCCAACGTCTCTCGAAGCGTGCTGCGTGCCGGACCCGATCCGGCAGCACTGCGAGAGGCTGCCGTGCGCACCCGCGACGAGATCGAGGCCGCACTGCGTTGACCGGCACCCAATAGCGCACCGGGAGCACGCGATCGTGGCCGGGGGGCGGGTTCGCAATCCCGCTGCGTGCTGGGTACGGTCGCTATCGCCGCTGGTTATCCGGCGGTACGAGTGTTTTTTGCCAACGACGAGACGGAGGAACCGTGGCCCTTCCCCAGTTGACCGACGAGCAGCGTGCCGCTGCTCTGGAGAAGGCGGCTGCAGCGCGTCGAGCCCGGGCCGAGCTCAAGGACCGGCTCAAGCGCGGCGGCACCGACCTCAAGCAGGTCCTCAAGGATGCCGAGAGCGATGAGATCCTGGGCAAGATGAAGGTCTCGGCGCTGCTCGAGGCCCTGCCGAAGGTCGGCAAGGTCAAGGCGCAGGAGATCATGACCGAGCTCGAGATCGCCCCGACCCGCCGGCTGCGCGGGCTCGGCGATCGCCAGCGCAAGGCCCTGCTCGCCCGGTTCGACTTCGACGCCTGACCGAGGCGTGAACGAGAACGCGAACACGAGGGGTCGGCTGGTGGTACTGGCCGGCCCCTCGGCCGTCGGCAAGTCGACGGTCGTGCGAGAACTCCGTCGCCGCCTGCCCGAACTGCACTTCTCGGTGTCCGCGACGACACGAGCACCCCGGCCCGGAGAGGTCGACGGAACCGACTACCGGTTCGTCGGCCGCGACGAGTTCCAGGCGATGATCGATCACGGGCAGCTGCTCGAATGGGCCGACATCCACGGCGGGCTGCAGCGATCGGGTACCCCCGCCGAACCGGTCGAGACCGCCCTCGCGGCAGGTGAGCCCGTGCTCGTCGAGGTCGACCTCGCCGGTGCGCGCGCCGTGCGGGCCGCCAAGCCCGAGGCGACGCTCGTGTTCCTCGCACCGCCCAGCTGGGAGGTTCTCGTCTCCCGGCTCACCGGCCGCGGCACCGAACCCGCGGAGGTCGTCGAACGCCGGCTCGCCACCGCGCGGGTCGAACTCGCGGCCCAGCAGGAGTTCGACGTCGTCCTGATCAACGACGATGTCGAACGCGTCTGCGACGAATTGGTACGATTGTTGGTCGGACAGCCCGACGACGCCGCCGAACGCTTCTGAGCGTTCGCGCACCACGCCGATCCCACCGTCCGTCCACCCGCTCTCGACGTTCAGGAGACACCCGAGTGAGCAGCAGCACCACTGCGCCGAACATCCCGTCGCCGGGCGAAGCCCCCGTGTACGACACCCCGCTCGGAATCACCAACCCGCCCATCGACGAACTGCTCGAACGCACGTCGTCGAAGTACGCGCTCGTGATCTACGCGGCCAAGCGGGCTCGGCAGATCAACGACTACTACAACCAGCTCGGCGACGGCATTCTCGAGTACGTCGGCCCCCTCGTGGAGCCCGGCCTGCAGGAGAAGCCGCTGTCGATCGCGATGCGTGAGATCCACTCCGACCTCCTCGAGCACACCGAAGGCGAGTGACGCGCGTACGGGGGAGCGAGGCCGTGACCGACAGCGACACGCCGACCGACAGCACAGCACCGAGCGTCGGCACAGCACCGAGCGTCAGCACGGCAGCGGGCGACGGTGAGACGCCGCCGCATGCGCGCCGGCGCATCGTCGTCGGTGTGGGCGGCGGGATCGCCGCCTACAAGGCGTGCTCGCTCGTCCGCCTCTTCACCGAGGCAGGACACGACGTCCGGGTGATCCCCACCGAGTCGGCGCTCGAATTCGTGGGCGCCGCGACCTTCGAGGCCCTGTCGGGCCACCGCGTCGACACGGGCGTCTTCGAGGACGTTCCGGCGGTGCCGCACGTACGGCTCGGCCAGCAGGCCGATCTCGTCGTGGTGGCGCCGGCGACCGCGGATCTGCTCGCGCGCGCCGCGCACGGCCGCGCCGACGACCTGCTCACCGCGACGCTGCTGACGGCGCGGTGTCCGGTCGTCTTCGCGCCCGCGATGCACACCGAGATGTGGGAGCACCCCGCCACCGCCGAGAACGTCGCCGTCCTGCGCCGCCGCGGCGCGACGGTGATCGAGCCGGCGTCCGGACGGCTCACCGGCAAGGACACCGGCGCAGGCAGGCTGCCCGAGCCCGCCGAGATCGCGACGATCGCCACGCTGCTGCTCGAACGCGACGACGCCGTCCCACGCGACCTCGAGGGCGTGCGGGTGCTCGTCACCGCGGGCGGTACCCGCGAACCGGTCGATCCCGTCCGTTTCCTCGGCAACCGCAGCTCCGGGAAACAGGGCTACGCGCTCGCCCGGCTCGCCGCGCAACGCGGCGCACGGGTCGTGCTCGTCTCCGGCTACACCGCGGGCCTCGACGAGCCCGCCGCCGTGGACACCGTGCACGTGAAGACAGCCCTCGACATGCGCGAGGCCGTCGAGAAGCACGCGGCGGACGCCGACGCGATCGTCATGGCCGCCGCCGTCGCCGACTTCCGGCCGACCGTCACGGCCGTCAGCAAGATCAAGAAGGGCGACGGCGAACCGGACGCGATTCCGCTCGCCAAGAATCCCGACATCCTCGCGGGGATCGTCGAGTCCCGCAGCGCCGGAACCCTCGACGCGGACACCGTGATCGTCGGTTTCGCCGCCGAGACCGGGGACGAGAACGGTGACGTCCTCACGTACGCGCGGGCCAAGCTCGCGCGCAAGGGCTGCGATCTGCTCGTCGTCAACGCCGTCGGTGAGGGCAAGGCCTTCGAGGTCGACGACAACGACGGCTGGCTGCTCGGCGCCGACGGCTCCGAGTGCGCGCTCGAGCACGGCTCCAAGTCGCTCATGGCCAGCCGCGTCCTCGACGCCGTCGCGCAGCGCGTCGTCCGCTCGCGTGACGAACACACCTGAGCGCAACACTTCACCGCGGTCCGGCCGCGCGCTATGGTCCGACGGGCCGCGTTTCAGCACTTCTCCCCATCACACGTTCGTCGAGAGGACATTCTCCGTGAGCACGTCCGGTAGTCGCCTATTCACCAGTGAGTCCGTGACCGAAGGCCACCCGGACAAGATCTGCGACGCGATCAGCGACTCGATCCTCGACGCACTGCTCGCGGAGGATCCGCACGCCCGAGTCGCCGTCGAGACCCTCGTGACGACCGGTCAGGTCCACGTCGCGGGCGAGGTCACGACGAGCGCCTACGCGGACATCCCGAAGATCGTCCGCGACACCGTGCTCGAGATCGGCTACGACTCCTCGGCGAAGGGCTTCGACGGCAACTCGTGCGGCGTCAACGTCGCGATCGGCGCGCAGTCGCCCGAGATCGCGCAGGGCGTCGACACCTCGCACGAGGCGCGCACCGGCGGACTGTCCGACGACGAGATCGAGCGGCAGGGCGCGGGCGATCAGGGCCTGATGTTCGGCTACGCGACGACGGACACGCCCGAGCTGATGCCGCTGCCGATCGCGCTCGCCCACCGGCTGTCGCGGCGGCTCACCGCGGTCCGCAAGTCGGGGATCCTCCCGTACCTGCGCCCCGACGGAAAGACCCAGGTCACCATCGAGTACGACGGCGACACGCCGGTCCGCCTCGACACCGTCGTCATCTCGACGCAGCACGCCGCGGACATCGATCTGGACAACCTTCTCACGCCCGATCTGCGCGAGAAGGTCCTCGGCTCGGTGCTCGCCGAACTCGACATGCCCTCGCTCGACACCTCCGAGATCCGGTTGCTCGTCAATCCCACGGGCAAGTTCGTGCTCGGCGGGCCGATGGGCGACGCGGGCCTGACCGGCCGCAAGATCATCGTCGACACCTACGGCGGCATGGCCCGCCACGGCGGCGGCGCGTTCTCGGGCAAGGATCCGTCCAAGGTCGACCGCTCGGCCGCGTACGCGATGCGCTGGGTCGCCAAGAACGCGGTGGCCGCCGGTCTCGCGGAGCGCATCGAGGTCCAGGTCGCGTACGCGATCGGCAAGGCCGCGCCCGTCGGGCTCTTCGTCGAGACGTTCGGGACCGAGAAGGTCGATCCCGCCGCGATTCAGCGCGCGATCGGCGAGGTCTTCGATCTGCGCCCCGGCGCGATCATCCGCGATCTCGACCTGCTGCGCCCGATCTACGCGCAGACCTCGGCGTACGGGCACTTCGGCCGGACCGACATCGACCTGCCGTGGGAGAGCACCGACCGCGCCGACAAGCTGCGCGCCGCCGCGGGGCTCTGATCCTGCCGCGCCGATGGTGACGGGCGCACGCACGGCCGCGCCCACCGCCCCCGTCGCCCGGGTGCTGCCGCTGCTTCCGCTGCCGCACCTCGATCGCGAGTTCGACTACCTCGTCCCCGAGGAGTTCGACGGCACCGCACGGCCCGGCGTCCGGGTGCGGGTGCGGTTCGCGGGACGGCTCGTCGACGGATTCCTGCTGGGACGCACCGACGCGAGCGAGCACACCGGCAAGCTCGGGTGGCTCGAGCGCGTCGTCTCCGGCGAGCAGGTCCTCACCGACGAGATCGCAGACCTGGCCGAGCGGGTCGCCGCCCGCTACGCCGGAACCCGCGCCGACGTCCTGCGGCTCGCGATACCGCCACGCCATGCGCGCGTCGAGTCCGACGCGCCGCCGGAGCCCGCCGTCGTCGACGAGAGCGCGGTCGACGCCACGCCGTGGGGGCGCTACCGCCACGGCGACGCCTTCGTCGACGCCGTCCGCAGCGGGCGAGGCCCCCGGGCGGTGTGGCAGGCGACGCCGGGCGAGGACTGGCCGCGTCGGCTCGCCGAGCTGGCCGCGCTCGCCTCGACGGACGGTCGCTCGGCCGTGATCGTCGTCCCGGACCAGAAGGATCTCGACCGCGTCGTGGCCGCGGCGAGCGACGTCGTCGGTGCGGGCGGCGTCGTCGGGCTCGCGGCCGGACTCGGGCCGTCGGCACGCTATCGCCGCTGGCTCGCCGCGTTGCGCGGAACCGCCCGGATCGTCGTCGGTCCCCGCAGTGCCGTGTTCGCGCCGGTGCCCATCCTCGGTCTGCTCGCCGTGTGGGACGATGGCGACGAATCCCACGCGGAGCCCCGCGCGCCCTACCCGCACAGCCGTGAGGTCGCGGCGCTGCGCGCGTACGCGAGCGGCTGCGCCCTCGTCGTCGGCGGCCACGCCAGGACCGCGGAGAGCCAGCTGCTCGTCGAGACGGGGTGGGCGCACGATCTGGTCGCGCCACGCGAGACCGTCCGGCACGAGATGCCCGCCGTGACGGCGCTCGCGGACAGCGAGCGTGCGCTCGCACGTGATCCGCTCGCGCGCGCCGCCAGGCTGCCTGCCATCGCGTTCGCGGCCGCGCGTGCGGCCCTGGAGCGCGACGAGCCCGTCCTCGTCCAGGTACCGCGCCGCGGCTACGTGCCGTCGCTCGCGTGCGCGCGCTGCCGTACGCCGGCGCGCTGCCGGCGATGCAACGGCCCGCTCGAACTGCCCGACACCGCGGACGCGGACGGTGCCGCGTCGCCGACGTGCCGATGGTGCGGCACGGCCGACGCGGGCTACCGGTGCGGGACCTGCGGTGGCCGCGCGCTGCGCGCCGTCGTCGTGGGCGCGGGCCGCACCGCGGAGGAGCTGGGCAGGGCGTTCGCGGGCGTCCCCGTCCGGACGTCGGGTGGCGACGCCGTGCTCGCGGACGTCCCCGGTGGCGCGTCGCTCGTCGTCGCGACGGTCGGGGCCGAGCCGTACGCCCCGGACGGCTACGGTGCCGCGCTGCTGCTCGACGGCTGGGCGCTGCTCGGCCGCCCCGACCTTCGTGCCGCCGAGGAGACCCTGCGCCGCTGGACGGCCGCGGCCGCGCTCGTGCGGCCCGGCCGAGACGGCGGGAGTGTCGTCGTCGTGGCGGACTCGTCGATCCCGACGGTCCAGGCACTCGTGCGTTGGGACCCGGTCGGTCATGCCGCGGGACAGCTCGCCGAGCGCGTCGAGGTCGGGTTCCCGCCCGCGGTGCATCTCGCCGCGATCGACGGCACGGCGGCAGCGATCGCCGACATGCTCGAGGCCTCGGAACTGCCCGAGGGGACCGAGCGGCTCGGCCCAGTGCCGTTGCCGGCCGGTGCGCGCCGGCCGTTCGCGGGTGACGACGCCGATCCCGCGGACGTCGAGCGCATGCTCCTGCGGATTCCGCGCGGCGGTGGCCGCGCGCTCGCCGCGGCTCTGCGGGCAGCGCAGGCGGTACGGGGCGCGCGCAAGGCGGCGCACCCGGCGCGCGTGCAGATCGACCCGTTGCACATCGGCTGACGCCGCTCCCGGCTCGTCGCCGGACGTTGCCACCTTCCCGACGCCGATATATCGTTGATGCATCTCGATAGAAAGGAGAAGCATCATGGAACGGATGCAGCGAGAATTCCCATATCGCGACCCGCGCGGCCACGGCCGCGGACGAGGCGGTCGCGGACCGTACGGTGGCCCCGCGGACTTCGGGGGCGCAGGGTTCGGACCCGGTGTCGGGCCCGGCCAGTTCGGCCCCGGTGGACGGGGCCGAGGCAGAGGCGGCCGTGGCCGGCGCGGCGATGTCCGCGCCGCGATCCTGCTGCTGCTGAAGGAACGCCCCATGCACGGGTACGAGTTGATCCAGGAGATCGCCTCCCGCAGCGACGGAGTCTGGCGCCCGAGCCCCGGCTCGGTGTACCCGGCACTCTCGCAACTCGAGGACGAGGGGCACGTCGTCGTCGAACGACTCGCCGGCCGCAAGACCGCGCGGCTCACCGAATCCGGGACGGAGTACGTCGAGGCGACCGACCTCGGGACGCCCTGGGACGACGTGCGCGCCGCCGCGGACGACGGAGGAGGCGACCTGCGCCGCGCAGTGGGCGCTCTCACGGGCGCGGCCGGACAGGTCGCCGTCGTGGGAACCGACGCGCAGCGGCGACGCGCGGTCGAGATCGTGGACGAGGCGCGCCGGTCGCTGTATCGGCTCCTCGCGGACGACCTCGATCCGGAGCGCACCGACTCCGCCGACGGCGCGGACCTGTCGCCACGCGGAGGCGGCGAGCAGACCGCCGAGTGACTGCGACACGATCGCCGCGCACTCGTGGCCGAGCGGTGACCGCGTCCGGGCACGCCGCGGCCGGCGGTGCGCGACGATCACGACATGCGGATCGTCCGGGAAGCGGTGTCGGGAGTCGTCGTTCCGCTCGTCGTCGTGTCGATCCTGGTCGGCGCCGTGATCCTCGGCACCTCGGAGGCGAACGCGGCTCCCGCACCCCAACTCCCCGTGGGTGCGACCGTGCCCACCGAGCCCGGTCCGCGCCAGTTCGGTCGTAGCGAGGCGACGCGCTACGACCGTGACCGTCCCGGCGCGGCGCCCGCGGGCACCAACGACTTCGGGTGCGTCCCGAGCGCAGCCCACCCGCGCCCGGTGATCCTCGTCCACGGCACCGATGCGAGCGCCTACTCGGACTGGGCGATGATCGCCCCGATACTCGTCGACGACGGCCGGTGCGTGTTCGCCCTCGACTACGGGCGCGTGCCGGACCGCGACGGCAACGCACTCGGCGACATGCGTACCAGCGCACACCAACTCGCCGCGTTCGTCGACGTGGTGCGCGAGCGGACGGGAGCGGAGTCCGTCGATCTCGTCGGCTACTCGCAGGGCGCGAACGTCGCCCGGTGGTACGTCAACCTGCTCGGCGGCGCGGCCGTCGTGGAGCGGTGGGTCGGGCTCGCGTCGCCGTCACGCGGCAGCATCGCGTACGGCCTCGCCCCGCTGCTCGCGGCGATCCCCGGCGGACCCGATCTCGTCGAGGCGCTCACCTCGCTCGCGGTGCGGCAGCAGATGGCCGGGTCTCCCGAACTCGCCGAACTCAACGCGGGCGGTGACACCGTCCCCGGCGTGACGTACACGACCATCGGCTCACGTGTGGACGAGATGATCCAGCCCGCGTCGTCGATGGCGCTGGACGGGCCGGACACGCACGCCGTCTTCGTGCAGGACGGCTGTCCGCAGGACCTCTCGGGCCACTTCCTCGCACCGTACGACCCCTACGTCGCCGACCTCGTGCGCCTCGCGCTCGACCCGTCCGCCGAGCCGCGCGCAGCGTGCGTCCCCGTCCGCCTCGGTACCGGTATCGCGCAGGTCGTGCTCGATTCGCACTCGTAGCAGTGCCTGCTCGCGCAGCGGTGGGAATCGCGGGGCGTGCGCACCCATAGAATCGGGAGAATGCGCATCGTCTTCGCCGGGACTCCCGACGCGGCCGTTCCCTCCCTGGAACGGCTCCTCGCGTCACCACGCCACGACGTCGTCGCCGTGGTGACGCGACCCGACGCCGCGTCAGGTCGCGGTCGGCGCGTCGTACGGTCGCCGATCGGCGCCCTCGCCGACGAGGCTGGCATCGAGGTGCTCATGCCGTCGCGGCCCTCCGACGAGGACTTCGTCGCGCGGCTCACCGAACTGGCTCCGGACTGCTGTCCCGTCGTCGCGTACGGGGCGCTCGTCCCGCCGCACGTGCTCGCCGTCCCCCGGTACGGCTGGGTGAACCTCCACTTCTCGCTGCTGCCCGCGTGGCGCGGCGCCGCGCCCGTCCAGGCCGCGATCGCGGCGGGCGACGAGATCACCGGCGCGAGCGCCTTCCGGCTCGAGGAGGGGCTCGACACCGGGCCCGTGTTCGGCGTGGCGACCGAACGCGTCCGGCCCGACGACACGTCCGGCGTGCTGCTGGACAGGCTCTCCCACAGTGGCGCCGCGTTGCTCGAATCCGTACTCGACGGCATCGAGGACGACACCGTCCACGCCGAACCGCAGCCCGCCGAGGGCGTCTCGTACGCACCCAAGATCACGGTCGAGAACGCCCGCGTCGACTGGACGACTCCGGCCGCCGCCGTCGATCGCCACATCCGTGCCGTGACACCGGCACCCGGCGCGTGGACGTCGATCGGGGACACGCGCGTCAAGCTCGGCCCCGTCCGGGTGACCGACGACGTCGTACCCGCGGGCACCGTCGTGGTCGAGCGAAAGCGGGTGCTCGTCGGCACCGCGTCGACGGCCGTCGAACTCGGCACCGTCCAGCCGCAGGGAAAGAAGCAGATGATCGCCGCGGACTGGGCCCGCGGCGCACGACTCGACGGTGAGGTGACGGCGTCGTGAGCGACACCGAGAGTGGACAGGGCAGCGGCGGCAAGGGCAGTGGTGGCCGTCGCGGGGTGCGCAGCGACCGCAGCGGCGACAGCAGGCGCCCGGCGCGCGGCAGCGGAGCGGCCCCCGGCCGGGGACGCTCCGGCGGCCGTGGCCCCGCGGCTCCCGCACGCCCGGCCGAGAGCGATCCCGCCCGCGCGGCGGCCCGCGACGTCCTGCGCGCCGTGCGCGAACGCGACGCCTACGCGAACCTCGCACTCCCGAAGCTGCTGCGCGAGCGCCGGATCAGCGGCCGCGACGCGGCGTTCGCGACGGAATTGACCTACGGTTCCGCGCGTGCGCTCGGCTTCCTCGACGCCGTGATCGCCGACGCCGCGGGCCGGCCGGTCGCCGACATCGATGGGCCGCTCCTCGACATCCTGCGGCTCGGCACCTATCAGCTGCTGCGCACCCGGACGCCCACCCACGCGGCCGTCGCGACGAGCGTCGACATGGCGCGCACCGAGCGGGGCAAGGGCGGCGCCGGATTCGTCAACGCCGTGTTGCGGAAGGTGAGCCGGTCGTCGGCCGACGAGTGGATCGACGCTCTCGCCCCCGACGCCGCGAAGGACCCCGTCGGGCATCTCGCGTTCCGCTACGCGCATCCGCGGTGGATCGCGCAGGCGTTCGCCGACGCGCTCGGTTCCCGTGCCGACGAACTCGAAGCGCTGCTGACTGCGGACGACACGCGCCCCGCCGTGCATCTCGTCGCACTGCCGGGACGCATCACCGCGGAAGAACTCGCGCTCGTCGTCGGCGGCACCGAGAGCGAGCAGTCGCCGTACGCGGTGCATCTCGACGGCGGCGATCCCGGGTCGCTCGAACCCGTCCGCGACGGGCTCGCGCGCGTCCAGGACGAGGGCAGCCAGATCGTCGCGCGCGCACTGACTCTCGCGCCACTGGAGGGCGAGGACGGCGGCCGCTGGCTCGATCTGTGCGCCGGCCCCGGCGGCAAGTCTGCGCTGCTCGGCGCGCTCGCCGACATCGACGGCTTCCGCGTCGACGCCGTCGAACCCGCCGAGCATCGCGCCGAACTCGTGCGTAAGGCGGTCTCCGATCTGCCGGTCGACGTGCACGTCGTCGACGGCCGCGACTCCGGGCTCGAGCCGGGCTACGACCGCATCCTCGTCGACGCTCCGTGCACAGGTCTCGGCGCATTGCGCCGCCGTCCCGAAGCGCGGTGGCGGCGCGAACCGTCCGACGTCGGGCCGCTCGTCACGCTGCAGCGCGAACTGCTCGCGGCGGCAGCGGAACTCGTGCGGCCGGGCGGCGTCGTGCTCTATTCGACGTGTTCGCCGCACCTGTCGGAGACGGTGAGCGTCGCCTCCGATGCCGCGCGGCGTCACGGGCTCGTGGAACTCGACACCCGTGAGCTGATCCCGGGAGTGGGGGAGACGGGTGACGGCCCGTCCGCACAGCTGTGGCCGCACCGTCACGGCACCGACGGGATGTTCCTCGCCGCGCTGCGCAAGCCGCTGTAGCCCGCACCGAGCGGGCCGTTTCCGGAGCATCGGCCGAGTGGCGGTCCCGCCCACCGCCCGCTCGGCGAGTGGAGTCAGTCGTGGTGGGCAACGATGTTGATCACCGCGCCGTCGGGAGCGCGGACGAAGAATCGCCGCACACCCCACTCCTCGGTGGTGAGTGGATGCACGATCTCGACACCGGCGGCGACCGCTTCCTCGTACGCGGCATCGACGTCGTCCACGTGCAGCGAGAGCACCGAATCCGCGGGCGCGGTCGCGTCGTGGGTGACCAGTTGCACGTGCGCTCCGGTCTCGGGATCGGTGAAGCGCGCGACCCAGCCGAGGTCGAACTCCTTGGTGCTCAGACCGAGGAAGTCGGTGTAGAACGGTGCAGCGCTGTCGATGTCGGCGACCGGCAGATTCGTGGTGACGCGCATGACTCGCATCACCCGATCGTCGTCCCGGTACGCCCCGGATGTCCAGGGTCCGCTGTGTCCAGGGCCCGCCGGCTCCGCGCCGTGCTCGATAGGCTGGCGTCATGCGTGGTGACTGCTGATGCGTGGCGAATACAAGGTCCCCGGCGGCAAGCTCGTCGTCGTCGACGTCGAGGTGGCGGCCGGCAGGCTCTCGCAGGTGTCGCTCTCGGGCGACTTCTTCCTCGAACCCGACGAGGCGCTCGGCGACATCACCGCCGCCGTCACGGGCATGCCGACGACCGCCGACGCCGCGCAGCTCGGGCACGCGATCTCGGGCGCCCTCGGCGACGGCGCGTCGCTGATCGGGTTCACGCCCGAGTCGGTGGGTGTCGCGATCCGTCGTGCGCTCGGACACGCGACCGGCTGGTACGACCACACCTTCGACGTGATCGAGCCGGTGGTCCTCGATCCCGCGATGCACGTCGCGCTCGACGAGGTGATCACCCGCGAGGTCGCGACGGGGGAGCGGCCTCCGACCCTGCGGTTCTGGGACTGGGACGCTCCGCTCGTCGTCATCGGCTCGTTCCAGTCGGTGCGCAACGAGGTCGACGAGGCGGCCGCCGCGCGCCACGGCATCGGCATCGTGCGCCGCATCTCCGGCGGCGGCGCGATGTTCATGGAACCGGGCAACTGCATCACCTACTCGCTCGCCGTCCCCACCTCGCTCGTCGACGGGCTCACGTTCGAGCAGTCGTACGCGTTCCTCGATCAGTGGGTCATGGGCGCGCTCGCGGACGTCGGCATCACCGCCCGCTACGTTCCGCTCAACGACATCGTGTCCGACCAGGGCAAGATCGGCGGCGCCGCCCAGAAGCGGTTCGCGGCGGGCGCCGTGCTGCACCACGTGACGATGTCCTACGACATCGACGCCGACAAGATGTCGGAGGTGCTGCGGATCGGCCGGGAGAAGATCTCCGACAAGGGAATCACGAGCTCAGGCAAGCGCGTCGACCCGATGCGCTCGCAGACGGGCATGGCACGCGACGCCATCGTCGCCGCGTTCCTCGCACACTTCCGCGCCCGCTACGAGACCCGGACCAGTACCTACACCGACGCCGAACTGGCGGCCGCCCGCGATCTGGTCGAGTCGAAGTTCACGACGACGGACTGGACGAATCGCGTCCCCTGAGACCCCGTGCGGGTACGCCCGAACCCCCGGGATCGGTAGCCGCGATGCGCCGTAGACTGCGGGCGTGGCCCACCCGATGATCGCCCCGTCCATCCTGTCCGCCGACTTCGCGCGGCTCGCCGACGAGGCGGCCCGCGTCGAGGGCTCCGAGTGGCTGCACGTCGACGTCATGGACGCGCACTTCGTGCCCAATCTGACGCTCGGCCTTCCCGTCGTGCAGAGCCTGCTCGCCGCGACGGACATCCCGCTCGACTGCCACCTCATGATCGACGATCCGGGCCGCTGGGCGCCGGGCTATGCGGAGGCGGGCGCCTACAACG
This sequence comes from Rhodococcus rhodnii NBRC 100604, assembly GCF_001894925.1. GTDB lineage: Bacteria > Actinomycetota > Actinomycetes > Mycobacteriales > Mycobacteriaceae > Rhodococcus_F > Rhodococcus_F rhodnii. The sequence continues at coordinate 253,172 of NZ_BCXD01000003.1, read as the reverse complement.
TCACCTTCCACGCCGAGGCGACGGACGACCCGCGGGCGGTCGCCCGCGACATCCGAGCCGCGGGCGGCAAGGCCGGTCTGTCGGTGAAGCCGGGGACACCGATCGAGCCGTACCTCGAGATCCTGAAGGACTTCGACACGCTCCTCGTGATGAGCGTCGAGCCCGGCTTCGGCGGCCAGTCGTTCATTCCCGATGTCCTCGGCAAGGCGCGGGCCGTACGCGAACTCGTCGACTCCGGCGAGCTGACCCTCGTCGTGGAGATCGACGGCGGCATCAACGCCGACACCATCGAGGCCGCGGCCGAGGCGGGCGTGGACTGCTTCGTCGCAGGTTCCGCCGTGTACGGCGCGCAGGATCCGGCCCTGGCCGTCCGTGCGCTGCGCGAGCAGGCCGCGGCGGCTTCGCCCCACCTGACGCTGGCCTGACGGTGGCGGCTTCGCGCGGAGGTGCCGCAGCGCGCTCGCGGCACGACGCCGACGAGATCGACGCCGCGATGCAGATCGCGATCGGCGCGTCCGAGACCGTCCGCGGCTCGACGAGTCCCAACCCGCCCGTGGGCGCGGTGATCCTCGACCGTGACGGCCGTATCGCCGGTGTCGGCGCTACGCAGCCCCCGGGCGGCCCGCACGCCGAGATCGTCGCGCTCGAGGCCGCGGGCAGGGCGGCGCGCGGCGGCACGGCCGTCGTCACGCTCGAGCCGTGCGATCACCAGGGCAGGACCGGGCCGTGCAGCCGGGCGCTCGTCGACGCCGGCATCGCCGAGGTGCACTTCGCGGCGGCGGACCCCAACCCGCGTGCCGCGGGCGGGGCAGGGACGCTCGCGGAGGCCGGCGTCTTCGTCTCCCGCGGGGTGCGCGAACGCGACGTGGAGACCGGGCCGCTGCAGGCGTGGCTCCATCGCGAACGGACCGGTCGGCCGCTCGTCCGCTGGAAGTACGCGGCGTCGCTCGACGGGCGCAGCGCCGCCGCCGACGGCACGAGCCAGTGGATCACCGGCCCCGCCGCGCGTGCTGTCGTGCACGCCCAGCGCGCGACGCTCGACGCGATCGTCGTCGGCACGGGAACCGTGATCGCCGACGACCCCTGGCTCACCGCCCGCACCCCGGAAGGCGACCTCGCAGCGCATCAGCCGGTGCGCATCGTCGTCGGCCTGCGGGACATCCCGGAGGGCGCGCGCGTACTCGACGACGCCGCCCCGACCGTTCTGGTGCGCACCCACGACCCGGCGGAGATCGCGGCCGCGCTCGCCGACTACACCGACGTGCTCGTCGAGGGTGGGCCACGCCTCGCGGGCGCCTTCCTCGCCGCGGGCCTCGTCGACCGGATCGAGGCGTACATCGCGCCGATCGTCCTCGGCGACGGCCCGGCCGCCGCGGTCTCGGCCGGCGTGACGACGCTCGCGCACGCCCACCGCTTCCGATTCGAATCCGCGGAATCCGCCGGACCCGACGTGCTGTTGCACTACGTGCGGGACGAGGCCACCGACAGCGCGACGCCGGCAGGCGGCCGCGACCAGCAGACGAGCGAAGGGACGTGACGGCGAGTGTTCACCGGAATCGTGGAGGAACGCGGCGAGATCACGGCGAAGGACGACCTGCCCGACGCGGCACGGTTCACGGTGCGCGGCCCGGTCGTGACGTCCGACGCCGGCCACGGTGACTCGATCGCGGTCAACGGCGTGTGCCTCACCGTCGTCGAGGTCCTCGCGGACGGTGCCTTCACCGCGGACGTGATGCAGGAGACCCTCGACCGGTCGAGCCTCGGCGCGCTCCGTGTCGGCAGCCACGTGAACCTCGAGCGTGCCGCCGCCGTCGCGAGCAGGCTCGGCGGCCACCTCGTCCAGGGACACGTCGACGCGACCGGCCGCGTCCTCGAACGGCGCCCGTCCGAGAACTGGGAGGTCGTGCGGATCTCGCTGCCCGACTCCGTGTCGCGGTACGTCGTCGAGAAGGGGTCCGTCACCGTCGACGGCGTCTCGCTGACCGTCTCGGCGGTGAGCGAGCCGAACGCGGCCGACGGGTGGTTCGAGATCTCGCTCATCCCGACGACCCTCGACCTCACGACGCTCGGCTCCGCGGAGCCGGGAACCGCCGTCAACCTCGAGGTGGACGTCATCGCGAAGTACGTCGAGCGGCTGCGCGCGAGCGGCCACTGACCGCAGGGCGTCCACGCCGGGCGGGGGCGTACGCATCAGGGGAAGTAGTGTTGACACGCACGCCGGGCGACGATTCCGAGTGGCGCAACGATCCGAGTGGAGTGGAAGTGACCAGGTTCGACAGCATCGAGCGCGCCGTCGCCGACATCGCGGCGGGCAAGGCGGTCGTCGTCGTGGACGACGAGGACCGTGAGAACGAAGGCGATCTGATCTTCGCCGCCGAGAAGGCGACGCCGGAGCTCGTCGCGTTCATGGTCCGCTACACCTCGGGCTACCTCTGCGTCCCCATGACGGGCGCCGACTGCGACCGCCTCGGCCTGCCGCCGATGTACGCGACGAATCAGGACAAGCACGGCACCGCGTACACCGTGACGGTCGACGCGAAGGACGGCATCGGCACCGGCATCTCGGCGTCCGACCGCGCGACGACGATGCGCAAGCTCGCCGACGAGACGACGGGTGCCGCCGACTTCACGCGTCCCGGCCACGTCGTGCCGCTGCGGGCCAAGGAGGGCGGCGTGCTGCGCCGTCCCGGGCACACCGAGGCGGCCGTCGATCTGGCACGCATGGCCGATCTGCGTCCCGCGGGCGTGATCTGCGAGATCGTGAGCCAGAAGGACGAGGGCGAGATGGCCCGCACCGACGAGCTCCGCGTGTTCGCCGACGACCACGACCTCGCCCTCATCTCCATCGCCGACCTCATCGCGTGGCGCCGCAAGCACGAGAAGCAGGTCGTGCGCGTCGCGTCGGCCCGGATCCCGACGCGTCACGGCGAGTTCACGGCCGTCGGCTACAAGAGCCTCTACGACGACGTCGAGCACGTCGCGCTCGTGCGCGGCGACGTCGCGGGCCCGGACGGCGACGGCGCCGACGTGCTCGTCCGCGTCCACTCGGAGTGCCTCACGGGTGACGTGTTCGGCTCGCTGCGGTGCGACTGCGGTCCGCAGCTCGACGCCGCGCTCGACATGGTCGCGCAGGAGGGCCGCGGGATCGTGCTCTACATGCGGGGCCACGAGGGCCGCGGCATCGGGCTGCTGCACAAGCTGCAGGCGTACCAGCTGCAGGACGCCGGCGTCGACACCGTCGACGCGAACCTCCAGCTCGGGCTCCCCGCGGACGCCCGCGACTACGGCACCGGCGCGCAGATCCTCGTCGACCTCGGCGTGACGTCGATGCGGCTGCTCACGAACAACCCGGCCAAGCGGGTCGGACTCGACGGCTACGGGCTCGAGATCGTCGATCGCGTCGCGATGCCGTTGCGTGCGAACTCGGAGAACCTCACCTACCTGCGCACCAAGCGCGACCGCATGGGGCACGACCTCGTCGGGCTCGACGAGTTCGAGGTCGACACCCCCGCCGAGCCGGGCGACTACTTCCAGGCGAGCGGGCAGGGAGACGCGCCGTGAGTGGTGAGGGCCGCCCGGAGCTGCAGCTCGCGGACGCCAAGGGTCTCAAGCTCGGCATCGTCGCCGGACGGTGGCATCACGACATCAGCGAGGCACTGCTCGCCGGTGCGCTGCGCGTCGCGCAGGCGTCCGAACTCTCCGACGAGGACGTCACCGTCGTTCGCGTCGCCGGTGCGATCGAGCTCTCCGTCGTCGCGCAGCAACTCGCCCGCACCCACGACGCCGTCGTCGCGCTCGGCGTCGTGATCCGCGGCGGGACCCCGCACTTCGAGTACGTGTGCGACGCCGTGACGGCGGGCCTGACCCGCGTCGCGCTCGACGAGAGCACCCCCGTCGGGAACGGCGTGCTCACGACCGACACCGAACAGCAGGCAGTCGACCGGTCCGGATTGCCCGGCTCGGTCGAGGACAAGGGCGGCGAGGCGTGTGCGGCGGCGCTCGACGCCGCGGTGAGCCTGCGCCATCTCCGCCAACCCTGGACCGAGAGCTCGTTCTGAGCGCTGGGTCGTGGGGACGACCGTGAACGACCCGGCCGCGCCCCGACGATCGACGGCCCGAACATCGAGAGGTACCCATGACGCCGTCCGGCCAGCCCGAGACCGACATCGAATGGACGACGATCGGACGCCCGCGCAAGACGACCCGGTACGCCGTCGCGGTCGCGGTGGGCCTCGTGATCCTGCACGTCACGTTCGCGATCCTGCTGCGCGGTGACACCAGCACGGGCGTGTTCTTCCGCCCCGCCGATCAGCTCGCCTTCGTGGGCATCGGCATCGTGCTCGCCGCGGGTGTGCTCACCCTCGCGCGGCCGCGGCTCGCGGTCTCGCCCGCGGGCGTGCGCGTGCGCAATCCGTTCACCGAACGCACCTTCGCGTGGCACGACGTCCACGGAATGAGCTTCCCCGACGGCGCCGCGTGGGCGCGTCTCGAGCTTCCCGACGACGAGTTCATGTCGGTGATGGCGGTCCAGGCCAACGATCGCGAACGCGCCGTCGACTCCGTCCGGTCGTTCCGCGAGGCGGAGGCACGCTACACGCGGGAGTGACGGACCGGGCGGCTACCGTGGGTGTCGTGCCCGATCCGTCGACCTACCGCCCCGCCCCCGGAACGATCCCCACCGATCCCGGTGTCTACAAGTTCCGCGACGTGCACGGCCGCGTCGTGTACGTCGGCAAGGCGAAGAACCTCCGGTCGCGGCTGACGTCCTATTTCGCGGACGTCGCGAGCCTGCATCCCCGGACCCGGCAGATGGTGACGACGGCCGCGAGCGTCGAGTGGACCGTCGTCACGACCGAGGTCGAGGCGCTGCAACTCGAGTACAACTGGATCAAGGAGTTCGATCCGCGGTTCAACGTCCGCTATCGCGACGACAAGACGTACCCGGTCCTCGCGGTGACGCTGAACGAGGAGTATCCGCGACTGTTCGTCTACCGCGGTCCGCGCCGCAAGGGCGTCCGGTACTTCGGCCCGTACTCGCACGCGTGGGCGATCCGCGAGACGCTCGATCTGCTGTTGTGGGTCTTCCCCGCGCGCACGTGCTCGGCTGGAGTGTTCAAGCGCCACAGCCAGATCGGCCGGCCGTGCCTGCTCGGGTACATCGACAAGTGTTCGGCGCCGTGCATCGGCAGGGTGAGCGCCGACGAGCATCGCACGATCGTCGACGACTTCTGCGACTTCCTCGCGGGCCGCACCGACCGCATGGTGCGCGAGCTCGAACGCCGGATGCGCGTCGCCTCGGACGACCTCGACTTCGAGACGGCGGCGAGGCTCCGCGACGACATCGGGGCGCTGCGGCGTGCCCTCGAGAAACAGGCGGTCGTGTTCGGCGACGGCACCGACGCCGACGTCGTCGCGTTCGCCGACGACGAGCTCGAGGCGGCCGTCCAGGTGTTCCACGTGCGCGGCGGCCGCGTGCGCGGCCAGCGCGGGTGGGTCGTCGAGAAGGCGGGCGACGTCGTCGATCGCTCACTGCTCGCCGGGACCGACGACGCAGCGCCGCAGGACCGGGCGCCGCACGACGGCACGGATGCGGGCAGCAGGGACCTCCCGCTGCTCGTCGAGCAGTTCCTCACCCAGTTCTACGGCGAACAGGCCGCGCTCGCGGACGCCGCCGCCGGCACGGAGGCGGCGTCCGCGGTGCCGCGCGAGGTCCTCGTCCCGGTCCTGCCGCCGGACGCCGAGCAACTGCAGGAGTGGCTCACCGAACTCCGCGGGAGCAGGGTCCGTCTTCGGGTGCCGCAGCGCGGCGACAAGAAGGCGCTCGCCGAGACCGTCGCGCGCAACGCGGGGGAGGCGCTCGCGCAGCACAAGCTGCGCCGGGCCGGCGACTTCACGTCGCGGTCCGCGGCGTTGCAGGGGATCCAGGAGGCGCTCGGACTCGACTCCGCACCGCTGCGGATCGAATGCGTCGACATCAGCCACGTCCAGGGCACCGACGTCGTCGCGTCGCTCGTCGTGTTCGAGGACGGGCTGCCCCGCAAGTCCGACTACCGGCACTACGCGATCAAGGAGGCCGCGGGCGACGGCCGCTCCGACGACGTCGCGAGCATCGCCGAGGTGACGCGGCGGCGCTTCCTGCGGCACAACCGGGACCTCCAGTCGCTCGCCCAGCAGACGGGCGCCGGGGCCGTCCCCGACGCCGAGGACCTGCGGGACGAGAACTCCGGGGGAGACGGCGGCGATCTGGCGCCCGAGGCGGCGATCGACCCCAAGACCGGCCGCCCACGCCGGTTCGCGTACCCGCCGAACCTCTTCGTCGTCGACGGCGGTGCGCCGCAGGTCGCCGCGGCGGCGGCCGTCCTCGACGAACTCGAGGTCACCGACGTCGCCGTGATCGGGCTCGCGAAGCGGCTCGAGGAGGTGTGGGTCCCCGGCGAGGAGGACCCCGTGATCCTGCCGCGCACCAGCGAGTCGCTGTATCTGCTGCAACGTATCCGCGACGAGGCACACCGGTTCGCGATCACCTTCCACCGGAGCAAGCGCTCGCGGCGGATGACGGCGTCGGCGCTCGACTCCGTCCGCGGGCTCGGCGACACCCGGCGCCGGGCGCTCGTCGAGCACTTCGGGTCCGTCGCGCGCATCCGCGAGGCGTCCGTCGACGAGATCACGGTGGTGCCGGGGATCGGTGTCGCGACCGCCCGGGCCGTGCTCGCGGCGCTCGGTGGCAGCGATCCGCGACACGACGACGCCGGACCGGTGACGGACTCCGCCGCCGTGGGTGAGAATTATGCTGCCGATCGGCCGTCCACCACCACGACGGCGGCGGCGGCGGACGACGGCGATCCCCAGCCGCGTGTCGGACACGTCCCACGAAGCCTCACGAGAACGGAAGCGGAGTGAAGAACCAGGATTCGTCAGTGCCGGTCGTGCCGCCCCGGGCGCCGATGGATTTTCTGCTCGTGACCGGCCTGTCCGGCGCGGGCCTGCAGACCGCGGCGAAGGTCCTCGAGGATCTCGGCTGGTACGTCGCCGACAATCTCCCGCCCGAACTCGTCGCCCGGATGGTCGACCTCGGCATCGAGAGCGACTCGCCGATCGAACGGCTCGCCGTCGTCATCGACGTCCGCAGCCGGCTGTTCACCGGCGATCTCGTGTCGGTCCTCGACGTCCTCGGCAGCAAGCCCGTCCACGTGCGCGTGCTCTATCTCGACGCCGACGACGCCGTCCTCGTGCGCCGCTTCGAGCAGGTGCGGCGCTCGCATCCGCTGCAGTACGACGGCATCGACGGGACGCTCTCGGAAGGCATCGCCGCCGAGCGTGCGCAGCTCGCGCCGATCAAGGCGACCGCCGATCTCGTGATCGACACGTCGTCGCTGTCGGCGCAGCAGTTGCGTCACCGGCTCGAGGACGCGTTCGCGACGGACATCGATCACGCCGTCCAGGTGACGGTCCAGTCGTTCGGATTCAAGTACGGCCTCCCCATCGACGTCGACGGCGTGTGCGACGTCCGGTTCCTGCCCAATCCGCACTGGATCCCGGAACTGCGGCCCCTCACGGGCCAGTCCTCGGCGGTGAGCGAGTACGTTCTCGCCCAACCCGGCGCGCAGGACTTCCTCGACACGTATCGTCACGTGCTCGAGCTCACGGTCGCGGGGTACCGGCGGGAGGGGAAGCGCTACATGACGATCGCGGTGGGATGCACGGGCGGCAAGCATCGCAGTGTCGCGATGACCGAAGCCCTCGCGCAACGGTTGCGCGACGATCGCGGCCTCGCGGTCCGCGTCGTGCACCGGGACGTGGGGCGCGAGTGAGCGCGGCGGTGAATCCCGAGCCCGCCGAACGGCAGGTTCTTCCGGAACGTCACGATTCCGCCGGCGGAGCCGAGGGTCCCTCGATCGTCGCGCTGGGCGGCGGCCACGGCCTGTACGCCACGCTGCGTGCCGCCCGGCGGGTCGCCGACGCCGTGACCGCGGTCGTGACGGTCGCCGACGACGGCGGCTCCTCCGGCCGGCTGCGTGCCGAACTCGGCGTGATCCCGCCCGGCGATCTCCGGATGGCGCTGGCGGCCCTCGCGGACGACGCGTCCGACGTCGCCGAGTGGACCGAGACCATCCAGCACCGCTTCGGTGGCACCGGCGCGCTCGCGGGGCACTCCGTCGGCAATCTCCTTCTCGCGGGGCTCACCGAGGTGCTCGGCGATCCCGTCGAGGCGCTGGACCGGCTCGCCCGGTTGCTGCGGGTGCGCGGCCGCGTCCTGCCGATGTCGCCGGTCGCTCTCGAGATCGAGGCCGACGTGCAGGGCCTCGAATCGGATCCGCGGGTGAGCCGCTGCATCCGCGGCCAGGTCGCGGTGGCGACGACCCCCGGCAAGGTCCGGCGCGTGCGGTTGCTGCCGCACGATCCGCCCGCCTCGCCCGCGGCGGTGAGTGCCGTCGAGTCCGCCGACATGGTGGTCCTGGGCCCGGGCTCGTGGTTCTCGAGCGTCATCCCGCACGTCCTCGTGCCGGAACTGTTCGAGGCGCTCCGCACGACCCCCGCGCGCAAGGTCCTGGTACTGAATCTGGCGCCCGAGCCGGGCGAGACCACCGGATTCTCCGCGGAACGCCATCTGCACGTACTGTCGCAACACGCACCGGGATTCACCGTCGATCACGTCGTCGTGGATTCCGCGTCCGTTCCGTACGGGCGCGAACGCGAGCACCTCGCCCGTGCCGCGCGCGGGCTGAACGCGGACGTCGTCTACGCCGACGTCGCCGCCACGGGAACGCACGTTCACGACGCGGCGGCACTGGCCGCCGTCCTCGCCGACCTCGCGTCCGCGCCGCGCGGTCGTACGGCGATCGCACCGCAGGGAGAGAGGAAGAGCGCTTCGTGGCAATGACAGCGGAGGTCAAGGACGAACTGAGCAGGCTCGTCGTGACGCAGGTGAGTTGCCGCAAGGCGGAGGTCGCGTCGCTGCTGCGATTCGCCGGGGGCGGCGGACTGCACATCGTCGGTGGCCGGGTCGTCGTCGAGGCCGAGGTCGACATGGGCTCGATCGCACGCCGGCTCAAGCGCGACATCTTCGATCTCTTCTCGTACAACGCCGATGTCCACGTGCTCGGCGCGGGCGGACTGCGCAAGTCCGCGCGCTACATCGTCCGGATCGCGAAGGACGGCGAGGCGCTCGCGCGCCAGACGGGCCTGCTCGATCTCCGCGGCCGCCCCGTCCGCGGCCTTCCCGCCCAGGTCGTCGGCGGCACGGTCGGCGACGCCGAGGCGGCGTGGCGCGGCGCGTTCCTCGCTCACGGATCGCTCACCGAGCCCGGCCGCTCGTCGGCGCTCGAGGTGAGCTGCCCCGGCCCCGAGGCCGCGCTCGCCCTCGTCGGCGCCGCCCGGCGGCTCGGCATCTCGGCGAAGGCGCGCGAGGTGCGCGGCGCCGATCGCGTCGTCATCCGCGACGGCGAGGCCATCGGCGCCCTGCTGACGCGAATGGGTGCCCAGGACACCCGCCTGGTGTGGGAGGAGCGCCGCATGCGGCGCGAGGTGCGGGCGACCGCGAACCGGCTCGCGAACTTCGACGACGCGAACCTGCGCCGGTCCGCGCGCGCCGCCGTCGCCGCGGCCGCACGCGTCGAACGCGCCCTCGAGATCCTCGCCGACGAGGTCCCCGATCATCTCGCCGCAGCGGGGCAACTGCGTGTCGAGCATCGGCAGGCGTCGCTCGAAGAACTCGGCCAGCTCGCCGATCCGCCGATGACCAAGGACGCCGTCGCGGGCCGCATCCGCCGGCTGCTCTCGATGGCCGACCGCCGCGCGAAGGAACTCGGTGTCCCGGACACCGAATCCGCCGTCACCGCCGAGCTGCTGGACGACGCCTGAGCGCTGCGCGCACGTGACGGACGCGCGCTGCACGCATGTGTGGGTAGGCGTCACGGCGCCACCGCGTCCGCATTAGGGTGGAAGACGACGTCGGCGGCCGCATCCGGCCCGTCGGCGCGACCGGCATGCAGCCCCGCGCCACGGCACGACTGCACGTCCACACACTGCCGCACACTGGTACGCAACACTGGTTAAAGGAGCACACTGTGACGATCCGCGTAGGCGTGAACGGTTTCGGCCGAATCGGACGCAACTTCTTCCGGGCCCTCGACGCGCAGAAGGCGTTGGGAACCACCGACATCGAGATCGTCGCGGTCAACGACCTCACCGACAACGCGACCCTCGCCCACCTGCTCAAGTACGACTCGATCACGGGCCGGCTGCCGTACGACGTCTCCGTCGACGGTGACGACATCGTCGTCGGTGACCAGATCATCCGCGGCCTGTCGATCAAGGAAGGCCCGGCCGCACTGCCGTGGGGCGACCTCGGCGTCGACGTCGTCATCGAGTCGACCGGCATCTTCACGGACGCCACCAAGGCGAAGGGGCACCTCGACGCGGGTGCCAAGAAGGTCGTCATCTCCGCTCCGGCGAAGAACGAGGACATCACCATCGTCATGGGCGTCAACGACGGCGACTACGACGGCAGCCAGAACATCATCTCCAACGCGTCGTGCACGACGAACTGCCTCGCGCCCGTCGCGAAGGTCCTCGACGACACCTTCGGCATCGAGCACGGCCTCATGACGACGATCCACGCGTACACCGCGGATCAGAACCTGCAGGACGGCCCGCACAAGGATCTGCGTCGTGCGCGCGCCGCCGCGCTGAACATCGTGCCCACCAGCACGGGCGCCGCGAAGGCCATCGGCCTCGTCCTCCCGCAGCTCGTCGGCAAGCTCGACGGCTACGCGCTGCGCGTGCCCGTCCCCACGGGCTCGGTCACCGACCTCACCGTGACGCTCGGCAAGTCGGCGACCGCCGAGGACGTCAACTCGGCGATGAAGCAGGCGTCCGAAGGCGCGCTGAAGGGTCTGCTGAAGTACACCGAGGACGAGATCGTGTCGAGCGACATCGTCACCGATCCGCACTCGGCGATCTTCGACTCGAAGCTCACCAAGGTCAACGGCGGCGAGGTCAAGGTCGTGGCGTGGTACGACAACGAGTGGGGCTACTCGAACCGTCTCGTCGATCTCGTCGGCCTGGTCGGCAAGTCGCTCTGACCCACCGCCGCTCGGCACGAGACCCGCATCGCACGACCCGCATCGCACGAGACACGAAGTGAGAACCACTGTGACTACATCGAGCACGTCGCCCGGCGCGTCGGTGCCGACCCTCGAGGATCTGCTGGAGGCCGGCGTCGCCGGCCGCGGCGTCCTCGTGCGGTCGGACCTCAACGTCCCGCTCGACGGCGACCGGATCACCGATCCGGGCCGGATCATCGCGTCCGTCCCCACCCTGAAGGCGCTCGCGGAGGCCGGCGCGAAGGTCGTCGTGACGGCGCACCTCGGCCGCCCGAAGGGCGAGCCGGATCCGGCGTTCTCGCTCGCGCCCGTCGCGGCGCGGCTCGCCGAGGAACTCGGACGCAACGTGCAGCTCGCGTCCGACGTCGTCGGCCAGGACGCCCTCGCACGGTCGGAGGGGCTCACCGACGGTGACGTCCTGCTGCTCGAGAACGTCCGGTTCGATCCGCGCGAGACGAGCAAGGACGACGCCGAGCGGGAGGCCCTCGCCCGCGCGCTGGTCGAGCTCGTCGGCGACGACGGCGCGTTCGTGTCGGACGGCTTCGGTGTCGTGCACCGCAAGCAGGCGTCGGTGTACGACGTCGCGAAGCTGCTCCCGCACTACGCGGGACGGCTCGTGGCGGCCGAGGTCGAGGTGCTGCGGACCCTCACCGAGGATCCGGAGCGGCCGTACGCGGTCGTGCTCGGCGGCTCCAAGGTGTCGGACAAGCTCGCGGTGATCGAGGCGCTCGCACCGAAGGTCGACACCCTGGTCATCGGCGGCGGCATGTTCTACACGTTCCTCGCGGCGCAGGGCCTGGAGGTCGGCAACTCGCTGTGCGAGGAGTCGATGATCGACACCTGCCGCGAGTTGCTCGACCGGTTCGCGGACGTGATCCACCTTCCGGTGGACGTCACGGTCGCCGACGCGTTCGCGGCGGATGCGGACTCGAAGGTCGTCGCGGCCAACGCGATCCCCGAGGGCTGGATGGGGCTCGACATCGGCCCCGACTCGGTCGCGCGGTTCGCGACGATCCTCACCGGTGCGCGCACCGTTTTCTGGAACGGCCCGATGGGCGTGTTCGAGTTCCCGCGGTTCTCGGCCGGGACGCGCGGCGTCGCGGAGGCCATCGCGCAGGCGACCGGCAAGGGCGGCTTCTCGGTCGTCGGCGGCGGCGACTCCGCTGCCGCGGTGCGTCAGCTCGGCCTGCCCGACTCCGGCTTCTCGCACATCTCGACCGGAGGCGGTGCGTCGCTCGAGTACCTCGAGGGCAAGACCCTTCCCGGCCTGGAGGTGCTCACCGATGGCGCGTAAGCCGCTGATCGCCGGCAACTGGAAGATGAATCTGAACCATCTCGAAGCCATCGCGCTGGTGCAGAAGGTCGCGTTCTCGTTGCCCGCGAAGTACTTCGAGAAGGTCGATGTCACGGTGATTCCGCCGTTCACCGACATTCGCAGTGTCCAGACGCTCGTCGAGGGCGACAAGCTGCTGCTCACGTACGGCGCGCAGGACGTCTCGCAGCACGAGTCCGGTGCCTATACCGGTGAGATCAGTGCCGCGATGCTCGCGAAGCTCGGCTGCACGTACGTCGTCGTCGGGCACTCGGAGCGTCGCACGCTGCACGCCGAGACCGACGAGGTCGTCCTCGCGAAGGCGAAGAAGGCGCTCGAGCACGGGATCACGCCGATCGTGTGCATCGGCGAGGGTCTCGAGGTGCGCGAGCAGGGCGATCACGTGTCGTACTGCGTCGACCAGTTGCGGGCCTCGCTCGCCGGGCTCTCGGCGGACGATCTCGCGAAGATCGTCGTCGCGTACGAGCCGGTGTGGGCGATCGGCACCGGCAAGGTGGCGACCCCCGCCGACGCGCAGGAGGTGTGCGCTGCCGTCCGTTCGGCGCTCGCCGATCTCGCCGGCGCGGACGTCGCGGCGGGTGTCCGCATCCTGTACGGCGGCAGCGTCAGCTCGAAGAACGTCGGCGACATCGTCGGGCGTGCGGACGTCGACGGAGCTCTCGTCGGCGGCGCGTCGCTCAAGGCCGACGACTTCGCGACGCTGTCCGCGATCGCGGCCGGCGGGCCGCTGTAGGCGCTTCGCGCTCGTGCGCGACTTTCCGGTCTCCAGGCCGGAAAGTCGCGCACGACCGCGGGCTTGTAGGGTGTACGGAGAGTTCGTACGCGACCCGTCCCTGTTCCGACCGTTCCGATTCGAGGGTGGACCGAAAACGCCATGGCGCTGTTCCTGGATGTTCTGCTGGTGATCACCAGCGTGCTGCTGATCCTGCTGGTGCTGCTGCACCGTGGCAAGGGTGGCGGCTTGTCCAGCCTGTTCGGTGGTGGCGTCCAGTCGAATCTGTCGGGCTCGACCGTCGCGGAGAAGAACCTCGACCGTCTCACGGTCTTCACGGCCCTGATCTGGGTCATCGCCATCATCGGCATCGGGCTCGAGATCCGCTTCGGCTGACGCCTCGTCGCCTTTCCTGCGGGCGCACGCGCCCCGTTCGATACTGGAGTCATGACCTCCAGTGACTCGACCTCACCCGACTCGCCCATGGGGGCCGTCGCCGATCGCAAGGTCGGCAGTGTCCACGACACGCCGCGCGACGCCCCCGAACCCCTCCGTCAGGACATCCGGCTCCTCGGCGGGATTCTCGGGTCGATCGTCCGCGACCATGCCGGTGAGCGCGTCTTCGATCTCGTCGAGGCCGCACGCACGTCGGCGTTCGCGGTGCGGCGCTCGGAGCTCGATCGCCAGGACCTCGCCGAGCAGCTCGCGGCCGTCTCCGACGACGACGCCGTCGAGATCGTCCGCGCCTTCAGCCATTTCGCGCTCCTCGCGAACGTCGCCGAGGACATTCACCGTGAGCGTCGCCGCGCCGTGCACGTCGCGGCGGGGGAGCCCGCACCGGACAGCACGCTCACCGCGACGTGGCGCAAGCTCGACGCGGCGGGGCTCTCGGCCGAGCACGTCGCCGCGGTGCTGCACGACGCCGTCGTGTCGCCCGTCGTCACCGCTCATCCCACCGAGACCCGTCGCCGCACGGTGTTCGACACCCAGTCGCAGATCTCGGCGGCGATGCGCGAGATCGATCGCGGTGGCCTGACGCCCGGTGAACGCGAGCGGCTCGAGCAGGCTCTGCGCCGGCACATCCTCACGCTGTGGGACACCGCGCTCATCCGGCTCTCGCGGCTGCGGATCCAGGACGAGATCGAGGTCGGGCTGCGCTATTACGACGCCGCGTTCTTCGAGGTCGTCCCGCAGGTGAACGACGAGGTCCGCGACGCGCTGCGGGCCCGCTGGCCGGAGGTGGGGCTCGGCGGCGCGCCGACCGTGCGGATGGGCTCCTGGATCGGGGGAGACCGCGACGGCAATCCCAACGTGACCGCCGACGTCACCATGCGGGCGACGCAGCGGGCGGCGCAGGTCGCTCTCGAGCACCATCTCGGCGAACTCGCGCACCTCGAACAGGAGTTGTCGATGTCGGCGCGCATCGTCGAGGTGTCCGCCGAGCTCGATCTCCTCGCGTCGGCGTCCGGCGACGACGCCGAGAACCGGCTCGACGAGCCGTACCGTCGCGCGGTGTGGGGACTGCGCGGACGCCTCTCCGCGACCGCCCGCCGCATCCTCGGATTCGTTCCGGCACACGGCGTCACGGCCGACCTCGAGCCGTACGACGGCCCCGGCGAACTCGCCGCGGATCTCACCGTGATCGACACCGCGCTGCGGCGCTCGGGAAGCGACGTCATCGCCGACGACCGCCTCGCGCGGGTGCGTTCGTCGGTCGCGACCTTCGGGTTCCATCTGAGCGGCCTCGACCTCCGGCAGAACTCGGACGTGCACGAGGAGGTCGTCGCCGACATGCTGGCGTGGTCGGGCGTCCACACGGGATACGCCGACCTGGGCGAGGACGACCGCATCGCGCTGCTCTCGGACGTCCTCGCGACGAGACGTCCGATCACGGCGCCCGGCGCACGGCTGAGCGACCTCGCGGCCAAGGAACTCGCGATCGTGCGGGCCGCCGCGGACGCGGTCGCCGCCCTCGGGCCCGACGCGATCCCGAACTACGTCATCAGCATGTGCACGTCCGTCTCCGACATGCTCGAGGTCGCACTGCTGCTGAAGGAGGCCGGGCTGTTCGATCCCGGCGACGACGACACCGAGCCGTCGTGCCCGGTCGGCATCGTCCCGCTGTTCGAGACGATCGACGATCTCGCCGGTGGCGCGAGCACTCTCGAAGCGGCACTGCGGATTCCGCTGTATCGGCGGCTCGTCGCGGCTCGCGGTGGCGTGCAGGAGGTGATGCTCGGCTACTCGGACTCGAACAAGGACGGCGGCTACCTCGCCGCGAACTGGGGGCTGTACCGGGCAGAACTCGAACTCGTCGAGGCGGCCGCCCGCGCGGACGTCCGGCTGCGGTTGTTCCACGGGCGCGGCGGCACCGTCGGGCGCGGTGGTGGACCGAGCTACGAGGCGATTCTCGCGCAGCCGCCCGGCGCGGTGCAGGGGTCGCTGCGGCTCACCGAACAGGGCGAGGTGATCGCCGCGAAGTACGCGGAACCGCCGCTCGCACGCCGCAACCTCGAGGCCCTCGTCGCTGCGACGCTCGAGTCGTCGCTGCTCGATCTCGAGGGACTGGGCGACGACGCCGAGGAGGCCTACGCGATCCTCGACGAACTCGCCGTCCTCGCACGCGGCGCATACGGCGACCTCGTCCACGACACCCCGGGATTCGTCGAGTACTTCGAGACCGCTACCCCGGTCGGCGAGATCGGCGCCCTCAACATCGGATCACGCCCCGCGTCCCGCAAGCAGACGACGGCGATCTCCGATCTGCGGGCGATCCCGTGGGTCCTCGCCTGGACCCAGTCGCGGGTGATGCTGCCGGGCTGGTACGGCACGGGCACCGCCTTCGAGCAGTGGATCGACGGTGACGACGCGAAACGCGAGCGGCTCGCGGATCTGTACCGACGCTGGCCGTTCTTCCGCTCGGTGCTCTCGAACATGGCACAGGTGCTGGCGAAGTCCGATCTCGGGATCGCCGAGCTGTACTCGCGGCTCGTCCCCGACGAGGACCTGCGACGGCGCGTGTTCGACCGCATCACCGCGGAACACGAGCGCACGCTCGCGATGTACACCGCGATCACGGGCAACGACACGCTCGTCGCCGACAACCCGTCGCTCGACCGGTCGGTGCACAACCGCTTCCCGTACCTCGAACCGCTGAACCTGCTGCAGGTCGAGATGCTGCGCCGCTACCGCGCTGGCGACGACTCGGACAAACTGCGTCGCGGCATCCTGCTCACGATGAACGGGCTGGCCACCGCGCTGCGCAACAGCGGATAGCGCGGGGCGAGGCGGCCGGACGTACGTGAGCGGGGGAGGGAACCGAACGCCCCGCGCGTGCGTCTGTTGCAGTATCGGGCCCGACACCCGGGCCGGCATCCGCAGCAGGAGGCACCGGTGAGCCGACAGGACGAACTGCGTTTCCACAGGCGATCGCGCTCGAACGGCCGCATGGTGTGGCCGTGCACCGCGGTCCGCGTGCCACGCCGCGGAGATCTGCCGGACGGCGGCGCGAGCGAACCCGCGACGACTCCGGCCGACGACGAATCCTGAGCCGGCTCAGCTCTCGGGCAGCTCGGACGCCGCCGCGGTGTCGAGGAACCACACCGTCGCGGACCGTCCGCGGGCACCGGCCGCGGGCACCTCGTGGACGTCGGCGTCGCCACCGATCGCCGCGGCGGCCGGAGCGGCCTTGTCGGAGCCCGTCACGAGGAACCAGACCTCGTCGACGTTGCGCAGCGCCGGATACGTCAGCGTGATGCGGACCGGCGGCGGCTTCGGGGAGTCGTGCACGGCGACGACCGCCGCGGTCTGCTCGTCGAGCGCGGCGTGGCCGGGAAACAGCGACTCGATGTGACCGTCGGGGCCCATGCCCAGCAGATGCACGTCGAACTCCGGCGCCGGATCGCCCCGGCGCGCGAGCAGTTCCCCGTAGGCCCGTGCCGCGGCCTCGGCGTCGTCGCCGAACTCGCCGCCCGCCGCAGGCATCGGGTGCACCCGATCGGGATCGACGTCGATGTGCTCGAGCAATGCACGACGAGCCTGCAGTTCGTTGCGGTCGCCGTCGTCCTCGGGCACGAATCGCTCGTCGCCCCAGTAGATGTCGACGTGACGCCAGTCGACGTCCGACTGCGATCGGCGCACGTGGTCGAGTACGGCGATACCGGCACTGCCGCCGGTGAGGACGATCGAGCACACACCGCGCTCGGCCTGCACCGCGGCGATCTTCTCGACGAGGCGTTTGCCCGCGGCCTGCGCGACGGCGTCGAGGTCGTCGAACACTTCGATACGAACGGTCACGGCCTGTCTCCTTCGGTCGTGTCGGTGGTGAAGGTCGTGTCGGTGAAGGTCGTGCGGTCAGCGGGTCAGGACGTCACCTTCGCGAGGCCCGCGAGCGCTCCGGCGTAGATCTCGTCCGCGTCGAGGCGCCGCAGTTCCTCGGCGAGGCAGTCGTGCGTCGGCCGCCGCCCGAGCGCGACGAGCGCATCGGGTGCGCCGGTCCGCGACACTGTGGCCGTGGTTCCGGTCTGCGGCCGGCTGATCGTGAGCGATCCGCCGCCCTCGAAGTTCAGCTGGGCGTAGAGCGGACCCTCCTCGCGGCGGACCGGGACGTCGCCCAGCCTGCTCGCGAGCCAGCCCGCGAGCATGTCGACCGCGGGTTCGGTGGCGAGTCCGGAGACCGTCGCACCGACGACGGTGGCGTACGGCGGCTGATCGAGCGCGGAGACGAGCAACGCGCGCCAGCCGGTGACCCGGCTCCACGCGAGATCGGTGTCGCCGGGCGTGTACGTCGCGAGTCGCGCACGGATCACCGCACCCGGATCGGGGGCGCCCGTCGCGTCGGTGATGCGGCGCACCGCGAGCCGGCCGATCGGGTCGGTCGCGGGACTCGGCGGTGCCTCCTCCGGCCACCACGCGACGACCGGTGTGTCGGGCAGCAGGAACGGCACGACGACGCTCGACGCATGATCGGCGAGCTCGCCCGAGAGCCGCAGCACGACCACCTCGGATGCTCCCGCGTCGCCACCGACCCGGATCTGGCCGTCGAGCCGGCGCGGCGCGTCCCGGTCACCGCGGACGACGACGATGACGCGGCACGGATGCTCGCGGCTCGCCTCGTTCGCGGCGTCGATGAACTGCTCGGACTCCTCGCTCTCGCGGAACGACACCACGAGCGTCAGGACGCGGCCGAGCGTGACCGCGCCACCGATCTTGCGGAGCTCGACGAGCTTCTTGGAGACGTCGACGGTCGTCGTCTCCGGCATGTCGACGATCATGAGCTCACGGCCTCCTCCACTCGCGTCCCGCACGGGCCAGCATCTCGTCCGCCGACGACGGGCCCCACGTGCCCGCTTCGTACGGCTGCGGACGTCCCGCCCGTGCCCAGTGCTCGAGGACCGGATCGAGGATCGACCACGACAGTTCGACCTCCTCGTTGCCGGGGAACAGCGACGGCTCGCCCAGCAGCATGTCGAGGATGAGGCGTTCGTACGCCTCGGGCGACGTCGTGGTGAACGCCTGACCGTAGCTGAAGTCCATCGTCACGTCGCGGACCTCCATGCCCGACCCGGGGACCTTCGAGCCGAAGCGCAGCGTGACGCCCTCGTCCGGCTGGATCCGGATGACGAGCGCGTTCTGCCCGAGTTCCTCGGTCATCGTCTGATCGAACGGCAGATGCGGTGCACGCTTGAAGACGATCGCGATCTCGGTCACCCGCCGCCCGAGCCGCTTGCCCGTCCGCAGGTAGAAGGGGACGCCCGCCCATCGGCGCGTGTCCACCTCCACGGTGATCGCGGCGAACGTCTCGGTCGTCGAGTCGGCCGCGAAGCCCTCCTCCTCGAGCAGCCCGACGACGGGGAGCCCGCCCTGCCAGCCCGCCGCGTACTGCCCGCGCGCCGTCGTCGTGTCGAACGGTTCGACGGGCCGTGTCGACCGCAGTACCTTGATCTTCTCGGCCTGCAGCTCGGTCGGCTCGAAGCTGATCGGCTCCTCCATCGCGGTGAAGGCGAGCAGCTGCAGCAGGTGGTTCTGGATGACGTCGCGCGCCGCGCCGATGCCGTCGTAGTACCCGGCACGGCCCCCGAGACCGATGTCCTCGGCCATCGTGATCTGGACGTGGTCGACGTAGTGCGCGTTCCACAGCGGATCGAACAGCTGGTTCGCGAAGCGCAGCGCCAGGATGTTCTGGACCGTCTCCTTGCCCAGGTAGTGATCGATCCGGAACACGGCGTCCTCCGGGAACACCGAGTTCACGAGCGCGTTGAGTTCGCGCGCGCTGCCGAGATCGTGCCCGAAGGGCTTCTCGATCACGACGCGGCTCCACCGATCGTCCGTCGCGTCGGCGAGCCCCGTACGGGAGAGCTGTTCGAGCACGACGGGAAACAGTGTCGGCGGGATCGCGAGATAGAAACCGTGATTGCCGCCCGTGCCCCGTTCGCGATCGAGGGTGCCCAGTGTGTCCGCGAGCCGCCGGTACGCGTCCGGGTCGTCGAAGTTGCCCTGCACGAACCGGAGTCCGTCGGCGAGGCGTTCCCACACGTCCTCACGGAACGGCGTGCGGGCGTGTGCGCGCACGGCGTCGTGGACGATCTTCGCGAAGTCGTCGTCCTCCCACTCGCGCCGGGCGAACCCGACCAGCGCGAACCCAGGCGGAAGCAGCCCACGGTTCGCGAGGTCGTAGATCGCCGGCATGAGCTTGCGGCGCGCGAGATCGCCTGTGACGCCGAAGATCACGAGCGCACCGGGCCCCGCGACCCGCGGCAGCCGCTTGTCGCGGGCATCACGCAGCGGATTGACCGGACGCGCGGTGCGAGGGCCGTCGGACGGGGATGCGGGGTGCCGGTGCGCTCCGCTCACCGCCGTCAGCTCTTCTGACCGTGTTCGCGCAACTGCTCGGCCGTCGCGTCGAGCAGCTGCTCCCACGACTTCTCGAACTTGTCGACACCTTCGGTCTCGAGCACGGTGAAGACGTCGTCGAGATCGATCCCCGCCGCGGCGAGGTCGTCGAACACCTGCTGCGACGCGGCGGCCGTCCCCGACACGGTGTCGCCGTGGACATCCGCGTGATCGGCGACGGCGTCGAGCGTGGCCTCGGGCATGGTGTTGACGGTGTGCGGCGCCACGAGCTCGGTCACGTAGAGCGTGTCGGAGTAGTCGGGGTTCTTGACCCCGGTCGACGCCCACAGCGGACGCTGCGTCCGTGCGCCCTGCTCGGCGAGCACCTGGAACCACGGCTGGATCTCGAAGACCTGCTCGTACGCCGCGTACGCGAGCCGGGCGTTCGCGAGCGCCGCCTTGCCGCGCAGGGCGAGCGCCTCGTCGGTGCCGATGGCCTCGAGCCGCTTGTCGATCTCGGTGTCGACGCGGGAGACGAAGAACGACGCGACGGAGTGGATCGTCGCGAGGTCGTGCCCCGCCTCCTTCGCCGCCGACAGGCCGTCCAGGTAGGCGGCCATCACCATCTCGTAGCGCTCGACCGAGAAGATCAGCGTCACGTTGACGCTGATGCCCTCGGCGAGGACGCGTGTG
Organism: Rhodococcus rhodnii NBRC 100604; assembly: GCF_001894925.1. Classification (GTDB taxonomy): domain Bacteria; phylum Actinomycetota; class Actinomycetes; order Mycobacteriales; family Mycobacteriaceae; genus Rhodococcus_F; species Rhodococcus_F rhodnii. Next base: position 232,498 of record NZ_BCXD01000003.1, on the reverse strand, counting down.
ATCGCCGGGACGCCGGCGAGCGTCGCGGGAATCTTGATCAGGAGATTCGGGCGGTCGACGATCTTCCACAGCTCGACCGCCTGCGCGACGGTCTTGTCCGAGTCGTGCGCGAGCCGCGGATCGACCTCGATGGAGACCCGGCCGTCGACACCACCCGACGCCTCGTACTGCGGTGCGAGGACGTCGCACGCGCGGCGGACGTCGTCGGTCGTGACGGTCCGGATCGCCGCGTCGACGTCGGCACCGCGCGCTGCCAGCTCGCGGATCTGATCGTCGTACGCGTGGCCCTTGCTCAGGGCGCCCTGGAAGATCGTCGGGTTGGTCGTGACGCCCACGACGCTCTTCGTCGCGATCAGGTCGGCGAGATTGCCGGACTCGATCCGATCGCGTGAGAGGTCGTCGAGCCACACCGACACACCCGCGTCGGACAGTGCCTTCAGGTTGGGGTTCTGTGCGGCCATGCTCATCCCTTCACTCGTGCGAGCGAACGCTGCGCTGCGGCAGTGACGGTCTCGGGGGTGAAACCGAACTCGCGGAACAGGGTCTCGAAGTCGGCGGAGGCACCGAAGTGCTCGATCGACACGATCTCGCCCTCGCTGCCGACGTAGCGGTACCACGGCATCGCGATACCGGCCTCGACGACGACACGTGCCTTGACGGTGGGCGGGAGCACGCCGTCCCGGTAGGCCTCGTCCTGCTCTTCGAACCATTCGAGGCACGGCATCGAGACGACACGCGTCGGGACGCCGTCGGCCTCGAGCGTCTCGCGCGCGGCGACGGCGAGCTGCACCTCCGAGCCCGTCGCGACGAGGATGACCTCGGGCACGCCGTTCGACGCGTCGGTGAGCACGTATCCGCCGCGCTTGACGCCGTCGTAGCTCGTGCCCTCGAGCACCGGCACGTTCTGGCGGGTGAGCGCGAGGCCCACCGGTCCGCGGGTCTGATCGATCGAGCCGCGCTCGAGCGTCGTGCGCCACGCGTGGACGGTCTCGTTCGCGTCGGCGGGACGCACGACCGACAGTCCCGGGATCGCACGGAGCGCCGCGAGATGCTCGATCGGCTGGTGCGTCGGACCGTCCTCGCCGAGCCCGATCGAGTCGTGCGTCCACACGTAGGTGACGCCGAGCTTCATGAGCGCAGCGAGCCGGACGGCGGGACGCATGTAGTCGGAGAACACGAGGAACGTGCCGCCGTACGGACGCGTCGGGCCGGCGAGCGCGATGCCGTTGAGGATCGAGCCCATCGCGTGCTCGCGGACGCCGAAGTGCAGCGTGCGGCCGTAGGGGCGCGCCGACCACATCGTCGTCGAGATCGACTCGGGACCGAACGAATCCGAGCCCTTGATCGTGGTGTTGTTGCTCTCGGCGAGGTCGGCCGAACCGCCCCAGAGCTCGGGGAGCACGTCGCCGACGGCCTGCAGGAACGACGCCGACGCCTTGCGCGTCGCCATCCCCGACGGGTCGGTGTCGAAGGCGGGAAGCGCGTCGGTCCAGCCGTCGGGCAGCCCGTACGTGCTCAGCCGCTCGAGCAGGGCGGCGTTCTCGGGATTGCGCTCGGCCCAGGCGTCGAACGAGCCCTGCCACTCGCGGTGCGCGGTGGCACCGCGCACGAGTGCCTCGCGGGTGTGCGCGATCACCTTCTCGTCGACCTGGAAGTTCTGCTCGGGGTCGAAGCCGAGGACCTCCTTGACCTTCGCGACCTCGTCCGCGCCGAGCGCGGCACCGTGCGCGGCACCCGTGTTCATCTTGTCGGGAGCCGGGAACCCGATGATGGTGCGCAGCAGGATCAGCGACGGCTTGTCGGTGACCTCGCGCGCGGCCTTCAGCGCGTTCTCGATCGCGACGACGTCCTCGCCGCCCTCGACGACCTGCACGTGCCAGCCGTACGCCTCGTAGCGTGCCGCGGTGTCCTCGGTGAACGCGATCGTGGTGTCGTCCTCGATCGAGATCTTGTTGTCGTCGTAGATCACCGTCAGGTTGCCGAGTTGCTGGGTGCCGGCGAGCGACGACGCCTCCGACGTCACGCCCTCCTGCAGGTCACCGTCCGAGGCGACGACGTAGACGTGATGATCGAACGGGCTCTCGCCGGCCGGAGCCTCCGGGTCGAACAGGCCGCGCTGGCGCCGCGCGGACATCGCCATCCCGACCGCCGACGCGAGTCCCTGGCCGAGCGGGCCCGTCGTGATCTCGACGCCACGGGTGTGGCCGTGCTCGGGGTGTCCCGGTGTCTTCGAGTCCCACGTGCGGAGCTGCTCGAGATCGGACAGTTCGAGCCCGTAACCGGCGAGATAGAGCTGGATGTAGAGGGTCAGGCTCGAATGCCCGCACGACAGGACGAACCGGTCGCGGCCGATCCAGTCGGCGTCCGCGGGATCGTGCCGCATCACACGCTGGAAGAGCGTGTACGCGAGCGGCGCGAGGCTCATCGCGGTGCCCGGGTGTCCGTTGCCGACCTTCTGCACCGCGTCCGCAGCCAGCACGCGGACGGTGTCGACGGCCTTGGTGTCGAGTTCGGTCCAGTCCTCGGGGTGGACCGCTGTCGTGAGGTCGCGAATCTCGTCTGTTGTCGACACGAGCGGGGGTCTCCTGACGTAGGTACTTGAACGATGGGTACGTGAACGGTGGGTACGTGATCGGTGGACGTTCGGCCCACGAGCGCCTCGGGTTTCGAGTGGCCCGCATGCTTTCCTAGCGTAGCCCTACGCCACGCCGGGAAAGTGGGCTGCACGAATCGCGAGCGTCGGGGCGATTCGGGCCGGTGGTGCCCTGGCGTCTACCATCGTTCGTAGTAGAGGTGGAGGTCCGCGACAGCCCGGGCAGAACCTCCCGATTCTCGCGGGTCGCCCAGTGCGTCGAAGCCGCGGGGAAACACGCGTACGACGTCGAGGTGTGTGCAAACGGTGCGAGGAGAGAACGTGCGGACAGGGCAGGGCCCGACCGGACACGGATTCGGCAGCCCGGCGGCCGCGCCGGTGGGTGCGCGCCCGGACACGGTGTGGGGCCGGATCGGCGCCACGGTGCTCGCGTACCTGGCGCTCACCAAGCCACGAGTCATCGAGCTGCTGCTCGTCGCGACGATCCCCGCGATGCTGCTCGCCGATCGCGGCGGCGTCGACATCGTGCTGATCCTCAGCACGCTGTTCGGCGGCTGGATGGGCGCGGCGTCGGCGAACTCGCTGAACTGCGTCGTCGACGCCGACATCGACAAGGTCATGAAGCGCACCGAGCGCCGCCCGCTCGCTCGTTCCGCCGTCCCGACCAGGAACGCCCTCGTCTTCGGGCTGGCGCTGGGCGTGGCGTCGTTCGTGTGGCTCTGGTGGCGCGCGAACCTGCTCGCAGGCGTGCTGGTCGTCATCACGATCGCGTTCTACGTGCTCGTGTACACGATGGTCCTCAAGCGCCGCACGTGGCAGAACGTCGTGTGGGGCGGCGCCGCCGGCTGCATGCCGGTGCTCGTCGGCTGGGCGGCCGTGACGGGATCGCTCTCGTGGGAGCCCGTCCTGATGTTCCTCGTCGTCTTCTTCTGGACGCCGCCGCACACGTGGGCCCTCGCGATGCGCTACAAGGAGGACTACCGCGCCGCGGGCGTCCCGATGTTCCCCGTGGTCGCGAGCGAAGAGCGCGTCACGCTGCACATCATGATCTACACGTGGGCGACGGTCCTGACCACCTTCGCGCTGATCCCCGCCGCGGGTGCGCTCTACGCCGTCGTCGCCGTCCTCGCCGGACTGTGGTTCATCGTCATGGCGACCCAGCTCTACCGCAGCGTCCGTGGCGGCGCGCCGGTCAAGCCGCTGCGCCTGTTCCTGCAGTCGAACAACTACCTCGCGATCGTCTTCGTGGGTCTCGCCGTCGACTCGGTGCTGGGGCTCACGACGATCGCGGAGATGCTCTTCTAGCTCCGGCCTGTCGGTTCGCCTCGTTCCCCCCTCGTCTCGTTCGCCTCAGGGTCTCGTTCGCCTCAGGGTCTCGTTCGCCTCAGGGGACGAGGACGATCGACCCCGTCGTGCGGCGGCCCTCGAGGTCGCGGTGCGCGTCCGCGGCGTCGGCGAGCCGGTAGCGCGCACCGACGCGCAGCCGGAGCCGCCCGTCCGCGAGCGCGGCGAACACGTCACCCGCACGCCACTCGAGTTCGGCGCGGTCCCGGATGTGGTGCACGAGCGTCGGCCGGGTGAGGAAGACCGAGCCGGCCGCGTTGAGCCGTTGCGGATCGACCGGCGGCACGGGGCCCGACGCCGCACCGAACAGGGCGAGCGTTCCCCGGATCCGGACGCACTCCAGGCTCGTGTCGAACGTCGCCGCGCCCACGCCGTCGTAGACGGCCGCGGCGCCCTCGCCGTCCGTGAGCTCGCGGACGGCGCCGGCGACGTCGTCGTCGTAACGCAGCACCAGCTCGGCGCCCGCCTCGCGGGAGAGCCCGGCCTTCGCATCGGTGCTCACCGTCGTCACCACCCGTGCGCCCCGTGCGACGGCGAACTGCGTCAGCAGCAACCCGACACCACCGGCGCCGGCATGCACGAGCACGGTCTCGCCCGGCGCGACGGGATGCGTCGAGTGCGACAGGTAGTGCGCCGTCATCCCCTGCAGCAGGGCGGACGCCGCGACGTCGTCGGCGACGCCGTCCGGAACCGCGACGGCGGCCGCGGCGGGAACCACGACGCGCTCGGCGTAGCTGCCCGACGCCGACGCCCATGCCACGCGGTCACCCACCTCGATGTCGCGCACCCGCGACCCGGCGGCGATCACGACACCCGCGCCCTCCTCGCCCGGGACGAAGGGGAGGGCCCGGGGATACGCGCCCGAGCGGTGATAGGTGTCGATGTAGTTGACGCCGATCGCGGCCGGCGCGACGAGCAGCTCGTCGTCGCCGGGCACCGGCTCCGCGGTCTCGGTGCTCACCAGCGCTTCGGGGCCGCCCGTCTCGGTCACCTGTATCGCCCGCATGCGACTGTTCTAACACGCGGGTGCTGTGCGGGGTCGCTGCACGACTCCGGTGCGCCGCACGTATTCTCGGAGCATGAGCACCGAGACGGCCGGCACCGCGACAGCACCGGAGCACATCGTGAAGGTCCTCGACGCGTTCGCGTCACGGCACGGCGGGTCGGCCAGCGCCGTCCTGCAGCCCGTCAGCCGCGGCAAGGTCCGCATCACCCTCGTCGGCGAGGACGGCGTCATCGGCGATCAGCTGGTGCAGGACGTCGCGACGGCGGAGGCGGCGGTCAACGCGGCCGATCACGTCACGACGTCGGACGGCTGGACGCGCGAGCTCACCTCGATCGCCGAGCCCGCCCCCGGGCATTGGGCCAAGATGGCGGCCTGGGTCGCTCACCAGACCCGTTTCCCCAAGCCGCGCGGCGAGCGCTGACGAGCCCCTGCCCCCGCCGGGTGGTTCCACCCCGGCTCTCCCACCGCAGCAGAAGACCCCCGCACCGATCGTCGGTGCGGGGGTCTTCCGTTCGTGGGGTGGTGCGGGTCAGGCAGTCGGCACCGACTGCTCTGACGGCACCTTCTCCCGCGTGCGACCGGCGGCCCACAGCGCTGCGGTCGCGGCCGTGCAGGCACCGGCGCCGGCGACGTGGAGGATCACGAGGACCTCGGGGACGCCCGTGAAGTACTGCACGAGTCCGATGAGCGACTGGGCGACGACGAGCGCGATGACGACCGCGAGCCGCTTCTTGATCGCCGCACTCATGCCGACCGCGGCGAGGCCGAACGACAGGCCGACCAGGAGCGCTAGATACGCGATGAGGAGTTCGGCGTGCAGGTGCACGAGGGAGACGATTTCGATCTCCAGTCGCGGGACCGGGTTCTCGATGCTCTTGTCGCCCGCGTGCGGACCCGCACCGGTGACCATCGTTCCCGCGACGAGCGTCCCGGCCAGCGCGAGCCCGCTCAGTGCCGTGAGGATGCGCAGTGGCTGCGGGATCGTCTGCACGGTCTCCGCGTCGTCGTCGGGCTCGCCGACCTTCGCGTAGAGCACCGTCGCGAGCCAGACCATGAGCATCGACGCGAGCATGTGGATCGCGACCGTCCACCACACCAGCCCTGCCAGCACCGTGATCCCGCCGATGATCGCCTGCAGGACGGTGCCTGCGGGCATCAGCCATGCGTAGACCAGGATCTCGCGACGCCGTCGGGCGCGGGTGACGGCGAGCACGATCGCGGCCGCGGCGAGCACGACGACGAAGGTGAGCAACCGGTTGCCGAACTCGACGACCTGGTGAAGGACGGCGACCTCACCGTGCCCCACCGGCGTGAAACTGCCGGGGAAGCACTGCGGCCACGTGGGGCAGCCGAGGCCCGACGCAGTGACGCGGACGACGGACCCCGTGATCGCGATGCCACCCTGCGTGAGGATGACGATCAACGCGGTGATCCGCTGTGCCCTCAACGAGGGAAGGGGAAGACGGTCGACGAGGCTCAGAAACCCGCGGTACAGCACGGGTTCGATGGTAGTCGAGGTCAACTACACGCTGTCGTTGGGGCCGGTGTCGTCGAGGCCGCCCGCGACGGGGTCGCGCTCAGGAGAGGAACTCGGCGCCGATCTTGCGCGCCCATTCCTCGGCCTGTGCGGTGGGCTTCACCGAACCCGACGCGTCGTGGCGTGCGTGTTCGCCGACCTGCTCGGCACCGAGCGAGACGAGTTTCGCGGCCATGATCTCGCCACCACGATTGAACGTGTCGTAGACGCTGTCGCCCATCCCGAAGAGGGCGAAGCGGACACCCGTCAGATCCGGCTCGTCGTCCTCGAGAGCCTCGTGGAAGGGTTCGGCACCCGTCGGCAGTTCGCCGTCGCCGTACGTCGAGCACACGACGACGTGGAAATCCTCGGGATCGAGATCGCCGGGGTCGTAGTCGGTCATGTCGTACAGCGCGACGTCTCCGTCGCCGAACTCGCTCAGCACGTCGACGAGGTGCTCGGCGACCTGCTCGGCCGTTCCGGCTTCGCTGCCGTAGAGGATGACCACTGCCATGGGTGTGCTCCTGTTCGTTCCCGGTGCTCGGTGTGTGCGGTCAGTAGACGTCGCGCACGTAACGCTTGGTGGTACGGAGGTCGGCGACGTAGTCGCTCGCGGCGCCGGGCGTCGCACCGCGGTGTTCGGCGACGAGCGAGACGAGGGTGTCGTCGACGTCGGTGGCCATCGTGGTGTCGCCGCACACGTACAGGTGGGCGCCGCGGTCGAGCCACGCGACGAGTTCGTCGCCGCGCTCGCGCATGCGGTGCTGCACGTACTGCTTGGCGGTGGGATCGCCGTCGCGTGAGAACGCCAGATCGAGTTCGGTGAGGACGCCGCGATCACGGAAGTCGGCGAACTCGTCGCGGTAGAGGAAGTCGTGCTCGCGCGTACGGTCGCCGTAGAACAGCCAGGCGCCGCCCGTCGCGCCGCGCGCGTCACGTTCCTGCAGGAAGGCGCGGAACGGTGCGACGCCCGTGCCGGGACCGATCATGATCACGGGCGCGGCGTCGTCGGCGGGAAGCCGGAACGACTTGTTGCGGACGAGGAAGATCGCGGCCTCGCCGCTCTCGCCGAGCCGGTCGGCGAGGTGCGTCGAGCACGCACCGGAGCGGGGGCGGTCGGTCGCCGCGCCGCGCACCGTCGAGACCGTCAGGTGCACGACACCGGGATGGACACTCGGCGCCGAGGAGATGGAGTACGTGCGGTGCGCGAGCGGGCCCGCGAGCGCGACGAACTCCTCGACGCTCGGCGGCGACGGGAGCAGGTCGAGGACGTCGGCGGCGTCCTTGCCGCGTCGCCACAGCTCGCGCGTGGTGCGGTCGGCGGCGATGTCGAGCAGCTCCGGCGGACCGCCGTGCGTCGCGACGTACTCGAGCAGGTCGCGGCTCGGCAGCGTCAGTTCACGGCGCGTGCGCAGCACGTCGGCGAGCGGCAGCTCGTATCCGGCGACCACGGCCTCGGGGCTCGCGCCGAGCCGCGTCAGGACGGCGTCGACGAGGGCGGGGTCGTTGACCGGATGGATCCCGAGGCCGTCACCGGGTTCGTACTCGATGCCGCTGTCGGCGAGATCGAGGACGTGGTGGCGGACGTCCTTGGACGATCCGGGGCCGGTGAGCCGGGTCGACGTCACGACGCGTGCCGCGAACGGATTCTTCCGGTTCCAGGGTGACCGGGACGCGCGGGCGCTGCGGCGGACGGCACTCGTCACGGCTGTTCACTCCTGCTTCGCTCGGGTGGACGGGGCTCTCGCGTGCCCGTCGGCGGTGGTCGGGCCCCGACGGCAGTCGTGCGGGCGACGACGCGCCAGATTAGTCGGGCCGAACTCGCCGGTGCAACCGCCTCGTGCTCACGTGAACCGGAAGAACCGGACCGCCGCGGCTGCGCTCACCGCGGCCCACAGCGCCAGCACCACGAGCGAGATCCAGTCGAGCGAGCCCGCGAGCGCGGCGTCGAGCGCATGGGCCATCGCGCCCGACGGCAGCACCCGCGCGGCGTCGATCCACAGCTGCGGTACGTCGCCGCGGAGCATCACGAGGCTGCCGACGCCGAGCAGCACGAACCACACGATGTTCGCGAGCGCGAGGACGATCTCGGCGCGCAGCGTGCCGCCGAGCAGCAGGCCCATCGCGGCGAACGTCACGGTGCCGACGGCGATGACGACGGCGCCGAGCGCGAGGCCGGCGGCGTCCGGACGCCAGCCCAGCGCGACACCGATCGCCCCGAGCAGCAGCGACTGGAGTGCGACGACGACGAGCACCGCGCCGCTCTTGCCGCCGATGATTCCCCAGCGGGGGAGCGCGGTCGCGCCGATACGCTTGAGCGCGCCGTAGCGGCGGTCGAAGCCGACGGCGATCGCCTGTCCCGTGAACGCGGTCGACATCACCGCGACCATCATCACCGCGGGGAGCACCGTGGCGACGCGGGTGTCGCCGAGGTCGCCGATCGGGATGAGGGTGATCCCGACGAGCAGCGTGATCGGGATGAACATCGTGAGCAGCAGTTGCTCGCCGTGCCGCAGCAGCAGTTTGAGTTCCATCGCGATCTGCGCCCGCAGCATCGCGGCGGGCCGCGCGGGGACCGGCCGCGGGGTGAAGGTTCCTGGTGGGAACCGGTTGTCGGTGCCAAGGTCTCGCGTGTTCACGACAGGGTCGCCTCGTTCGTCGTGCCGAATGTGCTGATGTCGCCGAATGCGCGCGGCGCGCCGATGCTCGTCATCCGCGCAGCTCGCGACCGGTGAGGTCGAGGAAGACGTCTTCGAGGCTGCGCTGATCCACGCGCAGCTCGTCGACGAGAACGTCGTGGTCGGCACACCATCGCGTGACGAGGGCGACGAGTTCGGGTTCCACCGGGCCGGCGACGACGTACGTTCCGTGGGTCGCCTCGGCGGCGGTGAAGCCTGCGGGAAGCCGCTCCGTGAGGGCCGCGACATCGAGGCCCGCGCGGGTGGTGAGGCGCAGCGTTCCCTCGGCGCCCCGGCTCGTGACCTCGCTCGGCGAGCCGGACGCCACGACGCGGCCGTGATCGATGATGACGAGCTGATCCGCGAGTTCCTCGGCCTCGTTCATCAGATGAGTCGTGAGCAGGACCGACACGCCGTCGCGCCGCAGTGCGTCGATGAGCTCCCACACCAGCAGCCGGGCCTGCGCGTCGAGACCGGCGGTCGGCTCGTCGAGGAAGACGAGTTCGGGACGGCCGACGAGCGCGCACGCGAGGGCGAGCCGCTGCTGCTGGCCGCCTGAGAGCCGCCGGTAGGGCGTGCGGCGCGCCTCGTCGAGGCCGAGCCGGTGCAGCAGCCAGTCGGGATCGAGCGGGTCGTCGCTGTAGGACGCGACGAGCGAGAGCATCTCGCCGGCCTTCGCGCCCGGGTAGGCGCCGCCGCCCTGCAGCATGACGCCGATGCGCGGGCGCAGTCGTGCGGAGTCGGCGACCGGATCGAGCCCGAGGACGCGCACGGTGCCCTCGTCGGGCGACGCGAAGCCCTCGCACATCTCGACCGTCGTGGTCTTGCCGGCGCCGTTCGGGCCGAGCAACGCGAGAACCTGCGCGTGCTCGACGGTCATGTCGAGGCCGTCGACCGCCGCGACGCCACCGAAACGCTTGACGACATTCGACACCTGGACGGCCGCGGACGCGGTGGATCGGACGGTCACGGACAATCAGCGTAGGCCCCGGTCGTGAGCGCCACGCCGCCCGGACCCCGTCGTCGTGACCCCGGGCACGTCGGGGTCGGTGGTGGACTCGCCGGCCGCGCCGTCGCGACCCGGTGGGTCGACGCGCCACGGCAGCGTGCTCCGCGTCGCGACGATGAGCAGCCCGACGGTGAAGACGGTCGCGATCGCGGCCTGCACGATGACGAACGGCGGGTACTCGCCGCCGTTCGGCATGAGGATGACGCTGACGATCGACGAGAACGCGACGGCGGGAACGCGGAAGGCGGGTGCTGTCGCCCACGCGGCGAGCGGGATCACCGCCCACAGCAGGTACCAGGGCTGCACGACGGGGAAGAGCAGGACGACGGCGCCGAGCGACAGACCGAGTGCGCCGACGGCGTGGACTCGGCCGAACAGCGTCGCGAGCAGCATGCGGAGCGTGACGACTGCCGCGACCACCGCCGCGATCGGGCGGGTCAGCGACAGGACGGCGGTGGTGTGGTCGCCGAGCCCGAGCAGGACACCGACCGCGCCCGTCGCGACGCCGAGCAGGGTCGGAATGGACATCCAGCTGCGGACGGCGCTCGCGGTGCCGAGCGTCCCGAGCCACCCGAAGCCGAGGCCGGACGCGAGGCTCACGCCGACCAGCACGACCACGACGACGCCGGCGAGCGCGAGTGCCGCGCGCAGGACGTCGCGCCACGTACCGCCCCACCGCCGAGCGAGGGCCATGCCGACGAATCCGAGCGCGAGCAGCGACGGGATCTTGATCGTCGCCGACAGTGCGACGAGGGCGGCGCCGCCGACGAGCAGCCACAGCGTGCGGCCCCGGATCGGGCCGGTGGATTCGATCGCGCGCAGCGCGAGTTCCATGCCCGCGAGCATGAGCCCGATCATGAGCGCTTCGTTGTGGATGCCGGCGACGAGATGGAAGAGCAGCAGCGGGTTCGCGGCGCCGAGCCACAGCGCCGTGACGGGGGCGACGCCGCACCGCCGCGCGAGCCGCGGCAGCGCCCACACGATCAGGGCGACGCCGGCGAGCGCGAGGACGCGGTGCAGCAGGATCCCGGCGATGATGTTCTCGCCGGTGAGCCACGTGATCCCTTCGCCCATCCACAGGAAGCTCGGGCCGTAGGGTGCGGGCGTCTCGCGCCAGATGTTGGGGACGGTCCTGGTGAGGACGTGATCGACGCCGAGCGCCTGGGCAGGTCCGATCGCGTAGGGGTCGAGGCCGCGCGCGGCGATCTCGCTCTGGGCGAGGTACGAGTACACGTCCTTGCTGAACATGGGCGGGGCGACCGCGAGCGGCACGATCCACAACAGCAGGGTGCGATCGAGCTGGCGGCGGCCGAGCCGGTGCCGGACGCCGTCGCGGACGGTGCCGATCGCGAGCCGCCCGAGCAGCAGCCACGCGAGGACGACCATGACGGTGCCGCACATCGTGAGCGTGAGCGCCGCGCCGGGGATGCGGCTGGGCAGACCGAGCAGACGGAGTCCCTGCACGGGGTTCTGCAGCACGGGCTGCGCGCCGGCCCCGAGGGCGCCGATCGCCATGAGCAGCGTTCCGGTGGCGCCGAATCGTCGGATGTTGCGGAGGCCGCGGAGTTCGGCCGTACCGAGTCCGGGTGCGGCGCTCTCGTCGCCGTGCAGGCTCCCCGTCACCCCTGCTCGAGAGGCGGCATCGAGGCCGAGAACGCGACGGCCGAGGTGCACCGTGCGCGACGCGACCGTACGGGCGAGCGTCGCGGTCGGCCGAGCGGCCGGCCCGGGGTCGGGTGTCGGTTCGGTCGAGCGCTCGGGCGGGGTCGGCACAAGGGAGAGGGTAACGGCGCGGCCCGCGGCCACGAGCGCCCGCGCTCCCGTCGTGCAGGTCACACGTGGGGTTCCGGTAGGGCACCCTTAGTGGAATCACGTCCGGAATTACGTCACACTGGTGTTGTGAAATCCGATCCGACGACTGCCGACACGCGTGGCGACGCCGCGCTCGCCGGCGCGGGGACGGCACACGGCGCCACCACACCCGGGGCCGCCACGCACGAGGGCGACACCCGGACCGCCGTGGTGGACATGCTGCTGCAGCAGGGCCCCGTCACCGCGAGCGAGGTGGGGCGTGCCCTCGGCCTCTCCGCGGCGGGCGTGCGACGGCACCTCGACGCGCTCATCGAGGCGGGGGAGGCCCGCGAGGTCTCCCACCGTCACCGCGCGTCCCGCGGCCGCGGGCGGCCGGCGAAACGATTCCAGATCACGGCCCAGGGGCGCCGCAGGCTCGGCCACGCGTACGACGACCTCGCGGGCGCCGCGCTGCGTCAGCTCCGCGAGGTCGGCGGCGACGCCGCGATCACCGAGTTCGCGCGGCGCCGCGTCGACACCATCGTCGATCGCGTCGCACCCGCCGACGGACCCCGCGACATCGCCCGCGCCGCCGACGAGGTCGCGGACGCGTTCAACGACGCCGGGTTCGCGGCGTCGACGCGCCCCGTCGGGCACGGCGTCCAGATCTGTCAGCACCACTGCCCGGTCTCGCACGTCGCCGAGGAGTTCCCGGAACTGTGCGACGCCGAGCGCGAGGCCCTCACCGAGATCCTCGGCACGCACGTGCAGCAGCTCGCGACGATCGCGAACGGCGACGTCGCGTGCACGACCCACGTCCCGCTCGTGTCGCCACCGGACCCGGCGGAGCCCGAGCCGACGGCGCGTGATCGATGACCGAGATCACCCGCCCCAGGAACAACAGCATCTCCGACAACGTTGTCACTCACCGGCGACCAGCCCTCGCCGGACACCGCACCAGCCTCCGGAAGGAGACCGTATGACTGTCACACCCGATCAGGTGACACCCCCGAACGAGCCGCTGACGCAGGAAGAGACGATCGCGTCGCTCGGGAACTACGGCTACGGCTGGGCGGACTCCGACGCCGCCGGTGCCGCCGCGCAGCGCGGCCTGAACGAGGCCGTCGTCCGCGACATCTCGTCGAAGAAGAGCGAACCCGAGTGGATGCTCGAGGCACGCCTGCGCGCGCTGCGCACCTTCGACAAGAAGCCGATGCCGAACTGGGGCAGCAACCTCGAGGGCATCGACTTCGACAACATCAAGTACTTCGTGCGCTCGACGGAGAAGCAGGCACAGTCCTGGGAAGAGCTGCCCGAGGACATCAAGAACACGTACGACAAGCTCGGCATCCCCGAGGCGGAGAAGCAGCGCCTCGTCGCGGGCGTCGCGGCACAGTACGAGTCCGAGGTCGTCTACCACCAGATCCGCGAGGACCTCGAGAGCCAGGGCGTGCTCTTCCTCGACACCGACTCGGGTCTGCGCGAGCACCCCGAGCTGTTCCAGGAGTACTTCGGCACCGTCATCCCCGCAGGCGACAACAAGTTCTCGGCGCTCAACACCGCGGTGTGGTCGGGCGGCTCGTTCATCTACGTCCCGCCGGGCGTCCACGTCGACATCCCGCTGCAGGCCTACTTCCGGATCAACACCGAGAACATGGGCCAGTTCGAGCGGACGCTCATCATCGTCGACGAAGGCGCGTCCGTGCACTACGTCGAGGGCTGCACCGCACCGATCTACAAGACCGACTCGCTGCACTCGGCGGTCGTCGAGATCATCGTGAAGAAGGGCGGCCACTGCCGCTACACGACGATCCAGAACTGGTCGAACAACGTCTACAACCTCGTCACCAAGCGCAGCAAGGTCGAGGCCGGCGGTTCGATGGAGTGGATCGACGGCAACATCGGCTCCAAGGTCACGATGAAGTACCCGGCCGTCTGGATGACCGGCGAGTACGCCCGCGGCGAGGTCCTCTCGGTCGCGTTCGCGGGTGAGGGCCAGCACCAGGACACCGGCTCGAAGATGCTCCACCTCGCGCCGCACACGTCGTCGACCATCGTGAGCAAGTCGGTCGCCCGCGGCGGTGGCCGCGCGTCGTACCGCGGGCTCGTCCAGGTCAACAAGGGCGCGCACGGGTCGAAGTCGACCGTCAAGTGCGATGCGCTGCTCGTCGACCAGATCAGCCGCTCCGACACGTACCCGTACGTCGACATCCGCGAGGACGACGTCACGATGGGTCACGAGGCCACCGTGTCGAAGGTCAGCGACGACCAGTTGTTCTACCTCATGAGCCGCGGCCTGACCGAGGACGAGGCGATGGCCACCGTCGTCCGCGGCTTCGTCGAGCCGATCGCGAAGGAACTCCCGATGGAGTACGCGCTCGAGCTCAATCGCCTGATCGAACTGCAGATGGAAGGGGCCGTGGGCTAAGTGACTTCTCCCGCGACAGGAGTGCAAGACGCCGTTCGGGGCGAGAACCCGGGTTCCGCGAGCATCGTGCCCGCATCCAACAAGGGCGAACGGTTCACGTCGTTCGACGTCGATGCCTTCGAGGTCCCGCACGGCCGCGACGAGGAGTGGCGGTTCACCCCGCTGCGGCGGCTGCGCGGCCTCCACAACGGCACGGCACCCGCGACGGCGACCGCGACGGTCGACGTCGAGGTGCCCGCCGGCGTCACCGCCGAGACGGTCGGCCGCGACGACGCGCGCCTCGGTGAGGGCGGCGTGCCGTCCGACCGCATCGCCGCGCAGGCGTACTCGAGCTTCGGCAGCGCGACCGTCGTGACGATCCCGGCGGAACTCGAGACCGCCGAGCGCATCCTCGTGCGCGTCACCGGCCCGGGCGAGGGCGAGACCGCCTACGGCCACGTCCAGATCCGGATCGGCGCGTTCGCGAAGGCCGTCGTCGTCCTCGACCAGGTCGGCAGCGGCACCTATGCCGAGAACATCGAGTTCGTGCTCGGCGACAGCGCGCACCTCACCGTCGTCGCCGTTCAGGACTGGGCCGACGACGCCGTGCACGTCGCGCAGCATCACGTGCGCGTCGGCCGCGACGCCGTGCTGCGGCACACCTCGGTGAGCCTCGGCGGCGACCTCGTCCGCATCACGGGCACCGTCGAGTACGCGGGCCCCGGCGGCGACGCCGAACTGCTCGGCCTGTACTTCGCCGACGACGGCCAGCATCTCGAACAGCGACTGCTCGTCGACCATTCGCAGCCGCACTGCAAGTCGAACGTCGTCTACAAGGGCGCGCTGCAGGGCGATCCCGAGTCGGACAAGCCCGACGCGCACACCGTGTGGATCGGCGACGTCCTCATCCGCGCCGAGGCCGAGGGCACCGACACGTTCGAGCTCAACCGCAATCTGGTGCTCACCGACGGCGCCCGCGCCGACTCGGTGCCGAACCTCGAGATCGAGACCGGCGAGATCGTCGGCGCCGGGCACGCGAGCGCGACCGGCCGGTTCGACGACGAGCAGCTGTTCTATCTGCGTGCTCGCGGCATCCCGGAGGAGCAGGCGCGCCGCCTCGTCGTGCGCGGGTTCTTCCACGAGATCATCCAGAAGATCGCGGTGCCCGACGTGCGTGAACGGCTCGAAGCCGCGGTCGAGGCCGAGCTCGCCGCGATCGGCGCCTGACCGACCTTTCTCTCATTTCTCGCAAAGGAACTTCCATGACCGACCAGACCCCCTCCGTTCTCGAGATCAAGGATCTGCACGTCGACGTCGCGCAGACCGACGAGAACGCCGAGCCGATCCACATCCTCAAGGGCGTGAACCTCACGGTGCGCTCGGGTGAGACGCACGCGATCATGGGCCCCAACGGCTCCGGCAAGTCGACGCTCTCGTACGCCGTCGCCGGGCACCCGAAGTACCAGGTGACCTCGGGCTCGATCACGCTCGACGGCGAGGACGTCCTCGAGATGAGCGTCGACGAGCGTGCCCGCGCGGGCCTGTTCCTCGCGATGCAGTACCCCGTCGAGGTGCCCGGCGTCTCGATGTCGAACTTCCTGCGCACGGCGGCGACCGCCGTCCGCGGCGAGGCCCCCAAGCTGCGGCACTGGGTCAAGGAGGTCAAGGGTGCGATGACCGACCTCGACATCGACCCCGCCTTCGGCGAGCGTTCCGTCAACGAGGGCTTCTCGGGCGGCGAGAAGAAGCGCCACGAGATCCTCCAGCTCGGGCTGCTGCACCCCAAGATCGCGATCCTCGACGAGACCGACTCGGGTCTCGACGTCGACGCGCTGCGGGTCGTCTCCGAGGGCGTGAACCGCTACAAGGAGACCGACCACGGCGGAATCCTGCTCATCACGCACTACACCCGCATCCTCCGGTACATCCACCCGGAGTTCGTCCACGTCTTCGTCGACGGGCGGATCGTCGAGTCGGGTGGTCCCGAACTCGCCGACGAGCTCGAGGAGAAGGGCTACGTGCGCTTCCAGCAGGCTGCCGCGCAGGGCGCCTGATCCGTACTCCGACAGCAGGTCCACACCTCGACAGCAGGGAGGCACCGTGACGACGGAGCTCACCGACGTGCGCCGTTCCGGGGCATTCGACATCGCGGCGATCCGTGCCGACTTCCCGATCCTCGCGCGTACCGTGCGTGACGGGAAGCCGCTCGTCTATCTGGACTCGGGCGCGACGTCGCAGCGTCCGGTGCAGGTGCTCGACGCCGAACGCGACTTCCTCACGACGTCGAACGCCGCGGTGCATCGCGGCGCGCATCAGCTCGCCGAGGAGGCGACGGACGCGTACGAGGGAGCACGGGCGGCGATCGCCCGGTTCGTCGGTGCCGGCGCCGACGAACTCGTGTTCACGAAGAACGCGACCGAGGCCCTCAACCTCGTGACGTACACCCTCGGCGACGACCGCTGGGACCGTGCCGTCGGGCCGGGCGACGAGATCGTGATCACCGAACTCGAACACCACGCGAACCTCGTGCCGTGGCAGGAACTCGCGCGCCGCACCGGCGCGACGCTGCGCTGGTACGGCGTCACCGACGACGGCCGCATCGACCTCGACTCGCTCGAGCTCACCGATGCCGTGAAGGTCGTGGCGTTCACGCACCAGTCGAACGTCACCGGCGCACTCGCGCCCGTCGGCGAACTCGTGCGCCGCGCCCATGCGGTCGGCGCGCTCGTCGTCCTCGACGCGTGCCAGTCGGTCCCACACATGCCGGTCGACTTCCACGCGCTCGGCGTCGACTACGCGGCGTTCTCGGGCCACAAGATGCTCGGGCCGTCGGGCGTCGGCGTGCTCTACGGCCGGCGTGAACTGCTCGCCGCGATGCCGCCGTTCGTGACGGGCGGATCGATGATCGAGACCGTCACGATGGAGGGCTCCACGTACGCGCCGCCGCCGCAGCGGTTCGAGGCCGGCGTCCCCATGACGTCGCAGGTCGTCGGGCTCGGCGCGGCGGTCGAGTACCTCGAGGCGATCGGGATGGACGCCGTCGCCGCCCACGAGCACGCGCTCACCGAGGCCGCGTTGCGCGAACTCGGCGCCATCGAGGGCGTCCGGATCGTCGGGCCGACCACGACCGAGGCACGCGGCGGCGCGGTGTCGTTCGTCGTCGACGGCGTTCACGCGCACGACCTCGGCCAGATCCTCGACGACGACGGCGTCGCGATCCGCGTCGGTCACCACTGCGCGTGGCCGCTGCACCGGCGTTTCGGTGTCGCTGCGACGGCGCGCGCGTCGTTCGCGGTCTACAACACGCTGGGCGAGGTGACGGCGCTCGCGAACGGCGTGCGCCGCGCACAGGACTTCTTCGGCGTCGGGAAGGGTTGAGAACCGCACGTGCGAATGGAACAGATGTACCAGGACGTGATCCTGGACCACTACAAGCACCCCCACGCCCGGGGGCTGCGGGAGCCGTACGGCGCCGAGGTGCACCACGTGAACCCGACGTGCGGTGACGAGGTGACGCTGCGCGTCGACGTGTCGGCCGACGGCGTCGTCCGCGACGTCTCGTACGACGGTCAGGGCTGCTCGATCAGCCAGGCGTCGACATCCGTCCTCACCGACCAGGTCATCGGCGCGAAGATCGACGACGCCCTCGCGACGGTAGCGGCGTTCGGCGAGATGGTCGGCAGCCGCGGCACCGTCGAAGGCGACGAGGACGTCCTCGGCGACGGCATCGCCTTCGCCGGCGTCGCGAAGTATCCCGCGCGAGTCAAGTGCGCACTGCTCGGCTGGCTCGCGTTCAAGGACGCGCTGGCCCAGGCCGTCGCGACCCCGCACACGGCCGCCGGCACGAGGATCGACGACACGACATCCGACAACGGAGGACAGGCATGAGCGAGACGACGCCCGACAACACGGCCCCCGCGGCCCAGAACTCCTACCTCACCCAGGGCACCGTCCCGGTCGCCGACCGGCTCGACGACCTCGAGGAAGCGATGCGCGACGTCGTCGACCCCGAACTCGGCATCAACGTCGTCGACCTCGGCCTGGTCTACGGCATCACCGAGGACGACGACGTCGTCACCGTCGACATGACCCTCACGTCGGCGGCCTGCCCGCTCACGGACGTCATCGAGGATCAGGCCAAGGGTGCGCTGGTCCGGTCGGGACTGACGGACGAGCTGCGCATCAACTGGGTCTGGATGCCCCCGTGGGGCCCGGACAAGATCACCGACGACGGGCGCGAGCAGTTGCGGGCACTGGGCTTCACCGTCTGAGCGACACCGCACTGTCACCGTCTGAGCGACACCGCACTCTGGCGCTCGAGCGACACCGCGCCCTTCGGGATCGCGAGCACGAGGACGAACGTCACGACAGCGAGCGTCAGGACGAGAACGCCGACGGCGACGAGTCCCGCAGCCGGATCGGTACCGCTCAGTGTCGCGTGCGCGAGCATCATCGTCGCGATCGACGTGCCGACGCCCTGACCGACGGTGCGGACGACGGTGTTGGTGCCCGTCGCTTCGCTCGTGTTCCGCTGCGGGACCGCTTCCACGACGAGGTTGGGGAGCGCGGTGAAGGCGAACGCGGTCGCGATCGAGACGACGACGATCATGAGCGCCATGACCGCCAGTGAGTCGTGACCGACGATCAGCAGTCCCGTGCCCACCGCGAACAGTGCGGTCCCGAGCAGCATCGCGGTCCGCGCGCCGGTGGCGGCCGCGATGCGCCCGCTCAACGGGGTGAACGCGAAGCCCACCATTGCTCCGAGGAACGAGATCCAGCCGGCGTGGGTGGGGGAGAGGCCGTGCCCGAACCCGCCCGCCTCGGAGGTCTGCAGCACGAGGGGGACGATCATGGTGATCACGCCCATCGGGCCCGCGGCGATCGTGAGCGTCGCGATCATCGTGATCGCGTACTTGCGGTGCGTGAACAACCTGAGGTTCACGATCGGGTTCGGGATGCGCAGTTCACGGACGACGAGCAGGCCGAGCGCGGCGACACCGCCGACGACGAGTGCGAGGACGCGGACGTCCGACCATCCCCAGCTCTGAGCCTTGTTGACGCCGAGCAGGATCGCGGCGACCGCGCTGGACAGCATCACGGCACCGAGATGGTCGATCGGCTCGCGCGTCGCCACGGTGCGGGGTTGCCACGGCAGCACGAACACCACGAGCAGCAACGCGCCCGTCGCATAGACCGCCGTGACGACGAAGATCAGGTGCCAGCTCGCGAAATCGATGAGCGCCCCGGCGACGAGCAGCGACGCCGCGCCCGCGGCCACCGCGGAGCCCGAGATGAGCGAGACGGCGACCGGGACCCGCGCGGCGGGAAGGTGGGCACGGGCGATTCCGATGCACAGCGGCAGGATCGCGCCGGCTGCGCCCTGGATGGTCCGCCCGACGACGATCGAGGTGAGGCTGTCGCCGAGAGCGCTCACGAGCGAGCCGACCGCAGCAGCCGCGAGGACGACGACGAGCACCCGTTCGCGGCCGTAGAGATCGCCGAGACGACCGCACACCGCCGCGGACGCAGCAGCGACGAGCAGGAACGACGTGACCGCCCAGCCCGCCGTCGCGGCGTCGGTCTCGAACTCGGCGATGAGGGTCGGCATCGCCGCGAACATCATCGACGTCTCGAAGGCGCTGATGATCTCCACGAGTACGAGAACGGTGACGACGACCCATGCAGGCCGGGTTCGTCGGTAGCGGGCTCCGGGCGGCGTCTCTGCCGCCTCGGCTACGTCTGAGTTGACATTCGACATGACCCCGAGCAGAACCGGGACGGCCGATCGGTGCGGACGACTTCTCGGTGAACGGGACCGCGCGGCGGTCAGGCTCGCTTGCGCGCGGGTGCCTTCTTGGCGGTCCCCCCGGATTTCTTCGCGGCGGTCTTCCCGCCTGCGCTCTTCGCCTTGCTCTTCTTGCCGTCACCGGACCGGTCGCCGCCGGCGGCCTCGACGCTGCGCTGCAGTGCGGCGACGAGGTCCACGACCTCGGCGTCGGAGCCGGACTCGGCGGCGTCCTCGGTTGCGATCACCTTCTTGCCGCCGCTGCGGATCATCTCGTCGAGAAGAGCCCGCAACTGGACCTGATAGTCGTCGGTGAACTCCTCGGGACGGAAGTCGTCGGCCATCGACTCGACGAGGGTCTCGGCCATCGCGAGCTCCTTGTCCTTCGGCGTCTCGGCGTCGCCGAGGACCGGGAAGCTCGCCTCGCGCACCTCGTCGGGCCACAGCAGCGTCTGGATGGTGAGGACGCCGTCGCGCGAGCGCAGCGCGGCGAGTCGCGTGCGCTGCCGCAGCGTGAAGTGCACCAGCGCGGTGCGCTCGGTGTTCTCGAGCGTCGTCGCGAGCAGGACGTACGCCTTCGGCGAGTTGCCGTCCGGTTCGAGGTAGTAGCTCTTCGCGAACAGGATCGGATCGAGCTGATCGGACGGGACGAACTGCAGCACCGGGATCTCGTGTTTCTCGGCGGCCGGAAGCTTGTCGAAGTCCTCGTCCGTGAGCACGACGCGCACGCCGTCGTCGGACTCGTAGGCCTTGTCGATGTCGGAGTACGGGACGACCTCGCCGTCCTTCTCGCAGACGCGCTGGTAGCGGATGCGGCCGCCGTCGACGGCGTGGACCTGGTGGAACCGGATGTCGTGATCCTCCGTCGCGGAGTACACCTTGACCGGGACGTTCACCAGGCCGAACGCGATCGAGCCCTTCCAGATGGAGCGCATGACCCCACTATCGCCCATGTCGCGGGGTTTCGGGTGTTTCCTGCTCCAGATTTCGGTGGCCTCGCTGCACCCGCGGCGGAGTTCACGTAGCGCGGGGCGGAAAAACAGCGTTCACCTCAGCGGTGAACGAGTGGACAATATCGCGGCAACAACGTCACCAGGGGGATGACACCGGACCTCGCGCCGACGACGCTCACGTCGTGAACAATCAGCGAACCCGTCGACACCGCCTGCAGCTGCT
Source organism: Rhodococcus rhodnii NBRC 100604 (assembly GCF_001894925.1). GTDB lineage: Bacteria > Actinomycetota > Actinomycetes > Mycobacteriales > Mycobacteriaceae > Rhodococcus_F > Rhodococcus_F rhodnii. The sequence goes on along the minus strand of NZ_BCXD01000003.1, from coordinate 211,193 downwards.
GCTGTCCGCAGGAGCTCTCACGCTCGCCCTCGCCGCGACCACCACCGGCACCGCTGCCGCGAGCCCGGACACCGCTGTGAGCGGGATCGACAAGACCGTCGTCATCGGCCTCGACGGCACCATGCTCGCCGAAGTGCGTGACGCGGCGGCGCCGAACCTCCACCGCCTTCTCGCGGAGGGCGCGAGTGCGGAGGCCTCGATCGCCGGGCATCCGACGATCTCCGGGCCGTCGTGGTCCACGATCCTCACGGGTGTCTGGCACACCGAGCACGGCGTCGTCGACAACTCGTACCTGGGCGCGCGCTTCGACCGCTACCCGTCCGTCTTCACGCGCATCGAACGCGAGCGGCCGGAGCTGCGCACCGCCTCCATCGCGACGTGGGACGGCATCGCGCGGATCGCGACGTCCGGCCCGCCCGCCGCCGATGTCGTCGTCACGACGCCGGGGGCGAGCATTCTTCCCACGATCGACGCGCGGACCGCGACCTCGGTCGTCGCGGAGATCGAGACGAACGGGCCCGACTTCCTGTTCACCCAACTCGATCACGTCGATGCCGTCGGCCATGTGGGCGGCACGAACTCGCCGCTGTACCGGACGGCGATCGAGCGCGTCGACGTCGAGGTCGGCCGGATCGTCGACGCCGTGGACGCCCGCCGCGCGGCGACGGGGGAGAACTGGACGGTCCTCGTCGTGTCCGACCACGGCCACACCCCCACGGGTGGACACGGCGGGCAGAGCCCGCACGAGGCGTCGACCTTCGTGATCGCTCGCGGCGACGGAATCGAGGCGGGCCGGGTGAACGCCGGCTTCACGCTCGCCGACGTGACCCCGACGGTGCTCGCGAATCTGGGCCTCGACGTGCCCGCCGAGCTCGCGGGAACGCCCGTTCCTCGTTCCGGTCAGTCCGTACCGGCCTGAGCGTCCGTCGTGCGGCCGGTGACGGCACGCAGCACGGTCCGGCGCGTGGCGGGCGTGAGATGCGCGAAGACGTGTCCCATCGCCGCCGCGGTGCCGGCCGTGCTCGCTTTCGGTGCCAGATAGTCGGCCTGGACGGCGTGGGGCGTCGCGAAGAACGCGTCGAAGAACTCGCGCAGCTCACCCGGATCGAGCTCGAGGAGGGTCCGGAGTCCCGCGTCGCGGAGCGACTGCACCGGACGCGGGAGGGAGCGGGGACGGCGGCCGTGGGCGAGGGCCCGCGCGTACGGGTCGGCGAGCGCGAGCGCGGCTCCCACGCTGTATCCGGAACCGGGATGCATCATGCCCGCGCGCACCCCGAATCCGGTGTGCCGGGCGCGCGGACTCTCGACCGCGAACGCGACGCGCTCCGTACGTTCCGTGCCGTCGAGGCGGACTCCCCGGGCCGCGAGCCGTGCGTGGAGTCGTGTGCGCAGCTCCGGGATCGGGAGGGCCGGGCGACCGACGAGGCACGTCTCCTCGAGGAGAACGTGCTCGGCGTCGAGCGGTACGGCGTAGAGAAAGCTCGGGGGAGCGGAGGCCGCGGCGCCGTTGTCGCCGCGCCAGTCCATGAACAGCGCGTCCGCCTCGCCGAGTGCGGGCCGGGCGCGGGCCGCGGGAACGACGAGCCCGAATGCCGTCTGCATCGCCCGCCTGCGACCGGCCTCGGGCCCCCGGGCGTCGACGACGGTCGTCGCCCGCACATGCGTGCCGTCGGCGAGTTCGACGTCGTCCCGTCCGACGGATGCTGCTTCACCTGTGACGATGTGGTAGCTGCCGTCGCGAAGCAACGATTGCAGTCGCGGTGTATCCAATACTGCATAGGTGCGGTCGAGTCGCCGGTGGATCGTGACGCGCCCCGTGGTGACGCGACGTGTGGTGACGACGGTGGGGTGTGCCCGCGTCGCGACGGCGTCGCGCTGGAGCCACTCCGGCAGATCGCGCTGCCAGACGCCGTAGGTGGGGGACCAGCGGCGATCGGGACCGCGGTCGATCCCGACGACGGACAGGCCGTGGGCGGCGCATCGGGTGGCGAGGGCGCTGCCCGCCGGCCCCAGGCCGACGACCGCGACGTCGGCGATGCGATCGCCCGGGGAGTGCGGTGCCGTCGCTGCGTCGTCGGTCATGCGGTGAGCATCCCACGGGCCGATCGAGACGGTCTGTGCTTGTCGGTGACGGACGGAACACATGGAAATCCCGAACAAGTGCAGCGGGGTCCTCCACGGCGATTCGAGAGCATCCCGGACCAACGGTAGAATGGACGTTTCGTGCCGGTGTGCGTCTCGTGCCGCCGGTGTGTGCCGCGAGCGCCGAAGGAGAATCGTTGATCACCGCCACCGACCTGGAAGTACGAGCCGGGGTGCGCACACTGCTCACCGCGCCCGGTTCGGCGCTGCGCATCCAGGCGGGCGACCGGATCGGCCTCGTCGGCCGCAACGGCGCGGGCAAGACGACGACGCTGCGCATCCTCGCGGGGGAGGGCGAGCCCTACGCGGGCGCCGTCGTCCGCACGGGTGACCTCGGCTACCTCCCGCAGGATCCGAAGGAAGGCGATCTCGAGGTCCTCGCGAAGGACCGCGTTCTCTCTGCACGCGGACTCGACGAGATTCTGCGCCGGATGGAGAAGCAGCAGGCGCTCATGGCCGAGGCCGTCGACGAGACCGTGCGCGACCGCGCCGTCCGCAAGTACGGCTCGCTCGAGGAGCGCTTCTCGCAGCTCGGTGGCTACGTCGCCGAATCCGAGGCGGCGCGGATCTGCCACAGCCTCGGGCTGCCCGATCGCGTTCTCGGTCAGGCCCTGCACACCCTCTCGGGCGGACAGCGTCGCCGCGTCGAGTTGGCGCGCATCCTCTTCGCCGCCTCCGACGGCTCGGGCGGCAAGTCCGACACCACGCTGCTGCTCGACGAGCCGACCAACCACCTCGACGCCGACTCGATCACGTGGCTGCGCGGGTTCCTGCAGAACCACGACGGCGGCCTCGTCGTGATCAGCCACGACGTCGACCTCCTGGCGGATGTCGTCAACAAGGTGTGGTTCCTCGACGCCGTGCGCGGTGAGGCCGACATCTACAACATGGGCTGGAAGAAGTACCTCGACGCCCGCGCGACCGACGAGGCACGGCGCAAGCGCGAGCGTGCGAACGCCGAGAAGAAGGCGGGCGCGTTGCGGGCGCAGGCCGCCAAGCTCGGTGCGAAGGCGACCAAGGCGACGGCCGCGCAGAACATGGCGAAACGTGCCGACAAGCTCATGAACGATCTCGACGAGGTCCGCGTCGCCGACAAGACCGCGAAGATCCGGTTTCCCACGCCCGCCGCGTGCGGCAAGACGCCGCTCATGGCGCGTGAGCTCACCAAGGTGTACGGCTCGCTGGAGATCTTCACGGGCGTCGACCTCGCGATCGATCGCGGCTCGCGGGTCGTCGTCCTCGGTCTCAACGGCGCGGGCAAGACGACGCTGCTGCGGCTGCTCGCCGGCACCGAGAAGCCGGACCTCGGCGAACTCGTGCCCGGGCACGGCCTCAAGGTCGGGTACTTCGCGCAGGAGCACGACACGATCGACGACACCGCGTCGGTGTGGGAGAACATCCGCCACGCGGCCCCGGATGCGGGAGAACAGGATCTGCGCGGACTGCTCGGCGCGTTCATGTTCACCGGCCCGCAGCTCGACCAGCCCGCGGGCACGCTGTCGGGTGGCGAGAAGACGCGACTCGCGCTCGCGGGTCTGGTGTCGTCCGCCGCGAACGTGCTGCTGCTCGACGAGCCGACCAACAACCTCGATCCGATCTCGCGCGAGCAGGTGCTCGACGCGCTGCGCAGCTACGAGGGCGCCGTCGTGCTCGTGACCCACGATCCCGGTGCCGCCGAGGCGCTCGACCCCGAACGCGTCATTCTGCTGCCGGACGGGACCGAAGACCACTGGTCACAGGACTACCTGGATCTCATCTCGCTCGCCTGAATCGTGCGAGAGTGGCGGGATGGGAGCGCCATCCGAGCCCGCCACCGTGATCCGACGGCCCCGTATCGTGCGGAACCTCTCGGGGTCGTCGGCCGCCGAGCAGTTCGCCGTCGTCGCGATCGTCACGATTCTGGTGACCCGCGCCTATCTCGAGGCCACCGGCTATCCGCAGGTCGGTGGGGGAGACCTGCACATCGCGCACGCGCTGTACGGCGGTGCGCTCATGATGATCGCGCTGCTCGTCGGCTGGGCGCTCATCGGGTACGGCGCGCGGGTCTTCGCGATCGCCGCCGGCGGTGTGGGATTCGGATTGTTCCTCGACGAGGTCGGCAAGTTCGTCACGAAGGACAACGACTACTTCTACGCACCGAGTGCCGAGATCATGTTCGTCCTCGTCGTACTCGTGATCGTCGGGGGGCGTGCGGTGCGCGATCTGCGCCCGCTGAACGCCGTGGAGATGCTCGCGTCCGCCAACGCGATCGCGACCGAGGGGCTCGCGCACGGTCTGGCGGACTACCGGCGCGAGACCGCCCACACCCTGCTCACCCGCTCGGCGGCCGCGGGAACCGACGCCGCATCGATCGCGGCCGTCCGCGCGCTCGTCGACGCGGCACCGCAGGCCGGCGACCGACTGTACCGGGTGCACTGCTGGACGCGCGATCACGTCGAACGGTGGTTCACGAGTCCGCGCTGGGTGCCGATCCTCGGATGGCTCATGGTGGCGAGCGCCGCTGCCGGACTCGCGCTGACGGTGCTCGGCGTCGTGGTGGGGCGCCTCTACATCGACGATTCTGCGGCACCCGAGTTCGCCGGGGTCTCGGTGGCTCAGATCCTGTCGGGGATCGTCGCGGTCGTCGTCCTGTCGTTGGCGCTGCCCGCCCTCGTCGCGCGCCGCAGGACGCGCGGACTGTGGCCGTTGCGGATGCTGCGAATGGCAGCGCTCGTCGGCCTGCTGCTCAACGCGTTCATCGATTTCGCGACGGAGGGCTTCGGCGCCCTCCTCGGCGTCGCGACGGGGCTGTTCTCGCTCGCGGTGCTGTCGCTGCATCTGCAGCGAGCACTCGACGATCCCGCGACGACGGTGAGGTGAGACCGCCGGTGACGTGAGCGGGCGTCAGTCGCGCCGCCGCACCGAGTTCTCGACGAGGTCGAGGACCGCGGACAGGTCGGACGACGCATTGCCGGCCGCGAGCCGGGCGATCAGGCCGTCGAGCACGAGATCGAGGTACTCGACGAGGACGTCCGTCGGGACGTCGTCACGGAGGCGATCCGCCTCCTTCTGTGCGGCCAGGCGTGCGATGGTCGCGTCGGTGAGCTCGGCCGAACGTTGCGACCAGCTGCGGCGGAACTCGGGGTCGGTGCGGAGCCGCCGCGCGATCTCGAGCCGCGTCCCGAGCCAGTCGAAATCTTGGGGGCTCGCGAGCATGTCGCGCATGACCTGGACGAGACCGCCTTCGGCGACGACGTCGGCCATCCGCCGGGCGTCCTCGTGCGCGAGGGCGAGGAACAGCCCGTCCTTGTCCTTGAAATGGTGGAAGATCGCGCCGCGCGAGAGCCCGGTCGCCTCTTCGAGCCGTCGCACCGTCGCGCCGTCGTAACCGTATTCGGCGAAACAGCGCCGAGCGCCGTCGAGGATCTGGCTGCGCCGCGCCGCGAGGTGATCCTCACTGACCTTGGGCACTGATTCGCTCCTTCGTCGCTCGTGAGCGACTTTCCGGTGTGGGGGCCGGAAAGTCGCTCACGAGCAGGGCCTCAGTTGCCCTTGATCATGTTGCGCAGCACGTACTGCAGGATGCCGCCGTTGCGGTAGTAGTCCGCTTCACCGGGGGTGTCGATGCGCACCACGGCGTCGAACTCGACGGTCTCGCCGCCGTCCTTCGTCGCGGTCACCTTGACGGTCTTCGGCGTCTTGCCCTCGTTGAGCGCCTCGATGCCCGAGATGTCGAAGACCTCGGTGCCGTCGAGATGCAGGCTGTCGGCCGACTCGCCCTCGGGGAACTGCAGCGGGATGACGCCCATGCCGATGAGGTTCGAGCGGTGGATGCGCTCGAACGACTCGGTGATGACGGCGCGCACGCCCAGCAGGCTCGTGCCCTTGGCCGCCCAGTCACGCGAGCTGCCCGAGCCGTACTCCTTGCCGCCGAGGACGACGAGCGGGATGCCGGCGTTCTGGTAGTTCTGCGACGCGTCGTAGATGAACGCCTGCGGTCCGCCGTCCTGCGTGAAGTCGCGGGTGTAGCCGCCCGAGACGTCGTCGAGGAGCTGGTTGCGCAGCCGGATGTTCGCGAACGTGCCGCGAATCATGACCTCGTGGTTGCCGCGGCGCGAGCCGTAGGAGTTGTAGTCCTTGCGCTCGATGCCGTGCGAGTCGAGGTACTGCGACGCGGGCGTCCCGACCTTGATGTTGCCGGCGGGCGAGATGTGGTCCGTCGTGACCGAGTCGCCGAGCTTCGCGAGCACGCGCGCACCCTTGATGTCGGTGACGGGCTCGGGGTTCTCCGGCATGCCCTCGAAGTACGGCGCCTTGCGGACGTACGTCGAGTCCTGATCCCACTCGAAGGTCTTGCCTTCGGGGGTCGGGATGCTGCGCCAGCGCTCGTCGCCCTTGAAGACGTCGGCGTAGCCCTTCGTGTACATCTCCTGGTTGATCGAGGACGAGATGGTGTCCTGGATCTCCTTGGCGGACGGCCAGATGTCCTTGAGGAAGACGTCGTTGCCGTCGGTGTCCTTGCCGAGGGCGTCGTGCTCGAAGTCGAAGTCCATCGTGCCGGCCAGCGCGTACGCGATGACGAGCGGCGGCGACGCGAGGTAGTTCATCTTCACGTCGGGCGAGATGCGGCCCTCGAAGTTGCGGTTGCCGGAGAGCACGGCGGTCGCGGTGAGGTCCTCGTCCTGGATCGCCTTGCTGATGGCCTCGTCGAGCGGACCCGAGTTGCCGATGCACGTCGCGCAGCCGTAGCCGGCGAGGTAGAAGCCGAGCTTCTCGAGGTACGGCGTCAGGCCGGCCTTGTCGTAGTAGTCGGTGACGACCTGCGAGCCGGGCGCGAGGGACGTCTTGACCCACGGCTTCGACGACAGGCCCTTGTCGACGGCGTTGCGCGCGAGCAGCGCGGCACCGAGCATGACCGACGGGTTCGACGTGTTGGTGCACGACGTGATGGATGCGATCGCGACGGCGCCGTGGTCGAGGACGAAGTCGCCCATCTCGTCGCTGTGGACCTTGACGGGCTTGGAGGGGCGGCCCTCGGAGCCGTTCGCTGCCGACTGCACGTCGACGGCGTCGTCCTCGGCGAACGAGAGCGCGGCGGGATCGCTCGCGGGGAACGACTCCTCGATCGCCTCGTCGAGCTCGGTCGACGGCGCCGGGTGGTTCTCGCCGACGTAGTTGTGGATGTCCTTGCGGAACGCCGTCTTCGCGTCCGACAGCAGGATGCGGTCCTGCGGGCGCTTCGGGCCGGCGATCGACGGGACGACCGTCGAGAGGTCGAGCTCCATGTACTCGGAGTACTCGGGCTCACGCTCGGCGTCGTGCCACAGGCCCTGCTCCTTCGCGTACGCCTCGACGAGCGCGAGCTGCTCGTCGCTGCGGCCGGTGAGGCGCAGGTAGTTCACGGTCTCGTCGTCGATCGGGAAGATCGCGGCGGTGGAGCCGAACTCGGGGCTCATGTTGCCGAGCGTCGCGCGGTTCGCGAGGGGGACCTCGGCGACGCCGCCGCCGTAGAACTCGACGAACTTGCCGACGACGCCGTGCTGACGCAGCATCTCGGTCACCGTGAGGACGACGTCCGTCGCCGTCACACCGGGCTGGATCTCGCCGGTCAGCTTGAAGCCGACGACGCGCGGGATGAGCATCGAGACCGGCTGGCCGAGCATCGCGGCCTCGGCCTCGATGCCGCCGACGCCCCAGCCGAGCACGCCGAGGCCGTTGACCATCGTCGTGTGCGAGTCGGTGCCGACGCAGGTGTCGGGGTACGCCTGGCCGTTCCGGACCATGACGGTGCGCGCGAGGTGCTCGATGTTGACCTGATGGACGATGCCGGTTCCGGGCGGGACGACCTTGAAGTCGTCGAACGCACCCTGGCCCCAGCGCAGGAACTGGTAGCGCTCGCCGTTGCGCTGGTACTCGATCTCGACGTTGCGCTCGAACGCGTCGGGACGGCCCGCGACCTCGAGGATCACGGAGTGGTCGATGACCATCTCGGCGGGCGAGAGGGGGTTGACCTTGTCCGGGTCGCCGCCGAGGGCCTCGACGGCCTCGCGCATCGTCGCGAGGTCGACGATGCAGGGGACGCCGGTGAAGTCCTGCATGATCACGCGCGCGGGCGTGAACTGGATCTCGACGTTCGGGTCGGCGCTGGGATCCCAGTTCGCCAGGGCGTCGATGTGGTCGGTGGTGATGTTGGCGCCGTCCTCGGTACGCAGCAGGTTCTCGGCGAGAACCTTCAGTGCGTAGGGCAGCTTCTCGGTGCCGGGCACGGCCGAGAGGCGGAAGATCTCGTAGGAGTTCTCACCGACCTCGAGCGTGCCCTTGGCGCCGAACGAATCGATACTCGTGCTCACGTCAGCTCCACTCGTCTTCGATGCGCCGTCGACCGGGCTGTGTCGGCGGCGGCGGTCTGCGATGGCCCGTCGAACCGTGCACCGAGGCTGACGGCGCTGGTCGGCGGCGGGTTCCGCATCCTGGACCCAGTTTAACAGTACGCTTGTCCTGTGAAATGCCGGGGATACGCCCCGGCAGCGGTTCGGCGGGAGAGCGCGCGTCGCCGAACCCGGCGCGGGGCGGGGACCGGACCCGACTTCGATCATCACGCACCCGCAGGGGCGAGGGCAAACGTCGGCAGGTGCGGCGCCCGGCGCCCGGCCGCTCGGGCGAACGAGGTTGCCGCCACGCGAACGCCGCGCGAACACGGCAGGGATTCGGACACGACGGGCACCGGGCTCGCGCACCGCCGTCGGCACGTGACGTAGGGTTCATCGGAAGTTTCCGGCCCAGAATGGATGAGAGCGTGACGTTGTCCGATTTCCCGGTCGCATCCGTGCTGCAGGGCGCTTCCTCGCCCGCCGCCACGTCCGCGACGCTCCTGCACGCCGCCCCCGCACGGACCGAACTGCCGGAGGGAGCCGACGTCGACGAGATCCTCGCCGACGTCGCGGAAACCGGCGTGTACGCCTCCTCGTCCGACACCGCAGCCGACCTCGCCGAGGTCGTCGATCGTGCCCGGGACGAGGGAATCGACCTCAGTGTCGTGGTGGTCGACGGCCGCACGGACCGTGATTCGCAGCTGCGCGATCTCGCGACGGACGTGGGTGAGCAGGAGGGCGGCACGGTCCTCGTGCTCGGCCACGATCAGGTCGGCTCGTTCAGCGACACCGTCGCGCGGGTGACGCTCGAATCGGGCCAGGACCACACGTACACCGGCGATCCCGTCTCGGCCGCCGACAACTTCCTCGGCGAGCTCACCGCCCCCCAGCCGCCGTGGGGTCTCTTCGCGGCGCTGCTGTTCCTCGTCGTTGCGCTCGCGTCCGTGGGCGTCGTCGTCGCGAAGGTACGCCGCGCCTCCGCGCCGCGTTCCTGACACCCCGGCGCCGCGTCCCGGAGCGCCCGGCTCACCCGAACCCGCAGCTCATCTGCGCTATTGGCGCGCGCAGTGATTTGTGACTATTGAGCCACGGGTCCACGAATGTGTCGTACGGTGCTCGTGGTGGTCTTTGGGGAAGAAGTCCATCAGGCGGGTGAGCGTGCCTCTCTGTGGGTGGTGTGACGCGCGTGCTGTGGCCTCTTCCTGTCCTGGTCCTCGCATACCGCGGGACTGCGGGCCCGAGGAGGATGCAATGGGACGAACGCGAGGGACGACCGGATCGTGGGTGCGCCGCTGCCGGCGCGCCGTGATGCTCGGCGTGACACTCGTCGCGCTCGTGGCGATCGGGTCCACGGGAAGCGTCGTGGCGGTGCCGCCGCCACCACCGAATCCGGGCGACGACGAGCTCGCGTCGGCGGGCGCGCTCGTGCAGTCGGGTATCGGCGAACTCGGTGCACTGGTCACTCTCGTCGCCGAGGCCGATCAGCAACTCGCACGGCTGGACGACGAGGTGGCGATTCGTCGCGAAGCCGTCAATCGTGCGCTCGTGGACCTGCAGAACGCGCGGGCGGCGGCCGACACGGCGGCCGCGGTGGTGCAGGCGTCGCAGCAGGCGCTGCGCGACGCGACCGCCCAGATCTCGGCGGCGCAGCACGACTTCGACGCGTTCGCCCGCTCGCTGTACACCGGCGGCCCCGACACGTCCTCGCACGCGGCACTGCTCGGTGCGTCGAGCCCCGACTCGGTGCTCGACCGCGCGCAGATCCTCGACCGGCTCTCGCTGGGCCGCGACGCCGTCCTCGACGAACTGCAGCGTGCCCGCACCCAGTCGGCGAACCGCGACTCGGCGGCACGCGCGGCGAAGCAGGAGGCGGACTCCGCGGCGTCGCAGGCGGAGTCGCAGCGCGCCGCGGCCGAGCAGGCGATCGCCTCGGCGCGAGACGCGCTCGCCTCCCAGGCCGACCGCAGATCACGGCTCGAGGGGGAGCGCACGTCCGCGCAGGCGCGCCTCGACGAAGCTCGCGCGGCCTTCGGTGGCCTCGAATCGAGCCGCGCCGCGTACGAGACGTGGGACGAGCAGCGTCGCGCCGAGGAGCAGGCACAGGCCGAGGCCGAGGCGGCGGCCCAGCGTGCCGCGCAGCAGGCCGCGGCACGAGTCGCGGCGAACGCCGCCGCCCGCGAACTCGCCTCGCAGCTCGCCGAACTCGCCGTTCCGCACACCGACCTTGAGGAGTACACCCCGACGCCGCGGCGGTCGACACCGACGACGCAGATCCCGACCGTCACCGGATCCGCGGCGATCGAGACCGTCGTCGATCGCGGAATGTCGCAGCTCGGCGTCCAGTACGCGTGGGGCGGCGGCGACGAGAACGGCCCCACGCTCGGCATCCGCGACGGCGGCGTCGCCGACAGCTACGGCGACTTCGGCAAGATCGGCTTCGACTGCTCGGGACTGATGATCTACGCCTTCGCGGGCATCGGCATCTCGCTGCCGCACTACACCGGCTACCAGTACCTCGCGGGTGAGCAGGTGCCGTCGGCGCAGATGAAACGCGGCGACATGATCTTCTACGGCCCCAACGCGAGCCAGCACGTCGGCCTGTATCTCGGCGACGGGCAGATGCTCGAGGCGCCGCAGTCCGGGTCGGTCGTGAAGGTCTCGCCCGTGCGCTGGGACGGTATGACGCCGTACGTCGTCCGCATGGTCTCCTGACGGGCGCGGCGCGGGCGGTCTGCGGCACACGTGCCGCGGGCCTGGAATAGTGGGGAACGACAGCGGCATGCACGCGCACGTGCCACCCGCTCGGGCGGGGCGCGGTGCGCGGTGGGGCCGGACGGTTTCGGGTGAAAGCGGTGGATTCTTGGCGACGTCAGGCGACGGCACGGTGAGCGGCAGCAACGACGATCGGGACGGGGACGGGGCCGTGTCCGAGGGGGCCACGTCGAGCACGCCGCCGTCCGGATCACCGGACGAGCAGCGGCCGGCCGGGGAACGGACCGCGACGGCGCAGCAGAAGGAGACGGCGCAGCAGAAGGCGGCCGCGGCCGACGGGACCGCACCGAGCGAGACGGGGCAGGCACAGCCCGCCGCGCCGAACCGGTCCGCTCCGTCCACCCAGCCCACCCAGCCAGTTCCGTCCACCAAGCGCACGTCGCCCGCCCCGTCACCGGCGGCTGCCGGGTCCCCGATCGACGTCGCCTCCGACGCGCAGGTGCTCGAACGCGTCGTCTACGAGGTCAAGCGCGTCATCGTCGGGCAGGACCGGCTCGTCGAACGCATCCTCGTCGGCCTGCTCGCGCGCGGGCACGTGCTGCTCGAAGGCGTGCCCGGCGTCGCGAAGACGCTCGCCGTCGAGACGTTCGCCAAGGTCGTCGGCGGCAGCTTCTCGCGCGTGCAGTTCACCCCCGACCTCGTCCCGACCGACATCACCGGCACCCGGATCTACCGACAGGGCCGCGAGGAGTTCGACACCGAACTCGGTCCCGTCGTCGCGAACTTCGTGCTCGCCGACGAGATCAACCGTGCACCAGCGAAGGTGCAGTCGGCGCTCCTCGAGGTCATGGCCGAACGGCACGTCACGATCGGCGGCAAGCGCTACCCGATGCCCGATCCGTTCCTCGTGATGGCCACGCAGAACCCCATCGAGAACGAGGGCGTCTATCCGCTGCCCGAAGCGCAGCGCGACCGCTTCCTGTTCAAGGTCCTCGTCGACTACCCGACGGTCGACGAGGAACGCGAGATCGTCTACCGGATGGGCGTCGCAGCACCGGAACCGCATCGTGTCCTCGGCCCCGAGGAACTCGTCCGGCTGCAGAAGGTCGCGAGCGAGGTGTTCGTGCATCACGCGCTCGTGGACTACGTCGTCCGCGTGATCGCCGCGACCCGCACGCCCGCGCAGTGGGGCCTGCACGAGGTGGCCGGGTGGATCTCCTACGGTGCGTCGCCGCGCGCGACGCTCGGCATCATCGCGGCCGCGCGGGCGCTCGCGCTGCTGCGGGGCCGCGACTACGTCGTGCCGCAGGACGTCCTCGAGGTGATCCCCGACGTGCTGCGTCACCGGCTCGTGCTGTCGTACGACGCGCTCGCCGACGAGGTCTCGCCCGACGACGTCATCGGCCGGGTACTGAGCACCGTCGGGCTCCCGCAGGTCGGCGCGCAGCCCACACCCGCGCCGCAGGCGCAGCCGCAGCACGCACCCGCACCGGCGACCGCCCCCGCGCGCCCGCTGTGACGGAGCGGCCCGCGTGGGCGCCGCCGTCGTTCGACTCCGGCAACCTGCACGATCCGGCACTGTCGGCCGCGCTGCGCACCCTCGAACTCTCGGTGCGGCGCAAGCTGGACGGCGTCCTCCACGGTGATCACCAGGGCCTCATCCCCGGCCCGGGCTCCGAGCCGGGGGAGTCGCGCCCGTATCAGCCCGGCGACGACGTCCGCCAGATGGATTGGTCGGTCACGGCGCGCACGACGCACCCGCACGTGCGTCGCATGGTCGCCGACCGCGAACTCGAGACGTGGCTCGTCGTGGACCTGTCGTCGTCGCTGGACTTCGGGACGGCGGCGTGCGAGAAGCGCGATCTCGCGGTCGCGGGGTCGGCGGCGATCACGTATCTCACCAGCGGCGGCGGCAACCGGATCGGTGCGGTCGTCGCGACGGGCGCGCAGACCTGCCGCGTTCCGCCGCGCGGCGGGCGGCCGCACGCGCAGGAACTGCTGCGGCGCATCGCCACCACACCGCATCCGCCCGAAGGGGTGCGCGGTGACCTCCCGGGCGCGCTCGAAGCGATGCGGCGTCCGCAACGCAGGCGCGGGCTTGTCGTCGTCGTGAGCGACTTCCTCGGGCCGCTCGACTGGGAACGGCCGTTGCGGGCACTGTCGGCGCGCCACGATCTGCTCGCCATCGAGGTGCTCGATCCCCGCGATCTCGAACTGCCGGACGTCGGTGACGTCGTGCTGCACGATCCCGAGTCGGGTGCGACGCGGGAGTTCTCGATCACGGGGCAGCTGCGAGCCGACTTCGCCCGTGCCGCCGCCGCGCACCGCGACGAGGTCGGCCGCGCGTTGCGACGCTGCGGCGCGCCCCGGCTGTCGCTGTCGACCGATCGCGACTGGATCGCCGACGTCGTGCGGTTCGTCGCGTCCCGCAAGCACAGCGGCGGGGCGGCGTTCGGGCCGGGAAGGACACGATGAGCCTCTCCGACTTCCGCAGCCCGCTGTGGCTGCTGTTCCTGCTCGTCGTGGCGGCCCTCGTCGCCGGCTACGTCGTGGTGCAGCGGCGGCGCAAGCGCGACACGCTGAAGTTCGGCAACTTCGCGCTGCTCGATTCCGTCGCGCCGAAACGCAGCAAGCGCTGGCAGCACGTGTCCGCGATCCTCGTCGTCCTCGGTCTGGTGTTCTTCACGGTCGCGCTCGCGGGACCGACGAAGGAACAGAAGGTTCCCCGCAATCGTGCGACGGTGATGCTCGCGATCGACGTGTCGCTGTCGATGCAGGCGACGGACGTCGCGCCGTCCCGGCTGCAGGCGGCCCAGGACGCCGCGAAGTCGTTCGCCGACAACCTCACGCCCGGGATCAATCTCGGTCTCGTCGCGTTCGCGGGCACGGCGTCCGTGCTCGTGTCGCCGACGACGGACCGGGAAGCGACGAAGACCGCGATCGACAACCTCCAGCTCAGCGAGCGGACCGCGACGGGCGAGGCGATCTTCACGTCGCTGCAGTCGATCTCGACGCTCGCGGCCGTCATCGGCGGCAGCGAGGCGCCGCCACCGGCCCGCATCGTGCTGCTGTCCGACGGCAAACAGACCGTGCCCGAAAGTTCCGACGATCCGCGGGGCGGATTCACGGCGGCGCGGCAGGCGCAGGATCAGGGCGTGCCGGTCTCGACGATCTCGTTCGGCACGTCCTACGGCAGCGTCGACATCGAGGGCGACCGGATCCCGGTGCCCGTCGACGATCCGTCGCTCCGCGAGATCGCGAACCTCTCGGGCGGCAGCTTCTTCACGGCGTCGAGCCTCGAGGAACTGCGGCGTGTGTACGAGACGCTCGAGGAGCAGATCGGCTACGAGACGACCCGCGGCGACGCGAGCAGGCCCTGGCTGATCCTCGGTGTCCTCGCGACCGCCGCCGGCCTCACGGTGTCGCTCGTGCAGCGGCAACGGCTACCGTGACCCGCGCCGCGCCGCTCACCCGCACGGCGATCCCGCGATCGCCCGCCGACGACAACCAGATAGGTTCTTGCGCATGGCGAACTCACCAGTAACCGAACGCCCCTCACGCTCCGTCCTCGTGACGGGAGGCAACCGCGGGATCGGTCTCGCGATCGCGCAGCGGCTCGCCGCGGACGGCCACAAGGTCGCGGTCACCCATCGCGGCTCCGGCGTCCCGGAGGGGCTGTTCGGCGTCGTGTGCGATGTGACCGACACCGAGTCCGTCGACCGCGCCTTCGCCGAGGTCGAGGAGCATCAGGGGCCCGTCGAGGTCGTCGTCGCGAACGCCGGCATCACCGACGACACGCTGCTCATGCGGATGAGCGACGAGCAGTTCGAGAAGGTCGTCGACGCGAATCTCACGGGCGCGTTCCGCGTCGCCAAGCGTGCGACCCGTTCGATGCTGCGGGCGCGGTTCGGCCGGTTCGTGTTCCTCGGGTCGGTCGTCGGCATGGCCGGCGGACCGGGCCAGGTGAACTACGCGGCCTCGAAGGCCGGCGTCATCGGCGTCGCCCGGTCGCTGACCCGCGAACTCGGCTCCCGCTCGATCACCGCGAACGTCGTCGCGCCCGGCTTCATCGACACCGACATGACGGCGGCGATGGAGGACAAGTACCGCGACATGGCCGTGCAGGCGATCCCGCTGCAACGGATCGGCCGTCCCGAGGACGTCGCCGCCGTCGTGAGCTTCCTCGCGTCCGACGATTCCGCGTACGTCTCGGGCGCCGTGCTGCCGGTCGACGGCGGCCTCGGCATGGGCCACTGACGAGCGTCCCGGCACCGGACGATCCATCCCCACACCCATTTCGACTTCAGGAGGCACCTCGATGGGCGGACTGCTCGAGGGCAAGACGATCCTCGTCACCGGCATCATCACGGACGCGTCGATCGCGTTCCACACCGCGAAGGTCGCGCAGGAGCAGGGCGCGACGGTGATCATCACCGGGTTCGACCGGCTGCGGCTCATCGACCGCATCGCGAGCCGGCTCCCGCAGCCGGTGCCGCCGGCGCTCGAACTCGACGTGCAGAACCCCGAGCATCTCGAGACGCTCGCCGACCGGGTCCGTGAACTGGCGCCGAACGGCATCGACGGCGTCGTCCACTCGATCGCCTTCGCACCGCGCACGTGCCTCGGTACCCCGTTCTTCGACGCCCCCTGGCAGGACGTGAGCACCGCCCTCGAGGTGTCGGCGTTCTCGTACGCGGCCGTCGCGAAGGCACTGCTGCCCGTCCTCAACGACAACGCGTCGATCGTCGGCATGGACTTCGATCCCGCGCGTGCCGTCCCCTTCTACAACTGGATGTCGGTCGCGAAGGCGAGCCTCGAGTCGGTCAACCGCTACGTCGCGAAGGAGGTCGGCGGCCGCGGTATCCGCTCGAACCTCGTGGCGGCGGGTCCGATCAAGACGCTCGCGGCGAAGGCGATCGCCGGTACGGCGACCGGTCCGGCCAAGCAACTCGACGAACTCAACACCGCGTGGGACGAGCGCGCACCGATCGGCTGGGACGTCGACGACCCGACGCCCGTCGCCAAGACGGTCTGCACGGTTCTCTCCGACTGGCTTCCGGGAACGACGGCGTCGATCGTGTACGTCGACGGCGGCGCCCACGCGATGGCCGGCTGATCGGCCGAACTCCGTAACCCCATCCCACACGGCCACGCGAGACGAGGGCAATCGACGACATGATCGACGCGGTGCTGGTCCTGTCCTTCGGTGGTCCCGAGCGGCCCGAGGACGTCCGGCCGTTCCTCGAGAACGTCACGCGTGGCCGTGGGATCCCGCCCGAACGGCTCGACGAGGTCGTCGAGCACTATCTGCACTTCGGGGGAGTCTCGCCGCTCAACGCCCTCAACCGCGACATCATCGCGCGGCTCGAGGCTCTGCTCGCCGAGGAGGGCATCGATCTGCCGGTGTACTTCGGCAACCGCAACTGGCATCCGATGATCGAGGACACCGTCGCGCGGATGCGCGACGACGGGATTCGCGACGCGGTCGTGTTCGCGACGTCGGCATGGGCGGGATACTCGGGGTGCCGGCAGTACCACGAGGACATCGGCAGGGCGCGTGACGCCGTCGGCGAGGGCGCACCGCACCTGCGGAAACTGCGTCAGTACTACGATCATCCGCTGCTGATCGGCGCGTTCGCCGACGCCGTCGAGGCCGCGGCCGCGACACTGCCCCCGGCGACGCGCGGCGAGGCCCGGCTCGTGTTCACGGCGCACTCGGTGCCGGTCGCCGCGGACGCCGCGGCGGGCCCCGCCGCGGCCGGCGGCCGGCTCTACAGCCGTCAGGTCGCGGAGGCGGCGCGGCTGATCGCCGAGCGCGCGGGGGTCGACGAGTACGACCTCGTGTGGCAGTCGCGGTCGGGCCCGCCGGCAGTGCCGTGGCTCGAGCCCGACATCGTCGATCACGTCCGCGCGCTGCACGACCGCGGCGTGCCCGGTGTGCTCGTGTGCCCCGTCGGCTTCGTCTCCGATCACCTCGAGGTCGTGTGGGATCTCGACACCGAGGCCGCCGACGCCGCGGCGGAGCTCGGCATGGACTTCGTGCGCGCCGCGACCCCCGGCACCGATCCGCGGTTCCCGCAGCTCGTCGTCGAACTGCTGCGGGAGATCCGCGACGGCGCACCGGCCCGCCGGCTCGGACACGAGCCGCAACTCGGGTCGGCGTGCGACGGCGCGGTGTGCGCGGTGCAGTGTTGCGTGCCCGCGGCGCGGCGTCCCGCCCGCACCTGAATCATCAGGCCCCGGCCCGCCCGGTTTCACCCTGCCCGGCCCGGGTATTCGATCGGTGCACTCGCTTCCGGACCGAACGGTGCCCCGTGATTTCCTCCTCCGCACGACCGACCTTGCCGCCGGGCGCCGTCCGCACGGTGGCGGATCTCGCTCGCCGTCTCGGCACCGGCATCGTCGGTGACCCGGCCGCGGCGGGTCTCGCGGTGACCGGGATCGGTGACGACTCGCGCACGCTCGCGGCGGGCGACGCCTACGTCGCGCTGCCCGGCGAGCACCGGCACGGCCTCGACTTCGAGGAGCAGGCCGCCGCCGCGGGGGCGGTCGTCGTCGTGAGCGACCGGCCCGCCCGGACGCTGCCGACGCTGCTCACGGCGACCCCGCGTGCCGAGGTCGGTCCGCTCGCCGCGTGGTTCCACGGATCGCCCTCGCATCGGCTGTCCGTGCTCGGCGTGACCGGAACGAACGGCAAGACGAGCACCGCGCACTTCGTCGACGCGGGACTCACGGCGACAGGAGCGTCGAGTGGGCTGATCTGCGGGACCTGTATCCGCGGCCCGGGCCTCGACGTCGTGCCCGAGCGGACGACGCCCGAGGCCACCACGCTGCAGCGCACGCTCGCACATTTCGTGCGCGAGGGCGTCGGCGCGTGCGCGATGGAGGTGTCGTCGCACGCCGTCGTCCAGCATCGTGTCGACGGAACGCGCTATCACGTGATGGCCTTCACGAACCTCGGCCACGACCACCTCGACTACCACGGCTCGATGGAGCAGTACTTCGCGGCGAAGGCGGCGATGTTCACCCCCGATCGCACCGCGGCCGCCGCGATCGACATCGACGATCCCTACGGTGCACGGCTCGCCGCCACCACGCGTGTCGCGACGTGGACGTGTTCGCTGCGGCATCCCGCCGCCGACGTGTACGCCGACCGGATCGAATGCGACGGGGCCGGATCGCGGTTCGTCGTGCACTCGCCGAGCGGCGACGTCGCCGTCGCGCTGACGACCCTCGGACCCCATCAGGTCGCGAACGCGGTGGTCGCACTCACGGCCCTGCTCGCGGACGGGCGCGACGTCGAGGCCGCGGCCGCCGGCATCGCGGCGATGCACGGTGTCCCCGGACGCTGCGAGCCGGTGTGGGCGGGCCAGCGGTATCTCGCCCTCGTCGACTACATGCACAACCCGCACTGGCAGCGGGCCCTGCTGCCGTATCTGCGGACCCTCGCGAGCGGCCGGCTCATCCTCGTCCTGGGTGCGCGGGGGTGCCGCGATCACACCAAGCGTGCCCCGCTCGGACGTGCCGCGGCCGAGTACGCCGACCTGGTCGTGGTGACGGACGACAGTCCCGAGGACGAGGACCCGGCCGCACTGCGAGCGGCCGTGCTGGCGGGCGCGCACGAGGTGCGAGACCCGCACACGCGGGTCGTCGAGATCCCCGACCGGCGGACGGCGTTCGACGAGGCCGTCACCGCGGCGGGGCCGGGCGACGTCGTCGTGGTCGCGGGCCGCGGCACCGACCCTGTCCAGCGGTTCGGATCGCGTGTCGTCCGGTTCGACGATCACGCCCAGTTGCACGGCGCGATCGTGGCGGACCGGCCCCGAACGCGGTGATCGGCGGGTGGCTCAGGCGGGCGGCGCGGGCCGCCGTGTGCGGGCGCTCGCGTTGATCGCCGCGGTGCGTGCGGTACGGACCGCCGTGCGCAGCGGCCGCAGCTGATGCTCGAGCCCGCGGGCCGAGGCGCCGTCCACACCCTGCGCGCCCGTGACGCCGTCGGCGGCCGTGAGGATCGCGTCGACATGATCGGCGGAGTCGAGGATGCGCTGAGCACGCGGCGGCAAGGACGCCGGCCAGGTGTGCAGCGAGGCCTCGGTCAGTGCCGCGGCGACGGCGCGCCGCGCGGTGTCGGGGGAGTGCGTCACGACGGAGAGCTCGGCGACCGCCGTCGCGGCCGACCGCACGGCCTCCCGCATCGCGTACTCGGCCGCGCCGAGCGTGCTCGTGTCCTGCGCGAGCGGGATCTCGGGGACGTCGTGGACGGTCCAGCGCAGGACGTCCTGCCCCTCGGCTGCGGCGACGATGCCGACTCCCGGCTCGCCGGGCGGCCCGACGAGGACACCGCTGCCCGCACCGAGGGCGGCAGCGGCGAATCGGGTGCCCGCGGGCAGGCCGCGCACGTCGCCCGTGGTCGGCAGCACGAGTACCACCTCGGCGTCCGGGCGGTCCGCCGTCGCGCGCCGCACCGCGTGCAGCAGCGCGGTGACACCGGTGTCGGCGGGCTCGGGATAGGGCAGGCCGGTGCGGCCGGCCGACACGGCGTCCTGCGCGAAGACGATGTGCACGGGCGCCCAGCGCAGCAGCGCGTCGACGACGTCGTCCGGTGCGCTCTCGCCACGGAGCCAGGACGCGCTCCAGGCGGCGAAGGATGTCGCGGGGGTGGTCACGACAATCCAGCATAAGACGGCGTGGCGACACCCGCCGCCGATGCGCCTGCCCTACGGTCGGATGCCGTGAGCGAGAGATACGGCGACATCTTCGCGGGCCACCCCCGCCGCGCCCGGCGCACGGCGCCCGTCGTCGAGGCGCGTCGCGAACTCGTCGTCGAGGACGCGGTGGACGGGTTCTGCGGCGCCGTGGTGGGGATCGAACGCACCTACGACGGTGATTTCGTGCGGCTCGAGGATGCGAGGGGACGCACCCGGCTGTTCGCGATGCGCGAAGCGGCGTTCCTCGTCGACGGCGCGCCCGTGACTCTGACGCGGCCGCGACCGGCCCCGGCGGTGTCGCCGACGCGCTCCGCGTCCGGTTCGACCCGCGTCGAGGGGCTGCGGGCCCGGACGGCGCGCGCGAGTCGGATCTGGGTCGAGGGCGTGCACGACGCCGCGCTCGTCGAACGCGTGTGGGGACACGACCTGCGCGTCGAGAGCGTCGTCGTCGAACAGCTCGAAGGGCTCGACAATCTCGCGCAGCGGCTCGACGAGTTCGGACCGGGACCGGGACGCCGCGTCGGTGTGCTCGTCGACCACCTCGTCACGGGATCGAAGGAGACCGCGCTGACGACCGGCCTCGGCCCGCACGTCATGGTGACCGGCCACCCGTACGTCGACGTGTGGCAGGCGGTACGGCCCGCCTCGGTCGGTATCGAGGCGTGGCCGGTCGTGCCGCGCGGCGAGGACTGGAAGACGGGCATCTGCCGGCGGCTGGGGTGGGGCACGCCGCAGGACGGCTGGCGGCGGGTCCAGGGCGGCGTGACGAGCTTCCGCGATCTCGAGGCGCCGCTCATCGGCGCCGTCGAGCGGCTGGTCGATTTCGTCACCGAGTGACCGGTCGGCATGGCCGTCCTCACACCGCCGAGACCTGGGGGTTTCGTCCGTCTGGTTAGATGGGAGACGTGGCTGCACTCATGTGGCTCGTGGCGAGCGTCGTGCTCGCGGGGGCCGAAGCACTTGCGGGCGAACTGTTTCTGCTGATGTTGGCGGGCGGTGCGCTGACCGCCGCCGGTTTCAGCGCCGTGACCGACTTCCCGGTGTGGGTCGACGGGCTCGTGTTCGGTGCGTCGTCGCTGTTGCTGCTGGTCGCGGTGCGACCCGCGCTCAAGCGCCGGTTCGCGACACCGCCGCCGACGCAGACCGGAACGGCCGCGCTGCCGGGCAAGCAGGCACTCGTGCTCGAAGACGTTGCACAGCACTCGGGCCGGATCAAGCTCGACGGCGACGAGTGGACCGCACGTCCGCTCGACGTCACCGAGTCGTATCCCGAGGGCAGCACCGTGACTGTGATGGAGATCGACGGCGCGACCGCCGTCGTCTGGAGGGGACCGTAGGTCCGGGCGAGCGCCGCCGCGGACCGGAAAGAGAGAAGTGTGTAGATGGCCGCATTGATCGCACTCGTCGTGATCGTGTTGTTCGTGGTGGTTCTGGTCGCCAAGTCCGTCTCGCTCGTCCCGCAGGCCGATGCCGCGGTGATCGAACGGCTGGGCCGGTATCAGCGCACGGTGTCGGGGCAGCTGACGTTCCTCGTTCCGTTCATCGACCGGATCCGCGCCAAGGTGGATCTGCGTGAGCGTGTCGTGTCGTTCCCGCCGCAGCCGGTGATCACCGAGGACAACCTGACTCTGAACATCGACACCGTCGTCTACTTCCAGGTGACGAACCCGCAGGCCGCGGTGTACGAGATCAACAACTACATCGTGGGTGTCGAGCAGCTCACCACGACGACGCTGCGCAACGTCGTCGGTGGCATGACGCTCGAGCAGACCCTGACCTCGCGCGACTCGATCAACCGCCAGCTGCGCGGCGTCCTCGACGAGGCGACCGGCCGGTGGGGCCTGCGTGTCGCGCGAGTCGAACTCAAGAGCATCGATCCGCCGCCGTCGATCCAGGAGTCGATGGAGAAGCAGATGAAGGCGGACCGTGAGAAGCGCGCGATGATTCTCACGGCCGAGGGCAACCGCGAGTCGTCGATCAAGACGGCCGAGGGCGCCAAGCAGGCCGCGATCCTCGACGCCGAGGGCGCGAAGCAGGCCGCGATCCTCGGCGCCGAGGGCGAGCGTCAGGCGCGCATCCTGCGGGCGCAGGGTGACCGCGCGGCGCGCTACCTCGAGGCGCAGGGCGAGGCGAAGGCCATCGAGAAGACGTTCGCCGCGATCAAGGCGGGCAAGCCCACGCCCGAGGTTCTCGCGTACCAGTACCTGCAGACGCTGCCCGAGATGGCGCAGGGCGACGCGAACAAGATGTGGGTCGTGCCGAGCCAGTTCGGCGACGCGCTCGAGACGTTCGCCCGCAAGATGGGCAGCCCGGGCGACGACGGCGTCTTCCGGTTCGAGCCGCCCCCGCACGACGACACCGAATCGCGTCCCGCCGAGGACACCGAGGACGTCTCGGAGTGGTTCGAGACGAAGTCGGATCCGGCGATCATGGAGGCGCTGCGCAAGGCAGAGGTCGAGGCTCGCCGCCCGGTCGAGGACCCGAACCAGGCCGCAGTCCTGCGCCGCAAGGCCGCGGAATCGCGCGATTCGGGCGGTTCGGACGCCGCAGCGGAGCTGCAGGCCGGATCGGTGCCGCCGGTGCCGCCGACCGAGGACGGAGCGAACTGAACGATCGGGTACCGTCGCTGGGCGCACCTCGGGGTGCGCCCAGCGACGTGTCCGAAGCGTGGTCGCGCCGGCCAGGTCGCGGAATCGAAGTGCGAAGGTGAGCAGGGAAGCAGTGAGCGAAGCCGAGGAACCCGCGAAGGTGACGGTCGTCGTCCCGACGTACAACGAGCGCGACAATCTGCCGAAGCTGGTGGATCGGCTCGCCGAGCAGCAGGTGCCGAACCTGCACGTGCTCGTCGTCGACGACAACTCGCCCGACGGCACGGGTGACGTCGCGGAGAAGCTCGCCGTGGACGGCCCCGTCCCGGTGTCCGTGCTCCATCGCACCGAGAAGAACGGCCTCGGCCGCGCGTACGTCGAGGGGATGGCGCGGGCGCTCGCGGAGGGCGCGGACGTCGTCATCCAGATGGACGCCGATCTCTCGCATCCCGCCGAGGCGATCCCGCGGATGCTCGACGTGCTCGCGACGACCGACGCCGCCGTGGTGCTCGGGTCGCGCTACGTGCCGGGCGGTGCGACGGCGAGCGAGTGGCCGTGGCACCGGAAGGCGTTGTCGACGTTCGCGAATCGCTACGTCAACACGATCCTCGGGCTCGGGGTGCGTGACGCGACCGCCGGTTTCAAGGCGTGGCGCGGCGACACGCTGCGCGCGATCGACGTCGAGTCGGTCGGGTCGAACGGCTACTCGTTCCAGGTCGAGATGAACCATCGTGTCGTGCGCCGCGGACTGTCGATCGCCGAGGTGCCGATCCGGTTCGAGGAGCGCAGCGACGGCGTCTCGAAGATGAGTCTCGCGGTGCAGCTCGAGTCCGCAGTGGTTCCCTGGAAGCTCCGCTTCCGTAAGTGATGGTGCTGCAGCCGGTCAGGTCAGCATGACGCGGCCGATGGCGGCGGCGCCGAGCGACCACAGCACGCTCGTGAAGGTTCCGATGATGAACTGTTCGGAGGCCTGGGGTTCGCGGAGTTCGGGGTAGCGGGCGAGCCCCTTGACGGCGAGGACGATCGCGATGCCCTCGGGCCAGCCGGCGAGGACTGCGGCGGCGACCGCGG
Organism: Rhodococcus rhodnii NBRC 100604; assembly: GCF_001894925.1. Classification (GTDB taxonomy): domain Bacteria; phylum Actinomycetota; class Actinomycetes; order Mycobacteriales; family Mycobacteriaceae; genus Rhodococcus_F; species Rhodococcus_F rhodnii. The sequence goes on along the minus strand of NZ_BCXD01000003.1, from coordinate 187,622 downwards.
CGCGTTCGAGGACGCCGATGACCCGGCCACCGCGAAGCGGCCCGTCGTCGCCACGGCGAAGCGGCCCGTCGTCGCCACGGCGAAGCGGCCCGTCGTCGCCACGGCGAAGCGGCCCGTCGCTGCGGGGCCGATCTTCCGTGTCCCGGGCATCGTCGGTGCGGGTGGTGGTGCGCCGCGCGATGCGGAAGACGGCGAGGACCAGCGGGCCGCCCGCGGCGACGGCCGCGACCGCCGCGGCGACGACGACGAGCGCGAGCATCACACCGCGGGCGGGCGGTGCGGCGGCGGTCGTGATCGCGGCGACGGCGAGTGCGCCGAGCGCGAGCAGTGGCGGCACCACTCGCGGAGCCCTGGTGAGCTGCAGCGCGGGGGACAGGGCCGCGACGGCGAGCGCCACGACGACGAGTGCGATCATCGGTCGCTCCGTTCGAGCAGTCGGGCCGCGAGGGTGCGCCCGGGGGTCTCGAGTGCCCATCCTGCGGCGGCGAGTCGTTGCGACACGGCCTGTTTGGTGATGCCGAGGTGCGTCGCGGCTTCGGTCTGGTTGAGCCCGTCGCGGATGAGGGCGACGGCGCTGCGGCCGTCGGGGGAGCGGCGGTCGAGGATCGCTGCGACGAGTGCGAGCGCGGTGTCGGCGTCGTGTGCGCTCTCGGTGTCGGGTCCGGTGACGGCGGTGCGGGTGAGGGCGCGTTTGGCGCGCTCGACGGCGTCGCGCGCGGCCTCGAACGCCGGGCCGCGGCCGGCGCGGGTTTCGGCGGGCAGGGGGAGTTCGACGGGGCCCGCGCCGATGCCGACGGCCCAGTGGCCGTCGTCGACTGCGGTGAGAGCGACGTCGACGGCGACGGTGGCGTCCTCGACGACGCCCTGGATCTCGTCGCCCGCGGTGCGCTGGAATGCGCGGACGACCGGCATGTCGCGCAGCGTCGTCAGCAGGTCGGTGACACGATCGACGTCACGGCGGCTGCCGCGTTGATCGATCGTGAGGACGAACACGAGTCCAGGCTAGAAGGTGGACTTCTATAAATCAAGGCTTGAAGCTTGATTGCTTGATATCAACCTTGAGGGCTTGTCTTGCGCGGCGGGGTGATCTCGGTGTCGCTGCCGGGATCGGGCATGTGCGACGCCCGCCGCAGGTCGAACACGAGTCCCGACATGCCCACGATCACACACACCACCGAGATCGCCAGCAGCCCGGGATGGGTGCCGCCGGCGGCGGCGTCGCCGAGAATCACCACCGCGGCCGTCCCGGGGACGATGCCGACCAGGGTCGCGATCGTGTAGGGCAGCGCCCGCACCGACGACACTCCCGCGACGTAGTTCACGACGGCGAACGGCACGAACGCGATGAGCCGCAACGACGCGACGGCGAGCGCGCCGCGACGGACGAGGTGCGCGTCGACGCGGCGGACCGCGGGATGCGACAGGTGCTGCCACACCGCCTTGCGTCCGATCGCGCGCACCAGCAGCAGGGCGGCGACCGCGCTCAGCGTCGTTGCGACGATGGTGAGAGCGAGACCCAGCAGCGGGCCGAACAGCACCCCCGCGCTGAGCGTGAACACCGTTCGGGGGAACGGCAGGATGGTCACGAGGGCGTGGGCCACGACGAACAGCACGGGCAGCAGCGGACCCGCGTGATCGGCCCACTCCCGGATCGCGGCGACCGTCGGCATCGGCACGGTCAGGACGACGATCACGGCGACGACGAGAGCGCCCAGCGCCGCGAGGGCACGACGATCGCGGAGAATCCGGGAGACACGAGGCCGGGAGATGCGGGGAACGAGCCGTGCGAGACGGAACACGACTAGCGAGCCTACCCTGCGACGATCGCCGCGGACCCGCGCGTGCGGGCGAGGTTCCCCACACGTTCGACGAGGTCCTCGAAGAAGGCGACGGGGTCGGTCGCGGTCACGATGTCGGCGTTCGGTTCGCGTCCCCAGTGGCCGACCCAGTCCGCGACCGTCATACCCCGGGTGAGGCTGCCGGCGAGTTCGACGTCGACCGTCGCGGGCCGCATCGTCACGGGAACCCGGCCGAGCGCGAAGGCGGCTGCGAACGGGTCGTGCATGTGCGCGAGGTAGCCCTGATCGTGGGTGCGGTGGAAGTCCATGTAGAACCGGATCGCGTCCGACAGGTGACGCACGATCGGGTTCGAGGCGCGCGAGCGGACGGTGGGCGGATCGTCGGGGGAGAGCAGTTCCGGCGGTGCGCTTCCCGACCGGACGGCGAGCAGCCGCAGGTGCTCGGGCCGCATCTCGATGGTCTCGGTGACGTCGAGCCCGCAGATCACGGGCCGCCGTCCCGCGGGGAGGCCGGAGAACGCCGCGAACACCTCGGCCGCCGCTTCGGGGTCGACCGAGATGTTCCATTCGGCCGTGGGTGTCGTGTTGCCGGGGTGGCCGAAGGCGCCGCCCATGACGACGATGCGCTGCAGCAACTTCGGCAGTTCCGGTTCGGCGCGTACGGCGAGGGCCAGCGTCGTCAGCGGGCCGGTGACGAGACCGGTGACCTCGCCGGGGTGTGCCCGCGCCACGTCGATCCACAGTTGCGCACCGCTCTGCGGCGACGTCGTGCGCCGCGGTGGCGGCAGCACCGCGTGCCCGACGCCGTACGGGCCGTGGGTGTCCTCGGTGGTGCGGAGCGGGATGGTGAGAGGCGTCGCGGCGCCGAGTGCGACCTCGACGTCGTCGGCGCCGCAGAGGTCGAGCCACGCGAGGGTGTTCGTCGCGACCTGCGCCACGGGGACGTTGCCCGCGGTCGCGACGATGCCGCGTACCTCGGCTTCCGGCGAGGCGAGCAGGTACAGCAGGGCGAGCGAGTCGTCGATTCCGGTGTCGACGTCGACGAGCAGCGGCGTGCTCACGCGACCAGCACCGTCGGCTCGTGGTGGACGGGGAACGCGACCGACCGCGCGATGAAGCACTTCTCGTGCGCGTCGGCGTGGAGTGCACGCGCACGTTCGGCCACGGCCGCCTCGGTGACGGTCACGACCGGCCGCAGCGTCACGTCGTCGAACTGCCCGGCGCCGTCCGGCAGTTCGGTCATCGTGCCCGAGGGCTGGTCCCGGTATCCGACGACGACGATTCCCGCGCTCGCCGCGAGACCGAGATACCACAGCATGTGGCACTGGGACAGCGACGCGACGAGTAGTTCCTCGGGATTCCAGCGGGTCGGGTCGCCGCGAAACGCGGTGTCGGCGCTGCCCGGCAGGTCGGGTTTGCCCGTCGCCGACACGACGTGGTCGCGATCGTAGGCGGTGAGGGACGTCGTCCCGTCGCCCCTGTCTCCGGTCCACGTGACGGTGAGCGAGTACGAGTGCGTGCTCATCCCCTCACTGTGGCATCTCTGCGATCGCGTGTGCGGAGATCCCCGGTGTGTGCGGGCGCGACACCGGGATGCTCACTACGATGAGACGATGGTCACACGCCGTGCACGCCGAATCCTGCGGACCCGGGCCGGACGAATCGCTGCAGGAGTACTCGGCGCGGTGTCGGGGGTCCACCTGGCGGCGCAGCTCGCGTCGGCGACGACGGTCGCCGAGGCGTCGCAGTGGCTGCTCATGCCCGCGCTGGCGGCGATGGTCGCGGCCGAGACCGGAGGCCGCACCCGGCTCGTGCGGTGGATGCTCGCGGGGCTCGCGCTGTCGTGGCTCGGCGACGTCGCCCCCGATTTCGCGAGCGGCGACACCGCGTTCCTCACGATGATCGGGTTCTTCCTGCTCGCGCAGCTGGCCTACATCGCCGGGTTCACGCCGTATCGGCACGAGTCGGTGCTGCGCCGCGCCCCCGGCGTCGTCGCGGGATACGGCGCCGCGGTCGTCGCGCTCGTCGCCGGATGTGCCGCGGGCGCGGGCTCGCTGCTCGTCCCGGCGCTCGTGTACGGCGTGGTCCTCGCGACGATGGCGGTGCTCGCGACAGGTCTCGGCAGGGCCGGTGCCGTGGGCGGCGCGCTGTTCTTCGTCTCGGACGCGATGATCGCGCTCGACGCGTTCGCGGTGTGGTTCACCCCGCCCGCGACGGGGTTGTGGATCATGGCGACCTACATCGGCGCTCAGACGCTGCTGTCGGTCGCCGTGATCGAGCACTCGCGACGCTCCGCCGCACCGAGCAGCGTCGCGCAGCGCTGACCCAGCCTCTCCCGCAGGACGCTCGCGTCGCGCGCGAGCTCCTGTTGCCGCCGCACGTACTCCGCGCGGCCCGCGGGCTCCTCGATGCGCACCGGGTCGCGGCCGTACTCGCGCAGATCGTAGGGGCTCGCCGCCATGTCGAGTTCGCGCGTCGCAAGCGCATGCTCGAAGCAGTCCATCACGAGTTCGGAGTCGACCAGCGGCACGAGTTTGTACGCCCACTTGTAGAGGTCCATCCCGGCGTGCAGGCAGCCCGGCTGCTCCGAGGCGAGCTGGTCCTCGCGCACGAGCGTGCGCTCGTTGCGTGGCGCCGCGTCGGGAGTGAAGAAACGGAACGCGTCGAAATGCGTGCAGCGCAACGGCAGCGACTCGACGACGGCGTCGGTGTCGGCGCGCGAGAGGCGCAGCGGCACCTGCTCGTGACGGACGTCGGGATTCGTCCCGACGCCCGCGCGGTAGACCATCGCCCACTCGTGCAGCCCGAAGCACCCGAGCACGGCGGGACGTGACGCCGTCGCGGCGAGCAGATCGGCGACGAACCGCACGGCATCGAGCCGCTTGCGCAACGTCGCGTCGGTGACGGCGACCAGGCCGCCGCCGGCCCTCCCGTACCCGCTGCGCTCCGCGTACTCGTCGGCGTCGGCGAGGGCCACGCCGTGGCCGGGGTGCCACCGGCGCAACCGGCCCGGCGAGTTGCTGTAGTAGGTGAACAGGAAGTCCTCGATTGGGTGGCGGATTCCGGCGGCGCGCCGCGCCACGTGCGGCTCGGTGTATCGAGCGGCGCGGGCGTCGTGGGCGTCGCGTCGCGCCGTCCACTCCTCCCGGTCCAGCACGACGTGTGCCGCCGTCGCCTGTGCCGCCTCCCCGTCGGTCATCGGAGCGTCACCATCCCGTCGGCAGCGGCCGGCCCTCCGCGAATCCGGCGGCCGACTGGATGCCGACGATCGCCCGTTCGTGCAGTTCGGGGATCGTGCGGGCACCCGCGTAGGTGCACGTGCTGCGGACGCCGGAGCAGATGTGGTCGATGAGGTCCTCGACGCCGGGACGCTCGGGGTCGAGCCGCATCCGCGACGACGAGATGCCCTCCTCGAACAATCCCTTGCGGGCGCGGTCGAAGGCGGTGTCGGTGCTCGTCCTGGCGGCGACGGCGCGCTTGGACGCCATGCCGAAGCTCTCCTTGTACGCGGCGCCGGAGCGGTCGTGGAGCAGGTCGCCCGGTGACTCGTAGGTGCCGGCGAACCACGAGCCGATCATGACGTTCGACGCGCCCGCCGCCAGCGCGAGGGCGACGTCGCGCGGGTGACGCACGCCGCCGTCGGCCCACACGTGGGCGCCGAACGCGCGCGCCTCCTGTGCGCACTCGTACACCGCCGAGAACTGCGGCCGTCCGACACCGGTCATCATGCGGGTCGTGCACATCGCGCCGGGGCCCACGCCGACCTTGACGATGTCGGCGCCCGCGGCGACGAGATCGCGGGTGCCCGCTGCGGAGACCACGTTGCCCGCGACGAGCGGGACGCCGAGATCGAGTCCCCGCACGAGGGTGAGGGCGTCGATCATCTTCTGCTGGTGGCCGTGCGCGGTGTCGAGGACGAGGGTGTCGACGCCGGCGTCGACGAGTTCCTTCGCCTTCGCGGCGACGTCGCCGTTGACCCCGACCGCGGCCGCGACCCGCAGCCGCGACTGCGCGTCCACGGCGGGCCGGTACAGCTCGGCGCGCAGCGCGCCGGTGCGGGTGAGCACCCCCGCGAGGGCGCCGTCGTGATCGGTGAGGACGGCGACGTCCTCGTGGGCGGCGTCGAGCAGATCGAAGACGTCGCGCGGCGACGTGTCGACGCGGGCGGTGACGAAGTGGGTGATCATGACGGCGCGCAGCCGCGTGAACCGGTCGACGTCGGCGCACGCCGCCTCGGTGACGAGACCGACGGCGCGGCCGTCGTCGACGACCACGACGGCGCCGTGGGCACGCTTGGAGACGAGCGCGAGCGCGTCGGACACGGCGGCGTCGGGTCCGAGCACGACGGGGGAGTCGGCGACGAGGTGACGGCTCTTGACGAACGAGACGGTGTCGGCGACGGCGTCGCCCGGCAGATCCTGCGGGAGCACGACGAGTCCGCCGCGGCGCGCGACCGTTTCGGCCATGCGGCGGCCGGCGACGGCGGTCATGTTGGCGACGACGAGCGGAATGGTGGTGCCCGAGCCGTCGACGGTGGCGAGATCGACGTCGAAACGCGAGGTCACCTCGGTGTGCTGGGGGACCATGAACACGTCGTCGTAGGTCAGGTCGTGGGCGGGCGCGTGGCCGTCGAGGAATTGCACGTGTCCCTACGATACCGGGGCCGCCGGGGGTGTGCCGACGCTCACCTCCGCGCGGGCTCGTGAGAGGGCCACCGTCGCGACGATCATGACGACGATCGCGATCGCGACGACCACGGTGCCCGCCGTTCCGGTGTGCAGGTGCTCGCCGAGCACGGTCACGCCGAGGAAGACCGCGGCGAGGGGTTCGGCGATGGTGAGGGCGGGCAGCGACGCGGTGAGCGGCCCTGCGGCGAAAGCGCGCTGCTGCAGGTAGACCCCGGCCGCTCCGCACCCGACGAGCAGCCACGTCTGCCATCCGGTGAGCGCCGAGAACACGCCGTGCTCGAACTGGTCGACGACGTGCTTCGTCAGGGCCGCCGCGACGCCGTAGAGGGTGCCGCACGCGACGCCGAAGCCGAGTGCCCGCACACGGGGCGCGAGCGGGGCCAGGCCCGCGGCGCAGGCCGCGACGACCACGACGCCGACGACGGCGAGCGCGGGCGCCCACTGCGGAAAGCCCGGATCGCGTTGCTGTTCGGTCGGATCACCGACGACGAGGAACACCGCGAGCGCGACGGCGAGGGTGCCCGCGAGCAGCCACGCCGTCCGGCCGACGGGCGTGCGCGCGAACCACGCCGACAGCGGCAACGCGAACAGCAGGGAGGCGGTGAGCAGCGGCTGCACGACGAGAACCGACCCGAACGCGAGGGCGGCGGCCTGGAACAGATAGCCGCCGCCGTCACCGGCGAGACCCGCCCACCACCGCGGGCTGCGGATCAGCGTCCGCAGCAGGTTCGCTTCGCCCGACGCGGCCGCGGCGCTCGCCGCCTCGCGCTGCTGGGCGACCGAGGCGATCGCGAACAGCAGCGCGGCGACGACGGCGCACGCGACCGACAGCACGGCGGGGTCCGTCAGGCCCGGACTTCGCTGCGGTCGCCGCTCCAGAGCGTGTGGAACTTCGCGCCCGGCTCGGCGTCGACGCGCTCGTAGGTGTGGGCGCCGAAGTAGTCGCGCTGAGCCTGCGTCAGCGCTGCGGGGAGCCGGTCCGCGCGCAGTCCGTCGTAGTACGACAGCGACGACGCGAACGCGGGGACGGGGACGCCGAGTGTCGTCGCGACGGAGACCACCCGGCGCCAGCTGTCGATGCCGTCGGCGATCGCGTCGCGGAAGTAGGGCTCGACGACGAGCGTCGTCAGCTCCGGGTTCCGCTCGTAGGCCTCCTTGATGCGGTTGAGGAACCGCGCGCGGATGATGCAGCCACCGCGCCAGATCGTCGCCATGTCGCCGGGCGCGATGTTCCAGTCGTATTCGACGCTGCCCGCGCGGATCTGATCGAAGCCCTGCGCGTACGCGACGATCTTCGACGCGTAGAGCGCGCGCCGGATGTCCTCGGTGAACTGGTCGACGTCGGTCGGCGGCGCCGCGAGGGTGCCGGACTCGAGGCCCCGCGCCGCCGCGCGCTGCTCGCGATGACCCGACAGGGCCCGCGCGAACACGGCCTCGGCGATGCCGGTCACGGGGACACCGAGATCGAGCGCCGACTTCACCGTCCACCGGCCGGTGCCCTTCTGCTCGGCCGCATCGACGATGACGTCGACGAGCGGTGTGCCGGCGGCGTCCTTCTGGCGCAGAACTTCCGCGGTGATCTCGATGAGGTAGCTCTCGAGCTCGCCGCCGTTCCACTCCGCGAAGATGTCCGCGATGCGGTCGGTGCCGAGCCCGAGCGTGTTGCGCAGCAGGTTGTAGGCCTCGCCGATGAGCTGCATGTCGGCGTACTCGATGCCGTTGTGGACCATCTTGACGAAGTGGCCGGCACCGTTGGGTCCGACGTGGGTGCAGCACGGTGTGCCGTCGACGTGCGCCGAGATCTTCTCGAGCATCGGACCGAGCGACTCGTACGAGACGGCGGGTCCACCGGGCATGATCGACGGACCGTTGAGCGCGCCCTCCTCGCCGCCCGAGATTCCTGCACCGACGAAGTTGAGGCCGCGCTGGGCCATCGCCGCCTCGCGCCGCATCGTGTCGGTGTACAGGGCGTTGCCGCCGTCGATGATGATGTCGCCCTCGTCCATGACGGCCGCGAGCTCGTCGATCACCTGATCGGTGGCGTCGCCGGCCTTCACCATGATCAGGACGCGGCGCGGCTTCTCGAGGGCCCCGACGAACTCGGAGATCGATTCGGTGCGGACGAAATCGCCGTCGCCACCGTGCTGATCGAGCAGTGCATCGGTCTTGCCGATCGAGCGATTGTGCAGGGCGACGGTGTAGCCGTTGCGCGCGAAGTTGCGGGCGATGTTCGATCCCATGACGGCGAGACCGGTGACGCCGATCTGCGCGAGACGCTGCTGTCCGCCGTGATTCTGGGGTGTCTCGTTGCTCATTCCTACAGCTTTCCCTCTCGGAGTATGCCAGGTGAAACGTTGCCGAAAATGCCGCGTGCGGCGCGCCACGGCGTGCGGCGAGCCGCGAAACTCTCTCGGGGAGCATGGCACACGGCCACCGCGCGCTTCACGCGCGTGGTGGCCGGGGATTCGCGGGAGTGGGCGTCAGAGTCCGCCGGCGCGGAACAGCCGGCCGAGTTCGGTGAGCCACGGAACGGCGACGGCGATCGTGGGGACGACGAGGATCGCGGCCGATGCCGCGTACGCCGCGAGCGAGAGGGCACGGGTGTCGCGTTCGGCGCCCGCCAGTCGCTGGATGCGCAGCAGCGTGGTCGGTCCGCCCGCGGCCATCGCGCCGCGCGGCGCCGCCGCCGACGAGCACGTGACGAGGGCCCGCGCGAGGTGGGTGGGACCCGTCGCGCGGACGGCCTGATCGTCCGCGAGCATCTCGACGAGCATCTGGACGGCGCCGAGCGCGGAGCGGCTGCGGACGAAGCGGGGGAAGGCGTCGTTCACGGCGGTGAACGCCTCGAGGACGAGATCGTGGCGGGCACGCAGATGGGAGCGCTCGTGAGTGAGGATCGCGCGCAGTTCGTCGTGCGAGAGGTTCGCGAGCGTGCCCTGGCTGAGGACGACGCGCTGCCGGAGCCCCGGCAGGCAGTAGGCGATGGGATCGGCGAGATCGAGCACCCGCAGATCCGGCGTGTGGGCGAGTACCTCGGCCGCGTGGGTGTGATCGGTGATCTCGCTCGTGTCGCAGCGATCGAGGATGTCGACGAGGGTGCGGTGGCGGGCGCGGCGGCGGCGCGTGCGCACCCCGACGCGGACGATCGAGAACATCAGCCGCGCACCGATGAGCAGGGTCAGCGCGAAGACGGTGACGTAGGTGATCCACAGGGGGAGGCCGAGTGCGTCGATCTCGGCGAGCGGCGCTGTGGTCGGGCGGCCGTCGGGACCGGGAACGAGGAGCTGGCTGGCGATCGCGAGCCCGGCGCTGAACGCGGAGAGCACGGCGGCCAGTGCGACGGCCTGCCACAACACGAGGGCCGCCCGCGGTGTGCGGTGCGGCCAGGACGCGCGTGCCAGCAGCGCGGGAACGGGGCCGGCGAGCAGCAGCGCGAGCAGTCCGAAGACCAACGCAGTCGTGTTCATGGCACCCCCATCATGCACGAGCGTCCCGCTGTGGCGACGAGACGGTCGGGCCGAGTGGACGAGTAGGTCAGCTCACGCGTCGAGACGGATCGCCGTCGGGCACGGCACGGATCGAGGGCCGCGACGTTTCGCGGGTCTCGAGGGCCGCGAGCGCCTCGCGCAGGGCCGCGGCCTCGTCGGCACCGACCTGCTCGACGAAGTGGACGAGGGCCGCCTGCCGCGAGCCCGAACGGTCCGCCTGCTGCAGTGCGTCGACCATGAGACTCGCGACGAGTTCCTCGCGGCGGTGCACGGGGAGGTACCGGTGCGCGCGGTCGTCGCGACGCTGGACGACGAGGTCCTTCTTCGCGAGTCGCTGCAGCACCGTCATGACGGTCGTGTACGCGAGTTCGCGGCGCGCCGAGAGTGCCTCGTGCACCTGCCGCACCGTCTGGGGCTCCGAGGACTCCCAGAGATGGTCCATCACCGCACGTTCGAGTTCGCCTAGTCCAGCCATGCAGCGATTCTACGTACGTCTGCGGCCTGCGTCGTACTACCCCTGGTAGTAAAAGCCCAGGTCGTCTTGTGGTAATCGTCACGTCGGACTCCACTTCGCCCGCATAGGCGGCCCGCGAAGGCCCGTTTCTCGTGTGCTTCTTTCCCGCGACATGCCTGCGCGCGTACTACGCTCGCGCCGTGAGCGCAGGAACGAAGGGCGATCGTCCTCGCGACGAGGCGATTCCGGACGCGGTCCCGGCGGCGTTGGCGCAGGTCACCGTCCGCGCGCGACGTGTCGTCGCGGCGCTGGGGCGCGCACCGGTCTCGCTCGCGTTCCTCGTCGCCCTCTGGGTGGCGGCCGTCGTCTCCGGGTCGGTCCTGCACGGCCCGTCGCACTGGCTCGCACCGCGCGTCGGGCTCGGTGTCGGCCCGGTCGAACACGGGCACCTGTGGGTGGTCGTCACGTCGGGGCTGTGGGCGCACGGGCTGCTCGCGTACGTCGTGGCGACGATTCTCGTGCTCGCCGTCGCGGTTCCCGTCGAACGCCGGATCGGGTCGGGCAGGTTCGCGGTCGCAGCACTCGTGTCCCAGGTGCTCGGCGCCCTGCTCACGCTCGGGTTCGCCGGCGCGATGCGGCTGCTCGACGAGAGCTGGGGGTTCCGGCTGCACCTCGGCGTCGCCATCGGCCCCGGGCCGTGGATCCTCGGTGCGCTCATGGCGGCCACCGCGCACATGGGAACCCTGTGGCGGCGCCGGATCCGGGTCGCCGTCCTCGCGTTCACGCTCACGCTCGCGCTGTTCGGCGGGCAACTGCAGGACGTCTTCCGGGTGCTCGCGGCCGTCGTCGGGCTCGTGGTGGGCGTGTGGCTCGTGGGCCGTTCCGCGCGCGGGCCGCGGATCTCGGGCACGCGGCGCGAGGGCCGGGTGCTCGTCGCGATCGTCGTTGCGGCGGGCGCACTCGGGCCGGTCGTCGCCGCGCTCTCGCCGGATGCCGTCGGGCCGCTGGCCGTGCTGAGCGAGATGGTGCGCAGCACGATGTGGACGGCGCCCGAGGTGCGCGAGTTGTGCGTGGCGTCGGCGACCGATCCGGACTGCCGTCGCGGGTTGCTCGAGCTTCGGTTCTCGGGGATCGGCCCGACGCTGCTGTCGATCCTTCCGCCGTTGTTCGTCGTCGCGCTCGCCGACGGGCTGCGCCGCGGCAGGCGCTTCGCGTGGTGGGCCACCGCCGTCGCGCAACTGGTGCTGCTGGCGGCCTCCCTGGGCAACTACCTCGTCCGCTACGTGTCCGCGACCGACCGCTCGACGCTGTTCTACGGGCTCGACGATCCGAACCTCTACCGCACCTTCGCCCCGTTCCTGGTGCCCGCCGTCGTCCTCGCCATCCTGCTCTCCACCCGGCGCTGGTTCGACGTCCGTGCGCCGCGCGGCACCTACCGGCGGTTCTGGACGCGGATCGCGCTCGTGGCGCTCGCCCTCGCCTCGGTGTACGTGCTCGGGGCGCTTCTGGACCGCGACGGCTTCGACCGGCCGCCGGGTGCCGCGACGCTGCTCGGCCACGTCTTCGAGCAGTTCGTGCCACCCGTCTATCTGCAGTGGCTCGATCCGTCGGTGCTGCCGGTGTCGGTCGTCGCGACGTTCCTCTACGAGTGGACCGGCGTCGTGTTCTGGGTCCTCGCCTGCGTGCTGGTCCTCGCGACGTTCCTGTCGCCGGCCGCGGGCAGCGACACCGACTCGCAGCGCGCCCGCGAGCTGCTGAGCTCCTCGACCGGCAGCCCGCTGGCGTGGATGACGACCTGGGACGGCAACAGCTACTGGTTCGGCCCCGACGGCCGCTCCTACGTCGCGTACCGCGTGATCGGCGGCGTCGCCCTCACGACAGGCGATCCTGTCGGGCCACCCGACCGCCTGCGGTCGTCGATCGTGCATTTCGCGGAGTTCGCCGCGGCGAACGGATGGACGCCGTGCTTCTACTCGGTCACCGAGGAGACGCGCGCCGCCGCAGCGGGCCTCGGGTGGGGTGCGATCCGGGTCGCGGAGGAGACGGTCCTCGATCTCGGGTCGATCGCGTTCACCGGCAAGCGCTTCCAGGACATCAGGACGGCGCTGAACAAGGCGCGCAAACAGGGCATCGCGGCCGAGTGGGTCCGTTTCCCGTCGGCGCCGCTCGCGCTCACCGACCAGATCACCGCGATCTCGGAGGAATGGGTCGCCGACAAGGACATGCCCGAGATGGGGTTCACGCTCGGCGGTATCGACGAGATCGACGACCCGCAGGTGCGGTGCCTGCTCGCCGTCGACGCCGACCGCACCGTCCACGGCGTCACCTCGTGGCTGCCGGTGTACCGCGACGGCGAGATCGTGGGATGGACGCTCGACTTCATGCGGCGCCGCGCCGACGGCTTCCGTCCCGCGATGGAGTTCCTCATCGCGTCGGCGGCGCTCGACCTCGAACGCGAGGGGTACGAGTTCGTGAGCCTGTCGGGTGCACCGCTCGCCAAGATCGAGGACGAGCCGGACGCGGAGCGCGGCGCGGACTCGGGCGCGCTCACGTCGGTGCTCGGCGGCGTCCTCGATCTGCTCGGCCGGACCCTCGAACCCGTCTACGGGTTCCGGTCGCTGCTCGCGTTCAAGGCGAAGTTCAAGCCCCGCTACGAGTCGCTGTACCTCGCGTACCCGGACCCGGCGGCGTTGCCGAGCATCGGCAACGCCGTGGGCCGCGCGTACCTGCCGGACATGTCGTTCGGCCAGGGACTACGGCTGGTGAGGTCGGTCGTCGGTGGCAGGCGCTGACCGGACGGGTCCGCCGACCGAGCCGTAGACGTGCCGCGTCCCGACGGGGACGACGAGCGGGCGGTCGGACACCGGATCGTCGATCACGGTCGCCTCCAGGCCGAAGACGTCGCGGAGCAGTTCCGCGGTGACGACCTCGGACGGCGGACCCGACGCGACGATCGCGCCCTCCTTCATGACGACGAGTTCGTCGCTGTAGCGGACCGCGAGATTGAGATCGTGCAGCACCATGACGACGGTGCGGCCGTACTCCTCGTGGAGCCGGTCGACGAGGTCGAGGACCTCCATCGAGTGCGCGAGATCCAGGTACGTCGTCGGCTCGTCGAGAAGCAGGATGTCGGTGCCCTGCGCGAGCGCCATCGAGATCCACGCGCGCTGCCGCTGCCCGCCGGAGAGCTCGTCGACACGGCGGTCCGCGAGGTCGGCGATGCCGGTGAGCTCGAGCGCCGCCGTCACCTCGGTCTCGTCGTCGGACGACCACTGCCGCAGCCACGACTGGTGCGGGTGGCGCCCGCGTGCCACGAGGTCGGCGACGAGGATGCCGTCGGGCGCGATCGGCGCCTGCGGCAGCATTCCGAGGACGCGCGCGACCTCCTTGGTCTTCATCGTCCCGATCGCCTTGCCGTCGAGCAGGACCGACCCCGAGCGCGGCTTCGAGAGCCGGCCGAGTGCGCGCAGCAGGGTCGACTTGCCGCAGCCGTTGGGGCCGATGATCGTGGTGACGACGCCGGTCCGCACCGTGAGATCGAGCCGGTCGATGACGACGCGGTCGCCGTAACCGAGTCGCAGGGCGTCGGCGCGCAGGGTGTGCGCGCTGGAGACTTCTGCGTCCGGCCGTGTGGGTGCACTCATGCCGTCACCTTTCGATTGTTGCGGACGAGGAGATAGAGCAGGAACGGGCCGCCGAGGGCGGACGTCACGATGCCGACGGGCAACTCGACCGGCAGCACGGTGCGCGCGATCAGGTCGGCGCCCACGACGAGGACCGCGCCGGTGAGGGCGGACGCGACGACGGGCGGCCCCGACGCGCGGGTGAGCCGGACGGCGATCTGCGGGGCGGCGAGCGCGACGAATCCGACGGGCCCGGCCGCCGCGGTCGCGACGGCGGCAAGCACGACGGCGACGAGGAGCATCGCGCCCTGCGCGGCCTGGAGCCGGATGCCGAGCGACGCGGCGTTCTCGTCGCCGAGCCGGAGGACGCCGAGCGTGAAGGTGCCGGCGAGGGCGATCGCGCCGAGCACGGCGACCGCCACGGCGAGCGGCCACACCGCCGACCAGTTCGCGCTCGCGACGGAGCCGTTGAGCCACACCTGCGCGCGGGAGACGTCGTTGATGTCGCCCGAGACCATGACCCAGCCGGTGACGGCCACGAGCATCGCGTTGATCCCGATACCGACGAGGATCAAGCGATAGCCCTCGACGCCGCGGCGCCACGAGAGCAGATAGATCGCGGCGCCCGTCGCGAGGGCACCGGCGAGTGCGGCGAGGGGGAGGCCGAGCATCGCGAGGGCACCGACGAAGGCGCCGCCGCCACCGAGGACGAGCAGCGCGACCGCAGCGGCGCTCGCACCGGCGGTGATGCCGAGAATGTCCGGGCTGGCGAGCGGATTGCGCGAGACCGACTGGGTGAGCGCACCCGCGATCGCGAGCGCGACGCCGATGAGCAGCGCCGTGAGCGCACGCGGCAACCGCAGGTCGTGCACGATGAACTGCTGCGCCCGGGTTCCCCCGCCCGCGAGGACGGCGAGGACCTCGGGGATCGACATCGGATAGTCGCCGAGTCCGATCTCGAGGCAGAACAGGACGACGAGCGCGGCGAGCAGCGCGAGGTTGACGCCGATCGCGAGCGGCCGCAGCACGACCGAGAGCGGGCCGACGCGCAGCGCCCGCCGGGGGAGCCGCGTGTGCCCGCCCGGCGCGGGCAGTGCGGCGCCATGCGTCGTGGCGCCTGCGCCGATGGTCGTGTTCGGTGTCGTCGTCACAGCGACACCAGCTTCCGGCGCCGCACCAGCGCGACGAAGAAGGGGCCGCCGATCAGGGCGAGCACGATGCCGACCTGGAGTTCACCGGGCCGGACGAGAACGCGGCCGAGGACGTCGGCGACGAGCAACAGCGCGGAGCCCAGCAGCGCCGAGTAGGGGACGAGCCACCGGTAGTCGGGCCCGGTGATCGCGCGGGCGATGTGCGGGACGACGAGGCCGATGAACGCGATCGGTCCGCACGCCGCCGTGGCCGCGCCCGTGAGCAGGGTGATCGCGACGACCCCGACGATGCGGCTGAAGACGATGTTCGAGCCGAGCGAGCGGGCGACGTCGTCGCCGAGGCCGAGCAGGTTCAGCCCCGGCGTTCCCGCGAGCGCGAGCAGAAGGCCGACGACGATGAACGGAAGAACGGTCCAGAAGATGTCGAGGCCGCGGCCGGCGACCGAGCCGACGACCCAGAAACGGTAGGAGTCGAGGCTGTTCTGGTCGAGCACGATGATCGCCTGGGTGAGCGCCTGCAGCGAGAAGGCGACGGCGGCCCCGGCGAGGGCCAGGCCGAGCGGGCTGCCGCCGCCACCTCCGATCGAGGACAGTCCGAACACGACGATGCTCGCGAAGAACGCACCCGCGAACGCGAACCACAGGTACTGGCTCGGTGCGGTGAACGAGAACAGGTACATCGACAGCACGACGAGGAACGCCGCACCTGCGTTGAGGCCGAGCAGACCGGCGTCCGCGAGCGGGTTGCGTGTGAAGCCCTGGATGAGCGCACCCGCGACGCCGAGCGCGGCGCCGACGACGAGCGCGAGGAGCGTGCGCGGTCCGCGCAGCGTCTGCACGATGACGTCGGTCTGCGACCCGTCCGCGGCGAACACGCCGTGTGCGACCTCGGCGATGGTCAGCGGACGCGCACCGATAGCGACGCTCGCGACGACGGCGAACACGAGAATCGCGAGGAGCGCGAGTAGGCCGAGGAGGCGTCGGCGCCGCACCGCGGCGGGTGCGCCGTCGGGCTCGTGGGGCGTGAATCCCTCGGCGCGCGCGGTCTTCTCCCGCACGACCTCGATTCCGTCGCGGCGCAGCGCGCGCAGCAGAGCCCGGTCGCGGCCGATCGGCCCAAGGGTGCCGGTGTCGCGGGCGAGGACCCCCGCCCACCGCATTCCGGTGCTCTGCCCGGTGCCGCCGACGCGCAGCCCGAGATTCCAGACCGCGAGGGCGACGGCCGTTACGAGGGCGACGGCGCCGAAGATCCAGCGGTCGGCCTGGCCGCCGCCGTTGGCGTCACGCAGCGAGTCCACCACGAGCCATCCGAGGACGACGGGTGCTGCGGTGAGTCCGGCGTCGACGGTCCAGGCGAGCGCGCGCGACCGCATGGGGGCGGGGCCCTCGGGGATGTCGTCGTATCCGGCGCGGCGCTCGGAGAGACGGCTGGTCGAGCCGTCGGCGAGGCCGTGCGCGGTCACGTGGTGCTCTCGGACAAGATGTCGTGCTCCTCGGGGACTGCCGGTTCACTCGATGCTTAGGTTACGGAAACCTTACCCAGTCCGCCGGTGCGGGTCCTGCCGTGACGTGAATCACCGCACGGGCCGGTGTTCAATTGTTGTGAGGCTAGCCTAAGCTTCGTTCACATCGAGACGCGATCGCCGCGTGCCGCATGCCGGGTGTCCACCCGAACGGCCGCGGCGGCAGCGCTTTCGAGCCCCTGACCGCTTTTCGAGAACCAGTGAACGGAGTGCCTCGTGACCACGATGCTCGTCGCTCCCACCTCGCTCGCCGCCTTCGCGTCGCCGCTCGAGTCGTCCCGCGATCGACTGCGCGATCTCAACCCCGAGTACCCGCGCATGTACGCGGTCGCGGCGATGATGGACGAGGGGAAACGGCGATGGTGGGCGCTCGCGGACGCTCCCGGCAACGACCGCGTCGGCCGCATGTACCGGCGCGTGCTGCTCGATCTGCCCGATCCGGAGGCGGCGGCGCTGCAGGTCGCGGACTCGCTCATCCACGCCGTCGTGGGCCGGGTCGCCGCACTGATCGTCCTCGAGGGCCGCGCGTGGGATCCGGGCGTCGAGAACCTGTGGATCCACATGGACAACGACGAGGGTGCCGACTGGGCGGGCGTGCTCGACGAGGTCGTGCGGGTGCTGCCCGACGACCCGGCCGCGGGCATGCCGGGAACGGTCACCCTGCCGTGCGAGCGTGCGCTCGCGGTGTGGACGGCGCATCGGTGCCTGTCGTCGCTCACCGCCACGCTCACGGCCGTGACGGCCTGTGCGCCCGTCGATCCCGCGCGCTTCTGGAGCTCGGTGGGCCAGTCGATCCTCGGTGCGGCCGGCTGCGTGCCGTTGCTCGCCGGGGGAGGGGAGTCGACCGGGCACCGCCGCGGCCAGTTGCTGCTCGACGCGTTCACGGCAGCGGGCGTCCCGGTGCGCCGACGCGTGCATCCGTATCGGACGTCGCGGCGCAGCGGGGGGCGTGCACGCCGCGCATCGCTGAGCCTGCGGCGCGAGCGCACGGCATTCGTGTAGCTCTTGATAGTTAGGCAAGCCTTGCCTATAGTCGATCTCGGTTGTTCGTCACACGTCAGGCGACACGATCGTCCGGACCGGCCACACGGAGTCCTGAGGGCTGCAGCGACTCCCGGTCCATGCCCGGTGGGCCCCCACGACACGCGCGTCGTGGGGGCCCACTCTCGTCTCCGCCCCACACGGGCACGGGGGAGACGCCGAGGCGCAAGCGCGGTGGTGTAGTAACGACGGAGTACACAGCACGTCCAGATGCCGCCATCACGGGGCCCAGGGAAGGAACGGTGAACGATGGCCGAGACCCGAGGTGACACGCGCGATTCCGCGGCGCCGAGCCAGGACGAGATCGCCGAGCACATGGGCCGGCTGGGGCGCGGCTTCGACGCCGCGATCGGCCTCGAGTACCTCGAGGTGACGCCCGACCGCGTGCGCGCAACGTGGGAGGTCGTTCCCACCCTCCATCAGCCGGCGGGAATCCAGCACGGCGGTGTCTACTGCTCGGTCGTCGAATCGGTCGCGAGCGTCGCCGGTTCGGTGTGGTTCGCGGGCAAGGGGCACGTCGTCGGCGTCAACAACAACACCGACTTCCTGCGCGCAGTCCGTGAAGGACGGCTCGTCGCCGAGGGGCTGCCGATCCATCGCGGACGCAGCCAGCAGCTGTGGGAGGTGCGCATCACCGACGAGACCGAGCGGCTGGTCGCGAAGGGACAGGTTCGGCTCGCGAACATCGTCGACACGGCCGCCCTCGGCAACAGCTGACGGCCTCGGCTCAGCCGGCTGCGCGTGGCCTACCGTCCTGCGCATGTGATTCAGCGTCGAGATTCTGCGAGTCGCGCGCCGCTCTGTCGATCGCGAGTCTCGCGAACACCTGCTGCTCCGTCGACGCCATCTGCGCGCGGCTGCGGCCGAGGAAGGTCACCGTCCACGAGATGAGCGTCGACAGCCGATTGCGGAAGCCGACGAGGTACATCAGGTGGATGAACAGCCACGCGATCCAGCCGATGAACCCGGTGATCTCGAGCTTGCCGACCTGTGCGACGGCGTTGAACCGCGAGATCGTCGCCATGCTGCCCTTGTCGAAGTACTTGAACGGCGGTCGCGCTGCGGGTGATTCGCCGCGCGTGCCCGCGACGATCTGCTTCGCGGCGTAGCGGCCGCCCTGCATCGCCACCTGCGCGAGACCGGGGAGCTTGTCGAGCGACATCATGTCGCCGACGACGAAGACCTCGGGGTGACCGGGCACGGTGAGGTCCGGGTTCACGAGCAGCCGGCCCGCGCGGTCGACCTCGGCGTCGGTCTGGTCGGCGATGACGCGGCCGAGCGGGCTCGCCTGCACGCCCGCCGACCACACCTTGGTCCGTGCCTCGATCCGGCGCTCCGTCCCGTCCTTGTCCTTCACGACGAGTCCCGTGCTGTCGACGTCGACGACGAGCGCCCCGAGCTGGACCTCGATCCCGAGCTTCTCGAGGTCGGATCGCGCGGTGCGGCTGAGCTTTCCGCCGTACACAGGCAGGACGGCATCGGCGCCGTCGAGGACGATCACGTGCGCCTCGCGCGGGTCGATATGCCGGAACGCGCCGCGCAGTGTCCGGTGTGCGAGCTCGGCGATCTGCCCGGCGAGCTCGACGCCCGTCGGTCCGGCACCGACCACCACGAACGTGAGCAGCCGTCGGCGCTCGTCCGGGTCGGTGGTGAGTTCGGCGAGCTCGAACGCGCCGAGAATGCGGCCACGCAGTTCGAGGGCGTCGTCGATGGTCTTCATACCGGGAGCGAACTCGGCGAACTGGTCGTTGCCGAAGTACGACTGCCCCGATCCTGCCGCGACGACGAGCCAGTCGTACGGCGTCACGGTCTCGCGGCCCAGCACGTTCGAGGTGACGGTGCGGGCCGTGACGTCGATGTTCGTGACGTCGCCGAGCAGGACGGTCGCGTTCTTCTGCTTGCGCAGCACGAGACGGTTCGCGGGCGCGATGTCGCCGACCGAGAGGATGCCCGTCGCGACCTGGTAGAGCAGCGGCTGGAACAGGTGGTGCGTCGTCCTGGCGATCATGGTGACGTCGACGTCGGCCTTCTCGAGGGCCTGCGTCGTGAAAAGCCCGCCGAATCCCGATCCGACGACGACGACGCGCGGCCGGTGCGTGGGCTGCGTGCCGCTGCGCTGCGGCTCGTCCCCACTCGGCTCGTTCCCGTGCAACTCGGCGGTCATGAAGGCTCCTCGGTCGGTGGGATGCTCTCGTGCGATGGCCGGCTCGGGACGCCGTGCCGGCTCACTCGTCGATGCGGGGGAGTCGGGGGTCGTCGTCGCGGCGGTACGGGTCGACCTCGGTGGGACCGTGGTAGTCGCCGCCGATGGAGACGACGAACAGGGTGACGACGAGGGCCGTCACGACGATCACGGTGATGGCGACGACGCCGTAGCCGACGCCTGCTCCGATCGATTCCCAGTCCATGACGAACCTCCGATCGTGGGGTACCCGGCACGTTCGTGTCCAACCTATGCGCCGGGCATCGGTCCGGGGGAAGATTCGGCAGCGTGATAGTGAGAAATAGTCCGGCCAGGACGGAACAGTAGGAAAAACAGAAATCCGACTCCGTTCACGTGCGGCTGCACGACAGGCAGCTACAGCGGGGGCTCTCCGGGGCGCACGACCGCGGCGAGTGCTGCTGCGGCCGAGTGCACCGCGCGGCCCGTGCGGTCGCGCAGATCGGACTCGTGGAACAGCGTGGACGGGCCGGCGACGCTGATCGCCGCAACGGGGACACCGCCGGGGCCGGGCACGGCGGCAGCGCACGCGTCGATGCCTTGTTCGTAGCCCTGCTGCGACCACGTGACGGGCTCGGAGCGCGCGGCGTCGAGCAGGGGAGCGAGGGCGGCGTACGTCGTGGGGCTCGCAGTCGTCGCGGCGGTGAACGGCTCGTCGCCGAGCACGTTCCGCAGCGCGGCGTCGTCGAGTGCGGCGAGCAGGACGCGCCCCGGCACCGTGAGGTGCGCGGGGACGCGGCTGCCGACCGAGATGTTGCTGACGAGCGGACGATCCGGGATGGACCGCAGGAGGTACCGCGCGTGGCCGCCGTCCAGGATCACGAGATACGCGGAGAGTCCGAGTTCGCTGCTCAGCGACTCGAGCACGCGACGCCCGACCGACGTGAGGTCCTCGCCGCCGAGCGTGAGCGCCGACAGCGTGAGCAGCCGCAGGCCCGGGCGGTGTCCGCCGCCGGGACGCTTCGTCACGATGTCGAGGCTCTCGAGTTCCGCGAGCAGCCGCGTCGCCGTGACGCGGTTGATCCCGGTCTCGCGTGCGAGTTCGCTGAAGTTGGCCGTCGCCCCGCCGTCCGCGATGTAGTCGAGGAGGCGGAAGACGCGCGCCGTCGCGCTCGCGGGCGTATCCGTCACGCGGGGGAGGCTACAGCGGCGTCGCCGAGCGGGACGGTCCAGGGGTTGTACTCGTACACCCAGTCGCCACTGCCGGAGTCCTTGAGCCAGTTGTTGTTTCGTGAGCCCACCTGGATACGCGCGGTCCGCTCGCGCCGGGCCGCCTCGTACGTCGCGAGTGCGGCGGGGATGCCGGGAACGGTGTCGATGCAGCGCGCGAGGACGACGGCGTCCTCGACGGCCTGGCCGGCACCCTGCGCCATGAACGGCATCATCGGATGGCACGCGTCGCCGAGCAGCGTGACGGCTCCCATGCTCCACGCCGGCAGCGGATCGCGGACGTAGAGCGCCGAGGCTAGGACGGTGTCGCATCCGTCGAGCAGGGCGCGGGCTTCGGGGTGGAACTCGCGGTAGAGCGCCCGCAGTTCGTCGGGGTCGCCGGGCATCGTCCACGATTCGGCGGTCCACGTCGATCGGGGAGTGGTGGCGAAGACGAAGATGTCGCGGCCGCGGTTGAGCGGGAACGTCACGATCTGCGTGTCGGGGTCCGGCCCCCACCACTTGGTGAAGGCGCCGAGGTTCGGGACTCCGGCGAGCCGTTCCGCGGGGACGACGGCCCGGTAGGCGACGACGCCCGTGAAGTCGGGGTCGTCGGGACCGAAGCATGCGGTGCGGATCGCGGAGTGGATGCCGTCGGCGCCGATCACGACGTCGGCGCTCGCAGCCGCGTGGTCGGCGAACTCGATCGTCGCGGTCGTGGGGTCGACCGTCGTCACCTTGGCGCCGAACTCGATCGCGACGGTGGGCTCGGCGACGGCCGCGCTCTCGAGCGCCGTCATGAGATCGGCCCGGTGCATCGTGAGCTGGGGTGCGCCGTAGCGGTCGAGCGCGGTCTCCGACAGCGCGATCCGTGACGTCTCCTCGCCGGTGTCCCACGTACGGCTGATGCGGTGAGTGGGCTGCGCGGCGGACTCGCGGAGCGCGGCGCCGATGCCGTCGAGCCCGCAGACCGCGTTGGGGGTGAGGTTGATGTCGGCGCCGACCCGGGCGAACTCGGGGGCCTGCTCGTAGACGGTGACGTCGTGACCTGCGCGGCCGAGCGCGACGGCGGCCGTGAGGCCACCGATCCCGGCGCCTGCGATGGCGATGTGTGTCATGGCTTCCTCGCTGAGTGTCGTCGAGCTGATGACTGTATGTTCATTTATGAACGCTATGAACTTCAGTGAACAGAAATGTAGCGTGCGTTAGCCACGTCCGCCACCCGTGGCGACGACGAAGGCCCCGCATCGGTGGCGATGCAGGGCCTTCGGAGCAGGGCGGTGTCACTCGTGGACGGTGCGCGCGGCGACCACCTTCGTGAGGCTGATGACGACGGCGCCGATGAAGCCGTGCACGACGCCCGCGCCGATCGCGGCCGGCCACGTCTGCGCGGCGATGAACGGAAGCACGACGACCGCGATGACGACGAGCGTCGCCGACCACGTGTAGAACGTGCCGGGCGAGGGGACACCCTGCGCGAGCAGCCACATCAGCAGGCCCGAGCACAGCGCCGCGAATCCGCCGGTGATCGCCGCGGTCCACGGGTCGACGAGGCCGTACGCCCACACCGAGCCCCATTCGAACCGGTTGAACAGAGCCTGCAGGACCGCGGTGAGGACCCAGCCCGCGATCGCAGCGACGAGCACCGTCGCGGCGATGCCCGCGGCGAAGGGCCCGGTCTCGATGCGCGGTCGCCGCGGCCCCTGCGGCGGATACGGTTCGCCGCGATACGGCTGTTGCCCCTGGCCGGGGTACCCGGCGCCGTCGGCGTATCGGGGGTCGTAACCGCGCCCGTACGCGCGAGTCGGATCGTCCCCGTACTGATTGCTCATCTCACCCTCGTTCGTCGAGTGCCGTGCGACGCCCTGTCGTGCGGCCGACTCTACCGAGACGTGGCCGCCGACACGGCGCGCACGGGACCTCAGGTGTGTCGAGGTGATTCGCCGGTCAGGAGGCTCAGCGAGGTTCGAGGATCACCCACACGTCCGAACCCGGCGGTACGGTCTCCTGCGGCTCGGGCAGGGTGAACGCGACGATTCCGTTGTCGTCTCCGCCGTCCGTCACCATCGAGTCGAACGCCTGCGCTGCTTCCTCCTCGGACATCTGGTCGGCGTCGAGCCGTTCCTCGTCGACTTCGTCCCAGGATCTGATGGTGGACACGCGGTCAAGGTTCAGTCCCAGCTGTTCGAGGCCGATCCGCGCGTCCCGGAGCGACGTTCCCTCGTAGTCGGGCATCACGACGCCGGACTGGTCCGATCCCGGTTCGGTGGCGGTGGCCGGCGGCAGGGTCGTGGGCGTGGCCTCGGTGTCGTCGTCCTCCGCGCATCCCAGCACCGAGACGGAGAGCAGGAGTGCGCATCCGACGCCTCCGGTGACCCGTTTCCAGTTCATCGTCGCTCCTCTCACGGAGCGATCGCGTCTGGGATCTGCTCCTGGGCTGCGCGCTCAGCCTATCGAGGCACGGCGTCGATCGAGTCCGATCGCGCGGGATCGCTTCGCCGAGGCCGTGATTCGTAGCGGTAGTCGTCGAGCGGGAACGAGGTCGCCGCACGGTGCGTGCGGAGGGTCGAGTTGGGGCGGAGCAGCGTCGCCTCGCCGTGCTGATTGAAGTAGTAGCTGCGCGACGTCGCACAGTCGCCGGCGTAGAACACCGAATCCTCGAGCCGTGCGGTCGCATCGTCGAGGAAAGCGGTGTTCGCGCTCTCCTCGACCTCGAAGACGTCGGCGCCGCGTCGGCGCATCTCGGTGAACAGCCGCTCGAGGTGCTTCATCTGCGCCTCGATGGTCGTGAAGTAGGAGAGGCCGCTGTACGCGTAGGGGCTGTTGAGCGACAGCAGATTCGGGAACCGGGGCACCGTGATCCCCTCGTACGCCTGGAAGCGGTTCTCGCGCCACCACGCACCGAGTTCGCGGTCGTCGCGGCCGACGATCTCGAACGCCGGGAAGTTCGTGTCCCACAGGTCGTATCCGGTTGCGAGGACGAGGGTGTCGGCGGCGATCGTGCGTCCCGTGCGGGTGACGATCCCGCCCGGTTCGATCCGTGCGAGACCGTCCGTCTCGAGATGCACGTTCGTGCGATCGAACGAGCGCCAGTAGTCGTTGGAGAAAGTGGGGCGTTTGCAGCCGAAGTCGTAGTCCGGCGTGAGCTTCTCGCGGGTGCGCCGGTCCCGCACCTGCATGCGCAGGTGTGCTCGGGAGGCGAGCGCGGCGAGCGCGTTGACGCGATGGGCCTGCCGGAACTTCAGGACGCCCACGACCATGATAAGTTCGAGGATCGAGGTGTTGACCGCCCGCGCGATCCGCTGGGTCACCGGTGCGCGGCGGAACAGGCGCCGCACGACGGCGGGGATGGGCAGGTCGGGTTTCGGGACGACCCAGATCGGGGTCCGCTGGAAGACGGTGAGTTCGGTGGCGTCGCGGGCCAGCTGCGGCACGAGCTGGACCGACGTCGCACCCCGTGCCGACGACGGCGACGCGCCGTCCGGCCGCCGAGTAGTCGTCGTCCCAGGCGGAGGTGTGCAGGATGGTGCCCTCGAACGTGTCGATCCCCTCGAACGGAGGCACGTGCGGCTGCGACAGGAAGCCCGTCGCCGTGACGAGATAGCGGGACGTCGTGGTCTCCCCGCCGGCGAGGGCGACCCGCCACAGTCGGTCGCGCTCGTCCCAGGTCGCGCGCTCGACCGCCGTGCCGAAGCGCATGTGGCGCCAGAGGTCGTAGCGGTCCGCGATGTACTCGGCATAGGACTTCAGCTCGCTGCCCGGCGCGAAGAGGCGCGTCCAGTTCGGATTGGGTGCGAACGAGTACGAGTACGTGACCGAGGCGATGTCGACGGCGAGACCGGGGTAGTGGTTGACGTGCCACGTTCCACCGAGGTCGTTCTCGCGTTCGGCGATGAGGAGCGAGTCGAAGCCGAGGCGCCGCAGCGAGATGGCGGCTCCCATTCCGCCGAAGCCGGCGCCGACGATCACCGCATCGAACTCGGGAGAACCGGCGAACTCGGGGGAGGTGTGGTGACGGGGAGCTCGCTGTGCCATGACTGCCTTCCGACGCGACGCGCTGTGTGTGTTTCTTTCGGTCACAGTAATTCGAGTCACAGGTCTCCGCAATCGTGTGTGTGATTCGATCGCGGCATGAGCGCTCCCGCCGCGGCCGCGCGCCGCATCATCGTCGACCTCGACGGGACCGACCGGACGGCACTCGCGTACGCGCGACTGTTCGCCGCCGAGCCCGGTTCGCCTCTGGGCGTCGCGACGGCGACGGTCGACGTGCGGCAGGGCGGTACGGGACAGGGTGGGGTAGGACACCGCGTGCTGTTCGCGGTCGAGGACCACGAGGCCGCGACACGGCTGCTGCACCGCCGGGGCGAGACGGTGACGACGGACCAGTGGGGGAGTGTGCTCGACCGTTTCCCGTACCTCGGGGTGACCGCCGAATACGGCGCCACGGAGCACGGCGGCGCAGAGGACAACGAGAAATCGGGGGACAACGAGGGCTCGGGGGACATCGTCGCGCTCGACCACGTCGTCCTCACGTCGCGTGATCGCGACGGCGCCGTCGCGTTGTGCTCGGGAGTTCTCGGCCTGGACTTCCGGCTGGACAGCGAGGCGTTCGGGATGCGTCAGTTGTTCTTTCGCGCGCCCGCGACCGTCGTCGAGGTGGTGCTCACCGGTGACGACGGCCTCGGCGGGCTGGCATGGCGCTCGCGCGACCTCGCGGCGACGCGGACGCGGCTGCTGGCGGCGGGATGCGAGGTGAGCGAGATCCGCACGGGCCGCAAGCCCGGTACCCGGGTCGCGACGGTGCGCGACCCGGAGCTACTGCTGCCGACGCTGCTCCTCGAGCAGCGTGAGCGTCACGATCCGAGCGCCTCCACGAGCGCTGCCTTCGGCATCCGCGAATAGCCCGGGACGCCCGCCGCTTTCGCGCGGGAACGCAGTTCCGCGGCCGTGAGGGACTCGAGATCCTCGCCCGCGGGCGCGCTCTGCGGGATCGGACTCCCCGGCGCGGCCTGTTCGAGTTCGTCGACCCGAGCCCGCAGCGACGTGTTCTGCTCGATCGCCTTGCGCGCCTTCTTCTCCGCCTTGCGGACGGCGGTGACCGCCTCTGTGGTGAGCCGTTCGACGTCCGCCTCGAGTCGCGCGATGCGCTCGCCGAGTTCCTTCTTCGTCGGCTTCTTGCTCGCCGTCTTCTTCGCCACGGTGCCTCCTGCCCGCCCGCCGAGTGGGATCGGTTCGTACGGTACGCGCCCCGAGCGGGGTGGGCTGGCGTTCGACGCGACGCGCTAGCCGGCGGCGGCCCTCCGGACGCGGGTGCGCACGCTCTCGGTGGCGCGCCCGAGCGCCCACAGCACCGCCGCCACGACGACGCCCGTGACCAGCACCCAGCCCACGTTCACGGCTGCGGTGCCCGCGCCGAGATGCGCGACGTCGAGGAACGGGTACGGGTACCAGCCCGTGATCGCGCCGTGCGCGAACGTGTAGGCGAGCCACGCGAGCGGCCAGATCAGGGCGCGGGCGATCACCGCGGCGTCGAGGACGAGCGTCGGGCCGAACGCGAGCCACGTGAGGATGGTCAGGGCCGGGACGACGTAGTGGAGTCCCTTGTCGACGACGGCGGCCACTCCGGTCGGTGAATTGTCGTCGGCGAGGACGACGGTGTAGACGAGGCCCGTGACCGTGATGCCGACGAGCGCGTCGAGGTGGACGGCGCGGAACCCCGGGCTCGGCCGTGACATCGAGCGTGCGAGGAGCACCGAGGTGACGGTGACGAGCACGGTGCTCTGGATCGTGAAGTAGCTCGCGAGTTCGAGCAGCCGGCGTGCGGCGGTGCCGTCGCCGCCGCCCGTCGCGACGAGCCACACCTGCACCACCAGGCACAGTCCCGCGATTCCCGCGACGAGGGAGTACGGCACCGCAGCTGCGGACGGGGTGCGACGTGGGGCGGACATCCGCTCATCCTGCCTGCGCGATTCCGTGACATATACCCTATAGGGGTATATGTTGGAACCATGCACGCGAACCACGAGACAGAACCCACGGTGCACGCGCACGGCGGCGAGAATCCTGCCGAGCCCGGCCACGATCACGGCGGGCACGATCACGGCGGCGGACACGATCATCACGACCACGTCGCGAGTTTCCGCCGCCTCTTCTGGATCATGCTCGTCCTGGCGGTGCCGGTGGTCGTGTTCAACGACATGTTCGCCCACCTCGTCGGCTACCACCTGCCCGACGCCGCCTGGGTCGGGTGGGTCTCGCCGATCCTCGGCACCGTCGTCTACCTCTGGGGCGGGCGGCCGTTCCTGACCGGCGCGATCAGCGAGATCCGCGGCCGCGCGCCGGGAATGATGCTGCTCATCGGCCTGGCGATCACGGTCGCCTTCGTCGCGTCGTGGGGCTCGACGCTCGGCATCCTCGACGCGCAACTCGACTTCTGGTGGGAGCTCGCGCTGCTCGTCGTCATCATGCTCCTCGGTCACTGGATCGAGATGCGCTCGCTCGCGCAGACGACGTCGGCGCTCGACTCGCTCTCGGCATTGCTGCCGGCCGAGGCCGAGAAGCTCGACGGGGACGACATCGTCACGGTCTCACCCGACACCCTCGTGGTGGGCGACGTCGTCGTCGTGCGGCCGGGGGCGTCGGTCCCTGCTGACGGCGTGATCGTCGACGGCTCGGCCGACATGGACGAGTCGATGGTCACCGGCGAGTCGAAGCCGGTCGCTCGCGCCGTGGGTGATCACGTCGTCGCCGGCACCGTCGCGACCGACTCGGGTCTGCGCGTACGGGTCACCGCCGTCGGCGACGACACCGCGCTCGCCGGCATCGGACGCCTCGTCTCCGAGGCACAGAACTCGACGTCGCGCGCCCAGCGGCTCGCCGATCGCGCTGCGGGCTGGCTCTTCTGGTTCGCGCTCGGTGCGGCCGTCGTCACCGCACTCGCGTGGACGGTCCTCGGCATGCCCGACGACGCCGTCGTCCGCGCCATCACCGTGCTCGTCATCGCATGCCCCCACGCGCTCGGCCTCGCGATCCCGCTCGTCGTCTCCATCGCGACGGAACGCGCGGCGCGCGGCGGCGTCCTGGTCAAGGATCGGCTCGCCCTCGAGGCCATGCGCACCGTCGACTCGGTGCTCTTCGACAAGACCGGCACCCTCACGAAGGGCGAGCCCACCGTCACCGGTGTCGAGCCCGCGCCCGGCCACGACGCCGACGACGTTCTCGCACTGGCCGCGGCGGCCGAGGCGGACAGCGAGCACCCGCTCGCGACCGCGATCGTCGGTGCAGCGCGGGAGAAGTCGCTGACGGTGCCGAGCGCGTCCGGATTCTCGTCGTCACCCGCGGTCGGTGTCACGGCCACCGTGGGGGAGCGCGAGGTGCGGGTCGGTGGCCCGCGCCTGCTCGACGAGACGAACACGGACGAGCTTCCCGTCGCAGACGAGTGGCGCCGCGAAGGCGCGATCATCCTCCACGTCGTGGTCGATGGCGCCGTCGTCGGTGCGCTGCGGCTCGCCGACGAGATCCGGCCCGAGTCCCGCGAGGCCGTCGACGCGCTGCACGCGCTCGGCATCTCCGTCGTCATGGTCACCGGCGACGCCCAGGCCGTCGCGGAGACCGTCGCCGACGATCTCGGCATCGACCGGGTCTTCGCAGGGGTGCGGCCCGAGGACAAGGCGGACACGATCGCGCAGTTGCAGGCGGAGGGCCGCAAGGTCGCGATGGTCGGCGACGGCGTCAACGACGCACCCGCCCTCGCCCGCGCCGACGTCGGCATCGCGATCGGTGCCGGCACGGACGTCGCGATCGGCTCCGCGGGAGTCGTGCTCGCGAGTTCGGATCCGCGTTCGGTGCTCTCGGTGCTCGAACTCTCGCGCGCCGCGTACCGCAAGATGAAGCAGAACCTGTGGTGGGCGGCGGGTTACAACCTCGCGGCTGTCCCGCTCGCGGCCGGCATCCTCGCACCCATCGGGTTCGTCCTCCCGATGAGCGTCGGCGCCATCCTCATGTCCGCGTCGACGGTGGTCGTAGCGCTCAACGCCCAGCTGTTGCGCCGCCTCGACCTCACCCCGGAGCACAGCGCGCGCGTCGTCCTCGACCGGGCACACACCGGCCGAGAACACTGACCGCGGTCGTCACGACAGGATGTCGCCGACGATCTCCGACAACTCCTGGGTGACCTGCGCCTGCCGCTCCTTGTTGGCGCGCAGATGCAGGTCGTCCAGGAGTTCCGACGCGTTGTTCGTCGCCAGGTTCATGGCGGCACGGCGCGCCGCGGAATCCGACACCGACGCGTCGAGCATCGCCGCGAACACGTGCGAGGTGACCGCGCGCGCGAGCAGGGCGGGCGCCACGTCGTCGATCTCCGGCTCGAGCGCGCGATCGGCCGCGGTCGTCACGATCTCGGGTGGGAGTTCGACCGGCGCCAGACGCAGCGACACCGGGCGCTGGTCGATCATCGACACGAACTTGCTGTGCACGACGTACGCCGCGTCGAGCCCGGGCACGACGTCGCCGCCGAAGCCGGTGAGCGTGCCGTCCGAGCCCGCGACGACCGACTCCGCGAGGAAACTCCCGATCGACGCCGCGGTCTCCGGGCTCGGGTTCTGCGTCTCACCTGTCCACGTGTGCGCGACGTCCCGCTCGTGGAAGCGGAAGTACTCGACCGCCTTGCCGCCGATGACGTAGTACACGGTCTCGGTGCCCGCGCGCCCCAACTCGTCGTCGAGCCGATCCGCGCAGCGCACGACGTTGCCGGTGTAGCCGCCGTTGAAGCCCCGGTCGCTCGCCACGACGAGAACCGCGGCGCGCCGGATGGTCTCGCGTGGTGCGAGCAGCGGATGATCGAACGGGATCGACGCGCGATCGAGAAGTCCGAGCAGCCGCACGAACTCGTCGTCGTAGGGCGCGGTCCGCTCGAGCGTCGTCCGGGCCCGGACGACGCGCGCCGACGCGATCAGTTCCTGCGCGCGCGTGATCTTCTTCGTCGACGAGACCGACTTGATCCGTGCCCGGACCTCCCCACCACCCGACACACCCGATCACCGGCCACGGCGGCGCCCCACGGGGTGGGCCGGCCGCGCGACGTCGAGGTACATCACTCGATGATGACCGCTCGTGGGCCGTCCCGATGCCGAATCGGGCGGTCGGGGCACTGCTACGTTCTCGGGGAATGACCGTTCCGGCCGCGAGCGGCCACTCCCGGGAGGGATCGACCGCGATCACGCCTCGTCGGGCTCGACGGGGATCCACAGGTCGCCGCGGCCCGAATCTCCCTCGTCCTCGGTGATGCTGAGCAGCTGTGGTCCCGGTGCCCACCGGTAGGGGTGGGTGGGGAACCACTCGGTCGCCGCCGTGGCCCAGAGTTGTTGCAGCGCTTCGGGAAACACGCCGCCGCCGGTGAACACGACCCACCGGCCGGCCGGAACGTCCTTCGACTCGACGCCCTCGGGCGCGTCTGCCGTGGTGGCGACTGCGTGCCAGTACTCGACGATGTCGTCACGGCCGTCGAGATACTCCGTCACACCGAGGGTTCCCCGCGGCTCGACGTTCGAGATGTCGACGAGCCGCTCCGCCGCATCGGGGTCGATGTTCCGTTCGAACTGCTCCATGACGTCGTTCCGGCCGAGCGCGACGATGGGGACGACGGCCCGGAAGCCGACGAGACGGAACGGCCCCTTGTCTTCGATCCGATACTGCACGTCGGTGCTCCCTTCTATGGTCAGGTGAAATGTCAGCCGCGACTGCGAGTGCAGCGCGGTGCCGGGGGAGCGGGCCTGCGACGGCGTGACGCCGTGCATCGCCTTGAACGCTCTCGTGAACGAGTCCGCGGAGCCGTAGCCGTACGCGAGCGCGACGTCGAGGACGGGGCGGCCGCCCACGATCTCGGTGGCCGCCGCGGTGAGGCGGCGCCGCCGGATGTACTCCGACAGCGGCATTCCCGCGAGCGTCGCGAACATCCGCCGGAAGTGGTATTCCGACGTCAGGGCGATCCGCGCGAGGTCCGCAGCCGAGACGTTCTCCGTCAGCGTCGCCTCGATGTGCTCCATCGCGGCGTTCCATTCGCGCATGTGTCTCCTCCCGGTCACCGTCGATCCTGCCAACGGGAGGGTGCCGGGGCCCGACGATCGATGCCCGATTCGGTCGGTGCGCGTGCGTGCGTCCGCGGTTCTGCACCCCTAGTTGCGTTCTGCACCCGCATCAGGCGATCGAGCGGGGTGCAGAACGGCATTTCGGGTGCAGAATCGCGGAACCGCGAGCGAATCGCTCGAGCGAAGCGAATCGCTCGAGCGATTCGCAGCCGCTGATACCGGCGGCGGATGCGCGAACGGGGACTGCGACCACTACAGGTCTGGGTTCCCGATGTGCGCACGCCCGAGTTCGCCGCAGAAGCCCGCAAGCAATCGGTTCTCGTCGCGCAGGCCGACGCGACAGGGCGTTCCTGGGCCTCGCACGGTGACTCCATCGCCGACCGAGCAGCGGGGGCGACGGATGCCGGCTCGACCGCGCCCACCCGCCGCAGAGTTGACATAATGTAGATTATCGGCGCTTTATCGCAGGCGCTGGTGGAGCCCGAGGATCGGTCCACAGGTAGGCCTGCAGCACGGCTCGGAGCCGTATCCGGCCACCTCGCGGAATCGACCCTGCGACGGCGTGATGCATCGACAGTCGCGCTCCCGCGTTCTGCCGCGCGAATATTATTCACGCTCTCGGATGAGTCGGGCACGAGTGAGGCGGTTCGCGCCGACCCCGCTCCGGAGCGCCACCGTCCACGCTTCGCATCACTTCGAGCCCCTCGAGCCACTTCCCCGCACTTCCGGCTTACACACCCTCAATTCGTCACTGTGACGTAATGGCGCATGTCCACGCCCCGTATTCCGAGTTCCTGCACCCGAAACCTTGACCCTGTTGTTGGAACATGGTGTGTCCTCGAGTGACACGCGCCGACAAGAGGAAGGCACATCACCGATGGACTCCCGGGATCTACGCGTCGATCATCTTGGCGGCACACGCACGAAGCTCGTGTGTCGAACACGTCGTCACACGCCGAGGGTCCTCGTCGGGATGTTGGCGTTGCTGCTCGGCACGACAGCATGCACGGCCGGAACGGACGACGAGTCGCCGCCCGACCTCACCGGCTTCTACGAGCAGGAACTGAGCTGGGAAGCATGCGCGGACTATGCGACGACGCCGACGGAGAGCGAGCTCTACACGGCGGCGTCAGCGGCGCGGTGCGCGCGGCTGACGGTGCCGCTCGACTATTCCGCTCCTGACGGTGAGACGGCGTCGATCGCCGTCATGCGGATCGGTGCTCGCGGCGAATCCCGCGGCCCGTTGATCACCAATCCCGGTGGCCCCGGGGGTTCGGGACTGATGAGCACGATCCTGTCGTACGGCGGCCTCGCCGACAGCCGGATCACCGAGAACTTCGACATGGTCGGCTTCGATCCGCGCGGTGTTGGTGCGTCGACCCCGGCCATCGAGTGCTTCACCGATGCCGAACGCGATCGGATCCCCGCGCTCGGATCGCAAGGAACCACGACGCCGTTCACCGGCGACGATGCACGCGCGCTCGCCGACCGGTGCGCAGAGCGATCCGGCGGCCCGGAGGTGCTGGCGCATGTCGGGACCCGTGACGCCGCACGGGACATGGACATGCTGCGTGCGGCTCTCGGTCAGGAGCAGACCAATTACCTGGGTCAGAGCTACGGCACCAGGCTCGGCGCGGTGTACGCGGAGCAGTTCCCCACGCGGGTGCGAGCGATGATTCTGGACGGAGCCGTCGACTCCGCAGCCGGCACGTTCGAACGACGAGTCGGAGCGTACGC
This sequence comes from Rhodococcus rhodnii NBRC 100604, assembly GCF_001894925.1. Taxonomy (GTDB): domain Bacteria; phylum Actinomycetota; class Actinomycetes; order Mycobacteriales; family Mycobacteriaceae; genus Rhodococcus_F; species Rhodococcus_F rhodnii. The sequence goes on along the minus strand of NZ_BCXD01000003.1, from coordinate 154,663 downwards.
GGGCTTCCAGGAAGCGTTCGATTCCATGGCAGCCTTCTGCGCGACCGAGGGCGACTGCCCGCTGGGCGACGATCCGAGCCGGGCCACCGAGGTGTTCTCCGACCTCGTCCAGCCGCTGCGCGACAACCCGATTCCCGCGTTGGGCGCCGAACTGACCTTCGATTCGGCGGTCGGTGGGGTCATCGCCGGTCTCTACTCCCCTACCGCGTGGCCCAGGATCATCGCCGGTGTCGACGAGGTTCGAGCCGGACGCGGCGACGAACTCCTCCAGCTCAGCTACGATTTCAGCCTTCGCGATCCGTCCGGCGCGTGGACCAATCAGAACGAGGCGAACTACGCCATCAACTGCATGGACGAGGAACGCCTGACCCCTTCGGAGAGCGGCGACCTCCGGGCAGCGACGTTCCGTGACGCACCCTTCATGGATCCTGGAGTCGACGTCACCCGAGACGTCCACGACGGCTGCGAATCATGGCCGGTGCAGCCCACTCTCGGATACCCGTACGCACAGGACATCGAGGGCCTGCCGGAGACGCTCGTCGTGGCGTTCACCGCCGACCCGACGACACCGTACGAGGGTGGACGGACGTTCGCGGAGAATCTGGGCGCGTCCCTGCTGACGGTCCGCGGCAGCGGCCACACCGTCGTCATGGCCGGCACCAACCCGTGTGTGGACGAGATGGCCGCGGACTACCTGATCGACCTCACCACTCCGCCGCCCGGCGCGACGTGCGAGTCCTGACGGGTCGCGTGCGATCTGTGTGAAGGTGGACGTCGTTCGAGTCGACGCGAAGGAGATGGTCGGGTGTGGAGCACACGTGAACTGGCGGATCTGGCCGGCACGACGACGAACACGGTCCGTTACTACCATCGCATCGGGCTGTTGGCCGAACCCGAACGCCGCAGCAACGGGTACAAGCAGTACCGGGTCGAGCATCTGGTTCGGCTGTTGCGGATCCGCCGATTGAGCGACCTCGGTGTGCCACTCGCTCGCATCGATGCCGTGGACACTGCCGACGACACCGAGGAGTCTCTGCGTGCCCTCGATGCAGAGCTCGCGTCGACGATCGAACGGCTTCAGCATGCCCGCAGCGAGATCGCCACGGTTCTCGAGCATGGAGTGCCCGCCGACACGCCGTCGGGCTTCGGAGCCGTCGCCTCACGGCTGTCCGATGCCGATCGGTCGCTGACGTCGATCTATTCACGGCTCTACGACGGGGGAACCCTGGCCGACATCAGCCGGATGATCGCCGACAACGACCAGGCCGACGACGAGTTCGAACACCTCCGCGACGACGCCGACGAAGCGACCCGTCAACGGCTCGCGGAGAAACTCGCACCCGCACTGGGGCGAACGTTCTCCGACTACCCGTGGCTGCGAGACCCGGCATCCCGGTTGACTCCGGGCATCGATGCCGATACCGCTCGTCGGACGATGTCGGAGGCACTCCGCGAGCTGTACACACCGAATCAACTCGACGTCATTCGCCGGGTCCTCCTGCTGGTGTGAGACCCACCGCTTCACCCGCGAATTGCGTGCCTTGGCGCATCAGCAGACGTCCCTGACGGAACCGCTCTCCTTCGAGCGGCTCACGCAGCGTCCGGCCGACCTCGATGAATCCGGCTTCGCCAGCCAGCGTCGCGAGGTCGTCGATCGGCCATCGGTAGGCTGCTGTCACTTTGTGGTCGAACTCTGTCACCGGGTCGTTCTCCGACTCGAAGAAGCCGAGCAGGAGGTGTCCGCCGGGTGCGAGAACTCGACGGAACTCGCCGAAGTAGGAAGGCACGTCCTGCGGTGGAGCGTGAATGACCGAGTACCAGGACACGATTCCTTGCAGCGTTCCGTCGGCCATATCCAGCGCGTCCATGGACCCCACCTCGAACCGCAGCCCGGGGTAGGTCTCGCGGGCGAGATCGATCATTACCGGTGACAGGTCGACGCCAAAGATATCGAGCCCTAGATCAGCCAGGTGCGCGGTCACATGTCCAGGCCCACAGCCGAGATCGGCGACCGGGCCTGGACCGGTCGCCCGCACCACCTCGGCGAACGCGGCGAGTGTCGCGCGATCCGATGGAGAGCCGTCGAGCGCATCGCTGAAGAGTTCGGCGTAGAGGACGGCGACAGCGTCGTAGGCATCTGCTGTCACACGGGCATGCGAGGGAAGTGCTGTCACAAGCAACGACACTAGGACCGCTCTGCTTCGCTGACCAATGCCCGCCGTCAGGTCTTCGCCCAGGTGTCGCCGAGGGCCTCGTAGCCGCAGGCGAGCAGGTCCGAACAACGCGTCGCGGACCCGTAGCAGCAGGTTCCCGGTCGGGCCGAGTTCAGCGTCGATGTCCACCTCGAAAGCGCCGACTCCTCGCCGCTGGTCTCGGAACCTCGCAACCGCGCCAACGCCCCATTCGCAATCACCGGTGTCGCACACGAAACCCGATCCAGCCACACCGACCGAACCTCATCGGCAGCCAGGCGAGCACCAACCCAGCCCCTCCGCGGCCCGAGACGTTGCAGCGGATAACCGCTGTTCAACCCGCTGTCGTTGTTTCGTGCGCGATTCTTGCCGAATTCGGAGCGACATCGATGCGAAGATCCGCGACCGCATCGTCGCCGGCGACATCTCGTTCGCCGAAGCCGAGAGGATGCGGTATCGAGCATCGCTGCAGCGAGTCGTGGCGTACGACTTCATGCGGGCACTGTCGTTCCCTGCACTGGGCGAAGCGATACCAGGGCGCTTCTCGTTTCTCGTGGCGGCGTTCGCGATGTCGGGGGCAGCCGACGATTCGGCATGGCCGGGTGACATTCCCGAGCCGGTCGCCGAGACGCTGCAGTGGGCGGTCACCGTCGTTCCCGGCCGGGACATACAGCCGGCATCCGGCAGAGACGTTCGGGCCGAGTTCGAGCGCACGGTCCGCGCCAGGTTGGTCCCGAACGAGAGCGACGATCGGCGGCGCGGTCTCGTCATCCACACCCGCACCGTCGCGAGCGATGTGCGCGACGGCGCGCTCCATCCGTACATCGGCGCAACCATCGCGGGATGGGCCGACCTCCGTGCCGACGACCTGGACCTCGCCGAAAATTTGTTCGTACGCGACGCCGCGGACGCGAGCAGTCGGTGGCTCTCCCGCCGCGAGGATCGCTCCTCGATCGAGTCGGATCTGATCGCTCGCGCGACAGCGTGCTCGTGGTAGCGACGCGGCGGCAAAGGTCTTTCCGTGACCTCGTCGCCCACGGCGGTCTGACATCATCGTCCGATGACCGATCGCACGCCGCACGTCCGGATCGATGTCGAGGTCCTCGACGCCAATATCACTGCGATGCAGTCGTTCTGCGATAACCGAGGCATTGCGCTGCGTCCCCACGTCAAGACGCACAAGAGCCTCGTGATCGCGCGACGCCAGCTCGATGCGGGCGCACACGGGCTGACCGTGGCGACGCTCGGTGAGGCGGAGGTCTTCGCTGCAGTGGCCCGCGAGTACGGCGTCTCCATCCTCGTCGCGTACCCGGCGCTCGTGGACGCCGACCGGTTGCGGGCGCTCACGCAGCGTGTCGACGTGATCGTCGGTGCCGACTCCGAGCATTCCTTCGATGCGATCGCCGGGTCCGGTGCTGCGATCTCGATCGAGATCGACACGGGGCTGCGGCGCTCGGGTGTCGCGGTCGACCGGCTCGACGCGCTCGTGCGGGCCGCCCATGCACGGGACATTCCCGTCGAGGGCGTGTTCTCGTTCCCCGGTCACGGCTACAGTGCGGGCTCCGGTGCGGCAGATGCAGCCCGCGACGAAGCCGTCGCATCGGCCGCCGCTCGCGACGTCCTGCACGCGGGCGGGGTGACCGATCCGGTGTTGTCGGGAGGGTGTACCCCGACGGCGGCGCACACCGACGCGACCGTCGTGACCGAACTGCGCCCGGGTGTCTACGCGCTGATGGACGCACAGCAACGTGCCCTGGGCGTCGCGCGAGACGAGGACCTGGCGTTGACGGTGCGATCCTCGGTCGTGAGCACGGCGGTGCGCGGCAGCTACGTTCTGGACGCCGGTGCGAAGCTGCTGGGCCTCGACTCCCCCGCCTACGTCGAGGGACACGGCTGGATTCCGTCGCGGCCCGGCGACGTCGTCGCACGGTTGTGGGAACACCACGCCGTCGTGACGCCGGTACCGGGTTCGCCGCTCCCGAGCGTCGGGGACCGGATCGACGTCGTCCCGAATCATGTGTGCGCGACGGTGAACCTCGTCGACGAACTGCACACGTCCGACGGTGGCGTCTGGCCCGTCGACGCGCGCGGCCGCAACACGTGAGTCAGCGGAGCCGCTCGGCCTCGCGGAGCGCGTCGACGAGGGTGCTGCACAGCGCGGCGAGTTCCGTGCTCGCGGCGCCTTCGTCGACGGCAGTGGCGACATCCTCGGCGGCACAGCGTGCGGTGAAGATCCGGTCGGCGATGGACGTCACCTCGTCGGCGGTGAGCACGACGCTGCCCTCGGGCAGCCCGAGGGCCTTCGCGCGATTGCGCTGTTCGTAGGCCCGTTGCCGGCACGAGCGGCCGCAGTAGAGACGTCGCCGGCCGAGCCCGGTGTCCCCGCAGTCGCGGCCACACCACTGACAGGATTCGGGGCGTCGGCGCGATGCGGTCACGAAGACCGACCCTACTGTGCGACGGTCTCGGTATCCGTGAGGCGTACACCGGGTAGAATCGAGCGGTTGACATGTCGCGGCGAGACGCGAACGTTCGTGTGGGAACGTTTCCGGGCCGCGGCGCGTTGAGTACACGTGTGCGTAGATCGCGCCCGGCCGGGAGACCGCCGCGGTGTGCTCTACGCGGTCACGGAGTCGATCGACGAGAGGACACCACCATGGCAGATCGCGTTCTTCGAGGCAGCCGACTCGGTGCCGTCAGCTACGAGACCGATCGCGACCACGATCTGGCTCCCCGCCGGATGGCGCGCTACCGCTGCGACAACGGCGAGATCTACGACATCCCGTTCGCGGACGATGCCGAGATTCCCGGGACGTGGATGTGCAAGAACGGACTCGAGGGCACCCTCATCGAGGGGACGGCGCCGGAGCCGAAGAAGGTGAAGCCGCCGCGTACCCACTGGGACATGCTGCTCGAGCGCCGCTCGACGGACGAGCTCGAGGAACTGCTCAAGGAGCGCCTCGACCTCCTCAAGCAGCGCCGCCGCGGAGCCTGAGTCCCGCCGCGCAACGACACGACGAAGCCCCGGAGTGAACGTTCACTCCGGGGCTTCGTCGTGTCCGGTACTCGTTCGGGGCTCAGGAGCGTCGGCGACGGACTGCGACGAACACGAGCGCGACCAGCGCCCCGGCCGCGAGCACGTACTCGGGGGCCGGGCCCAGCCGGTTTGCGAGCGTCGTCGTCTCCGACAGCGAGACCTCGTGGACGAGTGCGGCGGGGACGAACAGGTCGGTCTGTTCGACGATCGCGCCGTCCGGCGAGATGACGGCGCTGACGCCGCTCGTCGCGGCGACGACGACGGAGCGATCGTGCTCGACGGCGCGAACGCGGGACATGCCGAGCTGCTGGTAGGTCATCTCGGTGTCGCCGAAGGTCGCGTTGTTCGTCGGGACGGTGAGCAGTTGCGCGCCGGCGTCGACCGACTGCCGGAAGGCCCGGTCGAAGGCGACCTCGTAGCAGGTGGCGACACCGATCGCCGTCTCCGCAGCGTGGACGACGCCGTCACCGTCGCCGGGAACGAAGTTTCCGGCGCGATCCGCGTACTCGGAGAACATGCTGAAGAACTCGCGGTAGGGCAGGTACTCGCCGAACGGCTGGATGATCTTCTTGTCGTGCCGCTCCCCCGGCCCGTCCTCGCCGTTCCAGACGATCACGGTGTTGGTGGACGTGCCGTCGGGGTTCGACACGACGCTGCCCACGAGGATCGGCGCGTCGATCGCGACCGAGGCGCGCGTGATGTCGGTGTAGGCGTCGCGGTTGCGCAGAGGATCGATATCGGAGGCGTTCTCCGGCCACACGACGACGTCGGGCTGCGGCGCGCGGCCGGAGCGCACGTCGTCGGCGAGCTCGAGGGTCCGTCCGACGTGATTGTCCAGCACTGCTTTGCGTTGCGCGTTGAAGTCGAGGCCGAGCCGCGGCACGCTTCCCTGGATCGCGGCGACGGTGAGCGTGTCCGCATCGGGCTCCGCGCGGTCGACGAAGGGGGTCGCCGCGACCGCGAGGAGCGACGCGGCGACGGTGACGACTCCCACGCCGGTGAGCGCGCGGACACGTTCCCGCGTTGCGACGGCGAGCGCCAGTGCGGCGAGGCCCGTGCCGGTGAGTGCGACGCCGAACGAGAGCAGCGGCGCGCCGCCGAGTGCAGCGAGCGGGAGCAGCCAGCCGTCGGGCTGACCGAACGCGAGGCGGCCCCACGGGAATCCGCCGAACGGCACCGAGGAGCGCAGCCACTCGGTGAGCGACCACAGCGCGGCGACGGCGACGGGGTCGAGCCACCGTGGCAGCACGCGACTGCGGAGGATCACCGCGGTCCCGGCACCGAAAGCGCCGACGAACACGGCTTCGGCGGCCGAGAGCGCGAGCCACGGGAGCGCGCCGACGAACTCGCCGATCCACGGCAGCAGGGGAAGGAAGAACGCGAGGCCGGTGAGATACCCGTAGCCGAAGCCGGCTCGCGCGCGCAGCGGCGTCCGGCGGCGTGTCGTGAGGGTCAGCACGAACAGCGCGATGCCGAGGGGCGCGAGGAACCACAGCGGCCGCGGCGGGAAGCTCGCGAACAGCAGCAGACCGGCCACGACGGCGCACAGCGAGCGCGCGAGCACCTCGAGTGCGCCCGAGCGCCGGCTCGTGGCGGCAGGTGCGTCCGCCGTCATCGCGTGTACACGGTGCGTCCGCGGTGGACGGACGAGAGGCACACGGGCAGCGTCGCGTCGGCGTCGAGCCGTGGCAGGGCGGGAACCCCGGAGCGCGGATCGGTCGACCACCGCTGCACTGCGTCCTTGGGTGCGGCGACGACGAGTTCGTCGGTGTCCCACACCGCGTACGACGCGGGGGCGCCGGGCTGGAGGGTGCCGGCGAGTCCGTCGCGCACCCCGCCCGCGCGCCAGGCGCCGCGAGTGGCGGCGGCGAACGCGGCACGCGGTGACACGGCGCTGCCGGGCGTGTGGTGATGAACAGCGGCCCGCAGCATCGTCCACGGGTCGACGGGTGTCACGGGCGCGTCGGAGCCGAATGCAAGGGACACTCCGGCGCCGGCTGCCATGACGAACGGGTTCATCGCCGCAGCGCGCTCGGCGCCCAGGCGGGTGGCGTACATGCCGTCCGGGCCGCCCCAGAGCGCGTCGAACACGGGCTGCACGCTCGCGATGACACCGAGCCGCGCGAGGGCCTGCGCGTCGCCGGCACTCATCATCTCGGCGTGCTCGAGCCGGTGGCCGAGGCGTGCGACGGCGGGGCCACCCAGCCGGTCCGCGACCCGGGAGAACCCGTCGACGGCGACGGACATCGCGGCGTCGCCGATGACGTGGAATCCGGCCTGGACTCCGACCTCGGTGCATGCCGCGACGTGCGCGGCGACGCGCTCGGCGTCGAGATAGGACTCGCCGACCAGGTCGGGCCGGTCGGTGTAGGGCTGCGACAGGTGCGCGGTGTGGGAGCCGATCGAGCCGTCGAGGAACAGGTCGCCGCCGAGCGCGTGAGCACCCGTGCGGTCGAGCAACTCCTGCGCGTGCCCGGCGTCGCGTGCGGCCTCGCCCCAGTATCCGCGCACCTCGACGGCGTGCTCGTGCGCGAGGAGTTCACGGAAATCGTCGAGCCCGGAGATGTCGGGACCACCGCACTCGTGGACGGCGACGACGCCGCGCGACGCCGCGAGGTCGAGTGCCGCGGTGCGCGCGGCGGCGCGCTGCGCGGGGGTGAGCAGATCACGGGCGACGGCACGTCCGAGGTGGTGGGCGTCGAACCGCAGTGGCCCGTCCGGTGAGTATCCGGCGCTCTCGTCCAGCCCGGCGACGACGCGGCGCAGTGCCGTCGAGCACACGGCCGAGTGAACGTCGATGCGGGAGAGGTAGACGGGGCGGCCACCGGCGGCCTCGTCGAGCTCCGCGGTGGTCGGCGGGCCGCCGTCGTCCCAGGACTCGTCGTCCCAGCCGTGGCCCCACACGATGTCGTCGGCGCTCGTCGCGGCGTAGGCGCGGACCCACTGCAGACATTCGCTGCGCGACCGTGCCCCGGTGAGGTCGAGTCCGATGAGATTGAGCCCGAGCGCCGTGACGTGGACGTGGGTGTCGACGAACCCGGGTGCGACGAACGCGCCGTGCAGATCGACGACGTCGGCGTCCGGATGCAACGCGCGTCCGGTGCGGTCCTCGCCGACCCAGACGACGGTGTCGCCGGTGATCGCCATCGCCGTCGCGTCCGGCGCGAAGGAACTGTAGATGTGCCCGCCGAGGAGGAGGGTCGTGCCCGCGCGTTCTCCGATACTCACGCCTCCCAGTGTCCCCGACGGAGACGGGGAGTTCCGAACGGGGATACCGCGATCCGAACCGAGATGTTCAGCGGCGGCGCTGGTCGTCGGCCGGATCGATGATCTCGCCTTCGAGGACACGCCCTTGCCAGGCGTCGTCCGCACGGGTCGTTCCTGGCTCGGGCGTGTCGTGGGTCTCGGCGACCACCTCGCCGTCGATGACGTCACCGCCACCGGGTCGACGCATCCGGCCGTACACGCCCGCACCGGCCATCACGGCGGCACCGCGGCGTCCGGCGACCGCGACGGCGAGCGGGCGCATCAGCATGCGGGTGAACGGGAGCAGGCACAGCAGGCCGAGGACGGACGTCACGAGACCGGGAACGACCATGAGGACCGAGCCGGCCGCGACGAGCGCGCCGTCGGCGACGGCGCTACCGGGCGAGCCACGCCCCTGCGATGCGCTGCGGAAACCTTCCATCACGCGCCGCCACTGCGAGCGGAGCAGCGCGAGCCCGACGAGGGTGCCGGCGAGCAGCAACAGCACGGTCCAGCCGGCGCCGATGAAGTTCGCCGTCACGAGCAGCGCAGCGAGCTCCGTGACCACGTAGAGAACGAAGAGGGCGGGCACGGTGAGGGTCCTTCCGTCGGTGTCGTCCTGTTCAACGTACGAGACCGACGTTTTTCTCCCCATCCGGATGAATCGGGCGCACGGGTCGTGTCACGACCTTGCCCGTTCACTCGCGGAACCACAGCGACGCGGCGTTCGCCGTCGCGATGTACTCGGCGTCGACGGGACCGAGGCAGTCGAGCAGAACTGCGATCTGGCGGGCGCGGTCGGCGAACATGTCGGCGCGTCCGACCGTGTCGGTGCCGACGACGAAACGATCGGGGCGACGCCGCAGCACGTCGGTCCACCGGTCGTCGAGTCGACCACCGTCGAGAATTCGGTCGAGCAGGACCCACGAGAGGTCGACATGCAATCGAGGGTGGCGTCGCGTCAACTCGTCGAGCATCTCGGCCTGACCGCGGGGATCGATCCGACGCGACACGCCACCGTGCGCCCACACGACGGAGGTGCCGGGGTGCCGGCGCAGCAACCGGTCGAGTTCGGCGACGTACTCGTGACGACCCGGACGGCCGGGTGAACTCGAATCGTGATGGACGAGCAGCGGAACGTTCTTGTCGCGGCAGAAGTCGGCGACGACATCCATCGCGATGTGATCGGCGGTAGGAGTCTCACCTGCGGTGAGATCGGTGAGATCGTCGTGCCGGAGCATCACCTCGCCGACACCGGCCCAGCGCTCGGAACGTTCCCACAGGTGCTCGAGATGTTCGCCAGCGAGCCGGTCCGTCGGCGCGAACCCGGATGCGAGGGGCGCGACACGGATCCCCGCCCGTTCGAGCTCGTCGACGGCGTCGAGGAGAACGACGTCCGTCAACGAGTGGTAGTGGCAGGGTGCGTTGTCGTCGAGATAGTAGGTGGGCTTCTCCGGCTCGCTCCGGGCCCAGTGCTTCTTGACGGGAAGCCCGAACGCGACCGCCCGGGTGCACCCGTGTTCGCCCATCTCCCGGGCGAGTGCGCCCATGTCGCCCCGATGCTGCAGGAAGTCGACGACATGCACGTGGCTGTCGGTCCAGGGACGCTGTGTCACCTGTCGAGAGTTACCACGCGGGCGCGGTCGTCGCCGGTCTTCGCGGCCGCGCGTCAGGGCTGAAGGACGATCTTGACGGCGCCGTCTTCCTTGCGCTGGAACATCTCGTACGCGCGGGGTGCGTCGGCGAGCGGCAGTGTGTGGGTGGCGAAGGTGTCGACGCCGAGCGGATCGTCGTCGGTCAGCAGCGGCAGGATGTCGTCCGCCCACCGCTTGACGTTCGCCTGCCCCATCCGGAGGGTGACCTGCTTGTCGAACAGAGTGAGCATCGGCAGCGGGTCCTTCGCGCCGCCGTAGACGCCGCTGAGCGAGATGGTCCCGCCGCGGCGGACGATGTCGATCGCCGAGTAGAGGGCGCCGAGCCGATCGACTCCGGCCTTCTCCATGAACGGCTTGGCGACGGACTTCGGCAGCACGCCGGCGAGCCCCTGCAGGCCTCCGGCGACCGGCGAGCCGTGCGCTTCCATCCCGACGGCGTCGATGACGGAGTCGCTGCCACGGCCGTCGGTGCGGTCCCGGATCGCGTCGCCGAGGTCGTCGCCGAGTTCCGCGGAGTCGAAGACCTCGACGCCGCGCTCGCGTGCTCGTGCGCGCCGTTCGGGCACGGGGTCGACGCCGAACACGCGCGCCCCCCGGTGCAGGGCGACTCGTGCCGCCATGTCGCCGATCGGGCCGAGCCCGAGCACCGTGACGGTGCCGCCGTCGGGGATGTGCGCGTACTCGACTCCCTGCCACGCCGTGGGCAGCACGTCCGACAGATAGACGAACCGCTGATCGTCCGGCCCCTCCGGAACGGTGATGTGAGTGAAGTCGGCGTGCGGAACCCGCAGGTACTCGGCCTGCCCGCCCGGCACGCTGCCGTAGAGCTCGGAGTACCCGAAGAGCGCGGCGCCCATACCGGTGTCGCGGACCTGCGTCGTCTCGCACTGGGTGCTCAGCCCGTTGCCGCACATGTAGCAGTGCCCGCACGCGATCTGGAACGGGACGACGATGCGGTCGCCGACGGACAGGCCGGTGACGTCGCTGCCGACCTCCTCGACGATCCCCATCGGTTCGTGGCCCAGGATGTCGCCGGCGTGCATGAACGGCCCGAGCACCTCGTACAGATGGAGGTCCGATCCGCAGATGTTGGTGCTGGTGACGCGGATGATCGCGTCGGTCGGCTCCTCGATACGCGGATCGGGGACCTCCGTGACCTCGACCTTGCGCTTGTCCTGCCAGGTGACCGCCTTCATCGCGTCTCCTCTCGCCGATGCGTGTGTCCTCGTACCGGTGCCTTACCCGGACCGGGCTCGGCCGACACATCCGCGCGCGGGCCGGGTCACTCGTTCCGGTTCGACTCCGGGTCGTCGTCGACGTACCGATGGAGGTGCGCCGCGAGGAGATCGAGTGCGTAATCGCAGGTCTTCTCGACGATGTCGCCGGGTTCCCCGCTGAACACGTGCCGCTCGGTGTCGCACTCGCCGCGACGGGCGAGCGCCACCCACACCGTGCCCGGCTCCGCGCCGTCCTGGCCCTCCGGCCCGCCGGCGCCGGTGACGGCGAGCGCGAGATCGGCGCCCAGCAACCGCGCGGCGTTGGTTGCCATCGCTTCCACGGCCGCCCGACTGACCACCGGCCCGTCCGGGACGGCGAGAAGATCACGCTTCACGCCCTTGGAGTAGGAGACGATCGCACCCCGGTACCAGTCCGACGACCCCGGCGCCGCGGCGAGGGCGCACGAGACCTGTCCGCCCGTGAGCGATTCGGCCACGGCGACCGTCAGCCCGGACCGGCCGGCGAGGTCGGCGATTCGAGCAGTGTCACGTGTCATCGTTAACCTTCTTCCCTGGTCGCTCGTGGCCGCGGTCGGTAGGCGGAGCACGACGGTGTGCGTCTCCTTCACGGTATAGCGCCACCGCCCGTCACCGGGTTCTCCCGAAAGCACCGGAGAGCCGAGCGGTCGGGCAGGATCACCACATGGGCACAGACGACTACTCGACGTTCGTGGACGTTCGTCGTCGAGCACGGCCCCGTGCGGTCACCGTGGTCCGGGGCGTGGCGGCCGGCACCCTCGCCGTCGTGGTGGTTCTCGCGGCGCTCGGCAGGTTGGGTGTGCACAGTACGTCGACGTCGGCCAGCGCTCCCGGGTGGTTTTCCGAACTCACCTACGCGAGCGTCGCGCGTTCCGGGCTGGACGTTCCGTTCAGCTTGTCGGTTCACCGGGACGGCGGATAGCCCGCCGGCGTGGCGGTGGCGGTGTCGTCGCAGTATCTCCGCATCCTCGAGACTCAGGGCTGGTCGCCCGAGCCTGCGACGGAGACCGCCGACGAGTCCGAGTTGTTCATGACGTTCGATTCGCCACCGGGCGAGGTCTTCGTGCTCGACTTCGACGCCTACGTCCAACCGAGCAGCCAGTGGGGCTCCGACGGCTGGATTCGCGTCCTCGACGACACCGGCGCCGAGGCGGTGGCGGTCTCCTTCACGACATGGGTGGTGCCCTGATGGAACTCGTGGTGCGCGCGGTGATCGTCTTCTTCTTCCTGTGGGCCGTCACGCGCCTGGTGGGTCGCTCGACGGTCGGTGAGCTCAGCACGTTCCAACTGGTGTTGTTCATCGTCATGGGAGATCTGGTGCAGCAGGGCGTCACACAACAGGACTACTCGGTGACGTCGGCGGTGCTGGCGGTGGGAGTGTTCGCGTTGCTCACCCTCGCATTGTCGTGGACGAACGCACGGTTCCCGCGAACCCGTGGTGTCACACAGGGGATTCCGGTGGTGATCGTGGAGAACGGCACACCGGTGGCGAAGCGCCTGCGATCCGAACGCATGTCGATCGACGACCTACGCGCAGATGCGCGACAGCACGGGATCCGCGATCTCGCAGACGTCGAGATCGCGATCTTGGAGACCAATGGGAGAGTCTCCTTCTTCACGCGGTCGGGTCGTCCCGAGCCTCCACCCGACGACCCATCCCCGATCATGTGAGGGTGCCGCGTACCTCCCACCTCCGACCGCGGGGACTCCCAACGGTCCGACGCACGAGTTCATGGTGCGAACTCGGGTATCCACGGCACGGAGCACCTATGACCGGCGGACCCGATCCGGCGACGGTCGCCCTGGTCGCTCGGTGAGTCCGCCGCGTTCGGCGACGGATAGCGCGGGGGGCCGCTCGAACGTCTCGACGATCACGTCGCGGTCCCGGTAGCGGCCGGTGCAGACCCAGTCGGGGCGGTTCGCGAGGATCTCGTGGACTGCATCACCGGTGAGCGGGTAGTCCTCGACGCTGTGGCGCCAGTGGACGGCGAGCACCACGCCGCCCGGTGCGAGGTGCTCCGCGGCCTGTGCAGCGGCGTGCTCGAGCGCAGCGGCGTCCAGGTAGTAGCCCACCTCGCTCAGCACGATCAGATCGAACGTCTCGTCCGGCCAGGGTTCGTCGAGCGATCGGGGGAGCAAGTCCACGCGGCCGTCCGTCACGGCGGGCCCGAGCCGCTGTGCCGCGGAATCGAGTGCGGCCTGCGCGATGTCGGTGGCGACGACGCGGTCGCATCGCGTGAGCAGGTCCGCGGTGAGGACGCCGATCGAGCATCCCGGCTCGAAGGCCGTCGCGAAGCGTGGATACGGCAACGCCGCGAGCGTGAGGGCGCGTTTGCGCTGCTCGTACCAGCGCTCCTCGAACGACCACGGGTCGCGCGCGTCCCGGTACATCGCGTCGAAGTATTCGTCCGGTAGCCGGCTCACGAGACGAACACCGTCTCGCGCGTGCCGAGGAAGCGTTCGAGGATGTGCGGCGGCAGGATCGCGCGGTCGGCGGGGTCCTCCGACAGCGGCGCGGTCTGCGTGACGAACTCGTCGATCGCGCGGCGCTTGGCGGCGTGCACGTCGGGCGGCAGTTCCACTGCCCTGGCCCTGCCCCACGGGATGTGCGGGTCGTCGGGTGTCCCCCAGTGCCAGGCCCAGATCGGGAACTCCAGCAGTCGCGCACCGGCGCTTCGGGCCGCGCGTGCACTCGCGCGTCCGGTCGCCTCGTGGTCGGGGTGGCCGTCGCCGCGCCACGTCGTCAGGCACCACCAGCCCGGACGCAGAAGACCGGCGATCTCCTCGGTGAGGCGGGCCTCGTGGGCGCCGACGTCACCGTCGGGAAGCCCCAGCCGGCGGGGTGGGTCGAGTCCGAGATGTGCCGCCGCACGCTGTGATTCGCCGATTCGTGCACGCACCAGACGGTCGCGGCTCCACGTGGGAGACCCCGGGTGGGACGCGTCGCCGTCGGTGACCGCGACGGTTCGGACGCTCACCCCCGCCGCGGCGAGCAGTGCGGCCAGTCCGCCGACGCCGAGGACCTCGTCGTCGGGATGCGGGGCGACGACGACGGCGCCCGGGCAGTCGCTCGTGTCCAGTGGCGGCGGAACCAGTCGCGCCCAGACGGATGCGGGGGTTCCGCTGCTCTCGGACGGCGTCGCAGCGAGACGCGCACTCCCCCATCGGGTCTCGTCACCGCTCATCGCGCCCCCTCGCCGTCGGTGCCGACGGCGCGCGCATCCGCGCCGAGGGCGGCGAGGTCGCGTTCGGCGTGGCTCTGCCGCAGATAGACGCCGAGATCGGCGACCAGCTGGGCATGTCGCCGATTCGCCGTGAGGGGGCCCGGTCCGAGTGCCCTGCCCACCCGGTCGATCGTGGCGGTCGCGACGTGTTCCACGATCGCCCGCACCCGGCGGGCCCGGATCCGGGCCGCGTCGGTGTCGTCCGGGGCGAGGTCCGTCTCTCGCGCCGCAGCCTCGAGAGCGGCGCGTGCGGCGTATTCGGCAGCGTCGACCGCACCGAGATGAGCGAGCGTGAAGGGATCGTCACGCCTGCTGTCGCGCAGCGCGTCACCGACGGCCAGTGCCCCGCCGAACCAGCACGCGGCGACCCCGATCGCGCCGTGCCAGAAGCCGGGGCGCGCGAGATAGTCGCCCGGTTCGCCGATCGGCTGCGCCGGCACGTCGTCGAAATCGACTGCACCCGAGTCGGATGCGGCCATCCCGATCGCGTGCCAGCTGTCCGGAACCGGCCGCACCGAGGGCTGTCCGAGATCGACCGCGAACAACTGGACTCGGCCGTCCTCACGGGTGGCGGTGACGAGTGCGTGCGTGCACGAATGCGCGCCCGAACACCACGGTTTGCGGCCACGCAACCGGTGGCCCGCGTCGGTGGCGACGGCGCGCAGCACGGGATCGGGCGGTTCGGCGGCCCACACGCCCCACCACTGCCCCGGGCGCGGCGCGTCGGCGCCCAGCTCGTGCAGGATCGCGGCGGCGTCGTTGTGTGCCTCGAGGAAGCGCGCCGCCACGAGGTCGCGCCGCGCGGCGGAGATCAGCGCGTCCCAGCGCCCCGCGGTCTCGCCCTCGCCCGGCAGCGGCAGCAGCGTGGTGACATCGACGTCGGTGCTCACGGCGCTGCCACCTCCTGCGAGATCGTGCGCAGATGGCCGGCGAAACCCGCCGGTGCCCGGCCGCGCACCCGATCCGACGTGAGCACGGGATTGTCGACGACGGAGTGCACGCGGGCACCCCGCGCCCGCAGCCGCCGCACCAGATCCACATCCTCACCGCTGCGCAGCGGACGGAACCCGCCGACGTCGCGGTAGGCGTCGGCCCACACGCCGAGGTTCGCGCCGTGCACGTGCGTGTGGCGGCCGCCTCTCGTCCCTGCGCGGTATCGCGCGTCGTAGCGGCGGCGGACGTCGAGCCCGTACGTGTGCCAGTCGACGGTGACGGTGCCCAGCAGCGCGTCGCAACGTCCCCAGTGCGTCGCCTGCGCGGCCAGCCAGCGCTCCGGCACGACCGTGTCGGCGTCGGTGGTCGCGAGCCACGTGTCCGAGCAGCCGGTGGACAGCGCCGCCGCGAACCCGGCCCGGCGCGCGGCCCCGACGTTGCGCGCCGAGGTCTCCACGACGAGGAGATCCCGGGCGGGCGACACGGTCGCGTTCGAGCCGTCGTCGCACGCGTCGAGAACCACCACGATCGTCACCGGCACGGGGCACGGCGCCGCTGCGCGCCGCAGCGAGGCGATGCACCGGGGCAGCAGTTCCGCTTCGTTGTGTACCGGAACGATCACCGCGACCCGGTCCGGCTCCGTTCGTGTCGCGCGGACGGTCGTCGCCTGGACGGTCAAGGGCGTTCGTTGTCGGGCGTGTAGACGATGGGGTCGTTCCGGCGGCGCCGGGCGTCCCGCATCACCAGGAGCGTGAGGACGGCGAGCACGAGTGCCACCGGTCCCGCGATCCACGCCCACCCGGCGAATCCGCCCGCGAGCGCGGTCAGGAACAGTCCTGCCGCCACCACGGTGAGAAGCGCGAGAACGATGGTGAGAAAGCGTTCGCGCGAGCGCGGTCCGGTCGCTCCACCCGGCGCCTCCGCGGCACGCTCGTGCCCGGCCGCGGCGCCCGGTGCCCGATCGTGTCCTTCGTCCGGTGCCATGTGATCTCCCGTCTGTCGGCGGGTCGCCAAGGTTCGACCCGTGTGTCGACCGTAGCGACCCCGGCGCGTCCGCTGGGGTGGACGCGTCGCCACGGTGACGCCGGAATCCGGCGGGCTCGGAGTCAGTGGTTCCGGAGTTCGTCGATCAGGTCGCCCTTGTTCATGTCCGAATACCCGGTCATGCCCAGCTCTTTCGCCCTCGACCTGAGTTCGTCGACGGTCCACTCCTCGTAGGCCTCCGCGTGCCCGCCCTTGCGGCCCACGGCGCTGCGGCCCCGGTTCGCCGCCGCGTTGGAGATGCGCGCCGACTTCTCCTTCGAATTGCCCTCGTCGCGCAGCTTCTCGTAGAGGTCCTGATCCTTCAGCTCGGGCTGATCGTCGGATCGGCCGGATTCCTTCGGCATGACGCGTTCCTTTCGTCGGCCCGGCTCAGCCGGGCAGCGTCTCGCCGCCGATCGGGGCGAGCACTTCTCCTGTGTAGTACGACGACAGTTGCTCCGAGGCGAAGAAGACGTACGACGGCGCGATCTCGTCGGGCTGTGCGGCCCTGCCGTACGGCGTCTGTGCGCCGAAGTCGCCGACCTTGTCCGCGGGCAGCGTCGCGGGAATGAGTGGCGTCCACACCGGGCCGGGGGCGACGCAGTTGACCCGGATCCCCCGATCGAGCAGCGACTGGGCGAGCGAGTACGTCAGCGCCGTGACCGCGCCCTTGGTGGCGGAGTAGTCGATCAGAGTCTTGTTGCCGCGCAACCCGTTGATCGATCCGGTGTTGACGATCGCCGAGCCGCGGGGCATGTGCTCGACTGCGGCGCGCGTCGTGTGGAAGAAGCTGTCGATGTTCACCGCGAAGGTGTGGTCCCACTGGTCGGGCGTCAGCTCGAGGAAGTCGTCGACGGGCGACTGGTAGGCGATGTTGTTGACGAGGACGTCGAGGCCGCCGAGCTGCTGCACCGTGGCCTCGACGATGCCGCGGGCGTGTGCGGGATCCGCGAGATCGCCGGGCAGGACCGCAGCGGTCACTCCCTGCTCGCGCACCAGGGCGGCGGTGTGCTCGGCGTCCGAGTCCTCGGAGAGGTAGGCGATCGCGACGTCGGCGCCCTCCTTCGCGAAAGCGACGGCGACCGCGCGGCCGATCCCCGAATCGCCGCCGGTGACCAGCGCCTTCTTGCCGGCCAGCAGTCCGCGGCCCTGATAGGAGCGCATCTCGTCGTGCGGTTCCTCCGCCATCTCGCCCGTCTCCCCGGGGTAGGGGATGCGGTGCGGCGTCTGCTCGGTCATCGAGAACTCCCTTCGGTCATGCGCGGTCGGTGAGCTGTGCGGCGCCGGCGGCACGCGCGCAGTGGGCGCAGCAGTACACGGTGTCGCCGGCTTCGACCCCGTGCCCGAGAATGCGCGTGCCGCAGTGCGCACACTGCGGCGCCATCGCCTGGGCAGCGCATTCGAAGCTGTCGAAGACCCCCGTGCGGTCGCCGCGCGTCAGGGTGAAGGTCTTGTCGTAGTCGTTTCCGCAGGTTTCACAGGTGGCCATGACGACTCCTCGTGTCGCGGTTTTCCGTGCCGGTCGAGTCCTACCCGAACACCGCATGCGACAAACGCCCTTGCCGACGGTGTGCGTCGGTCACCCCACGCGGTACGCCGTTCCGGTTACGTTCGAGACGAGAGGTGAAGAAGCCGGCCTCCGACGTCCTGAACACCCGGGCGCGCCGGCGACGACCACCGCGCGCTCGCAGACTCGGAGGAGCGTCGCCGATGACCGCACCCGATTCCCGCTCGACCGATGCCGATCTCGCTGCGGCGGTGCAGCGTCACCGCCCGCTCGCCGAGGCCCTGGCCCGCCGCTACGCGGGGCGTGGCCAGCCGCTCGAGGATCTGCAGCAGGTCGCGTACTGCGGGCTCGTCACGGCACTGCGACGGTTCGATCCGGATCGTGGGGTCCGCTTCGAGACGTACGGGTCGGCGACGATCGTCGGCGAGATACGCAAGTACTTTCGCGACTGCACGTGGCCGGTCGCCGTCGCGCGCTCGGCGAAGGAGATCCAGGGGTCTCTCGACGAGGTCGCGGCCCGGCTCGAGGCTCGTCACGGCCGGCCACCGACCACCGACGAACTCGCGGCCCACTACGGGGTGAGCGTCGAGGTCATGGCGCGTGCGCTCGCCGCGCGTTCGGCGTACCGGACGGATCTGCTCGACGCGGCGACCGAGCAGAGTGCCCGTGCCCTGCACCACGACGACGACCTCGATCGGGTCGACGACACGCTCGAGTTGCGGACCGCGGTCGGCGCGCTGCCCGAGCGGCCGCAGCAGCTGCTGCACATGCGCTTCGTCCTCGACATGACGCAGACGACGATCGCGCACGATCTCGGGTGTTCGCAGATGCAGGTGTCCCGGGAGCTGCGGGCGACCCTCGCCGGGCTGCGGCGGACGCTCGACGCGGCGGGGTGATTCCCGATCAGGCGTTCTCGCCGGAGTGCTCGACGACGGTCCGCGCGACCTCGATCAGCGGCGAGTTCGTGTTCTGCGAGATGCCGGAGAGCATCCGGAACGCCGCGGCGGCGTCGAGGCCGTAGCGTTCCATGATCATGTCCTTGGCCTGGCCGATGACGTCGCGGCTCGCGACGGCCGACCGGAGCTGGTGCTCGAGCGTGTTGGCGACGATCGTCGACGCCGCATGCGCCGCGAGGGACTCGGCGACGACGATCGCATCGTCGTCGAAGGCGCCGGGGGCCGGCGCGACGACGTTGAGCGCGCCGATCCTTCCCTCCCGCGTGTAGAGGCGCACCGAGACCATGCTGCCGACGCCCGCCTCGGCGGCGGCGCGAGCGAAGCGGGGCCAGCGAGTCTCGTCGTTCATGTCCTGGCTGACCGTGGTCGCGGCCTCGGGCGCTGTCGCCGCGGCGACACAGGGCCCCTCCCCGAGCGAGATCTGCAACGCGTCGAGCCGTTCGACGGACTCGCTCGTCGCGGCCCGCGAGGTGAAGGTGCCGTCCGCCTCGATCATGAGGACGTCGACGCTCTCGCACCCGGGAATCAGCGCCAGCGCCGAGCGAGTGATCTCGCGCAGCAGGTCGTCGAGGCTCTGCTCGGGAAGCCGCCAGTCGCGAGCGTGCTCCGCCAGTTCGCGCAGGATCTTCTCGCTCGTCGGTCGCATACCGGGCCACTCTACGGTCGCGGTATCGGCAATGATCGAATGATCCGGTGGGTGCACTCGACTGGACGGTTCTGCTCGTCGCGGCGACGGCCGCCGGATGGGTGGATGCCGTCGTCGGTGGCGGTGGCCTGATCCTGCTTCCCGCGATCCTGCTGGCGGCACCGCATCTGTCGCCGGCGACGGCACTGGGCACCAACAAGCTCACCGCCTGCACCGGGACGACGGCGGCGGTGCTGACGTTCGCACGGCGCGTGCCGATGAACCTGCGGGTGCTGCTGCCCGCGGGTGTTCTCGCGGCGCTGACGTCCGCGGCGGGCGCGGCCACGGTCTCGCTCATCGACCGTGATCTGTTCGTCCCCATCATCATGTGCGTGCTGATCGCGGTCGCCGTCTTCGTGACGCTGCGTCCCACGATCGGTACGACGGCTCCCGCGACGCCGCCGACCAAGCGCCGGATGCTGCTCGTCGTTCTCACCGCCGCCGCCGTCATCGGCTACTACGACGGGATTCTCGGCCCGGGCACGGGCACCTTTCTGATCCTCACGTTCGCGACGCTGCTGGGGACGGAGTTCGTGCGCAGCGCCGCGATGGCGAAGGTCCTCAACCTCGGCTCGAACATCGGAGCCCTCACGTTCTTCGCCGCGACGGGAAGCGTGTGGTGGACACTCGGCCTCGCGATGGCTGTGTGCAACGTCCTCGGCGCCGTGGTGGGGTCGCGGATGGCGATCAGCAAGGGCGCGGGCTTCGTCCGGGTCACGCTGCTGATCGTCGTCGTCGGCATGGTGATCCGGCTCGGATGGCAGCAGTTCGGCTGACGAGCCGGTTACGGTGTCGATCGTGCCCACTCACGAGATCGACAGCGACTTCCTCGCACTCGACCACGCGGGTCTCGCCGACGCCGCACTGAGCGCGGCGCGCGCGGCCGGCGCGGAGCATGCGGACGTGCGCGTGCACCGGGTGCGCTCGCAGTCGCTGCAGTTGCGCGACGGCGCGGTCCAGTCCGCCGTGGACGACGAGGACCTCGGCATCGCCGTCCGCGTGCTGGTGAACGGGGCGTGGGGGTTCGCGTCGCACGCCGAGCCGACCCGCGACGCCGCGGCGGCCACGGCGCGCCGCGCGGTGACGGTCGCCCGGCGACTCGCACCCCTCGTCCGTGACCCGGTCGTTCTGGCCGACGAGTCCGTGCACCGGGACGCGGTGTGGGTCTCGGAGTACGAGGTGGATCCGTTCTCGCTGTCCGTCGGCGACAAGCTGGCGGTGCTCGCGGAGCGGTCGCGGACCCTGCTCGCGGCACCGGGAGTCGCCCACGTGTCGGCGAGTGCCCTGCTCGTGAAGGAACAGGTCTTCTACGCCGACCTCGCGGGCTCGTCGATCGTGCAGCAGCGTGTCCGCGTGCATCCCGAGGTGACGGCCGTCGCGGTCGACACCGCCACCGGCGAGTTCGACTCGATGCGCACGCTGGCACCACCCACCGGACGCGGCTGGGAATACGTCGCGGGCGACGAGCACTGGGACTGGACCGGCGAACTCGACGCACTGCCGTCGCTGCTCACCGAGAAGCTGCGCGCGCCGTCGGTGCGTGCGGGCGCCACCGACCTCGTCGTCGACCCCAGCAATCTCTGGCTCACGATCCACGAGTCGATCGGGCACGCCACCGAGTACGACCGCGCGATCGGTTACGAAGCCGCCTATGCGGGTACGTCGTTCGCGACCCCCGACCTGCTCGGTACGCTGCGCTACGGCAGCGAGGCGATGACGGTCCGCGCCGACCGCACCGAGCCGCACGGGCTCGCGACGGTCGGCTTCGACGGCGTCGAGACGGGCGCGTGGGATCTGATCACCGACGGCGTCTTCACCGGCTATCAGGTCGATCGCGCGTTCGCCGCGAAGCTTGGCCTGCCGCGCTCCAACGGCTGCGCGTACGCGGACTCGGCGCATCACATGCCGATGCAGCGGATGGCGAACGTCTCGCTCGAACCGGACCCGCACGTCGATCGTTCGACGGCCGATCTGATCGCGGGCGTCGAGGACGGCATCTACGTCGTCGGTGACCGGTCGTGGTCGATCGACATGCAGCGCTACAACTTCCAGTTCACGGGCCAGCGCTTCTATCGCATCCGCTCGGGGAGGCTCGACGGGCAGGTGCGCGACGTCGCGTACCAGGCGACGACGACGGACTTCTGGAACGCGATGGAGGCGGTCGGCGGCCCCTCGACGCGCGTGCTCGGCGGCGCGTTCAACTGCGGCAAGGGCCAGCCGGGGCAGGTCGCCGCCGTCGGCCACGGCTGCCCCTCGGCACTGTTCCGGGGCGTCTCGGTGCTCAACACGCGTGAGGAGGGTGGACGATGATCCCCGCAGGTGACCTCGTCGAACGGGTACTGCGTGCCGCGCGCGCCGACGAGACGATGTGCATCGTCACCGACCGCGCGGAGACGAACGTCCGGTGGGCGGGCGGGTCGCCGACGACGAACGGGCTGACCACCGCACGGCACTGGACTGTGATCTCGCTGCTGCGGTCGACCGGCGGCACGCGCATCGGTGTCGTGGGATCCGCGAGCACCGACCCCGACGCCGTCGCCGCCGTCGTACGGGCCGCGGAGGACGCCGCGCGGGCAGCCGAACCCGTCGACGACACCGCGCCGCTCGTCGCGGGCGCCGAGGACCCGGACTGGGGCGACGACGCGGCGACCACCGACTTCGACGTTCTTGCCGGTGTCGTCGACGCCCTCGCCACAGGATTCGGCGGACCCGACCCGCTGTACGGGTACGCCGAGCACGCAGCCGAGACGGTGACCCTCGGAACGTCGACGGGGGTGCGACGCCGGCACGTCCAGCCGACCGGGTCGATCGAGATCAACGCCAAACGCGGCGACGCGAGCGTCTGGGTCGGGGCGGGAACCACCGACTTCACCGACGTCGACACCGAGGCACTGCTCGCGGACGCCGCGCGGCGACTGGACTGGTCGGCGCGCACCGTCTCGCTGCCAGCCGGCCGCTACGAGACGCTGCTGCCGCCGTCCACCGTCGCCGATCTCCTGATCCCGCTGATGTGGGCGATGGAGGGACGCGCCGCCCACGAGGGCCGATCGGCGTTCGCGGCCCCCGAGGGGCGCACCCGCGTCGGCGAACGGCTCACGTCGCTGCCACTCGCGCTCGTGAGCGACCCGACCGCACCCGGCATCGGGTACCGGCCGTTCGTCGCGACCGAGTCCTCCGGTGACGCGCTCTCGCTGTTCGACAACGGGATGACGGCGGACGCCGTCGAGTGGATCGCGGACGGCACGATCGCGGCCCTCGCCTACTCCCGCGCGAGCGCACACCGCTTCGACGCGCCCGTCGCCGTGCCCGGCGACAACCTGATCCTGCACTCGCACTCCACGACCGACCTCGACGCGATGATCGCCTCGACCGAACACGGACTGCTGCTCACCACGCTCTGGTACATCCGCGACGTCGACCCCACCACGCTGCTGCTCACGGGGCTCACCCGCGACGGCGTGTATCTCGTCGAGGACGGCGAGGTGCGGGCTGCCGTGAACAACTTCCGGTTCAACGAGAGTCCGCTCGACCTGCTGCGGCGCGCCACCGAGGCCGGGGCCACCGAACGCACCCTGCCGCGCGAATGGAAGGACTGGTTCACCCGCACCGCGATGCCCGCACTGCGCATCCCCGACTTCCACATGTCGTCGGTCAGCCGAGCACAGTGACGCCGGCGTGCCGACCAGGGGTGTGCCGACTCAGGAGATGTCGTTGATCAGGACGGCGGCGCCGTCGAACCGGCCCGCCTTCAGATCCTGCAACGCGCGCGGGGCCTCCGACAGCGGATAGGTGTGCGTCGTCGCACGCACGTGATGACGCACCGCGAGTTCGAGGAACTCGCGGCCGTCGCCGCGAGTGTTTGACGTGACACTGCGGATCTCCTTCTCGTAGAACAGTTCCCGCTCGTAGTTCAGTGGCGGGGTGTCCGAGAGATGGATACCCGCGATCGAGAGGATCCCGCCGCGGTCGAGTGCGCGCATCGCGACGGGGACGAGCGACCCGACGGGCGCGAACGTGATCGCCGAATCGAGCGGTTCCGGCGGTGAGTCGGTGACGCCCTGTACCGATGCCGCGCCCAGCTCGTGCGCCAGCCGCCGGGCCGCGTCGCCGCGCGTCATCACGTGCACGCGCGCCCCGCGGGCGATCGCGACCTGAGCACACAGGTGCGCGCTGCCGCCGAAGCCGTAGAGACCGAGCCGGCCGCCGTCCGGAACCGCTGCACGCACGAGGGCTCGGTAGCCGATGATCCCGGCGCACAGCAGCGGCGCGAGTTCGACGTCGGGGATGTCACCGCCGAGCGTGGCGGCGTCGAGGTGATACGCGTAGTCGGCGGGCACGGTCGTGTACTCGGCGTACCCGCCGTCGGCGTCCCACCCGGTGTATCGGGAGTCGGGGCAGAGATTCTCGTCGCCGCGCCGGCAGTACCGGCACACGCCGTCCGTGCTGCGCAGCCACGCGACCCCGGCACGATCGCCGTCACGCCAGCCCGTGACGGCGTTGCCGAGCCCGACGACGGTCCCGACGACCTGATGTCCGGGGACGACGTGCCGGCGGTGGACGGGCAGGTCTCCCTCCGTGACGTGCAGGTCGGTGCGGCACACTCCGCACACCCGCACGTGCAGCAGCAACTCACCCGGTCCCGGTTCGGGGACCGGACGCTCGGTCCAGCGCAACGGAATCGTCTCGATCGGGGCAGGATCGGTGACCTCCCACGCGTGCATGTATCGACGCTACGACACGCTCGCGGGCCCCGGACCCGGTTCGGGGCGGGAACGGATCACGGTGCGGGTCAGGCGGCGGGCTCCCCGGTGATCCGGATTCCGATCGTTCCCGTGCGCCCGCGACGCACCCGGCTGCCGAACAGCGTCAGCCGCCCGAGAATGCCGTACTTGCGCGCGACGAGCGTACGCACATGATCGGACCCGGCGTCGTCGAGCAGTTCGGCGTGGGCGGAGACGGAATCGCCCCGCACGTTCCCGCGGACGTCGCACTCGGCGACCGTGACGCGGGGCGTGTGACGGATGCGCCGCACCTTCCACGACTCGCGGGGCGTCCACACCACGGCGGCGTCGCCGTCCGGCGCGACCCACAGCGGGGTGTCGACGGGGGTGCCGTCCTTCCGGAACGTCGTGAGCAGCACGTACTGGGCGGCGGCGAGATCGCGCACGGAAGGAGCCATGCGGTCAGGATAGGGCGTACCTCACACCGTGCGCGCCCGCGCCGCGGCGAGCAGCACGTCGTCCTCGACCCCGGGCCACCGGCCCACGAGCGCTCCGGTCTCGCTCGTCTCCGGCACGGGCCCCTCCGGTCGCCGGTACACCGCGAGCGTCACGGTCCCGGAGTCCACACGCGTGACGGTGCCGTCGTCGGCGACGGCGGACACGCTCCCCGGCGTGGCCGCTCCCCCGAGCCCGGCCCCCGATCGGTGGACGGTCGCGGACGGCGTGCGCGGCGTTCCCTTCGCCGGGTCGCCGTCGTCACCGACGCTCGTCTCCTCGGCCTGCGCCGCATCGCCGTTCACGACCGCCGTCAGCGCGGCGGCGTACACGGGGTCGCCGCACGCGTCGTACACCCACCGGTGCCCGAGGACCGAGTGTTCCGTCTCGCCGGCGAGGAAGCGTTCGGCTCCCACCAGTGGCGCCCCGCGATAGGTCAGCGGGACCTGCCACACGCCCCCGTCGCCGGACTGCACGAGGTGGGTCTCGATGCCCACCTCGCCGTCCGGATCGTCGAAGCGATACGCCGCGAGCATGCGGAGGCCGGCCACGTCACCGTCGAACCACGGCTGCGCCGGCAGCCATGCGGCCACCAGGTCCGCTTTCGACGGGTCCAGTTGCGCGTCGTAGATGATCGCCATGCCGCGAGCCTAGCCGCGCCCGGTCCACGCACCCGGCGACTCGACACGACTACCGTCGAAGGGGAGCCACTCCCCCCTCGATTCGCTGGAGGCCCTCATGAGCGCACCCATCACTCCTCCGCTCGTCACCGTCGACTGGCTGCGGGACCACCTCGACGACGCCGACCTCGTCGCCGTGGACGCGAGCAATCACCTCGTCGTCCCGGACGACGGCCCCTACACCCCCGAGTCGGGGCGCGACGCGTATCTCGCCGAGCACATTCCGGGTGCGGTGTTCGCCGACCCGCTCACCGCGTTCGCCGACTCCGACGCCCCGTTCCCGTGGACGGCGCCGTCGCACGAGCAGTTCGCGGCCGCCGCGGGCGAGATCGGGATCGGTGACGGCGCGCGCGTCGTGATCTACCAGGACACCCCCGGCCCGCAGATGTGGTCGACGCGATTCTGGTGGCAGCTGCGGCTCGAGGGGTTCGACGACGCCGTCGTCCTCGACGGCGGGCTTCCCGCATGGAAGGCAGAGGGCCTGCCGGTCACCGACGACGAGACCGTCCCGGTACCGCGGACCTTCAGCGGCGTCCACCGGCCCGAGCTCATCCGCACCACGCAGCAGGTGCTCGCCGAGCTCGACGATCCCGGCACCGTGCTCGTCAACGTCCTCGACCCCGCGACGTACCGGGGCGAGAGCACCAACTACGCACGGCCGGGACACATTCCGGGCTCGATCAACCTCCCCGTGAGCGAGATCGTCGACCCCGACACGGGTGGGCTGCGTTCCCCCGACCAGCTGCGGACGCTGTTCTCCGACGCAGGCCTGCTCGACCCGCAGCGCACCCCCGTCGCCCACGCGCTCGCCATCGCGGGCCGTGACGACGTCGCGGTGTACGACGGCTCGATGACGGCGTGGACCGCCGATCCCGATCTCCCGCTGGTCGAGGGCGCCGACCCGAGGTGACCGAACTCGAGTACCACCCGCCCCGCGGGGAGCTGTCACCCGAACAGCTGCAGCTCCTCGCGGAGGTCGCGGCCGACTCGGCCTCCGCCGCGATCACCCTGTCGCCCGGCGGCGTCCGGCTGACCGGTCTCGACGACGTCGACGCGGTGCGCGCCCGGCTGCGCGAGACCGGGCTCGAGGACGGGCCCCCGAGCCCGGACGACGAGCACGCACCGGCCGAGATCGGCTGGATCGCGCACGCCGAGTCCGACGGCGCCGTCGTCACGCTCGGTGCCGGCGTCGCCGACGGAATCCTTCCCACCCGAACGGCCGAATTCCTCGCGGCAGTCGGGCACCCGATCGTCGTCACGCGCCGCCGCACGATCCTCGTCCACGGGCTCGACGACTGGCGCGCCGAGCAGATCGTCCGCGTTCTCGCACCGCTCGGGCTGATCTTCGACGCCGACTCCCCCGCACTCGACCTGAACGACTGAGCCTCTCGTGTCGGTGCTGGTGCGAGGTCGCGTACCTGTGGTGTGCGCTTATTCGTGTTTTTCTAGAGTTCCGTCCGGGTCGGAGTCTTCTACGTCAGGTTCGCGGCGGAACGGTCGTCGAGCGCTCAGCGCGGCAGGCGCCGCCACACCGGGCCGGGCAGCAGCCGCATGCCGAAGAACACGACCCGCAGGATTCCCGGGACCCACACGGTCCTCGCTCCCCTGCGTAGCGCCGCGACGGTCGCGTCCGCCACCCGATCCGGCGTGCTCGACCACGGCGCCGGGTCCATCCCCTCGGTCATGTGCCCCACGACGAAGCCCGGTCGCACGACGAGGACGTGAACTCCCGTGCCGTGCAGGGCGTCCGACAGCCCCGTCGCGAATCCGTCGAGGCCGGCCTTCGCGGACCCGTACACGTAGTTCGCGCGTCGCACACGCCAGCCCGCGACGGACGAGAAGACCACGAGCGCTCCCCTCCCCCGCGCCCGCATGAGTTCCGCGAGGCGTGTGAGGACGGCGATCTGTGCGACGTAGTCGGTGTGAACGATCTGCACCGCGTGCTCCGCGTCGCGCTCGGCGCGGGCCTGATCGCCGAGGATCCCGAAGGCCGGCACCGCGAGGCCGATGTCGCCGTGACGTTCGACCACGCCGGCGATGATCGCAGCGTGCGTGTCGAGGGCGTCCGCGTCGAACTCGACGGTGTGCACGGCGGCAGCGCCCGCGTCGAGCAACGTCCGGCGTTGCGTCTCCAGGTCGCCGCTGCGCCGGGCCGCGAGCACGATGGTCCGTCCCGCGGCGACGCGGCGCGCAGTCTCGACACCGATCTCGCTGCGCCCACCGAGTACCAGCACCACGCCGTCGGGAATCTCTCGTCTGCTCATGCCCCCAGTCTTGCCCATGCCGCCTCTCTCGCGGCGGCCGCACCGGTCGGCGGTCGCGCCTCCCGATACCGTGAGCGGTATGCGCGACACGCCCGTTCCGGTCCTCTCCGACGCCGCCACCGAGTTCGTGACCGAACGGCACATCGCGACGCTGACCACCCTCCGCCGCGACGGCAACCCCGCACGTCGTCGCCGCCGGATTCACGTGGGACCCCGACACGGGCATCGCGCGGGTCATCACCACAGGAACGACGCAGAAGGCGCGCAACGTCGAGCGCACCGGGTATGCGGCGCTCTGCCAGGTGGACGGTCGGAGATGGCTGACGGTCGAGGGACCGGCGCGCATTCTCTCGGACGCCGAGTCGGTGCGCGACGCCGAACGCCGCTACGCGCGGCGGTATCGGGAGCCGCGGCCCAACCCGCAGCGCGTCGTCCTCGAGGTGACGGTCACGCGGTGGCTCGCGGCGCCGTCGCTGCGAGCCTGATCCGGGTGCGTCCGGACGGGGCTACTTCTGTCGCCCCTTGAAGCGGGGATTCTTCTTGTTGATCACGAAGATGCGGCCGCGTCGGCGCACGACCTGTGCGCCGGGCTGCGCTGCGAGCGATTTCAGGGATGCACGGACCTTCACGGGACCTCCGGTGTTCTCGGCACGACACAACAACACAGTAATGATAATCGTTGCCATTACTGGCGCGCGATGCGCCCCACCACGCGCGCCCGCACCGCCGGATCCCAGCGCGAACGCAGCCCAGCCCTTACGCTCGGACCGAATCCGCTTCGCCAGCGCGCGTGAGGCTTCGGCACACGAACAGGGGCGCGTATGGGACACGAGCAGGCACGATCCGCCGAGGGCACGCCGCAGGCGGACACCGACGCCGAAGGGCACGTGATCGAGGCCCAGGCCGACGATTTCGCGCACGCGCGCGAGTTGCCCGAGGACACCGAGTGGTTCAAGACGGCCGTCTTCTACGAGGTGCTCGTCCGCGCCTTCTACGACTCCACCGGCGACGGCGTCGGCGATCTGCGCGGCCTCACGAGCAAGCTCGACTATCTCGACTGGCTCGGCGTCGACTGCCTGTGGCTGCCGCCGTTCTACGACTCGCCGCTGCGTGACGGCGGCTACGACATTCGCGACTTCCGCAAGGTGCTCCCGGATTTCGGCACGGTCGACGACTTCGTCGAACTGTTCGACGAGGCGCACAAGCGCGGCATCCGCGTCATCACCGACCTCGTCATGAACCACACCTCCGACACCCACGCGTGGTTCCAGGCGTCGCGCTCGGACCCGGACGGCCCGTACGGCGACTTCTACGTGTGGGCCGACGACGACACCGGCTATCCCGACGCGCGGATCATCTTCGTCGACACCGAGACGTCGAACTGGACGTGGGATCCGGTGCGCGGCCAGTACTACTGGCACCGCTTCTTCTCCCACCAGCCGGACCTCAACTACGACAATCCCGAGGTGCAGGAGGCGATGCTCGCCGTCCTGCGGTTCTGGCTCGACCTCGGCATCGACGGCTTCCGGCTCGACGCCGTCCCGTACCTGTTCGAACGGGAGGGCACCAACTGCGAGAACCTCCCGCAGACCCACGCCTTCCTCAAGAAGTGCCGCGCCGTGATCGACGCCGAGTACACCGGCCGCGTCCTGCTGGCCGAGGCCAACCAGTGGCCGTCGGACGTCGTCGAGTACTTCGGCGAACCCGACGTCGGCGACGAATGTCACATGGCCTTCCACTTCCCGCTCATGCCGCGCATCTTCATGGCCGTGCGGCGGCAGAATCGGTTCCCGATCTCGGAGATCCTCGCGCAGACCCCGCCGATCCCGCAGTCGGCCCAGTGGGGCATCTTCCTGCGCAACCACGACGAGCTGACGCTCGAGATGGTGAGCGACGAAGAGCGCGACTACATGTACGCCGAGTACGCGCAGGATCCGCGGATGAAGGCGAACATCGGCATCCGCCGCCGGCTCGCGCCGCTGCTCGAGAACGACCGCAATCAGCTGGAGCTGTTCACGGCACTGCTGCTGAGCCTGCCGGGATCGCCGGTGCTGTACTACGGCGACGAGATCGGGATGGGCGACAACATCTGGCTCGGCGACCGCGATTCGGTGCGCACGCCGATGCAGTGGACCCCCGACCGCAACGCGGGCTTCTCGCGCGCGGACCCGGGCCGAATGTATCTGCCGGTCATCATGGATCCGACCTACGGCTACCAGTCGGTCAACGTCGAAGCGCAGATGAACTCCACCAACACGCTGCTGCACTGGACGCGGCGCATGATCGAAGTGCGCAAGCAGCATCCGGCCTTCGGCAAGGCGTCGTTCACGGAGATCGGCTCGCTCAACCCCGCCGTGCTGTCGTATCTGCGCGAGATGCCGCTCGGCCCCGACGGCGAGTACAGCGACGTCATCCTGTGCGTCAACAACCTCTCGCGGTACCCGCAGGCGGTCCAGCTCGACCTCACCGCGTTCGCGGGCCGGATCCCCGTCGAGCTGACCGGTTCGGTGCCGTTCCCCACGATCTGCGACGGCGAGTACCAGATCACCCTGCCCGGCCACGGGTTCTACTGGTTCTCGCTGCAACCCGACCCGGCGACGAGCGACGCCGCGCCGCACCGGCACGTCAGCAGCGAGGCCGAGGAGGCCGTCCGATGAGCGGCGGCGATCGCGATCTCACCGAGCTCCTCGCATCCTGGCTGCCGCGGCAACGGTGGTTCGCGGCGAAGGGAGCGACCGTCACCGGGCTGCGGATCGTGCTGAGCGACACCGTCGTCGACCGTTCCGATCTGCGTGTCGATCATCTCGTCGCCGAGGTCGCGTTCGACGAGATCCCGCCGCAGCTCTACCAGATCCCGATCGCGTTTCGCGCCGTCGTTCCCCGCGGCCTCGAGCCGTGGTGTCTCGACGACGTTCCGGGCGACGACGATCCGGATGATGCGGGCGAGCGGCGCCCCCGGCCGTACGACGCGATGCGCGATCCCGAAGCGATCGAGGCGTTCGTGCGCGCCGCGCGCCCGGGCGGCCCGGTCGTCGTGCACTCCGCCGACGGCGACGTCGACGTCCACATCGAGGGCTCGCCGCGCGTGCTCGGCGCCGAACAGTCGAACACCTCCGTCGTGCTCGGAGAATCGCTGCTGCTCAAGCTCTTCCGGTGACTCACACCGGGCGTGAACCCCGACGTCGAACTGCAGCTCGCGCTCGCCGCCGCGGGCTCGGAGCACATCGCGCCGGTGCGCGGCTGGGTCGACACAGCGCTGGACGACGTCGTCACGACGCTCGCGATGGTGCAGGACTACGCCGCGAACTCGGCGGACGGCTGGGCCACCGCGCTCGGCAGCGTCCGCGATCTCATGATGGAGGCCGATCTCTACGCGGGCGAGGTGGGAACGGACTTCGCGGGCGAGGCGCAGCGCATGGGCGCCGCGGTCGCCGACGTCCACGAGAGTCTCGCCCGCACCCTCGGCACCGGTACCGTCCCGGTACGTGCGGTCGCCGCGGGGATGACGGCACGGCTCGACGCCGCCGTCGCCGAGGCCCCGGAACTCGAGGCGCTCGCTCCCCGGATCCGCGCCGTCTTCGACGATCTCGCGGACGGCGACGACCTCGAGGTGCAGCGCATCCACGGCGATCTGCACCTCGGTCAGGTGTTGCGGACGCCGGAGCGATGGTTGCTCATCGACTTCGAGGGCGAGCCCGCGAAATCGCTCGCCGAACGCCGCACCCCGGACAGCGTGCTCCGCGACGTCGCCGGCATGGCCCGCTCGTTCGACTACGCGGCCCACTTCCCGCTCGGCGACACCGAATCCGACGCGCGCTCTGCGCAACGCGAGTTCCGCGCGCGCGAATGGGCAGACCGCAACGTCGACGCCTTCTGCCGCGGCTACGCCGAGCGCATCGGCGTCGATCCGCGCGCGACCGGGTCCACGCTCGAGGCGTACGTCCTCGACAAGGCCGTCTACGAGGTGCTGTACGAGAAGCGCAATCGGCCGGGCTGGATCGGCCTGCCGCTCGGCGCGATCGAACGCGTGCTCGCGGCCGGCTGAGCCCGTCCCATGACGTCAGGCCGTCACAGCACCGTCAGGCCGTGCGGGCGGGTGTTGAGCGGTTCGCAGCCGTCCTCGGTGACGACGACGATGTCCTCGATCCGCGCGCCCCACGCGCCGCGGAGGTAGATGCCGGGTTCGACGCTGAACGCCATGCCCGGCTCGAGCACGGTCCTGTTGCCCGCCACGATGTACGGCTCCTCGTGCACCGACAATCCGATGCCGTGACCGGTGCGGTGCACGAACGCCTCGCCGAGACCGGCCGCGGCGATCGGTTCGCGTGCCGCGGCGTCGATCGACTCCGCCGTCGCTCCGGGCCGGACGGCCGCGACCGCGGCGCGCTGCGCGTCCTCGAGGACGGCGTACTGCTCCGCGATCCGCGCGTCCGGTTCGCCCATCGAGTACGTGCGGGTGGAGTCGGAGTTGTAGCCGGGTTCGACGGGCCCGCCGATGTCGATCACGACGATGTCGCCGGTCTCGATCACCCGATCGGACACCTCGTGGTGCGGGTCGGCGCCGTTCGGCCCGGATCCGACGATGACGAACTCGGCGCCCGTGTGTCCCTCTTCGACGATCGCGGCCGAGATCGCGTCGGCGACCTCGGCCTCGGTCCGCCCGGCGACGAGCAGCTCCGGCATCCGCGCGTGGACGCGATCGATCGCGGCCCCGGCGCGACGCAGCGCGTCGATCTCGGCGTCGTCCTTGATCATCCGCAGCTCGCGGATCACCGCCGTCGCGAGGACGGGAACCGAGCGCAGCCGCTCCGCGAGCGGGACCAGGTGCAGTGCGGGCATCGCGTCGGTGACCGCGACCCGCGCACCGGCGGGCAGCATGTCGGTGACCAGCGTGTGCGGGTCGACGCCGTCGACCCATTCGTGCACGGGCAGACCGAGATCGGCGATCGCCGATCCCTTCAGGCTCGCGAGTTCGAGCGTCGGCACGACGACGGACGCGGGCTTGCCGTCGGTGGGGACGACGAGGCACGTGAGCCGCTCGAACGACTCCGCGCGGGACCCCACGAGATACCGCAGGTCCGGCCCCGGCGTGACGAGCAGCGCGTCGAGACCGGCATCGCGCCCGATCGCGGCGGCCCGCTCGAGCCTGCGGCGGTAGACGTCGGTCGCGAACAACGGCGCAGCAGCGGAAATCATGACGCCCAGGCTAATCCTCCGTTTGGCAGGATGAGCGCATGAGTGCGCATCCCGACGGCAGACCGCTCGTACTACTCGACGGCGCGAGCCTGTGGTTCCGGGCCTTCCACGCGATGCCGGATTCGCTCCGCTCCCCCGGCGGCGAGCCGATCGGTGCCGTGCGCGGCTTCCTCGACATGGTGACCTCGCTCGTGACGCGCCTCGAACCGCATCGCCTCGTCGTGTGTCTCGACGTCGCGTGGCGGCCACGTTTCCGCGTCGCGGCAGTGCCGTCGTACAAGGAGCACCGCGTCCTCGCCGGCACCGACGGGCTCGTCGAGGAGGTTCCGCCCACCCTGCCGCCGCAGGTCGAACACATCATGGCGGCGCTCGCCGCCGCCGGAATCGCGACGGCGGGCGCACCCGACTGCGAAGCCGACGACGTCCTCGGCACGCTCGCGGCGCACGAGGACCGCGACACGACCGTCGTCGTCAGCGGTGACCGGGATCTGCTGCAGGTCGTGACCGATCGGCCGCTGCCCGTCCGGGTGCTCTACGTCGGTCGCGGACTCGCGAAGGCCGAGCTGATGGGTCCGACCGAGGTGGCGGCGAAGTACGGGATTCCCGCCGAGCGTGCGGGCGAGACGTACGCCGAACTCGCGCTGCTGCGCGGCGACCCGTCGGACGGCCTGCCCGGCGTCACCGGCGTCGGGGACAAGACCGCGGCGGGGCTGCTGTCGACGTACGGCAGCCTCGACACGCTGCGCGCCGCGGTCGCAGACCCGGAGTCGCCGCTGGCGAAGGGGCAGCGCGCCAAGCTGACCGCCGCCGCCGACTATCTCGACGCAGCACTGCCCGTGGTCCGAGTCCGGCGCGACGCACCGGTCTCGATGTCGGGGCCCGACACGCTGCCGGCCGCCCCCGCCGAGCCGGACGCGCTCACGGCGCTCGCGGCCGAACTGGGGATCGAGTCGACCGTCACGAGACTCGTGAAGGCACTCGCCGCGTACGGCGAGTGACTCCGCCGGTCGTCACTGCGGGCGGCCGACCTCGTATGTTCCCTCGTCGTCGGTGAACGTCACGGTGACCGTGCGGGGTTCGCCGTCGACGGTGAGCTCGCACGTGAAGCTCGCGCCCTCTTCGACGCGCTGGCCTGCCGGGCAGCTGACGTCGGAGACGTCGAGCGCGCCGTACGCCTGCGTCACGATCTGCGCGACGCCTTCCTGTGCCGCCGCCTGATCGAGCGTGCGGCCGACACCGCCGAGCACCATGACGACGACGGCGGCCACACCCGCGAGAAGCACGACGACACCGACGATCGCGGCGATCACGATGCCGCGGCTCGTCTTCTTCGGGGGCGCGGCCCACTCCGGTGAGTTCGGATCGGTCGGCGCACCGAGCTGCCCCGGCTGCTGCTGCCCCCACGGACCGGGCGGCGGGCCGCCCCACTGCGGCGCCTGAGTGCCGTACTCCGGACCGCCCCAGCCCGGCGGAGTCCCGTACGGCTGCTGCGGATACTGCTGCTGGGGGTACGGCTGACCCTGATACTGCTGGCCGCCCTGATACTGCTGGCCCTGATACTGCTGCTGGGGGTATCCGGCACCGGGGTACTGCTGCTGATACGGCTGCCCACCGTAGGGCTGCTGACCGTACTGCGGGTACTGCGGCGGATACTGCCCGGGCGGCGGGTATCCGGTGTGCTGCTGCTCGGGTGTCCCCGACTGCGGACCGGCGGAGGGATCGCTCGTGGGCTGTCCCCCGGACGGCGGCGTGTCGTCCTCACCCTCCTGCCGCGGCGACTCCGAGTTCTCCGGTTCGGACGGCGACGCACCGAACTGCCTGCTCCACTGGGCGTCGTGATCCTGCGGTCCGTTCGGGCCGGTCATCGTCTCTCCTTCGTTCTACGGGTCCGTGCCGCTCGTGGATCCCGCGGCACGCTCGGACGACCCGAGTCCCCCCTCGGTCCGCATCCAATCACACGTCGGCGCACCGTCGTCAGTTCTGGCGTCAGTTCTGGTCGAGGGCGACGACGCCGCGCCGGATCGCGGCGACGGCACGTCCCGCTGCCTTGCCGACGGCGTCACCGCCGGACGTCGTCCTGATCTGCTCGAGCAGATCGATCACCTGACGGCACCATCGCACGAAGTCGCCTGCCGACAGCCCGCGCGGGCCGTCGTCGGCCGCCGTCAGCGCGTCGACGAGGGTGCCGCCGCTCGCCCACGCGTGGATCGCGCCGACGAAGCCGGGATCGGGTTCGCGCGTCGGATCGAGGCGGTGGCACAGCTCGTCCGAGCGCAGGTCGTGCCACACGCGCACGGTGTCGCGCAGTGCGGAGTGGACGGCCGCGGTCGTCGCGCGCGGCCCCGTCGCCGTCGCGGCGCGACTCGTAGACGACGGTCGAGACCACGGCAGCGAGTTCCGCGGGTTCGAGTCCCTGCCACGCGTCCTGCCGCAGACACTCGGCGACGAGCAGATCGCTCTCGGAGTAGATGCGGGCGAGTCGATCACCGCTCGGCGTGGTCTCCGGCGTCGACCCGTCCCCGGGCGTGATGTAGCCGCGTTCGCCGAGCAGCGCGACGATGCGATCGAAGGTGCGTGCCAGCGAGTTCGTCGTCGCCGCCACGCGGCGCCTGCCGTTGTCGGTCTCGCGGCGCAGTGCGATGTAGCGGTCGGCGATCCGGTCGAGCTCACGGCGGTCGGGCAGCGTGTGCGCCGGGTGGGCACGCAGCTGCTTGCGCAGCATCGTGACCTCGCCGTCGTCGGCGGCGCGCCGTCGGTTCTTGGCTCGCCGTCGCGATGGATGCACCCCCGACGATCGCAGCGCCGCGGCGATGTCGCGGCGGCCGCGTCCGGTCCGCGGGTCGGCGTGACGGGGAATCCGCATCGAGGCGAGCGCGTGCGCGGGTTCGGGGAAGTCGCCCACCGACACCCGGCCCGACCACTTCTCCGCGGTGACGACGACGGGGCGTGGATCGTCGTCGTCGCGGGCGGGCGTCACCACGACGGCGAGCCCCTTGTGGCGGCCGACGGGGATCGCGACGATGTCACCGCGCCGCAGGGTCGCGAGCGAGCGCGCGGCGACGTCGCGCCGCTCGTTCCTGCCCTCGCGTTCGAGTTCGCGTTCACGGCGGCCGAGCCGGTCGCGGATGTCGACGTATTCGAGGAAGTCGACGTCGGCGTGCTCGAGCTGGTCGTGCAACTGTGCGAGTGCGGCCTCGTTCCGTTCGATCGTCCTTGTCGCACCGACGACCGAACGGTCGGCCTGGAACTGCGCGAACGAGCTTTCGAGCAGCACTCGCGAGCGCGCCGCGCCCATGCGGGCGACGAGGTTGATCGACATGTTGTAGCCGGGACGGAACGAGCTGCGCAGCGGGAACGTGCGGGTGGACGCGAGCCCGGCGACCTCGGTGGGGTCGATGCCGGGTTGCCACAGCACGACGGCATGCCCCTCGACGTCGATACCGCGCCGCCCGGCGCGGCCGGTGAGCTGCGTGTACTCCCCCGGAGTGAGGTCGGCGTGCGTCTCGCCGTTGAACTTCACGAGCCGCTCGAGGACGACGGTGCGTGCCGGCATGTTGATCCCCAGCGCGAGCGTCTCGGTCGCGAAGACCGCGCGCACGAGGCCCGAGACGAACAGCTCCTCGACGGTCTCCCTGAACGCCGGCAGCATGCCGGCGTGATGGGCCGCGAACCCGCGTTCGAGCGCGCGGCGCCACTCCGAGTAGCCGAGTACGTCGAGATCCTCGCGCGGCAGCTCGGCGGTGTGCCGATCCACGATCTTCCGGATCCGGACGCGCTCCTCCTCGCTCGTGAGGGTCAGCGACGACCGGCTGCACTGGGCGAGGGCGGCGTCGCATCCGGCGCGGCTGAAGATGAACGTGATGGCGGGCAGCAGGCCCGCCTCGTCGGTCGGGCGACGACCTCGGGCCGGGGCGGCGGCCGATACCCACCGCGTCGCCCGAACGCGAGTTCGCGGTCGGTGCTCTCGCGCTGCTCGACGTAACGGACGAGGTCGGAGTCGATGACGAGTTCGCGCCGCCGCCCCTGACCGCTCGCCCGTGCGTCGAAGAGATCGAACAGGCGCCGGCCGACGAGGACGTGCTGCGTGAGCGGGATCGGCCGGTGCTCGTCGACGACGACGGTCGTGTCACCGCGCACCGTCTCCATCCACGCGCCGAACTCCTCCGCGTTGGAGACGGTCGCGGACAGGCTCACGAGGCGCACGTCGTCCGGCAGATGCAGGATGACCTCCTCCCACACCGCGCCGCGGAAGCGGTCCGCGAGGAAGTGCACCTCGTCCATCACGACGTGCGAGAGCCCGCGCAGCGCGTCGGACTCGGCGTAGAGCATGTTGCGGAGCACCTCGGTCGTCATGACGACGACGGGAGCGCCCGCGTTGACGCTCGTGTCCCCGGTGAGCAGCCCGACCTGTTCGGGGCCGTATCGCTCGGTGAGGTCGGCGTACTTCTGGTTGCTCAGCGCCTTGATGGGCGTGGTGTAGAAGCACTTGCGGCCGGACGCGAGTGCGAGATGCACCGCGAACTCGCCGACGACGGTCTTGCCGGCACCGGTCGGCGCACACACCAGGACGCCGTGCCGGTGTTCGAGGGCCTGGCACGCAGCGCGCTGGAACGAGTCGAGCTCGAACCCGAGGCCGCGCATGAAGTCGTCCAGTTCGGGTCCGGGCGACGAGACGGCGCTCGGGTCGGTGCTCACGGATCGCTCGCTGCTCACTCCTCGAGGGTGTCACAGCGCGTGCGCGGTGGTGGCACAGCGGCCCACCCGCGCCGGCTCGTGTCGCTAGAGGGTGTCGCTGAAGTCCTGGCCGGGCGTGTTGGCTCCGGTCGGACGGCGAACAGGACCGGCCGGCCCCGTGGCCGTCGCGGCGTCGACGGGGGCGGGTGCATCGATCGGCGACGCGGCGTCGTCGTCGACAGCGCCCCACTCCTCGACGACCTTGCGGGCCTTGCGGCGATCGCCGATGCGGGCGATCTGGATCGCCATCTCGACGAGCACGGTCAGCGCGAGCGCGAGCGCCGTCATCGTGAACGGGTCCTGGCCCGGGGTCACGATCGCGGCGAAGACGAACAGCGCGAAGATGATGCCGCGCCGCCACGCCTTGAGCTTCTCGTACGGCAGGACGCCGACGGCGTTGAGCGCGACGATGAGCAGCGGGATCTCGAAACTCACGCCGAAGATGACGAGCACGTTGATCATGAAGCTGAAGTACTCGGCGCCGCTGAGTGCGGTGACCTGCACTTCGTTGCCGATCGTCAACAGGAAGTGCAACGCCTTCGCGACGACGAAGTAGGCGAGCACTGCGCCACCGACGAACAGCACGGCGGCGGACGTCACGAAGCCGATCGCGTACCGGCGTTCCTTGGAGTACAGGCCCGGCGTGATGAACGCCCACAGCTGATAGAGCCACACCGGGCACGCGAGGACGATGCCCGCGGTGAGCGCAACCTTGAGACGGAGCATGAACTGCTCGAAGGGGCCCGTCGCGAGGAGCCGGCACGTGCCGTCGTTCGAGAGGTCGGCGCGGGCTTCGGGCGGGAGTTCACAGTACGGTCCGCGCAGGATCTCGCCGAGGCTTTCGATCCCGAGGATCTGATGGGAGTACCAGAAGAAACCGAACGCCGTGGTGACGACGACGCCCAGCAGTGCCCACAGCAGCCGGGTGCGCAGTTCGTAGAGGTGATCGACCAACGACATCGTGCCGTCGGGGTTCGTCCGCCGCCTGCTGGTGCGGAGATCGAAAGGAATGCGCACGTCTGATCCTGGTGGTCGGGCGATCCTGGTGTGGGGACGGTTGTGGACGGGCGGGTATCACCGGACCGCCGTGTGGCGTTCCGGTACCTGCCGGTGGCGTCGGACGCTACGCCGAGCGGTGTTCGGCGCGGTCGGCCTCGGAGACCGGAGCGGGCGCGGGACGCTCGGTGATCTCGGACTGCGGCGCGGGCGCGGGACGTGCGCTGTCGGTCTTGTCGTGGCTCGACGAGTCGTCGTTGGTCATCTCCTTGACCTCGCTCTTGAAGATCCGCAGCGAGCGTCCGAGACCGCGAGCGGCGTCGGGCAGCTTCTTGGATCCGAAGAAGATGACCAGGACGAGAATGACGACGGCCCAGTGCCAGGGGCTCATGGCTCCCATGATGAAACCTCCAGAATGTTGGTCGATCCGAATGCTACCGGAGTCGCGGCGAACGGCATCTCGGTGTGCGCTCCGCGAACTCCCGGGCGTGGCGGACGGACGGCGTCAGCGCGCTGCCCCACCGCCGTCACCGGGCGCGGCGTCGTAGAACTCCAGCGCGGCGGTCGCCGCGGCACGGACCGAGGCCGCCAGATCTGCGGGCGAGATCACACCGATGGTCGCGCCGCACCCGAGGACGAAGCGCGTCATCCAGTCCGCGTTCGCATACGGCATCGTGACGGTGAGGCTGCCGTCCTCCCCCGTCGCGACGGGATCCATCGGGTAGTAGTCGAGCATCCACGTGTTGCCGGGCGCGAGCCGCAGCGTCGCGCGCGGGACCGCCGAGTGGTCGCCGAACAGGTCGAGGCTCTCGCCCGCCTCGCGCGCCGTCTCCGGTGGTGCCGAGGGCTCGTCGAGTTCGCGTGCGGCGTCGATCCGGTCGAACCGGAACAGCCGGACCCCCAACGCGGACCGGCACCAGGCCTGCAGATAACTGGTGTTGTCGACGACGACGATCCGGATCGGATCGACGGTCCGTTCGGTGACGGTGTCACGCGACGCCGAGTAGTACGTCAGCGCGAGGGCGTGCCCGGCGGTGAGCGCACCGCGCACGATTGCCGTCGTGGGATTCTCGGCCGGGGGATTCTCGGTGGCGCGAGCCGTGACGGGCAGGCTCGCCCTGCTCGCGGCAGCCGCACCGACGGCGTCCTCGATCTTCGCGATCGCACGTTGAGCGGCCGTGGGATCGACGGTGCCGGGCAGTTCGACGAGCGAGCGCAACGCCACGAGCAGTGCCGTGGCCTCGCGGGAGGTCAGCCGCAGCGGCCGGTCCATCCCCGCCGAGAACGTCACCTCGATGCTTTCCTCCGAGAAGGACAGGTCGATGAGATCGCCCGGCCCGTATCCGGGGAGCCCGCACACCCACAGCTGGTTGAGGTCGGTCATGAGCTGGTCGACGGAGACACCGAACTCCGCGGCCGCCGTCTCGGCGCTGATCCCCGGGTGGGCGAGGAAGTACGGAACCATGTTGAGCAGGCGGGTCAGCCGAGGGCCGAGGCGTCCCCCTCGGGCAGCGGGACGAGTCATCGCGCGATCACCTCTCCGCCCGGCGCCGCGAGGGCCCCGCGCAACTCCTCGACGACGGCGTTCTGCAGCTCGGGTGGATCGAGTGCGACGGCGTCGGTGCCGTATCCCGCGATGGTGCGCGCGAGCCACCCGAGCGAGCGAGCGGGAATCGCGAGCACGGTCCCGGTGCGGCCGCGCAGGACCTGCTCGCCCGCGGCGGTGCCGAGCCTGCGCAGCTCGTGTGCCCGTTCGTCGGCGACCCACACGCGTGCGGGGGCCGTGGCCGGCTCGGCCGACGCGGTCGCCTCGCGCACGATCGCCCGCAGGTCGACGCCGTCGGGCCGGTGGACGGCCCCGCGCGCGCCGGTCGGCGTGACGTCGCCGACGATGCGGGAGAGCCGGAAGGTGCGTGGCGCGTCGCGGTCGACGTCGTGGCCCACGAGATACCAGCGGCCGTTCGCGGTGACGACACCCCACGGCTCGACGGTGCGGGTCCGCAGCGGCGCCGCGGGCGAGCTGCGATGGTCGAAGGTCACGCGCCGCCCCGCGTCGATCGCGCCGATGAGCGTGTCGAGGGTGGGCTCCGCGCCGCGGACGCGGCTCGCGAGCGCCGTCATCGACTCCGCCGACGTGTCGGCCTCGACCTGCACTCCGACGGACCGCAGCTTGGTGACGGCGCTCTGCGCCGCGGACACGAGTTCGGGCGAATCCCACAGCCGGACGGCGACCGCGACGGCGGCCGCCTCCTCACTGGTGAGGTCGATGTCGGCGAGTTCGTACGCCGTGCGATCGATGCGATAGCCCTCGACGGCGGACGTCCGCGAGACCGGTCCCGTCTCGAGCGGTACACCCAGATCCCGCAGTTCGTTCTTGTCCCGCTCGAACATGCGGCTGAACGCCTCGTCGCTCCCGTCGCGGTCGTAGCCGGCCACCGACGCGCGGATGCGGTCCGCGGACAGGAACTGCCGGGTCGACAGCAGGCAGATCACGAGGTTGAGGAATCGCTCGACCTTGTCGGTTCTCGTCGCCACTCGGGCAGCCTATAGGGCGAACGTCCCTGCCCACCGCACCCGGATCCGGCGAAACCGGTCGATCGCCCCGTCACATCGATTCGATGAGCCGCTCGACCCGTTCGTCGACCGAGCGGAAGGGGTCCTTGCACAGGACCGTCCGCTGGGCCTGGTCGTTGAGCTTGAGGTGCACCCAGTCGACGGTGAAGTCGCGTCCGGCACGCTGCGCCGCGGCGATGAACTCGCCGCGGAGCTTGGCGCGCGTCGTCTGCGGCGGCGTCGACGTCGCCTCGTCGATCGCGTCGTCCTCCGTCACGCGCTTGACGAGTCCCTTGCGCTGCAGCACGTCGAACACGCCGCGGCCACGCTTGATGTCGTGATACGCGAGATCGAGCTGGGCGATCTTCGGATCGGCGAGCTCGAGATCGTAGCGATCCTGATACCGCTGGAACAGCTTGCGCTTGACCACCCAGTCGACCTCGGTGTCGACCTTCGCGAAGTCCTGCGATTCGACGGCGTCGAGCATGCGTCCCCACAGGTCGACGACCTGCGCGACGTGCGGATCGGGTTCGCGGTTGCCGAGATGCTCGACGGCGCGCGCGTGGTACTCGCGCTGGATGTCGAGCGCACTTGCCTGCCGCCCGCCCGCGAGCCGCACCGGCCGCCGCCCGGTCGGATCGTGACTGACCTCGCGGATCGCGCGGATCGGGTTGTCGAGCGCGAAGTCCCGGAACGGAATGCCCGCCTCGATCATCTCCAGGACGAGCGCAGCGCTGCCGACCTTGAGCATCGTCGTCGGCTCGGCCATGTTCGAGTCGCCGACGATGACATGCAGCCGCCGGTACTTCTCGGCGTCGGCGTGCGGCTCGTCGCGCGTGTTGATGATGGGGCGCGAGCGGGTCGTCGCCGACGACACGCCCTCCCAGATGTGCTCGGCACGCTGCGACAGGCAGAAGGTCGCGGCCTTCGGCGTCTGCAGGACCTTCCCGGCGCCGCAGATCAGCTGGCGCGTCACGAGAAACGGCAGCAGGACGTCGGAGATGCGGGAGAACTC
The DNA here is from genome assembly GCF_001894925.1 of Rhodococcus rhodnii NBRC 100604. GTDB lineage: Bacteria > Actinomycetota > Actinomycetes > Mycobacteriales > Mycobacteriaceae > Rhodococcus_F > Rhodococcus_F rhodnii. The sequence continues at coordinate 112,295 of NZ_BCXD01000003.1, read as the reverse complement.
GCCGGCCCGCGCGACGAGATAGTTCTCGTGGCAGCCGTACGAGTTGCCCGCCGAATCGGTGTTGTTCTTGAACAGGTAGATGTCGCCGCCGATGCCCTCTTCGACGAGCCGCTGCTCGGCGTCGATCAGCAGTTCCTCGAGGACGCGTTCGCCTGCGCGATCGTGGGTGACGAGCTGGACGAGGTCGTCGCACTCGGCCGTCGCGTACTCCGGGTGCGAGCCGACGTCGAGATACAGGCGCGCCCCGTTGCGCAGGAACACGTTGGAGCTGCGGCCCCACGAGACGACGCGGCGGAACAGGTACCGCGCCACTTCGTCCGGGCTGAGCCGACGGTGACCGTGGAAGGTGCAGGTGACACCGAACTCGGTCTCGATTCCCATGATTCGTCGCTGCACGATTCGACACTACCGCGCGTGTCGCCGATCATCCGGTGTTCGCGGCCGTGGCGGCCGGATCCCCGCGATCGGCGTTCTCGGACATAGGGTTGCGGCGTGACCGATGGACCACGCCCCACCGCCGCGGTCGCCCCGCACGCGGCCGGACCGTACTCGTTGCTCCGCTGGGCGCGCTCGCGCGATCGCGCCCTCGCCGAGCGCAGCGCGGGCCTGCACGCACCGAACGTCGACACCGCGATGCGCACCCTCAGCCGCGCCGCCGATCACGGCGTCCTGTGGTGGGGCGTCGCGGGCGGAGTCGCCCTGTTCGGCACACAGGCCCGGCGCGGTGCCGTACGCGGCCTGGTCGCGACGGCACTGACCAGCGCCGTCGCGAACGGCCTCCTCAAGCCCGTCTTCCCACGTCGACGCCCACCCGCGCGGATCTGGCGCAACCCGCGCCGCGGCGTGCGGATGCCCACGTCCTCGTCGTTCCCGTCGGGTCACGCGGCCTCGGCGGCCGCCTTCGCGACGGGCGTCGCACTCGAGTCGCCGCTCGCGGGTGCCGTCGTCGCGCCGCTCGCGGCCGCGGTCGCCTACTCGCGGGTGCACAACGGTGTCCACTGGCCGTCGGACGTCGCGGTCGGCGCGGCGGTCGGCGCGGGGATCGCCATCGGGACCCGCAGGTGGTGGGCGGTGCGCTCGGACGACCCGGCCGAACTCGGACCGCAGCGCGACGTCCCGGCCCTTCCCGACGGCGCCGGACTGCTGGTGCTCGACAACAGCGGTGCGGGCACCGCGAGCGAGATCATGGAGCGGGTGCGCTCACTGCTGCCCGCCGCGACCGTCGTCGACCTCGGCGGCGACGAACCGTTCGGGCAGCAGTTCGACGCGGCGATCCGCCGAGAGCGGCCGCAGGCGATCGGAGTGTGCGGCGGCGACGGCACCGTCGCGGCCGCGGCGGCCGCCGCCGTACGGCACGATCTGCCGCTCGCGGTCTTCGCCGGTGGGACGCTCAACCACTTCGCACGCGACGCGGGCGCCACGAACGTCACCGACGTCGCCGAGGCCGTGACGGCGGGAACGGCCCTCGCCGTCGATCTCGCCGAGGTCCGGGCCGCCGAGCACCCCGAACGCGACGAGAACGGGAACGAGCAACGGCTGTTCGTCAACACCGCGAGTCTCGGCGGCTATCCGGACGCCGTCCGGCTGCGCCAGCGGTGGGAACCGCGACTCGGGAAGTGGACGGCCGCCGCCCTCGCGATGGCACGCGTACTGCGGACGGCCGAGCCGTTGCACGTCACGATCGACGGGCGTCCGACCGCCTGCTGGATGCTGTTCGTGGGCAACGGCCGCTACTCCCCCGGGGATCAGGTCCCGATGAACCGGCCCGCGATGAGCGGCGGCGTCCTCGACCTGCGCTATCTCCGCGCCGATCGACGGCTGTCGCGGACGCGGCTGCTCGGTGCGGCACTGACAGGAACCCTCGGCACGTCCCGCGTCTACGAGCGGAATCTCGTGCCCGCGGTCGCCGTGACCGTCGCGGGGCCGTCGGTCGCACTCGCGACCGACGGCGAAGCGGACGGCGACGCCACCGCGTTCGAGTTCCGCTCGTGTCCCCGCTCGCTGACCGTCTACCGCGCCCTGCCCGGCTGACGCGTCAGCCGGGCTCGCCGGTCCCGGCGCCCGCCGCCGGGGCGGGCAGCAGCTCGTCGAGGGCGGCGCCACCGATCCGCTTGAACGCGCGGCGCGGCCGGTTCTGGTCGAGCACGGCGACCTCGAGGGCGTCGAGGCTGCGCGACTCGCCGTCGCCGCCGGAGCGGGCCAGGGCCCCCACGGCCGTCGCGAGTGCGCCACGCAGGTCCTGGCCCGCCGTGTACGACTCCCGCATGGCGGCGACGATCGGCTCGGTCGCACCGCCCATGACGACGAAGTCCTTCTCGTCGACGATCGAGCCGTCGTAGGTGATCCGGTACAGCTGCCGCTGCGGATCGCCGCCCTGCCGGCCGACCTCGGCGACGCAGATCTCCACCTCGTACGGCTTGGGCTGCTCGGTGAAGATCGTGCCGAGCGTCTGCGCGTACGCATTGGCGAGCGACCGGCCCGTGACGTCGCGGCGATCGTACGAGTATCCGCGCATGTCGGCGTGGACGATTCCCGCGCGGCGCAGGTTCTCGAACTCGTTGTACTTGCCGACGGCGGCGAAGCCGAGGCGGTCGTAGAGTTCGCTGATCTTGTGCAGGGCGGTCGAGGGGTTCTCCGCGACGAACAGCACGCCGTCCGCGTAGGTGAGCACGACGACGCTGCGGCCGCGGGAGATTCCCTTGCGCGCGAGTTCCGAGCGATCACGCATGATCTGCTCGGCGGATGCGTAGTACGGCATCGTCATCGCGGCGTACCCCCTTCCTCGTTCTGCCGGGTTCGTGTGCGTTCGGCGATCACGTCGCCCGCGATCCCCGACAGGCGCTCGGTCGGGATCTGCGCGGAACCGCTCGCCGTGACGCTGATCGCCGTGGGGTAGATGCCGCGGGTGACGTCGGGACCACCGGTCGCGGAGTCGTCGTCGGCGGCGTCGTACAACGATTCGACGGCCGCACGCAGCGCCGACTCCTCGTCGCCGCCCGGCCGGTAGAGCTTCTTGAGCGAGGACTTCGCGAACAGCGACCCGGACCCGACGGCGTGATAGCCCGAGCGTTCCTCGTAGCGGCCGCCGACGACGTCGTATGACACGATGCGTCCCGCTGTACGCGGCTCGCGGGCGTCGAGGTCGAATCCCACGAGCAGCGGCACCACAGCGAGTCCCTGCATCGCGGCGCCGAGGTTGCCGCGGACCATCGACGAGAGCCGGTTGGCCTTGCCGTCGAAGGTCAGCTGAACGCCCTCGATCTTCTCGTAGTGCTCGAGTTCGACCGCGAACAGCCGCACGATCTCGAGCGCGATTCCCGCGGTGCCGGCGATGCCGACGGCCGAGTAGTCGTCGGTCGCGTAGACCTTGTCCATGTCGCGGTTCGCGATGAGGTTGCCCTGCGTGGCACGGCGATCACCCGCGATGATCACGCCACCGTCGAAAGTGAGCGCGACGATCGTGGTGCCGTGCGGTGCGAGGTCGCCGGAGTCCATCGTCTCGCTCCGTCTCTGGGCGCCGGCACGATGCCCCGGCAGCAGTTCGGGCGCATGGGCGCGCACGTGCTCGAAGAACGACGACAGGTGCGAGGCGCCCGAGATCGTCTCGCCGAGCGGCAGGCCGGGAGACTGTGCCGTCACTGGCCGCCCTTCTGAACGTAGGCGCGAACGAAGTCCTCGGCGTTCTCCTCCAGGACGTCGTCGATCTCGTCGAGCAGATCGTCGGTGTCCTCGGCGAGCTTCTCGCGCCGTTCCTGACCACCGGCGCCGTCGCCGGTCGGTTCGTCGTCGTCTCCGCCACCGGAACGTTTGGTCTGTTCCTGCGCCATGACCGACCTCCTCGTTCGGGGAAGCGTCCCGCGAAGCGAACCCTCACGGGTGGAACACTTCCGCACCATCACCCGGCCCGGCGACACGCGTGGCGCGTCCGGCCGTCCGGGCGGAGACCGCCCGGACCCTCACCCTACTCACGGGGCGGCGGGCACGCGGCGGACCGACGCCGCGTGTTCGCCCACGGCGCAAGGCCGCTGCCGCGTGCCTGCCGTCAGTTCGTGAGCGAATCGACGAGTTCGGCAGCGGTCTCGGACGACTCGAGCAACTCGCCGACGTGCGATTTGCTGCCCCGCAGCGGTTCGAGGGTCGGGATGCGCACGAGCGAATCGCCACCGAGATCGAAGATCACCGAATCCCAACTCGCCGCCGCGATCTCGCTGCCGAACTTCCGCAGCGCCTCGCCGCGGAAGTAGGCGCGGGTGTCGGTCGGCGGGTTCTGGACGGCGTCGAGCACCTGGGCCTCGGTGACGAGCCGCTCCATCGACCCGCGCGCGACGAGCCTGTTGTAGAGGCCCTTGTCGAGACGGACGTCCGAGTACTGGAGATCGATCATGTGCAGCTTCGGCGCGGCCCAGCCGAGGCCCTCGCGGCTGCGGTAGCCCTCGAGCAGGCGCAGCTTGGCGCTCCAGTCGAGCAGGTGCGCCGTCTCGAGCGGATCGCGTTCGAGCAGGTCGAGGACGTGCGCCCATGTCTCGAGCAGGTCGGTGACGCGCCGGTCGTCCTCGCCGCGGGCGTCGACGAACTTCGAGGTGCGGTCGAGGTAGATGCGCTGCAGGGCGAGCGCCGTGAGTTCCCGGCCGTCGGCGAGCGCGACCGTCGCGCGCAGCGACGGGTCGTGGCTGATGTGATGCACGGCCGTCACCGGGCGGGCGAGTGCCAGATCGGTGAGGTCGACCCCGCCCTCGATGAGATCGAGCACGAGCGCGGTGGTGCCCACCTTGAGGTAGGTCGCGGTCTCCGCGAGGTTCGCGTCGCCGATGATGACGTGCAGGCGGCGGTACTTGTCGGCATCGGCGTGCGGCTCGTCGCGCGTGTTGATGATGCCCCGCTTGAGGGTCGTCTCGAGGCCGACCTCGACCTCGATGTAGTCGGCGCGCTGGGAGAGCTGGAAACCGGGCTCGTCACCGTGCTGCCCGAGCCCGACGCGCCCGGATCCGCACACGACCTGCCGCGACGCGAAGAACGGGGTGAGCCCGGCGATGACGTCGGTGAACGGGGTGTCGCGCGACATGAGGTAGTTCTCGTGGGTGCCGTAGGAGGCACCCTTGCCGTCGACGTTGTTCTTGTACAGCTGCAGTTTCGGCGCACCGGGCACGCTCGACGCGTGGAGGGCGGCCGCCTCCATGACGCGCTCGCCCGCCTTGTCCCAGATCACGGCGTCGAGCGGATCGGTGACCTCGGGCGCGGAGTACTCGGGATGCGCGTGGTCGACGTACAGCCGGGCGCCGTTGGTGAGGATCATGTTGGCGGCGCCGACCTCGTCGGCGTCGATGACGGGCGCCGGGCCGCTGAGCCGGCCGAGATCGAATCCGCGGGCGTCGCGCAGCGGGGATTCCACCTCGTAGTCCCAGCGGGTGCGCTTCGCACGCGGCACTCCCGCGGCCGCCGCATACGCGAGGACGGCCTGCGTGGACGTGAGGATCGGGTTCGCCGAAGGCTCGTTGGGCGAAGAGATTCCGTACTCGACCTCGATACCGATGATCCGCTGCATGGAGTCGAGCCTAGAGCGTCGGCGACGGATACATCCCGCGACGGGCTGGACCCTCACACGGTGACAGGTGATCGACTGGCGCCACAGCCCTGATGCCACAGCCCAGGAGGTGGTTTCCGTGACGACGCACGATCCCCGTCCCGACCCGACGCTCACCGACCCGAGAATCACCGCGCTCGCCGCGCCGGACGCGTCGGTCCGGCTGCGTGCCGCGCTGGCCGTCGGCAGCGACCCCGGCCCCGGTTCCGGCGTCGAGACGGCCCGCGCGCTCGTCGCCCGCTGCGCCGCCGAGCCGGACTTCTACGTCCGCGACATGCTGACGTGGGCGCTGTGCCGGCTCCCCCCGAACACGACCGTCCCGCTGCTGGTCCACGAGCTCGGCGCACGCCGCGCTCAGGCGAGAAGCCAGGCCCTGCACACGCTGTCGAAGATCGGTGACGCGTCCGCCTTCCCCGCGGTCACGGCCCTGCTGCACGACCGTGACGACGACGCCGCGCGCAGCGCGTGGCGGGCGGCCGTCGCGCTCGTGGCGCCGGAACAGCACGGGTGGCTGGCAGCGGAACTGGCAGACGAGCTGGGCCGCGGCGACCGTGAGACGGCGGCGGGTCTCGCCCGCGCGCTCGTCGCGCTCGGCGAACCGGTTCTCCCCGTCGTCGAGCACGCCGCGACGCGTCGGGATCCGCGGGTGCGAGCGCACGCCGAGGCGACGCTGCAGCTCTATCGTGATCCCGACAGTGGATTCGCGCTGTCGGAGCACTGGGCGCGCCGAGCGGCCGCCCTGGGCCCCGGTCGCGACGACGGGAGGTGAGCTCGTGCTGATCGGCGAGGTGTCGCGCCGTTCGGGTGTCAGCGTCCGCATGCTGCGGCACTACGACGCTCTCGGGCTCGTGCATCCCACGGGCCGGACGTCGGGCGGCTACCGCGAGTACTCGACGGCCGATCTGCGCCGATTGCTGCACGTCGAGAGCCTGCGGACGCTCGGGCTCTCGCTCGCGGACACCACCAGGGCACTCGACGATCCCGAGTTCACCCCGTCCGAGCTGGTCGGTGAAATGGTTCGGCTCACGCGCCGGCGAATCGCCGCCGACGAGGAACTGCTCGAACGGCTGGAGCGGGTCGACGCCGCGGGCCCCGAGAACTGGAAGGACGTGCTGCGCGTCGTCGCGCTCGTCCGGGCCCTCGGGTCGGAGTCCGCGGCGGTGCGGCAGCGAGCCCTCCTCTCCCCCGGCGAGACGGCGCCGGCCCCGGTGGAGCCGCTCGTCGAGGCGGTTCTCGCCGAGACCGACCCGAATGTCGCAGGGGCGCTGCGCTGGTCGCTCGCGCGAGCGGGTGCGGACGCCGCTGATCTCGCCGCCGGCCTGGCCTCGGAGTCGGCGGCGGTCCGCCGGCGCGCCGTCGCCGCGGTGGCGGCACTCGACACCCCCGCCACGACGGCCGCGCTCGGGCGTGCGCTCACCGACCGCGATCCCACGATCCGCGACGACGCGGCGCTCGCCCTCGGGTCGCGCGGCGTCCTGCCACCGGGCGCGGCGGCCGCCGTGCTCGGCGTTCTCGTCGGCATGGTGACGGAGGGCCGCCGCGACGTCGGCGCCGCCGAAGCGCTGGGACTCGCGGCGGCGTGCGGCGCCCTCGCACCGGAGGCCGTCGTCGGTGCACTGCAGGACGCGTTCGCTCACGCGGCCGGGCCCTCCGCCGCGTCGCGGATCACGCAGGCGTTCGCCGAGATTCCCGGCGACGAGGCCGTGGCGGCGCTCACCGCGCTCACCGGCGACCCGGACCGGACGGTGTCGACGACCGCGGCGGCGATCCTCCGCTCCCGGCGCCGCGCGTCGTCGTCGCGCAGCCGAGTGCAACGATGACGAGATGGACGAAACGGTGTCGGTCTACGACGACCGGGGCAGACCGGTCGGCGAGGCACCCCGCTCGCGGGTGTACGACGAAGGGCTGTGGCACGCGAGTGCGGGAGTGATGCTCCGGTCGCGCGACGCCGAACGCATCTACGTGCATCGGCGCACCGACACGAAGGCCGTCTTCCCCGGCATGCACGACTGCCTCGCGGGCGGCGTCGTCGATCCCGGCGAGACGCCCGAGCAGACCGCGCTGCGCGAACTCGAGGAGGAACTCGGGGTCGCGGGCGTCGAGATCCTGCCGTTCTCGCACACCGTGTGGCAGGGCGCCTCCGGCGACCGGACGCTGCGCGTGCACCTGTTCGGGTACGAGGCGCGGTGGGACGGCGAGATCGTCCACCAGTCCACCGAGATCGCCGACGGCTGGTGGTGGACGCGCCGCGAGCTGCGCGAGCACCTCGCCGATCCGGAGTGGCCGTTCGTCCCGGATTCGCGCGCACTGCTCGAGTCCGCCGACTGGTGACCCGGCAGGCGTGAGACGCGCAGCGGCCCGGTCGGATTCCCGACCGGGCCGCTGCGCCGTCCTCAGGGCGTTCGCGTCAGAGGTACTGACCCGTGTTCGACTCGGTGTCGATCGCGCGCGAACTCGACGCGTTCTTGCCGGTGACGAGGGTGCGGATGTAGACGATCCGCTCCCCCTTCTTGCCCGAGATCCGGGCCCAGTCGTCCGGATTGGTGGTGTTGGGCAGGTCCTCGTTCTCGGCGAACTCGTCGACGATCGAGTCGAAGAGATGCTGGACGCGCAGGCCCGGCGCGCCCGTGTCGAGGACCGACTTGATCGCGTACTTCTTCGATCGGTCGACGATGTTCTGGATCATCGCACCGGAGTTGAAGTCCTTGAAGTACAGGACCTCCTTGTCGCCGTTGGCGTACGTGACCTCGAGGAAGCGGTTCTCCTCGCTCTCGGCGTACATCCGTGCGACGACGCGGTCGATCATCGCCTTGACGCACAGCGAGCGATCGCCGCCGAACTCGGCGAGATCGTCGGCGTGTACCGGCAGCGAATCGGTCAGGTACTTCGAGAAGATGTCCTGGGCCGACTCGGCGTCGGGCCGTTCGATCTTGATCTTCACGTCGAGCCGGCCGGGACGCAGGATCGCGGGATCGATCATGTCCTCGCGGTTCGACGCACCGATCACGATGACGTTCTCGAGTCCCTCGACGCCGTCGATCTCGGCGAGCAGCTGCGGCACGACGGTGGTCTCGACGTCGGACGACACACCCGAGCCGCGGGTGCGGAAGATCGAGTCCATCTCGTCGAAGAACACGATCACGGGTGTTCCCTCGGACGCCTTCTCGCGCGCCCGCTGGAAGATGAGCCGGATGTGCCGCTCGGTCTCGCCGACGAACTTGTTGAGCAGCTCGGGGCCCTTGATGTTGAGGAAGAACGACTTCGCCTCACGCGAGTCCTCGCCACGCGATTCGGCGATCTTCTTCGCGAGCGAGTTGGCGACCGCCTTCGCGATGAGCGTCTTACCGCAGCCGGGCGGGCCGTAGAGCAGCACACCCTTGGGCGGCCGCAGTGCGTACTCGCGGAACAGATCCTTGTGCAGGAACGGAAGTTCGACGGCGTCGCGGATCTGCTCGATCTGACGGCCGAGCCCGCCGATGTCCTCGTAGCCGACGTCGGGAACCTCTTCGAGGACGAGATCCTCGACCTCGGCCTTGGGGATCCGCTCGAACGCGAAGCCCGCCTTGGTGTCGACGAGCAGCGAGTCGCCGGGGCGCAGTCGCCGCGTGCCGTCCTCGTCGGCGATGCTCTCGGTGAGCGCTTCCGCGTGGGCCTCGGCGAGTGGTTGCGAGAGCCACACGATGCGTTCCTCGTCGGCGTGACCGACGACGAGGGCGCGGCGGCCGTCGTCGAGAACCTCACGCAGCGTGCTGATCTCGCCGACGCTCTCGTAGTCCGTGGCCTCGACGATGGTGAGCGCTTCGTTGAGCCGCAGCGTCTGGCCGAGCGACAGAGCACTCGCCTCGATGTTGGGCGAGCACGCCAGGCGCATCTTGCGTCCCGATGTGAACACGTCGACTGTGTCGTCGTCGTGCACCCCGAGGAGGACGCCGTATCCGCTCGGCGGCTGACCGAGCCGATCGACCTCCTCGCGCAGCGCGATGAGCTGTTGCCGCGCTTCCTTGAGGGTCTCCATCAGCTTGGAATTGCGGGTCGTGAGCGAATCCACGCGGGATTCGAGTTCGCGAATCTGTTCGGGCGATCGCGCAAGCTGACGCTCCAGCGCCAGTTTCTCCGCACGCACCGCATCGAGCTCTCGTGCCACCGCCACCGGATCGGGATTGTCTGTCGGGCTCATGCGCGTCTCCTCCCAGCGTGATCTATCAACGCTACCGGCCCACTCCTCGATGTGCCGCTCGACACGAGCATTGCGATCCGCGCGGTGTGCGGTGGCGGTTTCGGGAGAACCGGCGAATCGGGACACCGGGAGTTGAACGCTTGTTATGTTAGCCTCACCTTCTGCGCGCCCGGACGGTGCGCGTCCCGCACTGGAGAAAGGCCGCACCGGTGAAAATCCGCACGCCGCTGATCGCACTCGCCGCAACCGCTTTGCTCGTCGCCGGATGCGCGAACGAGGACACCGACACCTCGCCCGAGAGCGCCCCGACCGTGACGACCGGCGCCGCCGCTGCGAGCGCGACCGCGGACCAGACCGAGGCAGAGGGCGGGGGCGAGACCGCCGGGGCCGCCGACGCGCCGACCGCCGAGGAACTGCAGGACCAGTTGACCCTCCTCGCCGATCCGGCACAGCCGATCGACGCGAAGGTCGCCGTCGTCGAGAACGGCGAGGAACGTCGCCCCAACCTCGAGGCGATGACCGCGGCGATGACGAACTACCAGGTCGGCTTCGAGGTCACCGACGTCCAGGCCGAGGGCGACACCGCGACGGCCGACGTCGCCGTCGAGAGCCCGCACGGCACCGCGGCGCCGACCCCGTGGACGTGGGTCGAGGCCGACGGCGAGTGGAAGGTCTCCGACGAGAGCACCTGCGCCCTCCTCGGAATGGCGCGCGCCGGCTGCTGACGCCCGACCCCACGCCTCCGACGCCGGCTCAGCCCTTGCTGGGCCGGCGTTGCGGTTTCGGCGTGACGGTGCCCTCGGCCAGCCGGCGCGCACTCACGAGAAACGCGGTGTGGCCCTGCATCCGGTGTTCGGGACGGACGGCGAGGCCCACGACGTGCCAGCCGCGCACCATCGACTCCCACGACCGCGGCTCGGTCCAGCACTCCTGCTCGCGCATCGCCTCGACGACCTTCGAGAGCTGCGTCACCGTCGCGACGTAGACGACGAGCACACCGCCGGGCACGAGTGCCTTCGCGACGGCGGGCAGCGCGTCCCACGGCGCCAGCATGTCGAGGACGACGCGGTCGACCTGTCCGCCGGCGGCGGCGTCGTAGTCCGCGACGTCGCCGATCGCCAGCTCCCAGTTCTCCGGCCGCTCACCGAAGAACGTCTCGACGTTGCGGACCGCGTGCACCGCGTGGTCCTCCCGGATCTCCCACGACCGGACGGAACCACCGGGGCCGACGGCCCGCAGCAGCGAGCACGTGAGCGCGCCCGATCCGGCACCGGCCTCGAGGACGCGGGCACCGGGGAAGACGTCGCCCTCGTGCACGATCTGCGCGGCGTCCTTGGGATAGATCACCTGGGCACCGCGCGGCATCGACATGACGTAGTCGACGAGCAGCGGCCGCAGCGCGAGGTAGGGCGTGCCGTTCGTCGAGTTCACGACCGAGCCCTCGGGGGTGTCGATCAGATCGTCGTGGAGGATTCCGCCGCGATGGGTGTGGAACTCCTTGCCCGGCTCGAGGACGACCGTGTACTTGCGGCCCTTGGCGTCGGTGAGCTGCACTCGATCGCCCACCCGGAAGGGTCCGCTCGGGCGGGTCTCGCGGCCGTTCATGCTCGTCGCTCCTCGATCGTGTCGGCACGCCGCGATCGCGGACGGCCGTGAACGTCACTCGGCGTGCTCGCACGTGCGGTGCGGCGCCGGTGACACGGTCCGTCCAGCGTGCCAGGTTCGGCCCCGGGCGGCGCACTCGCCCCCGCAGCCCCCGGCCGGTGCCCGTGACGGGCGCCACGCCGGGTGATGCGATCATCGGTCGGATCGTGTCCGTAGCTCTCCCGGAGGTGCCCGTCCCATGCCCGTGTCCGCGTACTACCGCCCGCTCGACGCCGCTCCCGGCACCGGGGACGAGCGCTTCTCGAGCACGACGGGCACGGTGAGCGTGTGGGCCGAGACGATGCAGCACGGCGCTCCCCCGTCCGCGCTGCTGGTGCGCGCGCTCGAGCGCGCCGGTGACCGCGACGACGTGCGGCTCACGCGGGTGACGGTCGAGATCCTCGGGCCGGTGCCGGTCGCCGATCTGGAGGTGCGGGTCGACGTCGTGCGGCCGGGTCGGCGCGTCGAACTCCTCACCGCCGAGCTGTGGACGATCGGCGACGACGCGCGGGCGGTCGCGCGGGCCCACGGATGGCGCATGGCGACGGTCGACACGCAGGCGATCGCGAACGCCGCCGACGCCACCATCCCCGGCCCGGACGAGGGGCGTGAGGGCGGCATGTGGGCGGCGTGGGGTTCCGGATACCTCGAGACCCTCGACTGGCGGTGGATCGCCGCTCCCGGTGCCGACGGGCCCGGGATCGTGTGGGCGCGACCGACACCCGCACTCGTCGAGGGTGAGACACCGACCGCGCTCGAGCGACTGTTCGCCGTCGCGGACATCGCGAACGGTGTCGGCTCGAAGCTCGATCCGTCCGAATGGACGTTCCTCAACACCGATCTCACCGTCCACATCCACCGCATCCCAACGGGCGAGTGGGTGGGCGTGTCCGCCGAGACGTCCGTGGGTCCGGACGGCGTCGGGATGTGTGCGGGCGTCCTCCACGACGAGGCGGGCCCGGTGGCGCGCATCGCCCAGACGGTGCAGATCCGCTCGCGCTGAGTCGCGTGCCGGGCGGCCGTCACGGCCCGGCGGAGCCGGCGGGGTAGGTCTGCAGCGGCACGTCGCCCGATTCCCATGCGCGGAGGACGGGTTCGACGATGCGCCAGCACTCTTCGGCCTCGACGTCGCTGATCGACAGCAGCCCGTCGCCGTCGAGGATTCCGGCGAGAACGGTCGCGTACGGGGACGCCGTGCCCGGCGGCGGCGTGTAGGTGAGTTCACAGCGCGCGAGCGATTCGGGATCGTCACCGCGCGTGAGGTTCACGGCGAGCACGACGCCGTCCGGATCGAGCCGGAAGGTCAGCTCGTCCGGATCCGGAGCGCCGTCGAACGGCGAGTGCTCCGGTGGGCGGAACCGGATCGTGACATCGCGTCGCCCCGTCGCGAGCGCCTTACCCGTCCGCAACCGGAACGGCACGCCGTCCCATCGCGGGGTGTCCACGCGCACCGTGAACTCCGCGTACGTCTCGGTCTCGCGGCCGGGATCGACGCCCTCCTCGTCCGCGTACGCGGGCAGCTCCCGCTCGCCGATCGTCCCCGCGGTGTAGCGCGCCCTCACGTGCGGGGCCTCGAGATCGACGCGCGCATCACGCAGGACGTCGCCGCGCCGCCGGGCGAGTTCACCGGCGTCGATCGCATCGGGCGGTTCCATCGCGACGAGCGCGAGAACCTGCAGCAGGTGGTTCTGCAGCATGTCGCGCAGCGCGCCCGCCGAGTCGTAGTAGCCGGCACGGCCCTCGAGACCGAGCGCTTCGTCGAAGACGATGTCGACTCGCTCGATGTGCTCGCTGTTCCACACGGGCTCGAAGACGCGGTTCGCGAAGCGCGCACCGAGCAGTTCGAGGACGGTGTTCATGCCGAGGAAGTGGTCGACGCGGAACACGTGCGATTCCGGCCGGATCTCGTGCAGCAACCGGTTGAGGTCGCGGGCGTCGCCACGGTCGGTGCCGAACGGCTTCTCGACGACGATCCGCGTGCCGTCGCCGGTTCCCGCGGCCGCGAGGGCCCGGAGCGTGTCGGCGAAGATCGCGTTCGGCAACGCGAGGTAGACGACGGGATCGTCCAGATCGCGCAGGATCTCGCCGAGTGCGCCGGCGTCGGTGACGTCGGCACTCCGATAGCGGGCGTGCTCGGTCACCGTCCGGGCGGCGTCCTCGTCGCCGTCACCGTGGGTGGCGAGGGCCTCGCCCAGCCACGCCCGGTACTCGTCGTCGCCGTACTCCTTCCTGCCGACGGCGACGATCTCGGGGCACGGCCGTCCCGCACCGACGAGTTCGGCGATCGCCGGGAGCAGGAGTCGGCCCGCGAGATCACCGTCGCCGCCCAGCAGGACGAAGTCGGTGCTCATCGCGTACCCCCGCCGTTCCCGCGGCGCTGCTCCGCCTTCGCGAGCCGATGCCCGCTCGCGACGATGCCGATGTGACTGAACGCCTGCGGCAGGTTGCCGAGGAACGATCCGTCCGCCGGATCGATCTCCTCACTGAGCAGGCCGACGTGATTGGTTCGTGCACACAGCGATTCGTACAGCTCGTGCGCCTCGTCGAGCCGACCCTGGCCGGTGAGATTGTCCACCCACCAGAACGAGCACAGCAGGAACGCTCCCTCGGTGCCCGGCAGCCCGTCGGAACTCTCGTCGTGGCGGTACCGGTACAGCAGCCCGTCGCCGGCCGAGAGATGTTCGGTGACTGCCGCCGTCGTCGCGACCATGCGCGGATCGTCGAAGTCGATCACCCGGCGCAGCGGCAGCGCGAGCAGCGACGCGTCGAGCCCGTGGTCGTCGCCGGAGTCGTCGCCGTCCGCGAGCTGCTCGGTGAAGGTCTGCCGCTTCTCGTCCCACGCACGGTCGAGGAGTTCCGCGCGCATCGTGTCGAGCTCGTGCTGCCAGCCCTTGCCGGGCCGGTGCCCGGTGAGGTCTGCGACGCGCAGCGCGCGGTCGACTGCCACCGAACACATCCCGACCGAGTACGTGAATCGGCGTCCCGTGTCTCGGATCTCCCAGATGCCCTGGTCCGGGGTGCGCCAGTTGTCGATCGCCTGATCGGCGAGCGACGACAGCGTCGTCCACAGTTCGCCGTCGACGGCACCGCCTCCGTGCGCCCACTGGTAGGCGACGTCGAGCAGCTCGCCGTAGACGTCGTGCTGCACCTGCCCGGCGGCGCCGTTGCCCCAGCGCACCGGACGGGAGTTGCGCCACCCCGACAGGCCGGGATCCTCGCGTTCGTCGGGCGGCTGCCCGCCGTCGAGCGCGTACATGATCGACGGGCCGCCGTCGCGCTCGGCGCACTCGAGTGTCCACGCGAGAAAGGCGTCCGCCTCCGAGCGAAGCCCGATTCGGCGCAGCGCGTACGTCGAGAACGCAGCGTCGCGCACCCACGTGTAGCGGTAGTCCCAATTGCGCACTCCGCCCACCTCTTCGGGCAGCGACGACGTCGCCGCGGCCATGATCGCGCCGGTCGACGAGTGATCGAGCATCTTGAGAGTCAGCGCCGACCGCAGGTCCGTGCCCCGCTGCGGGCCCTCGTACGTCACGTTGCCCAGCCACGCGCGCCACGACTGCGCGGTGCGCTGCACGAGCGCCGCCGGATCGAGCCGATCGAGCAGCCGCACGTTGCCCGACCAGTGCAGCGTCACGGTGAGCTGCTCCCCCGCACGCAGTCGCACCCGGCCGCGCATCGCGCCGTCCGGCTCCGGTCGCAGATCGTGCGAGCACCACAACGACAGCGGCAGATCCCGGTCGGCGGCCCAGCGCACCGACCACGCACCCGCGAGGCGGCGCACCTCGATGTGGTCGCGCGGGGCGAAGCGCACGTCGAGGTCGACCTCGCCGGTGAGCACACGAACGACCCGGAGCAACTCGTGGCGCGCGGCGGGGACGAGTTCGGTGAGGTCCGCACCGGAGCGCAGCGGCATGCAGTCGGTGATCTCGACGACGCCTCCCTCGGCGGCGAGTGTCGTGACGACGATCGCCGTCTCGTCGAGATAGCGCTGGTGACCTCCGCGCAACCCGTCGGGTGTGATGGCGAACTCACCGCCGTGCTCGGCGTCGAGGATCCCCGCGAGCATCGGCGGACTGTCGAAGTTCGGCAGGCACAACCACGGGATACTGCCGTCGCGCGCGACGAGCGCGCAGGTCGAACCGTCCCCGATCAGGGCCTGGTCCTCGAGCGGGAGATGGCCGTCACGCGGTGCGAACGGAGGGAACGACTCGGGCATCGGCGAACTCCTCGCGTGGGTGGCGATGTCCGATTCCGATGCTGGCACAGCCCGCGCCGTGCCACGGCAAGATTCGCGTCGCCCCGCCGCAGCGGGTGCGGCGGGGCGACGCGAATCTCAGAGTGCGCGCGTGGAGCGGATGTCGGAGGCGAGGATGGCCTTCGCGCCGAGATCCGCGAGTGCGTCCATGACGGAGTTGTGACCACGGACGGGGACGAGCGCGCGCACCGCCATCCAGTTCTCGTCGGCCATCGGCGCGAGGGTCGGCGACTCGATTCCGGGCGTCAGCGCGAGCGCGGCGTCCAGGATCTCCTTGGGGCAGTCGTAGTCGAGCATGACGTTCTGCTGCGCGAAGACGATGCCGCGCAGCCGCTCGGTGAGCTGGTTGCGCGCGGAGTTCGCTTCCGTGGCCCCGTCCTGTTCGAGCAGGACCGCCTCGGAGTCGCACAGCACGTCGCCGAACGCGACGAGTTCGTGCTGGCGGAGCGTGCGGCCGGAGCCGACGACATCGGCGATCGCGTCCGCGACGCCGAGCTGGATGGAGATCTCGACGGCGCCGTCGAGCCGGATCACCTCGGCATCGATGCCGCGCTGGGCGAGGTCGTCGCGCACGAGATTCGGGTAGGACGTCGCGATCCGCTTTCCGGCGAGATCGGCGACCGTCCAGTCGCGGCCGCGCGGCGCGGCGTAGCGAAAGGTCGAGCGACCGAAGCCGAGCGCGAGCCGCTCGTGAACGGGTGCTTTCGAGTCGCGCGCGAGGTCGCGTCCGGTGATGCCGAGATCGAGCTCACCCGACCCGACGTAGATCGCGATGTCCTTGGGGCGCAGGAAGAAGAACTCGACCTCGTTGCTCGGGTCGAGCACGGTGAGATCGCGGGAATCGGTCCGGCGGCGATAGCCGGCTTCGGCGAGCATCGCCGCGGCGGAATCGGACAGCGAGCCCTTGTTGGGTACTGCGACGCGCAGCATGAGGGGTCCTCTCGGGGAAGTACGGAATCCGTTCGATGACCGGCCGGGCCGGTCACAGATGTCGGTAGACGTCCTCGAGCTTCAGGCCCTTGCCGACCATGAGAACCTGCACCCAGTACAGCAGCTGGGAGATCTCCTCGGCGAGCGCGTCGTCGCTCTCGTGCTCGGCGGCGATCCACACTTCGCCGGCTTCCTCGAGCACCTTCTTGCCCTGCGCATGCACACCCGCGTCGAGCGCGGCCACCGTGCCGGAGCCCTCCGGCCGCGTCGTGGCGCGTTCGGTCAGCTCGGCGAACAGCGATTCGAAGGTCTTCACGATGGCCCATTGTCGCACGCTGGTGTGGCCCGCCCGCAGCGGACCGGCTCGGCGAGCGGATCACGGGCGAGGGTGCGGCGGGAGACGAAGGCGTGAGGCTCGCCGGTGACGGGGTCGGTGAACGTCAGCCGCCGGGCGAGCAGCTGCAACGGCTCGGCGAAGTCGTGCGGGTCGCGCGAGCGGAACTGCGGATAGAAGTCGTCGCCGAGGATCGGCAGCCCGAGCGAGAGCATGTGGAGGCGCAACTGGTGGGTGCGGCCGGTGCGGGGCACGAGCCGGTAGCTGCCGAGCCCGGCCCGCGCGCCGATCAGGTCGATCGTGGTGTCGCTGTTCGGTTCGCCGTCGCGCTGCGTCGCCGTCATGACGCCGTGCTCCTTGTCGATCCTGGTGCGCACCCGCGCGGGGAACTCCAGCCCGGCCCGGGTGCCGGCGACGGCCCGGTACTCGTTCGCGACGGCGCCGGTCGCGAAGAGTTCCTGATACGCGCGGCGGTCCGCACGCCGGATCACGAACACGAGGACGCCCGCCGTCATCCGGTCGAGGCGGTGCGCGGGGATCAGCTCGGGCAGGTCGAGATCGCGTCGCAGCCGCACGAGCGCGGTCTCGCGGACGTGTCGCCCGCGCGGGATCGTCGCCAGGAAGTGCGGCTTGTCGACGACGACGAGGCGGTCGTCGCGGTGCAGGACGTCGAGCGCGAACGGGACGGGAACCTCGGGTGGTGGCTCGCGGTAGAAGTACACGAAGCGGGTCGGCATGCACGTGGTTCCGGGCCCGACGACGCGGCCGTGCTCGTCGACGACGTCGCCGGCCGCGATGCGCCGGTCCCAGTCCTCGTCCGGCGCGGCGCCCTCGAGGAACCGCGCGACCGTGAGGCCCGCGGAGCCGGCGGGCATCCGCAGCCGGTCGGGACCGAGCCCGTCGCGGACCGGGAGCGGGGCGGGCATGTCAGCCGCACGCCTCGCACACGAGGATCAGTGTGCGGTCGTCGTCCTCGTCGTTGACGTAGCGCCCCGTGGGGTCGCCGCAGCGCGTGCACACGCCGAGCGGGACGGTGCCGGCGCCGACGTCGACGCTCATCCTGCCGTCGAAGACGTAGAGCGCCCCGTCCCAGAGGCCGTCGCTGCCGTACTTCTCGCCGTAGCGGACGATGCCGCCGTCGATCTGGTAGACCTCGCCGAAGCCGCGAGCCGTCATGAGCGCGGACAGCACCTCGCACCGCACCCCGCCCGTGCAGTACGTGACGACGGGTTTGTCCTTGAGGTGGTCGTACCTGCCGCTGTCGAGTTCGCCGACGAAGTCGCGGGTCGTGCGCACGTCGGGGACGACGGCGCCGCGGAAGCGGCCGATCTCGGCCTCGTACGCGTTGCGGCCGTCGAAGAACACGACGTCGTCGCGCGTCTGGACCAGCTCGTGCACCTGACTGGGGGTCAGGTGTACTCCCCCACCGATCACACCGTTCTCGTCGACCTTCAGCTCATGGGGTACGCCGAACGTCACGATCTCGGGTCGCGCCTTGACGCTCAGGCCGGGGAACTCGCCGCCGTACGTCGTCGACCACTTGACGTCGGCGCGGGCGAACGGCGCGTAGCCACGGGTGGCGCGGACGTAGCGTTTGACGGCACCCATCTCGCCGGCGAGCGTCGCGTTGATGCCGTGCTCGGAGACGACGACGCGGCCGGTCAGCCCGTGGGCGTCGGCGATCGCGTGCTGCCACAGCCGGATGGCCTCGGGGTCGGCGAGCGGGGTGAAGACGTAGAACAGGACGGTCTTGCGCATGGGGGTCGATCGTGTCCGTTCTGCTCAGGCCGCCGGCGCGCCGTCGCGCCACACTGCGGCGATGTCCGCCTCGCTCAGCCCGACGAGGCCGTCGCGGAAGACCCGTCCGGGGCCTGCGGGTACGGCGGCCTCGCTGGGGACGACGAGGACGCGGCATCCCGCGGCGGCCGCCGCCGCCGTCCCGGTGGGCGAATCCTCGACGGCGAGACAGTCGCGCGGATCGACGCCGAGCAACTCGGCGCCCCGCAGATACGGGTCGGGATCGGGCTTGCCGGAGGGCACCTCGTCGCCGCACACGGAGGCGTCGAAGAAGTCGCGTCCGATCGTGTCGAGCGCAGGTTCGGTGAGTACGCGCTCGGTGTTCGTGACGAGCGCGGTGCGCAGGCCGAGGCCGCGCACCGTCGCGAGCGCGTCGCGGGCTCCGGGCCGCCAGTCGAGGCCGCCACCGAACAGCTCGCCGACCCGGGCGAAGAGCCATACCTTCGCGTCGGCGACGGCCGCGGGCTTCTGCTCGGGTCCGAGCGAGTCGAACAGCACAGCGAGAGCGTTCGCACTCGACGCGCCGAGGGTGGCCTCCCGCGTCTCCTCGGACATCGGACCGCCGAGGTGCTCCGAGAGCTCGCGCATCGCGACGTCCCACAGCCGCTCCGAGTCGAGCAGCGTGCCGTCCATGTCCCACAGGACGGCGGCGGGAAGCCTTCGCCCTCGACCAGCAGTGTCGTGCGAAGCGGCGGTACTCACGATGCCTTTCGATAGGTCCGGTACGGCGGATCGCCGTCCAGACTATCGCGACCCGGGCCACGGACACGTCGGGCCCGGCCTCCGTCGGCGGACATCAGAGGGTCGTCGTGAGCGTGCCCCCGTCGGCGCGCACCGCGGCACCGTTGATCGCCGAGGACAGCGGGCTGGCCAGGTACGCCGCGAGGCTCGCGATCTCGTCGGGCTCGATGAAGCGCTGCAGCAGCGAGGTCACGTTGCGCGCTGCTATCGCGCTCTTGGCTTCGTCGACGGGCACGCCCTGTGCCTGTGCGATCAGTTCGACGGTTCGGGCAACTCCGTCGGAGTACGTCGGCCCACCCAGGATCGTGTTGACGGTCACGCGCGTTCCACGGGTCGCCTTGGCCAGGCCGTTGCTCAACGCGAGCATGGCGGCCTTGGTCGCGCCGTAGTGCGTCATGTCCGCGGGAACGTTCACCCCCGACTCGCTGCCGACGAAGACGATGCGCCCCCATCCTTGTTCCAGCATCGCGGGAAGGAGTCGGCGCGACAGGCGCACACCGCTCATGAGGTTGACATCGAAATACCGCTGCCAGTCGTCGTCCGAGACGTCCTCGAACGCGGCGACCTCGAAGATGCCGACGTTGTTCACGAGGATGTCGATCTCGCCGATCGACTGCAGGAGGCGATGAACATCGCCCTGATCCGCGAAGTCGGCGGCGATTCCCTCGACCTGCGCCGAGGGCACTGCAGCACGGAGCCGCTCGACCGCGTCCTCGACGCGGTCCTCGCTGCGCCCGTTGAGGACGACGGCCGCACCCTCGTCGGCCAGTGTCCGTGCGATGGCGTGGCCGAGGCCCTGCGTGGACCCGCTCACGAACGCCGTCCTGCCGGTCAGACCCAGGTCCATGTCGCTCCGTTCCGTCGCCCGCATGCCGACTGTCGACTTGCCTGGGCAAGTGAACTCTAGAGAGGTTCACTTGCCTGAGCAAGTCATCGACGCGATTGCGGCCCGGCGCGCAGGGGTAGGCTGCCGCCATGCGCGACGCCATCGAACCCCCCGCGGCCCCGGAGCTGACCGGCGACGACCTCGCGACGTGGGCCGCGGTGGCAACGGTGCTGGAATGGCTGCCCGCCGCCCTCGACGCCAACCTTCAGCGAGACGCACAGCTCACCCACTTCGAGTACGGCGTGCTGTACGCCCTGTACCGCGCCCCCGAGGGAACGCTCCGAATGAGCACGCTGGCCGGGTACGCGAACAGCACCCTCTCGCGGTTGTCGCGCGCGGCGTCGAGGCTGGAGTCGAAAGGGTGGGTCCACCGCACCCCCGACCCCGCCGACGGGCGCTACACGCTCGCCGTCCTCACCGAGCGCGGGTACGGCAAGGTCCGGCAGGCCACCCCGGGACACGAGCGCACGGTCAGGCGGCTCGTCCTGGATCCACTGACGGCATCGCAGACGCGACAGCTCCGCGAGATCGGCCACCGCATCATGCGTGCCGTGCGCGACGAGGACGGCTGGGCACCGCCGCCCGGCCCCGCACCGAGCCCGTAGGCGGTGCGGGGACGGGCGACGCGGTCGAGCAGGCGGGATCAGACGTTGAAGTACTTGGCCTCCGGGTGGTGCAGCACGAACGCGTCAGTCGACTGCTCGGGATGCAACTGCAGTTCCTCCGACAGCGTCACCCCGATGCGGTCGGCGCCGAGCATCTCGACGAGCGGCCCGCGGTCCTCGAGGTTCGGGCACGCGCCGTACCCGAAGGAATAGCGCGCCCCGAGATAGCCGAGGTCGAAGAACTGCTCGACGTCGTCGGGGTCCTGCGCCGCGACGGCGCGACCGTCGCCGAAGACGAGTTCTTCGCGGACCCGGCGATGCCAGTACTCGGCGAGCGCCTCGGTGAGCTGGACCCCGAGACCGTGGACCTCGAGGTAGTCGCGGTACGCGTTCGCCTCGAACAGCTCGTTCGCGAAGTCGGCGATGGGCTGTCCCATCGTCACGAGCTGCATCGGCCACACGTCGACCTGACCGCTCGCACGGGCGCTCTCGCGCGAACGCACGAAGTCGGCGATGCACAGGAACCGCCCGCGCTGCTGACGCGGGAACGAGAACCGCTGCCGCACTTCGGCATCCGGGTCCGGCTCGGCGAGCACGAGGACGTCGTCACCCTCGCTGACGACGGGAAAGTAGCCGTACACGACGGCCGCGTGCGCCAGGATCCCCTCGACGCCGAGCCGGTCGAGCCAGTACCGCAGCCGCGGCAGGCCCTCGGTCTCGACGAGGTCCTCGTACGTCGGCCCGTCGCCCTTGCGCTGGCCGCGCAGCCCCCACTGCCCGAGGAACAGCGCGCGGTGATCGAGGAGTTCCGAGTACTCGGCGAGAGCGACGCCCTTGACGATCCGGGTTCCCCAGAACGGCGGCGTCGGCACCGCGATGTCGGCGGCGACGTCCGAACGCTCCGGCACCTCGACGGGAGCCTCTGCAGCCTTGCGCTTCTCGGCGATCCGCTTGCTTCGCTCGTGCCGGGCCTTGCGCTCCGCCGCCTTCTCGCGGGCCGCGATCGCCTCGGGGCTGTCCGGATCGGGGGCGTGACCGCGTTTGGTCGCCATGATCTCGTCCATGAGCCGCAGCCCCTCGAACGCATCGCGCGCGTAACTGACCTCGCCCTCGTACATCTCGGCGAGATCGTTCTCGACGAACGAGCGGGTCAGTGCGGCGCCGCCGAGCAGCACCGGGTACTTGTCCGCCACCCCGCGCGTGTTGAGCTCGGCGAGGTTGTCCTTCATGACGACGGTGGACTTCACGAGCAGGCCCGACATGCCGATCACGTCGGCGCGCTCGGCCTCGGCGGCCTCGATGATCGACGAGATCGGCTGCTTGATCCCGAGATTGACGACGTCGTAGCCGTTGTTGCTGAGAATGATGTCGACGAGGTTCTTGCCGATGTCGTGGACGTCGCCCTTGACGGTCGCGATGACGAGCCGGCCCTTGCCGTCCTCGTCGGTCGCCTCCATGTGCGGTTCGAGGTGCGCGACGGCGGCCTTCATGACCTCGGCCGACTGCAGCACGAACGGCAGCTGCATGCGGCCCGATCCGAAGAGCTCACCGACGGTCTTCATGCCCGACAGCAGCGTCTCGTTGATGATCGCGAGCGGCGGCTTCTCCTCCATCGCGGCAGCGAGGTCGTCACCGAGGCCGTTGCGATCGCCGTCGACGATGCGCCGCTCGAGCCGCTCGAACAGCGGCAGCGCCGCGAGTTCCGCGGCGCGCGACTCGCGTGCGGACGCCGCGGAGACGCCCTCGAACAGTTCCATGAGCCGCTGCAGCGGGTCGTAGCCCTCGGCACGGCGGTCGTAGACGAGGTCGAGGGCGACCTCGCGCTGCTCGTCCGGAATCCGCGCGATGGGAACGATCTTCGACGCGTGGACGATCGCGGTGTCGAGTCCGGCCTGCGTCGCCTCGTGGAGGAACACCGAGTTGAGCACCTGCCGCGCAGCGGGATTGAGACCGAAGGAGATGTTCGAGATGCCGAGCGTGAAGTGCACGCGCGGATGACGTTTCGCGAGTTCGCGGATCGCCTCGATGGTCTCGATCCCGTCGCGCCGCACCTCCTCCTGGCCGGTGGAGATCGGGAAGGTCAGCGCATCGATGACGACGTCGGACTCGTCGAGTCCCCACGTGCCGGTGATGTCCGCGAGCAGGCGCTCCGCGATGGCGACCTTCTTCTCCGCGGTGCGGGCCTGGCCCTCCTCGTCGATCGTGAGAGCCACGACGGCCGCGCCGTGCTCCTTCACGAGGGCCATGATCCGCTGGTACCGCGACTCGGGGCCGTCGCCGTCCTCGAAGTTCACCGAGTTCACGACGCAGCGGCCGCCGAGATTCTCGAGTCCGGCCTGCAGCACGGCGGGCTCGGTCGAGTCGAGCATGATCGGCAGCGTCGACGCCGTCGCGAACCGGCTCGCGAGCGCGGCCATGTCGGCGACGCCGTCGCGGCCCACGTAGTCGACGTTGAGGTCGAGCATGTGCGCGCCGTCGCGGGTCTGGTCCTTCGCGATCTCGAGGCACTGCTGGTAGTCCTCGGCGATCATCGCCTCACGGAACGCCTTCGAGCCGTTGGTGTTCGTCCGCTCGCCGATCATGAGGATCGACGCGTCCTGATCGAACGGGACGGACGTGTACAGCGACGACGTCGCGGACTCGTGCGACGGCGTGCGCCGGGCCCGCTCGGCGTCGGCGACGGCGTCGGCGAGCACCCGGATGTGCTCGGGCGTGGTGCCGCAGCAGCCGCCGACGAGCGAGAGCCCGAACTCGCTCACGAAGCCCGACAGCGCCTCCGCGAGCTCGTCGGGCGTCAGCGGGTACTCCGCGCCGTTGGGCCCGAGGAGCGGGAGCCCGGCGTTCGGCATGACCGAGACGGGCATCGAGGCGTGCTGCGACAGGTGCCGCAGGTGCTCGCTCATCTCGTCCGGGCCGGTGGCGCAGTTCAGCCCGATGACGTCGACGCCGAGCGGCTCGATCGCGGTGAGCGCGGCACCGATCTCGCTGCCGAGCAGCATGGTGCCGGTCGTCTCGACGGTCACGTGGGTGATGACGGGCAGGTCGACGCCGCGGCGGGCCATCGCGGCGCGGCTGCCGAGGACCGCGGCCTTGACCTGCAACAGATCCTGGCAGGTTTCGACGAGGATCGCGTCGGCGCCGCCGTCGATCATGCCGAGCGCCGCCTCGGTGTAGGCGTCGCGCAGCGTCGCGTAGGGGGCGTGGCCGAGGCTGGGAAGTTTGGTGCCCGGCCCCATCGAGCCGAGCACGAACCGCGGCAGGCCGTCGCGTCCCGGTCCCATCTCGTCGGCGACCTCGCGCGCGAGCGCGGTGCCCTTCTCGGACAGCTCCTGGATGCGGTCGGCGATGTCGTAGTCGGCGAGATTGGGCAGGTTGCAGCCGAAGGTGTTGGTCTCGACGGCGTCCGCACCGGCCTCGAAATAGGCGCGGTGGATCCCGCGCAGGACGTCGGGACGCGTGTCGTTGAGGATCTCGTTGCAGCCTTCGAGGCCGGCGAAATCGTCGAGCGTGAGATCCGCGGCCTGCAACATCGTGCCCATCGCGCCGTCACCGATGACGACACGCGTGCGGAGCGCATCGAGCAGGCCAGAGCGGGAGACGGCAGACATGGCGTCCAGACTAGTGGGCACAAGCGCGGCCCCCGGTCGTAGGCTGGGTGGGTGAACTCTCCCGACATGCCGACAGGTGCCGACCGCACAGGCGATTCCCGTTCCGGGAACGCCGACGGCGCCGCGGCAGGCGTGCCCGAGATCACAGGGCTGCCCGCGCTGCGCGATCCCGTCCTCGTCGCGTCGTTCGAAGGATGGAACGACGCCGGCGACGCCGCGAGCGGGGCGGTCGAACACCTCGAACTGATCTGGGACGCGCAACCGCTCGCCGAACTCGACTCCGAGGACTACTACGACTACCAGGTCAACCGCCCGACGGTCCGCATGATCGGTGGCGTGACCCGCGAGATCTCGTGGCCCGCGACGCGGCTGTCGGTGTGTACCCCGCCCGGCTCGACCCGCGACATCGTGCTGTTGCGCGGCATCGAGCCGAACATGCGCTGGCGCAGCTTCTGCGCCGAACTCATCGAGCTCATGAACGAACTGAAGATCGAGACGGCGGTCATCCTGGGTGCACTACTCGCGGACACCCCGCACACGCGGCCCGTGCCCGTCACCGGCTCGGCGTACAGCGCGGACGCCGCGGCGAAGTACGACCTCGAGGAGACCCGGTACGAGGGCCCGACGGGCATCACGGGCGTCCTGCAGGACGAGTGCGTGCGGGCCGGCAACCCGGCGGTCTCGTTCTGGGCGGCCGTTCCTCACTACGTCTCGCAGCCGCCCAACCCGAAGGCGATGGTCGCGCTGCTGCAGCGGGTCGAGGAGGTCCTCGATCTCGAGGTCCCGCTGGGCGAGTTGCCGACGCAGGCCGAGGCATGGGAGGACGCCGTCACCGAGATGACGACGTCGGACGAGGAGATCGGCGACTACGTCCGTTCGCTCGAGGAGCGCGGCGACGCCGAGATCGACATCTCCGATGCGATCGCGAAGATCGACGGCGACGCGCTCGCCGAGGAATTCGAGCGGTATCTGCGGCGGCGCGGTCCCGGCGGATTCGGGCGGTGACGCGCGGCTCCGCCGCGAATCGCGGGGAGGGCCCCCGGCGCAGGCCGCTGCGCCCCCGTCTCCAGGTGGCCGTGCTCTACGGCGGCGGCTTCCTCGGTCCGTTCGGCGGCAGCGTCGTCGCGTCGGTGCTGCCGGAGATCGGTGCGGATCTCTCGGTCGGTCCCGCCGCCGCGGCGACGAGCCTGACGTCGTACCTGCTGCCGTTCGCCGCCTGCATGCTGTTCTCCGGCACGCTCGGTGCCCGATGGGGCCGCGGCCGCACCGTCCGGATCGCGTACGGGGTGTACGCGGCGGCGTCGCTGCTGTGCGTGCTCGCCCCGACCTTCGTGGTGTTCTCGGCGGGGCGCGTGCTGCAGGGCTGCGCGAACGCGTTCACCACTCCCCTGCTCATGGCGGCGCTCGCGGCCGTGACGCCGCGTGAGCGGCTCGGCCGGGCTCTCGGCATCTTCGGTGCCTGCCAGGCCGCCGGCCAAGCGAGTGCCCCGCTCGTCGGCGGCCTCGCGGGCGAGGTGACGTGGCGGCTCGCGTTCGTCGTGCTGGCGGTCGTCGCGGTCGGGATGGGCGCGACAGGGATGCCCGCGGCCACGGCGACCGGCGGCGAGCCCGCGCGGCTGCGCGACGCCCTCACGGCCCGCACTCTGCGCATCGGCGGGGTCGCGCTGCTCGGTTGGGGCGCGCTCGGCGGGCTGAACTTCCTCGTCTCGTTCCGCGCCGACGACGTGTTCACGCTGAATCCGACCGCGCGCGGGCTCGTTCTCACGGGCTTCGGGGTCGCGGGGATCCTGACGGCACGCCGGGTCGGCGACGTGATCGACCGACTCGGTGCGTATCGCGCGACGCTGCTCGGCGCGGTGACCGGTGCCGCGCTCGTCTGCGCGGTCGGTGCCGTCCCGAGCGTCGCGGTCCTCTCCGTCGCGTGGTTCTGTGCCGGGGTGTCGGCGCAGTTCGTGCTCGTCGGGGTCAACACCGCCGTCCTGGGCTCGACGGAACCGGGAGCAGCGGGCGCGGTCTCGGTCGTTCAGGCGCTGCGCTTCTCCGGCAACGCGATCGCGCCGCTCGCCCTCACCCCCGTGTACGCGATCTCGCCGCTCGCCGCGTTCGTGATCCCAGCCGTCCTCCTGGTGGTTCTGGCGCCGATGCTCATGCCGCGCCGGTGAGTTCGGGTTTTCTTGCTGTTCCGTCCTGTCCGGATTCACGACACGCCGTACTCGCGCAATTCCGGTTTCCGCACGGGACCGACTCGTAGCGTTCGGATCGTGACGGCACACCCCGAGACGATCACGGCGGACCTTCCCCCGCGGCCCGAACGCGACATCGACCTGTTCCGGCTCGCGGTCACGACGCTGCGCGCCGCCCTCCCCCCGGGCTGGACGGTCGCCTCCGGCAAGGCTCGCAGCCTCGCCGACGCACCCGAACGGCTCACGGTCACCGCTCCCACCGGCGAGGTCGCCTCGTTCTCGGTCGTCGCGGCACGCGGTGTCCTCGCGGGCGACGTCGCCCGGATCGCCGAGACCGTCGCCGACGGTGACAACGGGCTCGTCTGCGCGCGGTATCTGTCGGATCCCGTACGCCGCCACCTGGACTCGCGAGGACTCTCCTACGCCGACGCGACCGGCAACGTGTCCTTGTGCGCGCCGCGACCCGCGATCTGGGTACGCGATCGCGGTGCCGACGCCGACCCGTGGCGCGGCCCCGGCCGCCCGCCGGCGCAGCTCACCGGCGACCCCGCCGCACGCGTGGTGCGCGCGCTCGCCGACAACTCGGGTCAGCCCTCCGTCCCGCAGGTCGTGACGCTCTCGGGGGCCTCGACCGGGGCCACCTACCGCGTCGTCGAGACGCTCGCGGAACGGGACCTGCTCGACCGGATTCCGCGTGGCCCGATCACCCGCGTCCGGTGGCAGGCGATGCTGCGGGCGTGGAGCGCCGACGCGTCGTTCAGTGGGTGCCAGCGCCAGGGATTTCGCGCGCCCGACGGCGTCGCAGAGGTGCTGTGCAGGCTCGCGGCACTCGACGAGCACGTGTACTCCGTGACCGGCAGCGCCGCTGCACGTCTCGTCACCGACTACGCAGCCGTGTCGGCCCTCGATCTCTACGCCGACGACGTCCGTGCGCTCGCCACCGAACTCGGCCTGCGCCCGCTCGTCTCACCGGCCGATCCGGCGGCCGACGTCGTCGTCGCGACCCCCCGCTCCCCCGTGGTGTTCGACCGGCTCACGCGCCGCGACGACGTCCGCTACGCGCCGCCCGCCCAGGCCTTCGCCGACCTGCTGGGCTGTGGCGGCGCGAAAGCCGAGGAGGCGGAGCACCTGCTGCAGTGGATGACCCGCAACGAGGCAGCGTGGCGCACACCGATGTCCTGACCCTCGTGACGCGCCCGCCCCGAGACGCTCGCCGCCCTCGGCCGCGCCCTGCGACCGGCCCCGGGCACGCGCGTGCTCGACCTCTCCTGCGGGTCGGGCGAGATGCTGTCCGATCGAGACAGCTGGGATCGCTACGTCGCGGCGCAGTGGCTGTCGATGCGCCGGTGGCTCGACCGGAACCCGGACGACGACCTCGCAGCCGAGGCCCGGGCCGAACTCACCACCGAGCCCGCGCAGTATGCGCGGTTCCAGCGCGAATACCTCGGCCGGGGAGTTCTCGCTCTCGTCCGGCGCTGACGCCTCGCCGCTCAGTCGGTGAGCGCCGCGTACTCGCGCTCGATCGCCTCCTCGATCTCGGGCGCGATCGACCGCGGGCCGCTCGCGTACGTGACGTCGCGCAGTTCACCGGTCCACGGGAACACTCCCCGACGATTGCGCAGATCGGGATCGACCGGGCCACGGGCGTCGCGGCCGATCGAGATTCCCGTCCACGGCGCCATTCCGACGAGTTGCGGGACGTCGGAGATCGTTGCGACGACATCGTCGCCGATCACGAGTGCGAGGTCCCACCGCACCGGGCCGGTCACCGTCGCGACGACACCGATTCCTGTGGCGCCGTGGGGAACCGGGGACGCGGCGCGTTCGATCACGCCGTACGCGTTGTACACGAGCACCGCGTCGCCGTCCTCGACGTACAGCGCGTACCCGGCCTGCGGGTCGCCGTGTGCGAGCAGCACACCCACCTCACCGGCGTACGCACCGATCCGGGCGTGCGCCGACCAGTCGCGCAGCGCGACGAGCCGGGCACTGCGATAACGCTCGAGGACGGGTGTCCCGGGCAGCAGCCGCACCGGCGCGGCGTAGTGCTCCTCCCCCGGCCCGCGGACCGCACCGACCGCGTTGCCCAGGATCGGGTACACGGTGTTCGCCCATGCCGCGTCGTCGAACGCTTGCGCGAGTTCGGCGACCCGCTCCGGATACCGCGCGGCGAGATCGTGGAGTTCGGTGGGATCGGATCGCACGTCGTAGAGCTCCCAGCGC
This sequence comes from Rhodococcus rhodnii NBRC 100604, assembly GCF_001894925.1. Taxonomy (GTDB): domain Bacteria; phylum Actinomycetota; class Actinomycetes; order Mycobacteriales; family Mycobacteriaceae; genus Rhodococcus_F; species Rhodococcus_F rhodnii. Next base: position 83,331 of record NZ_BCXD01000003.1, on the reverse strand, counting down.
GGCTCGCCCACGTCCGAGGCCGGGTCGAGCAGTGTCGGGTTGAGCGCCAGCAGCTTCCAGCCGTCACGGTAGTAGCCGCGATTGCCCGTCATCTCGGTGTACTGCTCGGTGTGCGGCGAGTCCGCCGCCGGATCGCGGAGCACTTCCGCGACGGACACACCGTCTACGGGCTGTGCGGGCAGGCCCCGCCGCCGCTCGGGGGCCGTCGCCCCGACGAGGTCGAGCAGCGTGGGCGCGAGATCGGTGACGTACGCGAACTCCGTCCGTAGCCCGTCGTCGTCCGCCTGCCGCGCCAGCCCGGCCGGCCACGACACGAGCAACGGGACGCGGACGCCGCCCGCGAACGACTGCCCCTTGTAGAACCGGAAAGGCGTGTTCGACGCCTGCGCCCAGCCGCGGGGATAGTGCACGCCGAGGCGCGGGCCACCGATGAGATCGACATCGTGCGGAACGTCGCCGACCCAGCCCGGTTCGCGGATCCGCGCGAACTCCGCGAAGTAGCTGCGGGTCCCCTCGGCACCACCCTCGGCGGTCCCGCCGTTGTCCGTCGTGAAGACGACGATCGTGTCGTCGGTCTCGCCGAGCTCGTCCAGCAGCGCGAGCAGCCTCCCGAGCGAGTCGTCGATCGAGGTGACCATCGCGGCGTACACCTCCTGATACCGGGCGTAGCGCTCCTGCGTCTCCGCGTCGAGCGAATCCCACGCCGGGACGTCGAAGCCGCCCAGGACGTTGCGGGCGTCGCGGGTCCCCTCCGGAAACAGGCCGTCGGCGATCTGGCGCGCGAACCGCTCGCGACGCACGGCGTCCCACCCCTGGTCGTACCGCCCGCGGTGCTTCGCGATGTCGGCCGCCTTCGCCTGCAGCGGACCGTGCATCGCGACGTGCGCGAAGTACAGGAAGAAGGGCTTCTCGGCGTCGTGCGCGCGCAGATCCTTCACGAACGACAGCGCGCGGTCGGTGAGATCGTCGGTGAGGTAGTAGTCCTCCGGATACTCGTCCACGTCCTGCGCCGAGTTGTCGGCCACCAGCTGATTGGGGTGGAAGAACGAGTTCAGCCCCTCCAGCGAGCCGTAGTACCGATCGAAACCGCGCTGGGTGGGCCAGGATTCGCGGGTACGGCCGGGACTCATGTTCGCGTCGCGCACCAGATGCCACTTGCCCACGGCGTACGTCGCGTACCCGGCGCCGCGCAGCACCTCGGGCAGGGTGTGGACGTCGTCGGCGAGTTCGAGGCGCAGGCCCGGGAAGCCGGGATCGGCGTTCGCGACGAAGCCGTATCCCGCGCGGTGCGGGTTGAGACCGGTGAGCAGCGCCGCGCGCGACGGCGAGCACAGCGGTGTCGTGTGGTAGTTCGTGAACCGGTAGCCGTCGCCGGCGATCCGGTCGAGGTTCGGCGTCGGGATCTCGGAGCCGAACGGACCGATGTCGGCGAATCCCATGTCGTCGACGAGGATCACGACGACGTTGGGGCTACCGGAACGGGCACGCTCGCGCGCGGGCCAGTGGGGCGTCGACTCCGCCGCGGTGCGTCCGGCCACTCCGCCGAAGCCGTCGTACCCCCTGGCGTGGGGCGGGATCTCGGACTCGCGCGGCGCGCGGGATGTGGGCGACATGCCCGCAGTGAAGCACCCGTTCGCGGCGGCGCCGGATTGAAATCGGCGTGAGCAGATGTCCGCGCACGTCACGTGCACGAGATCGTTCGAATCACCGTGAGTGCAACTGTTTTCGGTTCTCCGGCGATTGCGGGCCAATCGGGTGTGCTCTACGGTTCGGCCCATGACCAGCGCCGATACCGCACACGCCGTCACGCCTCGCGTGGCGCCGTGTCGCACGCGCTGTCGCCGCTGCTGTCGCTGACGCCGGCTCGTCTCGCTGCGCTCTCTCGCCGCAGCGCTCTCGCGTTTCCGCACCGCCGCGCTCGCGGCGTACCTCCCGCCTTCCCGGCTACACGCCTTCCCGGCACGACACGAAGGACGACCTGTGCCCGTTTCCATCCGACCACCGGACTCGGTGATCCGGCCGACACGCCGAGCATTCCTCGGCATGTCGCTCGCCCTGGCCCTCGGCGCCGCGACCGGCTGCTCCTCCGCGGTCGCCGAACTCCGGTCCGGCGCGGCCACGAGTGCCGCGACCGGCCCCGTCCGCGGCGGAACCCTCCGCGTCGGGGTCCTGCAGGATCTCGTCGCCGGCGGCGTGATGATGGGGACCCACTCGACGGCGACACTGCTGACGGGACTCGCCTTCGACCGGCTCGTCGAGTACTCGGACGGCACGCTCACCCCGCAGCCGTCGCTCGCTACGGAGTGGACGATCTCCCCCGACGGCCGCCGCTTCGAGTTCACGCTCCGCGACGACGTCCGCTACCACTCGGGCCGCCCCTTCACCTCGGCCGACGCCGAGTTCTCGCTGCGCGCCTACGCCGACCCCGTCTGGACGGCCCAGTTGCGCAGCACGGCGGCCGCGATCACGTCGTTCGACAGCTCCGATCCGCACCGGCTCGTCCTCGGCCTCGACGCACCCGTCGGCAACCTCTTCGATCTGCTCTCCATGGTGCCCATGATCGACGCCGAGTCCGCCGAGGACCTGCGCGCCGGACTCCGCTACGTCGGGACGGGCCCGTTCCGGTTCGCCGCCCGCACCCCGAACTCGCGGATCGAGTTCGTGCGCAACGACTCCTACTGGCAGCCCGAACGGCCGTATCTCGACGGCGTCGCCGTCACGATCGTGCCCGACGCCTCCGCACTGCTGTCGAGCGTGCGCGCCGGACAGGTCGACATCTCCCCCGATCTCACCTACCGCGACGCGAACAATCTCACGCGCCTCGGCGGTTTCCGCGTCGTCGACGGCAACGGCGCGGAGTCGAACGCCTACCTCGGGATGAACGTTCTCGCGCCGGGGCTGTCCGACGTGCGGGTACGCCGCGCCGTCGCCCTCGCGGTCGACCGCGACCGCATCGTCGACGAGGTGTACCGCGGCTCGGCCCGCGCCGCGAGCCTGCCCTGGCCCGAGTCCTCGCCCGCGTACGACCCCGTCAAGGACCGGACGTTCACCCGTGACGTCGAGGCCGCCCGCGCACTGCTCGACGAGGCCCGCCGCGACGGCGACGTCCCGGCCATCCCGCTCTCGTACTCCGCCGGCAGCCCGAGCTACGAGGTCATCGCGCAGATCGTGCAGGCCGACCTCGCCGAGGCGGGCCTCGAGATCCGGCTCGACCCCGTCGAGTACACCGTCGCGATCGAGCGGCTGACGTCCGGTGAGTTCCCCGGAATATGGCTCCTGCAGCACGGTTTCGCGCAGTACCAGCCGTCGACACTCACGGTGAGCGCGTATCCGTTCAACGCGCGCCGGAACGCCTCCAACTTCCGGTCCGACGACTACATCCGGATCGCCGACGCCGCATGGCGAATCCCGGACGGGGCGTCGCCCGACGCGATCGCGCGCTACGGCGAGCTGAGCGACGCACTGCTCGACTCCGTCTTCCTCGCCGAGCTCGCCGTCGTCACCCCACGCACCGTCGTGTCGTCCCGCGTACAGGAGTTCACATGGAATCGGCGCGGCGAAGCGCTCCTCGCAGGGACGTACCTCTCATGACGACACCGGGTACGACGACCACACCTGCTCCCCCGACCCGCCTGCGTGCGCTCGCTCGCCATCTCGCCGGGCGGCTGCCCTCTGCCGTCGCGGTTCTCGTCGGCGCCTCGATCCTCGTGTTCGTCTCGCTGCGGCTGCTTCCGGGCGACCCGGCCGTGGCCCTCGCGGGCCAGGACGCGACCCCCGAGTCGATCGCGGCGATCCGCCATGAACTCGGTCTCGACGCGTCGCTCGTCGCGCAGTACTGGAGCTGGATCTCCGGGCTCGTCACGGGCGACGCCGGCCGCAGCCACCAGATCGGCGGCAGCGTCGGGGAACTCCTCGCGGACGCGCTGCCCAACACCGTCGTGCTCGCCGGGACCGCGCTCGGCTTCGCGATTCTCACGGCCCTCGTGCTCTCCGTCGCCTCGGTCGCATGGCCCAAGCGGGCACTCACCACGATCGTCGACGCCGCGGGCACCCTCGCCGTCGCGCTCCCGCCGTTCGTGACGGGCGTGCTGTTCGTGCTGGTGTTCGCCGTGCTCGTCCCGATCCTCCCGGCAGGCGGCCTGCCGCCCGGCCGCTTCCTCGACCGGCCGGACATCACCGCCCAGTATCTGCTGATGCCGGCGCTGTGCCTGGGACTGCCGGCGGCCGCCGCCCTCACCCGGTTCCTCACCGAGTCGCTGCGCACCGAGATGAACAGCCCGCACGCACTCACCCAGCTCGCGCTCGGTGTCTCCCGCGTGCACATCCTGACCCACGGCGCGCTGCGCGCCGCGCTGCCGCCGGTGACCACGGTGCTCGGCGTCGTGACGGGAACGCTGCTCGGCGGCGCCGTCCTCGTCGAGGCGATCTTCGCGTGGCCCGGCGTCGGAATGCTCATCGAACAGGGCATCAGCCGGCGCGACTACCCGGTGGTGCAGGCCCTGCTGCTGCTCGCCGTCGCGGTGTTCGTCGTCATCCAGCTGCTCACCGACCTGGTCAACGCCCTCCTCGATCCTCGTATCACGACAGGAGCACGCTCGTGACCGTCTCCGAACTCCACCGGCCGGCGCCCGCGCCGCGTCCCGAGCCGCTCGCGCGCGGCCGCCGCGTCCGGCCCGACGCTCGCATCCTCGCCGGCGGCGGACTCGTGCTCGTCGTCGTGCTCGCGGGCCTCGCCGCACCGTGGCTCGCACCGTACGGGCCGCTCGAACAGATCCGCGGCGCGAACCTCGTCGGCGCGAGCGCCCAGCACTGGTTCGGCACCGACGAGGTCAATCGGGACGTGTTCAGCCGCACGCTGTTCGGCATCCGCACCAACCTCGCGATCGTCGTCCCCGCAGTCCTCGTCGGCGCCGCACTCGGCACCCTCCTCGGCCTGCTCGCGACGACGCACCGCGCCCTCGACACCCTCACCCAGCGTGCCTTCGACGTCGTGCTCGCGTTTCCCGCGCTCATCCTCGCGATCGCCCTGGCCGCGGCGTTCGGTCCCGGTGCGACGACGGTCGCCGTCGTCATCGCCGTCGTCGAGGTCCCGCTGTTCGGCAGGCTCGTACGGTCGTCGGTGCTGTCGATTCGGGAGCGTCCCTACGTCGAGGCCGCCGAGGTGATCGGCGCGTCACGCCGGTGGGTGCTGCGGCGGCACGTGCTGCCCAACTCGCTCGAACCGCTCGGCGTGCAGCTCGCCCTGTCGCTGTCGACCGCCGTCTTCGTCGAGGGAGCCATGAGCTTCATCGGAATCGGAGTGCGCCCGCCCGACCCGTCGCTCGGCGCCATCGTGTCCGGCGCGGTCCCGAACATGGACGCGAACCCCTTCTACGCGATCGGCCCGCTCGCCGTCGTCGCGGCGCTCGTCCTGGGATTCCTCCTCGTCTCCCAGGGAATCTCACGCACCCGCCGATCGTGACCGCCCGCTCCGGACAGGACTCACCATGACAACGCAGACCACGAGAAGCCGGACGGCGACGCCACACACCGTGGCACCGCCGCGCGGCACCCGGCCCGACGCAGCGCACGTCCCCGCACTCGCCGTTCGCGGGCTCACCGTGGCGATCACGGATCGCCGCGGCGACACCAGGGCCGTCGTCGACGACGTCGACCTCACCGTCGCGCGCGGCGAGATCGTCGCGCTCGTCGGCGAATCCGGCTCCGGAAAATCCCTGACTGCACGCGCCGCACTCGGCCTGCTGCCCGAGCGCGCGAGGGCGAGCGGATCGATCACGGTCGCCGGTACCGAGGTCGTGGGGGCCGACGAGGCGACACTCCGCTCGGTCCGGGGTGCTCGCGCCGCGATGGTGTTCCAGGAGCCGCAGACCGCGCTCAACCCCGTCCAGACCATCGGGACGCAGCTGCGGACGGCGCTGGGCGCACACGAGTCGCGCCCGGCACGAGGCCGGCGAGCCCGGGCCGAGGTCCGCCGCCGCAGCATCGAGTTGCTGCGGCGCGTCGAACTGCCCGATCCGGAGGCGCGCCTCTCGTGGTACCCGCACCAACTGTCGGGCGGGCAGAAGCAGCGCGTCGTCCTCGCGCTCGCCCTCGCGAGCGAACCGGACGTGCTCCTCGCGGACGAGCCCACCACCGCGCTCGACGTCACCGTCCAGGCCGAGATCCTCGCGCTGGTCCGCTCGCTCGCGGCAGGCGGCGGGACCGCCGTTCTGCTCATCACGCACAACATGGGCGTCGTCGCCGACAGCGCCGATCGGGTCGTGGTGATGCGGGCGGGACGCGTCGTCGAGACCGGCGAAGTGCACGCACTCTTCGCGGCACCCAAGACCGACTACACGCGCACCCTGCTCGCGTCGGTCCCGAGGCTCCCCGCAGCGGCGCCCGACCCCGTCCGCACCGCTGCTCCCATTGCCGAGACCACCGGCACCGACACCGACACCCGCGCCGGCGACACTCCCGCGGCCGTGACCTTCGAGGCCGTGACCCGCACGTACGGCGAGTTCACGGCCGTCGACGACGTCACGCTCACCGTCGCGCCCGGCGAGGTACTCGGCATCGTCGGCGAATCAGGTTCGGGCAAGACCACACTCGGCCGCATCGCCCTCGGTCTCGAACGGCCGAGCTCCGGGCGCGTCCTGCTCGGCGGCGTCGACCCCTCGACCGTGTCGCGACGCGACCTCGCGTCGCTGCGGCGCGGTATCGCCCTCGTCCACCAGGATCCCGCCGCGGCGCTCGACCCGCGCTGGTCGATCGCGCGGTCGGTCGCCGAACCGCTCGTCGTCCACCGCGACGCCACCGGATCGCTCGCCCGCGAGCGTGCGCTCACGATGCTCGACGCCGTCGGGCTGCCGCGGCATTTCGGTGCGCGGCGGCCCGCCGAACTCTCGGGCGGGCAACGCCAGCGCGTCGCCCTCGCCCGCGCCCTCGTGCTGCGCCCGACGCTCGTCGTCGCGGACGAACCGACGAGCGCGCTCGACGTCTCGGTGCAGGCGGACGTGCTCGACCTGTTCGAGGACCTGCGCGCGGAGTACGGCTTCGCGTGCCTGTTCATCGCGCACGACCTCGCGGTCGTCCATCGCATCGCCGATCGCGTCGCCGTCATGCGGCACGGGCGCGTCGTCGAACACGACGACGCCGCGACGGTGCTCGGCGCACCCACCCATCCCTACACGGCGGCACTCGTCGACGCCGTCCCACCTCCCGATCCCGTGTCGGCACGCACGCGCCGCACACACCGAATCGTGCCGGCCACTCCGGCGTGAAGCACCCCCACGAAAGGACATCCTCATGACCAGCATCGAATCGCCTCGCCTGCAGGACCTCTCGGTCGACGAGCTGTACCGCGAGGGCGGGATCACCGTCCGCAAGTACGGCCATCACCTCGGCGCGATCGTCGAGGGCGTGACGCTCTCGGGCGACATCTCCGACGCGACGGCACTCGCGATCGAGCACGCGCTCGCCGCGAACGAGGTGGTCTTCTTCCGCGGCCAGGAGCACCTCACCGACCGCATCCAGTACGAGTTCGGCGAGCGGATCGGATCGCCCACCACGACGCATCCGACCGTCCGTTCCGACGACAACCGCACCCTCGTCCTCGAGGCCGCCGCGAGCAGCTGGCACACCGACGTCACCTTCATCGACCGAATCCCGAAGGCGTCGGTGCTGCGTGCCGTCACCGTCCCCGAATACGGCGGCGCCACCACGTGGGCGTCGACGACCGCCGCCTACGATCAGCTCCCCGCGCCGCTGCGGAGCCTCGTCGAGAACCTGTGGGCGGTGCACTCCAACGAGTACGACTACGCCGAGGCGACGCAGGGCCGCCATGCGGACCCGAAAACCGCCGACGCGGCACGCGAGCGCTACTACACCGAGTTCACGCGCGTGATCTTCGAAACGGAGCATCCGGTGGTGCGCGTCCACCCGCAGACCGGCCGGAAGTCGCTGCTGATCGGGCATTTCGTGAAGTCCTTCGTCGGCCTCAAGCCGTCCGAGACGACGGCCCTGTTCCAGCTGCTGCAGAACCGAGTCACCCGGCTCGAGAACACCGTGCGCTGGGCGTGGGCGCCGGGCGACGTCGCGATCTGGGACAACCGCTCGACGCAGCACTACGGCATCTCCGACTACGGCACGGCGGCGCGCCGCATCCACCGCACGACGCTCGCGGGCGACGTCCCCGTCTCGCCCCAGGGCGAGACCAGCCGCATCCGCACGGGCGACGCATCGCACTTCTCGGTGATCGACGAGCCGCGCCCGCTTCCCGGTTTCGCCGCGTCGCACTGAGCGAGCAGCGGATTCGGGCCGGCGCGGTCCGATTACGGCGGTCCGCTGCTGCGGGCGTTCGCACGTGACGGCAGGATGGACACCCGGTGCGCGGTTCGCGTGCACCGGGTGAACACCACGTCACGACCAAGGGAGTGCGGATGACCGTCGGAGTCGGGCTCAGGATCGGTGGTGTGGTCTCGACCGCCGTGGTGGCGACCAACGATCCGGGCTCCCCCGACCCCGTCGTCATCGTCCGCGACACCGTGTTGCACATGTTCCCCGACGGCACGGCACTCTTCGGTGGACGCGCCCCCCGCCGGCGGCGGTGTGCACTCGGTGTCGGGCTTCGTACCGCTCGTCGGCGACGAGGCGGGTCTGCTCGTCGGTGACGGCATCCGTTATCGCGCCGAGGATCTCGTCGCAGGATCGGTCCCGTGCCTGCTGACGGAATGCGAGCCGCTGCCCGCGCGAGGCGGTCGGTCCGGCGGCCGTCCCGACATCATGGTCGCCCACCCCACCCGCTGGGACGCCCACGCGATCGCCGCGCTCCGCGACGCCCTCGACTACGCCGGCCTCGACGACATCGCGCTCGTCTCGGACGCCGAGGCCACCTCGGCGTGGTACGAGTCCGAGATCGCCGACCGGCCCGGTCAGCTCGTCGGCATCTACCACGTCGACGACGCGGGAGTCACCGTGTCGCTCAACCGGTCCGGCGTCCCCGCCGGGAAGGCCTTCCGGTACACCGACCGCTCGGGATCGCCCGCCTCACAACTCGCGACGGCGCTCGGCGCGTTCGGATGGCTGCCCGAGAATCTCGACGCCGTCGTCGTCACGGCGGACGGCGTCGTGGCCCGCGACAACACGGCGATCCGCTCCGTGGCCGAGACGATCAGCAGCAAGCTCGCGGTGCACTGCGTCATCGGACCCGGACCCGAGCAGACCGCGGCGCTCGGCGCGGCGATCCGCGCGACCGGGTTCAATCCCACGACGCACCGGCAGACCCCGATCGGGCTTCCGCCGTCGTACGACATCACCGAGGTGATCCAGGCGATCGTCGACGACCGCCCCGCGCCCGACGCCGCCGCCGATCCGTCGGTCACGACCGCGGCGACGACGCCCGCACAGCACGGCGGCACGACCGAGGCGGCCGCTGTCGCGACACGCACGGCCGCCTCGTCCGACTCCCCCGCGTCCGACTCCGGTTCGCCCGGGTCCGGCCCGTCCGACGCCGGCACGGCCGACCCCGTCGCTGCCTCGTCGTCGTCACGGGTTCCCGTGTGGGCCCTCGTCGCCGCACTGGTCGTGGTCGTCGCCGGGGCCGGTGTGGGCGCCGCCGTCCTGCTGTGATCGCCGGGCGACGGTTCGGCTTTTTCTGGTGTTCCGTTCGTCACGAAGTCGTGCTTCGCGGTGGAAGGACGTCGGCCTCTAGGCTGTCGCGGTGACCTCCGACGCCGACGAGCGGCTGCGCGTCCTGTCGTTCGCGACCGCGGACCGCCGCACCGACTACCTCCGCGTCCTGCGCGCGTTCGATCACGCGCACCGCGACTACGCGGTCGTCCTCCACGCGCGCGACGTCGAGGCCCACGTCGCACACGACACCGCAGCCGGTGCGTCCGCACTCACCACCGCCGAGATCGCTCCCCTGCTCGAACAACTCCACACGTGGGGTGTCCTCGACCGCAGCTTCGACGGCCGCCGCGCGACGAGCCTCACCGAGTACCGCAACCGGCACTTCGTGTACCAGTTCACTCCCGTCGGGCATCAGGCCTTCGCCGCCGTCGACGAACTGCTGCGCAGCCGCGACGACGACATCGCGCTCGCCCGGCTCGCGCTTCCCGAGCTGCTCACCGATCTCACCGAACTCGCCGCGGCGACGCGCGACGGCGACGGCGAACTCGTCTACCGCAAGCTCAACCGGCTCGCGGCCACGTTCGCCGAACTCACCGACCGCGCGGCCCGCTTCTATCTCGCGATCGGCACGATCGCCAGGACGACGGACGCGAGCATCGACACCTTCCTCGCACACAAGGACGCCCTGCTCACCCACATGCGCGAGTTCGGACTCGACCTCGCGCGGTACGCCCCCACGCTGCGCGCCGCGATCGACGACGTCACGGCCGCGGGAGTCGAGTCGATGGTCGCCGCCGCCCGCCACGACGGCCGCGTGCTGCTCTCCCTCGACGAGCGCGCCGACCACTGGCGCGGCCGCTGGCTCGCGCTCAGTCGCTGGTTCGTCCCGGACGGCTCGGGACCGAGCGAGGCGCAACGGCTGCGGGACGCGACGACGAGCGCGATCGCAGGCGTCCTGTCGCTGCTGCGCCGGGTCACCGAGGGCCGCCGCACCGGCATCAGCCGTCACACCCAGCTGCGGACCCTCGCCGAGGCGTTCGCCGCCTCGCCCGACGATCACACGGCGCACTCCCTGTTCCGGACCGTCTTCGATCTCTCGGCCCCGCGTCACGTCGGTGTCGCCCACGAGGACGCCGACGTCGCCGGCGCGCACGACTCGTGGTGGGACGCCCCGCCGGTCCCCCTCTCGCGCACGCTCGCCGAGACGGGACGCACCGCGGCGCCCGCCGGTCCCGCGAAGCTCGAGCGCGACGACGACCGCGTCCGGCGACTGCGCGAACGTCAGCTCGAGACGGGCCGGGCGCGTCGCGCGGCGGCCGCGTCGCTCGCCGGCGGTGGAGTGCTCGGCCGCACGCTGTCGACCGCCGAGACCGACGTGCTGCTGCGACTGCTCGACACCGCGCTGTCGACCCGCGTGACCGTCTCCGGCCGCGTCGCCGACGTCAGCGGCGGTGGCGACGGCGTCCGTATCGACGTGCATTTCGACGACGCCGCCGTGACGGTGATCGACACCGACCGCGGCAGACTGCACCTCGCGGGATTCGAGGTGGCGGTCCGATGAGTACGCGTCCGGGCAGCACCGCTCCCGTTCCTGGTGGCGTCGACGCCGAGTCGTATCGGCGTGCGTTGCGGACGCTGCTGCTGCATCGCGTCGTCACCCCTGCATTTCCCGACCGCACCGCGCTGGTCGCGATCCGCCGATGGACGAGCGAGCTTCGCGACGACCTGCACGAGCTGTTCGGCTACCGCCTCGAGGTCACCGAAACGTGCGCGCGCGTGTGGGGAGTGCGGGACCGTCCCGCCCCTGCCGTGCCCGCCACGACGTCGACCGACCGGCCGTTCGATCGGCGCCGCTACGCGTACCTCGCCCTCGCCCTCGCCGCTCTCGGGCGCGGCGCCGACCAGATCACCCTCACCGAGCTCGCGGCGTCCGTCGTCGCCGACACCGCACACACCTCGGCCGTCGCACTCGACGTCGACCGCGCCGCCGATCGCGATGCGTTCGTGGACGCGGCGACCTGGCTCGTCACGCGCGGCGCACTGCGCCTCGCCGACGGCGACGCCTCCGGCTGGGCCGCGGATCCCGCTGCGGGCGAGGCACTCTACGACGTCGACCGCGCCGTCGTCGCCGCGCTGTTCCGTCCCGACACCGTGCTCGATTCGCCCGAGGCCGTCGCGCGGCTGCTGAGCGCCACCGCCCCCGCACCCGACGAGAACGCCGCGCAGCGGAGCCGCCGGCTGCGCCGCGCGCTCGTCGAACAGCCCGTGGTGTACGCGGCCGAACTCGGCGACGCCGACCGGCTGCTGCTCGCCCGGCCCGCGACGGCCGCGGCGGTCGCCGAGCCGCTCGGGCTCGTCGTCGAACACCGGCGCGAGGGCATCGCGCTCGTCGATCCCGCTGGCCGCTTCTCCGACGTCCGCTTCCCCGCGACCGGGACGATCGCGCAGGTGTCGCTGCTGCTGGCCGGGGAGATCGCCGAGTACGCCGCGCCGTGCGACCGGGGCGAGGACCCGCCGTTCGTGGCGCGTCCGTGGCTCGACGACACCGTCGCCGCCCTCACCCGGCGCTACGGCAGGACGTTCGCAGCACGCTGGCGTTCGGACGTCCCCGGACTGGCCGACGCCGCGCTCGACATGCTCGACCGCCTCGGCCTGATCGCGCACACGGACGGCGGAGTGCTCGCGCTGCCGCTGCTCGCACGCTTCCGCGGCGTCACCGTCGCCGTCCGAACTCTCGACGGCGCCGAGTTGTTCGCCGGCCCCGAACCACCCACCGGCCCCGACAGTCCCACCGACCCAGAACCGGGCCCCGTCGCCACAGAGGAAGAGAACACGTGAGCAGCGATCGTTTCCGGCCGAGCCGCGCGGGCATCGTCAATCTCTGGGACTACCGTGATCAGGAGTTCGTCTTCGCCGACGGGCGGCTCGTCCTGCGCGGACCGAACGGCTCGGGCAAGACGAAGGCGCTCGAGGTGCTGTTCCCGTTCGTGTTCGACGGCCGCATCGAGCCGCGGCGGCTCAACCCGTTCGCGGGCGAGGAGCGCACGATGCGCTCGAACGTCCTCTATCGCGGCCAGGAGAGCGCGCACGCCTACGTGTGGATGGAGTTCACGCGCGGCGACGCCGAGGATCCCGAGGCCGTCACGGTCGGGATCGGGATGCGCGCGAGCCGCGGCACCGACCGCGTCGCGCGCTGGTATTTCGTGGCAGACGGCCGCGTCGGCATCGACTTCTCGCTGCTCGGCCCGGACGACCGCCCGCTCACCCGTCGTCAGCTCGCCGACGAGGTGGGCGCCGACGCGATCGTCGATCGGCCGGTCGACTACCGGGCCGCGGTCGACGCCCGCATGTTCGGGCTCGGTCTCGAACGCTACGAGCAGCTCATCGACCTCGTCCTCACGCTGCGCCGTCCGCAGCTCGCGAAGAACCTCGATCCGAAGGGGCTCTCGCGCGCCCTGAGCGACGGGCTCCGGCCGCTCGACGACGCGCTCGTCCGCGAGGCCGCCGCGTCGTTCAGCGACATGGAGGACGTCGCGAAGGTGCTCGAGGGACTCGTCACCGCCGACGACGCCGCCCGCGCCTTCGTCGACGTGTACGGCGAGTACGTGCGGCAGCACGCCCACGCCGCGGCCGACGCCGTCTCGGCTCGGCTGCACGCCGTCCGCGAGTGCGCCGCCGCGCTCACGGACGCGACCGCGAGGACCCACGAGGCGCAGCGGACCCGGGACGACTCCGCCGCGCGGGTCGCGCGCGCCGAACGCGATCTCGAGGACGCGACCGCGCGTCAGGAGGCGTTGCGCCAGTCGGCCGCCTACGAGGGAAAGCAGCAGATCGACGATCTCGCGCAGTTCGTCGCCCGGCGCGAACAGATCGCGCAGCGCGATCGTGCCCGGGCCGACGAGGCCGCCGCGGCCGCCGCACAGCGTGCCGAGGCCCTCGGCGCCGCGACCGAGCGCGTCGAGCAGACCCGTACCGCGCTGACCCGTGCCGTCGACGCCCTCGCCGGCGCCGCGCGCGACGCCGGAATCGACTGGGCGCCACCGAGCGAGGGCGAATCGGCACTCGCGCTCTCGGTCCGCGACGCAGCACTCGCTCGCCAGGGCGATGTCGCCGCCGTGCGCGACGCCGCCGCCACGGCGGCGCGGGCGAGCACCGACCGCACCCGGGCCGAGGAGAGCGCCGAACGTGCCGAGCGCGACGCACAGGGCGCCGACGCCGCGCTCGCCGACGCCGAGAAGGCCGTCGAGCGCGCCCGCGTCGACGTCCTCGCGTCGCTTCGCGGCTGGCTCGCCGACCACCGCGACCTGCTGGCGACGCTCGACCCCGCCGCGACCGGCCTCGCCGACGACCTCGAACAGGCCGTCCGCGATGCCGGGGAACCGGATGCCCCGCTCCCGGCCGACGTCGTCGAACGCCGCTCCGCACCGGCCACGGCGACGGTGCGCGCCCGCGCCGCCGCTGCCGAGGCCCGCAGCGGCGAGATCGCGTCCCTGATCGCGGACCTCGAGTCCGAGCGCACCCGCATCGCGAGCGAGCAGGAGGACGCGCCACCCGCGTCGGCCACCCGCACCGACGACCGCACCGGACGCCCCGGTGCGCCGCTGTGGACCGTCGTCCGATTCCGCGACGGTGTCTCCGACGCCGACGCGGCGGGCATCGAAGCCGCGCTGACCGGAGCGGATCTGCTCGACGCCTGGGTCCTGCCGCCCGGAGTTCCGGTTCCCGAGATCCGGTCGGATCGCCTGCTGACGACCGCCGCGACCCCGCCCGCCGCGACTCCCGCCGCCGACGGCGCGCGGTCGCTGGCCGACGTCCTCGAACCGGATCTCGACACGAGCACCGGATGCGACACGAGCACCGGACTCGATGCGGAGGCCGTCGAGACCCTCCTGCGCGGAATCCGCCTCGTGGACCTCGCCTCGGGGAGCGCCGGCCCCCACGACCGGCAGGACGACGGGCCGTACACGATCGGTGTCGACGGCCGGTACCGCTTCGGCCCCGCCGTCGGCAGGCACACGAGCTCCCGCGCCGGTTTCATCGGTGCCACGGCCCGCGCGCGCCGCCGCGCCGAACGGATCGCCGTCCTCGACGACCGGCTCGCGGCGTCCCGCGACGACGCCGAGGCCGCCGCCGCCGACCTCGCGCACGCGCACGATCTGCTCACGCGCTTCGCCGCCGCTGCGGCGGCCGTGCCCCGCACCGGACCGATCGTCGCCGCGCGTGCGTCCCTGCGCGAGGCGGCGGGCGCCGCCACCTCGGTGCACCGCGCACACGCGACTGCCCGAGCCGGCGTCGACCGCGCCGTCGCCGACCACGCGACAGCGCTACGGCATCTGCGTGAACGCGCCGCGGTGCATCGCATCGCCGTCGACGCCGAGTCGCTCGACGCCGTGGCCGCGGCGATCACGTGGTTCGAGCGATGCGGCGAGACCGCGGCGCGCGCTCGTCGCGATGCCGACGACGCCGCACGCGACGCCCAGCGTGCAGGCGAATCCGCCGACGACACCGCACGCGTCGCCGCCGAGCGCTCCGAGGACGCCGCGGCGGTCGAGTTCGAACTCACCGCCGAGCGGGCGCGTCTCGACGCGCTCCGCGACACCCTCGGTGCCGACGCCTCACGCGTCGACGCAGAGCTCGAACGACTGCGCGGCACCGTCGACGCCGCGAAACGCGAGGTCCGTGACGCTCGCACCGCGCACGAGGCCGCCGTCGGCGACATCGGCTTCGCGGACGGCGCCGCCACGGCCGCGCGCGGCGCGCTGCGGTCCGCCGTCGACGAGATCCTGCGTGACAGCCGCGAACTCGCGGCGTACGCGCGCACCGACGTCCTGCGTATCGTCGGGGCCGTCGCGCCCGGAGAGCATCCGCCGGTGTGGCCCGACGACGCCGTGTGGCCCGACGCTGACGCGCTCGCGCATCGCCTCGAGGTCGAGGCCGCGACGGCCGACGTCCTGCCCGCCGGCGCGCAGTGGCTGCACGACGCGCTCGTCGCCGCGACCGAGGACGTGCGCAGCACCGAGGCGACGCGCAAGGCGATTCGCTCGAAACTCACCACCGCGCTGCAGGAGTTCGACGCGAGCCTCGCCGCGACCGGCGAGCACTACTCGCTGCGCTGGGACAACCCCGACGGGCTCACCGTGGTCGAGGTCCACGGCGACGGCGGCGCGGAGTCGATCGCCGACTTCTCGGCGCACATCGGTGCCGCGCGCAGCGAGCAGGAGTTGCTGCTCACCGACGCCGAACGGCGGATCCTCGAGGACGCCCTGCTCACCGGCCTCGCCCAGCAGATCCACGAACGCACGGTGGCCGCGCGCGAGATCATCGCCGCGATGGCGACCGAGATGCGGACCCGCCGCATGTCGTCGGGCTCGACCGTCGGCCTGCGCTGGGTGCTCGCCGACACCCTCGACGACGAGGGGCGCGCCGTCGCGAAGCTGCTCGAACGCGATGCGACGATGCTCGGCGCCGACGAGCTCACCCGGGTTCGGGCGTACTTCGCGTCACGGATCCGGGCCGAGCGCGCCGTGCATCCCGAACGCTCGTATCCCGAGATCCTGCGCACCGCACTGGATTACCGCACGTGGCGCAGTTTCGCGTTCTCGCTGATCGACCCGAGCGGCGAGGAGGAGCGGCTCACCGTGGCGCGGCACAGCGCGCTCTCCGGCGGCGAACAGTCGGTCTCGCTGCATCTTCCGCTGTTCGCCGCGGCGCACGTCATGCTCGCGTCCGCCGACCCGCAGGCACCGCGACTGCTCGCGCTCGACGAGGCGTTCGCGGGTGTCGACGAGAACGGGCGGACCGAACTCCTCGGTCTCACCGCACAATTCGACCTCGACCTGTTCATGACGGGCTACGACCTGTGGGTCACGAGCCCCGAGATCTCGGCGTGCGCGCACTACGATCTGTCGCACTCGAACGCCGAGCACGCCGTCGACGCACTGCTCGTGCTGTGGACCGGCGAGGAGATGCACGCCGAGTACACCGGTGCCCGGGATCTGGCGGCGACCCTCGGCTCCCCCGGGCGTCGCCGCGTCCTCGACACCGCTGGGGCACTGGACATCGAGCCCGCGGTCACCGGCTGACAGGGCGGTCCGCCGCCTCCCCCCGGCGGACCGGCGATCAGCGCAGGTCGATGCCCAGCAGGGCGTCGACGGCGTCGGCGATCGCGGCCGGAGCCTGCGCGTCGGACCCTTCGCCGTCGAGGCTCCGGGACGCCCATCCGTCGAGGGCGTCGATCGCCTTCGGGGTGTCGAGGTCGTCGGCGAGATGCTGCCGCACCCGCGCGATCACGTCGCCGGCGGGCACCCCGGCGGGGCGCGCCGCTGCACGCCGCCATCGGTCCAGGCGCCCCAGCGCCGTCGCCAGCACGTGGTCCGTCCAGAAGCGATCCTGCCGGTAGTGCCCGGCGAACAGGCCGAGCCGGATCGCGGCGGGATCGACGCCCGACTCCCGCAACTCGGAGACCTTCACCAGATTGCCGCGGCTCTTGGACATCTTCTCGCCGTCGAGGCCGATCATCCCGGTGTGCACGTAGAACCGCGCGAAACGCCGTTCCCCCGTGACGGATTCGGCGTGCGCGGCGGAGAACTCGTGGTGCGGGAAGACGAGATCGCTGCCGCCGCCCTGCACGTCGAACCCGGAGCCGATGCGGTTGAGCGCGATCGCCGAACACTCGACGTGCCAGCCCGGCCTGCCGGGACCGAACGGCGACGGCCACGACGGCTCGCCGTCGCGGGCGGCACGCCACACGAGGGCGTCGAGCGGATCGTGCTTGCCCGGCCGATCGGGATCACCGCCACGCTCGGCGAACAGCGCCGCCATGGTCTCGTGGTCGTAGCCGGACTCGTAGCCGAACTGCTCGGTGGCGTCGGCGCGGAAGTACACGTCGGGGTACTGCTCGTCGTCGACGACGTACGCCGCGCCCGACGCGAGCATCTTCTCCACCATCTCGACGACCTCGCCGATCGTCTCGACCGCACCCACGTAGTCGCATGGCGGCAGCACCCGCAACGCCGCCATGTCCTCGCGGAAGAGCGCGATCTCGCGGGCGCCCAGATCACGCCAGTCGACGCCGTCGCGCTCGGCCCGCTCGAACAGCGGATCGTCGACGTCGGTGATGTTCTGCACGTAGTGGACGTCGTGCCCGGCGTCGCGCCAGACCCTGCCCACGAGGTCGAACGTGAGGTAGGTCGCGGCATGACCGAGATGCGTCGCGTCGTACGGGGTGATGCCGCACACGTACATCGTCGCGACCGGTCCCGCGGCGACGGGGCGCACCTGCCGGTCGGCCGTGTCGTGCAACCGCAACGGCGGCCCCTGCCCTGGGACGGTGGGAACGGCGACCTCGGACCACGACTGCATATATCCGAGCCTAATGGAGCGGTTCGCGTCGCCCCGCGCCCGTCCCCGTCGGGAGGTCCGCCCGGAACGGCGGCCGATCCGTCAGAACGGCGGCCAGGGGATGCGGCGTGAGCCGTACGGCAGCGGCATCGTCGGATCCTCGACGAGGTCGACGGCACGCACCCCGAGCGCGGTCACCTCGTCGCGCGTGATGTGCTCGGCCAGCTGCTCCCCGAGTTCGCCGTCGAGCGACGACACGAGATCGGCGACGTCCACGACGAGCGGAGCGGGCACGCGCGTACCCGCCCATCCCCACAGCACCGTGCGCAGCTTGTCCTCGGTGTGCAGGCAGATGCCGTGATCGACGCCGTACACGGTGCCGTCGAGACCTTCGAGGACGTGACCGCCCTTGCGGTCCGCGTTGTTGATCAGGACGTCGAGGACCGCCATCCGGTGCAGCCGCGGATCGTCCGCGTGGACGAGCGAGATCGGTTCTCCCGCCGAGTCGATCGCCTCGAAGATCTCGAAGCATCCCGGCGGGGTGTGCGACGGCGAGCACAGGTCGACCAGGTCCGGGTCGCCGCCCCCGGCGCGATCGACGGAGTCGATCCAGCGCTGCACCATGCCGGCCCCGAACGGGCCGTCCCGCAGCAACGTTCGCGGGATCACGCCCCAGCCGAGCGCCTCCGAGACGAGGTACGACGCGTACTCGCGGCCCGCGAGCGTGCCGTCGGGAAAGTCCCACAGCGGGCGCTCGCCGCGCACCGGCTTGTAGACGCAGCGCACCGGGGTGCCGTCGGCGTCGTCGACGGTGCACACGAAGGTGGCGTTGCTCGCCGTCGTCACGGCACCGAGCACGGTGAGCTCGCCCGTCGCGAGCGGATCGTCGCCGCCCGCCCCCGGTGCGCCGCTCGCCGCGCTACTCACCGTCGTCGTCGAGTTCGGAGCCGGTGAGACCGAACATCTGGCCGCGCTTGTAGCCGTTGGTGCGGATGCACACGTGACCCTCGGGCGCGAGCGGCTCGCCGCACAGCGGGCACGGCTGCCGGCCCGCCGCGATGACGAGTTCGGACCGCAGCGAGAACTCCCGTGCCTGAGCGGGAGTGAGGAACACTCGCACGGCGTCCGGGCCGTCCTCCGTGTCGTCGAGTACGACCGACTCGTCGAACTCGGTCTCGGTCACGGCGAGCAGTTCCACGACGACGGACTCGGCGTCGGCATCCCAGCCGAGGCCCATCGTCCCGACGCGGAACTCGGCGTCGACCGGCATCTCGAGCGGCTCGGAGTCCTCGACCTCGGAGGACTCGGGCGGGATGGCCGTGCCGAGCCGGCGGGCGACCTCGTCGAGCAGCAGACCCATCCGGTCGGCCAGCACCTGGACCTGCTGCTTCTCGAGCAGCACGCTGACGATGCGGGCCTCGTGGACCGCCTGCAGGTAGAACGACCTGTCGCCGGGCTCGCCGACGGTTCCCGCGACGAACCGATCAGGAGTGCGGAAGACGTGAATCGCGCGCGGCATGGACACCTCCCTCGGCTCCGCAGGCCCCGTGGCGGGCGCCCTGCGTCGTTGCGTGCCGCCTCGTGTTCTCGACACGGCTGTTCTCGGCGCTCGGGCACCCGGTGCGGTGCCGCGCGGCCGCCGTCGGCCCCGCACTCGTCGTCACACCTCACCTCCCGGTACCGCGGCAGCGGGCTGCTCGCGCGGGGCGAGCCCCGCGACGACCCCGCCGACGTCGTTCGTGCGCAGCACGTAGGGCCGCGTCGGGGTGTATCGCACGACGCTGACCGACGCCGGCTCGACGACGATCCGCTGGAAGCCGTCGAGATGGATGCCGAGCGCATCGGCGAGGACGGACTTGACGACGTCGCCGTGCGTGCACGCGACCCACAGGACGTCGCGACCGTGTTCGGCCGCGAACCGCGCGTCCAGCTCGCGCACCGCCGCGACGGCGCGCGCCTGCACGTCCGCGAGGCCCTCGCCGCCCGGGAAGACCGCGCCCGACGCGTGCTGCTGGACGGTCTGCCACAGCGGTTCGTTCACGAGTTCCGACAGCGCGCGCCCCGTCCACGACCCGTAGTCGACCTCGACGAGCCGATCCTCGACGATCGGCTCGAGCTCCAAGGCCTCCGCGAGCGGCGCCACGGTCTGCGCGCACCGCAGCAGCGGCGACCGCACGATCGCGCTCGGCTCACCGCCCGCGAACCGCGCCACCAGACCACGCGCCTGCTCGAGGCCGTGGTCGTCGAGTTCCACACCGGGCGAGCGGCCGGCGAGCGTGCGAGCGGTGTTCGACGTCGACCGACCGTGCCGCAGAAGTACCACCGTCACCGGACCCAGCGTAGTGCCGGGCCGCGGTGCGCGCGGTCGACGCGCAGGGGTGTTCGCCCCCGGCGCAATCGTCAGGTCGCCGAGACGACCCCGGTCGCCAGCAGTGCGAGGACGATGACGCCGAGACCGATGCGGTAGCCGACGAACCAGTACATCGAGTGGTTCACCACGAAGCGCAGCAGCCACGCGATCGACGCGTAACCGACCACGAACGCGATGATCGTCGCCACGACCAGCTGCGGTCCGCTCGCGACGAGTCCCCCGCCCGCGGGCTCGAATGCGTCGGGAAGGCTGAAGAGCCCGGACGCGACGACGGCGGGAATGGCGAGCAGGAACGAGTACCGCGCGGCGGCCTCACGTGTGAGACCGAGGAACAGGCCGGCACTGATCGTGCCGCCCGAGCGCGAGACGCCCGGGATCAGCGCGAGCGCCTGCGCCGAGCCCATCACGATGCCGTCCTTGAGCGTGAGGTGCTCGATGTCGCGACGCTTGCGGCCGTAGCGTTCGGCGGCGGCGATCACGAGCGCGAACACGATGAGCATCGTCGCGATGAGCCACAGGTTGCGTGCGACGGTGCGGATCTCGTCCTTGAAGAGGAAGCCGAGGATGCCGACGGGGATGGTGCCGATGATGACGTACCAGCCCATCCGGTAGTCCAGGTCGCCGCGGTGCTCGGGATGGAACAGGCCGCGGAACCAGCCGCGCACGATCGTCACGATGTCCCGCGCGAAGTAGAGCACGACGGCGGCCTCGGTTCCCAGCTGCGTCACGGCGGTGAACGACACTCCCGCGTCGGTGCCGAAGAACACCTCGGACACGATCCGCATGTGCCCGGATGAGGAGATCGGGAGGAACTCGGTCAGTCCCTGCACGAGGCCCAGCACGATGGTCTGGACCCATGTCATCGCTTCGGTCACCGGGCACGCCCCCCGCACCGCGGCGTCACCGGCCGGCCCCGGGTAGCCGCACAACGGACAGTACGGACAGTGTGGTCGGGCCTCACGCCGGCGAGTCCTCGCCGCACGGCGAGACTCGCCACGATCGCTTCATCGTTCACGCGAACACGGTACCGGCACGGCGGCGCGGCGTGGCGAGGCGACCGATGCGGCCGTCACGAATTACTGTGCACACGCGACACATCCGGCCACCGCACCGTGCGCCGGCCGACAGGAACGACGCAGGAGCCGACGCGGGAGCCATGGAACAGAGAACGGTGGGGACGAGTGGGCTGCGGGTCTCGCAGCTCGGACTCGGCACGTTGACGTGGGGACGCGACACCGGTGGCGACGAGGCCGCCGCCCAGCTGTCGGCGTTCGTCGACGCGGGTGGGACGCTCGTCGACTCGTCGCCCGCGTACGGCGACGGCGCGGCACAGCGGATCCTCGCCGAACTGCTCGGCGACGTGGTCCCGCGGCGCGATGTGATCGTGAGCACGAGTTCGGGTGTCGGCCCGGCACCGGAGCCGGGAGCCGCGCGCCACGTCGACTGCTCGCGGCGCGCGCTGCTCGGTCAGCTCGACGAGACACTGCTCGAACTCGGCACCGATCACGTCGACGTGTGGCAGGTCGCGACGTGGGATCCGCATACTCCCGTCGACGAGGTCGCCGCGACGCTCGATCACGCCGTCGCGAGCGGACGCGCGCGGTACGTCGGGGTACGCGGCTACCTGGGCTGGCAGCTCGCGACCGCGGCGAGCGCGGCGTCGGCGCCGCTCACCGCGACCCAGGTCGAGTACTCGCTGCTCGCGCGCGGCGTCGAGGAGGAACTCGTCCCGGCCGCGCGCCACCACGGTCTCGGTGTGTTCGCGGCGGTGCCGCTCGCGGGCGGTGTGCTCACGGGCAAGTACCGCGACGGCATCCCGGCGGACTCGCGCGGCAGCGACGAACTGCTCGCCGCGAGTGTGCGGCGGTATCTCGACGCGCCGTCGGCGCGCGTCGTCGATGCGCTCGTGACGGCCGCGGACGGCCTGGGAACGTCTCCGCTCGCCGTCGCGCTCGCCTGGGTGCGTGACCGGCCCGGCGTCGCGAGCGCCGTCGTCGGCGCGCGCGATCTGGCGCAGCTGACCGGAGTCCTCGACGCCGCGACCGTCGAACTGCCGCCTGCGATCGCGGCCGCACTCGACGACGTCAGCGCGTGAGGCGGGCGGCCACCGAGCGACAGGTAGGCAGGGCAGGCTAACCTGATCTGGACGCGGCCGAGTCGTCGCGACCGTCCCGAGGAGGTACACATGTCGACGATTCCCCACGTGCGCGGGCTCTCCGAACGCCTCCGCACCGACACCGCCGACGCCCATCGGCAGGCCGAGGAATCCGGATTCGTCGACGCCCTCCTCGCCGGCGAACTGCCGATCGAGGCGTACGCCGAACTCCTCGCGCAGAGCTACCTGATCTACGAGGCCCTCGAGCGGGTCGGCGCCGAGTCGGCCGACGACCCGATCGTCGCCGAGTTCCTCGCCGACGAACTGCTCCGCGTCCCCGCCCTCGAGGCCGACCTCGCGCACCTGCGCGGCGCCGGGTGGCGCGAGACCCTCACCGCGCTGCCCGCGACGGCGCGCTACGTCGAGCGCATCGAGAGCGCGCGGACCGATCCCGCAGTCTTCGTCGCCCACCACTACATCCGCTATCTCGGCGATCTCTCGGGCGGCCAGATCATCCGCCGCAAGGTCGGCGACGCGTACGGCCTGACCGGCGACGGCGTGCGCTTCTACATCTTCGACGAGATCCCCAAGCCCAAGCCGTTCAAGGACGCCTACCGCGCGAGCCTCGACGCCGCGCCGTTCGACGATCTCCAGGCGCAGCGCATCGTCGACGAGGTCACGGCCGCGTACGAACTCAACCGCGCCCTGTTCGCCGACCTGGACGAGTTCGCACGCCGATGACCGCTCTCACCGCACACCGCCCGGCCCGCACTCTCCTCGCCGTGGTGGCGAGCATCGTCGTGGTCGCGATCGGTCCGGCCGGCTGCAGCACCCCCGCGACGGAGGACGACTCGCCGCGAATCGGTCACCGCGTCGCGACGCTCGATCCCGCCGACCCCGAGCCGATCGCGACCGCGCCGACGCCCGTGCTGCCCGCGACCGTCACGGACGCCGAAGGCACCGAGGTCACCGTCGAGGACGTCTCGCGGATCGTCGCGGTGGACCGTCACGGCACCCTGACCCAGACGGTGTACGCGCTCGGTCTCGGCGACAACCTCGTCGGCCGCGACATCGCCGCGAAGTTCCCCGCCGTCGAGGACGTCCCCGTCGTCAATCCCGGCGGTCAGTCGCTCAACGCCGAGGCGATCCTCGATCTGCGTCCGACCGTCGTGCTCACCGACACGACGATCGGCCCGCGCGGCGTGCAGGATCAGCTCCGCGCCGCCGGGGTCCCGGTCCTGTTCATGGACCCGACGCGGTCGCTGGACACCGTCGACGATCAGATCCGCGCGACCGCCGCGGTGCTCGGCCTCCCCGACGAGGGCACCGCACTCGCCGATCGGACGCAGTCGGAGATCGCGGCGGCCCGCACCCGCGCACCCGAAGGCGCCGATCCGCTCTCGATCGCCTTCGTCTACAGCCGCGGCCCGGCGATCACGATGCTCGGCGGCCCCGGATCGGGCGCGGACTCGCTCATCGACGCGCTCGGCGCCGTCGACGCCGGAACGCGCGCCGGGCTCACCGCCGAGTTCACGGCGATCACGAGCGAAGCGATGATCGCGGCCTCCCCCGACGCCTTCCTCATGATGACGCACGGCCTCGAGTCGATCGGCGGCGTCGACGGGCTCGAACAGGTCCCGGGGATCGCGCAGACCCCCGCCGGCCGCACCGAATCCGTCGTCGACATGGAGGACGGCCTGCTCCTGGGCTTCGGCCCGAACACCGGCCGCGTCCTCGCCGCACTCGCCGACGCCTTCTACCCCGACACCGGCTCGTGAGTACCGAGGCCGCACCGCACCAGCGGGCGGCGCCGGCCCGGCCGAACGCGCGACCGACCCGGGTCGGCGTCGTTCTCGCGATCCTCGTCGTGGGACTGCTCGCCGCGGCCGTCGCGTCCGCGTGCATCGGGCAGGTCTCGACGTCGCCCGCCGAGGTACTCGGCTCGATCCTGCACTGGATGGGCCTCGACCTCGGGCCGCTGCCCGCGCATCCCGCGGGTCAGGTGACGCTGTGGGAGGTCCGCTTCCCGCGCGTCGTCCTCGCGATGCTCGTGGGCGCCGGGCTCGGCTGCTCCGGCGCACTCCTGCAGGGCGTGTTCGCCAATCCGCTCGCCGAACCCGGCGTCATCGGCGTCTCGTCGGGCGCCGCCGTCGGCGCGAGCGCGGCGATCGTCGCGGGCGCGTCCTTCGCCGCGGGGTGGACGGTCGCTGCGGCCGCGTTCGCCGCGGGCCTCGTCACGACGGCGGGCGTGTACATGCTGTCGCGTCACGCCGGCCGTACCGAGGTCGTCACCCTCGTGCTCACGGGCGTCGCGGTCAACGCCTTCGCGGGCGGCCTCATCGCGTTCTTCACGTTCGTCGCGTCGCCCGCCGCGCGCGACCAGATCGTCTTCTGGCAGCTCGGGTCGCTCTCGGGCGCCACCTGGAACGCGGTGTCGGTGGTCGCGCCGATGTGCCTCGTCGGTATCGCCGCGGCGATGCTCATCTCGCGGCGGCTTGACCTGCTCTCGCTCGGCGAGAGCGCCGCACGGCACGTCGGTCTCGACGTCGAGCGGCTCCGTCAGATCGCGGTCGTCGTGGTCGCGATCCTCGTCGCGTCGAGCGTCGCCTTCACCGGCATCATCCTGTTCGTCGGCCTCGTCGTCCCGCACCTCATGCGCATCGCGGTCGGGCCGGGCCACCGCATCCTCATCCCGGCGAGCGCACTGTGCGGAGCGCTCGTGCTGCTGGTCGCCGACCTCGGGGCACGCACCCTCGTCCCGAACGCCGATCTGCCGCTCGGCATGCTCACGGCGCTGGTCGGCGGCCCGTTCTTCTTCTGGCTGCTCCGCCGCACCCGCGCACGACAGGGAGGCTGGGCATGAGCCGGCTGCTCGCCCGCGCCCGCGCCGCGCTCGGGCACACCCCCGTCCCGGAACCGGTCGCACCCGGCGCCGTCACGATGGCGGCCGAGAACGTCGCGCTCGCGCACGGCGACCGCACCGTCCTCTCGGACGTCGATCTGCAGGTGCACGCCGGCGAACTGCTGGTCCTCGTCGGCCCGAACGGCGCCGGCAAGTCCACGCTCCTCGCGGCACTCGCGGGCGATCTGGCACCGACGTCCGGCACGATCCTGCTGGGCGAACGGCCGATCGACTCGTACGGCCCGCTCGAGATGTCCCGTCGCCGCGCGGTGCTGCAGCAACAGAACACCGTCGGTTTCCCGTTCTCCTCGCTCGAGGTCGTCCGGATGGGCCGGGCGCCGTGGCTGCGTACCCCACGCGAGGACGACGACGAGCAGATCGTCGCCGACGCGATGGAGCAGTGCGATGTCACCCGTTTCGCCGACCGCGCGTTCACGTCGCTCTCGGGCGGCGAGCGTGCGCGCGTCGCCCTCGCCCGCGTCCTGGCGCAGGACACCGAGACGATCCTGCTCGACGAGCCCACCGCCGCCCTCGACCTCGGCCATCAGGAGACGGTGATGACGATCGCCCGCGATCACGCGCGGGCCGGTCGCGCCGTCGTCGTCGTCCTCCACGATCTCGGACTCGCCGCGGCCTACGCCGATCGCATCGTCGTCCTCGAGGACGGCAGGATCGCCGCGGCGGGGCCACCGGCGGAGATTCTCACGGCCGAACTGCTCACCCGCGTGTATCGCCATCCGATCGAACTCGTCGCCCACCCGGCGACGGGTGCACTGCTCGTGGTCCCTCACCGCGTCGGCCCCCAACGCGTCGTTCCCGAACGCACCCGATGACGGGGTCCCGGTGACCGGCGCCGTTCGGCGATCGTGGATGCTGGAAGCCGGGTCCGTTCACGCCGTGCGGCCCGCCGCACGGCCGAGCAGCCTTTTCGCCGAGACGAACGAGGAGCGCACACAGTGGGATGGGTGAGGACCGGTGGAGCCCGGTCCGTCGCGGCGGTCGCCGCGATCGTGGCACTGGCAGGCTGCTCGACGGGCGGCGAGGACGAGGCCGCACCCGAGGTCGTGGTGTCGGCGGAGGTACCGGCCGCGCCCGAGCCGACCGCGTCACCCGCCGGTGAGGTCTCCCCCGCGGCGCCGATCGACATGCTCGCCGTGTCCGCGCCCGGCCGCACGCTCGTGGCCGTCGAGACGGACCGCACCAGGCTCTCGATGCTGCCGCTCGACGATCTCGCGGCCGAGCCCCGCACCGTCGAGACCGATTCCGAGATCCTCGACATCCACACCGCCCCCGACGGCGCCGTGCTCCTCGCGCTCGACGGCGCGGTCGGCACCCTCGATCCCGAGAACGGCGAGATCGAGCGCATTCCCGTCGACGGCCGCGTCACCGCCGTCGCGGCGCTCGACGACGGCCGACTCGCCGTCGGTGTCGCCGGAGACGACGCCGACGGTGGTTCCGACATCCGGATTCTCGGCGCCGGCGGCGACGTCGAGGCCACGATCGGCGGCATCGCCTCGGTCGACGACCTCGCCGTGACCGACGGGCGGCTCACCGCGCTCGACCGCACCCAGACCTCGGTGACCGAGATCGTCGTCGACGAGGAACGCCTCGGCCTGGCACTGCGCGCAGGCGAGGGCGCGACCGAACTCACCACCGACCACTTCGGCCGGATCCTCGTGTCCGACACGATCGGCCACGAGGTGCTCGTCCACACGACGGGCGATCTCATGCTGCGCCAGCGCTTCCCCACCGGCGAGGCACCCTTCGCCGTCGCCTACGACGACGTCCACGAACGCGTGTGGGTGAGCTTGCCCGGAACCAACGAGGTCGTCGGCTACGATCTCGGAACCGGCGTGGGTGTCGAGACCGAGCGCTTCACGACGGTCCGCCAGCCCGATGCTCTCGCGGTCGACCCCGAGAGCGGAAGCCTGATCGTGGCCTCGGCAACGGGCGACGGGGTGCAGCGGATTCCGATCGGGAGGCCCTAGATGGGATTCAACGCCAGGCGACTCCCCGCGAGCTGGGACACCGCATCGGAGGACTTCGAGTACGTCCCCGTGAAGCTCCCGCCCGACGTCACGCGAGTGGGGGCGGCGCTGCGGCTGCAACTCCAGGCCGAGTTCGGCGGCTGGGAACTCTCCCGGGTCCGGCGGTATCCGGACGGTACGCGTGGCGTGCTGCTCAAGCGTCGCAAGAGCGCGCGGCACGTCCCGGAGCCCGACGTGTCGTAACGCGACGGCGCACGCTGCGCCTCGCGCACGTCGCCCGTCACGACCGACCGTCACGATCCGAGGGACCTGGAGAAACCACGTGTACTCCCTGCTGCTGCGCCTGATGTTCCTGCTCCCGCCCGAACGCATCCACCACCTCGCGTTCGCGGCGATGCGCGTCGTCACGCGCACCCGCGTCCTGCGGACGGTCGCCCGCATGACGCTCACCGTCTCCGATCCGGTGCTGCGGAGCACCGTGTTCGGCGTCGACTTCCCCGCGCCGCTCGGGCTCGCCGCCGGATTCGACAAGAACGCCGACGGCGCCGACACGTGGGGCGCGATGGGCTTCGGCTACGCCGAGATCGGGACCGTCACCGCACAGGCGCAGCCCGGCAATCCGACGCCGCGACTGTTCCGGCTGCCCGACGATCACGCCCTGCTCAATCGCATGGGATTCAACAATCACGGCGCCGGTAGTGCCGCCAACAATCTCCGTCGGCGCCGGTCCGGCGACGTCCCGATCGGGGCGAACATCGGCAAGACGAAGGTCGTCGCAGCCGCGGACGCGGCTGCCGACTACACCGCGAGTGCGCGGCTGCTCGGCCCACTCGCGGATTTCGTCGTCGTCAACGTTAGCTCACCGAACACGCCGGGGCTGCGGGATCTGCAGGCCGTGCACGCGCTGCGGCCGATCCTCGAGGCAGTCCTCGCGACCGTGACGGTGCCGGTGCTGGTGAAGATCGCCCCCGATCTCGTGGACGACGACATCGACGCCGTCGCCGACCTCGCGCTCGAACTCGGGCTCGCCGGCATCGTCGCGACGAACACGACGATCAGCCGCGACGGGCTCGCGACGCCGTACCCGTCGGTCGCCGCGCTCGGTCCCGGCGGCATCTCCGGTCCGCCGGTCGCGCGGCGTTCGCTCGAGGTCCTGCAGCGGTTGCACGCCCGCGTCGGCGGCCGCCTCGTCATCGTCTCGTCGGGCGGCATCACGACGGCGGACGACGCGTGGGAACGCATCCGCGCGGGCGCGTCGCTCGTCCAGGGCTACACGGGCTTCGTCTACGGCGGGCCGTTCTGGGCCCGCGGCGTCCACAAGGGGCTCGCCCGGCGTGTGCGCGAGGCGGGGTACGCGTCGATCGCCGACGCCGTGGGCACCGGCGCCTGAACCTGCCCCGACGGACTCGTCGGACACGACTCGGCCGGGCGGACGTCGTCCGCCCGGCCGAGTGTCACGCCGCCGCCTGGCGGCGGCTCACTGCTCGTAGGTGCCTCACTGCTCGTAGGTGCCGACGATCCGCGCCCGCGCGATCGCGTGGGAGAACAGGTTGAACCCGAGGAAGGCGGGAGTGGAGTCCTCCGTGACGCCTTCGAGGCGCGCGACGTCCACGGCGTGCACGACGATCATGTAACGGTGCGGTCCGTGCCCCGCCGGCGGAGCGGCGCCGAGGAACCGGTGCAGGCCCGCGTCGTTGCGGAGCGTGACGGCGGTCGACGGCAGGCCCGTCCCGTGGTCGTCGCCCGCGGCCGTCACGAGCGTCGTCGTCGTGACGGGAATGTTCGCGACGGCCCAGTGCCAGAAGCCCGACGCCGTCGGGGCGTCGGGGTCGTAGACCGTCACCGCGAAGCTCTTCGTCTCCGCCGGGAACCCGGACCACGACAGCTGCGGCGACTCGTCGTAGCCGCCCGCGCCCATGATCCCGCTGACCTGCTCGGGGCGCAGCGGCTGCCCGTCGGTGACATCGGTCGAGGTCAACTCGAACGACGGCAACTCCGGCAGCGTCGAGTAGGGGTCGAAAGCCATGCGCTGGTTCCTTTCCTCGTGAGGTGAACGTCCGGGGCCGGACGTTCCGGGCAGAACGGGGGCCGGTCAGCAGTTCCGCAGGAAGTGGTCGAGCACGCGAGTCCCGAACTCGAGCGCGTCGACGGGGACGCGTTCGTCGACACCGTGGAACAGCGCACTGAAGTCCAGGTCGGGCGGCAGTCGCAGCGGGGCGAAGCCGAAGCAGCGGATTCCGATCTTCTTGAAGGCCTTCGCGTCGGTCCCCGCCGACAGCATGTACGGAACGGTGCGCGCGCCGGGATCGTGCGCGAGGATCGCCTCGTTCATGGCGTCGACGAGGTCGCCGTCGAACGTCGTCTCGTACGAGTCGAGATCGGTGATCCACTCCATCTCGACGTCGGGGCCGATCAGTTCGCGGACGGTGCGCTCGAACTCGGCGCGGCGGCCGGGCAGCACGCGGCAGTCGACCGTGGCCGTCGCGGTCTGCGGGATCACGTTCGCCTTGTACCCGGCCGAGAGCATCGTCGGATTGGCGGTGTCGCGCAGTGTCGCGCCCACGATGTTGCCGATGCCGCCGAGCTTCGCGAGCATCCCCTCGATGTCGGGCGAGTGGGGATCGAAGTCGAGGCCCGTCTCCTCGCTCACTGCCTCGAGGAACTCGGCGAGCGCGTCGGACACCACGAGCGGGAAGCGGTGCGTCCCGAGCCGCGCGACCGCCTGGGCGAGCGTCGTCACGGCGTTCTCGCTGTGGAGGAAGGACCCGTGCCCGGCGCGGCCGTGGGCGGTGAGCCGCATCCAGCCGAGCCCCTTCTCGGCGGTCTCGACCAGGTAGAGGCGTCGCTCGGTGCCGTCCGGGCGCGGCACGGTGAGCGAGTACCCACCGACCTCGCCGACCGCCTCGGTCACGCCCTCGAAGAGGTCGGGCCGGTGCTCGACGAGCCATTGGCAGCCGTACCTGCCCCCGTTCTCCTCGTCGGCGACGAACGCGAACACGAGATCGCGGGGCGGGACGACTCCCTCGGCGGCGAACCGACGGGCGACCGCGAGCGTCATGCCGACCATGTCCTTCATGTCGACGGCGCCGCGTCCCCACACGTACCCGTCCTCGACGGCGCCCGAGAACGGATGCACCCGCCAGTCGGCCGGCTCGGCGGGGACGACGTCGAGATGACCGTGGATCATGAGCGCGCCGCGCGAGGGGTCCGCACCGCGCAGCCGCGCGAAGACGTTGCCGCGTCCCGGAGCGCCGGACTCCACGTACTCCGTCTCGAAGCCGACCTCCTCGAGTTTGCCGGCGACCCACTGCGCACACTCGCGTTCACCGCGCGTCGTGGCGAGGTCGCCGGTGTTGGAGGTGTCGAATCGGATCAGCGACGAGACGAGTTCGACGACCTCGGCTTCGGCTCGGTTCGGGGCGGCGGGAGCGGATGCGGAGCACACACCACTTTCCTACCATCGACCGCAGGTCTCGGGCGGGCGGCGCGACACACGGAGGAAGGCGCATTCGTCCCGCCGGATTGCGCCCGGGAACCGGCCCGACCAGGCGATTTGGGTCGGTCGCGAAGATCGGTTAGTCTTTTGCAGCGCCCGGAGAACGGGAGCGAAGCAAGTCCGAGTGGCGGAATGGCAGACGCGCTAGCTTGAGGTGCTAGTGTCCTATTAACGGACGTGGGGGTTCAAGTCCCCCCTCGGACACTCTGAGTTGAGACAGACGAAGCAAGGCCTCGGTTCACCGGAACCGGGGCCTTTCTTCGTGAAGGAGAGCGTCCGCCGATGACAGCGATCGACGAGACCGGCACCACACCGGCAGATCCCACCCCCGCTTCGGCCGGCGGCATCGACCGCGCCGATCTCGACACGTGCCTGCGCGTGATCGACCAGGCAGCGGAGATCGGATGGGACCACCCCGATTCGATCGAACTGCAGCGCGCGGTGGGCCACATGTTCAAGCGGCTCAAGAAGGCCAAGCGTGCCGCCGCACGCGACGCGAAGTCCGAGGCCGACCGCCGTGTCGTCGCCGCGACGGCGACGGGCTCACCCGGCCGCATCGACGACGAGACCGCCGGCATCGCGCTCAGCTCGACCGCGCGAGGTGCGAGCGCGGGAACGCTGATCCGGCCACGCCCGTGCTACGTGTGCAAGCAGCGCTACACCGTCGTCGACGCGTTCTATCACCAGCTGTGCCCCGACTGCGCTGCGGCGAATCACGCCAAGCGCGATCAGCGCACCGATCTGCGCGGACGGCGGGCCCTGCTCACCGGTGGCCGCGCCAAGATCGGCATGTACATCGCGTTGCGGCTCCTCCGCGACGGTGCCGACCTCACGATCACGACGCGCTTCCCGCAGGACGCGATCCGGCGCTTCCGCGCGCTCGAGGACGCCGACGACTGGCTCCACCGGCTGCACGTCGTCGGGATCGACCTGCGCGACCCCGCCCAGGTCATCGCGCTCGCCGATTCGGTCGCCGAAGGCGGTCCCCTCGACATTCTGATCAACAACGCCGCGCAGACGGTGCGCCGCTCCCCCGGCGCCTACTCGGCGCTGGTCGAGGCCGAGGCCGGGCCGCTGCCGGCGGGCGAGCTGCCCGACGTCGTGGTGTTCGGCAAGCCCAGCGAGGCGCACCCCGCGGCGCTCGCGGGCGCACTGCCCAGCGGCCGCGCCCTGAGCGGCGCGAGCCTCGCCGAGTCGGTGACGTCGCTCGCGATGGTCGCGCGATCCGCGACCGCCGACCGCATCGCGACGGGCGTCGCCGTCGATGCGGGTGGGCTGCTACCCGACCTCGGCACGACGAACAGCTGGGTGCAGACGGTCGAGGAGGTCGACCCCGTCGAACTGCTCGAGGTGCAGCTGTGCAACTCGACGGCGCCGTTCATCCTCGTCTCGCGGCTACGCCCGGCGATGGCGGCGTCGAACGCGCACCGCAAGTACGTCGTCAACGTCTCCGCGATGGAGGGCCAGTTCGGCCGCGGCTACAAGGGCCCCGGGCACCCGCACACGAACATGGCGAAGGCAGCGCTGAACATGCTCACCCGCACCAGCGCGAACGAGATGGCGGCCGAGGGCATCCTCATGACGGCGGTCGACACCGGCTGGATCACCGACGAGCGTCCGCACGAGACCAAGATGCGCCTCGCGGACGAGGGCTTCCACGCGCCGCTCGATCTCGTGGACGGCGCCGCGCGCGTCTACGACCCGATCGTGATGGGCGAACAAGGCGTCGACCTCTACGGGTGCTTCCTCAAGGACTACCGACCCTCACCCTGGTGACCACGTGCCCTGGTGACCACGCTTGTAGGGTCGGTCACATGAGCGAGCACAACGACAACACCGTGACGTCGACGCCGGTCGCCTCCGGCGGGGGGCAACGGGAGCCCGGCAGCACACCCCGAGAGTTCGACATCGTCGTGTACGGCGCGAGCGGTTTCGTGGGGACCCTCCTCGCGGAGTACCTCGCCGCCAATGCTCCCGAGGGCGTGACGATCGCGCTCGGCGGCCGATCCCGCGAGAAGCTCGAACGCGTCCGCGACGGCCTCGGCGACCGCGCCGCGCAGTGGCCGATCGTCGTCGCCGACTCCTTCGACCGTGACGCGCTCGATTCGCTCGCGGCGCGCACGCGCGTCGTGGCGACGACCGTCGGCCCGTACGCCCGATTCGGCCGCGAACTCGCAGGCGCGTGCGCGGACGCGGGCACCGACTACGTCGACCTCACGGGTGAGGTCCTCTTCGCACGCGAGAGCATCGACGACAACCACAAGCGTGCCGAATCGACGGGCGCTCGGATCGTGCACTCGTGCGGGTTCGATTCCGTCCCTTCGGATCTCGCGGTGCATCTGCTCCACGGTGCCGCATCCGCCGACGAGCAGGGCGAGCTGACCGACACGACGATGCTCGTGTCGTCGCTGCGCGGCGGCATCAGCGGCGGAACGATCGATTCGCTGCGCACCCAGGTCGTCGAGGGTGCATCGGATCGGACGGCGCGGCGGCTCATGCTCGACCCGTACGCACTCAGTCCCGAACGCGCGCGCGAACCCGACCTCGGCCGCGAACTCGACATGCAGATCGCCCGCGGCGACGCGATCGGCCCCGGAGTGCAGGGCACGGCCGCACCGTTCGTCATGGCCTCCTACAACACGCGCGTCGTCCGCCGCAGCAACGCCCTGCTCGACTGGGCGTACGGCCGCGAGTTCCGGTACCGAGAGGTGATGAGCGTCGGGTCGTCGCGCTGGCTGTCCCCCGTGCTCGCCGGGGTGGTGTCGGCCGGGCTCGGCGGCCTCGTCGCGGGCCTCGCCGCACGGCCGACACGCGCGCTGCTCGACCGCGTCCTGCCGTCTCCCGGCGACGGCCCGAGCGAGAAGACCCGGCAGCGGGGGCGCTTCACGATCGACACCTACACCGTGACGACGACCGGCGCCCGCTACGTCGCCCGATTCGGCGCGCAGGGCGACCCCGGCTATCAGGCAACGGCCGTGATGCTCGGCGAATCCGCGCTCGGCCTCGCCCTCGACCGCGACGCGCTGCCCGCCGTCGCGGGGGTCCTCACCCCGGCGACCGCGCTCGGCGACGTGCTCGTCGAACGCCTGCGCGCCCGTGGTTTCGACATCTCCGTCCGGCGGCTGTGACGGCGCCCGAGCCGACTGCGCGACCGCACATCGCGTCAAATTACCCCCAGGTAACATCGTCCCCGTGTGCACCGGTGTCCCGGTGCCCGAGTCAGCCGAGAGAAGTGAGGCAGATCCTATGACCGAACGCGTTCAGGTCGGTGGCCTTCAGGTCGCCGAGGTGCTCTACGACTTCATCGAGAAGGAAGCCCTGCCGGGCTCCGGTGTCGACTCGGAGACCTTCTGGACCGGCGCCGACAAGATCTTCGCCGACCTCGCGCCGAAGAACCGCGCACTCCTCGGCAAGCGCGACGAGTTGCAGGAGCGCATCGACGCGTGGCACCAGGCGCACCCGGGCACGCCCGACGTCGCCGAGTACAAGAGCTTCCTCGAGGAGATCGGCTACCTCGTCCCGCAGCCGGAGCCGTTCCAGGTCACCACGCAGGGCGTCGACACCGAGATCGCGTCGACGGCCGGCCCCCAGCTCGTCGTCCCGGTCCTCAACGCGCGCTTCGCCCTCAACGCGTCCAACGCGCGCTGGGGCTCGCTGTACGACGCGCTGTACGGCACCGACGCCATCTCGGAAGAGGGTGGTGCCGAGAAGGGCACCGAGTACAACCGGGTCCGCGGCGACAAGGTCATCGCATGGGCCCGAGATCTTCTCGACACCGCCGCTCCGCTCGAGACCGGATCCCACAAGGACTCGACGAGCTACACGATCGTGGACGGCGCGCTGAAGGTCGACCTCGCCGACGGCACCACCACCGGCCTCGAGCAGCCCGGCAAGCTCGTCGGCTACCTCGGCGATCCCGCGTCGCCGACATCGGTCCTGCTGCGCAACAACGGCCTTCACATCGACATCGAGATCGATCCGAAGTCCCCTGTCGGGTCGACCGACGCCGCTGGCGTCAAGGACGTCGTCCTCGAGTCGGCCGTCACGACGATCATGGACTTCGAGGACTCCGTCGCGGCGGTCGACGCCGACGACAAGGTCGTCGGCTACCGCAACTGGCTCGGCCTCAACCGCGGCGACCTCTCCGAGGAGATCGCGAAGGGCTCCACGACCTTCACGCGCACGCTCAACGCCGACCGCGTCTACACCGCGATCGACGGCGGCGAGCTGACCCTGCACGGACGTTCGCTGCTGTTCGTCCGCAACGTCGGGCACCTCATGACCAACCCCGCGATCCTCGACAGCGAGGGCAACGAGCTGCCCGAGGGCATCCTCGACGCCCTCGTCACGGCACTCACCGCGATCCCGGGCCTGAGCCGCAGCGAGACCGCCGGCCCGCTCGACAACAGCCGCACCGGATCGATCTACATCGTCAAGCCCAAGCAGCACGGTCCCGAGGAGGTCGCGTTCACGACCGAACTGTTCGGTCGTGTCGAGCAGGTGCTCGGCCTTCCCGCGAACACCCTCAAGGTCGGCATCATGGACGAGGAGCGGCGCACGACGCTCAACCTCGCCGCATGCATCAAGGAGGCGAGCGAGCGTGTCGTCTTCATCAACACCGGCTTCCTCGATCGCACCGGTGACGAGATCCACACCTCGATGGAGGCAGGCGCGATGGTGCGCAAGGCCGACATGAAGAAGCAGACGTGGATCGCCGCCTACGAGGACCAGAACGTCGACGTCGGGCTCGCGACCGGACTCGAGGGCAAGGCGCAGATCGGCAAGGGCATGTGGGCCATGACTGAACTCATGGCGGACATGCTCGACCAGAAGATCGGCCACCCGCGTGCCGGTGCCACGACGGCGTGGGTGCCGTCGCCCACCGGGGCGACACTCCACGCGACGCACTACCACCAGGTCGACGTCTTCGCGGTGCAGGACGAACTGCGCGGCGGCACGCGCACGACGATCGAGCAGCTGCTGACCATCCCGCTCGCGGAGTCGACCGACTGGTCCGACGCCGAGAAGCGCGAGGAACTCGACAACAACTGCCAGTCGATCCTCGGCTACGTCGTGCGCTGGATCAGCCAGGGCGTCGGGTGCTCGAAGGTCCCCGACATCCACGACGTCGCGCTCATGGAGGATCGCGCGACGCTGCGCATCTCGAGCCAGCTGCTCGCGAACTGGATCCGGCACTCGATCGTCTCGGTCGACGACGTCGTCGCGTCGCTCGAGCGCATGGCGCCGATCGTCGACCGCCAGAACGAGAACGATCCGTCGTACCGGCCGATGGCACCGGACTTCGCGAACAGCATCCCGTTCCAGGCGGCGAAGGAACTCGTTCTCGAGGGGACGAAGCAGCCGAGCGGCTACACCGAGCCGATCCTGCATCGGCGCCGTCGCGAGTTCAAGGCGGCTTTCGCCTGGTGACGCGCTGCGGCCGCACTATCGTGCGGCCGCTACGCTGGTAGCGACCTCCCGGCTCGGCCCCGCCACTTCCGGTGGCGGGGCCGAGCCGCACGAGTCCCCGAACGTCACGATCATCCGAATGGAGCAGAACCCTGGGCCGGCATCGAGGCGGCGATCGCGTCCGCACTGTGAGCAAGGGACCGATCATCGGCGCGGTCGGGCTCGTGGTGATCGTCGTCCTCGTGTTCGGCTGGTTCCAGTTGCGCGACCGCATCGACGAGCAGGGCGCCGCGGCCGCGGGCGCCTGCGTCGAAGGTGACGCGACCGTCCACGTCGTCGCCGACCCCACGATCGGCCCGGCGCTCACCGAGCTGGCGGCCCGATACACCGACACCGCTCCCGTCGTCCGTGATCACTGCATCACCATCGAGGTCGCGACGCCCGATCCCGCGGCCGCCGTGCCCGCGCTCGCAATCGGCCGTGACGCGTGGGACGACGAGGCGATGGGAAGCCCCCGCCCGGCGCTGTGGATTCCCGCCAGCTCCGCGACCCTCGCGTCCGCGGGGTCCGGTGTCGTCGACGGCGAGCCGCATTCGATCGCCGAGAGCCCGGTCGTCCTGGGAGTCCCGGGGCTGCTGGCCGACGCCCTCACCGCGGCGGGCACGAGCTGGTCGGATCTTGCCGCGCTGCAGCGCACCGACCTCGGCGAGCTGGGCCTGCCCGGCTGGGGACCGCTCGGTTTCGCGGCCTCGGCCGCCCCCGGTGCCGATGCCTCGCAACTCGCACTGCAGGCCGTTGCCGGCGCGACGGCCGGGGTGCCCGACGGTCCCGTGACCACCGCGATCGCCGAGGCACCCGAGACGCGATCGGCGTTCGCCGCGCTCGTCGACACCGAGGCCGCGAAGCGCGGACCGGCCGGGCCGCCCGCCGCGACACACGCCGTCCCGACGATCGAGCAGACCGTGATCAGCGGGCTCGCGGCCGATCGCACCGCCGACCTCGCGGCCTACCGTCCCACAGGCACCACCCCGGTGGCCGACTATCCGGCCGCCGTGGTCGCCGGCAGCGACGAGACCGCCGCCCGCGCTGCCGCACTGTTCGGCGAGTTCGTCCGGTCCGGCGACGCCGCCGACGTGCTGACGGCGGCGGGCTTCCGCCTCCCCGACGGCACGGCGCCGCAGTCCACCGCGCTCGACGTCCCGGACATCGGCGCGCGGCTCGCACCGGCCGACCCCGAGGCGACGACGGCGCTGCTCGACGCCGCCCGCAACCCGGCCGCACCGCGCACGACGACGATCCTGCTCGACCTCTCCGGATCGATGTCCTACGCCGCGGGCTCCGGAACCCGGCTGAGCACCGTCGCCACCGCGCTCGGCGACGAGATCGAGCGGCTCCCCGGCGCGACGGAACTCTCGCTGTGGGAGTTCGCGGCCGGTCTCGACGGCAATCTCCCCTACCGCGTCGCCGCTCCGCTCGCGCCGCTCGACGAGAACCGCGCCGCCGTCGTGTCGGCGCTCGACGACGCCGAGCCCTCGCTGGGCGCGAACGCGTACGCGACGCTGCAGGCCGCGTACCGGCAGGCGGTCCAGAACTGGCAGCCCGACCGGACGAACTCGATCCTGCTGGTGACGGACGGCCCGGACGACAGCCCCGGCGTGACCCGCGCATCGCTGCTCGCGGCGATCGACGCCGCGGCCGATCCCGACCGGCCCGTCGCGATCGACGTCGTCGCGATCGATCCCGAGGCTCCCGTCGAGACGTACCGCGAACTCTCGGAGAGCACCGGCGGCACCGTCGTCGCGCTCGACGACGCCGCGTCCGGCGATCTCGCGCCCGCCCTCGCGGACCTTCTCTCATGATCCGGTTGGCCGTCTTCGGGGTCCTGCTCGCCCTGATCACCTGGCTGTTGCATCGGCGCCTCGTCCGCGCGACCGGACTGCAGGGCGGTGCCGCACGGGCCGTCGACGCGCTCCTCGTCGTCGGGTACGTGCTCGCGCTCGTCGGTGTGGGGAGCGGCGAGGTCTTCGACACCGCGTGGGCGCGGCCCCTCGGATTCGCGGGCTGGGTGTGGCTCGCGGGAGTCTTCTATCTCGTCCTGGGAGTCCTCGTTCTCGGCGTGCTCTCCCTGCTCGGCCGGATCGTCACGAAACCGACCGACCCCCGCCGGCGCACCGCACTGCGGGTCGGGACGGCGGCCGTCGCGGTCGCCGCCACCGGTGCCGTCGGCTACGGCGTCGTCGAGGCGGCGCGGCCCGGCGCGAACCGCGTCCGCGTCCCCCTCGCGCGGCTGCCGCAGAACTTCGACGGCCTCCGTGTCGCGGTGGTGTCCGATCTGCACATCGGGCCGTCGCGCGGAGCACCGTTCACGCAGGAGATCGTCGATCTCGTGAACGCCGAACAGCCCGACCTCGTCGTCCTCGCGGGCGATCTCACCGACGGCACCGTCGAGCTCGTCGCGGCGGATGTCGCGCCGCTGCGCGACCTGCGCGCGCCGTACGGCGTGGTGGCCGTGAGCGGCAACCACGAGGCGTACGCCGACGACGTCGGCAGCTGGCTCGACGCGTGGGAAGAACTCGGGATCACGGTGCTCCGCAACGAGCACGTCACGCTCGACCGGGACGGCGAGCGCATCCATGTCGCCGGAATCTACGACCACGAGTCACCCGAGCCGTACACACCGGACCTCGACGCCGCGCTGCGCGGCCGGGAGCCTGGCGAGTTCGTGCTGCTCGCCGCTCACCAGCCGATCCAGGCCCACGACGCCTCCGACCACGACGTCGATCTGCAGGTCTCGGGGCACACCCACGGCGGCCAGATGTGGCCGATCCGCCACCTCGTCCCGTTGCAGCAGCCGACGGTCGAGGGTCTCGATCGCATCGGCCGTACCACCGTCTTCACGACCCGTGGCGCGGGAACGTGGGGACCGCCGGTGCGGGTCGGCGCTCCGCCCGAGGTCTCGATCCTCGAACTCACCCGCTCCTGACCCGACACCGCACCGGTCCGGATCAGGCCTCGGCGAACGCCTCCAGCGGCGGGCACGAGCACACGAGGTTGCGGTCGCCGTGTGCGCCGTCGATCCGACGGACCGCCGGCCACACCTTCGGCCGCGCCGTCCCCATCGGGTACACCGCGATCTCACGGCTGTAGGGGTGTTCCCACTCGCGAACGAGGCACTCGGCGGTGTGCGGGGCGCCGCGGAGCGGGTTGTCGTCGACGGGCCACTCCCCCGCACCGACGCGGTCGATCTCGGCGCGGATCGCGATCATCGCGTCGCAGAACCGGTCGATCTCCTCGAGGTTCTCGCTCTCGGTCGGCTCGACCATGAGCGTGCCCGCGACGGGGAAGCTCATCGTCGGAGCGTGGAAGCCGTAGTCCGCCAGCCGCTTCGCGACGTCGTCGACCGTGACGCCGGTGTCCTTGGTGAGCTGCCGCAGATCGAGAATGCACTCGTGCGCGACCATGCCGTTCTCGCCCGTGTAGAGGACCGGGAAGTACTCGTCGAGCCGCCGAGCGATGTAGTTGGCCGACGCGATCGCGGTGAGGCTCGCGCGCCTGAGCCCTGCGGCACCCATCATGCGGATGTACGCCCACGTGATGGGGAGGATCGACGCGCTGCCATACGGCGCCGCCGAGACCGGGCCGACGCCACCGAGCCGCGGTGCCGCGGGATGGCCGGGGAGGAACGGCGCGAGGTGCTCGCGGACACCGATCGGGCCGACGCCCGGGCCGCCGCCACCGTGCGGGATGCAGAAGGTCTTGTGCAGGTTCAAGTGGCTGACGTCGCCGCCGAAACGTCCGGGCCGGGCGAGCCCGACGAGGGCGTTGAGGTTCGCGCCGTCGACGTACACCTGGCCGCCGGCGTCGTGGACGGCGGCGCAGATCTTGCCGATCTCCTGCTCGTAGACGCCGTGCGTCGACGGGTAGGTGATCATGATCGCCGCGAGGTTCTCGGCGTGCTGCGCGATCTTCGCGTGCAGATCGTCGACGTCGACGTCGCCGTTGTCCCGGCAGCCGACCACGACGACCTTCATCCCCACCATGACCGCGGACGCCGCGTTGGTGCCGTGCGCGCTCGACGGGATCAGGCAGACGGTGCGGTTCTCGTCGCCGCGCGAGAAGTGGTATTCGCGGATCGCGAGCAGACCGGCGTACTCACCCTGCGAGCCCGCGTTCGGCTGCACGCTCACGGCGTCGTAGCCGGTGATGGACACGAGCCACCGTTCGAGGTCGCCGATGAGGTCGAGCATGCCGGGGACGTCGGTCTCGGGCGCGAACGGATGCAGCCGCGAGAAGCCGGGCCACGTGATCGGCTCCATCTCGGCGGTGGCGTTGAGCTTCATGGTGCACGAGCCGAGCGGGATCATGCTGCGGTCGAGCGCGATGTCCTTGTCGGACAGCGCACGCAGGTAGCGGAGCATGCCCGTCTCGGTCCGGTACCGCGTGAAGGCCTCGTGCTCGAGGTAGCCGCTCGTGCGGGCCGCACCGGCGGGCAGCGCCGGCGCGTCGGTGGCGACGACGGTCGCG
This sequence comes from Rhodococcus rhodnii NBRC 100604, assembly GCF_001894925.1. Taxonomy (GTDB): domain Bacteria; phylum Actinomycetota; class Actinomycetes; order Mycobacteriales; family Mycobacteriaceae; genus Rhodococcus_F; species Rhodococcus_F rhodnii. Next base: position 42,594 of record NZ_BCXD01000003.1, on the reverse strand, counting down.
CCGAACGCCCGCACCACGGCGGCGACGTGATCGGCGGTGGTGACCTCGTCGCACGAGACGCCGACGTGGTCGTCGTCGACGCGGCGGAGGTTGATGCCGGCGTCCTTCGCCTCGGTGACGACGCGATCGGCCCCGCCGGGAACGCGGGCCAGCACGGTGTCGAAGAACTCGTCGTGCACGATCTCGACGCCCGCGGCACGCAACGACGCCGCGAGGTCGGCGGCGTGGCCCGCGACCCGGAGTGCGATCGCCTTCAGACCGTCCGCACCGTGGTAACTGGCGTACATCGCAGCGAGGACGGCGAGCAGAACCTGCGCGGTGCAGATGTTGGATGTCGCCTTCTCACGGCGGATGTGCTGCTCGCGGGTCTGCAGTGCCAGACGGTAGGCCCGGGCGCCGTCGGCGTCGACGGACACGCCGACGAGCCGGCCGGGCAGCTGCCGCGCCTGCTTCTCGTGGACGGCGAGGTACCCGGCGTGCGGTCCGCCGAATCCCATCGGGACGCCGAAGCGCTGCGTCGTGCCGAAGCACGCGTCGGCCCCGATCTCGCCGGGCGGGGTGAGCAGCGTGAGTGCGAGCAGGTCCGCGCCGACCGCGACGAGGGCGCCACGCTCGTGTGCCTCCTCGACGACGGCGGCCCAGTCCACGATGCGCCCGGACGCGCCGGGCAGCTGGACGAGAACACCGAAGAACTCGCCGTCGGGAAGGCCGCGCGTGAGATCGGCCTCGACGACCTCGATGCCCAGCGGGACGGCGCGCGTGTCGATCACGGCCCGGGTCTGGGCGAACAGATCGGTGTCGACGACGAAGCGCGGCGAACGGTTCTTGTTCGCGCGGCGCAGCAGCGTCATCGCCTCGGCTGCGGCAGTCGCCTCGTCGAGCATCGACGCGTTGGCGATGTCCATGCCGGTGAGGTCGGCGACCATCGTCTGGAAGTTGAGCAGCGCCTCGAGCCGTCCCTGGCTGATCTCGGGCTGATACGGCGTGTACGCGGTGTACCAGGCCGGATCCTCGACGATGTTGCGCAGCAGCACCGGCGGCGTCACGGTGTCGTAGTAGCCCTGCCCGATCATCGACGTCGCGACGGTGTTGCGGCCCGCGAGTTCCGCGAGACGCGCGAGGGCCTCCTGCTCGGAGATCGCGTCGGGCAGCGAGTCCAGGCCGTCCGCGACGTCGCCGTGCACGTCGTCGAGGATCGTGGCCGGGACGGCGGCGGTGGCGAGTGCGGCGAGCGAGCCGACGCCCACGGTGCCCAGGATGTGCTGCAGTTCCGCGGGCGACGGGCCGACGTGCCGGTCGGCGAAGGTGCGGGTCACGGGATCGATCGGGTGGGTCACGGCCACTCCACGAGTCAGGGGAAGCGCAGCCGGATCGGGTCCGGCGTGCTTCCGGGCGACGGGGAGCAGGCTCCCCTGGGTCCGGCAGCACCGTGCACGACGCTGCGCCCGGTGCTTCCTCCCCCTCTGTCGCCTGCTCGCGGAGAGCGCCTGAGAGATTCGGGCCGCGGCCCTTTCCCCGTGGGCGGGTGGGTGCTCCCACCGCTTTCCAGAGACGTCGGTGCCCGTGCGGTCCGGGTGCCTGAGAGATTGACGGGGAGGTGCTGCTCCTTCGGCGCCCGGCTTCGGCTGCGGCGCTCTGGGCGTGTGCCCGGATTCCGCGGCCGTACCGGGGCTCTCCCGCACGGCGTCGACGCGCCCTCAGTCTAGGCCACGTCGGCCGAGCCGCGTCGCGGCGCGTCCACCCGCCGTACTCGCGGGTACGCGGGGCGCTAGCCCGTGCGGCGACCGGCGCGGGTGCGGCGGCGCGACGAGAGTTCGTCCTCGGGGGTCTCCTCGGCGGAGCCGCCGTCGGCACGCTCGGCCGGGAAGTGCGCGATGTCTCCGGTCAGCTCGCGCATCGCGCCGGAGACCGCGATACCGAAGACGCCCTGCCCGCCCTGGAGCAGATCGACGACCTCCTCCGGTGACGTGCACTCGTAGACGGTCGTGCCGTCCGAGAAGAGCGTGATGCGGGCGAGATCCTCGACGCCGCGCTTGCGGAGGTGATCGACGGCGACCCTGATGTTCTGAAGCGAGATGCCGGTGTCGAGGAGTCGCTTGACGATCTTGAGGACGAGGATGTCCTTGAACGAGTACAGCCGCTGGCTACCCGAGCCGGCCGCGCCGCGTATCGACGGCACGACGAGTCCGGTGCGCGCCCAGTAGTCGAGTTGCCGGTAGGTGATGCCGGCGATCTGGCATGCGCTCGGAACGCGATAGCCGACCAGTTCGTCGGGGACGGAGTCGTCGGGGAAGAGTCCGGGTTGCACGGTCTGGGCGGCGCCGTCGTGCGGATCTCCTGTCGCCGACTCCTCGTGGGTGGGACGGGCGGGATCCGTGCGATTGTCGTGCGGCCGCTCTACCACTGACTACTCCCTCTCGCATAGGGCACCGACCCCGACGACCGGTGCGTCCGCGATGCGCGTCGGCGTGCCCCTGTCGGGCGCGCGCTGCACGAGGTCCGGTTCGGCCGGATCACCCTTCAGCGTACGCCCGGTTCACCGCCCGAGTCTGCGCTTCGTCATGCGGAACGCTAGGAGGCGGCCTGGTCGGGGTCAACGCGACGCGCCCGTAAAGTCTCAACCTTTACTCGAGGGTTGTGGACAATGCGTGCGCAAGAGAGAAATCTAGCCGTCCGTAGCCTTGAAATCGTCCGGCGACACGGATTCGAGGAACTCCTTGAACTTCTCGACCTCGTCCTCGCGCTCGTCGGGCATCACGAGCCCGGCCTCCGCGAGCACCGATTCCTCCGCGAAGATCGGCACGCTCATCCGCAAGGCGATGGCAACCGAGTCCGACGGCCGCGCGGAGACGGTGGTCTCCCCGTCGAAGACGAGGTCCGCGTAGAACGTCCCCTCCTGGAGGTCGACGATCCGCACCTCGACGAGCGATCTGCCGAAGGCGTCGACGAGATCCTTGATCAGATCGTGGGTCAGCGGGCGCGCCGGTTCGACGCCCTGCTGTTCGAGGGCGATCGCGGTCGCCTCGGTCTGACCGATCCAGATCGGGAGATAGCGCTCACCCTCGGACTCGCGCAACAGCAGCACAGGCTGATTCTGCGGCTGTTCGATCCGGACGCCGATCACATGCATTTCGCTCATCGCGGCTGCCTCCATGCTCGCCTGGCACCGTGCCGCACGTCGACTCCGCCGGCACTCGTGCCTCACCCGCATTCTGCCGCACACGACACCGCTCGGGAACCGCACTCGGCGTTCCGGTGCGCTGTCGCACACCGATGTTCAGCGATCGAGCGCACCGCGAACGGCAGACTTCACCAAGCAAGTGTGCAGCGTCAGCGACAGTGCTGCCAACTCCCGCACCATCTCCTCGGCACGATCGCGCGCTCCCGCGTCCCGGCCCTTGGCGACCGGCCCCGCGATCTGCGCGACGAGGGCCGCCTCGCGGTCCGCGGCGAGCCGGAAGGCCCGCAGGTGACGAACTTCGAGGCCGAACTCCGCCATCGCCCTCGCCGTCCGGGCGAGGACGATCGCGTCCTCGTCGAAGAAGCCCGCGGCCCCCGGCGTCAGCAGACCCGCCGACACCAGATCGCCGAGGAACTTCTCGTCGATGCCCGCACGCTCGCGCAGATCGTCCCGCGAGACGCGGATCTCGCGGTCGGAGCGGAAGTCGTCCGGTGACGCCTCACCGGGCGCCACCGCGAGAGCACGCGGCCGACGGGGAGCCCCGTCGGCCGTGCCGCCCGCACCCACCGTCGCCGCTCCGCGGTCGATGGCGTCGAGCTGCTCCTTGATGACCTTGAGCGGCAGGTACTGATCACGCTGCGCCGTCAGGACGTAACGCAGCCGTTCGCAGTCCGCGACCGAGAAGCGCCGGTATCCCGACGGAGTGCGCTCGGGGCTGACGAGTCCCTCGGATTCGAGAAACCGAATCTTCGAGATCGTCACGTCCGGGAACTCCGGACGCAGTCGATCGAGCACCGAGCCGATCGACATTCCCGCCGACGCCGAGCGTGACCCGGCAGCCTGCCGCGCCGCCGTCACTGGCTACCTGCACCAGCCGATGTCTCTCCCACCTGCGAACCGCCAGCGCCGCGCGGGCCGGTGAGGAAGACCAAGCGGAACTTTCCGATCTGAACCTCGTCGCCGTTCGCGAGCACCGCGGAGTCGACCGGCTCACGGTTGACGTAGGTGCCGTTGAGGCTGCCGACGTCGACGACCTGGAACTCGTCGTCCTCCTGGCGGAACTCGGCGTGACGACGGCTGACGGTCACGTCGTCGAGGAAGATGTCGCTGTCGGGGTGGCGTCCCGCGGACGTCGTCGCCTGATCGAGCAGGAACCGCGAACCGGCGTTCGGGCCCCGCTTGACGACGAGCAGCGCCGACCCGGCCGGCAGTCCCTCGACGCCCGAGACGGGTGCGTCCGACCGATCGCCCGAGGTGTTGTCGAGCTCCTTCAGGAAGTCGGCGCGGAACACCGAGGTGGTCTCCGCCGGGCTCTCGTATCCCTCGTTGCCCTCGGTCGTGTTCCCGTTATCGCTCACCGTTCGTCCTCCTCAGTCCGGACGTTCGCGGACCGTCCGGCCCGAAACGCCCCCGTCACCGGACCTCGTCCTCGTGTACGAGAGCCCGCACCGGGCGGTCGTCTCGTCCACGAGGCGGTCCACTCGTCCAATCCAACCACTCCACCGCGATCGGTGGGGCGAGCACACCCACGAGAACGTGATCGTTCCGTGGCGACGCGATCACGAGCGACGCGATCACGTGCCGACTGCACTCCCCGACCGATACCGGTTCCGCCGCGGTCTTCACCACGGCGGACACATGTATTCACCTCGAACCGTACCCCGCGCGGGGCCGTACGCACACGCAAGCCACCGCGCCGCATCGCGGATTCTTCACGACCGACGCTCCCGCGGGCCTCGTTCACGCGCCGTCGGTGACCTTCGCGTACCCGTCGCCGTCGAGCATCGCGTCCAGTGCCTCGTCGAGCCCGGCCTCGTCGGCCGCCTCGAGATCGACGAGCCAACCGCCCTCGTACGGGGCCGAATTGACGAGTTCGGGGCTCCCCTCGAGCTCGTCGTTGATCGCGGCGACCGTCGCCGTGAGCGGCGCGAAGATGTCGGAGACGCTCTTCGTCGACTCGACCTCGCCGAACGACTCACCGGCGGTCACCGCGTCGCCGACGGCGGGAAGCTGCACGAAGACGACGTCACCGAGCTGCGACTGCGCGTAGTCGGTGATTCCCACGCGGACGGTCGTCGGTCCGGTCCGCTTGATCCATTCGTGCTCCTCCGTGAAGTGGAGATCGCTGGGAATCGAGGAATCGCTCACGGGTGACGGTCCTTTCGGTTGTGCGCCGCGGGCCGCCCGGTGGCGGACGCGGTCAATTGCCAGGCCGAGCGTATTGGCGCGGTGAGAGCTCTCGCAAGGAGTCGATGTGCAGTTCGTCCGATTGATCGACGACGACCCTGCCCCCGGACCTCGCGACGTGATCGACGACACCACCTGGGATGTTCATCGCCGCGGCCAGCGTCGGCGGATCACCGAGCGCGACGACGGTGTACGGGGCGGAGATCGGGTCGCCGTCGAGTTCGAGTGCGCCGGGCGATCCCGCGACCCACGAGTCGACGCCGACGCGGAGCGCCGGCGCGCGCGCCCCCGAGATCTGCATCGCCTCGGACCCCGCTCCACGCAACTCCTGGACCACGTCGAGCAGGACGTCCGGGCCGACCCCGCGGCCCGGGTCCTCGATCGTCAGCACGATGCCCGGCCCCGCCGCGCGGGCGGCACCGACCTGGATCTCGAGCTCGTCGAGCCGCGCCCGGGCCTGGTCGCGCGCCGCGGCGGGATCACCGCCCGCACCCAGTGTCGCGAGGGTGTTCTCGAGCGATGCGATCTCCTGCCGCAGCGCCGCCTCGCGGCGATGCACGGTGTCGAGCACCGCGAGCAGGTCGCCGGGCGAGGCGGTGTCGAGGGCGTCGCCCGCGTCGGTCGTGCGGACCTGCGTCGCGATGGCGGTTCCGAGCAGCGCGAGCAGCACCACTACGACGACACCGAACACGAGCCGCGACCGCCGCGACCCGCCGCTGCCGTGCACCTCGTGCCGGCGCGCCGCCGCCGGCGTCCTCTCGTCGGGCCGGCTCTCGTCCGGTTGCGCGTTCTCCTTCTCCGCGTCCGCCACGGCTCAGGCCCCGAACAGGTGCCGGCGCAGGGCGGCGGCGTTGCCGAAGATCCGGATGCCCAGCACGACGACGATGGCGGTCGACAGCTGCGTCCCGACGCCGAGCTGATCGCCGAGCCACACGATGAGCGCGGCGACGAGGACGTTGAACACGAACGAGACGACGAACACCTTGGCGTCGAAGATGTCGTCGAAGTACGCGCGCAGCCCCCCGAAGACCGCATCGAGGGCCGCGACGACGGCGATCGGGAGGTAGGGCGCGACGGCGTCGGGCACGTCCGGCGCAGCGACGACGCCGACGACGATGCCCACGAGCAGCGCGAGCACTCCCCACACCGCCGGACCGATCCGGACCGATCCGATCTTCACCACGTTCACCTCCGAATGCTTCTCACCGCGGTACGTACGCCGACCGCGTCTCGCGGGGCGCCGCAGCGGGTAGAGCGATGTCGTCGTTCTCGTCGACCGTGAAGCCGATGCCGTAGAGCTGCGCGACGCTCGACATACGCAGGTAGGCGTCGCTCACGAGGAAGCCCGTCTGCAACCGGCCCTGCGGTCCGATCGCCGCGACGGTGTACGGCGAGAAGACGGGTTGATTGTCCACGAGGACCGCGCCGCCGGCCCGCCGGATCGTCGCTCCCGGCCCGAGCCGAACGCCGCCGACCGCGACGGCTTCGGCACCGCTCTCCCACAGCGCGTCGACGACGACCTGCAGGTCGCGGTCCAGCACGACGGTGCGCCCGTCCACCGACCGCTGCCCGGCGTCGGAGAGGTTCGGCCTGCCCGCGGGATCGCTCACCGTCACCTCGATGCCCGGTCCGCGGACCGGGGTTCCGGCCGCGGCGTCCTCGAGGGCCGCGAGTCGTTCGATCGTCCTGCGGCCCGCGGCGTCGCCCTCGAACCGTTCGCGGCGTCCCGCATCGACGGCGGCGGCGAGTTCGTCGCGCCGCTCCGCGAGCGTGCCCGACCGTTCCTGCGCGTCGCGGACGGACGCGAGCAGCTGCCCGCGTTCCTCCTCGGTGCCTGGGATCCGCTCGGCGGCGTGCACGAAGGCCGTCGCCGTGACGACGCCGACGATCAGCGCACCCACCACGAGCCACAGTGCGGCGCTCCGGGGCGACCGCGTGATGCCGTCCCGTGCGGCGGCCGCATAACCGGGGTCGAGGTGCTCGTTCATGAGCGAGCGCAGCAGCGACGGGACGGGATTGCGGCGCGGTGGGCGCTCGGGCGGTGACGCCCCGCTCACGGCCGCTCCGGTTCGCGGCGCCGCGGCGGGATCGTCCGCGCCACGACGACGGACTTCGCGAGGTACAGCAGGCCCGTCCAGACGTAGAGCGCGGTGCCCCAGCCGAGCAGCGCGAACGCCGTCGCCGCGATCGCGAGACCGGCGAAGTCGAGTTGCGCGAGCAGCACGAGCGGCAGTCCCACCATGAGCACGAACGTCGCGGCCTTGCCGATGTACATGACCTCGGGCGGATCGAGTCCGCGCCGCCGGTAGATCAGCAGGGTCGCCGCGAGCACGACGTCGCGGCCGATGAGCAGCGCCGCGACCCACCACGGGACGAAATCGCGGGCGACGAACGCGACGAGCGTGGACACGACGTAGAGCCGGTCGACGAGCGGATCGAGCAGCCTGCCGAGGGTCGACATCTGGTCGAGGACGCGGGCGAGCTTGCCGTCGAGCCAGTCGGTGGCGCCGCTCACGACGAGAAGCGCGAACGCCCAGCCGTCGGCCTCGACGACGAGGACGAGCCACAGGAAGACGGGCACACCGATCAGCCGCACGGCGCTCAGCGCATTGGGAACGGTCAGGATCCGGTCCCGCGAATACAGCCGGTCCACGCGCTCGCTCTCTCGATCCTCGCGCGATTCCGGCACGCGCGTCACTCTCTCACAGCCGCCGACGCCGCGACCAGCACGACGCGTCAGCGCCATGCGAAGACCGGCTGTTCGTAGTCGGCGACGCGGGTGTCGCGGCCGCGGAGCACGACTTCGCGGAACTGGTGGACGATCGCACCCGTCGGCGCGTGGATGCGGTGCCCTCGCAGCGGCCACTGCACGACGGGGCGGGGCGATTCGTCGATCGCGACGAAGACGGGATCGACGTCGATCTCGTCGAGCGTGACGTCGTAGACGGCGGCGACCTCGTCCGGGCTCGGGACGATGTCGCGGAAGTCGGCGTCGCTCCACAGCACGACCGGGGAGATCACGTAGCCCGAGCGGGTGACGTAGTCGTCGAGTCTGCCGAGGACACCACCCGGCCCGACGGTGATGCCGAGTTCCTCCTCGAGTTCGCGGCGCGCCGCCTCGGCGGCGGTCTCGCCGGGGTCGAGCGAGCCGCCGGGCAGCGCGAACTGCCCGGGATGCGCGCGCATCCGCCCCGGTCTGCGGGTGAGCGGCATCACCTGCCCGTCCGCACCGCGGACGAGAACGATCGCGACGGCGGCGGCCCGGGTCGCGGCACCGTCGGCGATCGGGGTCTCGCGGAGCGGGAATCGGCCGAGTGCGTCCTCGATCGCCGCGGGGGTCAGCGGCGCCCGGGCGGTCACGACGGCTCGCCCGCCGCCTGCACCCGCAACGCGCGGGCGAGCCCGTCGCGCTGTTCGACGACGAGCCTGCGCAGGGCACCCGGTGCGTCGCCGTTGTCGGCGAGCCAGGTGTCGACGGCCTCGGTGTCGTCCGTCGCCGGGAAGAGCCCGACGACGATGCGCCGCGCGATCTCGATACTGCGCTCTGCCCAGACCTGCCGCAGCGAGGCGAAGTAGTCGGCAACGTATCGGCTCGGCGTCGGCGCGGCGGGACCGGTCCGCAGGCCCGCGACGAGGGCGCCGATCCGGTCGTTGGACAGCGACCGGTCGTCGTGGATCGCGTGCCGGGCGGCAGCGGCGACCTCCGGATCGGGCCGTGCTGCCGCGGCACGGACGTGGGCGACGGCCCCGGATCCGGTGTCGTCGCGCGCGAGTTCGCCGTCGAGATCGGCGAGATCGGCGTTTCCTGTGGCGGCCAGTGCCGTCCACAGCGCCCACCGCAGGTCGGGGTCGAGACGCAGCCCCGGAACGGTGGCCTCGCCCGCGAGGAGCGCGCGGACGTCGGCGGCGCGGCCGTCGGTCCGGGACGCCGCGGACGCGACCGCACGCGCCCACGTGAGCTGGAGTCCGCTTCCCGGCTCGGCGTCGTGCAGCGCCTGCCACGCGAGGTCGAGCAGTGCGGTGCGCGCGGCCGGACGCCGCGACGGCGGGAGGTACCGCTCGATCGCGAATCCCGCGTTCGCGAGCACTCCCGCGAGGAGACCGACGTGTGTTTCCCCCGGCGCCTGCGCGGTGACGATCGCGAGGTACCGCGGGACCGGCAGCACGGCGTCGCGGGTCGCGTTCCACAGCGACGACCACACGAGGCCCCGCGGCATCGCGTCGGCGACGCGGGCGAGCGAGTGTTCGGCGGTGTCGAGCGAGCGGTCGTCCAGCCGTGTGATCGCGTACGTGAGGTCGTCGTCGTTGACGACGACGAGGGCGCCGCCGGGCGTCTCGACGGGTGTCTGCGGGCCGGTGATCTCGACGGCCACCCGATCGGTGCGCACGAGTGCGCCCGCGTCGTCTGCGTCGTACACCCCGACCGCGAGGCGATGCGGCTTCGGCAGGGTCTGCTCCAGCCGGCTCGCCTCGAGCTCGAGCACCGAGACGCCGGTCGACTCGAGCCAGGCCCGCGACCACTCGGTGAGGTCGCGGGCCGATTCGGTCGAGAGCGCCGTCAGCAGGTCGTCGAGTGTGGTGTTCGCGAACTCGAATGTGCGGAAGTACCTGCGGACGCCGGCGAGGAAGGCGTCGCGGCCGACGAACGCCACGAGCTGCTTCAGGACGCTCGCGCCCTTCGCGTACGTGATGCCGTCGAAGTTCAGCTTCGCGGCCTCGAGGTCGGGCACGTCGGCGACGATCGGGTGAGTCGTCGGGAGCTGGTCCTGCTGGTAGGCCCACTCCTTGCGCCGGTTCGCGAAGGTCACCCACGCACCGGTGAACCGGGTCGCCTCGGCACTCGCGAGGGCACCCATGAAGTCGGCGAACGACTCCTTGAGCCACAGATCGTCCCACCACGTCATCGTCACGAGATCGCCGAACCACATGTGGGCCATCTCGTGGAGGATCGTGTTCGCGCGGCGCTCGTACTGGTCGTCGGTCGCGGTGCCGCGGAAGACGTACGACTCGGTGAACGTGCGCAGCCCGGATTCTCCATCGCACCGAGGTTGTACTCCGGCACGAAGACCTGGTCGTACTTGCCGAACGGATACGGGTAGTCGAAGACCTCGTGGTAGTAGTCGAGTCCCTGCCGGGTGATCTCGAAGATGTCCTCCGGATCGAAGTGTTCGGCGAGCGATGCCCGGCAGTACGCGCCGAGCGGCACCGTGAGATCGCCGCGCCGCCACGTACCGGTGGCCGAGTGGTACGGCCCGGCGACGATCGCCGTGATGTACGTCGAGATCGGCAGGGTCCGCTCGAACACGACGCGCTCGGGGCCGGTGCTGCGCGGCCGCGCGTTCGACAGCACGACCCATCCCGCGGGGGCGTGGACGTCGAACACGAAACCGGCCTTGAGATCGGGCTGCTCGAAGCATGCGAAGACCCGGCGAGCGTCCGCGGGCTCGTACTGCGTGTACAGGTACGTCTCGCCGTCTTCCGGGTCGACGTAGCGATGCAGGCCCTCGCCGGAGCGGCTGTAGTACGCCGTCGCCTCGACCGCGACCGCGTTGATCCGGTGCAGCCCGGGCACACGGATGCGCGCGCCGTCGTAGTCCACCTCGACCGTCTCGCCGTTGAGTGTCACGCGCGAGACGTCGGCGCCGAGGAAGTCGAGCCACGTCTCGTCCGTCGTCGCCGCGAACTCCACGATCGTCCGGGTGGTGAAGGTCTCGACGTCCGGATCCCGCGCGGCGCGGAGGTCGAGTTCGACCCGGTACTCGAGCACCTCGACGTGCCGGGACCGCTCGCGTGTCTCCTCACGCGTCAGATTCGCGCTCGTACTCGTGCTGCTGTCCCCGCTCGTACTGGTCACCTCATGCATCGTGCCACTGCCGTCCCCGCACGTGCCGACGCGACGCGGCGAACCGGGGACGAACCGCGAGGCCACGGCCGTACTTAACACACCCGACACGTGCGTGGGATAGAAGTCCGTACCGACGACCGCGTGCCCGCCACCGGTAGATTCGGCAGCGCCGGATCGTGTCGAGACGGCCGACATCCACGGGAGGACCGATGAACATCTCGCCCGCCGAGCAGGAGAAGCTGCTGCTGTCGGTCGCCGGCATGGTCGCACGGGACCGCCATGCCCGTGGTGTTCTGCTCAACTATCCCGAGTCGATCGCGCTGCTGAGCACGTGGGTGATCGAGCGGGCACGTGACGGCGCGCGGGTGGCCGATCTCATGTCCGAGGGTCGCGACGTACTGCGCCGCGAGCACGTCATGCCCGGCGTGGCCGACATGATCCACGACGTCCAGGTCGAGGCGACCTTCCCGGACGGCCGCAAACTCGTGACGCTCCACGACCCCATTTCCTGAGACCTCATCTCCCGAGTCACGTCCCGAGCCCCCGTTCCCGAGCCCCCGTCCTCGAGCCACGAGCAGAAGGAAATGTGATGTCCAGCAGCAGTTCCGGCCCCGGTGCGATCCGCACCCGCGAGGGAACCGTCGAGCTCAACGCCGATCGCGGCGCGGACGAGCGCATCACGCTCGTGATCGAGAACAGCGGCGACCGCCCGGTGCAGATCGGCTCGCACCTGCATCTGCCCGACGCGAATCCCGCGCTCGTCTTCGACCGCGATCGTGCCGTCGGCTTCCGGCTCGATGTGCCGGCCGGGACGTCGCAGCGGTTCGAGCCCGGTGCCTCGCGCGAGGTCGCCGCAGTCGCGCTGCGGGGGCGTCGCCGGGTACCCGGCATCCAGATCGACTCGGAGTACGCGGACGCACTCGCCGCGCAGGAGGGATCGCTCGATGGTTGAGATCTCGCGGGCCAAGTACGCCGCGCTCTACGGCCCCACGACCGGTGATCAGGTCCGGCTCGCCGACACCGATCTGTGGATCGAGGTCGAACGCGATCTCACGATCGGCGGCGAGGAGGCCGTGTTCGGCGGTGGCAAGTCGATCCGCGAGTCGATGGCGCAAGGCACGACGACGCGCGCGCAGGGCGCACCCGACACCGTCATCACCAACGCGATCGTCCTCGACTGGTGGGGAGTCGTGAAGGCGGACGTCGGGATTCGCGACGGCCGCATCGTCGCGCTCGGCCGCGCCGGCAACCCCGACGTCGCGGACGGCGTGCACCCGGACCTGCAGATCGGCCCGTCCACCGACGTGGTGTCGGGCGAGGGGAAGATCCTCACCGCGGGCGGGATCGATCTCCACGTGCACTTCCTGTCGCCGTCCCAGATCCACGAGGCGCTCGCGACCGGGCTCACGACGCTCGCGGGCGGCGGCACCGGGCCGAGCGAGGGCAGCAAGGCGACGACGGTGACGCCGGGCGCATGGCACCTCGGCAACATGCACCGCGCGCTCGACCCGTATCCGATGAACTTCCTGCTCCTGGGCAAGGGAAACACCGTCAGCGCAGCGGGTCTCGGCGAACAGGCACTCGGTGGTGCCGGCGGTTACAAGGTCCACGAGGACTGGGGATCGACCCCCGCCGCGATCGACGCTGCGTTGCGCGCCGCCGACGAGTGGGGCCTGCAGGTCGCGCTGCACTCGGACAGCCTCAACGAGGCCGGCTACGTCGACTCGACGATCGGGGCGATCGGCGGCCGCTCGATCCACGCGTTCCACGCCGAGGGCGCGGGCGGCGGTCACGCACCCGACATCATGACCGTCGCGGGGCTACCGAACGTGATCCCGGGTTCGACGAATCCGACGCTGCCGCACACCGTGAACACCGTGGCCGAGCATCTCGACATGCTCATGGTGTGCCATCACCTCAACCCGAACGTCCCCGAGGATCTCGCGTTCGCCGAGTCGCGCATCCGTGCGACGACGATCGCGGCCGAGGACGTCCTGCACGACATGGGCGCGATGTCGATCACGTCGTCCGACGCGCAGGCGATGGGCCGGATCGGCGAGGTCATCACCCGCACGTGGCAGGTCGCACACGTCATGAAGCAGCGACGCGGATCGCTGGGCGACTCGCTGCCCGCCGACAACGAGCGCGCGCGACGCTACGTCGCGAAGTACACGATCAATCCCGCGGTCGCGCACGGGCTCGACGATCAGATCGGGTCGGTCGAGGTGGGCAAGCTCGCCGACCTCGCGCTGTGGGATCCGGCGTTCTTCGGGGTGCGGCCCGCCGTGGTGTTCAAGGGCGGCGCCCTCGCGTGGGGCGCGCTCGGCGACCCGAACGCGTCCATCCCCACGCCGCAGCCGTTGCTGATGCGGCCGTCGTTCGGCGACACGATCGGCGCGCAGCTGTCGCTCTCGTTCGTCTCCCCCGCCGCGATCGAGGACGGTCTCGCCGACCGCCTCGGCCTGACGCGGGCGCTCGCCGCCGTGAAGGACACCCGCGGTATCGGCAAGGCGGACATGGTGAACAACGACACGCTCCCGTCGATCGAGATCGATCCCGAGACGTTCACGATTCGCGTCGACGGCGACGTCGTCGAGCCCGCGCCCGCCACCGAACTTCCGATGGCCCAGCTGTATTCGATGTTCTGAGGCTCGTGGTGTCCGATCCTCAGCTCGTGCTCGCGATGCTCGCCGACGCGCGGCTGCCGACAGGCGGCCACGCGCACTCGGCGGGTCTCGAACCGGCGATCCTCGCCGGTCTCGCCGCGAATCCGCGGCGACTGCACGAGATCCCCGACCTCGCCCGGACCAGGCTGCGCACCATCACGACGGTCGAGGCGGCGGCCGCGGTCGCCGCACGCGCGGCCTGGCTGCGCGGCGAGTACGACCTCTCCGGCGTCGAGACGGCGTGGTGCGCACGCACGCCGAGCGCCGCCATGCGCGACACCGCGCGGCAGCTCGGCCGCGGGTACCTCCGGCTGGCACGGGGACTGTGGCCGGATGCGTTCGCGGGCTTCACGTCCGAACGCCCGGTGCGGCCGGTCGTCCTCGGGGTCGTCGGTGCTGTCGCCGGTCTCGACGCCCGCCAGGTCGCGCTGCTCGTGGGATACGACGACGTCCAGACGATCGCGTCCGCTGCCCTCAAGCTCGTCCCGCTCGACCCCGCGCAGGCGATGCGCTGGGTCCTCGATCTGCACCCCGACATCGCGGCGATGGCCGACGAGATCGCGCACGTGGAGTCGCCCGGCGACATTCCCGCGCGCAGTGCACCCGTCCTCGACGACCATGCCGAGGCACACGCCCGAACCACCAGGAGACTGTTCCATGCCTGACACCACCCCCGCAGACTCGTCCCCCCGCACCCGGTCGTTCCGGCTCGGCGTCGCGGGCCCCGTCGGAACGGGAAAGAGCTCGCTCATCGCACTGCTGTGCCGTGAGCTCTCGGGCGAGCTGGCGATGGGCGTGATCACCAACGACATCTACACCGACGAGGACGCTCAGTTCCTGCGCTCGGCGGGCGTTCTCGACGTCGAGCGGATCCGGGCCGTCGAGACGGGCGCGTGCCCGCACACGGCGATCCGCGACGACGTCACCCCCAATCTGCTCGCGGTCGAGGACATCGAGCGCGACTTCGCGCCGCTCGATCTCGTGCTCGTCGAATCCGGTGGCGACAATCTCACCGCGACCTTCTCCCCCGCCCTCGTCGATGCGCAGATCTTCGTGCTCGACGTCGCGGGCGGTGGCGACGTCGCACGCAAGGGCGGTCCGGGCATCGCGCGCGCGGATCTGCTCATCGTCAACAAGACCGACCTCGCGCCGCACGTCGAGGTGGACGTCGCCCGGATGCTCGACGACGCGACCGCCGCCCGCGACGGCGGACCGGTGCTCGGGCTCTCGAAGCACGATCAGCCGTCGATCGACGCGCTCGTGGGCTGGGTACGCGAGATGACCCGGACGGTCCTCGCCGGAGGGCACACCCCGGTCGACCCCGGCCCGATGGCACCGCACTCGCACGTCGGCGAGGACGGCACCGTTCTGACGCACGTCCACACGCACGAAGGCGATCACGATCATTCGCACGCTCGTTGATCTCGGGAGCGACGGCCGACTCCGGCTGGCGACGGGCTCGCTGGCCGTCCGCCGGCTGCCCGACGAAGGGGGCATCGTCCGCGTCGCGCTCGTCGCCGCCGAGGCCCTGCTGCTCGCGGGCGACGACGTCCGCATCGACGTCCGGGTCCGACGTGGCGCACGGCTCGAACTCGTCGAGACCTCCGGTACGGTCGCCTACGACATGCGCGGCGCGTCGGCGTCGTGGACCGTCGGGATCGAGATCGACTCGGGCGGTTCGCTGACGTGGGACGCGCTGCCGTTCGTCGTCGCGACGGGAGCACGGGTGCACCGCCGCACCGACATCCGCCTCGCCGGTGACGCCCGATGCACGCTCGGCGAGGTGTTCGTGCTCGGCCGGACCGGTGAGGAGGGCGGGACCATCACGACCGTCACGCACGCGTGCCTCGACGGCACCGTCGTGCTCGTCGAGGAACTGACCCTCGATCCGGGGGCGCTCGCCGATCCCGCGATCCTCGGCGGCACACGATGCCTCGCCCAGACGACCGCACTCGGGCACCGGCTCGCCGCTCCCGCCGCACTCCAGTTGGAGGCGGAGGGCTCCGTGCACCGGCGTCGCGCAGCGCACGTCCACGCCCTCGCAAGGGAGACGGCGCGATGACGTGGCTCGTCGTCGCGGTCCTCGTCCTGGCGACCGCCGTCAGTGCACGACTCGATCCGAGGACGCTGCGGACGGGTGTCCTCGCTGCGGCTGCAATCGGCGCCGCGGCGGCGATCGGCATCGTGTACGTACTCGCGTCCGTCGCCGAGAGCGATGTCGAGGCCGCTCCCCGCATCGCGCTGGCGCTGCTCGCGATCGGCGCGCTCGGTTATCTGTCCATCCTCGTGCTCGCGCTGTTCCTCCTCGCCAACGGTGTCGTGATGCTGCGCCGAGAAGGGAGGAGCGCGGCGAACCTCCTCTCGCTGGCGCTCGGCTGCCTCATGATCGGCTACCTTGCGGCGGTCGCGTCGGTGTTCGTCGTCGAGCGGTTCGACACCGATCTCGCCGAGAGCGTCTTCTTCACGGTCGCTGCGGCTGGTCTACCTCTCGGTTACCTGAGTTTCGTGTTCGTCGTCTATCTCGCCTACTCCGCGTGCTACCTCACGGCCACGAAGCGATTCGGCAAGCCCGTCGACGCCGTCGTGGTTCTCGGCGCGGGCCTGCAGGGCGGCCGCCGTGTCGGTCCCCTGCTCGCCTCGCGGCTCGCCCGCGCCGCCGAGGTGTACGAACGATCGCGACGCGCGGGCCACAGCACCCGCATCGTGTGCTCGGGTGGGCGCGGATCGGACGAACAGTTGTCCGAGGCGCGCGCGATGGCCGATCATCTCGTCGCCGGTGGCATCGATCCCGACGACGTCCTGCTCGAGGACCGATCCACCGACACCGAGGAGAACCTGCGGTATTCGGCAGCGGCCCTTCGCGAGCACGGAATCTCGGGTGACGTCGCCGTCGTGACGAGCAACTATCACGCGTTCCGCGGCGCGATGCTCATGCGGGCGGCGGGGATCCCGGGCTACGCGGTCGGGGCCCGGACGGCCCGGTACTACCTGCCGAGCGCGGCGATCCGTGAGTTCGTCGCGATCCTGCGTGACCACCCGTGGCTCAACGGCCTCGTCCTCGCCGTGACGATGATTCCGTTCGTCGGCTGGATCGTCTTCTATTTCTGAGGTCGCGGGGCCGGCAGCACGGAAGTCAGCTGTCCAGCCGGTCGAGCAGATCGACGGCAGCACGGGTGTAGCTCGCGATCCACCGGTCGTGGATCCGCTTGATCGGCAACGGCGCGAGCGACAGATGACGTTCCCGCCCGACGCGCCGTCCTGTCACGAGGTCGGCGCGTTCGAGAACGCGGAGATGCTGCAGGACCGTCGTGCGGTCGAGATCCGGAAAAGCCGCGCACAACTCCCCCGTCGTGCGGGACGACGCCGCGAGCGTGTCCAGGATGCGCCGGCGCGTACTCGACGCCAATGCCTTGAAGACGCGCTCGTCCGCATCCGTCTCGGGGGTGTCGCCGGCCACTGACATGTTGTATTTTTATCACATGAATACACCGGACAGAACCCAGGCCCGTTCCGGCCTCACCGAACTCTCGTTCACCGTCTCCGGCCGCGTCGGACGGCCGTGCGCCGAGGTGTACGAGGCGGTCGCCGATCCCGAACAGCTCTCGCGCTACTTCACGACGGGCGGTGCGCGCGGCCGCCTCGAGACCGGCGCCACGGTCTCATGGGACTTCGCCGACTTCCCCGGCGCCTTCGACGTGAAGGTACTCGAGGCCGACCCGCCGCGGCGGCTCGTGATCACGTGGGCGAGCGGCGAGGCCGCCGACGGCAGCGGCACGACCCGGACCACCTTCGAGTTCGAGCCGATCGACGACGACACGCGAACCCTCGTCACCATCAGCGAATCGTCGTGGCGTGCCACTCTCGACGGCGCAACCGCCGCCTTCGGCAACTGCGAGGGCTGGACCGGGATGCTCGCCGCCCTGAAGGCCTGGGTCGAGCACGGCGTGAACCTGCGCGACGGGTTCTACGCCTGACGATCGAAGTCACATCCGCGCTGCGCGATTCGTCGATACTGTGTGACGACACCGGAACACCGGAGCGCATAGCGGGCCGACGCGCGATCGAGCGGCTCAGACGCCGATCTCGAATCCGAGGTCGACGTCACACGCAGCCTGGCCCCCGCGCACACCCCAGTTCTCGATCGGGATGTCACGGACGGTGATCGACACGTGGTCGCGTGGCACCCCGACCTCTGCCAGCCGGTCGACGAGCTCTCGGTAGAGCCTGCGCTTGGCATCGAGCGAGCGTCCCGCGAAGCAATCGATGTGCACGAGAGTGAGGTACTCCGGCCGTGCGAGGCTCGGCGGCGCTGCGAACCGGTGCGGCTCGTGAACGATCAGGCGAATGTGCTTGTCGTTCGGAGGAATCCGGAACGCCGCGACGAGGGAGTCGTGAACGGCGTCGATCAATGCGATCTCTTCGTCGACGGACCAGCGACGTCGAACCTCTATCTGTGCGTGTGGCATGGCGTGACCCTACGTGGCTGCACCCACCAGCTCATCACGGTGCGGCCGTCACCCGGTCACGACCGCAGTGAGGCGTAGAAGGCTCTGATGTCGTCGACGAGCGTCACGGGTTCCTCCATGGCCGCGAAGTGCCCGCCCCGATCGTCGACGTCGGTCCAGCGCACGATGGTGTGCTCCTTCTCGTCCGCGAACCGCAGGCCGACGTCGTGTGCGAAGACGATCACGGCGGTCGGGACGCCCGAGTCCTGTTTCGCCGCGCCCCATGCCGCGGTCATCGCATAGGTGACCTGCGCCGAGGACCCGCCGCTCGCGGTGAGCCAGTACAGCGACGCGTTGTCGAACACGAACTGCTCCCCCAGCACGTCGAGGGCCGGCGTGGACTGCGGATACGTCCACGCCTGCAGCTTGTCGTGGATCCATGCCAGCTGGGCCACCGGGCTGTCGGCGGTCATCACACCGATCAGGCCGGGGCGGGTGCTCTGGATCGCGATGTATCCGGACTCGCGCTCCATGAATTCGGCGATGCGCCGCAGCCGATCTCGTTCGATCGGCGTCAGCCGCGCGGCGGTGTCGTCGTCGACCTCCGTGGCGAACGAGAGCGAACCGTTCACGTGCACACCGATCACGCGATCAGGCACGGCCCGCGCGATCTCGGGTGCGATCGCCGCACCGTGATCGCCACCGTGGACGGCGAAGTTGTCGTAGCCGAGCCGGGTCATGAGTTCGGCGTAGGCCGACGCGGTACGTTCCACCGTCCACCCCGGACCGTCGAGCGGTGTCGAGAACCCGAATCCGGGGTGCGACGGGATCACCACGTGGAACGCATCGTCGGCGTGGCCGCCGTGGGCGACAGGATCGGTGAGTGGACCGATGAGACCCTCGAACTCGAGGAACGACCCCGGCCAGCCGTGCAGCAGCAGGATCGGCGTCGCGTTCGGGTGCGGCGATCGGATGTGGACGGCGTGGACGGTCTGGCCGTCGATACGGGTCGTGAGCTGGGGCAGCGCGTTCAGTCGCCGCTCGGTCGCGCGCCAGTCGTGACGCAACCAGCGGTCGACGAGGTCGGCGAGCACCGCGACGGGGACACCGGTGTCCCAGTCGTCACCCGGTAGCGGAGGCGGGAGTCGAGTGTCGCGCAGCCGACTCCGCAGGTCGTCCAGCGCGGCGTCGGCGATCTCGATACGGAAGGGATGGACGTCGGGGTACTGCTCGGCGTCGGTCACGACCCGATCGTCGCAGCCGTTCCGGCCGCAATACGGCCTGATTCCGGGCCATCATGGATGTCATGACGCGAACGACGGGTCGCACCCTCGCACTGCTCTCGCTACTGCAGGCACGACGGGAGTGGAGCGGCGCCGAGTTGCGTGAGCGCCTGGAGGTCAGCGAGCGGACACTGCGGCGGGACATCGACGACCTGCGCGAACTCGGTTACGGCATCGAGGCCGTCCGAGGCCGGCACGGCGGGTATCGGCTCGGAGCAGGCGCGAATCTCCCGCCGCTCGCGCTGGCGCCGGACGAGTCGGTGGCGATCGCGGTCGGGCTGCGGGCAGCAGCGGCCGGCGCCGTGACGGGACTCGAGGACGCGGCGGCGCGTGCGCTGGCGAAGCTCGAACGCTCGCTGTCGCCGGCGGTGCGCCGGCAGGTGGAGGACGTCGCGGAGTCGATGGTGCCGCTCGACCCGAGGCCGGCCGACGTCGATCTGACGGTCGTCACCACGATCGCCTCGGCGATCGCCGGGCGGCGCACGACCCGCCTCGACTACACCCGCCGCGACGGCACCGAGGTGCGGCGCGTGGTGGAGCCGTACCGCATCGTCCACACGCCGCAGCGGTGGTATCTCGTCGCGTTCGATCGCGAGCGACGCGCGTGGCGGACACTGCGTGTCGACCGCATCCGCCACGCGGTGCCGCAGGACACCGATTTCGTTCGGCGGCAGATCCCGGACGATGCGGTGCGGCAGTTCACGACCCACAGCATCACGACGGCGCCGTATCCGTTTCGGGCACGCGTACACGTCCATGCTCCCGCCGATGTCGTCCGGCAGTCCTTCGACGCGACGGTCGCCTCGGTGACCGAGGTGGACGAGAATTCGAGCATCCTCGAAGCCGGCTCGCATTCCCCCGACGAGTTCGCGCTGTACCTCGGGCTCGCGGGCTTCCGGTTCGATGTGCTCGAGGGCGGCGAGGTGCGTGCCGCACGCGCCGCCGCCGGCGAACGGATGACGCGCGCCGCGGCGCGCTAGATCTGGTTGACGCGGATCAGGTTCCCCGACGGATCGCGGAACGCGCAGTCCCGTACGCCATAGTCCTGGTCCGTCGGCTCCTGGACGACGTCGGCCCCACCCGCCTCCAGCTTCGCGAAAAGCGCGTCGAGGTCGTCGGTCGCGAGGGTCACGGCGCCGTAGACGCCCTTGTCGATGAGCGTCAGAATCGTGTCGCGTTCGTCGTCGCTGATACCCGGATCGACCGCCGGCGGGTGCAGCACGATCGAGGTCGAACTCCCGACCGGGCCGACGGTGAGCCAGCGCATGTCCTCGTAACCGACGTCCTGGCGGACCTCGAAACCGAGCAGGTCGCGGTAGAAGCCGAGCGCGGCCTCCGCATCGGTGTGGGGCAGGAACGCGTAGTGGATGTCGATGTTCATGCCGTGAACGCTAGGCCGACCCGCCGCCGGGTGCTTCTCGATTCCTGACCGGTCTGGTGAACTGACGCGCCAGACAGGGCGGGATCCCTTCCACGGAATGCGACGGATCGCCGCGATAGGCGCTCGGTGGCATCCCCACCAGTTCCGAGAACCGGGTGCTGAACGTTCCCAGCGACGAGAAGCCGACGGTGAAACAGATGTCGGTGACACCGAGATCGCCGCGCCGGAGCAGCGTCATCGCCCGCTCGATGCGGCGCGTCATGAGATACGAGTACGGCGATTCGCCGTAGACGCGGCGGAACTCGCGGCTCAGGTGTCCGGCCGACAGGTTCGCACCGCGCGCGAGTTCTTCGACATTCAAGGGCTGCGCGAACTCACGATCGATGCGGTCGCGTACGCGGCGGATCACAGCGATCGTCGTCCGGTCCCGTGCGCGGGTCATACCCGAATTGTGCCAGCCCACCGACGGGTCAGGAATCGAGAAGTGCCACCGTGCCCGCGCGTCTAGCGTGAGCGGGACGGATCGGTGAGCAGGAAAGGGGCAGTCGGATGACCGGGCAGACCGGAGGATTCTCCGCTCAGGAGCGGGCCGCGATGAAGGAGCGAGCGGCGGAGTTGAAGGCGGAGGCGAAGCAGTCGAAAAGCTCCGAGAAGGCGGCGGCCAACGAATCCGCGCTGCTCGCCAGGATCGAGGAGATGCCCGATGGCGATCGCGAGATGGCCGAGCGGGTCCACGCCATCGTGACCGGCGTGGCACCGGATCTCGCTCCCAAGCTGTACTACGGCCAGCCCGGATACGCACGCAAAGGCAAGGTCGTCGTGTTCTTCCGCAGCGGGCAGATGGACAGGGAGCGTTACTCGACGTTCGGTGTCAGCACCCAGGCGGATCTCGACGACGACAGCGGCTTCTGGCCCACCTCGTACGCACTGATCGACCCGACCGCTGCAGCGTGGGATCGGCTCGCCGATATCGTGCGGCGCGCAGCAGGAACGGAGGAGCCGTGACCGGGCCTGCTCCCGACGGCCTTCGTGTTCCCGTTGCCGACCCGGCAGCCGCGGCGCAGTTCTACGCGGACGTCCTCGGCGCCGACCTCGTCGGGAACGGCGCCACGGTGGATCTTCACGGCACCGGCACTGTCGAGTTCGTCTCGGCAGAACACCCACTGTCACGGTTTCCCCGTGTCGTCGTGACCTACGTCCTCGATCAGCCTTCGGAGGTCGAGGACGTGACGGGCGCTGCATCCGCCCGAGGAGCCGAGATCCTGAAACCGGCGAAGAAGGCGCTGTTCGGATCGTTCTCCGGAACGTTTCGCGCGCCGGACGGCCTCGTGTGGAAGCTCGCCTCGGACAAGCGAAAGGACAACGGTCGTGCGGCGTCCGAACCGAAACCCATCGAAACGAGTCTGATCCTGGGCGTGCGCGAACCGACAGCATCACGCTCGTTCTACACCTCACTCGGAATGCAGACCGATCGCGACTACGGCAACAAGTACATCGACTTCGTCCCGGCACCAGGCACGGCGCGACTGTGCTCGATGCCCGGTGCTGCACTCGCCAAGGACGTCGGTGTCGCCGACTCGAGCGAGGCCTCCGATGTCGCCTTCGTGCATCGAACGTCCGCCGCCGAGGCGGAGCGACTCCTCGCGGCCGCCGCGACGGCAGGCGGACACGTGCTCCCGGACGCCTCGGGAGCACAGGCTTTCGCCGACCCCGACGGCTTCCGCTGGCTCGTCGTCACGCAGTGACGGCGCCCTCGTCCGGATGGGCGGTCGCGGGCCTGATCCTCGCGCCGATCATGCTGCGCCGCATGACCCGCAAGGAATCCGGCTCCCGCATCGCGGAACGACGCGAGCGACTCCAAAGACACTAGGTGGCGGCGGACAACGGTGCGCAGACGGGATGGGCCGACCGGGATGTGGGTGTGAGTCGAGACAGTCGGTACCACGACGTACGCCGTTCGATTTCGTGAACGAAGCCGGAGCTGTCCAGCCGGGCTGATGCCGCTGACCGGTCGGCGGCATCAGCGAACACCGCGAGCCAAGAAACAGCGCGGTCCTCACGGACGGGGAGCGCCGGGAACAGGTTGGGTGTCGGGTCCGTTCGCCACGCCGACACCACGACGCCGAGTCGGTCCTCCAGGGCACGGAGTCCGGTGCTGGTCCACCAGCTCTCGTCGTGATCGGACGCCACGCCGAACGACCCCAGGAGCGCACGCTCTTTCCGTGGTCGATCGTCTTCGGAGCCGCGCTCGACGGCGGGTGCCGGGCGGCGTGGCGGCGCGGTGGGGCGCAGCAGCAGTACGTCGTCGCTGCTCACCATCGTCGCGTTGGCTCGATCGCGGTGCTCGGCCCAGATGGGCCCGTGGTAGAAGTCTTCCAACGACTTTCGGCGGGACTCGTGATCGGCGAAACCCCGCAGCCAGGTGAAGACGTTCGGGTCGTCATCGTCGGTGAAGGTGCCGCCGACCGTCATGCCGACCGCTTCCTGAGGTTCGATGAGGTGGCGCTCGAACACGTCGAGGAGTTGCTGCCGTAGGCCCGGATGCAAGGTGTAGCGGCGTACCTCGATGATCGGGCAGTCCTGGAACGGGAGTGCAATCGCCACGGTTACACACTCTCTCGGAATCACTTCGATGTCAGGGAACGGTTCGCATGCTAACGCCCCTTGCCCGGTTCTGCTGGCGGCGATCCTTGCTGCGATTGCCGCAGGTCTCCATCGAGAACAATCTGCGGCTGCGATTGCGGCTGCCGCCGATGAAGAGCCAGCCGCAACCGGGGCACTCCCGTGAGCGGTCGAGTCGCGGCCCGGTGAGCAGATCGATCGCCGACGCCCCGATCCGGGCGACACGAACCCTGTTGTCCACCCCTGGCCGGCCAGCGTCGGATTACGGTCGCCGCAGTCACCTCGTAGCCGAAGTCGACAGCTCCTGAGCATGCAGAGACGTGAGCGTGCAGAGACGTGAGCGAAAGGCATCCACGTGCGGGTTCTGGTGCCTGGCGGTCGGAGCGAAGCTTCGGTCCACCGTCTCACGGAGCAATCAGGTCATCGCGTCCAGGTGCGCCATGTGCCCTGGGCTTGACCGGAGCACGAGGGCCCGAGAGGGCCGCGTGGCGTCGAAGTGATGGCTTTTCGATGACCGGATCACATCCACCTACAGAAAAAGTCCCGGAAACCCTCGAGTTTCCGGGACCTCTCGGTCGGGCTGACAGGATTTGAACCTGCGACCACCTGACCCCCAGTCAGGTGCGCTACCAAGCTGCGCCACAGCCCGTCCACGCCCGCGTTCGGGCGCTCGATGAGATTACATCAGCGTGCGCATCGAACGCGAATCGCCTGGTCAGCACACCACCCACCCTCACCGCCGGGGCGCGATGTGACATCGTGTGCGCTCGATGCACACACTGTGACAGTGCGCCCCGACGGCAGTGGGGTCACTTCTTGTTTCGACGATCCCGCTTCTCGCGCACGCGCACCGAGATGCGGACGGGGCTGCCGTCGAAGTTGAACTCCTCGCGCAGCCGGCGTTCGAGGAAGCGGCGGTAGCCCGCCTCGAGGAAACCGGTGGTGAAGAGGACGAACGTCGGCGGCCGGGTTCCGGCCTGGGTCGCGAAGAGGATACGAGGCAGCCTGCCACCGCGCATCGGCGGCGGAGTCGCGGCCACGACCTCCTTGAGCCAGTTGTTGAGCCGGCCCGTGGAGATCCGCTTGTCCCACGACTCGAGGGCGGTGTCCATCGCGGGCACGAGTCGCTGCACCGCGCGGCCCGTCTGCGCCGAGATGTTGACGCGCTGCGCCCACGGCACCCGCTGCAGGTCGCGGTCGATCTCCCGCTCGAGCTGATGACGCCGGTCCTCGTCGACGAGGTCCCACTTGTTGAACGCGATGACGAGCGCACGGCCCGCGTCGGCCACCATGCTCAGCACCCGTAGGTCCTGCTCCGAGATCGGTTGCGACGCATCGATGAGCAGGATCGCGACCTCGGCGGCCTCGATCGCGCTCTTGGTGCGCAGCGACGCGTAGAACTCGGCGCCGCTCGCGTGCGCGACCTTGCGCCGCAGTCCCGCGGTGTCGACGAAACGCCACGGCCGCCCGCCGAGGTCGACGACGGTGTCCACCGGATCGACGGTCGTGCCGGCGACGTTGTGCACGACGGACCGCTCGTCGCCCGAGAGCTTGTTGAGCAGACTCGACTTGCCGACGTTCGGCTTGCCCACGAGCGCGACGCGCCGCGGCCCGCCGACCGATCCGAGCCGCTCGCGCGGCGTCTCGGGCAGGACCTCGAGGATCTTGTCGAGCAGGTCGCCCGTGCCGCGGCCGTGGATGGCCGAGACCGGATACGGCTCGCCGAGGCCGAGGTTCCACAGCGACGCGGCCTCGGCCTCCATCCGCTGATCGTCGACCTTGTTCGCGACGAGCACGACGGGAGTCTTGCTGCGGCGCAGAATCTTCGCGACGGCCTCGTCGGTGGCGGTGGCACCGACGACGGCGTCGACGACGACGACGATCGCATCGGCCGACTCCATCGCGAGCGCCGCCTGGCGCGCGACGGACTGCTGCAAGCCCTTCGCGTCGGGCTCCCAGCCGCCGGTGTCCTGCACCATGAACGACCGGCCGCTCCAGTTCGCCTCGTACGACACGCGGTCGCGCGTGACGCCGGGGACGTCCTCGACGACTGCCTCGCGGCGGCCGATGATGCGGTTCACGAGCGTCGACTTGCCCACGTTCGGGCGTCCGACGATCGCGAGGGTGGGCATCGGCGCGCCGGGCGCACCGCCGTCCTCGTCACCGTCGAACTCGGCGAGATCCCAGTCGGCTTCCTCGCTCCACGTGCCGTCGGCCCAGTCGCCGGTCTCGGTGGTGAACTCCTCGCTCACGCGCTCTCTCCTGTTCGTTCGGTGACGACCGCGACGAGCCGGTCGATCACGGCCTCGATACCGAGTTCGCTCGTGTCGACGGTGACCGCGTCGTCCGCGGGCCGCAGTGGCGACACTGCACGGGTCGAGTCGAGGTGGTCGCGGCGCTCGACGTCGGCGAGCACGCCCGCGTAGTCGTCGCCGCGGCCTTCGGTGATGTTCTGCAGGTTGCGGCGCTGTGCCCGTGCGGCCGCCGACGCCGTGAGGTAGATCTTCACGTCGGCGTCCGGCAGCACGACGGTGCCGATGTCGCGTCCTTCGACGACGATCCGCGCCGCGTCCTTCGCGATCCGGCGCTGCGCGTCGACGAGCACGTCCCGCACGGCGGGGACCGCGGACACCGCGGACACCGCGGCGGTGACGCGGGCGCCACGGATCTCGTCGCCGACGTCCTCGCCGTCGAGCGTCACTGCCTCTGCTGCCGGGTCGGTGCCGATCGACAGCGGCAGGGCCGCCGCGGCATCGGCGATCGCGACCGGATCGGCGAGATCGACGCCCGTGCGCAGCACCGCGAGCGTCGCCATCCGGTACATCGCGCCGGTGTCGAGATAGCGGGCGCCGAGCCGGCGGGCGAGGGCACGGGACACGCTCGACTTACCCGTGCCCGACGGTCCATCCATCGCGACGGACAGTGCCGAGGCGGTCACAGCCCCACCGCCTTGTAGAGGCCGCCGACCTCGCCGCGGCCGAGGACCCGGAGGGTGCCGGGTCGCTGATCGCCCAGCGCGACCGCACCGACGTCGGTACGAACGAGCCGGACGACGGGGTAGCCGACGGCGTCGAAGAGCCGACGCACGATGTGCTTGCGGCCCTCGTGCAGGCTCACCCGCACGAGCGACTTGCCCTCGTTCACATCGAGCAACGTGAACGCATCGACCTTCGCGGGTCCGTCCTCGAGCTCGATTCCGTCGCGGAGCTTCTTGCTCACGCCCTTCGCGAGATGACCCGAGACCGTCGCGAGGTAGGTCTTCGACACCTCGAACGACGGATGCATGAGGCGGTGAGCGAGGTCGCCGTCGTTGGTGAGCAGGAGCAGTCCCTCGGTGTCGGCGTCGAGCCGCCCGACATGGAACAGCCGCTGCCCGGCCGCGACGCGCTCGGAGACGATGTCTCCGACGCACGGGCGGCCGAGGTCGTCGGACATGGTCGACTGCCAGCCGCGCGGCTTGTTCAGTGCGATGTGCACGAGGTCCTTCTGCACGACGACACGCACGCCGTCGACCCGCACGACCGCGTTCTCGGGGTCGATCCGAAGCCCCTGCGAGGTGACGATGCGGTCGTCGACCTCGACGCGGCCCTGCTCGATGAGGTTCTCTGCGGCGCGACGCGACGCGACGCCGGCCTGTGCGAGCACCTTCTGCAGGCGCACGCCGTCTCCGTGCTCGTGGCCGCCGCGCGGCTTCTTTCCCGCGTGCTGATTGCGCGCGGGCTTCGCATTGCTGATCGTGGGGACGCCGGCGTCCGAACGGGTGGGCTTCGGCGCCTTGGGCTTGCCACGCTTGTTGAGCTGCGACGACGCTCCGCCGCGCGGTGCGTCGGGGGATCCGGGGCGTCCGGCGTCACGGCGGGCACCGGGAGCAGCGTCGCGACCCTGGCCGGTACCTCTCCCCTGTGCGGTGCCCCTGCCTTGTCCGGTGCCCCTGCCTTGTCCGGTGCCCCTGCCCTGTGCGGAGCCTCCACTCTGTGCGGCGCCGCGGCCCTGGCCGGTTCCCCGGTCGGGGGCAGCGCCCCTGTGCGGGGCAGCGCCTCTGCCCTGGGCGGTCCGCTTGGCGGGTGCCGCCTTTCGGGACGCGCCGTGGCCGCGTCCGCTGCGTGTGTTGTCCGGTGTGCCGTCTCGGCGAGCGGGTCTGTTCATTTTTCCTGTCGAATCCGATGTCGCGGCGCCGTGAGGTTCAGTCGTCGCCGAGGTCGGTGTCGATCTCGGCGACCGAGGTGGGCGCCTTGTTCATTCTCGCAAACCGCGCGTCGGACTCGACACTCTCGGTGAGTTCGTCGATGACGTCCACATCGGGAAGCATCGGCGCGAGGTCCGGGAGGTCGGCCAACGACGCGAGACCGAGCCGTTCGAGGAACAGCTCGGTGGTGACGTACAGAGTCGCTCCGCTCTCGCGATCCGTGCCCGATTCCGCGAGCAGACCACGAGTGAGCAACGTCCGTACGACGCCGTCGACGTTGACTCCGCGCACCGCACTGATGCGGGCACGAGTCAACGGCTGCCGGTACGCGACCACGGCGAGAGTCTCGAGTGCCGCACGTGTGAGCTTCGAGCGCGCTCCGCCCTGCAGCAACTTCTCGACGTACGGGGCGAACTCGGCGCGGGTGTAGTACCGCCAGCCGTCTCCAGCGTACCGAAGGTCGATGCCGCTGCCGCGCGCCGTGAGCTCGGCCGCCATGCGTTCGAGTTGCTCGCGGACGCGCGCGACCGGCGTCGCCGTCGCCTCGGCGAGCTGCTCGTCGGACGCGGGGGTGTCGACGACGAGCAGCAGCGACTCGAGGACCGCAGCGAGACGCTCGTCGTCGAGTTCGACCCCGTCCTCGAGTCCCGATTCCGCCTCGAGTTCGGAAACGCCGCCGAGTTCCGGTCCGGCCTCGAGTTCAGGGCCCTCGGGTTCTGGGCCCTCGAGTTCGGTGTCGGGGTTCTCGCTCATCCGTAGTCCTCCTCCGTGGCGGGCGCGTCGACGTCCTCTCCGGTCCAGCTCACGAGGAGCGATCCGAGCGGCTCGGGCTGCTCGAACGCGAGCGCCCGCTCGCGATACAACTCCAGCAGGCCGAGGAATCGCGCGACGATGTGCACCGTCGACTCGCAGTCGTCGACGAGATCGGCGAAGCCGATCCACTCGCCCACACCGCGCTCGCGCAGCCTCGCGAGGACGAGGGCGGCCTGCTCGGGCACGGAGACCTTCGCGACGTGCAGGTGAGCGAGCCCGACCGTCGGCACGGGCTTCGGCCCGAGTGCCGTCGCCGCGATCTCGGCGAACCGCTGCGGATCGACACCGAGCAGGACCTCGGGCAGGAGCGTCGTGAAGCGTTCTTCGAGGGCGACCGACCGCGGATACCGGCGCAGGGCGGCGGCCTCGAGTTCGGCGAAGAGCGCCGCGACCTGCTTGTACGCGCGGTACTGGAGGATCCGTGCGAACAGCAGGTCGCGTGCTTCGAGCAACGCGAGGTCCTCGGCGTCCTCGACCTCGCCCGCCGGCAGCAGCCGCGCGGCCTTGAGATCGAGCAGTGTCGCGGCGACGACGAGGAACTCCGTCGTGCGATCGAGCCCGAGTTGCGTCCCGAGCCGCTTGGTGTAGGCGATGAACTCGTCGGTGACCTTGTGCAACGCCACCTCGGTGACGTCGAGCTCACGCTGCGTGATCAGTTGCAGGAGCAGGTCGAACGGGCCCTCGAAGTTGCCGAGCGAGACCCGGAAGGCGTCGTCGTGGTCGGGGTTCTCGTGCTCCGCGGCGGGTGCGCTCACCCCTACCGGCCGCTGCGATGGATCACTTCGCGCGCGAGTGCGCGATACGACTCGGCACCGACGGACTTCGGTGCCCATGTCGTGATCGGCTCGCCTGCGACAGAGGTCTCGGGGAAGCGCACGGTGCGGTTGACGACCGTGTCGTAGACGAGGTCGCCGAAGACCTCGACGACTCGGGCCATCACTTCGCGGGCGTGCAGTGTGCGCGCGTCGAACATCGTGACGACGATACCGCCGAGCTCGAGCTTCGGATTCAGCCGCGCCTTCACCTTGTCGACGGTGTCGTTGAGCAGCGCGAGCCCCCGGAGGCTGAAGAACTCGCACTCCATCGGGATGACGACCGAATCGGCGCAGGCGAGGGCGTTGACGCTGAGCAGACCGAGCGACGGCTGGCAGTCGACCAGCACGTAGTCGTACCGGTCGAGGACGGGGTAGAGCACGCGGCCGAGAGTCTGTTCGCGGCCCACCTCGGTGACCAGCTGGATCTCCGCGGCGGAGAGATCGATGTTGCTGGGAAGCAGGTCCATCCCGTCGACGCGGGTCCGGAGCAGGACGTCGTCGACCGACACGTCGGAGCCGACGAGCAGATTGTGGACGGTGAGCTCGAGATCGTGGTGCGCGACGCCGAGACCGGCCGACAGCGCACCCTGGGGGTCGAGGTCGACGAGCAACACGCGACGTCCGTACTCGGCGAGCGATGCACCGAGGTTGATCGTCGAGGTCGTCTTGCCGACGCCGCCCTTCTGGTTGCACATGGCGATGATCCGGGCGGGACCGTGCGACGACAGCGGGGCCGGCTCGGGGATGTCGCGCAGTGGACGGCCCGTCGGGCCGATCACGGGTTCGCCCGCAGCGGGCTCGGACGCGGCGGCCGGCTCGGGGCCGTCGGAGTCGGCGCCGTCCAGTTCGGGGACGTCCACCTCGGGGGCGTCGCGCTCGTCGGGTTCGGGAACGGCGGCGACCACGGGGTCTCCCGGCTCGGCTGCCTCCGGGGCCGGAGTGTCTCGGGCACCGGCGAACCGCCCGCGGATGTCGAATCGACCGGCGTCGAACATCTCACCCTCCGATCGCGGTGACGGTGGCTCCCCCGCCGAGAACTGCGGTGTCGTCACGTCGTCCGCTCCCTGCTCGATCGATCGTTCCTTGCTTCTGCCTCGCCGGGTGCTGTCCACCCCGGTGAGACGTGGTCGTGCGCGCTCGGGCGCGTCCAGGACGTTATGAGAACGCTACATCGTCGTCACGACCTTCCGTGGGCCGACACGCACGCTCAACGAGCGCGGGGGTGGGCCTCCGCCCACACCTCTCGCAGTGAGCCGATGGTCACGAGCGTGTAGATCTGCGTCGTCGTGACCGAGGCGTGGCCGAGCATCTCCTGCACCACACGGACGTCCGCGCCGCCCTCGAGCAGATGTGTCGCGAACGAGTGCCGCAGCGTGTGCGGCGAGACGTCCGCCGTGATCCCCGCGGCACGCGCGGCGTCCTGCAGCACCTGCCACGCGCTCTGCCGCGACAGCCGCCCGCCGCGCACGTTGAGGAACAGCGCGGGAGTCGCACGCGAGATCAGCGCGGGCCGTCCGCGCACGAGATAGGCGTCGAGCGCGGCGATCGCGGGGCCGCCGACCGGAACCATGCGCTGTTTGCCGCCCTTGCCGCGCAGCAGGACGGATCGGCCGCGGGTGTCGATGTCGTCGACGTCGAGGCCCGTGGCCTCGGAGATCCGGGCCCCCGTCGAGTACAGCACCTCGAGCAGCGCACGATCGCGCAGGCCGCGAGGGCCCGCGTCGGCACCGCCGACCGATTCGACGAGTCGGAGCACGTCGTCGACCGGCAGCGCCTTGGGCAGCCGCCGGGCGGGCGACGGCGGCCGGACGTTCTTCGCGACGTCGACCCGTACGAGCCCCTCCGCGGCCGCGAACCGGTGCAGTCCCCGAACGGCGATGAGCGCACGCGCGGCCGAACTCGCCGCGAGCGGCGGGCGCTGCCGTTCGGGATCTCCGCGTCGCAACGCGAGCACGAACTCGGTCACGTCGGGTTCGGCGACGCGTTCGAGATCGTGGATGCCGCGTTCGGTGAGGAACTCCGCGTACCGGCCGAGATCACGACGGTAGGACGCGACCGTGTTGCGTGCGGACCCGCGTTCGACGGTCAGGTGGTCGAGGTAGGTGCCCACCGGATCGCCCTGCAGGACCGCGTCGCCGTCGGCGGCGCGGGCCACGACCGATTCGGACACGCAGCCACCTCTCCGCTCGTCAGTCGCCGTCCGGGTCGCGTTCCGCTTCGCGGCGGCGCGCGAACCGGGTCGGGCGGTCACGCCACGGCGCGTTCGGCGACCGCAACCGGCCGGGATCGAGATCTCGTGCCGCCGCGTACGCCATCAGGCCCGCGACGGCCGTCGCGTTGACTATCTCACCGGCGAGCGACATCTCGACGGTCTCGCGGGCGGCGACACGCCGGAGAGTCAGATCGGCTTCCTCGTCCTGCGCGGGCGGGCGCCCGACGTCCACGAGATCGCGGGCGAGAAACACCCGCACCGCCTCGTCGGTGAATCCCGGGGACGACGCGACGTCCACGAGCACCGACCAGTCGCGTGCCTCGAGGCCCGTCTCCTCACGCAACTCCCGTCGCGCTGCCTCGAGCGGATCCTCCCCCGCTTCGTCGAGCAGACCCGCCGGCAGCTCCCACAGCCGCCGGCCGATCGGCGCGCGGTACTGGTGGACGAGCACGACGCGATCGTCGTCGTCGACGGCGACGATCGCGACGGCCCCGTAGTGCTCGACCGTCTCGCGTTCCGCTGTCCGCCCGCCGGGCATGGCGATCCGGTCGAGCCGGAGCGCGAGAATCGCACCCGAGTAGACGGTCTCCGACGTGAGAACCTCGAAGTCGTGCTCGCCCGGTGTGCTCACGCGTCCGCCGTCTCCCCGACGTCTCCCGCCCCGGTCGCCGCGAGATCGTCGCCGCGAGCGTCGGTCTCGGCCGGCGCGGGGCTCTGGGCGTCGTCACCGTGGACGTCGACCGGCAGCCGCTCCTCGAACTTGTACGTCAACGCTGCCGCGACGAACGCCGCGAACAGCGGGTGCGGGCGGGTCGGGCGGCTCTTGAGTTCCGGATGCGCCTGCGTCGCTACGAGGAACGGGTGCTCGTCCTGCGCGTACTCGACGAACTCGACGAGATGCCCGTCGGGCGACGTACCGCTGAAACGCAGTCCGCTCTTCTCGATTCGGGCGCGGTAGGTGTTGTTGACCTCGTACCGATGACGGTGGCGTTCGGAGACCTGCTCGGCCCCGTAGGCACGGGCGACGACGGAGCCCTTCGCGAGCGTCGCGGGGTACGCACCGAGTCGCATCGTGCCGCCGAGATCGGCTTCACCGGCGACGACGTCCTCCTGGTCGGCCATCGTCGAGATCACGGGATGCGTGGTGTCGGGCTCGAACTCGGTGGAGTTGGCGTCGTCCAGCCCGACGCTGCGCGCCGCCTCGATCACGACGCACTGCAGACCGAGACACAGCCCGAGGAGCGGGATCCTGCGCGCACGGGCGTACCGGATCGCACCGACCTTGCCTTCGATGCCGCGGATACCGAAGCCGCCGGGCACGAGGATGCCGTCGACGTCCGCGAGATGCGCGGCAGCGCCGGCGGGAGTCTCGACGTCGTCCGAGCGCACCCACACGACCTCGACCTTCGCGCGGTTGCCGAAGCCGCCCGCACGCAGCGCCTCGGTCACGGAGAGATAGGCGTCCGGGAGGTCGACGTACTTGCCGACGAGCGCGATCTTCACCGTCTCGCGCGGCTGATGGACGCGCTCGAGCAGATTGCCCCACACCGTCCAGTCGACGTCGCGGAACGGCAGTCCGAGCTGACGCACGACGTACGCGTCGAGACCCTCGCTGTGCAGCACCTTCGGGATGTCGTAGATCGACGGCGCGTCGGGGCACGAGATGCACCCGTCGACGTCGACGTCGCACATCAGCGCGATCTTGCTCTTGAGCGACTGCGGCACGTCGCGGTCGCAACGCAGGATCAGCGCGTCGGGCTGGATGCCGATGCTCCGGAGCGCGGCGACGGAGTGCTGCGTCGGCTTCGTCTTGAGCTCGCCGGACGGCGCGAGATACGGCACGAGCGAGACGTGCAGGAAGAAGACGTTGTCGCGGCCGACGTCGTGACGCACCTGGCGGGCGGCCTCGAGGAAGGGCTGCGACTCGATGTCGCCGACGGTGCCACCGATCTCGGTGATGACGACGTCCGGCCGGATGCCCTCGCGGTCGGGCTCGCCCATCGCGAGGATCCGGCTCTTGATCTCGTCGGTGATGTGCGGAATGACCTGCACGGTGTCGCCGAGATACTCGCCGCGGCGCTCCTTCGCGATGACGGTCGAGTACACCTGACCCGTCGTGACGTTCGCCTGACCCGAGAGGTCACGGTCGAGGAACCGCTCGTAGTGACCGACGTCGAGATCCGTCTCGGCGCCGTCCTCGGTGACGAAGACCTCGCCGTGCTGGAACGGGTTCATCGTTCCGGGATCGACGTTGAGGTAGGGATCGAGCTTCTGCATCGTCACCCGCATACCGCGTGCGGTGAGCAGCTGGCCGAGGCTCGAGGCCGTCAGGCCCTTGCCGAGCGACGACGCGACGCCGCCGCTGACGAAGATGTGCTTGGTGTCCGTACGCGAATGAATGCGTGACTGTGACAAAGGGGCTCCCGTGCGACTGTGCAGACGTGGCTTGTGGAAACTCTTCTGGGCCTGCGACCCACGGGACTTCACGGTAACACGAGATCGCCGTGACCGGCACGGACACACGGCGGGACCGCCACGATACGCCCAGTTCGCCACCTCTGGAGCGTGGTACTCGTCACGGTCGCCGTCGTCGCGTCCTGCTCGGTGTCCGTGGATCCGGTCTCAGCCCTGCGCCGCGCCCACCGTCACGGCGGACGCTCCCGGACCGGTCCCGTAGCGGCCGGCGCCCCCACCCAGTTGCTCGGCGAGTGCGAGCGGAACGGTGATGCGGCCCGACTCGCGGTCGACGTCGTCGACCGTGGTCACCGCGGCAGCAAGTGCGGCGTCGGCGCGGGCGACCGCGATGGCACCGTTGCCCTGCGCCGCTCCGGAACCACCCGCGAGGACGACACCGCCGCCGCGCGCGTCGAGCGCCGCGGCGAACCGTGCGACGACGGCACCACGATTGCCCGTCGGCGCCTCGGCCTCCTCCGGAGACTGCCCACCGGTGACGACGACGGCCGCCTGACCGGGCACGACGTCGCCACCCTCGTAGCTCAGGAAGCCGCCCCCGCGCAGCGCATCGAGCGCGAGCGCACGCTCCTCCGCCGTCGCGGGCGGGCCGGGAGCGTCGGCGGGTGCGACGAGCACCGAGCCGAGCAGGTCGCCGGCCATGCTGCCCTGATCGACCGCACCGGTGCCGAGGCTCACGCCCGCGGGCACGACGTTGTTCACGACCGTCCGCAGCCGGTCGCCCGAGCGCGCGTCGACGAACTCGTCGGTGAGCGCGATCCGCCCGGACACCGCACCGCCCGCGGCCTCGATCGTCCGGGTGACGCCGTCGACGTCGCCGGGATCGGTGTCGGGTGTCGTCACGAGCAGGACGGAACGCTCCGCGAGCGTGTCGCGAACGACGCGTCCCGCGACCGCCGCGTCGAATCCGTCGGCGGCACCGAGTTGTTCGTTGAGCCGGTTCGTCTCCTCCTGCGCGGCGTCGAGCTGGCGGCCGAGGTCGGCCTTGTCGTCGCGCAGTCCCGCGACGAGCCCGTTCGAGAGCAGGCCCGAACCGAGAACGATGCCGATCGCGAGCGCGAGGAAGATCGCGGCGATCGAGATCGCGTGCTGGCGCATCGTGATCACTGCACGAGCCCCTGTGCCCACTCCACGGCGCTGTTCCAGGCCGCCGTGAGCCAGTCGATCACCTCGACGCCCGCGTTCGACGCCATGAGCGCCACCACGACCGCGACGAGGACAGCGAGCACGAGCAGCGCGATCGCCGCGCCGGACACCCGACTGCGGTACAGGGTCGCGACGGCCTTGGCGTCGACGAGCTTCGGGCCGGTCTTGAGCCGCGTCAGGAAGGCCGACGGGTTGTCCTCGCGATGCGCGCGGTCGAAGAACTCGTCGAGCGAGAAGACGTTGCCGACCGTCACGATCAGGCTCGCCCCGTGATGTTCGACGAGCAGCAGCGCGAGCTCGGACGGCTTGCCCGAGGCCGGGAACGTCATCGCACCGATCCCGAGATCCTGGATGCGCTCGAGCCCGGGTGCGTGACCGTCCGGATCCGCGGGAAGCACCACCTCCGCACCCGATTTGAGCGTCGTCGTCCGCACCTTGTCGGGGTCGGCGACGATGAGATCGGGACGATAACCGGCCTTGACGAGCGCGTCCGCACCGCCGTCGACGCCGACGAGGATCGGCGAGTACTCCTTGACGAACGGCTTGAGGTTCTTGAGATCGATCTCGTGGTCGGGGCCGTCGTCGACCACGACGACGTGCCGCCCCCGCATGTCCAGCTCGACGTCGGGAACGCCGATGCCGTCGATGAGCAGTGCGCTCTCGGTGCGGATGAATTCGATCGTGTTGCCCGAGAACGCCTCGAGGTGATCGACGAGCCCGGTCTTGGCCTCGATCATCCGGTCCGAGATCTCCGCCTCGGTCTGCTCGGTGCCGCGGGCGAGCTCTTTGTCCTTGCTGTAGACGACGCCGTCGTGGAGCCGGATCTTGCTGCCGTCCTTGACCTTCGTGAGCGCCTCGGGCCCGACGTCGTCGACGAGGACGATGCCGTTCGCGACGAGCACCTCGGGCCCGAGATTCGGGTACCGCCCCGAGATCGACGGCGATGCGTCGACGACCGCGTGGACTCCGGCGGCGACGAGCGTGTCGGCCGTGATCCGGTCGAGGTCGATCTCGTCGAGGACGACGATGTCTCCAGGTCCGACTCGTTTGAGAAGTTTCGCGGTGTTGCGGTCGACCCTGGCTATCCCGGAGAGTCCGGGCAGGGTCTCGGTGGTGCGGGAAAGCAGGCCGGGCAGCTTCATGCCTTCAAGAATGACCCGATGGCCGAGCGAGTCCGTGGAGGCGCGCCGACGGGATTCGGCCACTCCGATCGACGGGTGGGCGGCCGAGAGAGCCACGTCACGACGCCGCGGCGCGCTCCGCCTGTGCGGTTTCGAGCAACTCCTCGGCGTGTGCGCGGCCCGTCTCGGTCTCGTCGAGCCCCGCGAGCATCCGCGCGAGTTCGACGACGCGCTCACCGGTGTCGAGCGCCCGCACCCCGCTGCTCACGATGCCTTTCGCGTCGGACTTGTCGACGACGAGATGAGTGTCGGCGAAGGCCGCGACCTGCGGGAGATGGGTGACGACGATGACCTGGTGGGTCCGCGCGAGGCGTGCGAGACGTTTGCCGATCTCGACGGCGGCGCGGCCGCCGACGCCGGCGTCGACCTCGTCGAACACCATCGTCGCTCCCGAATCCGATCCTGCGAGCACGACTTCGAGGGCGAGCATGACGCGCGAGAGTTCACCGCCCGACGCGCTCTTGCCGAGCGGCAGGGGCTGCGCACCGGAGTGCGCCGAGAGCCGGAACTCGACGTCGTCGACACCGGACGCACCGGCGTGCACGAGGGTTCCGTCCAGGTCGAGGGGGGCGCTGTCGCCCGCGGCCGCGACCCGCGGCCGCACCTGGACCTCGAGCACGGCGCGGCCCATCGCGAGCCCGGCGAGCTCGGCGCTCACGGCCTTCGCGAGCTTGCGGGCCGCCTTCACTCGCGCCGCCGTCAGAGCGCGGGCGGCGTCGGCCGTGGCACTCGCCTCGGCCGTGACGGTCGCCTCGAGCTCGGCGAGCGCGTCGGACGAGACGTCGAGCGAGGAGAGCCGCTCACGGGCGTCGTGGGCCCACGCGAGGACACCGTCGACATCGGCGGCGTACTTGCGGGTGAGGGCCTTGAGCTCGGCCTGGCGCGCGAGCAGCGTTTCGAGGGAGTCGGGATCGGACGGCAGGCCGTCGAGGTAGCCCGTCAGTTCCGACGCGACGTCGGTGACGACCGCGACGGCGTCGTCGAGCCGGCCCGCGAGGACCGAGAGCGCCGGGTCGCTCGACGCGGCGACCCGGGCCCTCGCGTCGCCGAGCAGTTCGAGCGCGGACGGAACCGCGACCTCGGCGCCGTCGAGCTCGTCGGTGCCACTCAGCGCGGCCTGCGCCGATTCGGCGTCCGTCCGGAGCGAATCGAGGTCCCCGAGCCGGCGCACCTCGGCGACGATCGCGACGTCCTCGCCCGGCTCGGGTGCAGCGCGGTCGATCTCGTCGAGCGCGAACGACAGCCGGTCCGCTTCCTGCGCCAGTTCGCGTGCCCGGGACGTCCGGTCGAGCAGTTCGGAGCGCGCCGCGAGCCAGGCACTGCGGTGACGGCGGTAGCGGGCGAGGACGGAGGAGACCGTCGAGTCGGCGAACCGGTCGAGCGCCGCACGCTGCTGATCCGAGCGCAGCAGCCGCAGCTGGTCGTTCTGGCCGTGCACCGTGAGCAGCGGCGCGGTGAACGCGGACAGCGTCGCCGCCGGCACGCTCCGCCCGCCGAGATGGGCACGCGACCGGCCGTCGCCGGAGACCGTCCGGACGGCGATGACGGTGCCGTCGTCGTCGCTCTGCGCGCCGGCGTCCGACAGCAGCGTGGACATCTCCGCCGCGACCGATTCGGCGAGCCCGTCGGTCGCGAACCGACCCTCGACGACGGCGCGATCGGCCCCGACGCGCACCCTGCCCGCGTCCGCGCGCGCACCGCTGAGCAGGTGAAGGCTCGTGACGACCATCGTCTTGCCCGCACCGGTCTCGCCGGTGACGACGGTGAGCCCTTCGTGGAACTGTGCCCCGGCCGAGGAGATCGCCCCCAGGCCGTCGATCCGGATCTCTGCCAGCATCGTCAGCGTCTCCTCCCCCGCCACCCGGTCACGGGCAGATCGAACTTGCGCACCATCCTGTCGGCGAACGGCGCGGAGTCCAGCCGAACCCACTGCATGGGATGCGCGCTGCGGACGACCTCGAGTCGCCCGCCCGCGGGCAGCTCGAGCGTCCGGCGGCCGTCGCAGAACACCAGTCCGTCGTGGCTGCCGCGCAACGTCTCCACGGCGATGACGCTCTCGGGACTCGTGACGAGCGGACGCGCGAACAGGGCGTGTGCGTTGCTCGGCACGACGAGCAACGCCTCGAGTTCTGGCCACACGATCGGGCCGCCCGCCGAGAACGCGTACGCCGTCGACCCGGTCGGCGACGCGACCAGCACGCCGTCGCAACCGAACGAGGAGACGGGACGGCCGTCCACCTCGAGCACGACCTCGAGCACGCCGAGTCGCGAGCTGTTCTCGAGGCTCGCCTCGTTGAGCGCCCACCCGGTGTCGACGACGACGTCGTCGACACGCACCGCGACGTCGAGCGTCATGCGCTGTTCGAGTCGGTACTCGCCCCGCACGACCTGCCCCAGTGCGTCGCCCAGATGATCGGCCTCGGCTTCCGCGAGAAAACCGATGTGGCCCAGATTGATTCCGAGGACGGGCACCGCCGCCGCCCGTGCCATCTCCGCAGCGCGCAGGAACGTCCCGTCGCCGCCGAGCACCAGCACCATCTCGCAGCCGAGGGCGGCGTCGGGGCCCGGCGAGGTCACCTCGACCGGGTAGCCCGGCGACGAGAGCCGCTCGGTGCCGCCACCGTCGACGGGTTCGACGCTGTCGCCGCCCTCCTCGAGCAGGACACGCAGTCCGATCCCGGCGTCCTCGAAGATCCGGGCGACACGCTCGGACGTCCCCGTCGCATCGCGATGGCGGGGATGCGCGACGAGCAGAATCTCGCGCTGCGGCACGGTCATCGTGGCCCCGCCTCGACCGCATCGTGAATCATCTGCGTCACCGCCTCGTCGTCCGCGCCCACCGGCTCGGCGTCGCGTTCGGGCACCGTCAACCAGAGAAAGTACTCGACGTTGCCGGACGGCCCCGGGAGCGGGCTCGCCACAGCACCTTTCGTGACGAGGCCGTGCGCGGCGGCCGACCGGGCGACGGCAACGACGGCCCCGGCGCGCAGTTCGGGATCGCGAACGACGCCGCCGCTGCCGACGCGGTCCTTGCCGACCTCGAACTGCGGTTTGACCATCGGCAGCAGATCCGCCCCCGGGGCGCAGCACGCGACGAAGGCCGGAAGAACGAGTTCGAGAGAGATGAAGGACAGGTCGGCGACGACGAGATCGACCGGGCCCCCGATGGTCTCGGCATCGAGCGTACGAACGTTGGTGCGGTCGTGGACACGGACCCGGTCGTCGGACCGGAGCCGCCACACGAGCTGGCCGTAGCCGACGTCGACCGCGACGACCTCCTGTGCGCCGCGATGGAGCAGCACGTCGGTGAATCCGCCCGTCGACGCTCCCGCGTCGAGACAGCGGCGACCGGAGACGGTCAGGCCGCGCGGGACGAACTCGTCGAGGGCACCGAGCAGCTTGTGCGCGCCGCGCGAGGCCCACGCGATCTCGTCGGACACCTCGACGACGCGCAGCGGGGTCCCGGCCTCGATCGCCGTCGCTGGCTTCGTCGCCGTGGTCCCGGAGATGAGGACGCGTCCGGCGTCGATGAGCTCCCGAGCGTGCTCCCGGGAGCGTGCGAGTCCGCGACGCACCAGTTCGGCGTCGACACGTGCGCGTCGGGCCACGCTAGACCTTGTCCACCGACGCGAGCGCGTCCGTGAGGACGTCGTGCGCCTCCTCGAACAGCCGAGCCTGCGCGCCGAGCACCTCGACGACCGCTGCGGGGTCGTGGGATTCGCTCCGATTCGTCGCGGCGTGCTCGGCGATCCCGTCGAGGCGCGTGAGCAATCCGTCGATCCGCTCTTCTACTTCGGCGGGATCGACTGCGGCGGCGCCGGGGAGGTGCTCGCCCGGACGTGGAATGGCGGTGCTCATCGGGACCAACGCTAGACCATCGTTCCGACAGCCGCACACACCCGCCACGCCGTCACGCGAACAGACGTGCGACGACCTCGCCCGCAGTCGACGCAGCGCCCTCACCGCGGACGGGAGTGCCCACTCCGTGTTCCCACAGTGCGGGCACGATGGCTCTGACCAGTGCGACGTCGTCGACGTCCCGCGACGCCGAGACCACGATCTCGCCGTCGCGGACCTGCACGTCGATGCCGTCGCCCGCGCCGATGCGCGAACTCTCCGCGGACGCGTCCAGTGCCTCGAGCGTCGCCGCCAGGTGAGTCGGCCGCTCCGACGGCGACGCCGACAGCAGGTCGCCGAGCGTACTGACGCCGGTGAGTACCAGCAGCGAATCCATGTCGGCGGCGCAGGCACCGGCGATGTCGGTGTCGAGCCGGTCGCCCACGACCAGCGGCCGTGTGGCGCCCGCGCGCCGCACCGCCTCGGTCATGATGGGCGTCGCGGGCTTCCCCGCGACGAGCGGACGTGCGCCCGTCGCCGAGCTGACCGCCGCGACCATCGACCCGTTGCCCAGCACGACGCCACGCTCGGTCGGCAGCGTCGAATCGACGTTGGTCGCGACCCACAGCGCACCGGCGCGGATCGCGAGAGTCGCCTCTGCGAGGATCCGCCAGCCCGTGTC
The DNA here is from genome assembly GCF_001894925.1 of Rhodococcus rhodnii NBRC 100604. Lineage (GTDB taxonomy): Bacteria > Actinomycetota > Actinomycetes > Mycobacteriales > Mycobacteriaceae > Rhodococcus_F > Rhodococcus_F rhodnii. The sequence goes on along the minus strand of NZ_BCXD01000003.1, from coordinate 1,640 downwards.
CGGCGAGTGGCCCTGCACCACGGCGCCCGGCCCGTCGTCGAACGACCGCACCGGGACGAGGCCGACGGCGTCGATCTCGGCCGCGAGTGCCTCCGCACCGACCACCAGGACAGCCGTCCCGGCCGGGACGCGCTCCGCGAGCATCGCCGCGGCCACCTGCGCACTCGTGACGACGTCCGCGGGTTGCGCGGGGAAGCCGAGCGAGACGAGCTGTCCCGCAACGGTCTCCGGCGCCCTGCTCGCGTTGTTCGTGACGTAGAGCAACCGCTCGTCACCACCGACGACGGCGTCACGTGCGCCCGGGATCTCGTCCGGCCCGCGATAGAGCGTGCCGTCGAGATCGAGCAGCAGAGCGTCGTAGCCGGAGCGCAGCCCCGGCGTTCTCACTCGTCGCCTCCGCCGAGCTCGGCGACCCTCTCCTCCGCGTCGGTGTCGTTCTCGACGTCCGCGGCGGCGGAGTTGAGGAACCACGTCAGTGCGTCCGCGGTACGACCGGCCGCCGCGAGGGCGTCGGCGTAGGCGTAGAACAGCCGGGCCGCTGGCGTTCCGGTGCGTTCTGGATCGAGGTCCGGCGTCTGCAGCGTCACGACGGCCTGGTCGTACTGGCCGAGATCCATTCGCGCACCCGCGACGACGATCCGCAGCTCCGACGCATCGTCGCCGGTCAGTGCGGCCGCCTCGTCGCTGCGACCGAGTTCGATCGCGCGTTCGGGTCGGCCGAGGCCGCGTTCGGCGTCCGCCATCACCGCGAGGAGCCCGGCGCCGCCGGACATCCGTCGTGCGGCGCGCAGTTCGGAGAGCGCTTCGGCCCACTCGCCGGCGTGGTAGGCGACGACGCCCGCCGTCTCACGCACCACCGCGATCCGTCCGGCCCTGCCCCGTGCTGCACGTGCGTGAGCGAGAGCTGCACGCGGATCGTCCTCGAGGAGGCGGCTCGCCATCACGAGATGCCGTGCGACGGCCTCGGCGTTGCGCTTGTCGAGGCTCAGCAGATCCCGGCGGACGGCCCCGTCGAGATCGCTCGGCTGCACGTCGTCGGGGAGATCGGGTTCGTCCGGACGCGCGGAGCTGCGCTCCTCACCGGTCGCGCGCGGGAGGTATGCACCCTCCCCGCCGCGACGACGGTGCTGCTGGTGCGCACCGTCTCCGGGCCGCTCGTCGCGACCGCCCCGATCGCCACGAGTCCTGCGATCGTCCCGCGGACCCCGATCACCGAAGCGCGGCCGCTCGTCGCGGTCACCACGCGGTCCGCGGGCATCGCGATCACCGCTGCGGGGACCGCCGCGCCGCTCGGCGGGACGGCGATCGCCCTGAGGGCGCCGATCGTCCCCGCGGCGTTCGCCGCCACGTTCACCACGGTCGTCCCGGCCTCGGCGTTCGTCACGTCGTTCGTGGTCGCGTCGGTCGTCGCGGCCGCCGCGTCGGTCGTCGCCGGTGCCACCACGGGGCGTACGTCCGGGGCCGTCCTGGCCACCGGGTCGGCCGCCGCGTGTTCCGCCGTCACGACGGAAAGAGCGGCGGCCCTCATTGCTCTCCGACACTGTCGTTCCTTTCGGGGGGAATCGTCACCAGCGTATCCACACCTGGTCGACGATCACCGGGTATCGCCGGCCGCCGGAGTCCTCCGGGGCCCGAACGTG
>NZ_BCXD01000002.1 GCF_001894925.1 Rhodococcus rhodnii NBRC 100604 | reverse complement strand
GTAAGGATGTCCACAGTGCAGTCGATAGAACTCACTGCCGCCCACTGGGTATACCTGGCCGGCGTCGTCGTCATCATCATCACGATGGTCATGCGCAAGAACATCGTCGTTCCTGCTGTCCTGGCAACGCTTTTCACCGCGTTCGCATTCTCCGGAAGCATCGTCACGGCGATCGCGTCCATCTTCAACGCGAGTCTGGTCGCGGCGGAGGAACTGTTCAACATCTTCCTCATCATCGCGCTGGTGACCGCCATGCTCGGCGGTCTCCGTCAGATGGGCGCGGACCGCCTCATGATCGCTCCGTTCCGGAAGGTGATGCGAAGTCCGACAAGCAGTTTCCTGGTGCTCGCAGCGGTCACCTACGTCATCTCGCTGTTCTTCTGGCCGACTCCGGCGGTCCCACTGGTCGGTGCTGTGCTGATTCCGGTCGCTATCCGGGCCGGTCTGTCACCGATGTCGGTGGGCATGGTCATCGCGATCGCAGGCCAGGGAATGGCGCTGTCGTCGGACTACGTGATGAAAGTGGCGCCGGGGATTTCGGCGAAGGCCGCCGGAATCGAGCCGGACGCGGTCGCGGACAAGGCATTGATCTTGTCTCTGATCGTCGGAGTGGTGGCCATCGTCATCACCTGGGTTTCCCAACGGCGCACCTGGCGAACTCCCTCGGCGGAACTGCTCACGGAGTGGGAGAACAAGGCGGACCGTCACGACACCGACGAACAGAACTCGACGCAGGGAACGGAACAGGTGAGGACAGTCGCTATCGTGTCCGAAACGACCGGAGGAGCCGGCCGGAGTGTGGGACGCTCCGGCAGCGGATCCGGCGAGGAGCCTCCGCTCACCGGCGGATCCTCGGGGACCGCGGTGATCGATCCGGCGCCGAGCGGAGGGGCCGGTTCCCCCGACGAACCCAACCGCAAAGCAGTCGTGTTCGCGTGTCTGGTTCCGCTCGTGTACGCGGCATTCATCGCCTACCTGGCGCTCGGCAAGCTCGGCGTCGTCCCGGTGCTCGAGGGCGGGGAGGCCGCGGCGATGGTCGGTGGCCTCGCTGCGCTGCTGCTCTTCGCGGTATGCGGTGTCGACGATTCCAGCCGATTCCTGGAGACGACTGCGGAGCATCTCGTCGACGGTCTGGTCTTCGCCTTCAAGGCCATGGGGATCGTGCTCCCGATCGCAGGGTTCTTCCTCATCGGCAGTTCCGACTTCGCCGGTGGCATCTTCGGACTCCCCGAGGATGCGACGGCCCCCGGTCTTCACTTCGATCTGGTGACCGCCGCAGAGGCCCATCTGCCGAACGTCTCGATCGTGACCACCTTCGGGCTCCTCGTGGTCGGCCTGGTGGCGGGGCTGGAAGGGTCCGGCTTCAGCGGCCTCCCGTTGACCGGTGCCCTCGCGGGTGCCCTCGCACCGGGCTCCGGCATGGACCCCGCGACCCTTGCTGCGATCGGTCAGATGGGCAACATCTGGTCCGGTGGCGGAACTCTCGTCGCCTGGTCCTCGCTCATCGCGGTGGCGGGTTTCGCGCGCGTGCCGGTATTGAGCCTGGCGAGGAAGTGTTTCGTTCCGGTGATCAGCGGGCTGGTGGTCGCGACCGTCTTCGCGACGTATCTCCTGTAGGGGCGGATCTCCCGTCAGCCGGCTGCCTTCGGGCAGCGGTACCACCCACGGGCGTTGTCTTCGAGGACGGCGTCGATGTCATCGGCGCCGATCGACTCGCGGACGATGTCGACGTCCGAATCCTCGAACACGCGGCGCGCTCGGCTGCCCGGCAGATCGGTACCGAACATCAGCGCGTGGGGATCCACCTCGTGGATGCGGCGCAGCACCTCGCCGACGTCGTCGATGGACGCTCGCCCGAATCCTGTGGCCTTGACGCGCGCGCCCCGCGCGACGAGATCGAGCAGATAGGGCAGGCCGCGCGTGGACATGCCGAGATGGTCGATGCTCACGGCCGGCAGCTTCGCGAACACCGGCTCGAGCGACAGCAGGAGCGTCGCATCGATGTAGAACTCGGCGTGCCACCCCGCGAGATCCCACGCGCGCAACGCCTGGCGGGTGAGCGCCTGCAGGTCGGTGTTCGTGCGCCGCAGGTTGAACCGGACGCCCCGCACGCCAGCCCGATCCAGCGCGAGGATGTCGTCGTCGCTCGCCTCGGGATGCAGTTGCGCGACGCCGACCCAGCCGGGGCCGAGTTCCGCGAGGGCCGCGGTGAGATGCTCCTGCCCGAGATTCTGGTACGACGCCGTCACCACGGCACCGCCCGTGACGTCCAGATGCGCGGTGCGCCTGCGGTAGTCCTCGATCGTGAACGGATCGGGGAGGTACCCGTGGTTCTCGACGATGGGATACCGCGGATCGATGATGTGGAGGTGGGCGTCGAACACACCCTCGATCCTGCCTCGAGGGCACCACCGCGCTGCACGGAACGGAGGGGGGCGGCGGTTCGCCGACGCCGTAACGCACTCGGTTCCAGGATTAACCCCGAGGAAATACGTGCTTCCTACTGTGGTTCGGGACCCGAAGAATCCCCGTCCGCGTCCCGAGGAGGCCGGATAGTGTTCTCGTCTCGAATCATCCGCGCGAGCATCGTTCCCGAGCACATCCCCGACGGCCCCGACCGCATCGAGAACGCGCGTCGAGTCCTCGCCCACGACGGCGCCGTCGTGGTGGGCGGCCTCCACGCCGAATCCGACGCGATCGGCTTCGCCACAGAGCTGTTGGGAGACAGGCTCGTCCGTGTCGGACGGCAGTTTCGCGCCGACATGACGACGTCGCGCCGTGAGGCCGGCCTCGTCGACGCCCAGCCGGTGGACAGCCGCGGCCGGAAACGGTCTTTCGGCTCGCCGGAGGAGCGCATGACGGCCCACAACGACGGCTTCGCGTTCGGTGATCACGCGCCGGACCACCTGTTCCTGTGGTGTTCCCGCCCGGCGATGCCGTCGGGCGGTGACTCCTTTCTGATCGACGCCGCGGCCTTGGTCGACCTGCTGCGCGACGAGCCGCGAGTCCCCGGACTCGCCGATTTCTGCTGGAACACGGCGATCGACCACTCCGAACCGAACTTCCCCCTCCCGGACCCGGCGCCCATCGCGCGCCGGACGCCGAGCGGCAGGGTCCAGGTGCGCTTCCACCCGTATCTCGCGTCGTGCCCCGGCGCGCCTCCCGGACACGAGACGATGATCGGGGTGTGGCGTGCGGCGGTCGACCACGTTCGCGACAACGGCCCGATGTTCCGCGCAGAAGCGGGGGAGATGCTCTGTATCGACAACTTTCGGGTCCTGCACGGACGGGACGGCTACACCGATCCCGACCGCGCGATGTCGTCGATCTGGGCATGGACCACCGACGCACTCGCGGTGCCACGAGAAGCACTCGACATCGTCGCACCCGATCTGGCGGCTCTGCACCGATGACGTCCACCGCGAACGCTCCGAGCGCCACGTCACGGTCGACGCCCGGAGTGGAGATCCGCGGCGTCGCCAAGTCCTTCCGGTCCGGACGCCGCGACCTGGTCGCCATCGACGGCCTGGACCTGACGATCGCCCCGGGCGAGTTCGTCGCGCTGCTGGGGCCGTCGGGCTGCGGCAAGTCGACGGTGCTGCGGATGCTCGCGGGGCTGGACGAGCCGACGAGCGGCCTCGTGACCGTCGACGGCGAGAGTCCGGGCGACCTCGTGGCGAGTCGTCGCCTCGGAATCGCGTTCCAGGAGCACGCGCTCATGCCGTGGGCGGGAGTGGCGGCCAACATCGCACTGCCGTTCCGGATCGCCGGACGACGTGTGGACGCCGAGCGCGTCGCGGAACTCGTCGAGCTCGTCGGGCTGACGGGCTTCGAGAAGGCGCGCCCGTCGCAGCTCTCCGGCGGTATGCGGCAACGAGTCTCGATCGCCCGCGCACTCGCATTGCATCCCGAACTGCTCCTGCTCGACGAGCCGTTCGGCGCGCTCGACGCCGTCACGCGCCGACGGATGAACGTCGAACTCGCTCGCGTGTGGTCCGAGGAACCGGCGACGACGGTCCTCGTCACCCACGACGTGGACGAGGCGGTGCTGCTCGCGGACCGTGTCGTCGTGCTCAGTGGCAGGCCGGGACGGGTCGTGCACGTCGAGGACGTCGCATGGCGACGGCCACGCGCTGCAGGTCTGACGCGCGAGCCGCGCTTCCACGAGGTCGTCGACCGACTCACCGCGCTGCTCGATTCACCTCACGCAGAACAGGACCCGACGCCGAGTGGCGCGACGCCGTGAGTACGCCGGTCCGGCCGGGATCACCGGTCGTGACGTCGCCGTTGCTCGCGGCGGCGGGACTCGGGTTGCTGTTCGTGCTGTTCGAGGGCATAGGGCAGACCGAGGTGTTCGGCAGGAACTGGCCTCCGCTCAGCGAGGTCGTCTCGTTCGTCGCGTCGAATCCGCCCGTGCAGGCGACGCTGCAACGTGCGCTCGTCGCGACGGGGACGTCGGCCGCGCAGGGTCTGCTGCTGGGCGCCGTCGTCGGAATCGGTGCTGCCGCACTGGGTGTGCTCGTCCGGTCGGCCGCGACGGGACTCGACCGGCTCGCGGCCGTGGTCCACGCGGTTCCGCTCATCGCCATCGCCCCGCTGCTCGTGACGACGGTGGGCCGTGCGGCGGCTCCGACCGTCACGGCGGCGATCGGCGCGGGGTTCGCGATCTTCGTCGCCGCGACCGCGGCGCTCGCGTCCGCTCCGGCCGCTCTCGGCGACGTGCACACCGTCCTCGGATCGTCACGGTGGTCGCGGCTGCGGATGCTCCAGCTTCCCCACGGCCTTCCGCTGATGCTCGACGGCGCGGCCGTCGCGGCGTCGGCCGCCGTGATCGGCGCGATCCTCGGTGAATGGTTCGGTGCACCACGAGGTCTCGGTGTCGTGCTGGTGAGTGCCATGAACAACTATCAGATTCCGCTGCTGTGGTCGGCGGCGATCGGCTGCGTCGTGCTGTCGCTCACCGCGTACGGCGTGCTGCGCGGTGTCGCGGCGCTGGTGCGCAGGAGAACGGCATGAACGCCGGCGGGCTCGCGGCCGAGGCGCTGCGCCGTTACTGGGTGTTCCCCGTGATTCTCGTCGCCTGGTGGGCGACGGTGTGGGTCAACGACTTCAATCAGATCGTCATGCCGTATCCGCAGGACGTCGTCGTCGCGATCGCACGCGACTGGGCGGCCTACGTCGACGCGCTCGTCCCGACCGTCGCCCTTGCGCTGGGCGGACTCGCGATCGGATCGCTGCTCGGCGGGCTCGGCGCGATCGCGGTGTGGTCGTCGCGGCTTCTGTCGGGGCTGCTCACGCCGATGGCGATGATCCTCAACTCGGTTCCCGTCGTCGCGATGATCCCGGTGCTCGCCCGCGTGCTGGGCTACGGCCAGGGGACGGTGCTCGCGATCACCGCGATCGTGTGCGTGCTGCCCGCGTTCGTCTTCGTCGGCGGCAGGCTGTCGGCGCCACCCGCCGCGCTCGGCGACGTCTTCTCCGCGCTCGGCGCGACGACACCGACGCGGCTGCGGCACCTGCTGATTCCGCACGCGATCCCCGGATTCATGGTTGCGCTGCGCGTGAGTGCTCCCACTGCGATACTCGCCGTACTCCTCGCCCAGTACCTCATGGGCGCAGGCGGACTCGGCACGATGTTCGCGACGTCGGTCACGTACAGCCGCAGCCAGGAGGCGTGGGGCGTCGCCGTCGTCGCGACGCTCGCGTCGATGATTCTGTTCTTCACGGCCCGCAGCGTCGCGGACCGCGTCACCGCACGCGTCGGTTGACCGCCGTTCGCGCTCGCTCCCTCCAGGAGGATGCATGTCCGCTGCTCGAACCCCGTTCAGCCGCAGAACCTTTCTGCGCGGCACCGCCGTCGGCGCACTCGGCCTCTCGGCCGCGGGCACGCTCTCGGCGTGCTCGGGCGCGGCGGCCGACGCCGACACGATCCGCATCGCGTTCGGCTGGATCCTCAACACCGAGTGGGCCGGCTTCTACGTCGCGGACGATCGCGGGTACTACGCCGACGAGGGACTGACCGTCGAGTTCCAGGGCGGCGGCCCCAACGCCCCCACCCCGATGCAGGCCGTCGCCGCCGGTTCCGCGGACCTCGGCGTCGCCGCCGACGCGGGGGACCTCTACACGTCGATCGCGAACGGCAACGACTTCGTCGCACTCGGAGCCCAGTTCCAGATCTCACCCGGCGGCATCGTGTCGTTGTCGGAGAACCCGATCACCACGCCCGAAGCGCTCGCGACCGCGCGCGTCCTCGGCCAGGAAGGCATCCAGCCGACCCTCGACTCGATCCTGCAACTCGCCGGACAGCCGGCGAACTACGAGTTCACCCCCGTCGGCTTCGATCCGAGCCCGCTCGTGGAGGGCCAGGGCGACTGCTACACGTGCTTCGTCACCAATCAGCCCATCACCCTCGAGATGCAGTTCGGGCTGACGGAAGGGAACGGCTACGAGGTGGCGACGTACGCCGACCTGGGCTCGCCGCAGTACTCGGGCGTCATGTTCACCCCGCGCAGCAGCCTCGACGCCGACCGCGACCGGTGGGTCAGGTTTCTGCGCGCGACGCTGCGCGGGTGGCGGGACACCATTGCCGATCCGGCGCTCGGCGCGAAGCTCGCCGTCGAGAAGTACGGCGTCGACCTCGGCCTCGAGGAGGCTCAGCAGATCCGGGAGAACGAACTTCAGGTCCCGCTCGTCGAGAACCCGAGCGGTCCGCTCTTCGCGATGGACCCGGCCGTGATGTCCGGGGAGATGTACCGGGCGCTCGAACTCGGTGGATACCCGAATCTCCCCGAGCCCGCGTCGTTCGTCGACACGAGCCTGCTCACCGAGGCCGGCGCCTGACACCGGGTGCCTGCGGGCGGTCGTCGCCGGGCGTTACGCTACGAGACGCCCGCGCCCGCGGGCACCGCGGCGGTTCGGTGAAGTCCGGTGGCGATTCCGGCACTGTCCCGCAACTGTGATGTCGCACCGCCGAGGGCGGCGCGAACGAGTCAGGTCATCCGTCGTCGCGGTCACGAAACGGTCCTCGGACGAAGGACGGTGGCGTGCACCGGCGTCGGGCGACCGCCGCCCGCACCGGCCCGTACTCGTCCTCCACACCCGGAGGATGGCATGTCGACACCTCGGTTCCGGCCGACACGTGCGCTCGGCGCACTGGCACTCGCGGCGGTCGTGGCCGTCGGGCTCGCCGCGTGCGGCGACGACGATTCCGCACCCGCCCCGGAGACCCCCGCCCAGGGCGACGACGCCTTCCCGGTGACGGTGGGTTCCGGTGACGGCGAGATCACCCTGGACGCGCGCCCGAACGCCGTCGTGTCGCTGTCTCCGACGGCGACCGAGATGCTGTTCGCCGTCGGTGCGGGCGATCAGGTGGTCGCCGTCGACGACCAGTCGACGTACCCGGGGGAGGCGCCGCGCACCGCGCTGTCCGGGTTCACGCCGAACGTCGAGGCGATCGTCGGCTACTCGCCCGATCTCGTGATCGTGAGCGACGACCCCGGCGATCTCGTCGCCGGCCTGGAGCGGGTGGGCGTCCCGACGCTCGTCCTTCCCGCCGCGGTGAACCTCGACGACGTGTACGGGCAGATCGAGCAGGTCGGCGCGGCCACCGGGCACGTCGGCGACGCCGCCGAGGTGGTGTCGCGGATGCAGGGCGAGATCGACGAGGTCGTCGCAGGGCTGCCCGAGCGTCCCGAGCCGCTCCGGTACTACCACGAACTCGATCCCACCTTCTTCTCGATCACCGACGACACCTTCGTCGGTTCGGTGTACTCGATGCTCGGACTCGAGTCGATCGCGACGGGTGGCGACGGATATCCGCAGCTCTCGGCCGAATACGTCGTCACCGCCGATCCCGACCTGATCTTCCTCGCCGACGCGAAGTGCTGTGGCGTCGACGCGGCCGCCGTCGCAGAGCGGCCCGGCTGGGGCGAGACCGCCGCGGTGCGGGAAGGTCACGTCCACCCGCTCGACGACGACGTCGCGAGCCGGTGGGGTCCGCGTGTCGCCGACCTCGTGCGGCAGGTCGGCGACGTCGTCGCGCAGATCCCCGTGACCGCACCGACCCGATAGCGCCGCACGGATGACGGACTCGAGGGCCGCCGCACCACGACTCACCACCGTGCGCCGCGGTGTCGTCGTCGCGGCGGCGGTCGGGGCGCTCGTGCTCGCCGTGACACTGGGCGTCCTCGTCGGCCCCGCGGGCATCTCCGTGCGCGCCGTCGTCCTCGAACTCGTCGGCGCGCTTCCCGGCGTCGACGTCTCGTCCGGCCTGACGCCCGGCCAGCAGGCCGTGCTGTGGGAGATCCGGATGCCGCGCGTCGCGCTCGGCCTGCTCGTCGGTGCGACCCTCGCGATCGCGGGCGCCGCGTATCAGGGCGTCTTCCGCAACCCGCTCGCCGATCCGTACCTGCTCGGGGTGTCGAGCGGCGCGGGGCTCGGCGCGACCCTCGCGATCGTCGCGGGCGGGACGATCGCGGGACTCGGGATCCCCCTCGCGGCGTTCGCGGGCGGCGTCGTCGCCGTCACCGCGACCTACCTGCTCGGGCGCACCGTCGGCGGTGCCCGCAGCGAGGTCGTCGTCATCCTCGCGGGCGTCGCGGTCGCGGCGTTCGCCAACGCCGGCCAGACCTTCGTGCAGCAGTTCCACGACGACTCGCTCCGGCAGGTGTACGCGTGGCTGCTGGGGCGCCTCGCGACGGACGGCTGGCACGACGTCGTCGTGGTGCTCCCGTACGTCGCGGTCTCGATCGCCGTGATCGCGCTGTTCCGCCGCACCCTCGACGTCATGGCCGTCGGTGATCTCGAGGCCGCGAGCCTCGGCATCCGTCCCGATCGGGTGCGGCTGATCCTCGTCGCCGCCGCGACGCTCGGAACGGCAGCGGTCGTGAGCGTCAGCGGGCTCATCGGATTCGTCGGCATCGTCGTGCCGCACACCGTCCGGCTGCTCGTCGGCCCGGGACACCGCCTGCTGCTGCCGCTCTCGATCGTCGTGGGCGGGGCGTTCCTCGTGCTCGCCGATCTCGTCGCGCGCGTCGCGATGTCGCCTGCCGAACTGCCCATCGGCGTCGTCACGGCGGCGATCGGCGCCCCGTTCTTCCTGTACGTGCTGCGCCGCGGCAGGGTGACGTCGTGACCGGCGACGCCGCGGTGTCCTGCCGCGATCTGTCCGTCGACCGCGGCGGCGTCCGCGTGGTGCACGGCGTGACCATGACGGCGGACGCCGGCGAGTGGCTGGCGCTCGTCGGGCCGAACGGTGCCGGAAAATCGACGCTACTGCACGCGCTCGCGGGGCTGCTGCCGGTCGCGTCGGGCGGCGCGTCCGTCGCGGGCGAGGACCCCGGCCGGGCCCGGCGCCGCGCGATGGCCCGGGCCGTCGCGCTCATGCCGCAGCGCCCCGTCGTGCCGACCGGAACGACGGTCGAGGAGTTCGTGAGCCTCGGCCGCACACCGCATCTCGGCAGATTCGCCGTCGAGGGCCCGGCGGATCGCGCCGTCGTCCACGACGTCCTGGACCGGCTCGACCTCGGCGCCTTCCGTCGCCGTACCGTCACGGAACTCTCGGGCGGGGAACTGCAGCGCGTCGTCCTCGCCCGTGCGCTCGCCCAGCGGCCGCGGGCACTGCTGCTCGACGAACCCACGAGCGCACTCGATCTCGGCCATGCGCAGCAGGTACTCGAGCTCGTCGACCGGCTGCGCGTCGACGACGGCATCACGATCGTCGCGGCGATGCACGATCTCACCTTCGCGTCGCAATACAGTGGCCGCATGGTGTTGCTCGACGAAGGACGGGTCGTCGCGGACGGAAAGCCGCGCGACGTGCTCGATGTGGATCGGATGGCGGACGTGTACGGCGCGCACGTCGAGATCGTCGACCGCGGCGACGGCATCGTCGGCATCCTCCCGGTACGGCGACCGCGATGAAGGTCCGGCTGCTCGGGACCGGCGCCGCCGACGGCTGGCCGAATCCGTTCTGCACGTGCAGATCCTGCCGCGACGCGCTCGCCGCGGGCATCGTGCGCGGCCAGACCGCCGCGCTCGTCGACGACACGCTCATGATCGACTGCGGCCCCGAGGCGCCTCGCGCCGCGCTGCATCAGGGCGTCTCGCTCGCCGGGGTCCGCCACATCCTCGTCACCCACGCGCATTCCGATCACCTGGGCGCGCAGGCGCTGCTCTTCCGGTCGTGGGCAGCCGATTCGGTGCCGCTCGACGTCGTGGGGCCGCCCGACGTCCTGCGGGCGTGCCGTCAGTGGGTCGGCCCGGACGATCCCGTCCGTTTCCTGCCGGCGGTCCCCGGCGAGGTGCTCGCCGTCGGCGGATACCGCGTGCGCGTGCTGCCCGCCGCGCACCGCGTGTTCCGTGACGGCGACGCAGTCCTCTACGACGTCCTCGGTCCCCAGGGCGACCGGATCCTGTGGGCGTGCGATACCGGGCCGCTGCCGCCCGTGTGGTTCGGCGGCGTCGCGGAGGCTGCGTTCGACGCCGTCTTCCTCGAGGAGACCTTCGGCGACGATCACGAACACGGCCCCGGCCATCACGATCTCGTGTCGTTCGACCGCACGTGCCGGTCGCTCCGCTCGGTCGGCGCCGCGGCCCCGCGGACGGACATCGTCGCGGTGCACCTCGGCCACCGCAATCCGCCCGAACGCGAGCTGACCGCGCGGCTCGCCGCGATGGGTGCACGCCCGGGCCGGGACGGGGAGGTCGTCGTCACGGGAGTCGCCGCCGAGCCCGCAGCGTCGCCGCATCGCACGCTCGTGCTGGGTGGCGTGCGCTCGGGCAAGTCGTCACACGCCGAGACGCTGTTCGCGGCCGACGCCGCCGTCACCTACGTCGCGACCGGCACCAGCCGCGAGGACGACGAGGAGTGGACGAAACGCGTTGCCGTGCACCGGGAACGACGTCCGAACGCGTGGCGGACCGTGGAGACCTCCGAGGTAGCGGCGGTGCTGCGCGACGCGAAGGGGCCGGTGCTCGTGGACTGTCTCGGGACGTGGCTGACAGCACGGCTCGATCACCACGGTGCGTGGGAGAGCGGTGACACCGCTGCTGTGGAGGCGGACGTCGACGACCTCGTGGCGGCGTGGCGGGACGCGACGGTGCCGGTCGTCGCGGTGAGCAACGAGGTGGGGGCGGGCGTCGTGCCCGCGACGGCGTCGGGACGCCTCTTCCGCGACCTGCTCGGCGTGCTCAACACGCGCATCGCCGCGGACTCGACCGACGTCACGCTGCTCGTCGCGGGGATCGCCGTACCACTCGTGGTGGCCGGCGAGCCCCGCGGCTGAGCCTGCGCTCAGGCCTTCTTGCCGGGCTCGCTCGCCTCGAACATCTCGGCGCGCTCGACGACCTTCACCCGCTCGCGGCCCTCCGGCTCGCCGAGTGCGCGCTCGTGGGCGTCGAGCCGGTACCAGCCCTCCCACGTCGTGTAGGGGGTGCCCTTGCCCTCGAGGAACTCGATGACGGCCTCTTCGCGCGGATCCTCGGCACCGGGCAGGTCCGGGCGATCCTCGAGGAGATTCGCGACGGTCTCGTTCGCGTCGCCCTTCGTGTGGCCGATCAGGCCGACGGGGCCACGCTTGATCCAGCCCGTGACGTACGTGCCGGGCATGAACCGTCCCTTGCCCTCGACGGTGTCGTCCGCGACGACGCGGCCGGCCTCGTTCGGGACGGTGCCCGCCTGTTCGTCGAACGGCAGCTTCGCGATGTTCTGCGACAGGTAGCCGACGGCGCGGTAGACGGCCTGCACGTCCCAGTCGTTGTACTTGCCCGTGCCACGGACGTTGCCGGTGCCGTCGAGTTCGGTGCGCTCGGTGCGCAGGCCGACGACCTTGCCGTCCTCGCCGAGGACCTCGTGCGGCGACTCGAAGAAGTGCAGGAACAGCTTGTGCGGGCGGCTGCCGACGTCACGAATCGCCCAGTCCTGCAGGGTGTTCGCGACCATGTCGACCTGCTTGGAGTTGCGGCGGGCGTCCTCGGACGCGGCGTCGTAGTCGATGTCCTCGGGGTCGACGATGACCTCGATGTTCGGCGAGTGGTCGAGCTCGCGCAGTTCGAGCGGCGTGAACTTGGCCTGCGCCGGGCCGCGGCGGCCGAAGACGTGGACCTCGAGCGCCTTGTTCTGCTTCAGGCCCTCGTAGACGTTCGCGGGAATCTCGGTGGGCAGCAGTTCGTCACCGGTCTTCGCGAGCACACGCGCGACGTCGAGCGCGACGTTGCCGACGCCGAGGACGGCGACCTTCTCGGCCTCGAGCGGCCACGTGCGCGGGACGTCGGGGTGGCCGTCGTACCAGGAGACGAAGTCGGCGGCACCGTAGCTGCCCTCGAGGTCGATGCCCGGGATCGAGAGCGCGCGGTCGGCGTTGGCGCCGGTCGAGAAGATCACGGCGTCGTAGAAGCGCTTCAGGTCGTCGAGCGTGATGTCGCTGCCGTAGTCGATGTTGCCGATGAGCCGCACCTGCGGCTTGTCGAGCACCTTGTGCAGCGCCGTGATGATGCCCTTGATGCGCGGGTGGTCGGGTGCCACGCCGTACCGGATGAGGCCGAACGGTGCGGGCATGCGCTCGAACAGGTCGATGCTGACGTCCACACCGGACTTCATGAGCGCGTCGGACGCGTAGATGCCGGCAGGACCCGCGCCCACGACGGCGACGCGCAGGGGACGGCTGTCGGTGGTGGACGTGTCCGAGGTGTTCTGGTCGGTCATCGGGAAGAGGTCACCTTCGTGCTCGGGGGGTCGGGCGGGCGCGGTACTGAGCCCAGCCTAACTCTCGGCCGGTTCGTCGCGACGCGCCTGCCCATCTTCCTCTCGTGGAGCCCGCGCGGCCAGCCCTCTCGCGCTTGAGGGGCCACAAGGGGGGATTGTGAGTGCCGAGCACTAAACTGCGTGGTGCATTCGGAGACACGGGAAAGGACGACGGTGGCCGATTCAGACCGCGCCGGGAACGATTCGGGCGGCGACGCCTCCGGCGGACGAGGCGGGCCGTCGGCGACGCCGTTCCTCGTCGCACTCACGATCGTCGTCGTCGGACTCGTCGCACTGTTCGTCGTCGACATGGTCCGCCCGCCGGGCGAGAACCTCACGGACGACGACATGATCGCCCGCGTCGCGAACGACTACGTGCAGGTCCACAACGCCGACGACACCGACGCCTTCGCGCGCATCACGTGCTCGGACTTCGACCTCGAGGCCGGGCCCGTGCAGGGCGACGGCGAGGCCGAACTGCACGGCGTCCGAGACATCGCGGTCGACGGCGACACGGCCACCGCCGTCGTCGACGTGTCGGTCGACGGTGCGTCCAGCGTCGCGTCCACCTGGAATTTCACGCGCGAGGGCGACGACCCGTGGCGCGTGTGCAATTGATCACACGTGAGTGCAAGGCTGGCGTTTCCGACAGGGAGTGAAAGGCTGGAACGGTGAGCTACGCAGGAGACATCACGCCGCAGCAGGCCTGGGAGCTGCTCGAGCAGTACCCCGACGCGACGCTCGTCGACGTTCGCACCGAGCCCGAGTGGGCGTACGTCGGCGTCCCGGACCTCACCGGACTCGGCAAGCGCACCCTCCTCGTGGAGTGGGTCCGCTACGGCGGTGCCCCGAATCCGTCGTTCACCGAACAGCTCGAGCGTGCCGACGTCACGGGTGGCGACGACGCGCCGGTGATCTTCCTGTGCCGCTCGGGTCACCGCTCGATCGGCGCGGCCGAGGCCGCCACCGCCGCGGGCATCGCGCCGTCGTACAACGTGCTCGACGGCTTCGAGGGTGGCCTCGACGAGCACGGTCACCGCGGCGCCCAGGGCTGGCGGGCCCTCGGTCTGCCGTGGCAGCAGTCGTGACGCGGCACCTGCCGTGACACGGCATCAGTCGTGACGCACCGGACCGGTGCGTGCGGAATCTCGTCGGATCGATCGTGAGTAGGCAGTCAAACGTGAGCAGGCAGCAGTGAGTGGGATCCCGCAGGGCGGCGCGTTCGAGAGCGCCCTGCCGGACGGTGTCGGGCAGGGCACGATCGGCGTCCGCGGCGGCGTCATGCGCTCGGGCTTCGAGGAGACCTCCGAGGCGATCTTCGTCAACAGCGGGTTCGTGTTCGAGAGCGCGGAGGCCGCCGAGGCGTCGTTCACCGGCGATCTCGACCACTTCGTGTACTCGCGCTACGGCAACCCCACCGTGAAGATGTTCGAGGAGCGGCTGCGGCTGATCGAAGGCGCCGAGGCCGCCTTCGCGACCGCCAGTGGAATGTCGGCGGTGTTCACCGCTCTCGGAGCGCTGCTGAAGGCCGGCGACCGGCTCGTCGCAGCGCGCAGCCTGTTCGGCTCGTGTTTCGTCGTGTGCAACGAGATCCTCCCGCGCTGGGGCATCGAGACCGTCTTCGTCGACGGCGAGGATCTGGAGCAGTGGGAGCAGGCGCTCTCGGTGCCCACTCGGGCCGTGTTCTTCGAGACGCCCTCCAACCCGATGCAGACGCTCGTCGACATCGAGAAGGTCTCGCAACTCGCGCACGCCGCGGGCGCGAAGGTCGTGCTCGACAACGTCTTCGCGACGCCGCTGCTGCAGCAGGGGCTCCCGCTCGGTGCCGACGTGATCGTGTACTCCGGCACCAAGCACATCGACGGGCAGGGACGCGTGCTCGGCGGCGCGATCCTCGGCCCGCAGGACTACATCGACGGCCCCGTGCAGACCCTCATGCGGCACACCGGCCCGGCGCTGAGCCCGTTCAACGCGTGGACGCTGCTCAAGGGCCTCGAGACGATGCCGCTGCGCGTGCGGCACTCCGTCGACTCCGCGCTGCGCATCGCGCGCATGCTCGAAGAGCATCCCGCGGTGAAGTGGGTGAAGTACCCGTTCCTCGAATCGCATCCGCAGCACGACCTCGCGACGGCGCAGATGCGCGGCGGCGGCACCGTCGTGACGTTCGAACTCGACGCCCCCGAAGGCGACTCGAAGAAGCGCGCGTTCGAGGTGCTCGACGCACTGCGGCTGGTGAACATCTCGAACAACCTCGGCGACGCCAAGTCCCTCGTCACGCACCCCGCGACGACGACGCACCGCGCGATGGGTCCCGACGGCCGCGCCGCCGTCGGCATCACCGACGGCGTCGTCCGGCTCTCGGTCGGGCTCGAGGACACCGAGGATCTGCTCGCCGACCTCGATCAGGCGCTCTGACCGGGCGGTTCAGCTGTCGAACGGGTCGGATGTCCGGCCGACGAGTGCCGCCACCGACTCCAGAACCAGTGTCGGGCGATAGGGGAACAGCTCGACCGACGCCGTCGTCGAGATGCCCGTGAGGACGAGGATCGTCTGCAGCCCCGCTTCGAGGCCGCACACGATGTCGGTGTCCATGCGGTCTCCGATCATCAGCGTGTGCTCGGAGTGCGCGCCGATCGCGCGCAGCGCCGACCGCATCATGAGCGCGTTCGGCTTGCCGACGTAGTACGGGTCGCGGCCCGTCGCCTTCGTGATGAGCGCGGCGACCGAGCCCGTCGCGGGCAGGATGCCGTCGGGCGACGGCCCCGTCGCGTCGGGATTGGTCGCGATGAACCGCGCGCCGCCCTCGATGAGCCGGATCGCCGTCGTGATGGCCTCGAACGAGTACGTGCGCGTCTCGCCGAGCACGACGTAGTCGGGGTCCTTCTCGGTGAGGACGTAGCCGATGTCGTGCAGGGCCGTCGTCAGCCCCGACTCGCCGACGACGTACGCGGTGCCCGCGGGACGCTGGCTCGCGAGGAACGTCGCCGTTGCGAGGGCGGACGTCCAGATCGACTCCTCGGGCACGTCGAGACCCGACTGCTTCAGGCGCGCCCGCAGGTCGCGGGGCGTGCGAATCGAGTTGTTCGTGAGGACGACGAACGGGGTCTCGGTGCGGCGGAGCTCGGCCAGGAAGTCGCTCGCGCCCGGAATCGGCTGGTCCTCGTGGACGAGGACACCGTCCATGTCCATGAGGTACGTCCACCCCGCGTGCGGGGCGCTGGGATGCATGCGGTCTGTCGCTGCGTCGGTGTCCACGCCGCCAGTATGGAAGGTGTCCGCGCCGCCGCGGGCGGTGTTGTGGCTACGCGAGCAGGTTCCACAATCCGATCAGGCCGACGACGACGATCACACCCCGCAGCGCGGCGGGGGACAGGCGGCGGCCGTAGCGGGCGCCGAGAACGCCGCCCACGAGCGAACCGATCGCGATGAGCCCGGCCGCGGCCCAGCTGATCCGGTCGAACGCGACGATCGTGTACGCGAGCGCCGCCACGACGTTGACGACGAGCGAGAGCAGGTTCTTCGCGGCGTTCATGCGCTGGATGTCCTCGGGAAGGATCGCGCCCATCACGCCGATGAGCAGGATGCCCTGCGCAGCGGTGAAGTAGCCGCCGTAGACACCGACCGCGAGCGTGCCGACGACGAGCAGCGTCAGGCGGGTCGTCGACAGGCCGTCCTCCGCCGCACCGCGGCTGCGCGCCCACGCCTGGATCCGGGGCTGGACCACGACGAGCACGAGGGCGATCACGAGCAGCACCGGCACGACCGACTGGAAGACCGTCTCGGGCAGGTGCAACAGCAGCCAGGCGCCGCCCATCGCGCCGATCAACGACGCGGGCAGCTGCCAGCGCAGCCGGTCCCACTGACCGCGTAGCTCGCGGCGGTATCCCCACGTGCCCGACACGCCGCCGGCGACGAGGCCGATCGCGTTCGACATCGTCGCGGTGACCGGGGGAAAGCCGAATGCCACGAGCGTCGGGAACGTGATGAGCGTCCCGCTGCCGACCAGCGTGTTGATCGCACCGGCCCCGAGCCCTGCCGCGGCGATCGCCACGATCTCCCACACCGTCACCGGATCTCCCTTTCGCTCATCGGTGGCACGTTACTGCGACCTGCGACGAGCGCCCACGGCGACGGGTGGGATCGGGTGCGGACGGAGCCGGAGTGGGGCGAGGCAGCAGCGGCGGGACGAGGGAGCGCGGTGGGGCAGTATGCACCGCTCGGGTCTCTCGGCCCAGTGTTCCGATCGTCGTGATGCGATCACCGAGAACAAAATCCATTGTTGCGCAACAGTATTGACTCGTCGTTCGGTGGGCGCTAATTTCTCGTGAGCAGACCGCGAACCGACGAGTCGAGGGGAGGGGCATCGTGAAGTTTCTGCTGATGAGCCTGATCCCGGATCAGGCCGACCCCGTGACGGGGGCGCGGCTCTCCCCGGCCGACCGGTTGCGGGAGGTCGTGGACACCGCGGTGACCGCCGAGGAGCTCGGCTACGACGGGTTCGCGGTCGGCGAGCGGCACGAACACCCGTTCCTGTCGTCGTCACCCCCGGTGGTCCTGAGCAACATCGCCGCACGTACCTCGACCATCGAGCTGTGGACGGCCGTCACGACGCTGAGCCTGCTCGACCCGGTGCGGGCGTTCGAGGACTACTCGACGCTCGACAATCTGTCGGGTGGGCGCCTGACGGTGATCGTCGGAAAGGGCAACGGCACCGCGCAGGCGGATCTCTTCCACGTGACCCCCGACGATCAGTGGGAGCGACTGCGCGAGGGCTACGAACTGTTCCGGCGGCTGTGGTCCTCGGACGAGGTGACGTGGGAGGGCCGGTTCCGGCCGCCGCTCGACCGCGCCGCCGCGCTGCCGCGGCCCCTGCAGGGTGAGCTCACGATCTGGCACGGCAGCGCCACGAGCCGATCGTCGGTGGAGTTCGCGGCACGCCACGGTGATCCGCTGTTCTCGGCCAATGTGACCCACCCGGTCGAGCCGTACGCCGCGTTGGTGCAGCACTACCGCGACGAGTGGGCACGCAACGGCCACGATCCCGGCGACGCGCGGGTGGGCGCCGGCACCGCCGGTTTCCACGTCGCGCCCCGCTCGCAGGACGCCGAGGCCGCGTGGCGTCCGGTCTTCGAGCAACGCCGCGCGTTCGCCCGCGCCACCGGCCTGCCCGTGGTGTTCGAGACGTTCGAGGACTTTCTCGCGCGCAGCTCGGCGCTCGTCGGCAGCCCCGAACAAATCACCGACAAGGTCGGGCGGTACCACTCCGCGCTCCGGCACCGGGTGGTGCATCTCGCCGCCGACCGGGACGGACTCGATCCGGCGCGGCATCGTCGCAGTCTCGAGCTCTTCCAGTCCGCCGTCGCCCCGGTGCTGCGCGCCGCGTATCCGGAGGCGTCGCCGGCGACGACTCCGGCGCCGCTCCCGCTCTGTCGGCCTGCCTGATCGCGCTCTGTCGGCCTGCCTGATCGCGCACTGTCGGCCTGCCCGTCGACCTCGGCTCGACCCCCACCGATCTTCCGACACGCAGCCGTGTCGTCGGTTCGTCTCTCACCGAAAGCGACTCACGTGACCGTCTCTCGTCCCGCTCGTCTCGCCCGACTCGCGGTGGCCGCCCTCACCGCATCGTCGCTCGCCGCGTGCGCCGGCGGTGGCTCGGCACAGGAGGTCACCGGCCCCGCCCAGCCCGGCGGCGTGCTGCGTTACGGCCTGTCGCAGGCGCCGACCTGCGCCGATCCCGCACAGGCGGGCAGCAACCAGACCATCTACGTGACGCGGCAGATCGTGGATTCGCTCACCGATCAGGATCCCGCGACCGGCGAACTCACACCGTGGCTCGCCCGCAGCTGGGAGGTCTCGCCCGACGCCACCTCGTTCACGTTCCGGCTGCACGAGGGCGCGTCCTTCAGCGACGGCACGCCGGTGACGGCGGACGCCGTCCGGGCGAGCTTCGACGCGATCGTGAACACCCTGGGCGGGGCGAAGGCGCCGCTCGGCGCGAGCTATCTCGCCGGGTACACGGGAACGGACGTGATCGACGGTCACACCGCGCGGGTGAGTTTCTCGGCTCCCAACGCGCAGTTCCTGCAGGCGTCCTCGACCTCGCAGCTCGGCATCCTCGCGCCGGCGACCTCCGGCCGCAGCGCCGAGGAGCGGTGCGCGGGCGACGCGATCGTCGGCTCGGGGCCGTTCGTGTACACCGACTACCAGCAGGACCGGTCCGCGACGCTCGCGAAGCGCGACGGCTACGCCTGGGGGTCCGAGGTCTTCGGGCACGACGGCGAGGCGTACCTCGACGGCATCGAGTTCACCGTCGTCCCCGAATCCGGCGTGCGTACCGGGTCGCTCGCATCGGATCAGCTCGATGCCGTGAGCGATGCGCTGCCACAGGACGCGCCGCAGATCGACGCCGCGGGGGGAAGAATCCTCACGACGTCGAATCCCGGTGTTCCCTTCGGATTCCAGCCGAACGTCACCGCTCCGGTCGTATCGGATCCCGCGGTGCGCACCGCTCTCGTCACCGCGATCGACCGGCAGGAACTCGTGGACACCGTCCTGGGCCCCGACTTCGTTCCGGCGACGGGCACTCTCGCCCACACGACTCCGGGGTACACGCCGCTCGGCGACGTGACCCACGATCCGGATCGAGCGCGCCGGGTGCTCGACGACGCCGGCTGGCGCGAAGGCCCCGACGGCATCCGCGAGAAGGACGGGCGTCCGCTGTCGTTCGGAGTGACGTTCAGCGCGGTGTTCGCCGGAAATCAGGCGATCCTCGAGCTGGTGCAGCAGCAGTTGCGCCAGGTCGGTGTCGATCTGCGGCTCGACCTCGTGTCGACCGCCGAACAGACGGCGCGGCAGGCGTCGCACGACTACGACACCACGTACTACAACAGCACGCGCGCCGACGGCGACATCCTGCGCGCGACGTTCGGCCTGGACGGCCGGAATCTCAATGCGCGCGGGCCGATCCCCGAGCTGGACGAGGTCCTGGCCGAGCAGCTCACCACCGTCGACGCGGGGCAGCGTGCCGAGGCTCTCGCGCGGGCTCAGCAACTCGTGCTCGACAACGGGCTGTGGGTCCCGACGGTCGAGTTGTCGCAGGCGATCGGCGTGAGCGCGGCCGTGCAGGACCTGCGATTCGAGGCGTCCGCGCGGTTGCAGTTCTTCGACGCATGGCTCGCGGAGCGCTGAGTCGTGCTCCGGTACACCGCCCTGCGCGTCGCCCAGGCCGTCGCGGTGCTGTGGGCCGCGTTCACCGTCTCGTTCGTCGTGCTGTTTCTGCTGCCGTCCGATCCGGTCACCATCGCGATCGACTCGTCGGCGGGCGCGACCCCGGTCGACGCCGCAGCAGTGGCCGAACTCCAGGCGCGATACGGGCTCGACCGCCCGGTGTGGGAACAGTACTGGACGTCGCTCACGCACGCGGTGCGCGGCGACTTCGGGTACTCGATCACGACCGGGCGCAGCGTGACGTCCGCGATCGCCGACGCACTGCCGAGCACCCTCGCACTCGCCGGTCTCGCACTGGCCCTCGCGTCGGGTGCGGGGGTCGCGCTCGCCTTCGCCGCGACGTACACGCGGTCGCCGCGGATCGCGGCGCTCCTGCGGGCGCTTCCGCCGCTCGGGGTGGCCGTGCCCACCTTCTGGGTCGGACTCGTTCTGCTGCAGCTCTTCTCCTTCGGTCTCCCGATCTTCCCGGCGTTCGGCGAACACGGGGTCGCGGCGCTCGTCCTGCCCGCGGTGACGCTCGCGCTCCCGACCGGGGCAGTGGTGGCCCAGGTGCTCGCGAGCAGTCTGACCGCGACGCTGCGGGAGCCGTTCGTCGACGCCACCCGCGCGAAGGGAGCGTCGCGATGGCGGGTGCACACTCGGCACGCGGTGCGGCTGTCCATCATTCCCGCGTTCACGATCTCGGGCGTGCTCGTCGGCAATCTGCTCGCCGGCTCGGTCGTCGTGGAGACGGTGTTCTCCCGCGCCGGCGTCGGCAGGCTCACGCAGACCTCCGTTCTGGCGCAGGACATCCCGGTGGTGCAGGGCATCGTCGTCCTCACCGCGCTCGTGTACGTCGTGGTCAATCTGCTCGTCGATCTGGTCTATCCGTGGCTCGATCCGCGCATCACGCTGCGCGGAGCGGCACCCGAGCGCGACGCCCCGAAGGAGAAGTCCGTTGTCTGACACCCTCGTTCGGGAAGCGGTCGCCGCCGCCCCGCCTGCTCCCGCTCGCCCGAGACGTGGCGGACTCGGCCGGCTCCGTGGGACACCGGGCACCGCTGCCGCGCTCCTCGTGCTGCTCGTGGCCGCCGGATTCGCACTCGCGCCGTCACTGTTCGCACCGGTCGACCCGCTCACGGGAGTACCTGCCGACAAGCTGCAGGGGCCGTCGGCCGCCCACTGGTTCGGTACCGACAACCTCGGCCGCGACGTCTACACCCGCGTCGTGCACGGAGCGGGCCTGTCGCTCACGGCGACTCTGCTCGCGGTCGGCATCGCACTGGTCGTGGGGTCGCTCGTCGGATTGCTCGCGGGATCGCTCGGCGGCGCCGTCGACGCCGCGCTCATGCGGGTCGTCGACGTGCTCCTCTCGATCCCGGCGCTGCTCCTCTCGCTCGCGCTGGTCACGGCGCTCGGATTCGGGACCGTCAACGTGGCGATCGCGGTGGGTGTCTCGCTCGTCGCGAACTTCGCGCGAGTGATGCGGTCCGAGGTGCTGCGCGTACGGCGGCTCCCGTACGTCGAAGCGGCGTTCGCGTCGGGCGTGCGTGCGCCCGCGGTCCTGGTGCGCCACGTCCTGCGCAACGCCTACCGGCCGGTCGCCGCCCTCGCCGCGGTCGAGTTCGGGATGGCCGTGCTCGCGGTGTCGTCGCTGAGTTTCCTCGGTTTCGGTGCCGTGCCACCCACTCCCGAATGGGGATCGCTCGTCTCGGAAGGCCGCAACTACCTCGCGACCGCCTGGTGGATGACGACCCTTCCCGGCCTGGTCATCGTGGCGGTCGTGCTCTCCGCGCACCGCCTCGGACGCACGATCGAGGGGACTCGGACGCGATGACGACGACAGCTCTGCTCACGGTCTCGGGGCTCCGGGTCCGCTACGGCGACACGGTTGCAGTGGACGGCGTCGATCTCACGGTCGGACGGGGAGAGGTGCTCGCGCTCGTGGGCGAGTCGGGCTCCGGGAAGTCCACGACCGCGCACGCGATCCTCGGACTTCTCGGGAGCAGCCGCATCGACGGTGGCGCAATCACGTTCGACGGGCTGCGCCTCGACACTCTCGGCGAGCGGGCGTTCGACGCGATCCGCGGAACCCGGATCGGCTTCGTCCCACAGGATCCGGCGACGTCGCTCGATCCGGTGATGCGCGTCGGCGATCAGGTCGCGGAGGTGCTGCGAATCCACCGGCTCGCCGGCCGGCGCGGCGCCCGGTCGTGGGCCGTCGAGTTGCTCGGCAGGGCCGGACTGGACGATCCGGTGCTGCGGGCCCGGCAGTATCCGCACGAGATGTCCGGCGGCCAGCGGCAGCGCGTGGCGATCGCGGTAGCACTCGCGGCGTCGCCGGACCTGCTGATCGCGGACGAACCGACGAGCGCTCTGGACGTGACGGTGCAGAAGCGCATCCTCGACGACCTCGACCGGCGGCGCGCCGAATCGGGGACCGCGGTGCTGCTCGTGACGCACGACCTCGGCGTCGCGGCCGATCGCGCCGATCGGATCGCGGTCATGCACCGCGGGCGGATCGTCGAGACGGGTACGCCCGCAGAGATCCTGGGCGCACCGGCCCACGCCTACACCGCCGACCTGGTCTCGGCGGCGCCGAGCCTGTCCTCGCACGCTCCACCCCGTGCGCCGGTCCCGGCGGATCGCCCGCTGCTGCTCGAACTGCGCGGCGTCGGACGCCGATTCCGGGTCGACCGCTCACGGAGTATCGATGCGGTGCGGTCGGTCTCGCTCGCCGTGCGCAAGGGCAGCACGACCGCGATCGTCGGAGAGTCCGGCTCGGGCAAGACCACCACGGCCCGGATCGCGGCCCGGCTCGAACGGCCGTCGCACGGGGTCGTGCTGTGGGAGGGCGAGGACATCACCGCGGTCCGAGGACGGACGCTTCGGGAGCTTCGCCGCCGGATCCAGGTCGTCCACCAGAACCCGTACGCATCGCTCGACCCCGCGTGGCGGATCGCCGACATCGTCGCGGAACCGCTGCGCGCCTTCGGGATCGGTGACCGCCCCCGCCGGGTCGCCGAACTCCTGGACCGGGTCGCCCTGCCGGAGTCGTACGGGCGTCGGCGGCCGGCGGAACTGTCGGGCGGCCAGCGGCAGCGCGTCGCGATCGCCCGTGCCCTCGCCCTCGCCCCCGACCTCGTGGTGCTCGACGAGCCCGTGTCGGCCCTGGACGTCTCGGTGCAGGCGCGGATCCTCGACCTGCTCGCCGAACTGCAGCGAGATCTCGACCTGACGTACGTGTTCATCTCGCACGACCTCGCCGTGGTCCGGCAGATCAGCGACGAGGTCGTCGTGATGCGTGAGGGCCGGGTCGTCGAAGAAGGGCCTGCCGCAAGGCTGTTCGACGATCCATGCGATCCCTACACCCGCGAGTTGCTCGCCGCCGTACCCGGACCTCGCCAGGAGGAACAGCATGCCCGTTGACCACAGGCTCGACCCCGTGCCACCGATCCATGCCGTCGAACTCGCCGAGACGGGCGTGCATCCCGCGGCGTGGCGGCGAGCGGACTCGCGTGCCGAGGAAGTCTTCACCGCGCGGTACTGGACCGACGCGATCACCGCCCTCGACGACGCCGGCGCCGACATCGCCTTTCTGCCCGACCCGTTCGTGCCCCCGGCACCCGTGCCGGGCAGTGCCTCCGGTGCGCTGGAAGCCGTGGCGATCGCGGCGCGGGTGAGCGCGCTCACGCGACGCATCGCACTCGTCCCCACCGCGACCGTCACCCACACCGAACCGTTCCACGTCTCCAAGGCGATCGCCACACTCGACTTCACGACGCTCGGCAGGGCGGGGTGGCAGGTCGACGTCTCACGCGGTGACGACGTCGCGTCACACGTCGGTCGGGGCCCCGCACGACCCGAGCAGTCGCTGTGGGCGGAGGCCGCAGACGCGATCGACGTGGTGACGCGGCTGTGGGACAGCTGGGAGGACGACGCCGAGATCCGTGACGTCGCGACGGGCCGGTTCGTCGACCGAGACAAGCTGCACTACGTCGACTTCGTCGGCGAGTACTTTTCGGTCAAGGGCCCGTCGATCACGCCGCGTCCGCCGCAGGGCCGCCCACCCGTCGTGATCGGCTCCGGCACAGCCGAATCCGTGAGAACGGCCGCCGCGCTCGCGGACGTCGTGCGGGTGAGCGCGCCGTCCGTCGTCGACACGGCGCGCGTGACGGCGGAGATCCACGATCGCGCCGCGTCGTTCGGCCGGGTGGTGCGGGTCCTCGTCGACGTCGAGACGATCGTCGCCCCGACGCGCCGGGAAGCGGAAACCGATCTCGACGCGCTCGAGAGCATCGCGCAGCGGACGTACGAGCCGTCGTCGCTGCTCTACGTGGGCGACGGTCCCGGCCTGGCGGCACTGACCGGCGAACTCGTCGCCGGCGCCGGTGTCGACGGCGTCACCTACCGGCCGCTCGCGCTCGCGTCGGGCGTGCGTCACCTCGCGCGCGACGTCCTCCCGCTCGTGCAGCCCGTACCCGTCCCCGGCGGCACGCTGCGCGAGCGCCTCGGCCTCGCCCGGCCCGTGAGCGTGTTCGCCGCAGCAGCGAAGGAGATTCGATGAGCGCGCCCCGCAAGCAGATCCATCTCGCCGCCCACTTCCCGGGTGTCAACAACACGACGGTGTGGAGTGATCCCCGGTCGAGGAGCCAGATCGACTTCTCGTCGTTCGTGCATCTCGCACGTACCGCCGAGCGCGGTCTGTTCGACTTCTTCTTCCTCGCGGAAGGGCTCCGCCTGCGCGAGCATCGCGGCCGGATCCACGATCTCGACGTCGTGGGCCGTCCCGACACCCTCACGGTGCTCGGCGCGCTCGCCGGCGTCACGCAGCGGCTCGGGCTGGCCGGAACGATCAACACGACCTTCAACGAGCCGTACGAGCTCGCACGCCAGTTCGCGTCGCTCGACCTCCTCTCGGACGGTCGCGCGGCCTGGAACATGGTGACCTCGCCGGACGCGTTCACGGGCGAGAACTTCCGGCGCGGAGGCTATCTCGATCGCGCCGACCGCTACGTGCGTGCCCGGGAGGTGATCGAGGGTGCTCGCGCGTTCTGGGACGCTTGGCCCGACGACGCGCTCGTCGTCGATCGTGAGCGCGGAGTGTTCGCCGCGCCCTCACGTGAGGTGACGCACCGGACCACGCAATTCGACATCGCGGGCCGGTCGCCGCTGCCGCGCAGCCCGCAGGGACACCCGGTGCTGCTGCAGGCCGGCGATTCCGGCGACGGCCGCGAATTCGGTGCCGCTCATGCCGACGCGATCTTCACGGTGCACGGCTCGATCGAGGCCGGCAAGGCGTTCTTCGCGGACGTGAAGGAACGGCTCGCGCGGTACGGCCGCGACCGCGATGCGCTCAAGGTGCTGCCCGCGGCGGCCGTCGTGCTCGGTGACAGTGCCGAGGACGCCGCCGAGCGGGCACGCGATATCCGGCTGCGGCAGGTCGGCCCGCACACCGCGATCGCGTTTCTCGAACAGGTCTGGGGACGCGACCTCGCCGAGTACGACCCCGATGGACCGCTGCCCGCCGTCGAACCCGTCGACAACCCCGACATCACCCGTGGCCGGGTGCGGCATGCGCAGGATCCGCGCCGGGTCGCCCAGGAGTGGCGTGAGCGTGCGGCGGCCGAGAAGCTGTCGATCCGCGAGCTCGTCATCGCCGTCACCAGCCGCGAACAGTTCGTCGGCACCGCCCGCCACGTCGCGCGCGAGATCGACCGCTACGTGCAGGAGGACGCGTGCGACGGCTTCATTCTCGTGCCACACCTGACGCCCGCGGGACTCGACGAGTTCGTCGACACCGTCGTCCCCGAACTCCAGGACCTCGGCAGCTTCCGCACCGAATACACCGGGACGACGCTGCGGGAGCACCTTGGCCTGCCCCGGCCACACGACACGACACGAGGAGCGCGAGCATCATGACCACTGCCGAGAGCACCACCGACCCTCGTGCGGAGGGGATCCGATCCCGCTGGCAGCGGTGGCGCGTCGACCGCGAGGCCGCCCTGCTCGCGCCCGACGGGCCGCTCGCGTTCACGGCGCTGCAGTGGATCACCGACGGATGGGCGGTGTTCGACGGCGTGCCCGGGACGTGGCGCGTGGACGGCACCGGCGAGAGCGCGGCCGTCCTGCTCGACGCGCGCGCCGCCGACGGGCTCGAGTTCGAGGGCGAGACCGTCGATGGGACGCTGGCCCTCGCTGCGCACGAGGGTGGGCCCGGCCTGCGCGTTCGCGACGGCGAGCGGCTGCTCGAGGTGATCCGCCGCAGCGGCCGCTTCGCGGTCCGCGTGCTCGATCCCGACTCGCGGGGCCGGATCGAGTTCGACGGGGTTCCGGTGTTCGAGCCGAGCGACCGGTGGATCGTTCCCGCGTGCTTCCATCCCTTCGACGACGTCCGCACCGTCGTCACGGGAGCCGTGATCGACGGCCTCGAGCACCACCACCGGGCGGTCGGCGTCCTCCGGTTCGCCGTGCACGGCGACGATCACACGCTCGTCGCCTTCGCCGGTCCGGAGCGGACCCTGCGGGTGTTGTTCACCGACCGCACGAGCGGCGTCACGACCTATCCGTCGGCCCGGCTGCTCGCTGTTCCCGCACCGGGTGACGACGGTACGACCGTCCTCGACTTCACTCGCGCGGCGAATCTGCCGTGTGCGTTCACGGCGTACGCGACGTGCCCGATCGCGCCGGCGGAGAACCGGCTTCCGTTCGCGGTCGAGGCCGGCGAGAAGGATCCGGCACGATGAGCCCGGTGCCGCTGTCGATTCTCGATCTCGCGCCGATCTCCGAGGGGGCGGACGCGCGGACCGCGCTCGCTCACACTCTCGATCTCGCGCGCCGCGCCGAGGCATGGGGATTCTCGCGATACTGGCTCGCCGAGCACCACTTCGCGGCCGTGGCGAGCTCGTCGCCCGCGGTCCTGATCGGCGCCGTCGCCGCCGCGACCCGCACGATCCGCGTCGGCTCGGCGGCGGTGCAGCTCGGCACGACCACTGCTGCGGCCGTCACCGAGGCGTTCGGAACACTGGACGCGCTGTATCCGGGGCGAATCGACCTCGGCCTCGGGCGCTCGGGGCATCGGCGCGCCGAAGCGCTCGCGGCGGTGTCCGGTGAACGTGGGCCGGCGGTCGCGACGCGGACCGAGACCGAGATTCGGGAGGGAGTCGTGCTGCCGCCGCCGTTCGACGCGAGCCGCGTCCTGGCGTCGCCACTGCTCACCGCGGCTGCCGGGGTCCTGCAGCAGCCGGGCGCACGGTCGCCCGATTTCGCCGAACAGGTCGACGACATCCTCGCGTTGCTGCGAGGGACGTACCTGAGCCCGGACGGAGTCGCACTGCGCGCGGTTCCCGGCACGGCCGCGGACGTCCAGGTGTGGCTGTTCGGCAGCAGCGCCGGCGCGAGCGCACAGCTCGCGGGCAGGCTGGGGCTGCCGTTCGGGGCCAACTATCACGTCAGCCCGGCGACGACACTCGACGCAGTCGCTGCCTACCGAGCGGCCTTTCGGCCGGGCGTCCTACCGGAGCCGTACGTCGTGGTCTCGGCGGACGCGGTGGTGGCGGAGAGCGACGATCGCGCGGCCGAACTCGTCGCGACGTACCCGAACTGGACGCACTCCATCCGCAGCGGGAACGGTGCTGTGGCCTACCCCGATCCGGCGACGACCCCGCCGCTGACCGAGGAGGAGTACGCCCTCGTGCACGACCGGGTCGTCACTCAGTTCGCCGGTGCTCCGACGACGGTGGCGGATCGGCTCGACCGGCTGCGGGCACTCACCGGCGCGGACGAGTTGCTGGTCACGGGCATCACGCACGCTCACGCGGACCGGGTGCGCAGCTACGAGTTGCTGGCTGCGGAGTGGGGGCTGGCGGGGGCGGCCGCGGCGTGAGGTGACGGGCGTGGGGCCGGTGTCGATGGAACCGACATGTGTCGCGCATTACAGTTCGAGAGATGTTTCACAATCCGGCGTTACCGTTTCGCGATCCATACGTGTGTCGGGTATCAACATCTATCGGAGTGTGCGTCCGCACACCCGTTACACACTCGAGGGAGTAACGACATGCCTGATTTTTCCTTCATCGCCGAGGCCTTCACCGCACTCGCGAGCATCTTCGAGGGCCTGGGCTTCTTCCAGGGCCTGAGCTGATCTCCCGTAGCGGAGTGAGTGTTCGCGACTGAGCGAACACGCCGATCCGGCCACGATCGACGTCTGTCGATCGTGGCCGGATTCGTCTTTTCTGCACCGTTCGTGCCGGTGAGAGCCCTGCTGCGGTGATGGGACGACGCCCTGGACAGCGACGCGGAGACGACTAGTGTCGGGGCGCAGAGGTCGTCGAGACGAAGAGGTGGAGTGTGGCTGTCGAGCCGGGAACCGTGAAGCTGGGATCAGTGAAGCTGGGATACAAGGCATCTGCTGAGCAGTTCGGACCGCGTGAGCTGGTCGAGCTCGGCGTTCTCGCCGAAGCGCACGGTATGGACACCGCGACGGTGTCCGATCACTTCCAGCCCTGGCGTCACGAGGGCGGGCACGCGCCGTTCTCGCTCGCGTGGATGACCGCCGTCGGGGAGCGGACGGAGCGGATCACGCTCGGTACGTCGGTCCTGACGCCGACGTTCCGCTACAACCCCGCAGTGATCGCGCAGGCGTTCGCGACGATGGCGTGCCTGTACCCGAACCGGGTGTTCCTCGGCGTCGGGACGGGGGAGGCGCTCAACGAGATCGCGACGGGCTTCGAGGGCGAGTGGCCCGACTTCAAGGAGCGCTTCGCGCGGCTGCGCGAGTCGGTGCGGCTCATGCGCGAGCTGTGGCTCGGCGACCGCGTCGACTTCGAGGGCGACTACTACCACACCAAGGGAGCGTCGATCTACGACGTGCCCGACGGTGGCGTCCCCGTCTACATCGCCGCCGGCGGGCCCGTCGTCGCGCGGTACGCGGGCAGGGCCGGCGACGGCTTCATCTGCACGTCGGGCAAGGGCATGGAGCTCTACAACGACAAGTTGCTGCCCGCGGTCGCCGAGGGTGCGGGCAAGGCCGAGCGCGATCCCGGCGACGTCGACAAGATGATCGAGATCAAGATCAGCTACGACACCGACCCCGAACTCGCCCTCGAGAACACGCGGTTCTGGGCGCCGCTCTCGCTCACGCCCGAGCAGAAGCACTCCATCGACGACCCGATCGAGATGGAGAAGGCCGCCGACGAGCTGCCCATCGAGCAGGTCGCGAAGCGGTGGATCGTCGCGTCGGATCCCGACGATGCCGTCGCGCAGATCCAGCCGTACCTCGACGCGGGGCTGAACCATCTGGTCTTCCACGCTCCCGGCCACGACCAGAAGCGCTTCCTGGAGCTGTTCGAGCGCGACCTGGCGCCGCGGCTTCGCTCGTGAGCGAGTTTCCGGGGTAGGGGCGGGAACGTCGCGCACGAGCGCGTGCCGCCTCCCCTCGGAATACATGCAAACGCATGCGAGTTGTGACGGGGTGAGCGCTCGACGCAGTCGGGCGACGAGCCATTCGTCTGGAGGCGCAGCCCATGCAGTACGGAATCTTCTCGGTCAGCGACGTCACGCGCGATCCCGTGTCGGGTGAGACGCCGAGCGAGGCGGAACGCATCAAGGCGATCGCGACGATCGCCGAGAAGACCGAAGAAGTCGGGATGGACGTGTTCGCGATCGGCGAGCACCACAACCCGCCCTTCGTGTCGTCCGCGCCCACCACGCTGCTCGCGAACATCGCGGCACGCACGAAGAAGCTGATCGTCACGACGTCGACGACGCTGATCACCACGAACGACCCGGTGCGCATCGCCGAGGAGTACGCGATGCTCCAGCACCTCGCCGACGGCCGCATGGACCTCATGCTCGGCCGCGGCAACACCGCACCGGTGTATCCGTGGTTCGGCCAGGACATCCGGCAGGGCCTGCAGCTGGCGCTCGAGAACTACAACCTGCTGCACCGGCTCTGGCGCGAGGACGTCGTCGACTGGGAGGGCAACTTCCGCACACCCCTGCAGGGCTTCACGTCGACGCCGCGCCCGCTCGACGACGTGCCGCCGTTCGTGTGGCACGGATCGATCCGCAGCCCGGAGATCGCCGAGCAGGCCGCGTACTACGGCAACGGCTTCTTCGCGAACAACATCTTCTGGCCCAAGGAGCACTTCAAGCGGCTCATCGAGTTCTACCGGCAGCGTTACGAGCACCACGGTCACGGCACCAAGCAGGAGGCGATCGTCGGGCTCGGCGGGCAGGCGTACATCGCGAAGAACAGCCAGGACGCGATCCGCGAGTTCCGGCCCTACTTCGACAACTCGCCCGTGTACGGCGGCGGCCCCTCGCTCGAGGACTACCTGAAGATGACGCCGCTGTCCGTCGGCAGCCCGCAGGAGATCATCGACAAGACCCTCACCTTCCGTGAGACCTTCGGCGACTACCAGCGTCAGCTGTTCCTCATGGACCACTCGGGTCTGCCGCAGAAGGACGTCCTGCATCAGCTCGACCTGCTCGGCGACGAGGTGATCCCGGTGCTGCGCAAGGAGAACGCCGCGCGGCAGGCAACCGGAACGCCCGACGCCCCGACCCACGCGTCGCTCGTGAAGGCGAAGTACGGCGACGAGGCGCCGCGGCAGCCGAAGCCGAACGCGAACCGCGGCGACAACGTCACCGGCTCGTCGCCCTACCAGGACAGCGATCTGGATTCGCCCGTCGCGTACCCCTCGCTGTGACGGATCGTGACGCGGTGGCGGCGGGACGATCCCGCCGTCACCGCGCCGCACTCGCGAACGAGGCGTGGGAAGCGTTGCTGCACGCGCAGATCACGCTCATGCGCCGCTTCGCGGCCGACCCGATCTGGGACGAACTGTCGATGCGCGAGTACGACGTCCTCTACACGCTCGCGAAGGCAGGGACGGGGATGCGGCTCACCGACCTCAACCGCGCCGTCCTGCTGAGCCAGCCCGCACTCTCGCGGCTCGTCGACCGCATGGCGAGCAAGGGCCTCGTCGAGCGCGTCCCCGACCCGGGCGACCGCAGAGCCGTCACGATCCGCGCGACCGACGACGGGCTGGCGCGCCGCCGCCGCGTCGGCGCCCGGCACGCACTGAGCGTGAGCGCCGCGATGACCGATCGGCTCACCGACCAGCAGATGACCGAGCTGCTCACGCTGTGCGAGGAGCTCGCCCCCACTCACGAGAACAGGAGTGACCAGCCGTGACCGAGAGCCGCACCGTCGACCTCGTCGTCGTCAACGCCGGCACGTCCGATCCGTCGTCCAGCCGGATGCTCGGCGACCGGATCGCCCGCAAGACCGCCGAGTTCGTGACGTCGGGAGAGACGCAGGCGCGTGTCCACGTCGTCGAACTGCGGGCGCTCGCGAGCGAGATCGCGTCCGCGATCGTCTCCGGGATCCCCGGCGAGAAGCTGCAGGACGCGATCGACCTGCTCGCGCGCGCCGACGGCGTCGTGCTCACGACGCCCGTCTACAAGGCCGGGGTCAGCGGGCTGTTCAAGTCGTTCGTCGACGTCCTCGACAACGACCTGCTCATCGCGAAGCCCGTCGCCCTCGCCGCGACCGCGGGAACCGCGCGGCACGCGCTCGTCCCCGACGACCAGATGCGGCCGCTCATGGCGTACATGCGTGCGCTCGCCGTCCCGACCTCGGTGTTCGCGGCGCCGGAGGACTGGGGTGCGCCCGAACTCTCGGCGCGCATCGAGCGGGTCGCGGGTGAGCTCGCCGCGCTCGTGACGGCCGGCGTCCACGAGAGCATCCGCGAGCGGTCGTGGGGCAGCTATCAGCACACCTTCGGCAGCAACGCCGCCGCCCCCGACGGCGACGGAATCGACCTCGACACCGACATGATGAGGCTCGCTGCGGGTGGCGGGGCCACCTGACCCCCGTGTAACCCCACGCCTCAGTGGCGCACTGTCACATCGTGTGCGTTGCTTGCGTGCGCACGATGTGACAGTGCGCCGACAAGGCGGAGGGGTGCGGTAGGTCACGCATGGCGGCCGCGGCGGCGAACGGACCGGGGATAGGCTGCACACATGGGTGCTGCGGAACCGTCGAGTGTGTACATCGCGTCGCCGGAGGGGGACACCGGCAAGTCCACGATCGCGCTCGGCGTCCTCCAGATGCTGTGCGCGTCGGCCGCCCGCGTCGGGGTGTTCCGGCCGATCGCGCGCACGACGCACGAGAAGGACTACATCCTCGAACTGCTGCTCGAGCAGACGTCGGCCGACATCTCGTACGACCAGGCGCTGGGCGTCACCTACGAGGACGTGCACGAGGATCCGGAGAACGCGCTCGGCACGATCGTCGCGCGCTATCACGAGGTTGCGGCGCAGTGCGACGCCGTCGTGATCGTCGGCAGCGACTACACCGACGTCGCCAGCCCCAGCGAGCTCGGCTACAACGCCCGCATCGCCGTGAACCTCGGCGCCTCTGTGCTGCTCGCGGTCAGCGGCGTCGAACGCAGCCCCGACGAGATCGCTCAGCTCGCTCAGCTGTGCCAGACCGAGCTCGAATCGCAGCACGCGCACCTGCTCGCCGTCGTCGCCAATCGCTGCGATCCCGACCGGCTCGACGACATCACCCGCGCACTGGAGACGACGAACGTCCCCGCGTGGAGCCTGCCCGAGGTGCCGCTGCTCGTCGCCCCGACGATGCTCGAACTGCAGCACGCGACGAACGCCGAGCTCTACAGCGGCGACCCCGACCTCCTCGGCCGTGAAGCGCTGTCGGTGATGGTCGGCGGCATGACGGCCGAGCACATCCTCGAACGGCTCACCGACGGCATCGTCGTCGTCGCGCCGGGCGACCGCTCGGACGTCCTGCTCACCCTCGTCAACGCGCACGACGCCGCGGGGTTCCCGTCGCTCGCCGGCATCGTCATGAACGGCGGGATCGAGCCGCACCCGCAGATGGCGCGCCTGATCGAAGCGCTCAACCCGCGGCTGCCGATTCTCGCGACCGAGCTCGGCACGTACGAGACTGCCCGCGCCGCGGCCCAGACGCGTGGCAAGGTCGCCGTCGGATCGCAGCAGAAGATCGACACCGCGCTCTCGCTCATGGAGCAGCGCGTCGACGCCCAGACGCTCCTCGACCGGATGAAGGTCGCGACACCGTCCGTCGTCACGCCGCAGATGTTCGAGTACCAGCTGATCGATCGCGCGCGCGGGCAGCGCCGCCACATCGTGCTGCCCGAGGGTGACGACGACCGCATCCTGCGTGCGGCCGCCCGCGTCCTCGGCCGCGGCGTCGCCGATCTGACGCTGCTCGGCGACGAGACCGCCGTACGGGCGCGTGCCGCCGAGCTCGGCGTCGACATCGCCGCCGCGACCGTCCTCGATCCCGCGTCGAGCGACCACGCCGAGGAGTTCGCGCAGGAGTACACGCGGCTGCGTGAGCACCGGGGCATGACGATCGAGCGGGCCCGTGAGGTGATGACCGACATCTCGTACTTCGGGACGATGATGGTGCACACGGGCCTCGCGGACGGCATGGTCTCGGGTGCCGCGCACACGACGGCCCACACGATCCGGCCGTCGCTCGAGATCATCCGCACCGCGCCCGACGTGTCGACGGTGTCGAGCATCTTCCTCATGTGCCTCGCGGATCGTGTTCTCGCGTACGGCGATTGCGCGATCGTGCCCGATCCCACCGCGGAGCAGCTCGCGGACATCGCGATCTCGTCGTCGCAGACCGCAGCGCGCTTCGGCATCGATCCGCGGATCGCGATGCTCTCGTACTCGACCGGCGACTCGGGTACCGGCGCCGACGTCGACAAGGTGCGCGAGGGGACCGCGCTCGTCCGTGACCGGCGCCCGGATCTGCTCGTCGAGGGACCGATCCAGTACGACGCCGCGATCGAGCAGAGCGTCGCCGACAAGAAGATGCCGGGCTCGGCGGTCGCGGGCAAGGCGACGGTCTTCATCTTCCCGGACCTCAACACGGGCAACAACACCTACAAGGCGGTGCAGCGCAGCGCCGGCGCCGTCGCGGTCGGGCCCGTGCTGCAGGGCCTGAACAAGCCCGTCAACGACCTCTCGCGCGGCGCGCTCGTCCAGGACATCGTCAACACCGTCGCGATCACCGCGATCCAGGCGCAGAAGAAGGAGACGGACGCGTGAACGGCACTGTCCTCGTCATCAATTCGGGCTCGTCGTCGATCAAGTTCCAGCTCGTCGACCCCGAGCCGGGAGACGTGCTCGCGAAGGGGCTCGTCGAGCGCATCGGCGAGGACGAGGGACGGCTGTCGTGCACTGCCGGCGGTGAGACGCGCGAACGCACCGAGCGGATCGCCGATCACAGCGCGGGTTTCGCACTCGCGCTCGCCGAGCTCACCGACTCGGGTGTGCTCGACCCGGACACGCTCACGGCGATCGGTCACCGCGTGGTGCACGGCGGGGCCGTCTTCGGCGAGCCGGTGCTCATCGACGATCACGTCGTCTCCGAGATCCACCGGCTCTCCGCCCTCGCGCCGCTGCACAACCCGGCCAACGCCGTCGGTATCGAGATCCTGCGCTCGACACTTCCCGGCGTCCCGGAGGTCGCGGTCTTCGACACCGCCTTCTTCCACGATCTGCCCGCCGCCGCAGCGACATTCGCGATCGACCGTGACGTCGCCCGCGAGAATCGGGTCCGCCGTTACGGATTCCACGGGACGTCGCACCAGTACGTGAGCGAGCGCGTCGCCGACGTCCTCGGCCGTCCGCTCGGTGAACTGCGGCAGATCGTGTTCCACCTCGGCAACGGTGCGTCGGCCTCCGCGATCTCCGGTGGGAGAGCGCAGGACACGACGATGGGGATGACGCCGCTCGACGGCCTCGTCATGGGCACGCGCAGCGGCGACATCGACGCGGGCGTGCTCTTCCAGCTCCACCGGCAGGCCGGAATGAAGGTCGACGAGCTCGACGATCTGCTCAATCGCCGCTCGGGTCTCAAGGGACTCGCGGGCGTCAACGATTTCCGTGCGCTCACCGAGCTGATCGAGCAGGGCGACGCCGACGCGCAGCTCGCGTGGGACGTCTACGTGCACCGCGCGCGCAAGTACCTCGGGGCGTATCTCGTGCTACTCGGGGGAGTCGACGCGATCACGTTCACGGCGGGCGTCGGGGAGAACGTCCCCGCGCTGCGCGCCGCGATCCTGCAGGGACTCGAGCCGTTCGGCATCGTCGTCGACCCGGACCGGAACGCCTCGGGGAGCGGCGAGCGGCACATCGGTGCCGACGGCAGCGCGACCGCGCTCCTCGTGATCCCCACCGACGAGGAACTCGCCATCGCGCGCGCGGCGGCGACGCTCGTCCGCGGCTCCCGGTAGGAGCGGCCGCGTCACGCGGTGCAGCAGCCACGCGATCGGGATCGACGCGGCGACGGTGACCGTGAACAGCACCAGCGGGTTCCCGCCGAAGACGTGATACCCGAGGACGCTCATCGCGAGCTCGAGCACGACGAGGTGCACGAGGAAGATCTCGTACGAGATGGCGCCGAGCCATACGGCGGGCCGTGAACCGAGGACGCGGGCCACGATCGACGGGCGCTCGCCCACGACGAGCGCCGCGATCAGTGCGGTCGCGCTCGCGCCGTAGAGGAAGGTCTTCGTGATCGCGGCGCCCGCGTCGGACGGCACGATGGTCGCCTCGCCCGCGGCGGGCGTGCACGCGAGGACGAACGCGACGAGCCCGCCGCCGAGCAGCAGGTACGGATTCGGGGCCCGCACACCGGGTTCGCGGCGCACGTGCTCTGCCGCGACGGCGAGAGCGACACCGGCGAGGAACCATGCCGCGAAGGCGGGGAACCACATGCGCGCCGTCGGATCGAGCGGACCCCCGAAGGTGCTCGCGTCGTGCGTGAACACCACCCACAGCGGACTGACCAGCGTGAGCACCGACAGCGCCGCTGTCGCGAGGCCGGGCCGCCACCGCTGCCGGCACACGAGCGAGAACACGAGCCACACGACGGCGGGCAGCACGAGGT
The DNA here is from genome assembly GCF_001894925.1 of Rhodococcus rhodnii NBRC 100604. Classification (GTDB taxonomy): domain Bacteria; phylum Actinomycetota; class Actinomycetes; order Mycobacteriales; family Mycobacteriaceae; genus Rhodococcus_F; species Rhodococcus_F rhodnii. The sequence goes on along the minus strand of NZ_BCXD01000002.1, from coordinate 52,907 downwards.
AGAACACGACCTCGACCGCGAGACTCCACATCTGGGTCAGGCCCTGATGGAAGTGCCCGAACTCGTACAGCTGCGTGAACGTCGTCGTCCGCACGAAGCCCTCGACGCTGCGCCCCGCGGGCTCGACGTCGCGCAGGGTGTAGATGCCGTACGCGGCGACGACGGTGATCCAGTACGCGGGCAGTACACGGCGTAGGCGGTGCGCGAAATAGCGTGCCGTCGAGGGCGAGTCGGTGCCGCGCGAGATCGCGGTGACCCACGGGCGGGTGAGCAGGAATCCCGACAGCACGAAGAAGATCGTCACGCCGACCTCGAGCCGCGCGAACAGCAGCCCGCTCGCGTCGTCGCCGTAGTTCCCCGTCCAGAACGCAACGTGGGTCGCGACGACGAGCAGCGCGGCGAACGCGCGGACACCCGTCCACGATGCGACGCGGTGTGAGGGTGCTGCCTGTGGTGCGGGTTCGGTCGCCGTCATCGCACCCGTTCGGTCGTGGGTGCGACGGTGCCGACCGGACCCGAGCCGACGCACAGCGCGAGACCCGGCGTCGTCGGCTCCACGTGCAGCGCGTCGCCGCCGCCGATCAGCCGCACGAACACCTGGTTCAGCCCCGCCTCGACGGGCACCGTGACGGTGTCGCCGGTGTCGAGCCGCACGTCGACGTCGCCCGCGGTCGAGGCGAAGTAGTTCAGCTGCGCCGTCCACTCCCAGTCGAGCAGCGGCCCGTCGAGCGGGATCGTCGTGTCGCCGGCGACGCCGTCGGGGGTGCGTTCGACGCGGAACCCGCACTCGGGAACCGGGCCCTGCGGAATGGTGCGGGTGTCGGAGACGACGGCCTCGACGAGCATTCCGTCGTCGTCGAGCTGGCGCAGTTGCGGCGTGGAGTCGGCGAACTCGGGCCGGTCGGGGAGCGGCCCGAAGACGTGGCTCGCCGAGTTGTACGGCGTCGCGACGGGGACGAGCACCCACAGCGACACGGGATGGTCGAGCAGCGGGACGTCGCGATGCTCGGCGAGCGAGACCCGCGCGTTCGCGAGATACGGGTTGGTGGGGTTGTTCTCCCAGCGGCCGACGAAGGTGATCGTCGACAGCACGCTCGAGACGGCGAACGCGACGACCGCGACCGTCGTGAGTGCGACGAGACCGCCCGATCGGGGCTCGCGCGGGCGTTCGGAACGGCGTGGTGCCCGCGCGATCAGCGCGGCGAGAACGACGAGCACGACGGCGGAATCGGCGAGATAGCGCAGCGTCTGCGCCAGCTCGTAGGCCGCGAGGTCCGAGCCACGGGTGAGCACCATCGCGAGCTCGGACGCGGCGACGTAGGCGGCGGCCGCGATCCACACCGGCGCGACGCGGCGCTTGTGGACGATCGACCCGATCACCGCCGCGGCGAGCACGACCCAGCCGCCGATCACGAGCGCCGTCGGCGGCGTCGCCCACGGCGGGCTCGGCGGCCACCGGTCCCACAGCCACGGCCCGCCGAGGAAGGTCGGCACGAGCCCCAGCGACGTCGCATGGTGCACGAACCCCGGCGCGTTGCCCAGGTGATCGCTCTCGACGCGCGAGTCCGTCACGGTGAGGTACACCAGCGCCCACACCGCGAGAACGACGGCGGTCGGGATCCACAGCGCCGCGCAGCGCCGCAGGGCCGTCCGGAACGCGCGTGCGACGCCGTCGACGTGATAGGCGAGCGCGACCGTCGCGAACGCCACGAACGGGACGAGCACCGACTTCTCGAAGAACGCGAGCGCGACGATCGTGACGACGACATCCGAGATCGCGTAGCGGCGGTCGCCGGTGCGCGCGAGCTTCATCGCGTCGGCCGCGACCCACGCGAGCGCGAACTGCAGCGGCAGCGAGTTGAGCGCGTTCGCCCACCACGCGAACGACGGCAGCGTGATGGGGCACAGCACGTAGAACACGAGCGGCGCGAGGAGCAGCGGACGCGGGCCCATCACGACCCACAGCAGGCGCACCACGGCCGCCGACGCCGCGAGTTGCCCCACGACGAGCATCACCGCCGGCAGCCACCACTGCAGCGGTGCGAGCGTCGTCGCCAGATCGGCCAGCAGGAACGCCGCGGGCATGAAGTGGCCGTCGTGGTCGTAGAGCAGGAAATCGGCCGAGAAAGTGGGGACGGTCGCCGACCGCCCGGTGAGGATCAGATCGTCCCAGTAGAAGCCGCCCGCCGCCGCGACCCAGACCCGCAGCGCCGTCGCGGCAAGGACGATCGCGGCCGCCGCGAGCGCGATGCGCCGGGCGAGCCGCGGGGGAGCATCGTCGGGGGTGCGCGCGGCCGGTGCGGCGTCGGGGTGTGCGCCGCCGGTGGTCCGCTGCGCCATTCTCGTCCTCTCGCCGGTCTCCGGTGCCCCGCTTCCGGGCACCTCGGGCCTGCCTCCGGGGCCTGCCCCGGAGAACCACGCTAGAGCATGCTCCGCGGGCGAACGCCATTGGCGAGGTCCACGAGCTGATAGCGGTGCACGCGGTCGTCGGTCAGGCGCGCGAGCGAACGCAGGCAGTTCTCGACACCCGAGCGCAGCCCGTTCTCGGTGAACGCGACACCCAGGATCGACCCGGGATGGGCGGGGCGGTTGCCCGTGAGGATCCAGTCGAGGGCGGTGCCGAGGACGACCGTCTCGAGCTGGAGCCGGCGGCGTTCCTGCATCGGCAGCACCGTGACACGTCGGGCCGCCTCCCGCAGCGACGGCTCGCCGATGTCCGCGATCCGCCGCCCCGACAGCAGTGTGACGATCGCCGTCATCCGGCCGATCGTGTAGAAGCGGGACGTCGTCGGGATGCGGTCGAGGGCGCGCACCGCCGCCGGAACATCGGGCCGGGCCGTCAGCGCCCGGGCATAGCCGAACGCCGCGCTGACGACGGTCTGGTCGGTGCGCCACACCGCGCCGTACGCGCGTTCGGCGAGTTCGCGCAGCGAGTCGGGATCGTCGCCCTTGCCGTGCTGGAGCGTCAGCTCGGCGGTCGCCGCGAGCGCGAGTTTCGGGGCGAGTTCACCCGGCATCGCGCGGCGCACCGCCTCGAAACGCTCCGCGGCGGTCGGGAGATCGCCCTGGGCGAGCGACGCCGTCGCCGTGAACCAGTCGGTGCGCCAGTGCCGGCCGAGTTCGGCCTCGAGGCCCGCGAGCAGTTCGAGCGCCGCGCCGGGCTCGCCGAGGTCGATGTGTGCCTTCGCCTCGGCGACGGTGAGTTCGCGCGAGAGCAGCTCCGCCTCGCGGGCGTCGTGCGCACGTGCCGGATCGGCCTCGTCGGCGGCGTGTTCGAGCCCCTCCGCACGGACCTGCGCGATCGCGTCGAGCGTCTGCTGCGGCTCGCTGAGAATCGTCGCGGTGAGCAGCCGCGCGTTGGGGTCGGTCGGGTCGATGAGGGGAACCGGAAGCGCGCGGGTGACCTCGGCGACGTCGAGCCGGGTGTCGCGGCGGATGCCGTCGACGTACACGTCCGTGGGCGCGACGACGACGTCGGTCCCGAACGTCGTGCGCGAGCGGCTGAACACGGTCGACAGGCCGGGGTGCTCCTCGCCCGTCTGCTGCGCGAGGATCCCGCGCAGCACGCCGGTGAGCTGTTCGGCCATCTCGTCGATCGACGCGAACCGGTTCGCGGGGTTCTCGTCGATCGCGCGTTCGAGGAACAGCCGCAGCGACGGATGCTCGGCGAGCAGCGGCGCCGACTCGGGCAGGCCCGGCAGGTACTTGCCGTGCTTCATCGGCATCTTCAGGACGAGGACGGCGAGCGTCCGGCCCACGGTGTAGATGTCGGTCGCGGGGGTCGACCCGGTCCGCACGATCTCGGGTGCCTGATAGCCGGGCGTCCCGTAGAGATAGCCGTAGCTGCCGATCTGCGACACGGCCCCGAGATCGATCAGGACGATCGACTCGTCGGTGACCATGATGTTCTCGGGCTTGAGGTCGTTGTAGACGAGCCCCATCGAATGCAGATAGGACAGCGCCGGCACGACGCCCAGGACGTAGCCGATCGCCTGTTCCACGGGAATCCGGGCGGGCGGTGTGCACTGGCCGAGGACGTCGCGGAGCGACGTGCCGCCGACGTATTCCATGACGATGTACCCGATCGGCGCGCCGTCCTGGGTCGGGTGCTCGACGAAGTTGAAGATCTGGACGATCCCCGGATGTGTCACCTCCGCGAGGAACTCGCGTTCCGACATCGCGACGGCCTGCGCCTCGGCGTCACCCGAGTGGAGCAGGCCCTTGAGGACGACCCAGCGGTCGCTCACGTTGCGGTCGATGCCGAGATACACCCACCCCAGGCCGCCGTACGCGAGGCAGCCCATCACCTCGTACTGCCCGCCGACGAGGTCGCCGGGACGCAGCGCGGGCCGGAAGTCGAACGGTGTCCCGCAGTACGCGCACACGCCCGACTGCGGTCCCGGCCTGCCGCGCCCGACGGGCTTGCCGCACCGCCAGCACCAGCGCTTGTGCTCGGGGACCCGCGGATCCTTCATCACGGCGTCGGTGGGATCGGGCGGGGTGGGGACGGGCACGTCGACGAGCCCGCCCGCGAGATGCAGTTCGCGGCGTCCCCTGCTGCGGGGCCGCGACGACCGGCCGCTGCCCCGCGGACCCGACGGCGTGCGCGTCTCCGCGGCCTGGGTCGGGGCGAGCCCGGCAGCCTGGGTGGGGACGGACAGCTGGGGTCCGGCGGCGGCCTGGGTCGGGACGTAGGCGCCGGCCTGCGTCGACGCGAGTTCCGCCGAGCCCGTGCCCGCGGCGTCGTCCTCCTCGCTGCGGTTCTCGTCCGGCGTCTCGCGGTCGCGCGTCACGGCACGTCTCCGTAGACGGGCGTCGGCGGGCCGAACGCGGGACCGAGGATCCAGAGCCAGCGGTTGTACATCGACATCCACGTTCCGTCGGCGCGGATCCGCTCGAGCGTCGCGTTGACGAACCGGACCATGTCGTCGTCGCCCGGCGGAATCCCGACGCCGTACGGCTCGGCGCCGAGGCTGGGCCCGACCATCTTGAGGTACGGGTCCTGCGTGATCATCCCGCCCAGGATCGTGTCGTCGGTGCTCACGGCGTCGACCTGCTGCTGTTGCAGCAGCACGAGACAGTCCGACCACATCGGGACCGAGACGATCGTCGCCGTGGGGGCGATCGCGCCGATGCGCGTGAGCGAGGTCGTTCCGTCGACCACGCACACCCGGCGTCCGGCGAGATCGGCCGGGCCGGCGACCGTCGAGCCCTCGATGACGGCGATCCGCTGGTTCGCCTCGAAGTACTCCGTCGAGAAGCTCACGTGCTCGCGTCGTTCGCACGTGATCGACATCGTCTTGACGACGATGTCGACGTCGCCCGCTTCGAGCGCGCGCAGCCGGTCGGCGGATGTGAGCAGCCGGAACTCGACGCGCTCGGGGTCGCCGAACAGATCGCGCGCCACCTCGCGGGCGATGTCGGCGTCGAAGCCCTGCACGGTGCCGCTCGCGGGATCGCGGAAGCTCATGAGGTTGCTGCCGGTGTCGAGCCCGACGATCAGCCGCCCGCGGGCGCGGATCTCGCCGACCGTCGGGGTCGGCACCTGCGGTGGGTCGGTCAGCGGTGGCAGGCTCGCCGTGAGGTTCGCGCAGGACCGTTCGGGTGAGGGCGTCTGCGGTCCCGGGTGGACGGTCGCGCCCGGGGGCAGCGGCGGTTCGGCCTGCGACTGCACCGGGCCCGACGGTGGCGGTGAGCCCTCGACGTAGCCGCACCCGCTCACGAGGGCGAGCGCCGCGAGGGTCGCGGCCGCGAGCGAAGGCCGCGCGGAACGGCCGCGGATCGGGGCCGCCGAGCGGCCGCGCACGGAGATCACCGGTACTCCCGCAGCCGAGGCCAGATCCCGACGACGATGCCGGCCACGCCCACGGACGTGAGCACGATGGCGCCACCCGAGAGGGCCGTCAGGGCGTTCGAGGCCGATCCGATGCTGTCGCGGCCCGTCTGCCGCGCGGCTTCGATGGCGTCGCCCAGCGCGCTATCGAGCTGATCGAAGGTCGCCGACGAATCGGCGGGACCGGGACCCGTCGCGATGTCGACGGCGGGCTGGAACTGGCCCGTCGACAGTTGCTCTCGGATCCGGTGATGTGCGTCGAGCCACCCCGAGAACGCCGCCGACGCCCGGTCGACCTCCTCGATCGCGACCGTACGGGTGCCGTCCTCGCCGTACTCGGCGAGCAGCCGTCCGATGTCGGCGGTGAGCCGGTCGAAGTCGGCGTCGTACGCGTCCTCGCCGTCGCGGCGCACCAGCCCGAGCGTCTCGTCGGCGCGCGCCTGCTGCGCGGAGATGCGTGCCGCCGTCAGCTCGCTGAGCGGCCCGGCGCCCTGAGCGTGCGCGCGGGCGGCGGCCACCGCCGACAGCAGCCCCGCGCCCATGAGCCAGACCAGCAGCACCGCCGTCGCCACCGTCGTGACGACGAGCGCCGGGGTGAACCGCCTGCGCGTCCGCACCGCGAGGAACACCTGCGCCGCGACGAGCAGGAGAAGCGCGGCAGCGGGCACCGAGATCGCGAGCCACGGCGCGCTCGAGTACGACCGCTGGATCTGCGCGATCCGCTCCTGCTGGCGTTCGTGCAGTGCCTGCGCCGCCGGCAGGATCCGGGTCTGCATCTGCGCCGACGCCGACCCGAGATAGGACGTGCCCACGGGATTGCCGCTGCGATTGTTGGCGCGCGCAGTCTCGACGAGACCCGTGTAGACGGACAGGCCCTCCGAGACCGTCGCGAGCAGTTCGCGGCTCGTGGCGTCGCCCTCCGCGAGACCGCTCGACGCGAAGACGATCTCGCCCGAGGCGATCGCGATCGCGTTGGAGTAGTTCGCCCGCACGTCGGTGGGCTCGAGGCCACGCGCGAGGAAGGCCGTCGCGGCCGCGGCATCCGCGACGGACAGTGCGCTGTAGAGCCGCTGCGCCGAGTACGCGAGCGGTTCGGCGTCGGCGAGCAGCGAGTGCAGCGTGTCCTGGCGGCCCCCGACCTCCCGCATCGTGATCGCGCCGGCGGCCAGGACGACGAGCGCGAGTGCGACCGCGAGCGCCGTCAGCCGCGCGGGCGTCGATCCCGCGAAGATTCGTGCCTCGGCCCGGCGTGCACCGCTCGTGTCCCCGTCCGCGTCGGGCGTGCGCGACCGACCCCGCGGTTCGATCGACGGCGCTTCCCGCAGAACCACGTCCAGACCCTTCCGCTCGCGCGCTCTCGCTGCTCGGTCTCCCTCTGGGCAGCATATAAGCGGAGCCCCGGCGGGGGCGGTCACCCGGGCGCGTGGCGGCCCGGCGGTTCGATGCCCGGTGCCCGGACGCCGCGCGGGCGCGCGGGATGCGCGAGCCGCTAGGGTGCAGGCAACCACGGCGAGGGAGACGGCGATGCACGGGGACGGGGACGGCTGGGCATACGGCCCCGACGGCGTGCGGCACTGGGGCCGTTTCGGTGCTGCAGGCCTGCTCGTGCGGGCTCCGCTCGGCGATGCCGGGCCCGCCGTCCTGCTGCAGCATCGTGCGCAATGGAGCCATCAGGGCGGAACGTGGGGGCTCCCCGGCGGCGCCCGCGACTCCCACGAGAGCGCCACCGCGGCGGCGTTGCGCGAAGCGTTCGAGGAGGCGGGTCTCGACGAGACTCTCGTCCGCGTGCGCGCCGAACGCGTCACGACGGACATCCGCGACGTGTGGAGTTACACGACGGTCGTCGCGGACAGCGAGGCACTGCTGAAGACGGTCGCGAACCGCGAAAGCCTGGAGCTGCGCTGGGTCCCGGAGGCCGAGGTCGAGCTGCTGCCGCTGCACACGGGCTTCGCGGCGAGCTGGCCGTTGCTGCGCGCCGAGCCGGTCCGCGTGCTCGCCCCGCCGCCGCTGCCGCGTGCGGGGGCGCGCACCGTCGTGCTGCCGGGCGGCGGTTTCGGCTGGCTCACCGGGATCGAGGAACTCACGGGCGGGGAAGGCGAGGCCGCGGGCAGGGATCTCACGGCGGTCGTCGGTGGGGACGCGGGACGCTCGGCGCGAACCGTCACGCTTCCGCCCTCCGCGCTGGACTGACGGCGGGCCTGGCCGGACACGGCGGTTCGGTCAGCCGTGCAGCTTCTCGGCGATCCTCGCCGCCGCCGCGCGCGGATCGCGGGACTGCGTGATCGCCCGCACGACGACGACGCGGGTCGCACCGGCGTCGAGCACGTCGTCGAGACGATCCTCGTCGATACCGCCGATCGCGAACCAGGGGCGCGAGGGACCGGCCTCCGCGGTCGCCCGCACGAGGTCGATACCCGCGGCGGAGCGTCCGGGCTTGGTCGGCGTCGTCCACACGGGTCCGGTGCAGAAGTAGTCGACGCTCTCCTCGATCGCCGCGAGGCTCGCCTGCGCGCGATTGTGGGTCGAGCGCCCGATGACGACGTCCGGTCCCACGACGGTGCGGGCGTAGGGGACGGGGAGATCGTCCTGGCCCAGGTGGAGCACGTCGGCACCGGCCGCGAGCGCGAGATCGGCGCGATCGTTCACCGCGACGAGCGCACCGTGACGGCGCGCGGCCTCGGTGAGGATGCTGAGCGCGAGCAGTTCGTCCTTCGCCTCGAGCGGACCGAATCGCTTCTCGCCCTCCGAGCCCTTGTCGCGCAGCTGCACGATGTCGACGCCGCCGGCCAGCGCGGAGTCGACGAAACGCTCGAGGTCACCGGTGTCGCGGCGCGCGTCCGTGCACAGGTAGAGGCGCGCATCGGCGAGCCGGGCACGACGATCGTCGCTGCGACGGGGAGGGGAGGGTGTCACGGCGTAAAAGGTAGCCTCTGTGGTGGAACTACTGACACGGGAGTCCCCGGATCGCGGGGCTGAGAGGGGTTCGCGCCGAACCCGACCGTCGTACCCGAACCGGATCATGCCGGCGTGGGAAGTGAGGTGATCGTGATGCACTCGAACAGCGGAGCCACGGTGAGCGTGGTCGGCGGCGGTGTCATCGGTCTCGCGTGCGCGTGGCGCGCCGCGCAGGCCGGTTGGCACGTGACACTCCACGACCCCGCCGTCGGGTCGGGCGCCAGCCACGTCGCGGGTGGAATGCTCGCACCGCTCTCGGAGGGCTGGCCCGGCGAGGAGGCCGCGCTCGCGGTCGGCGCGGCGTCGCTCGACCGGTGGCCCGGATTCGGCGGCGAACTCGAACGCGCGAGCGGGCTCTCTCTCTTCACGACGACCGACTCGCTCACCGTGGCGCTCGACGCCGCCGACGCCGAGGACCTTCACACCATCGCCGAGTTCCTGGGGCGCGCCGGCCGGACGGCGCGCGTGCTCACCCGCCGCGAGGTGCGCGAGCACGAACCGATGCTCGCGCGCGGCATCCGGCTCGGGCTGCTCACCGACGGCGAATCCGCCGTCGACAATCGCGCACTCCTGACGGCCCTGCGCGGCGCCGCCGCCGACGCGGGCGTCGAGATCCGAGGCGAGCAGGTCGCCGACCTCGACGCACTCGAGAGCGACCGCGTCGTGCTCGCGGCCGGACACGCGAGCGCGCGGCTGTGGCCCGGCCTACAGGTGCGGCCCGTCAAGGGCGAGATCCTGCGACTGCGGGCGCGCCCCGGAGTCACACCCGCACCCACGCGCACGGTGCGCGGCGTCGTGCACGGAAGGCCCGCGTATCTCGTCCCGCGCGCCGACGGGATCGTCGTCGGTGCGACGCAACTCGAAGCGGGCGAGGACACGCAGGTCACCGTCGCGGGCGTCCGCGACCTCGTCGCCGACGCCGAGGCGCTCATGCCCGCGATCGGCGAGTACGAGTTCCACGAGGCGGCGGCAGGGCTCCGGCCGTGCTCGCCCGACAACATCCCCATCGTCGGCGCGGTGTCCGATCGCGTCGTCGTGGCGACGGGACACGGCCGCAACGGAATACTCATGACGCCGGTCACCGCCGACGCCGTCGTCGCCGCGCTCGCGGGCGACGAACTGCCCGAGATGGCGCCCGCGTCACCCACGCGGTTCGCCGTCCCGGCACGGTGAGGACGATGGACAGGACGACACCGGACACGATGTACGCGACCGGCCATCCCGTGACGAATCGGAGGACGACATGACCGACAGCCCCACCACGATCCCCGTCGGCGTCACCGTCAACGGGGAGGACCACGAGTTCGACACCGCGATCACGATTCTCGAACTGCTCGAACGGCTCTCGTTGCCGACCAAGGGCATCGCCGTCGCCGTCGACGGCGCGGTGCATCCGCGCACGCGCTGGGACCGGCCGATCGAACGCGGCTGGCAGATCGAGATTCTCACCGCAGTACAGGGAGGCTGACATGACGTCGTCACCGACACGCGAGACGGCCGACACCACCACATCCGCAGCAGCACAAGGCGATCCGCTCGTGATCGCGGGCCGCTCGTTCGACTCGCGGCTCGTCATGGGCACGGGCGGCGCCGCGAACCTCGCCGTCCTCGAGGATGCGCTCGTCGCGTCCGGAACAGAACTGACGACCGTCGCGATGCGGCGTGTCGACGCGGCCCGCGGCACCGGCGTCCTCGATCTGCTCAGGCGACTCGACATCGCGCTGCTGCCGAACACGGCGGGGTGCCGGGGCGCCGCCGAGGCAGTCCTGACCGCGCAACTCGCGCGCGAAGCGCTCGGCACGAACTGGGTCAAGCTCGAGGTGATCGCCGACGAGCGCACCCTGCTGCCCGACGCGATCGAACTCGTCGACGCCGCGGAGCGCCTCGTCGACGACGGCTTCGTCGTCCTGCCGTACACGACGGACGACCCGGTGCTCGCGCACCGGCTCGAGGAGATCGGGTGTGCCGCCGTCATGCCGCTCGGCTCGCCCATCGGGACCGGCCTCGGGATCGCGAACCCGCACAACATCGAGATGATCGTCGAGCGCGCGGGTGTCCCCGTGATCCTCGACGCCGGCATCGGCACGGCGAGCGACGCCGCGCTCGCGATGGAACTCGGCTGCGACGCCGTGCTGCTCGCGACCGCCGTCACGCGGGCCAAGAACCCGCCCGTGATGGCGTCCGCGATGCGGCACGCCGTGACGGCGGGACGACAGGCCGCGCAGGCGGGCCGCATCCCCAAGCGATTCTGGGCGCAAGCGTCGTCCTGACCACAGGGCAGACGTCCGCCCCCAGGGTCCTCGGGGTTTTCCACCGAGGTTCTCGGGGTTCTCCCCGATGCCGCTGCACGATTCGCGCTGCGTCGGCCCCCAGAACGACCCCGAATCATCCCGTGGCCCGATGTGCGAGCCCGTTCGATGCGGCAGACTCTCGATCATGATCGAAGTGAAGGGACTGACCAAGTCCTTCGGAGCGACGAAGGCGGTGGACGACCTCACGTTCACCGTGCAACCGGGGATCGTCACCGGCTTCCTCGGCCCGAACGGCGCCGGCAAGTCGACGACGATGCGCATGATTCTGGGGCTCGACCGCCCGACGAGCGGGGAGGCGCTCGTCGAGGGTGTGCCGTACCGGCAGCTGAAGCAGCCACTGCACACCGTGGGAGCCCTGCTCGACGCGAAGTGGGTGCATCCCAACCGCTCGGCCCGCGCACATCTGCAGTGGATGGCGGCGTCGAACGGCATCCCCAAGTCGCGCGTCGAGGAGGTGCTGCGGCTCGTCGGGCTCACCGAGGTCGCGGGCAAGAAGGCGGGCGGCTTCTCGCTCGGCATGTCGCAGCGGCTCGGACTCGCCGCCGCGCTGCTGGGTGACCCGAAGGTCCTGCTGTTCGACGAGCCCGTGAACGGACTCGATCCGGAGGGTATCCACTGGATCCGCAGGTTCATGCAGTCGCTCGCCGCCGAGGGCCGCACCGTCCTCGTGTCGAGCCACCTGCTGTCGGAGATGTCGCTCACGGCGCAGCGGCTCGTCGTGATCGGCCGGGGCAAGCTGATCGCCGACACCACCGTCGACGACTTCGTACAGCGTTCGTCCGAGGCGTCGGTCCGCGTGCGCGGTCCCGAACTCGCAGGGCTCCGCAGCGCGTTCGAGGCCGCCGGCCTGTCGGTGCGCGACGACGCCGGCGAGATTCCGGCACTGCTCGTCGCCGGGTCGACCACCGATGCGATCGGCGAGATCGCAGCGGGCAAGGGCCTCGTCCTCCACGAACTCGCCTCGCAGCGCGGCTCTCTCGAGGAGGCGTTCATGAAGATCACCGGCGAGGACGTGCAGTACCACGCCGCCGGCCTCGACGACGTGATGGGTGGTGCCCTCTGATGACGGTTCTCGCAGCGGAACGCATCAAGCTGACCTCGGTGTGCTCGCCGTGGTGGTGCACGGCGATCGTGGTGGTTCTGGGACTCGGGTTCGCCGGGCTCGTGGGGTTCAGCGCGAACTCGGGACTGCAGAGTTACAACGACATGGTCGCGCGTGGTGACCAGCCCACGTTCGAGCCGTATCTTCCCGCGTTGCCCGACACTCTGGGCGGTGTCTCGGGATTCGGTATCACGGTGCTCATGATCCTGGCGGCGCTGGCGGTGACGAGCGAATACCGGTTCGGGGTCGTTCGCACGACCTTCCAGGCGATTCCGAACCGCTCGTCGGTGCTCGTGGCGAAGGCCGGACTGCTCGGAGTGTTCTCCGCGGTCCTGACGATCGTACTCACCTTCGGCGCCTACGCGATCGCGAAGGCGACCGCCGGAGCGGATGCCGGGGCGAACCTGTCGCTCTCGACGGGCGCGGATTGGCGTGCCGTGTACGGCATTCCGATCTACGCACTGCTCGCCGTGATCCTCGCGGTAGGAGTGGGTGCACTGCTGCGTCAGACGGCCGGTGCGATCGCCCTGCTGTTGCTGTGGCCGCTGCTCATCGAGAGTCTGTTCAACTTGTTCGGCGAGACCGGCCGCGACATCATGCCGTTCCTCCCGTTCACGAACATCAACAACTTCCTCGGTGCGGGCGGCACAGTCGAGTTCCATTGGGGCCCTTGGGGTTCGCTGATCTACTTCGCGGTCTTCGTGTTCGTCGTGTTCGGCGCGGCACTGTTCGTCGTCGACCGCCGCGACGCCTGACCCCCACCCCCTCCCTTCTGCCGCAATGTCACAGTATGTGCGCTCGCTTCGGTTCCAGTGGTCGATGCACACGCTGTGACATTGCGGCATTCGCGTGGAGCGCGGACAAGTCGGCCGACTGGTACGGTCCTGCGCATGCCGACCACCCGCACAGCGCTGGCAGCGGTTTTCGCCGGAGCGCTCCTGTCCGTGTCGACGGCCGCGTGCTCCGAAGCCGAGTCGCAGCCCGAGGCCGCCGAGCAGCTCGATGCCGCCGAGTTCGCGTCGTCCGTCACCACTCCCGCGCTGACGGGTCACCTCGAAGAACTCGAGCGCATCGCCGCCGAGAACGACGGCAACCGCGCGGCCGGGACCTCGGGATACGACGCCTCCGTCGACTACGTCGCGGAACAGCTGCGGGGCGCGGGATTCGACGTCGAGACGCCCGAGTTCTCCTTCACCGACTTCACGGTCGCGGCCGAGTCGCTGCGCGCGCCGTCCGGCGACGTCCCCGTCGTCGCGTTGTCGTACTCGCCGTCGACGGGCCCCGACGGCATCACGGGCCGGCTCGTCGCCGCGCCGGACGACGAGACCCCCGGCTGCGAGGCAACCGACTACGACGGCCTCGACGTCGCGGGTGCGGTCGTCCTCGTGACGCGCGGTGTGTGCCCGTTCGCCGACAAGCAGTCGATCGCCGCCGAACGCGGCGCGGCCGCCGTGATCGTCGCGAACAACGCCCCCGAGCCGCTCACGGGCGGAACGCTCGGCGATCCCGCCGCGGCCCGCATCCCCACCGGCGGCATCGGGCAGGCCGAGGGGGCCGCGCTCGCCGCCGCGGTCGGCGAGGTGACGCTCGTGCTCGACACCACGACGGAGGAGCGCACGAGCCGCAACGTCATCGCCCAGACGGCGACCGGATCGACCGAGGACGTCGTGATGGTGGGCGCCCACCTCGACTCCGTCCCGGACGGCCCCGGCATCAACGACAACGGCACGGGCGTCGCGGCTGTCCTCGAATCGGCGAAGCAACTCGGCGCCGAGCCCGGCGTGACCAACGCCGTCCGGTTCGCGTTCTGGGGCGCGGAGGAACTGGGTCTCGTGGGATCCGACGAGTACGTGGCGGCGCTGAGCGAGGAGGAACTCGCCGACATCGCGCTCTACCTCAACTTCGACATGCTCGGTTCCGAGAACGCCGGCTACCTCACGTACGACGGCGACGACTCGGACGCACAGGGCGAGGGGCCCGGCCCGGCGGGGTCCGACGCGATCGAGCGCACCTTCGTGCGGTACCTGAGCGAGCAGGGCATCGAGGCCGCGGGCACCGACTTCGACGGCCGTTCCGACTACGGCGCCTTCATCGCGAAGGGGATCCCCTCGGGCGGCGTGTTCAGCGGCGCCGACGACGTCAAGACGCCGGAGCAGGCGGCGATGTGGGGCGGCGAGGCCGACGTGCCGTACGACCGGAACTACCACACCCCCGGCGACACGCTCGCCGCGCTGGACACCGAGGCGCTGGGGGTCAACGGCAGTGCCGTCGCGTACGGCGTCGCGGCCTACGCGCTGTCCGTCGAGGGTCCCGACGGCGTGCCGTCGGGCGAGGCGAGGACACAGGCGCGCGACGGCGGTGAGTGATCGCCTGCCGACGAGGTGCCCGTTCGTGTGACGCATCGTTAACTCAGCCTCGTGGCCGAGTCGGAAGCAATCGAGCCCGAGCACGCACCCGAGGACGAGCGGGAGGAACCGCCCACCTCGGTGCCCTCGCGGGTGCTCGCGCGGCTCGGTGACCTCGACCGCAATCCGCGTTTCGTCGGGGGCGTGCGACGGATGCGTCGCGCGTTGCCCGGTGATCCGGGCTTCGGGGACCCGCTCTCGACCGCGGGCCCCGGCAGCGCCCGCGCCGTCGCCCGCATCGCCGACCGGCTGACCTCCGATCGCGCCGGCGTCTCGAAGGAAGCGAGTCTCGGCGCACTGCAGGTGTGGCAGGCCGCGCTCGAACGCATCGGCCGAGGCCGGGGCACCGCAGAGGTCACGATCGTCTTCACCGATCTCGTCGCGTTCTCGACGTGGTCGCTCGACGCGGGTGACGCGTCGACCCTCCAGCTCCTGCGCGACGTCGCGCGCGCCGTCGAGCCGCCCATGCAGCAGCGCGGTGGGCAGATCGTCAAACGCATGGGCGACGGCCTCATGGCGGCCTTCGTCTCGCCCGATCGTGCCGTCGACGCCGTCTTCGACGCCCGCGACCGGCTCTCGCGTATCGAATGCGACGGCTATCGGCCGCACATGCGCGTCGGAATGCACACGGGGCTGCCGCGGCGGGTCGGCGACGACTGGCTCGGCGTCGACGTCACGATCGCCGCACGCATGATGGGGCTCGCGGGAAGCGGTGACGTCGTCGCGTCGTCGGCGACGCTCGACGGACTCGACGCCGACACGCTCGCGAATCTCTCCGTCCGGGCGCGGCCGTGGCGCCGTGGGCTGTTCGCGAGCGTCCCGCGCGGCGTGCCGTCGGATCTGGGAATCTGGCGGCTCACCCGTTCCTGATCGGTGCCGAACCCCTGATCAGGCCTGCAGCCGCCACAGCGGAGAGACGGGGCCGTGCCCGGCGCCGAGGTCGTAGGCGGCCTCGAGGCAGCGGGTGACCCACTCCTTCGCGAACTCGACGGCGTCCGGGACGGAGTAGCCGTGTGCGAGGGCACACGCGAGTGCCGCCGCGAGCGTGTCGCCGCCGCCGTGGTCGTTGCCCGTCGGGATGCGGGGAGTGTCGAACTCGAGGAACCGTTCGCCGTCGAACAGCAGGTCGGTGCTGCGCTCCGACGTCCGCAGATGCCCGCCCTTGACGATCGCCCACTGCGCGCCCATGTCGTGCAGTGCACCGGCAGCACGCCGCGCCGACGCGTCGTCGACGACCTCGATCCCGGTGATGAGCCGCACCTCGTCGAGGTTCGGCGTGACGATCGTGGCGAGCGGGACGAGCCGGGTGCGGACGGCGTCGAGCGCCTCCTCGTGGAGGAGCGGATCGCCGTGCATCGAGGCGCACACGGGATCGACGACGAGCGGGATCGCACCGCCCCGTCCGATTCCGAGTTCGGTGCACACGTCGACGACGGCGTCGATGATCGCGGTCGACGCGAGCATCCCGGTCTTGGCCGCCGCCACGCCGATGTCGCCGACGACCGAGCGCACCTGATCGGCGACCGTCTCGGGCGGGATCTCGTGAAAACCGGTGACGCCCACCGTGTTCTGCACCGTCACCGCGGCGACCGCGACGCACGCGTGGACGCCGCACATCGCCATCGTCCGGCTGTCGGCCTGGATTCCCGCACCGCCGCCCGAATCCGTCCCTGCGATCGTGAGCGCTCGGACAGGCGTGGTGCCGGGCGGGGCGAGAGGCAGCAGATTCACACAGGTGACACTACAGATTCACGTGTCGGGGCTTGCGTCGCGGCGACGTCCCGGGGACCGTGGACGGCGGGAGCACTGCTGCACCCGGGAACCTTCGAGAAGCACGAGCGAGGGGAAACTGGTTACATGAGTGGCGTGGATCACATTTTGCAGACGCGCGGCCCCGTACCGACGTCGCGCGAGACCCCCGGCGGGGTCGACGAGGCGGCGATCCGGAGCGCCTCCGTCGTCGACTCACCCGAACACGAGCGATTCGAGCTGTGGCTGGGCACCGAACTCGTCGGCATCCTCGGCTATCGCGACGGCTCCGAACATCACGGCGCGGTGCACGACGACGCCCCGATCGCGTTCATGCACACCGTCGTCCGCGAGGAGTACGGCCACCGCGGCCTCGCGTCGCTGCTGGTCGCGGGCGCGCTCGCGCACGCCCGCGATCACGGCTGGACGGTCGACCCCGTCTGCACGTATGTCCAGCGCTACCTGGACGCGCACCCGCAGGAGGCCGACGCCGCCTCGTGACCGCAGGTCAGGAGAGGTCGACGATCACCGGAGCGTGATCGCTCGCGCCCTTGCCCTTGCGCTCGTCACGGTCGATCGACGCGTCGGTGACGCGTTCCGCGAGCGCCGGCGACGCCAGCACGAAGTCGATCCGCATGCCCTGGCGCTTGGGGAAACGCAGCTGCGTGTAGTCCCAGTACGTGTAGACGCCGGGGCCCGGTGTGTACGGGCGGACGACGTCCGCGTACCCGGCGTCGACGATCGCGTCGAACGCGGCGCGCTCGGGCTGCGAGACGTGGGTCTTGCCCTCGAAGAACGAGGGATCCCACACGTCGTCGTCGGTGGGCGCGACGTTCCAGTCGCCGACGAGCGCGATCTGTGCGCTGGGGTCCGAGTCGAGCCACTTGCGGGCGTCCTCACGGAGCGTCGCGAGCCAGTCGAGCTTGTAGGTGTAGTGCGGATCGCTCAGTTCGCGCCCGTTGGGCACGTACAGGCTCCACACCCTGACGCCGCCGCACGTCGCAGCGATCGCACGCGCCTCCTGGACCGGAGCGACCTCCGGGTCCTTGTGGAAGCCGGGCTGGTTCTCGAACCCGATCTGGACGTCCTCGATCCCGACGCGCGACACGATCGCGACGCCGTTCCACTGGCTGATCCCGATATGGGCGGTGGTGTAGCCGATCTCCTCGAAACGCTCGTGCGGGAACTGATCGTCCCGGCACTTCGTCTCCTGCATCGCCAGGACGTCGACGTCGCTGCGCTGCAGCCAGTCGACGATGCGGTCGGTGCGGGCACGGACGGAGTTGACGTTCCAGGTAGCGATGCGCACGTGTCCAGCCTATCGGCCGTGGGTGACGCGAGCCGCGGGCGGTCAGCGGACGCGGCGGTGATAGCGGTAGCGGTGGTGCTCGGTGAACCCCATCGCGGAGTACATCGCACGTGCCGCCGCGTTGCCCTCGGTGACCTGCAGGTACGCGTGGGTGGCGCCGCGCTCGCGGCCCCAGCGCAGCGCCTCGCCGCACACGAGCGTGCCGACGCCGCGCCTGCGGTGCTCGGGCGCGACGGCGACCGACTGCAGGCCCACCCACACGCGGCCGTCCGGGGCCGTCGTCACCGCGGCTCGCGCGATCGCGAGCGGCGACGGTCCGTCGCCGATCCGCACGAACGCCAGTTCGCCGATGCGGGGCCCGCGGCCGAGTGTTGCGGTGAGCAGCGCCCGCAGATCGTCGTCGGCGCCACGGCGATCGAACAGCGAGAGCCAGCTCGCGTCGGGCTCGGGCAGGACAGTCGTGGTGTGCGACGTCGGGAGCGGCACGAGATCGAGGTCCGCCGCCAGCACGACGACGGGCTCCTCCTCGGGCTGCCAGCCGGGGGCGCCGGGGGAGAGGCGATCGGGGACGAGCAGGCGCAGCGGCAGGCCACGCTCGGCGTACCAGGCGTCCAGGCGCGCGAGGGTGTCGCCCGTGAGCGGGGCCAGCTCGCCCGGCATCCCGAGCGGTGTCGCGGAGTTCGCCCGGCCCGTGATGCCGCTGCCGTACCGCGCGAGCCAGCCGTCCACCCAGGTCGATTCGAGCCCCGGCCACGCCTGCGCTGCCGCGACCTCGAGCGCGCGGATCTCGGAGGTGCGAATCGGCCGCGGTCCGAGGGCACGGACCGCCACGACGGTGTCGCGGCCGATCTGCACGACGCGGCCGTCGGCCGAGCGCACCGCCACCGGATCGGTGCCCTCGAGCGTGCCGATCACGTCCGTGACCGGGTGGCTGTAGCCCGCGGGCAGCGAATAACGAACGACGACACGGGTTCCGAGCGCGGGAAGCTCCGGCACGACGGGATCAGTCGTCGTGGCCGAACGGATCGGGCTCGTCACCGGGGATCCAGCTCAGGCCCGGCGTGCCCCACCCGTGGCGCTTGATCGTCTTCTTCGCGGCACGCGCGTTGCGCCCCACGAGGACGTCGACGTAGAGGAAGCCATCGAGATGGCCCGTCTCGTGCTGGAGCATGCGGGCGAAGAAGTCGGTTCCCTCGACCTCGACGGGATCGCCGTGCTCGTCGGTCCCGGTGACCTTCGCCCAGTCGGCGCGGCCCGTCGGGAACTGCTCGCCCGGGACCGACAGGCAGCCCTCGACGTCGTCGTCCGGGTCGGGCATCGTCTCGGGGATCGCGGACGTCTCGAGGACCGGATTGACGACGCAGCCGCGGCGGCGGACCGCCTTGCCGTCGACGACGTCGGGGCAGTCGTACACGAACAGCCGCAGCGAGACGCCCACCTGGTTCGCCGCGAGCCCGACGCCGTTCGCGGCGTCCATCGTCTCGTACATGTCGCGCACGAGCTCGGCGTACTCCTCGGGGGACTGCGTGACCTTCTCGGTCGGGTGATGCAGCACGGGGTCGCCGACGATCCGGATGGGAAGGATGGCCATGGCGTAGACAATAGTGCGCCCCTCACGGCACGCCTGCTCTCGGTACCGCGCCGCCGGAGCTCGCCGTGATTGAATGGTCGTCGAAGCACAGCGGTGTAATTCGCAACGCTTCACCGGAGTTCCCAGTCGAGGAGTGAGATGGACGGCGCAACCGCGCGCAACGGCGCCAGCGATCAGCAGACCGACCTCCCCGCGAACGAGGCCGACGGCGGCCTGACCCGGCGCGAGCACGAGATCCTCGCGTTCGAGCGGCAGTGGTGGAAGTACGCGGGTTCCAAGGAAGACGCGATCAAAGAACTGTTCGACATGTCGGCGACGCGCTACTACCAGATCCTCAATGCGCTCGTGGACCGCCCCGAAGCGCTCGCAGCCGACCCCATGCTGGTCAAGCGACTGCGCCGGCTTCGGGCCAGCAGGCAGAAGGCACGTGCCGCACGCAGGCTCGGCTTCGAGGTCACCTGACGCGCGCCGCGCCGCCGAATGCAGCCGGCGCGGCCGACTCGATAGGGTCGTGACGTGAGCAGCCCCGAGCCTCGTTCCTCCGTACCGTTGCGCGCGCTCGCGATGGTGCTCATCGCCCTCGCCATCGCGTTCTTCGGAATCGGCATGGCGTCGCTGGGCGGATCGGGCGAGAGCCCGGAGCCCGCGGCCGAGCCCGCGACGACGACGAGCGCCCCGCCCGCCGCTGCCCCCGCGCCCGCCGCCCCGGCCCCGCCCGCGGGTGCCACGTCTCCGGCCGACGAGGCGCCGGAGCCGTCCGGGACCACCACCTCCGCCGCTCCGGCCGACGTCGGTCCGGTCGCGATCTACAACAACAGCTCGGTTGCGGGTCTCGCCGCCGAGACCGCGACCAGGGTCTCCTCGGCGGGCTGGACCGTCGGGACGACGGGGAACTGGTCGGCGGTCGCGCTCGCGCAGACGACCGTCTACTACCCGGACGAGCCCGGACAGCGCACCACGGCCGAGCAGATCGCCGCCGTGCTCGGTGCACGTACAGCACCGCGTATCGACGCTCTGCCCGGCCCGGCCGACGAGATCGTCGTGGTCGCGGTTCCGGGCTGACACGTGTGCCCGCCGTCTCGGCGGGGGTCCTTCGGACGAGTCGGGGGCGTGGATATGATCGGTGCGATCGCGACGCTCACCGGGGGATCGACCCGGCGGCGGCGCCGACGCCGGGCCGGTGACGGCCGGGCCGAGCAGAAGCACGTCCCGAACGAGCGAGGAGCCAACCCGATGTTCCCGAGCCCCACCAGCCGGAAGTCAGTGCGCTACATCACCCCGTTGGTGGCGTTGGCCGCGGTCGCACTGACCGGCTGCAGCAACAACGAGGAGGCGGCGTCCGAGCCGGGGACCACACCACCGGTGTGGACGGGCTCGGCCGCGCCGGAGGGTGGCGAACACGGCGGTCACGCCGGCACAGGCGCCGGTACCGGCGGTGCGAGCGGCGAGTCGCTCACCGCGACGCTCGAGGACCCGCAGGGCACCGAGATCGGCACCGTGACGTTCACCGACGCCGGCGAGTTCGTGCAGGTCTCGGCCGAGGTCGAGGGCCTCGAGGCCGGCTTCCACGGCTTCCACGTCCATCAGGTCGGTGTGTGCGAGGCGAATTCCGCGCCGCCGAACGGTGGCGCGCCCGGCAATTTCCTGTCCGCGGGCGGACATCTGCACTCCGAGGGCGACGAGGGACACCCGGCCGCGGGCGATCTCACGTCGATCCAGGTGCGCGAGGACGGCGTGGGCGAACTCGTCACCACGACGAGCGGTCTCACGCTCGACGACCTGCGCGCCGACGGCGGTCGCGCAGTGATCGTGCACGAGGGTGCCGACAACTTCGCGAACATCCCGACGCGCTACGCTCCCGGCGGACCGGACGAGGAGACCCTCTCGACGGGTGACGCGGGTGCGCGCGCTGCCTGCGGCGTCGTCGGCGCCTCCTGACGCACCACGACGCGGGCGTGGCTGCGCCCGCCCGGAACGTGATCGGCGCAGGGATGCCCCTCGTGGGCGTCCCTGCGCCGTTTCTGTGATTGGATTTCTCCCGTGGTGGTTCCCTTCCCCGGCTCGCCTCGTCCGACGCTCGGTGTCGAATGGGAGATCGCCCTCGTCGACCGCGAGACGCGCGATCTGTCGAACACCGCGGCCGAGGTCCTCCGCCGCGTGACGGACGCCGCGAACGGCGCCCGTCCGCGCGTCACCAAGGAATTGCTCGAGAACACCGTCGAGATGGTCACCGACGTCCACTCCACCGTCGGGGAGGCGATGGGCGATCTCGACGAGACACTCGGGTTGCTGCGCGGCGCCGCGAGCGGGCTCGGCGTCGACCTGTGCTGCGCCGGGACGCACCCGTTCGCGCAGTGGTCCTCGCAGCTCGTGACGCGCACCCCCGACTACGACGAACTCATCGAGCGCACCCAGTGGTGGGGCCGTCAGATGCTCATCTGGGGCGTCCACGTCCACGTGGGGGTGTCGTCGAGCGACCGCGTGTGGCCGATCGTGCGCGGCCTGCTCGTGCGGTATCCGCATCTGCTCGCGCTGTCGGCGTCGTCACCGATGTGGGCGGGCGTCGACACCGGGTACGCGAGCAACCGGGCGCTCATGTTCCAGCAGTTGCCGACGGCGGGCCTGCCCTACCAGTTCGCGAACTGGCGCGAGTACGAGGGCTTCATCGACGATCAGATGAAGACGGGCGTCATCTCGCGAATCCCCGGAATGCACTGGGACATCCGGCCCGCGCCGCGTTGGGGGACGGTCGAGGTGCGGGTGTTCGACGGCATCTCGTCGCGGTCCGAGCTCAGCGCGCTCGTCGCGCTGGTCCACTGCCTCGTCGTCGATCTCGATCGCAGGTTCGACGCGGGGGAGACGCTGCCGGTGCTCCAGCCGTGGCACGTCAAGGAGAACAAGTGGCGGGCCGCGCGGTACGGGCTCGACGCCGAGATCATTCTCGACTCGGACAGCAACGAGCGCCTCGTCACGGACGATCTCGACGATCTGCTCGAGATGCTCACGCCGACGGCACGGCGCCTCGGCTGCGAGGACGAACTCGCGGCCGTCGCCGACATCCCGCGGCGGGGTGCGTCGTATCAGCGGCAGCGACGGGTCGCCGCCGAGACCGGCGGTGATCTGAAGGCGGTTGTCGACGCGCTCGTCGCCGAGCTGTCGACCTGAGCCGTCAGTCCTCGCGCTGCACCTCGGTGTACTCGTCGACCGACATCTGATCGTGCAGTTCGGGATGCTCGCGGTGCACGACCCGCGACACGGTGTGCGCGATGACGGGCGCCGTGAAGCACGTGAACACCGCGACCAGCACGAGCATCCAGATGTCGACGTTGCCGCGTAGCTCGATGATGGCGCCGAGGATGATCAGCAGCAGGCCGACGACCTGCGGTTTGGTGGCGGCGTGCATCCGGCGCAGGGTGTCCGGCATCCGCGCGACGCCGATCGCGCCGGTCAGCGAGAACACCGCGCCCGTCAGGATGCACACGGCGGCGACGACGTGGAGGAGGTTGTCCCAGAACATCACGACCTCCTACTTGTCCTGGACGCGGAACCGGGCGATCGCGACCGATCCCACGAAGCTGATGAGGGCGAGCGCCACGATCGCGGGGGCGACCGTGGTGTTGCCCGAGAACGCGGCCCACAACGCGATCCCGCTGATGGAGACGCCGATGAGCGTGTCCATCGAGACGAGCCGGTCGAGGCTGTCGGGGCCGGCGATGAGCCGGAAGGTGGCGAAGAACGCCGCCGCCACGAGGCACACGCCGGCGATGACGAAGACGACGATCATGTGAGCTCCGTATCGGGGTCGGTCCGCGGGCTGTGCGGACTCTCCTTCCAGTCCTCGGGACGCTCGAACGCACGGATGAACCGCGATTCGATGGTCTCGATGGTCTGCCGGAAGGCGGCGATCTGTTCGTCGCTGCCACCGTCGAGGAGGTGGACGAAGCCGATCCGACGAGTGTGATCGAGTTCGACGACCATAGACCCGGGGATGTTGTTGAGGACGTCGACGAGCAGCGCGAGGCTCAGGTCCGATCGGACCCGGAACTCGTGCTCGACGAGCGCGGTCGGCGGCGGAGGCGAGGGGCGCAGCGCGAGCCACGCGACCTCGACACTCGACTTGATCATCTCGTAGGCGCACGTCAGGACGAGCCAGACGAACGACAACGGATGGAGCCGGCCCTCGACGGGAACCCTCGGCAGCGGCAACGCGAACGTGATGAATGCAGCGACGGCGAGTCCGGCGAGCATCGTCGGCAGGGTGATCGTGCCCCACAGCAGCACCCACACGAACACGAGCCACACGAGGGAGAACAGCCGGACGAGGAGTTCACGGTTCATCATCGGGGGGCCTCCTCACGGGACGGCTGCTCGGTGTCGACCGAACCGTCGTCGTCGCCGAGGACGGCGGTGATGTACACCGAACGGTCGCGGAGGTTCTCGGCCGCCCTGTCGCTGATGCGCACGAGCGGTCCCGCGAACACGGTGAGTGCCAGACCGACCACGACGAGGCCGACGGTCGGGGCGAGCATCGGTCCCGGCATGCGGCCGACGTCGGCGCGCTGATCGAACGCGATGGTGCGGCCCGACTGGTCGAGCAGCGCGGACGGCGAGACGTCGGCGAGGCCGCCCTCGGGCGCATCCGCCCGTGCCCGCCAGAACGCCTTGGACCACACGCGGGCCACGACGTACAGCGTGAGCAGGCTCGTCGCCGTACCGCCCGCGACAAGGATCCACGCCAGGACGCTGCCGTCGGCGGCGCCCGCCTGGAGCAGTGCGACCTTGCCGATGAAACCCGAGAACGGCGGAATACCACCGAGGTTGAGCGCCGGGATGAGGAACACGACTGCCAGTACGGGACTCGCCGCGGCGAGTCCGCCGAGTCTCCGTAGCGACGACGATCCCGCTTGCCGCTCGATGAGACCGACGACCAGGAACAGCGTCGTCTGCACGAGAATGTGGTGCGCGATGTAGTAGATCGAGCCCGACAGTCCCGTCACGGATCCCAGGCCTATGCCGAAGATCATGTATCCGATGTGACTGACCAGGGTGAACGAGAGTAATCGCTTGATGTCGTTCTGGGCTATCGCGCCGAAGATGCCGACGAGCATCGTGAGCAGGCCGGACACCAGCAGAACGTTGTCGAGCGCGCCCTGCGGGAAGATCAGCGAGTGCGTTCGCATGATCGCGTACACACCGACCTTCGTCAGCAGGCCTGCGAACACCGCCGTGACCGGGGCCGGCGCCGTGGGGTACGAGTCGGGCAACCACGCGGACAGCGGGAACACCGCCGCCTTGATGCCGAATCCGACGAGCAGTACCGCGAAGATCGCGTTGCGCGTCGCGGAATCCACCTCGTCCATCCGCAGCGCCATGTCGGCGAAGTTCAGCGTGCCCGTCGCGGCGTAGGCGAAGGCGATGCCCGCGAGGAAGATGATCGAGCTGACCATCGAAACCATGACGTACGAGACACCCGCACGCACACGATCGGCGCTGCCGCCGATCGTGAGGAGCACGAAGCTCGCGGCGAGCAGCACCTCGAAGCCGACGTAGAGGTTGAACAGGTCGCCCGCGAGGAACGCGTTGCACACGCCCGCGGTGAGCGCCAGGTACGTCGGAAGGAAGATCGAGACGGGCTGGTCGTCGTTGCCGTCGGAGATGCCCTGGCCGATCGCGTACATCATGACGGCGAGCAGGACGATCGAGGAGACGACCAGCATCAGCGCCGAGAGCCGGTCGACGACGAGCGTGATGCCGATCGGCGACTCCCAGCCCCCGACCTGCACCGCGGTGGTGCCGTCGCGGTCCGCGAGGAACAGCAGGACCGCCGAGATCGCGACCACGGAGACGAGCGCCGGGAGGGTGATCCATCGCTGTGCCCGAGGGCGGCGACCGAGGACGAGCGTGCACGCCGCGGCGAGCAGTGGAACGAGCACGGGCAGCGGTGTGAGCACCGCGATGAGCTGGGTGCTGTCGGTCATCGCTTGTCACCTCCGTCCTGGTCGCCCGTCTCGGGATCGGTCTTGTCGTCCGGATGCGCCGCGGGTTCGTGATCGGCCGGTCCGGGGTCGGGTGTCAGCTTCATGTCGCCGGCGTCGTATCGGTCGATCTCGTCCTCGTCGTCGTCGAATGTGCCTTCGTGCAGGTCCTCGTATCCTTCGAGATCCTCGAGGTGGAGGCTTTCGATCTGCTCGATCGGGATCGGGTTGCCATGCTTGTCGAACGCGTCCCCGGCGAAACGCGGCGCGCCGGTGACGGGGTCGTCGGAACGGTCCCGGTCGGGTGCGTCCGCCACCGAACGGCGCCGGATGACGCGGGTGTCCTCGGGATCGTCCTCGACGGTGTCCGCCGCGCTGAGCTTGTACGAGCGGTAGATCAGCGCGAGGACGAAGGCGGCGATGCCCATCGTGATGACGATCGCCGTGAGGACCATCGCCTGCGCGAGGGGATCGGCCATCTCGGCGTCGTCGTCGAAGAACACGATCGGTGGGCCGCCGGACGCCCCGCCCGCCGTGATGATGAGCAGGTTGATGCCGTTGCCGATGAGCAACAGGCCCAGCAGCATGCGCGTGACGCTGCGTTCGACGATGAGGTACACGCCGCACGAGACGAGCGCGGCGATCGTCGCCAGCATCGTGATGTTCGCGATCATCGGTTGTTCACCTCGATCTGTGCGTCCAGGCGGGCACCGAGACTGCGGAGTATGTCGAGCACCAGTCCCACGACGATCAGATACACGCCGAGGTCGAAGAACAGTGCGGTGACGAGCTTGATCTCACCGAAGATCGGCAGCACGAATTCGAACGTCGCCGACGAGAGTGCAGGGGCGCCGAGCAGGAGCGACACGACCGCCGTGCCCGCTGCGAAGATCAGTCCGGCGCCGAGGACCTTGCCGGCGTCGATGGGGACGGTCTCGCCGAGTTCGTAGCGGCCGCCCGCGAGGTACCGCAGTACCAGTGCGAGACCGGCAGTGAGACCACCCGCGAATCCCCCACCGGGTGCGTTGTGACCCGAGAAGAAGAAGTACACCGACATCACCATGATCGTCGGGAACATCAGGCGGGTGGTGACCTCGAGGATCAGCGAGCGATGCCGGGGATCCATGAGGGCGCCCGCGACGAGCCACGTCGTCTCGTTGTTCTCGCCGTTCTCCTCGCCACCGACGCGGCGGGCGTCCGCCGCACGGGGCGCGCTGCCGAATCGCCGGTTGCGGAACACGAGGCTCGCGACACCCGTCGCGGCCACGAGGAGCACCGAGATCTCGCCGAGCGTGTCCCACGCACGGATGTCGACCAACAGGACGTTGACGACGTTCTTGCCGTCGCCCAGGTAGTAGGAGGCGTCGGGGAGCAGGGTCGCGATGGGGACCGACGAGCGTCCGCCGATCGCGAAGGCACCCACGACGGTGACGGCGACGCCGACGCAGACGGCGAGGATCGCCCGCGGAACGTGGAGCCCGATTCCCTGCGTCTCGTCGATGTCGGCCGGAAGCTTGCGCAGCACCAGCACGAACACGACGATCGTGACCGTCTCGACCAGGAACTGCGTCAGTGCGAGGTCGGGTGCACCGTGCAGGGCGAAGATCACGCCGGTGCCGTACCCGGTCAGGCCCACGAGCAGGACCGCGGCGAGGCGGTTGCGCATGACCACCGCCCCGATCGAGGCGACGAGGATGATGACGCCGACGATCGCCTGCCACGGCGAGTCCCACAGCATCGTCCGCACCCCGGACGGCCCGCCGACCGCGAGCACGACGGTGGGCAGCAGCGCGAACGTCACGAGGATCGTCGCCTGCGTCAGCGGCAGCGAACCGCGCTGCGTCGCGCCCGTCAGGCGCATCGAGACGGAGTCCATGCCGCGCAGCGTGGCGTCGTAGATCCGGTCGGCGTTGAGCGGGAAGGTGCGCTCGAACCGGACCCGCGCGAACTGGCGGTGTGCGAGGTAGAGCGCGCAACCCGCGACGACGACGACGATCGTGAGGATCAGTGCCGTGTTCACGCCGTGCCACAGCGCGAGGTAGTAGTCGTCGGCGCCCGGGTTCGGGATCGTCGTCGAGAAAGGCGTGAGCAGCGTCTCGAACCAGGGCGCGAACAGCCCGGCGCCCAGGCCCGCGACCGCGAGCAGTGCGGGCGGGCCGAGGAACAGCGGGCCGACGGCGTGCATCTGCGCGACGTTCGTGCTGGGGGCGTCGACCTTCTTGCGGCCGAACGTGCCGACCATGAACCGCAGGCTGTAGGCGAACGTCAGGATCGAGCCCGCGACGACGACCACGACGAACGCCACCCCGGCACTCGGCGAGAAGGTCTCCGCGTGCAGGATCGCGTCGAACGCGCCCTCCTTGGACACGAAGCCGAGCAGCGGCGGCAGACCCGCCATGCTCGCCGCGGCGAGACCCGCGACGACGGCCAGCCACGGGACCTTGCGGCCCAGGTGCGCGAGCTTGCGCATGTCGCGGGTGCCGGTCGTGTGGTCGATGATGCCGACCACCATGAACAACGTCGCCTTGAACAGCGCGTGAGCGCACATGAGGGCGAGGCCGGCGAGCATCGCGTCGCGCGTGCCGATGCCGACGATCGCGATCATGAAGCCCAACTGGCTCACCGTGCCGAACGCGAGGACGAGCTTGAGGTCGAACGCCCGCATCGCACGCCAGCCGCCGAGGATCATCGTCGCGAGGCCGAACACGATCACGGTCGGATGCCACGGACCCGCCTCGGCGAATCCGGGCGCGAGCCGTGCGACGAGGTAGACGCCGGCCTTGACCATCGCCGCGGCGTGCAGGTATGCGCTGACCGGGGTGGGCGCCGCCATCGCGCCCGGGAGCCAGAAGTGCAGCGGCACCAGCGCGGACTTGGACAGCGCACCGATGAGCACGAGCACGAGTCCGACGCCCGCGAGCCATCCTCGCGGTGCCACCTCGACGAGCTCGGAGAGGTTGTAGGTGCCGCTGACCTGGCCGAGAACGATGAAGCCGACCAGCATCGCGAGGCCGCCGGCGGTCGTCACCAGCAGTGCCTGCGTCGCGGCGCGGCGACTGGACGCGCGCTCGGCGTAGTGGCCGACGAGCAGGAACGACAGGATCGTCGTCAGTTCCCAGAAGATGTAGAGCACCAGCATGTTGTCGCTGGTGACGAGGCCGAACATCGCGCCGGCGAAGGCGACGAGTTCGGCGGCGAACAGGCCGAGCCGAGTCTCGTCGTTGTCGAAATACCGTGCGCAGTACGCGAGTACGAGCGTGCCGATGCCGAGGACGAGCAGCGACATGATGCCCGACAGCGCGTCGAATCTCATGTCGATGTTCATCGACAGGCCGGGCACCCAGTCGAGGTTCAGATGCTGCTCGGTGCCCCAGTTGGAGACGACCCACAGGAGGCTGGTCGCGGGAACGAGGGCGAGCGCGTAGAAGGCGTTTCGGCCCACGAATCGCACCAGAAGGGGGGCCAGCAGGGCGGCCACCGTATGGGCGAGCAGAATCGCGAGCAAAGCAGGCACACTCCGTCGGGTCTCGGTGTCACGCTGACGCGTGGCGGGCGGAGGGACGTGTCGCACGGACGGCGCGACTCGAGGCCGTGCCGGTACCGATCGACGAGCCCGCTTCCGCCGCGGGTGCCCCCGCACCGAGTGCAGCGATTGGGACTCGCGTACATCTTAACCGCGGGATGCTGCGCGTTCTCGGGGCACGTGGCGTCCCGACCACGCTGTTCGATGGTGTACCACGCGCGCGGGCGCGCGCAGGGAAACGAGATCGCGCGTACCCGACTAGAGTTCGGCCGTGCCCACCGGAGCCGGGACGACGTCCCATGTGATTCGTACCTCAGCGCTCGCGTTCGTCCGCGACCGGCGGCTGTTGCAGGCCCGCTCGCACGGCAAGCCGGCCTTCTACATGGCGGGTGGCAAGATCGATCCCGGCGAGTCCGCCGAGGAGGCGCTCGTGCGGGAGATCCGCGAGGAACTGGACGCGGGCGTCGTCGCGCCGGTGCTGCTCGACGTCTTCGAGGCTCCCGCGTACGGGCACGCGCCCGGGACGTCCTTGCACATGACGTGCTTCACCGGCGACCTCGACCGGGAGCCGCTCCCGACGAGCGAGATCGCCGAGATCGCGTACTTCACGTTCGGCGAGTACGCGGCGCTCGCCGAACGCGCGCCCGGGTCACTTCTCGTCTTCGGGCGGCTCCACGCCCTCGGCGTCATCGACTGAACCCGTCGTGTCTCCGTCGCTCTCGACGACGCCGGAACGCAGGATCGCGAACGCGAAGTAGGCCGTCACGGCGAGCAGTGCCACACCGACGAGGTGATCCGAGACCGTCGTCGCGGCGGGAACGGTGTCGACGTCGAAGCCGTACTCGAAGCCCTCGGGCAGCGACGGGACGTCGAACAGCGACGTGGGGGAACGGGGCACCGACGCCGCGGTGACCAGCGTGAACGCGGCGAAGGGCAGCGAGAGACCGAAGGCCGCGACGGCGCCGCCGCCCGGCAGCGCGGCGACGAGTGCGGCCGTGCCGCCCAGCCCGACGACGAAGAGTCGCGCGAGCAGTGCGACCCCGTCCGATCCGAAATCGGGAGCGATCGCGGCGACGGCGGGAGCGAGTGCCGCGATCGCGAGTCCCCAGTGAGCGGCGAGTCCGCGCAGTGCGGCGACGGCGCCGAGGACGCAGCCCGCGACGCCCACCGTGAGCATCGCCCACGTCGGGACGGACACCAGCGGGGTCCGCAGATCGTGGAGGACACCCGCGGCCGCGGCCACGACGCCCGTCCCGGCGAGCAGGATCCGGCCGTCCGCGGACCCGACGAACCGGGCGGTCGCCGCCGTCACGGCGCACACGAGTACGAGCGAGACGATCACGGCCGTCCACAGCGACGACGTCGACGCGAACTCCCGGCTCTCGATCCACGCGCCGAGCACCCGATGCGTCACGGCGAGGGCCAGCGCGCCGAGCAGGCACGCCCGCAGCGTGAGCCGGGTCGGGTACTGCGTGCGGTCGGCGGCACGCGTCGCGAACGCCGCGGCCGTCGTCGCGACGGCGGCGACCGCGAGCAGCCACCAGGCCGGTTCGCCGAGCGCCGAGGTGCTCCTGCTGACGGGTTCGAGATACGCGACGGGTGACACCGGCGGCCGGATGGTGCTCGCGAGCAGGAAGGTCGCGAAGACCGCGAGGGCGAGTGCAACGCGGGTGCGGGCGGTCTTGCTTGCGCGGCTCCACACGCCCGCGACGGCGCAGCCGAGCAGCACGCCCGCGGCAGCCGTCTTGGCGAAGTGCAACGCGACGAGGCTGTCGATCGATCCGACGTCGGGGAGAGCCGAGCGGGTGGCGGCGAGGACTGCGATGCACGCGAGTGCGGCGATCCACGGCCGCCGCGCCGAGCCCGCGCGCTGGAGCGCACCGACCACGATGACGGCGAGCAGCGTTCCGACGACGAGCCCGGTCGGCTGACTGCTCAGCCACCGTTCCAGTTCGCGGTCGGAGGCATGGATCGCCCACCGGTCGGCGCGGGGGTTGCTCAGGACGAAGCCCGCGAGCACTCCCGACGCGACTGCGGCTGCTGCCGAGACGGCTCCCCGGACATCGATCCGGGCGCGTGAGATCACGGAGACACCGTACCGATTCGGGAGGGCATGCCGGGACGGCAGTCAGCGTCGCGACGCGGCGACGCTCATCGCCGCGCCGCGTACGCGCGTAGATGCTCGACCTGGTCGCGGTCGAGCGAGGGCCGTACGGCATCGCGTGCCGTCGCGACGTCGGCGGCGGTGACGTCGGCGGCGTCGATGCTCCGGCGCATCGCGGCGAGCGCCGATTCCCGCAGCAGCGCTGCGCAATCCGCCGCGGAGTAGCCGTCGAGATCGACGGCGAGCGCCGCGAGATCGACGTCGTCGCCGAGCGGGACGGTGCGCCCCGCGGTCCGCAGGATCGCCTCGCGGGCCTCGGCGTCGGGCGGCGGGACGAACACGAGCCGCTCGAGCCGGCCGGGCCGCAGCAGCGCCGGGTCGATGAGATCGGGACGGTTCGTGGCGCCGAGCACGACGACGTCGCGCATCGGCTCGACGCCGTCGAGTTCGGTGAGCAGCGCGGCGACGACGCGGTCGCCGACACCCGAGTCGCCGGTCTGCCCGCGGCGCGGGGCGAGGGCGTCGATCTCGTCGAGGAAGATCAGCGACGGCGCCGAGTTGCGGGCGCGTTCGAACAGTTCACGTACCGCCTTCTCGGACGAGCCGACCCACTTGTCCATCAGTTCGGCGCCCTTGACGGCATGCACGCTGAGCTGGCCCGAGCCCGCGAGAGCCCGGACGAGGAAGGTCTTGCCGCATCCGGGCGGGCCGTACAGCAGCACGCCGCGCGGCGGCTCGACGCCGAGCCGCGCGAACGAGTCGGGATGCTGCAGCGGCCACAGCACGGCCTCGGTGAGGGCCTGTTTGGTCTCGGTCATGTCGCCGACGTCGTCGAGCGAGATACTGCCGATCGCGAGTTCCTCGCTGCCCGAGCGCGACAGCGGCCGGATCACCTCGAGCGCGCCGGTCAGGTCCTGTTGCGTCAGTGCCGGTTCGGCGTCGCCGTCGTCGTCGCGGCTTCGGGATGCGGCCCGCAGTGCGGCCTCGCGGCACAGCGCGGCGAGGTCGGCCGCGACGAAGCCCGGGGTCCGCGCCGCGATCGCCCCGAGGTCGACGTCGGCGGTGGGGACCGATCCGAGCAGCGACTGCAGTAGGGCGCGGCGAGTCGCGGCGTCGGGCAGGGCGAGGGTGATCTCGCGGTCGCACAGCTCGGGCGCGCGGAGGCGGGAGTCGACGGCGCCCGGGTGCGCCGTCGTCGCGACGAGGGCGACGCCGCGGGTGTCGACGGCCTCGCGCAGCAGGTCGAGGACGATCGTCGACACCGGCTCGGGCGCCTGGGGGAGCAGCGCGTCGACGTCGGTGACGAGCAGCACGCCGCCGCGAGCCACCTCGGCGACGGCGGACCGGACGCGGTCGCTGCGTCCCGCCGCGTCGAGGGCGCCGACGGAGGGGCCGTCGAGTTCGACGACGTGGCGGTCCGCGAGCACCGAGCGGGCGAGCGTCGCCTTGCCGACGCCAGCGGGACCGGTGACCAGGACGCCGAGGCGGGGCGACGCGCCGAGCCGGTCGAGGAGTTCGGGTTCGTCGAGGGCGAGTGCGAGCCACTCGGTGAGCCGCGCGACCTGCGTTCCGACGCCCACGAGTTCGTTCACGGACGCGACGTCGCGTCGCCGGGCCGGTGGGCTCGCGGTGGCGGCCGTGGCCGTGGCAGGACCGCTCGGCGACGGCGCGTACGCGGCCGGGGCGTCCGTGGCAGGGGCCGGGACCGAGCGCGTGCCGTCGCCCCACGCGACGGCGGAGTTGGGTTGCACGCTCACCGGGCCGCTCGGGTCGGTGCCGGTGACGGTGAGCAGTTCGGTCGTCCACGCGACACCGAACGTGCGCGAGAGCGCGCGGCTGGTGTCCGCGGTGCTCGTGCCGGGGCCGAGATCGCGGGGCAGCAGCGAGACGGCGTCGCCGACCGTGAGGACCTTCCCGAGCAGCGACTTGCGCAGCGTCGGGCCGTCGATCGACCGCTCGGCGAGGGTGCCGCCGCGGACCGTGACGCGCCGCGCCTCGTGGACGACCGCCGCCGTCACGACGACGGACGAGTTCTCGCCGAGTCCGGTGTTCGAGAGCGTCACGTCGTCGAGCAGGATCGTGCCGGGCGCGATGGCGGTCCCGGCGAGCGCGGCGACCGTCGCGGTGGTGCGCGATCCGACGAGCGTGATCGCGTCCCACTCGCGGATGCCCAGTGCCGCGAACGCCTCGGGGTGCAGGCGCGCGATCCCGCGCCGGGAATCCGCGGCGGACAGGGTGAGGCGGACGGTCAGTGTCAGTTCGGCTGCGGCCACGACCTCGACGATACGGTGCGGGTCAGGTGTGATCGCGACCGCGCGATTCGGGGCGGCGCAGCCCGAGCCTGCGCGCCTCGGACGAGTGCCGGCGGCTCGGATCGCGGCGGATCGCCCGCCGCTCCCGAGCGGGGAAATCCCAGGTGTCGGGACGTGCGGCGACCCAGCGCTGCGAGCGGATCGCGAACGGGATGTGCACGAGGTACCCGCCGACGAGCACGAGCAGCAGGATGAACGGGTACGTCACGAGTGCCGCCGCGCCGACCGCGACGAGCACGAGCAGCCCGGCCGCCATGCGCGGCGGCACCGAGAGCCGCTTGAGTGCGAGCGTCGGGACGCGGCTGACGACGAGGACCGACGAGAACAGGATCCATGCCGCGACGAGCCCGTAGGACTCCCACCAGCCGTCTCCCCACTGCGCCGACGCGGCGAGCGGAGCGAGCGCCACGAGTGCGCCTGCAGGGGCGGGGACGCCCACGAAGTAGTCCTTCGAGTACGCGGGCATCTCTTCGTCGAGGAGCGTGTTGAAGCGGGCGAGTCGCAGCACGGTGCACACCGCGAACACGAGCGCGAGGATCCAGCCGTTGGCGTGGCCGTCGAGCAGCGTCACGTACAGCACGAGCGCGGGCGCGACGCCGAAGGAGATCGCGTCGGCGAGCGAATCGAGTTCGGCGCCGATCTTGCTCGTGGC
Source organism: Rhodococcus rhodnii NBRC 100604 (assembly GCF_001894925.1). GTDB lineage: Bacteria > Actinomycetota > Actinomycetes > Mycobacteriales > Mycobacteriaceae > Rhodococcus_F > Rhodococcus_F rhodnii. The sequence continues at coordinate 19,085 of NZ_BCXD01000002.1, read as the reverse complement.
GTCGAGCAGACGTGCGACGCGGCCGTCGAGCGAATCGAGGACGGCGGCGGCGCCCACGAAGCCGATCGCCGTTCCGATCTGCCCGTCGAGCGCGAACTTCACGGACGACAGGCCCGCGCACAGCGCGAGGATCGTGATGACGCTGGGCAGCAGCCGGACGGCGTTCTGAGGTCTGCGGCGCGGGACGGTGCCCGCCGCGCGGGACGGTCCGCGGCGAGAGGGCGAGTCGGCGTTCACGGCAGCCGGGCGAGGACGGTCTCGGCGCCGACGCTGCGCTGGCCCGGGAGGACGAGGATCTCGGAGCCCGCGGGGAGGTAGGTGTCGACGCGGGAGCCGAACCGGATGAGCCCGTACGTGTCGCCGAGCGTGATCGCGTCGCCGACGCGGGCGTCGCACACGATGCGGCGGGCGATGAGGCCGGCGATCTGCACGACGCCGACGTCCTGGCCGTCGGCGGTGTGGATGCGCATGCTGGTGCGTTCGTTGACCTCGCTCGCGTCGGCGAGGTCGGCCGACAGGAACTGCCCGTCGCGGTGGACGACCTCGGCGACGGTGCCCGCGACGGGGCTGCGCTGCACGTGGACGTCGAGCACGGACAGGAAGATGCTCACGCGGGGGAGCGGTTCGGTGCCGAGCGCGAGTTCGGGCGGCGGTGTCGCGGTGTCGACGAGCGCGACCTCGCCGTCGGCAGGGGCGACGACGACGCCGGGGAGGTTGGGGGGAACGCGGCTCGGGTTGCGGAAGAACGCGGCGCAGGCTCCGGCCGCGCCGAGGCCCGCGGTGCGGACCCACCGATTCCGGCGGCCGAGCGCCGCCACCGCGAGGGGGCCCACGACGAAGGGGATTCCGGCGCGATGCATCGGCGGAACGCTCTTGCGTACCAGCGAGACGATGTGGGCCGCGCTGGTCGGCTTCGCGGTTCCGGCGGGTACGGGCTTGCGGGCCACGGGCTCCTCAATCGGGTAGGCACGTGCCGCCCTGTCGGGCCGCGCCGTGTCGGTGGGTCGGGACGGGCTCCCAGAATAGGGCGTCGGCGGTGTTCGTGGCGGTTCAGCCCCGTGCGCTGCGCCACTGCCCGCCGCCCACGCGGGGTGCCCGCGCTCCCCGACCCGCGCGACGGCGGATCAGACGGTGGTCCGCGACTGCTCGGCGGCGGCCTTCACACGCGCGAGGGTGCTCTCGATGCCCTTGCGCAGTTCGTCCTCGAAGCCGTCGTTGCCACCGAGGACCCACTTCACGAGCAGCTGCGAGACCGCGCTCGTCCCGTTGGGTGCCTCGCGGCGCTCGGTGAGCCGCGATCCGGTCTCGGTCGGCTCGATCTCGTAGCGCCACACGGTGCGGTTCTCGGCGATCCGGAACGCGATGGTGCGGTTGGGGACGAACTCGACGACCTTCGCCGTCGTGGGCCACACGAGCAGGCCCTGGCGGTTGACGTTGACGGTGCGGGTGCCGTGTTCGACGACGCCGCCGAGGACGAACATCCTGCGGCACTGCGGGCTCCATTCGCCCATCCGCTTCAGATCGGCGACGACGGCCCAGACGTCCTGGGGCCGGGCGTCGATGTCGATGGACGCTTCGAGGGTGCTCGCTGCCACGGTGGGCTCCTTCTCGGTCTGACGGTTCTCGGTCGGCGGTTGGTGGTACCGCAGGTCACAACAACCGCGAGCATACGGCAGAACCGGTCGCCGTCGGTGACGCGGTTCACAGTCCGCTCGGCGTGGCATGGCCCGATATTCCGCACAGCGCCCGTACGAACGCGCACCATGGGAAGAGTGCGTCGGAGGAATCCGGCGAACACCCGAGCAGATGCAGCGGACTCGAGGAGTTGATCGACCGATGAACCTGCTGGCGAGAATGCGCTGGTCCCGCGGTGATTCCGTACCACTGCTGAAGTCCGCGCGCAGTGCAGGACGACGCAAGGCATGGTGTTCCGAGGAGTTCGAGAGACTCCTCACCCCGACGGAGATCGAACAGGTGCAGCGCGGCCGGATGTAGTCACAGCTGCAAGGGACGCTACGCCTGCCCTCGCCGTCCCGAAACAGGCGGGGAGATGGCCCCTTTCGGCGGGGACTTCGTCCCCTTCTCGACGCGTCGGCCCGGGGCGACGATTTTCAGCATGTGCGTCCCATGTGTTCTCTCCCAGACCGTGGTGGGTCGTCGTGGTTGATCTCGCTCCCGCCCCACACGACTCGCCCACACCCCCGTCGGCTCGCCCGCATCCCGAGCGCGTAGCGCCGAAGGGCAGCTTCATCGTCAAGATGCTCACGACGACGGACCACAAGGTCCTCGGCGTGATGTACATCGTCAGTGCGTTCGTGTTCTTCCTGATCGCGGGCCTGATGGCGTTGCTCATCCGAGCCGAGCTCGCGGCGCCCGGTCTGCAGTTCCTGTCGAACGAGCAGTACAACCAGCTGTTCACGATGCACGGCACGCTGATGCTGCTGCAGTTCGCGATGCCGGTGTTCTTCGGTTTCGCGAACTTCCTGCTCCCGCTGCAGATCGGGTCCCCGGACGTCGCCTTCCCGCGGCTGAACGCCATGAGCTACTGGCTGTTCTTCTTCGGGTCGGTGGCTGCTCTTCTCGGCTTCGTGACGCCGGGCGGTGCTGCCGACTTCGGCTGGACGGCGTACGTGCCGCTGAGCAACGAGCTGCATTCGCCGGGGCTCGGAGCGGACCTGTGGATCCTCGGTATCGCTGCCGGCGGTCTCGGCACGATCCTCGGTGCGGTGAACTTCGTGACGACGATCGTGTGCCTGCGCGCGCCCGGCATGACGATGTTCCGGATGCCGATCTTCACGTGGAATGTATTCGTGGCGTCGCTGCTGACGCTGCTCGTGTTCCCGCTGCTCGCGGCCGCGCTCATCGCGCTCTGGTACGACCGTCACCTCGGCGGGCACATATTCGATCCCGCTACCGGCGGGGTGATGTTGTGGCAGCACCTGTTCTGGTTCTTCGGTCACCCCGAGGTGTACATCATCGTGTTGCCGTTCTTCGGCATCGTGTCGGAGATCTTCCCGGTGTTCAGCCGTAAGCCGATCTTCGGGTACAGCGGTCTGGTGTACGCGACGCTCGGTATCGCGGCGCTCTCGATCGCGGTGTGGGCGCACCACATGTACGCGACCGGTGCGGTGCTGCTCCCGTACTTCTCGTTCATGACGTTCATGATCGGTGTTCCGACGGGCGTGAAGATCTTCAACTGGATCGGCACGATGTGGAAGGGCCAGTTGACGTTCGAGACGCCGATGCTCTTCTCGGTCGGCTTCCTCGCGATCTTCCTGTTCGGTGGTCTCTCGGGCATCATCCTGGCGAGCCCGCCGCTGGACTTCCACATCACGGACACGTATTTCGTTGTCGCCCACTTCCACTACGTGCTCACCGGTGCGGTGCTGTTCTCGACGTACGCGGCGGTGTACTTCTGGTTCCCCAAGATGACGGGCCGGATGATGGACGAGCGTCTCGGCAAGTGGCACTTCTGGCTCACCACGGTCGGTTTCAACCTGACGTTCCTCGTCCAGCACTGGCTGGGTAACGAGGGCATGCCGCGCCGGTACGCCGACTACCTGCCGACGGACGGATTCACGACGCTCAACATGATCTCGACGATCGGTGCGTTCGTGCTCGGGCTCTCGACGCTCCCGTTCCTGTGGAACGTGTTCAAGAGCTACCGCTACGGCAAGGTCGTCACGGTCGACGATCCGTGGGGTTACGGCAATTCGCTCGAATGGGCGACGTCCTGCCCGCCGCCGCGACACAACTTCACGTCGCTGCCGCGGATCCGGTCCGAGCGCCCCGCGTTCGAGCTGCACTACCCGCACATGGTCGACCGGCTGCGCGCGGAGGCGCACGTCGGGCCCGGCAGCAAGAAGAAACATCCCGAGGCGCTCGCCGCAGCGTCGAAGTAGGGGGCTGTCCCGGCGCTAGGATCGGCCCATGACCGGGCTGCTGGACGGAACCGCGCGTGGCGTGTTGTTCGACATCGACGGCGTGCTCGTGACGTCGTGGAATCCGATCGGCGGTGCCGCAGAGGCGGTGGAGGACGTCCGCGCGAGGGGGCTCGCGCGGGCGTTCCTCACCAACACGACCTCGAAGTCCACCGAGCAGATCGTGGAGCTGCTCGCCGGTGCGGGGATCGACGTCGAGGTCCGGGAGATCGTGACGGCGGCCCGGCTCACCGCGGAGTATCTGCGGACGACCTACCCGGGCCGGCGGGTGTGGATGCTCAATCACGGTGACATCGCCGAGGACTTCGCCGACATCGAGTTCGACGAGGCCGACCCCGAGGTGGTCGTGCTCGGCGGGGCCGGGTCGGAGTACACGCACGAGGCACTCAGTCGCGCGGTCGATCTGGTGCTCGGGGGTGTTCCCGCCGTCGCGATGCACCGCGGGCAGGTGTGGGCGGCGGCGGACGGCCTTCGCGTGGACGTCGGGACGTACCTTCCGGGCATCGAGGAGGTCACCGGTACCCGCATCGTGTCGGTCGGAAAGCCCGGTGTGTCCGCCTTTCTCGCGGCGACCGAACTCATGGGCACGATGCCCGAGCAGACGATCATGGTCGGCGACGACCTCACGAGCGACGTTCTGCGAGCCCAGCAGGTCGGGTTGACGGGGGTGCTCGTGAAGACGGGGAAGTTCCGCGACTCGGTGCTCTCGCTCTCGCCGGAGCGGCCCGATCATGTGCTCGAGTCGGTCGCGGATCTCCCCACGCTGCTCGACCGCCTCGCGTGAGGTTGTAGCTCGAAGCCCGGCCGTGGGCAACGGCTTTCGAGCGTGTCGTCCGTGGCGACGGGGGAGCTCCGGGAGGGTAGTCTGCGCGCAGCCCAGTCGGGGCGCCGCGACCTTCCGTACCGCTGTTGAGGAGCTTTCATGATGCGATCCCTGCCCGCCCGTTCCCGTTCGCTGCGCCGCTCGGCAGTGCGAGTCGCGGGTGCCGCGGCCGTCGTGCTCGGCACGGCGCTCGGGCTCTCGGCGGTCGGAGCGGGGGCGGCGTCGGCGCAGCCGGCGGTGTGCGTCTCGCCGCCGTCGGACAACGACATCCAGGTTCACGGCACGGCGAGCTGCGGCGCGAAGGCGTCGGACGGCGGCTGGGTGCAGTCGGGCGCGATCGATTCGGGAACGGCCGTGGGGGTCGCACAGGGGCCGGACGCGCAGACGCAGTCGTATGCGAGCGGCTACGGGACGGCCCTCGGCGCGTCCACGGGCGGGCAGGCGTGGGCGCTCGCGCTCGGCGGCGGCATCGCGCACTCGGGTGCGGCTCCCGGTGCGCTCACGATCGCGATCGCCGGCTGGGGGTCGGGCGCGACCGCCGACGTGAACGGGGTCGACTGCACCGGTGCGCTGTCGTTCGCCGCGAACCTGCAGACCGGGCAGGTCTGCGCCTTCCGCTGATCGGATTCGTCGCCACGGGCGGCCCGGGACCACCGCGGTCCGGGGCCGCCCGCGGTCGTCTCGGGGGTGCCCGGCGCGTTGCACTCGACCTGTCCGAGTGCTAAAAATGCAGTTGGCACTCGCTGTGTGCGAGTGCCAGGTCGGGACGGTGAGGCCAGGCACACAGAGCCCTCGGTCGTCCGTCGCGGGCACTGACCCCGGCCACAGGCGTACTGAGGCGGCTCACACGCTGCCTTACACCCCTACCGGAGGATCACTTCGCAATGGCCAAGATCATCGCGTTCGACGAAGAGGCACGCCGTGGCCTCGAGCGGGGACTCAACAGCCTCGCCGACGCAGTCAAGGTGACGTTGGGCCCCAAGGGCCGCAACGTCGTTCTCGAGAAGAAGTGGGGCGCCCCCACGATCACCAACGATGGTGTGTCCATCGCCAAGGAGATCGAGCTCGAGGACCCGTACGAGAAGATCGGCGCAGAGCTGGTCAAGGAAGTCGCCAAGAAGACGGACGACGTCGCGGGCGACGGCACCACCACCGCCACCGTTCTCGCTCAGGCACTCGTCCGCGAGGGCCTGCGCAACGTCGCTGCCGGCGCGAACCCGCTCGGCCTCAAGCGCGGCATCGAGAAGGCCACCGCGGCCGTCACCGAGAAGCTGCTGGAGTCGGCCAAGGAGATCGACACCAAGGAGCAGATCGCTGCGACCGCCGGCATCTCCGCCGGTGACGCCTCGATCGGCGAGCTCATCGCCGAGGCGATGGACAAGGTCGGCAAGGAAGGCGTCATCACGGTCGAGGAGGCGCAGACCTTCGGGCTGTCGCTGGAGCTCACCGAGGGCATGCGCTTCGACAAGGGCTACATCTCGGCGTACTTCGCCACCGACGCCGAGCGTCAGGAAGCCGTCCTCGAAGACCCGTACATCCTGCTCGTCTCGAGCAAGATCTCGACGGTCAAGGACCTCCTGCCGCTGCTCGAGAAGGTCATCCAGTCGGGCAAGCCGCTGCTGATCATCGCCGAGGACGTCGACGGCGAGGCACTGTCCACGCTGGTCGTCAACAAGATCCGTGGCACCTTCAAGTCCGTCGCCGTCAAGGCTCCGGGCTTCGGTGACCGCCGCAAGGCTCAGCTCGCCGACATCGCCATCCTCACCGGTGGCGAGGTCATCAGCGAAGAGGTCGGCCTCTCGCTCGAGACCGCCGGCATCGAGCTGCTCGGCCAGGCGCGCAAGGTCGTCGTCACGAAGGACGAGACCACGATCGTCGAGGGTGCGGGCGACTCGGAGGCCATCGCCGGCCGTGTCAACCAGATCCGCGCCGAGATCGAGAACAGCGACTCGGACTACGACCGCGAGAAGCTGCAGGAGCGGCTCGCGAAGCTCGCCGGCGGCGTCGCCGTCATCAAGGCGGGCGCGGCCACCGAGGTCGAGCTCAAGGAGCGCAAGCACCGCATCGAGGACGCCGTCCGCAATGCGAAGGCTGCCGTCGAAGAGGGCATCGTCGCCGGTGGTGGCGTCGCGCTGCTGCAGGCGAGCCCGGTCCTCGACGACCTGAAGCTCGACGGCGACGAGGCGACGGGCGCGAACATCGTGCGCGTCGCGCTGTCGGCTCCGCTCAAGCAGATCGCGTTCAACGCCGGCCTCGAGCCCGGCGTCGTCGCGGAGAAGGTCTCCAACCTGCCCGCCGGCAGCGGCCTCAACGCCGCTACCGGTGAGTACGAGGACCTCCTCGCTGCGGGCATCAACGACCCGGTGAAGGTCACCCGCTCGGCGCTGCAGAACGCGGCGTCCATCGCGGCCCTGTTCCTCACCACCGAGGCCGTCGTCGCAGACAAGCCGGAGAAGGCCGCCGCTCCCATGGGCGACCCGACCGGTGGCATGGGCGGCATGGACTTCTGATTCGTCGGAAGTTCTGCCACCAGGCACGGACAGACCGAGAGCCCGGCTCCACTTCGGTGGAGCCGGGCTCTCGGCGTATCCGAACGCTCGGCGAGGTCTTCGCAGCACGGCGATTCTCGCCACGAATTGCGCGATCTCTCATCGTCGACGCTGCGCGGTCCGCCGATTGTCCGGCGCACCGAGCGTGCATGGGGCGAGTCGATTCGACACTCGGTGTTTCACTGGATGCGTGGCAGTAGCCACATGGAAATACCCGTATCGATCAGTCGCGGAAAGAATCGAGAGCGGCGAAGCTGGCCCCAGCAGCCGACGGGAGTGTCATCGAATTCGATACCCCCAGCCGCCGTAGTCAGCCCGAGATGTCACGATTCCCCAGCTCATGTCCTCTCCTTGAATTCCGGTGGAATTGCATTTCTCCTCGTTCGGGACCTTCGGGAATCGAATCGCTCGAATGGGACTGTCGAATGCATGTAGGAGTCGAGAGGGATTTTCCCGGGCTGTGGTGATCCCCGTTGCTGGTGGTCGGCCTACCGTCCTCTTGTGCGCGCGCCTGGCATGCCAGCGTCGCCTTCCGTTGTGGCCGAGACCTACGACTGCGGCGGACTGTTTCAGTTCCAGCGCGTGGGAAATTCGGCAGCAGCGGCAGAACTGTCGACACAAGCATCACATTTTCCACCTCGTCCCCATCGGTGAACCGGTGTCGAGGAAGCTCAGGACGCGGCCGCGGGAATCGGTATTCGATCCGGATCTGCCTGCAGACCAGGTATTGCTCGCCGGGCCAGTAGCGGCCGCAGTCTGTTGTGGAGTGACGAGTCCGCCGCAGGTGAGCGCCAGGGTGGCGGCAGTGATGATCAGCGCGGCGCGGCGCGATCCGCCCGACCGTGCAGGGCGTCGGCCTCGTGTGGTCACGAACGCATAACAAACGATGGTGCAGTATGGCTTGTCGCACAACCGCCTCGTTAACGTGATCCACGTCATATCGGCGTATTCGCGTGCCACGTCGGCGGGCACGGGTCATCACAGGAGGATCACATGGGCTCGACCACCATCACAGAGATCGTCACCTTCGTCTTCGACATCTTGAGCCAGTTCGTCGTCTTCTTCAGCTGAGCGGCTCTTCAGCTCTTCCACTTCTGTAGCCCGGGTCGCTCCGACCCGGGCCCGTTGATCCGAAGGAGCCGTCATGGGAAGCCTTGCCGGCGGACTCGACTTCATCACCGAGTTCGTCATCCTCGTTCTGTCCGTCGCGCCGGCTGTCATCACCGGCTCGCTCTGACCAAAAAGGAACCACCGTCATGGGAAGTATCACCGCGGGTCTCGACGACCTCACCGGATGGGTCGAGCTGATCCTCCTGATCGTTCCGCAGCTGATCACCGGCTCGCTCTGAGTTCGCGCCGACGTGTCGCGGCCTCTCGCACGTCCGACACCACATATCGTGCGATGGATCACCCCACCGATCACCGGTTCCACCCGCCGCTCGGCGTCACGCGCGGTGCACGTCCAGACGAAGGAGACCACCCCGTGCGGTTCGGATTCGCTCGCAACACCGTCAGGGCGCTCGTCGTTCTCGTCGCCGCCGCGGTGCTCGCTCCCGCGGGTCCTGCATTCGCTCAGACCACCGACCGGCTCGTCGAGATCTCCGTGTACTCCGAGGCGATGGGGCGCGAGATTCCGCTGCGAGTGCTGCGGCCCGCCGACACCTCCGTGCCGAGGCCGACGCTCTACCTGCTCAACGGTGCGGGTGGTGGTGAGGACGCCGCGAACTGGTTCGACCGCACCGACATTCGCGAGTTCTTCGCCGACGAGAACGTCAACGTCGTGGTGCCGATGTCGGGCGCCTTCAACTACTACACCGACTGGATCGCGGACGATCCCGAGCTCGGCCGCCACAAGTGGACGACCTTCCTCACCAGTGAGCTACCGCCCCAGATCGACGCGCGCTTCGGCACGACGGGCGTGAACGCGCTCGCCGGCATCTCGATGGCGGGAACGTCCGTGCTCAGCCTCGCGCAGTCGGCGCCGGAGCTCTACCGGTCCGTCGGCGCGTACAGCGGCTGCGCCGAGACCAGTACTCCGCTGGGCCGTCTCGCGATCCAGCTCGTCGTCGAGGCGCGCGGCGGGGGCGACACCGAGAACATGTGGGGCTCACCCGAGGGCGGCGGCTGGGAGGCGCACGATCCCGTCGTGAACGCGGAGCGGTTGCGCGGCATCGACCTCTACGTCAGCAGCGGCTCCGGACTCCCGGGGCAGTACGACCGTCTCGACGCCCCCGGCATCGAGGGCGACGTCGAACTCTACGCGAACCAGATGCTCCTCGGGACGACGATCGAGGCAGCCACCAACGTGTGCACGCACCGGCTCGCGCACCGGCTCGGCGAACTCGGCATCCCGGCGACGTTCGACTTCCGTCCCACCGGGACTCACTCCTGGATGTACTGGCAGGAACAGCTGCATGCGTCGTGGCCGCTCCTCCGCGCCGCACTCACCCGCTGACCGATGCGGCCGACGGTGCGTCACACCGGCCGCCTGGTCGTGACCGCCGGCACTCCGAAAAACACCCTCTCACCTGCGCTTTTGTGATGCGTTACACGCGTTGTCGGTGATCTCCGCCACGTGGCCGAATCGTTGACCAGCGCGTTCATCTGCACGTCATTTCGTAGGTCACCTACCCGGCCGATTCCGCTGCTACCTTCTCGCACGTGACCACGAGTCACAGGTAAAACACCGAGGTAGGGAGTGGAAAATGGGTTCCATCGCGACTGTCACGACCATCGTCGAGGTCTTCAAGATCCTGCAGGAGATCGTGCCGATCATCGTGTCGGCCAGCTGACACGTCGGCGGGCCGCGGGCGCACCGGAGGGACCTTGGAGGGTTGGTGCACCCGCGGCCCCAGTGTTTCCACCACCACTACGGAGTGCAGACCGCACTCGCGAGAGATCATTCCTCCGGCATGATGACCCACGCGGCGACGTAGGCGAGAAGCCCGCCGCCCGTCGTGAGGAGCGTCGCGAGGACGACGAGAACGCGCACGAGATTGGCATCGATGCCGAAGTAGTGTGCGATTCCACCGCACACGCCGGAGATCTTTCGGTCCGTCCGCGAGCGCACGAACCGCTTGGAGGCGTTGCCGGGGTTCGGGGTCGTGTATTCGTTCATGTTTCCAGGATGACGCGTGGGTTCCGCCGCGGCATCGGTGATCACCCGGGCGCGATCCCTGATTTTTCGCGTCGTCCCTGGACATGCGACCATTCGTTTCGAGTCGGCCGGATCGGCGCTGATCACGGCCACGACGCCAGACCAGAGGTGAGTTCATGCATCAGTCCGAAGCCAATCGGTCCAAGCCCCATCGGTCCGAACTCTTCGTCAACTCCATGAGGTGGATCACGGCGGCCGCGCTCGCCGCGGGTACCGCGCTCGCGGTCGCTCCGGCCGCCACCGCCCAGCCGTCGACGGGAACGTCGTCGCTCGTCCGGACCGACGAGCGGGGCGAGCGTCAGCTCGACATCACCGTCTATTCCGCCGCGATGGATCGTGAGATCCCGTTGCGCGTCCTCACTCCCGCGGACACGTCGGAGCCGCGCCCCACGCTCTACCTGCTCAACGGTGCGGGCGGCGGAGAGGACGCCGCGACGTGGGATGCGCAGACCGACGTCGTCGAGTTCTTCGCCGACAAGAACGTCAACGTCGTCACACCGACGGCGGGCGCTTTCAGCTACTACTCCGACTGGGAGCAGGACGACCCGGTCCTCGGCCGCAACAAGTGGACGACCTTCCTCACCCAGGAACTGCCGCCCATCATCGACGAGACCTTCGGGACGACCGGCGTCAACTCGATCGCCGGAATCTCGATGGCCGGCTCCTCGGTGCTCTCGCTCGCGCAGGCGGCACCCGACCTGTACCGCAGCGTCGGGGCGTACTCGGGCTGCGCCCAGACCGCGACGCAGCCGGGCCGGATGTACGTCGACCTGGTCGTCGAGGGCCGCGGCGGCGCCGACTCGGAGAACATGTGGGGCCCCAAGGGCGGCCCCGGATGGATCGCCAACGATCCCACCGCGAACGCCGAGAAGCTGCGCGGCCTCGAGATCTACGTCAGCTCGGGCACCGGCATTCCCGGCCCGTACGATGCGCTGAGTGCACCCGGCATCGACGGTGACACCGACGAGTTCACGAGCCGGATGATCATGGGCACCGTGATCGAAGCGGCCGTCAACCAGTGCACGCACACTCTCGCCGGACGCCTGGGCGAGCTGGGCATCCCCGCGACCTTCGACTTCCAGCCGATCGGCACGCACTCGTGGCCGTACTGGCAGGACCAGCTTCACAAGTCGTGGCCGATCCTCGCGGGACCGCTCGGCGTCTAGAGCCTCTCTCGGGTGTAGTTTCCGGGCATGGAGACCGTGAGGGTCAGCATGCCGGACGGCACCGTCACTCCCGTGCGATTGTTCGACGGGGGTGACGGTGCGCCCGTCGTCGTGATCCTCCCGGGTCTCGGCGTCCCCGGCGGTTACTACGACCTGCTCGCGGAACGACTCGTCGCGCACGGATTCAACGCCGCTATCGGCGAACTGCGCGGGCAGGGCGACAGCCGCCCGCGGCCGGGGCCGTCGAGCCGGTTCGGCTATCACGAACTCGTCAGCGTCGACCTGCCGGCGATGTTCGAGACGGTGCGGCTGCGGTTTCCCGAGAGCACGCCGTACCTGCTGGGACACAGCATGGGCGGCCAACTCGGTGTCCTCTATGCGGCGCGGGTGCGGCGCAGACTGGCAGGGTTGATCCTCGTCGCCTCGGGTTCGCCCTACCATCGCGGTTTCGGGGGCGCCCGGTCCGCGGGGCTGCTCGTGGGCTCCGCCGCGATGTCGATGACGGCGAACGTCGCCGGGTTCTGGCCCGGTGACCGATTCGACGTCGGCGGTTTCGGGCGGCAGTCGAAGACGCTCATCGCCGACTGGGCTCGATTCGCGCGGACGGGCCGTATCGTGCCGGCCGGCGCCGACATCGACTACGAGGAGCGGATCTCTCGGCTCACGCTGCCGGTCCTGTCGGTCACCGTCGAGGGCGACGACATGGCCCCCGAGCGTTCGGTGCGGGCCATGCTCGCCAAGTTTCCGGATGCCGACGTCACACGCTGGCACGAGCCGGAACGGTTGGGGCACAACGGATGGATTCGCGGCTCGCGCGGCGTCGTCGACCGGGTGGCCGAGTGGCTGCACGACCGCTGAGCGATGCTCGCTACGTCAGCGTCTCCCACAGGAACGTGTAGGTGAGCGCCGCCTTGAACGCCGACTGCTTGTTGTCGGCTGCGCCGCCGTGCCCGCCCTCGATGTTCTCGTAGTACCAGACACTCTCGCGGCCCTGTTCCTCGAGCAGGGCCACCATCTTGCGAGCGTGCCCGGGATGGACGCGGTCGTCACGGGTGGACGACGTGAACAGCACCGGCGGATACGTCCGGTCGGGATCGGTGTTGTGGTACGGCGAGTACTCGCGCAGGAACGCCCAGTCTTCCGGGTCGTCGGGGTCGCCGTATTCGGCCATCCACGACGCACCGGCGAGAAGCCGGTGATAGCGCGACATGTCCAGCAGCGGAACGGAACACACGATCGCACCGAACAACTCGGGGTAGCGGGTGAGCATGACGCCCGTGAGCAGGCCGCCGTTGCTGCCGCCCTGGACGCCGAGGTTGCGCGGCGTCGTGATTCCCCTGGCGACGAGATCGCGTGCGACGGCGGCGAAGTCCTCGTACGCGAGGTGGCGTCCCTCCCTGATGGCCTGCGTGTGCCACGCCGGGCCGTACTCGCCGCCGCCACGGATGTTCGCGACGACGTACACGCCGCCGCGCTCGATCCAGCCGCGCCCGATCGTGCCGCTGTAGCCGGGCACGAGCGAGTTCTCGAAGCCGCCGTAGCCGTAGAGCAGCGTCGGTGCGTTCGGCGGCAGGGCCGTGCGCCGCACCACGAAGTACGGGATCGCGGTGCCGTCGTCGGACGTCGCGAAGAACTGCTCGACGCTCGTGTCGGTGGTGTCGAAGAAGCCCGGCGCGCGCTTGACGGCCTCGAGCGGCGCGCCCGGTTCGCCGTACAGCAACGTCGACGGCGTCGTGAAGCCGCTCGCGTTGACGAAGAAGGCGTTGCCGGAACGGGAATCGGCCGCCACGACGGAACTGCTCGTGAGCTCGGGGATGCCGTCGACCGGCTGCGACGTCCACGGCTCGCCGGCGGCCGCGGGCGTCAGCACGTGCATCGCGGTGCGAACGTCGGTGAGCGTCACCAGGATCAGGTGATCGCGCAGCCACACCGCCTGATCGAGCGAGGTGTGCGGGTCGGGCGTGAAGAGCGGAATCAGCGTGCGGTCGCCCGCCGTCCAGGCGTCGTAGTCGGCGGCGAGCAGCGAACCGGCCGGGTACGTCGCGCCGCCGATCTCCCAGTCGGTGCGCGGCCGGATCGTGAGCCACTGCCGGTGCACGCCCATCCCGGCGTCCTCGGGAACGTCGATCCGGACGAATTCGCCGTCGGGCAGCTTCTCGAACCGCTCCGAACGGTAGAAGTCGAGCGACCGCGAGACGAACGTGCGCTCGAAGCCCTCGGTGTCGTCGTAACCGGTGCCGACGGAGACGTCGGTCCGCTCGCCCTCGAAGACCGTCTCGGCGTCGGCGAGCGGAGTGCCGCGCCGCCACAGCTTGGACACGCGTGGGTAGCCGGAATCGGTGAGCGAACCGGGACCGAAGTCGGTCTCGACGTACACCGAATCGCGGTCGATCCACTCGATACCGCTCTTCGCCTCGTCGAGTTCGAAGGCATCGGCGCCCGTCACGAACTCCCGTGTCGCCATGTCGAATTCGCGCACGACGGCGGCATCCGCGCCACCGCGCGACAGCGAGAGCAGGGCGCGCGACTGGTCCGGACGCAGGACGGAGGCGCCCGCCCACACCCAGTTCTCGTCCTCGGCGGCGGCGAGTGCGTCGACGTCGAGCACGACGTCCCACTCGGGGGCCTCGGTGCGATACGACGCGAGAGTCGTGCGCCGCCAGAGCCCGCGGGGATGCTCGGCGTCGCGCCAGAAGTTGTAGAGCCACTCGCCGCGCATGCTCACGTACGGAATGCGGGCGTCGGTGTCGAGGACCTCGAGGATGCGGCTCTCGAGTTCGGCGAACTCCGGGGCGTCGGCGAACTCGGCGACGGCGCGGGCGCCGCGTTCGCGCACCCAGTCGAGCGCCGTCTCGGAGGTGACCTCTTCCAACCACAGATGCGGATCGCTCATGCGCCCCATTGTGGCACCGCGACGATTCGTCACCACGGCGCACCGCGACCATCTCGCGACGGCGTGGCGCGGGCCGACCGTACGCTGACCGGATGCGGCAGATCGGTGCGCGGGACGCGCAGGCACTGTGGGTGTCGCGGCGCATCCGCACCGATCAGTTCCAGCTGTACTGCTTCGACGGTGGCGACGCCGAGCAGGCTCGCGGCGAGATTCTGCTGCGCGCGGCCACGGTCCCCGAACTCGGGCGCGCGGTGTGCGAGGTCCCCGGCACTCTCGATCTGCCCTATCTCGTGCCGGGACCGCCGCCCGCCGAACGGGTGCTGATCCACGCCGCGCGGTCGTGGCGCGAGGTGCAGACCGCGCTCGCGGCGTCGACCGCGACGTCGCTGAGTGCCCGCGCGCCGTGGCGGGTCGAGGTGTATCCGGGTGTGACCGGGGCGCCCGGGTGCGACGGCCCCGCGCTCGTCGCGGTGTTCGTGATCGCGCACTTCGTCGCCGACGGCGTGCGCGCCGGCGAGATCGCGCGCACCCTGTTCGGCGACGGTGCGACCAGGGCGGAACGCATGCCGGTACGCAGGCCCGGCCCCGCTCGCATCGCGGTGCGCGCCGCCGGCCACGAGATCGCGCGGTCGTTGCGCAGGCGCAGCGCGACGACGCGCGCCACCGCGGCCCGCGCCGAACTCGACAGTGCGACCGAGGCGGGAGCGATCGCGCCGCCGCCCGCGGGCCGGGAGCTCACCCGTCTCGACGCCGACCCCGGCGATGCGCACGCGGTGCGCGTCCTCGTGCGAGACCGCGCGTCCCTCACCGGACCGGGCGTCTCGGTGACGGCGGGCGCGTGCACCGCGATCTCGCTGGCGATCGAGCGATATCTGACGGCGGCGGGCGACGACGTCCCGGCCTCGCTCGGCGCGGAGCTGCCCGTCGCGGCCCGTGTGCGGTCCGGCGCGAGCGCGAATCAGTACGCCAACGCCTCGGTGACGCTCGCACCCGGAGTGCGTGACCTCGCCGCGCGCGCCGCCGTGATCGCCGCCGACCTCGCGGCCCAGGCCGAGCGCATCCGTTACCGGATGATGCTGGACCTCGACGGGCCCTTCGACGCCGCATCGCCGCGCGTGCTCCACCGCGAGGTCGGCCGGTTCCCGCTCCACATCCGGCCGCCGTCCGTCTCGGGCAACACCGTCGTCTCGAGCGTCGCGCGCGGCGCCGCCGACCTCGTCCTCGGCGGCGGAACGGTGCGATTCACGTCCGGCTTCCCGGGACTGTCGCCCGCGATGGCCCTGACGCACGGCGTGCACGGCATCGGTGAGACCGTCGCGATCGGCGTCCATGCCGGGCTGCGCGCCGTCCCGGATCCGGACGGCTACACGGCCCTGCTGGGCGGTGCGCTGGACGAGGTCGCGCAGGCAGTGCGGGAGACGCGAACCCGCAGGTAGAGGTTACCTGCGGGTAACCGGACCATCCGCTGACGCGGGAAACGGGCCCGACTACCCTGGGGGCTTGTGACCTCACACTATGACGTCGTTGTCCTCGGAGCAGGCCCCGGTGGGTACGTCGCAGCCATCCGCGCGGCACAGCTGGGATTGAGCACCGCCATCGTCGAGAAGAAGTACTGGGGCGGTGTGTGTCTCAACGTGGGCTGCATCCCCTCCAAGGCACTTCTCCGGAACGCCGAACTCGCGCATCTCTTCACGAAAGAGGCGAAGACCTTCGGCATCTCGGGTGAAGCATCGTTCGACTTCGGTGCGGCGTTCGATCGCAGCCGCAAGGTCGCGGAGGGGCGCGTCAAGGGCGTGCACTTCCTGATGAAGAAGAACAAGATCACCGAGTACGACGGGCTCGGATCCTTCACCGGCTCCAACTCGCTGTCGGTCGATCTCACCAAGGGCGGAAGCGAGGAGATCACGTTCGACAACGTGATCATCGCGACCGGCTCCGTCACCAAGCTGCTGCCAGGCACGTCGCTGAGCGACAACGTCGTGACGTACGAAGAGCAGATCATGACGCGTGACCTGCCCGGCTCGATCGTCATCGTCGGTGCCGGCGCGATCGGCATGGAGTTCGCGTACGTGCTCCGCAACTACGGCGTCGACGTCACGATCGTCGAATACCTCGACCGCGCGCTCCCCAACGAGGACGTCGACGTGTCGAAGGAGATCACGAAGGCGTACAAGAAGCTCGGCGTCACCATCAAGACCGGTGCGGCCGTCCAGTCGATCAACGACGAGGGCGACAAGGTCAGCGTCTCGATCAAGGACAACAAGTCCGGTGAGGTCGAGACCGTCGTCGCCGACAAGGTCATGCAGTCGGTCGGCTTCGCGCCGCGCGTCGAGGGCTACGGCCTCGACAAGCTCGGTGTCGAACTCGACAACCGCGGCGCTATCGAGATCGACGAGTACATGCGCACGAACGTCCCGCACGTGTACGCGATCGGCGACGTCACCGCGAAGCTGCAGCTCGCGCACGTCGCGGAGGCGCAGGGCGTCGTCGCGGCCGAGACGATCGGCGGAGCCGAGACGCTGCCGCTCGGCGACTACCGCATGATGCCGCGCGCGACCTTCTGCCAGCCGCAGGTCGCGAGCTTCGGACTCACGCAGGAGCAGGCCGAGGACGAGGGCTACGACGTCGAGGTGGCGACGTTCCCGTTCACCGCGAACGGCAAGGCGCACGGCCTCGGCGACGCCACCGGCTTCGTCAAGCTCATCGCCGACAAGAAGTACGGCGAGCTGCTCGGCGGGCACCTCATCGGCCCCGATGTCTCGGAGCTGTTGCCGGAGCTCACCCTCGCGCAGAAGTGGGACCTCACGGTCAACGAGCTCGCGCGCAACGTCCACACGCACCCGACGCTGTCGGAGGCGCTGCAGGAAGCGATCCACGGCCTCGCGGGCCACATGATCAACTTCTGACACCTGCCCCGGCACACCCCCTCTCTCTGTGGCGCGATGTCACATTCTGTGCGTTCAGCGCACACGGTGTGACATTGCGCCACAGGGGTTTCGGGGTAGCGGGGTTTCGGGGTTCGGGAGGGTAGCGGTATCGGGGCGTCAGCCGCCGAGCGAATCGACGATCGATTCGAGGTTCGCGGCCTGGAACTCGAGGTCGGTGTCGCCCGCGTCGCGTCCCTTCGGCAGGCTCGCCGTGAGTTCGTCGCGCGTCACGATCACGAGATCGTCGTCGGACGGATTCGACGCGAGCGTCGGTGCACCGCCCACGAGGACGAGCGCGGCGTCCGGATCCTTCGAATCGAGCAGGTCGCGCAGGTGTCCCGCGGTCACCGTCGTGGGCACGCTCTTGCCGGCCATGGCTTCTCCCTCGGTCGCCGTCCTGGGTCCTCCGTCAGCCAATCACACCCGTCGCGGCCGGACGCCGGAATCGCAGCGCGCGGATCGGTCGCGCGGACGGCCCCCGTGCGGCGCCCTCCGGTGGCATCGTGGAGGCATGAGCCAGGACATGGACAGCACACCCGAGGGGTCGGACGGCGAGTACAACCTCGACCAGGACGATCAACTGCAGCCCGAGGACACTCTCGAGGATCTCGGTGTCGACGACGTGCTCGACCAGGGCTTCTCGCCGCCCGAGCGGCCGCTCGGGCTCGACAAGCACGGCCTCACCGATTACGAGCAGCGCACCGGGGAGAGTCTCGATGAGCGGCTCGACGAGGAAGTGCCCGACGTCGGCTTGAGTTCGGACTACCAGGACCCGCTGCGGGTGTCGGCGGCCGAGGACGGCGAGGTTCCCCGCGATGCCGACGACGAGCTCGGCGACGATCGGGGAGACGTCGCGGGCGATCGGGAGTTCGCCGAGGACTACGAAGTGGGCGACGCGCGATCCGGGAGACTCGTCGCCGAGGACGAGGGAGTGGCGCCGGACACCGAGGCGGATCTGGTCGCGGGAGACGTCGGAATCGACGGGGCCGCTGCGTCCGCGGAGGAGGCGGCCGTCCACACCGTCGACGACGAGGACGAGGACGCCCTCGGGACCGCACCGGGCGACGAGGACTATTCGTGACATTTCCGGCACACCCGTGACCGGGGCGTTTCCGCAGGCTCGGAGCGGATTTCGATTCTCTCGGCATTGTCGCGACACGCGTCGGGTGTCGTTGAAGATGGAACGAGTGCGTGCCACAATACCGGACCCTTGCTGGTAGGGACGTGGTGGGGTAGCGTCACCCGTGGTTGAGCAGACAGCCGGAGTCGGAAAAGCGGCGCGGCTGGTACGCAGGGCCGGGGGGACGAGCAGCTTTCCGTGTCATTGTCCACAGAGGTGGGAGTGCCATGACTGTTATCGCAACCAAGACCATCTCCGCTCCCTGCCCCCGTGTCGTCGCCGAGGGGTCACAGCTCGGCAACGCATCGAATCCGACGGCGTGTGGGGCGGCGTCGTTCCGCGCCACCGAGATCGGAGACTCGATCGTCGTCGTCACCGTGAGCGGCGAGGTCGACCTGAGTTCGGCGGACGGGCTCCGCGAGTTCACGCTGAGCCGGATCGACGATCGGCGCGACCTCGTCCTCGATCTCTCCGCCGTCGACTTCTGCGGCACCGCGACACTCGCTGTC
>NZ_BCXD01000001.1 GCF_001894925.1 Rhodococcus rhodnii NBRC 100604 | reverse complement strand
GCGGTGGATCTCGCGGTGCGCGACCGCGGCCGCTCGTGGGTCATCGCGACCAACCGCGCGGTCTTCCGGATGCTGCGTGTCGTGCGCCAGCGCGGGCTGTTCCCCTGCGCCGATTCGTTCGACACCGCGCTGGCCTCACTGCGCGCGTCCTGAGCCGCCGGCACCTGCGCCCCGTCAGCGCCTCCTGCGCCGTCAGCTCAGCAGGATTCCCGTCGCGAGTCCGGCGTACATCAGTGTGCAGACCATGAGTACCCAGGCGCAGGCCTGCCAGATCGCCCAGCGGCCACCGGCCCGCCACGTGCGGTATGCCAGTACGAATGCCCACAGTGCTCCGACGAGGAGCACGATCGTGGGACCGATCGCGAGGATCGTGCGCGCCGGCTCGTGGCACACCGCGCTGCCCGTGTCGGGGCAGGTGTCCGAACCCGTCGCGGCGAGCACCGCGCCGACCACGAGCACCAGCAGCGCCGCGACGAGGAAGCTCGCGCCGAACTTCGTGGCACGGGACGCCGTGGCGGGGTCGTCCCAGCGCTTCTCGGCGTCGCGAGTGTTCCGGTCGCGGGTGTTCGGATCGTCCGTCATCTCGTCCCTTCCGCTCGGGTCCGCCGTGTCCCTCCACTGTATGCCGCGGGGACGACGCGGGGGTTCGAGTTGGGCGGGGACGACCGCTGTCACGCCTGGTCGGGGCGCATTCACTCGTCTCGGTCCGGTGCGATCCGCAGCGCGGTGATCGTGGTCGCGAGGCCGTCGTACTGCGTCACGAGTAGACAGAACTCGACGGCTTCGCGCGGCGGCAGATGGTCGGCGAGTGCCGCCCATTCGTCGTCGGTGAGCGTCCGCCGGGTCACGAGCGCATCGGTCGCGTGCAGCAGCGCGCGATGACGGTCCGACCACCCCGGCGCGTCGGGCCCGTCCGTGACGCGCCGGGCGAGTTCGCGGGTCACGCCCGCCCTGCGCCCGAGCCGCTCGTGATGCCGCCGCTCGTACTCGCACGACCGCACGTGCGCGACGCGCAGGATGACGAGTTCGGTGTCGAGGCGGGGGAGCCGGCCGAACGGCATGAGTCGCGCCGACAGGTGGAGCCACCCCCGGAACAGTCCGCGCGTGCGGCCGAGCGTGCTGAACAGGTGTGCGTCCGGGACACCGGCACCGAACGACAGGATCCGCCACAGCACCCAGTTGACGGGACCGAGTTCGGCGAACCGGCCCGGACGAACGCGGGGCTGGTGCGCTTCGGACAGGCGCTCGTCGGGCACGGGGCACCTCCTGATCGGGTGGCGCACAGCCTATGCGGCGCAGGCGCGTCCCGTCCCCGCGGCGCGCCGCCGGTCAGCCGCGCAGCCGCGACGCCATGTGCGCGAGCGACAGCGCCTGCTCGGCACGTTCGACGACGGTGTCGCGCGCCTCGTCGATGTGTGTCACGAGTGCCGCACGTGCCGCCGCGAGATCGCCCGCGACGAGGAACTCGCCGATCGCGATGTGATCGTCGATCGTCTCGCGCATGCGGCGCGTCGTCGCGTAGTCGAACATCTGGACGGGGCGCACCCGCACGTTGACCTGTTCGAGCGCCGTCGCGAGCGCCGCATTGCCCGATGCCGCGAGCAGCGCGACGTGGAACTGCTCGTCGACCGTCACGAAGCCGGCGTCCGGGGCGGGTGGGTCGCGGCGGAGCGCCACCCACCGTTCGAGTTCCGCCTCGATCGGCTCGAGGTCGTACCGGCGGCGTGGGTCCTCGAGGACGCGGTCGATCCCGCGCACCTCGAGCGTCGTGCGCAACTCGTACAGGTCCGCGAGATCCTCGACGCGCGGGCGATACGGGTAGAGCCCGTCCACCTCGCGCTGCACCAGCCCATCGGCGAGCAGGCGCGCCAGCGCCTCGCGCACCGGGGTGCGTGAGACGCCGTAGAGCTCACCGAGTCGCTCCTCGCCGAGCCGTTGCCGGGGGTCGAGCAGACCCGACATGAGGTCGGTGCGCAGCGCGCGGTACACCTGTTCGGCGAGTGGGGCGGCGCTCCTGCGTCGCGGCATCGTCTCGGCGCTCACTCGATCGGCGCGGCCGGTCAGATCGTCATCGCGGCGCGCACGTCGGAGACGACGGAGTCGATGTCGACGTCGGCACCCGCGCCACCCGATCCGGTCGACGTCACCCGTCCCGCTTCGAGAACGTAGTAGCGTTCCGCGGATTCGAGCGCGAAGCCGATGTGCTGCTCGACCAGCAGCACGCCGAGTCCGCCGCGTCGCGTGAGTTCGAGGATCGTGCGCTCGATCTCGGCGACCACCGACGGCTGGATGCCCTCGGTCGGTTCGTCGAGGATGAGCATCTTCGGGCTCGTGATGAGGGCGCGCGCGATGGCGAGCTGCTGCCGCTGGCCGCCCGAGAGCAGGCCGGCGCGGCGGTTCATCAGGCTCGTGAGGGCGGGGAAGAGGTCGAGCACCTCCTTGATCAGCGCACGCCCGTTCTTGCGGCCGTCCGCGACGACCTGGAGATTCTCCTGGGTGGTGAGCTGGCCGAAGGACTGCTGACCCTGCGGGACGTACGCGAGGCCGCGGGCGACGCGCGCCGACGGACGCAGCGACGTGATGTCCTCGCCCTCGAATCGCACCGTCCCGGAATTCGTCTTGACGAGGCCGACCGTGGCACGCAGCAGCGTCGTCTTGCCGGCGCCGTTGTGTCCCATCACGGCGACGACGCCGTCGGACGGAACGGTGAGCGACACACCGTGAATAACTTCGCTGCGGCCGTATCCGGCACGGACGTCGGACAGTTCGAGCATCAGCGATCTCCCTCCGTGGTGGCCTCACCGGATGGTGCCGCGGCCGAGTCGATGTCGTGCTCGCCGGCGGCCGCCGTTCCGAGGTAGACCTCCTGGACCTTCGGATCGGCCTGGACCTCGGCGACGGACCCTTCCGACAGTACGCGGCCCGCGTGCAGCACCGTGACCGACGTCGCGAAGGCACGCATGAAGTCCATGTCGTGCTCGACGACGACGACCGTTCGCTCACCGCCGATGCGGCGCAACAGGTTTCCGGTCTCCTCGCGCTCCTCGCTGCTCATGCCGGCGACCGGCTCGTCGAGGAGCAGGACCGACGAGTTCTGGACGAGGAGCATCCCGATCTCGAGCCACTGCTTCTGGCCGTGAGCGAGAACACCCGCCTTCGCGTCGCGATGCCGGCCGAGGCCGGTGATCTCGAGCGCCTCCTCGATGCCGGGCAGCACCTCCTTGCGGCGCCGCAGCAGCGTCAGCGGGCCGCGGTGCGCGCCCGCCGCGATGTCGAGATTCTGCAGGACGGTGAGGTCCTCGAACACGCTCGCGGTCTGGAACGTCCGGCCCACGCCGAGCCGGGCGATCCTGTGCACCTTCATCCCGAGCAGTTCCACGCCGGACTTGGTGACCGAACCCGTCGCGGGCACGAGGCCCGTGATCGCGTCGACCAGCGTCGTCTTACCGGCGCCGTTGGGGCCGATGAGAAATCGCAGATCGCCCTGCATGAGCGTCATGTTCACACCGTCGACGGCCTTGAATCCGTCGAACGTCACACGCAGATCCCGGATTTCGAGGTATTCGCTCGACATTCCGGCATTGCCGCCGCGCGCCGGGGTACGGCCGCTGCCGTCGGGAAGGTGGATCATCGGGTCGCCTCCGCCCGCTCGTCGATCTCGCTGTCGTCGTCCGGCTCCGGCCGGTCCGGCGTCGGACGGGTGCCTTCGGCGCTCGCGCGGCGCCGGCGCAGCAGGACGAGCACGCCCGCGATACCGGCCGGGAAGAACCCGACGACGACCACGAACAGCAGGCCCTGTGCGTACGTCCAGCCCGAGGGGAAGGTCTCGGAGAACGCACTCTGCGCCCAGGCGACCCCGATCGCGCCGAGGACGGGACCGAGAAGCGTTGCCCGGCCGCCGATCGCGACGCCGATGAGGAACGCGATCGAGGGGACGACGCCCACGTCGGCGGGCGAGATGATGCCCACGATCGGCACGAACAGCGCACCGGCGATACCGGCGAAGAACGCCGCCGCGACGTACGCGACGAGCTTGACGTTCGCGGGGTCGTAGCCGAGGAAGCGGACGCGCTCCTCCTGGTCGCGGACGGCGACGAGCAGCTCGCCGTACCGCGAGTACATCAGCTGACGGGTCAGCGCCACGACGGCGAGAAGGACGCCCGCAGCGATGAAGTAGAGCATCAGCTTGTTGGCGGGGTCGTTCAGGTTGAATCCGAAGAACGTCCGGAATCGGTTGAGCCCGTTGGATCCACCGGTCGACTGCTGGCCGACGAGCAGGATCGCGAACGCCGCCGCCAGCGCCTGGCTGAGGATGGCGAAGTACGCGCCCTTGACCCGGCGCTTGAAGACGCCCAGGCCGAGCAGCAGTGCGACGAGGCCCGGCAGCAGCAGGATGCCGAGGATCGCCACGACCGGGGAGGTGAACGGCACCCAGTAGCCCGGCAGTTCACGGATTCCCGCTATCTGCATGAAGTCCGGGACGCTGTCGCCGCGGAGTTCTGCGTCGGCGATCTTGAGATGCATCGCCATGATGTACGCGCCGAGGCCGAAGAAGACGCCCTGCCCGAGCGTGAGCATGCCGCCGCGGCCCCATGCGAGGCCGATGCCGACCGCGACGATCGCGAAGCACAGGAACTTGCCGAGCAGGCTCAGCCGGAAATCGCTGAGGACTGCGGGAGCGACCGCGAAGAGCACGATCGCCGCGAGTGCGAATCCGCCCCAGACCCGGACCCGCGAGTTTCCGAGAATCCCTGGGCCGGAGACGTTTCCGAAGCCCGTTGTCATGCTGTTCTCGGTCATACGAGGCTCCTCGTCTTGACGGCGAACAGACCCTGCGGCCGGGCCTGGAGGAAGATCACGATGATCACGAAGACGATCACCTTCGCGATCGACGCGGTCGTCGAGTACTCGATGAAGGAGTTGAGGATGCCGAGCGCGACGGCCGCGATCACGGTGCCCTTGAGCTGTCCGAGACCGCCGATCACGACGACCAGGAAGGCGTCGACGAGATAGGCCTGGCCGATCGTCGGGCTCGTGGACCCGATGAGCGTCAGCGCGACGCCCGCGACGCCGGCGAGCCCGGAGCCGATGAAGAACGTCGTGATGTCGGTGCGGCGGCTCGAGATTCCGCTCGTCTCCGCGAGATCACGGTTCTGCACGACGGCCCTGATCCGTCGTCCCATCGGCGTCGCCTTGAGTGCGACGGCGAGTGCGACGACACACAGCACGGCGAGCACGAGGATGAAGATCCGGGTGCGCGGCACGACCGCGCCGAGGATCTCCACACCGCCGCCGAGCCAGTCGGGGGACACGACGTTGACGGCGGGTGCGCCGAAGATGTCGCGTGCCAGCTGCTGGAGTATCAGGCCGACGCCGAACGTCACCAGCAGGGTGTCCAGTGGTCGGTGGTACATGCGCCGTACGAGAGTCGTCTCGAGCAGCGCGCCCATCGCGCCACCCACGACGAAACCGACGAGCAACGACACGAACAGTGACCCTGTCGCGCTCGACATGATCTGCTGCACAACGAAAGCCGTGTAGCAGCCGGCCATGATGAACTCGCCGTGCGCCATGTTGATGACGCCCATCTGCCCGAAGGTCAGCGACAGACCCAGGGCGGCGAGCAGCAGGATCGAGCCGATGCTCAGTCCCGTGAAGAGCTGTGCGATCACCACATCCATCGATGTGTGTCCTTTCTCGCGAACCGTGCTCGTCGGTGTCGTCCACCGGGGATCAGCTACCGAGGCCCTGCGCCCAGTCGTAGCCCTCGAGGTACGGGTCGGGCTCGATCGGGTCACCGGAGTCCCACACGGTGTGGATCAGTCCGTCGCCGCGAATCTCGCCGATGCGGGCGGTCTTGGTGATGTGGTTGTTCTCACCGTCGATCGTGACGGTGCCCTCCGGCGCGTCGAAGCTGACGCCGCCCGCGTTCTCCTTGACGTCCTCGACGTCGAACGAGCCGGCCTTCTCGACGGTGTTCTTCCACAGCCACACCGAGGTGTACGCGGCCTCCATCGGATCCGACGTCGGCTTGTTCTCGCCGTACTTCGCCTTGTACGCCTCGACGAAGGTGGTGTTCTCGGGAGAATCGACGGTCTGGTAGTAGTTCCACGCCGTCAGCTGGCCCTCGATGTTCTGCACACCGATACCGCCGACCTCTTCCTCCGCGATGGACACCGAGACGACGGGCATCTCCTCGGCGGTGAGGCCCACGTTGCGGTACTCACGGAAGAACGCGACGTTGGAATCGCCGTTGAGCGTGTTGAACACGGCGTCGGCGTCGGCGGTGCGGACCTTGTTGACGATCGTCGAGAAGTCGGTGGAGCCGAGCGGCGTGTAGTCCTCGCCCTTGATCTCGATGCCGTTGGCCTCCGCGTACGCCTTGATGATGCGGTTCGCCGTCTGCGGGAAGACGTAGTCGCTGCCGACGAGGTACAGCGACGTCACGCCCTGCTCCTCGAGGTAGTCGAGGGCGGGCACGATCTGCTGGTTGGTGGTCGCGCCCGAGTAGAAGATGTTGGGCGACGACTCGAGGCCCTCGTACTGCACGGGGTAGTAGAGCAGCGAGTTGTGGTCCTCGAAGATCGGCAGCATCGCCTTACGGCTCGACGACGTCCAGCCGCCGAACACTGCTGCCACGCAGTCGGCGGAGATGAGCTTCTCGGCCTTCTCCGCGAAGACCGTCGGCTCGGACGCCCCGTCCTCGCCCACGACCTGGATCTGCTTGCCGAGGACGCCGCCCTCGGCGTTGATCTGCTCGACGGCGAGTGCGATCGAGTCGCGCACGGTGACCTCGGAGATCGCCATCGTCCCCGACAGGGAGTTGAGCGAACCGACCTTGATCGTGTCGCCGGAGGTGTCGACGCAGGAGGTGCCGTTCGCGGCGGCGGTGTCGGCGCCGTCGGCGCGGGAGCCGCACGCCGAGAGGACCATTCCGACGGCGACGAGCGCCGCGGGTGCCGCGAGGGCGCGCTTGGAGAAGGTGCGCATGAACGAGCCTTTCCGTATCAGGGAAACCACAGACCGACGCGGCATGTACGCCGCTGCGTATACAACGCTGTATTCGGTGGCCCGAAGAGTAGAGAACCGTTGTTGCGCAGGAATGACTCCGCGTAAGAAGTTCGTGTCGAAGATTACGGCCGTGTGAACCCGCCCCCGCCGTTCTGCACCCCTGATGCTGTTCTGCACCCCTTTCGGGCAGCCGAAAGGGGTGCAGAACGACGGTAGGGGTGCAGAATCGCGGAGCGGACGTCAGCGGATGACGTACGGCGAGACCGAACTACGGTGTTCGTTGATGTCGAGGTCCTTGCCCAACGGGGGAAAGGCGCGCTGCGGACAGTTGATTCGCTCGCACACGCGGCAGCCCGCACCGATCGGGGTGCCGCGGTTCGCGTCGTCGAGGTCCAGGCCGTCGCTGTACACGAGCCGATGCGCATGGCGCAGTTCGCATCCGAGGCCGATCGCGAACGTCTTGCCCGGCTGGCCGTAGCGTTGCGCGCGTCGCTCGACGGTGCGCGCGACCCACAGATACCGCTTGCCGTCGGGCATCTGGGCGAGCTGAGTCATGATCTTGCCGGGATACGAGAACGTCTCGTACACTTTCCACAGCGGGCACGTGCCGCCGCTCGTCGAGAAGTGGAAACCCGTGGCGGACTGCCGCTTCGACATGTTTCCCGCGCGGTCGACGCGGACGAACATGAACGGCACACCGCGCAGCTTCGGGCGTTGCAGCGTCGAGAGCCGGTGACAGATCGTCTCGTAGCTCACCGCGTAGAACGCCGACAGTCGCTCGATGTCGTAACGGAAGTCCTCGGCGACCTCGTGGAACTGCGTGTACGGCAGCACCGTCGCCGCCGCGAAGTAGCTCGCCAGGCCGAGACGGGCGAGCTTCACCGAATCCTCGGACGCGAACTTCCCCTCCGCCACGAGCTCGTCGACGAGATCGCCGAACTCCAGCAACGCGAGCTCGGACGCGAACTTGAAGATCTGCTGACCCCGCGAGAGCCGCGGCGAGATCTCGAGGACGCGGTTCGCGGCGTCGTAGCGGTGGAGGACGTTCTCGCCGAGATCGATGCGCCGCACGATCTGGACGTCGTGCACCGTCTCGAGGCGTTTGGCGATCTCGCCGCCGACGTCGCCGCGGTGGAACCGCATCTTCGCGGTGAGGTCCTCGGCCGCGGCGTCGAGCTCGTGGATGTAGTTCTGCCGCTGATAGAAGTAGTCGCGCACTTCCTCGTGCGGCATCGTGATCGCGCCGCTGCCGCTGCCGTCGCTGAACCGCTCCTCGGTCGCCGCGGCGAGCTGCGACCGCGTGTTGCGGTAGCGGCGGTACATCCCGACCATCGCCTTCGCGATCCGTGGATGCGCGGCCACCATCTCCGCGATCTCCTGCGTGTCCGACTCGACGCCGATCTCCTCGTCGAGAGCCAGCTCGCGCATCTCCGCCACGAGCCGCGTCTCGTCCTGCGACGAGAAGAACGACGTGTCGACGCCGAACACCTCGCTGATGCGCAGCAGCACCGGCACCGTCAGCGGGCGGACGTCGTGCTCGATCTGGTTGAGATAGCTCGCCGAGATCTCGAGGCTCTTCGCCAGCGCAGCCTGGCTCATGCCCCGTTCCGCGCGCAGCTGACGCAGGCGCGCACCCACGTACGTCTTGGCCATGTGTCCAGGCTAGAAGCGTGCCGGTGGGTTAGCAACCAGCTGTTAACAGCCTTCACATCCGGTCAGAAGCCGGGGAACTCCTGCACCGTCGCGGGATCGACGTCCGGGAGCTCGAGCGGCGCCCCGAAATCGTGGTACCGATGCTCCTCGCCGCCGTTCTCGAGCAACCGGATGCGGCCGTCGTCGTCGACCGAGTACGTCATCGTCGTGGGCATCGACGCCAGCACCTGAGCACGCAGCGACGGGTCGTCGAGCACCGCCAGGTCACCCATCTGCGCGAGCGTCTCGTCCACGAGCGCCTCGTTGTCGGGGGTGACGACGTAGCGCGTCGTCGTCACGCCGTCGACCGTCTCGGTCCCGTCCGTCTCGACGCCACGTGCGCCGGTGACCGCTGCCTTGAGGTAGTCCGGATCGAACGAGTTGACCATCGCGGCGAACGGCCCGGGATCGTCGCTCGCGGCGCGGTACCACGTGTCGGCCTCGGCGCCGAGTGCGGCGCTGCCGAACCGAAGCAGGACGTCCTCGCCCGTCATGAGGTACTCGAACGATCCGAAGGTGTCGTCGGGCAGAACGAGATGCGCCTGCCGCGAGCCGTAGTCGACCTGGACCTCACCGGCGGCGGACCCGGAGGTGATCGTGATCCGCATCGGCCCCGAGTCGATCATGATGTCCATCGCCGCCTCGAGCCGTTCGGCGGGCGACGACGCGGACTCGTACGCGCTGGAGTCCACACCGGCGTCGCGGTCCGAGGCGAAGGACACCCCGATCCACGTCCCGGCGGCGATCACCGCGACGACCACGAGCGCCACGAGGACGATCCGGCGCGGGCCACCGCGCTGCGGCGAGGGCGGGGGCTGCTGCTCCGGAAACGACCGGGGCTGCGGGTACGGCTGGTTCACGAGATCCCCCTCGGAGTCGACGGCCGCGACTGCGCTGTGACCGCTCATGGTATCGAGCAGCCGCGGCCGGCGACCTCACCCCCCGGTGTTCTCGGACCTGGGTGCGCCGATGCCGGGATCGATGCGGTGCGGGCCGTCGGCGGACGGCGCGACGGGGAAGTCGAAGATCGCGGTGGGCAGATACACCGTCGAGCACGAGTTGGGGATGTCGACGACACCCGACAGGCGGCCCTCGATCGGCGCCGACCCCAGCAGCAGATACGCCTGCTCGGGGGAGTAGCCGAACTTCGTGAGGTAGTCGATCGCGTGCAGGCACGCCCGCTGGTACGACAGATGCGAGTCGAGATAGCGCTGCTCGCCGTCGAGCGTCACCGACGTGCCCGAGAACGCGAGCCACTCGGAGTACTGGGGGTCGGTGTTGCCGGGCATGAAGATGGCGTTCTCGCTCACGCCGTAGGTCTCCATCCCGCCCTTGATGAGATCGACGCGCAGGTCGATGAACCCGCCCATCTCGATCGCGCCGCAGAAGGTGATCTCGCCGTCGCCCTGCGAGAAGTGGAGATCGCCGACCGAGAGGTTCGCGCCGTCGACGAACACCGGATAGAAGACGCGGGTGCCCTTGGTGAGGTTCTTGATGTCCTGGTTGCCGCCGTTCTCGCGTGGCGGCGCCGTCCGCGCCGCCTCGGCGGCGGCGCGGTCGAACTCGGCACCGGTGAGCGAACCGAGGACGGCGTCCTGCGGCAGCGGGGGAAGCGCGAGCGGCGGAGTGCGGTCGGGATCGGTCGCGATGAGCGCACCCTCGCGGGCGTTCCAGCGCGCGAGCAGTTCCGCGGACGGCGCGGTGCCCATGAGGCCGGGGTGCACGATGCCGGTGAACTTCACGCCGGGGACGTGGCGCGACGTCGTGGTCTGACCGGAGAAGTCCCAGATCGCCTTGTAGGCGTCGGGGAACTGGTCGGTGAGGAATCCACCGCCGTTGCCGCGCGAGAAGATGCCGGTGTAGCCCCAGCCCTGACCGGCGAGCGGACCCGAGTCCTCCTGCGGAATCGGGCCGACGTCGAGGATGTCGACGACGAGCAGGTCGCCCGGCTTCGCGCCCTCGATCGCGAACGGACCCGAGAGCGTGTGGACGGTGCTCAGCGGGGCGTTCAGGATGTCGTCGGCGGAGTCGTCGTTGTGGATCGCGCCGTCGAACCACTCCCGGCAGTGCACGCGGAACTCGTCGCCCGGCTTCACGGTGACCGCCGCCGGGATGTCGGGATGCCAGCGGTTGTGGCCGACGATCTCCTGATCGGTGAACTTCTTGGTCGAGTCCAGTGGGAACACCAGTTCGGGCATGACGGCTCCTTCGAGGGGTTGCTCTCAGCGGGTGGCACTCACGGGCGGGGGAGCTTTCGATGGCGCGGGTCGGCCGATCGCGGCGTGCGGCGCGTGCGGGGCGAGCCCGGAAGGGAGTTCACGACGGCAGGTTCGTGCGCGCTGCGGGCGGCGTCGTCGAGTGCGCGCATCGCGGGAGAGCCGATCCGGCCGAGTGCGGGTGCTCCGACGCGCCGGCGCATCGATTCGCCGCACTCGGGGCACGGCTCGTCGTCCGGCACCGTCGCCATCGGATGGTGGCGCTCGATCGGCCCGCAATCCTGGCAGTGGAATTCGTACAGCGGCAACGTGTTTCCTCGTCCGTCTCCCGTGCGGCCACCGGTCGGGCGGGGTCCGCTCCCGTGACCGGAACGTATCCGAGGCCCGCCGGGCACGCAGCGCGAGCGCTCGTGAACCGACAGTAGCGTGAGGGACATCACTTTCGGTCGTTTCGTCGCATTCGGCCGTCCGGTCGCGTATCGGCGGCGATGCCCGTGGGGCCGGGGCCCGTGCGGCGGTATCGGGCCGTGAACAGGGTGAACATGTACTCGTCGGTAATATCGGCCCCGGCACCTCGGGCGCGACTGACGCCAGAACCTTCGCAATCTTTGCAACGGTGCCCGAAAAGCTAGCGAAGGTTGGCATTAGCAACTGCTAGACGGCCCTTTTTCGGTGTGTCATTCTCGACGAGTACCGACACGGAGCCTGGCAACGATGCGAAGTCGTACGGACGTACTGCTCACATCGCCCCGGCGCTCCGATATACAACGAGAAGTGGAGTCTTGATGTCGACCACCGGCACACCGAGGACCGCAGCCGAGATCCAGCAGGATTGGGACACCAACCCGCGCTGGAAGGGCATCACCCGCAACTACACCGCCGATCAGGTCGTGAAGCTCCAGGGCACCGTCGTCGAAGAGGCCACGCTCGCGCGTCGCGGCTCCGAGATCCTGTGGGACCTCGTCAACAACGAGGACTACATCAACTCGCTCGGCGCACTCACGGGCAACCAGGCCGTCCAGCAGGTCCGCGCGGGCCTCAAGGCCATCTACCTCTCCGGCTGGCAGGTCGCCGGTGACGCGAACCTCTCGGGCCACACCTACCCGGACCAGTCGCTGTACCCGGCGAACTCGGTGCCGCAGGTCGTCCGTCGCATCAACAACGCGCTCCTGCGCGCCGACGAGATCGCCAAGGTCGAGGGTGACACCTCCGTCGACAACTGGCTCGCCCCGATCGTCGCCGACGGTGAGGCCGGCTTCGGCGGCGCCCTCAACGTCTACGAGCTGCAGAAGGCCATGATCGCGGCCGGCGTCGCCGGCTCGCACTGGGAGGACCAGCTCGCGTCGGAGAAGAAGTGCGGCCACCTCGGTGGCAAGGTGCTCATCCCCACCCAGCAGCACATCCGCACCCTGACCTCGGCTCGCCTCGCGGCCGACGTCGCCGACGTCCCCACCGTCGTCATCGCCCGTACCGACGCCGAGGCCGCAACCCTCATCACGTCGGACGTCGACGAGCGTGACCGCGAGTTCCTCGACGGCACCCGTACGGCCGAGGGCTTCTACGGCGTCAAGAACGGCATCGAGCCCTGCATCGCCCGTGCGAAGGCCTACGCCCCGTACTCCGATCTCATCTGGATGGAGACCGGCGTTCCGGACCTCGAGGTCGCCAAGAAGTTCGCCGAGTCCGTGCGCAGCGAGTTCCCCGACCAGCTGCTCGCGTACAACTGCTCCCCGTCCTTCAACTGGAAGGCGCACCTGGACGACGCGACGATCGCGAAGTTCCAGAAGGAGCTCGGCGCGATGGGCTTCAAGTTCCAGTTCATCACGCTGGCCGGCTTCCATTCGCTCAACTACGGCATGTTCGACCTGGCGCACGGCTACGCCCGCGAGGGCATGACGGCCTTCGTCGACCTGCAGGAGCGCGAGTTCAAGGCTGCCGCAGAGCGTGGCTTCACCGCCGTCAAGCACCAGCGTGAGGTCGGCGCCGGCTACTTCGACAGCATCGCCACCACCGTCGACCCCAACACCTCGACGGCTGCACTGAAGGGCTCCACCGAGGAAGGCCAGTTCCACTAGGAACGACGGTTCTTCGTCACCCCCGGCCCACGGCCGGGCGGACCGAACGGGGGAGAGATCCACGCGGGTCTCTCCCCCGTGTCGTACCACCAGCACGACCACGAGTAGTTGCACGTTTCCCCGATGCACGTTTCCCCGATGCACGTTTCCCTGAGGAGGAGCTGACGTGACCAGCGAGAAGATTCAGCGCGTCGGCGTGATCGGCGCAGGTCAGATGGGCGCCGGTATCGCCGAGGTCTGCGCACGCGCACACGTCGACGTTCTTGTGTACGAGCGCACGCGCGAACTCTCCGCGGCAGGACGCTCGCGCATCCTCCGCTCGCTCGATCGCGGCGTCAGCAGCGGAAAGATCACCGAGCGCGAGCGTGAGCAGGCGGCCTGGCGGCTCCGCTTCACCACCGACCTCGGCGACTTCGCCGACCGTCAGCTCGTCGTCGAGGCCGTCGTCGAGGACGAGAAGGTCAAGAGCGACATCTTCAGCGAGCTCGACGGCGTCGTCACCGACCCGAACGCCGTGCTCGCCTCCAACACGTCGTCGATCCCGATCATGAAGCTCGGCATCGCGACCACCAAGCCCGAGCGCGTCATCGGCATGCACTTCTTCAACCCGGTGCCCGTGCTCCCGCTCGTCGAACTCGTCACGACCCTCAAGACGAGCAAGGCCGTGAGCGAGCGCGCCGAGCTGTTCGCGAGCGACGTCCTCGGCAAGCAGGTGGTGCACTCCGCCGACCGCTCCGGATTCGTCGTCAACGCACTGCTCGTGCCGTACCTGCTCTCGGCGATCCGCATGGTCGAGTCCGGCTTCGCGACGAAGGAGGACATCGACAAGGCGACCGTGCTCGGCCTCGCGCATCCGATGGGCCCGCTCGCACTGACCGACCTCGTCGGCCTCGACACCGTGAAGTCGATCGCCGACTCGATGTACGAGGAGTTCAAGGAACCGCTGTACTCGGCGCCGCCGCTGCTGCTGCGCATGGTCGAGGCAGGACTCGTGGGCAAGAAGTCCGGTGCGGGCTTCTACGAGTACGGCGAGAACGGCCGTACCGCCAAGAAAGCCAGCTGAGCCGCCTGCCCGTAGGCACCCCGCCCCCCTCCCCGTGCGGCGCAATGTCACATCGTTTGCGCTCGATGCGCACGATGTGACATTGCGGCACAGGGGCAAGGGGTGATGAGACAAGGGGTGATGATCGGTCCGTCCTCCCCGAAAGGTCGACAGCCATGACCAGCACCTTCGGTTCGAGCACTCCCGTCGGTTCGAGCACTCCCGTCGGCTCGAGCATCTTGGGCTACCCGCGTATCGGCCCTCGCCGCGAGCTCAAGCGTGCACTCGAGGCGTACTGGCACGGCACCGGAACCCGTGCCGAGCTCCTCGCTGTCGGACGCGAACTGCAGGAAGAGACCTGGAGCGAGCTCGCCGCGACCGGCCTCTCCCAGGTGCCCGGCAACACGTTCTCGTTCTACGATCACGTCCTCGACAACGCGCTCCTCTTCGGCGCCGTCCCGCCGCGGTTCGCGCCGTTGCGCGGCGAGATGGACGACCTCGACTTCTACTTCACACTCGCGCGCGGCAAGCCCGACTTCCCGCCCCTCGAGCTCGTCCGTTACTTCGGGACGAACTACCACTACCGCCAGCCCGAGGTGGACGAGAACACGACGTTCTCGTTGCGGTCCGACGACGTGCTCGACGAGTTCCATCGCGCGATGGCCCGCGACATCGAACTGCGGCCCGTGCTCCTCGGCCCGGTGTCGCTGCTGCTGCTCGCGAAGGTGAGCCCCACGAGCGAGCGCGACGGCTTCGCTCCGCTCGACCTGCTCGACGCCCTGCTGCCGGAATACGAGAAGCTCTTCGCGCAGCTCGCGAAGGCCGGTGCGACGTGTGTGCAGCTCGACGAGCCGTGCTTCACCGAGGACCGGGCGCCCGAGGAACTCGAGGCACTGCGACGTGCGTACGACACGCTCTCGACGGCGCCGCTGCGTCCGCGCATCCTCGTGACGGGCCAGTACGGCTGGCTCGGCGACGCCCTCGCGATCCTCGCCGGAACCGGCGTCGAGGCACTCGGCCTCGACCTCGTCGCGGGCAAGGTCAACCCGGACGAACTCGCGAAGGTGCCGGGGCTGCGGCGCAAGCGCCTCTACGCGGGTGTCGTCGACGGCCGCAACGTGTGGCGCGTCGACCGCTACAACACACTGACCTACCTGAACAAGCTGAAGGACGTCGTCCCCGACCTCGTCGTCTCGACGTCGACGTCGCTGCTGCACGTGCCGTACGACGTGCTCATCGAATACGACCTCCCCGGCGACGTCGCGGACCGGCTCGCGTTCGCGAAGCAGAAGGTCGGTGAGGTCGTCGCGCTCGCGAAGGCACTGACCGAGGGGCCGTCGGAGAAGTGGCGCAAGAAGCCGACCTCGGTGCACTTCAAGCTCAAGCACACGGTGCGTTCGCGGGTCAACGCGATCCGCCCCGAGCATCGCGTGCGCGCACCGTACGAGGAGCGCCGCGTCGCCCAGCAGGAACGGCTGAACCTGCCGCTCGTGCCCGCGACGACGCTCGGTTCGTTCCCGCAGACGGACGCGATCCGGCAGGCCCGCTACGAACTCGGTGCGGGCCGGCTCGAATGGGCCGACTACTACAAGCGGATCCAGGAGGAGATCGCCGACACGATCCGCCTCCAGGAGGACATCGGCCTCGACGTCCTCGTGCACGGTGAGCACGAGCGCAACGACATGGTGCAGTACTTCGCGGAACTGCTCGACGGATACGCCTTCACCCACAACGGCTGGGTGCAGGCGTACGGCTCGCGCGCGACGCGGCCGCCGATCCTGTTCGGCGACGTCGCGCGGCCGAAGCCGATGACGGTCGAGTGGATCGGGTTCGCCCAGTCGCTCACGGACAAGCCGGTCAAGGCGATGCTCACCGGCCCCGTCACGATGCTGGCGCGCTCGTTCGTCCGTCAGGACCAGCCGCTCTACGAGACCGCCGATCAGCTCGCCCTCGCGATCCGCGACGAGATCGCCGACCTCGAGGCCGCCGGGATCGCGATCATCCAGGTCGACGAGCCCGCCATTCGCGAGTTGCTGCCGCTACGCGACGACGGCCGCCAGGAGTACCTCGAGTGGGCGGTCGATGCGTTCCGGCTCGCGACAGGTGGTGCGAAGCCCGAGACGCAGATCCACACGCACATCACGTACTCGGGCAAGACGTCGGTCGTCGACGCGATCGAACGGCTCGACGCCGACGTCACCGCGATCGTCGCGACGCGGTCGATCGACTGGGTCCTGCAGGCTATCGAGGAGCGTGCGCTCACGCGCGGCGTCGGGCCCGGCGTCTACGAGAGCCGGTCGGCCCGGATCCCGGACATCGACGAACTCGACGAACTGCTCACGAAGGCGAGCGAGTCGGTGCCGCTCGATCGGCTGTGGGCGAATCCGGACGGTGGTCTGAAGACGCGCCACTACTGGCAGCTCGAGCCGTCGCTGCGCAATCTCGTCGCGGCCGCACGCCGGTTGCGTCGCCGGGCGGAGAAGGCCGGTTCGGAGGACTAGCCGAACCCGGGGAGTGGCTCGCCTCACGCTCCGCCCAGCTGATCGCGCAGCTGGGCGAGCGTGCGGGTGAGCAGCCGCGAGACGTGCATCTGCGAGACGCCGACACGCTCGGCGATCTGGGTCTGCGTCATGTTGCCGAAGAACCGCAGCATGACGACGGCGCGTTCGCGGTCGGGCAGTGCTTCGAGGAGCGGCCGCAGCGTCTCGTGGTTCTCGACGTTCTCGAGCGCGGCGTCGTACTCGCCGAGCGTGTCGACGACGGACAGTTCGCCGGGACGCTCGGACGTCGTGCTCTCGACGGACACCGTCTTGTACGCGTTTCCCGCGACGAGGCCCTGCGCGACCTCTTCGGTGTCGAGGCCGAGATAGTCGGCGATCTCGCTCGCGGTGGGCGCGTGACCCAGGCTCTGTGACAATGCCGACACCGCCTGTCCGATGGACAGGTGAAGCTCCTTCATCCGGCGCGGAACGCGCACCGCCCAGCCCGTGTCACGGAAGTGACGGCGCACCTCGCCCATGATCGTGGGGACGGCGAACGAGACGAAGTCGGAGCCGCGTTCGACGTCGTAGCGGTCGACGGCGTTGACGAGCCCGACGCGCGCCACCTGGACGAGATCGTCGTGGTTCTCGCCGCGTCCGTCGAACCGACGGGCGATGTGCTCGGCGAGCGGCAGGCACCGTTGCACGATCGCGGTACGCAGCGCCGATCGTTCGGGGTCGGCCCGGGGCAGCGCCGCCAGTTTCTCGAACGTCGCGTGGACGTCGTCGTACTCGTCGGTTCCGCGCGGCCGGCTCCGGTGTGCCGGAGGCTGCGTCACGAATACGTGCCGTTCGTCTTCGTGAACTCGAGGGTCGTCAGGTATCCGGCGGGGTCGGGCTCCTGGCGCGTGTCGACCGAGTCGGTGAGCGCGTCGAGGACGTGCCAGCCGAAGGACCGCGTGTTCGGGTACTCGGCGTCGACGGTCGTGGTGGACACCGCGACCGAGAGCGTCCGATCGACGTACTGCAGACGGCACACGAGGACGGCGTCCTCCGTGGACCGCGTGATCAGGTAGGTACAGATCTCGTCCATCGCCAGCCGGATGTCCGCGATCGAGTCGACATCGAAATCTTCGTGCACGGCGATGGCGGCCGCGAGTGCTCGCAGAACCGGCAGCTGGTCCGGTGTGGCGCGGATACGCAACTCGACGACAGGATTCGCTCGATCCTGTTCGGGCTGAATTGTCTTGGTGTCAGCCATGAGACCTCCGAGTCCGGCACACTGGCGTCGCCCGGCGAAGCCGGTGACACGTCCTGCGAGTCGACACTTCGCTCGGAATACCGCATTCGGGCGGTATCCAAACACATCGATCGCGTCGTTTTCGTGGCCAATCGTTGCAAACGTGTCGCGGTTGCACAACGCTGGCAGCGTCGCGGCGCCGCCATCGTGATCGTGCGTGGCGGCTCCGCCTACCGGCTGGTAGCATTTTCCGCTTTTCTTCACCGCACGGGAGCCATTCGGGTCCGCGGCGGCGCCGATACACAGCGCGAGTAGGCGCGCAGTGCTTCCTCCGCGACGGCGAGCCGGCTGTAGCGCTGCTCGACCCGCTCGCGCGCTGCGGCACCGAACGACTTCGCGACGGCGGGATCGTCGAGGACCGACGAGATCGAGTCGGCGAGGCGGCGCGCCGACCCCGTGGGCACGATCCGCCCCGTCGCACCCTCCGACACCACCTCGCGCAGCGCGCCGACGGCGGTGCCGACGACGGGAATCCCGCAACTCATCGCGCGCAGTGCGAGCGTGGCGTCGCTGGTGTGTTCCGGCGCGCACACGACGACGTCCGCCGATCGCAGCAGCGCGGGCAGGTCGGCGTCGTCGACGCTACCGAGCATCGTCACCCGATCGGCGACGCGATGCCGGCGCGCGGTGGACGCGAGTTTCTTCGCGGCCGAAGCGGCGTCTCCGTCGACGCCGCCCGCGATCGTGAGTTCGGCGTCGGGGACCCGCTTGAGTGCTTCGATCCCCGCCGCGAAACCGTTGTCGGTGTCCACGTCGCCGACCATGAGGATCCGCCGGAGTTCGCCGCGTTCGGCGGCCGGGCCGTGCGGCGAGAACAGGTCGACGTCGACGCCGTGCGGGACGATCGTCGTCCGCTGGCGCGGGATGCCCATGTGGGCGAGTTCGAAGACCTCGTCGGCCGACGTCGCGAGGATGCGGGTCGAGCCGCGGGCGATGAGCTGCTCGAGCCGGATGCGGTCGTTGAGTGCGCGCGAGGTCCGCTCGGTCGACCGCGCCTCGACGGCCCCGAGGGTGTGGAAGGTCTGTACGACCGGGATGCCCAGCATCTTGGTCGCGAGTTGCGTCGCGATGCCCGACATCCAGAAGTGCGCGTGGACGATGTCCGGTCGCACCTGATCCCACTCGCCTTCGAGGAACCCGCCGAACTCGCCCATCAGCGGCAGTGTCCGCTCGTCGGGGAGGAGTTCGAACGGCCCGACCGGGACGTGGACGACGGTGTATCCCTCGGGTGCTCGTTCACGCTCCGGCACGTCGGGATCGGTACGCCGGGTGTACACGATCACGTGGTGTCCGCTGCGGGCGAGCGATTCGGACAATGCCGCGACGTGCGCGCTCTGATGCGCGGATTCGGGGACGGGCCGCAGCGGGTTCGCCTGCTGGGACACCATGGCGATCGAGAGCGGTCTCGAGTCGGCGAGCGCAGGGCGCATGTCGGATGACCTTTCGTTCGAACGGCAGCTGTGACGCACGAAGCGTCCGGCGGGCGAAGACGGCGGGCGGCGATGCTCGGCCGGCGATACGGACGCACCGACAGGTGTCTTCCCCCGCAGCGCGCGTCCGAAACCTGCCCGCGGTCGTGCGGCACGCGCAGTAGGGTCGGACGCCATGGCCGATCCGTTCGTCAAGCGCCGCTCGCCCGCGCCGCCGGGGTTCTTCGAGGCCGAGGCGGCCGGTCTGCGGTGGCTCTCGGACGGGGGAGCGCGGACGGCGACGGTGCTCGCCGTCGACGACGAGCACATCGAGCTGGATCGCGTCGCGACGACCGGGCCGTCGCGCGAGAACGCGCGGAGCTTCGGCGGACGGCTCGCACGGGTGCACGATGCCGGCGCGGCCGAGTACGGGAGCCCACCCGCCGGCTACACGGGCCCGCTCTACATCGGGCAACGCGAGATGGGAGCGGGTATCGACGCGTCGTGGGGACGCTTCTACGGCAGGGAGCGGGTGCGGCCGTTCCTCGGGGAGGCGGTCGACGCGGGACACCTCACCACCGGCGAGCGCGACGTCGTCGAGCGGGCGTGCGACCTGGTCGAGTCGGGAGCGTTCGACGGCACGACGACGGCGCCCGCGCGGCTGCACGGCGACCTCTGGAACGGCAACGTCCTGTGGACGCGGGACGGCGTCGTGCTCATCGATCCCGCGGCACACGGCGGGCATCGCGAGACGGATCTCGCGATGCTCGACCTGTTCGGATGCCCGCATCTCGACGAGATCGTCGCGGCATACGAGAGCGCGAGTCCGCTCGCCGCCGGGTGGCGCTCACGGATTCCGCTGCACCAGTTGCATCCGCTCGCGGTGCACGCCGCCGGCCACGGACGTGGCTACGGGATCGCGCTCGCGGACGCCGCGCAGCAGACGCTCGCGCTCGCGTGAGCGTCGTCAGATCCAGTCGAACGGGGGCGCACCGCGTCCGTCCACCATGTGGCTGCCCCACAGATCCCGGCCCGTGACGACGACGGTCACGGTCGCGTCGGGAGTGTCGACGGTCAGTTCGGTTCCGGTGGGCAGGTCGAGATCCGGGAGCGCATCGGCGAGGCCGCGGACCCGTCCGTACCAGTGGAAACGGCCGCTGATCGGCTCGAACGAACCCATGAGATCGACCGTCGTGTCGATAGCGGTGGGTGCGCCGGGCACCGAGACCGAGGCGTTGCCGCGGTAGCCCTCGGATTCGCCCATGTGGTCGAAGCCCTCGCTGCGCAGCTTGCCGTAGGTCGGTTCGCCGGGCGCGGTGGCGTCGGCGGGCGTCGTGTCGTCGCTCATACCGCGACAGTACCTGTAACCCCCGGTTACATGATAGATGTCACGTCTCCGGGCCCGTCGGGAACGAGTGGTCGGCCGCACGGAACCTCGTGGGGGAGCCCTTCATCTCGGCGATTCCCGAGATCCCACCCCACAGCATCATCGTGAGATAGGCGATCAGATCCTCGGTCGACATCGAGCGGTTGGAGATCCACCAGTGCGTCGCCAGCTGGACCGAGCCCACGACGCCGTACGCCCACGGCACCGAACCGCCCGAATCCATGTCGAGCGCACGCAGCTTCTCGCCGAGAACCGACGCGAGGACCTCCGCGATCATCCGCTCCGAATCCGCGACGACGCTCGTGTCCGCGCCCTGCCCGTTGGACATCACGTACAGATAGATCTCGGGATCGGACGCGACCGTCTCGACGTACGCCTTGATCGTCGCCTCGGTGAGCTCGAACTCGCTCATGTCGCTCGAGACGGCGGCGTACACGCGCGGCGCGAGCGTCGTCTGGACGTACCGCATCATCGTCGCGTTCATGAGATCGCTCTTGTCCGAGAAGTATCGATACAGGACCGTCTTGGACACGCCGATCTCCGACGCGATCTCGTCCATCCCGATGTCGCGGCCGTGCAGCCGGATCGCGCTGATCGTGCCGTCGACGAGCTCTTCCCGGCGCGCGATCTTGTGCTCGCGCCACCGCCGCTTGCGGCCGTCCGACTTCGCCGGAGCGTCGGGCTTCGCGGGAGGTGGCGTGTCGCCGTTCGTCGAGGGCTCGCTCGTGGTCTCGTCCGTGGCTCCGTCCGAGGACACGGGCACCTCGCTTTCGTTCGTTCGGCTGCCGGACGCCGGTCGGCGCACGCACTGCTCTCGTAGAGCTTAATCCGAAGCAATGGTTCGCCGCCGCGCCTCGTCCCGGCCCGCGGGCCCGCGTGGGCACAATGGTCCGGTGACGACGGAACTCGGGCTCGGCGCCTTCGACGACACCGTGAAGCGACGCGAACTGCGCCGCATGAAGGTGGTCGCGACGGGCTTCCTCGTGCTCGCGACGGTGATCTACCTCTATTGCCGCTGGCAGGAGACCCAGGGCGCAGGCCCGTGGGTCGGCTACGTCCGTGCGGCGTCGGAGGCCGGCATGGTGGGTGCGCTCGCGGACTGGTTCGCCGTGACTGCCCTGTTCAAGCATCCGCTCGGCCTGCCGATCCCGCACACGGCGATCATCAAGCGCAAGAAGGACCAGCTCGGCCAAGCGCTGTCGAGCTTCGTCGGCTCCAACTTCCTGTCGGCCGACGTCGTCGTGAACAAGGTCGCGGGGGCGCAGGTCCCGCTGCGGCTCGCGACGTGGCTGGCGCAGCCCCGCAACGCCGAGCGCGTCGCCGCCGAGACGGCCGTCGTGCTGCGCGGCGTCGTCGAGGTGATCGACGACGAGGACGTCCAGGCGATCATCGATCAGACCATCGTCCACCGGCTGGCCGAGCCGGAATGGGGTCCGCCGCTCGGCAAGCTCCTCGAGGAGTTGCTGCGCGAGAATCGTCAGCTGCCCGTGCTCGATCTGCTCGCCGAGCGCGCGCACGAGTGGGCGCTCGGCAGCCAGGACACGATCGACCGTGTCATCAGCAGGGACTCGCCGTCGTGGTCGCCGAAGTTCGTGGATCTGCTGCTCGGCGAGCGAATCCACAAGGAACTCGTGGACTTCACGTGGAAGGTCCGGTCCAACCCCGATCACGAGGTGCGGCAGGCGGCGAACCGGTTCCTGGTGGACTTCGCGCAGGATCTGCAGAACGATCCCGCGACCATCGCGAAGGCCGAGAAGATCAAGACCGAGATCATGGGCCGCAAGGAGGTCACCGGGCTCGCCGAGGCTGCGTGGCGCGTCGCGAAGCGCCTCATCATGGAGTCGGTCGACGATCCGACCAGCACGTTGCGGCGCAAGGTCGCCGAGAACGTCGAACTGCTCGGCGCACGGCTGCGCGACGACGACGCCCTGCGCGGCAAGGTCGACGCGTGGCTCGAGAAGGGCACCCGCTACGTCAGCGAGAACTACACCGACGAGATCACGACGATCATCAGCGACACCGTCGAGCGCTGGGACGCCGCCGAGGCGAGCCGCAAGATCGAGATCCAGGTCGGCCGCGATCTGCAGTTCATCCGGATCAACGGCACGGTCGTCGGCGCGCTCGCGGGTCTGACGATCTACACGGTCTCGGCGATGATGTTCGGCGTCGTCCACTGACGCCCTGCCGACCTGCAGTGCAAGCCCACTGCTAGCAAAATGCTTGCAATAGTTAGCACTCGCCGTTATCGTGGTTCTCGTCCGACCGACGGAGGAAACCGTGAACCGCGAACCGGACGGTGCGAACGGCACCGACGAAGGCGACGCAACGCGTGAGGCTCCCGCAGATCGCGCGGCGCGGGTCGTGAGCACCGCCGCCCACGACATCGGTGGTTTCATCCGTTCCCAGCGAGAATCCGCACAGGTCTCCTTGCGTCAACTCGCGCAACTGGCGGGCGTGAGCAATCCGTATCTCAGCCAGATCGAGCGCGGATTGCGCAAGCCCTCGGCCGAGGTGCTCGGGCAGATCGCGAAAGGTCTTCGCGTCTCGTCCGAGGTCCTGTACATCCAGGCGGGCTATCTCGAACAGCGTGAGCTCAGCCCGGTGCGCGACGCCGTCCTCGCGGACGGTGACCTCACCGATCGTCAGAAGCAGGCGCTGCTCGAGATCTACGACTCCTTCCGGCGTGAGAACGACACTGCGGACGAGTCGAACAGCGAGAGCAGTACCACCGGTACCACCAGTACCACCGGCATCGTGTCCGACGACGCTCCCGATGCCGCCGAACCGAAGCCCGGCGCCGGATCCGACGCCGACCGGGTGCTCAGCTCCGAAAGGACGAAGGAGAACCGATGACCGAGTACAACGTGAAGACCCCGATCTACGCCGCTGTGGGTGCCGGCGACGCGGTCCTGGCTGCCGTGGCCGATGTCGTGGCGCAGGTGCGTACGCGCGCCGAGGAAGCTCAGGGCGACGTCGAGGGCCGTGTCGACGAGGCGCGTGCGCGGTTCACCGACATCCAGAGCGAAGTGACCGAGAACGTCGAGAGCCTGCGCGAACGCCTCGCGGCGCTCCCGTCGGAGCTGCCCGAGGAGCTCGCCGAGCTGCGTGAGCGGTTCAGCGCCGAGGAGCTGCGCAAGGCTGCCGAGGCGTACCTCAAGGTCGCGTCGGACATCTACGCCTCGCTCGCCGAGCGTGGCGAGGGTGCAGTCGAGCGCCTGCGCAAGCAGCCCGCGGTCGAGGACGGCATCGAGCGCGCGGAGTCGGCCTTCGGCGACGCCGTCGAGCTGACCGAGGAGGCGCTGGGCAGCGTCGCGCGGCAGACTCGTGCGATCGGTGAGCAGGCCGCGAAGTTCGCGGGCCGTGCCGCCGGGCGCATCTCGGACACCGCCGAGGGCGTCGGCGACACGATCTCGGACGCCGGCGACGAGGCGGCCCTGAAGGTGCTCGATCTCGGTGATCAGGCCGAGGAGGCGTCGAAGGAGGTCGCGTCGAACGCGACCACCGCGAAGTCGCGTGTCGCGAAGAAGGCG
Organism: Rhodococcus rhodnii NBRC 100604; assembly: GCF_001894925.1. Classification (GTDB taxonomy): domain Bacteria; phylum Actinomycetota; class Actinomycetes; order Mycobacteriales; family Mycobacteriaceae; genus Rhodococcus_F; species Rhodococcus_F rhodnii. Next base: position 355,119 of record NZ_BCXD01000001.1, on the reverse strand, counting down.
CCGGCCGCGAGCACGGCGCGCACCACGCCCGCGAAGAAGGCGCCCGCGAAGAAGGCGCCCGCGAAGAAGGCTCCGACCAAGAAGGCCTGACGTCCCGGGCGACACGGCCGCACCACCTTCACCGACCGCCCCGTCGACGTCGACGGGGCGGTCGGCGTCTTCATCCGTAGAATGGCGCCCGTGATTCACGTCGACGGCTTGATCTCCATCATCCTGCTGGCCATCCGCCTCGTGGCACTCGCGGGCGCGGTGTTCGCGCTCGTCCATGTGATCCGTCAGCGCAAGGATGCGTTCACTGCCGTCGACAAGCTCACCAAGCCGGTGTGGGTCGGCATTCTCGCCGCGGCCACCGTCTTTCTCCTCGTCTGGCCGTCGGTCATCGGCCTGTTCGGCATCGTCGCGATCGTCGCGGTCTGCGTCTATCTCGTCGACGTCCGGCCGCGTGTCGACGAGGTTCAGCGCGGTCCTCGCTGGTGAGTGTGTGTAACGCGGCTTTTCTGTAACTGCAATTAGCGGACAGCTGGTGACAACGCGACGTCCGCCGACTAAAGTGATTCTCGACACTCCGAAACGGTCCACCTCGACGTGGTGGTCGACCTGTGGAAGGGAACCGAGATGGCTATCGTGCATCGCGCAGAACGCCCGCGGTACCGGGATCTCCGGCCGCAATCACGACTGACCCGCGCAGGAAACCGGCAGGAGACGGCGGAGCGGCTGCTCGCATCGTCCGCGCGCAAGTCCTACGACCCGCTCGTCGAGGTCGACTGGGACGCGGATATTCCCTGGGACATGCACGGCATGACCCCCGAGTGGTCGAGCCTGTACGGCACCGAGCTGTGGGACCGCATGACCGACGAGCAGCGCAAGACCCTCACGCGGCACGAGGCCGCGTCGGTCGCCGGCACGGGGATCTGGTTCGAGATGATCCTCATGCAGATGCTGCTCCGGGACATCTACACGCATGATCCCGCGACGCCGCACGTCCAGTTCGCACTCGCCGAGATCGCCGACGAGTGCCGTCACTCCACGATGTTCGCGCGTTCCGCGCAGCGCTTCGGCATCCCCTCGTACCGCCCCAAGAAGTGGATCCTCCACGCCGCACGCATGTTCAAGGCGACGGCCACGGGGTCGCTCGCCTACGGCGGCACGCTGTTCGCCGAGGAGATCCTCGACATGATGCAGCGCGACTTCATGATGGACGAGCGGGTCCAGCCGATCACGCGCACCGTCAGCAAGATCCACGTGCTCGAGGAAGCGCGGCACATCAAGTTCGCCCGCGAGGAGTGCGTGCGGCGGCTCGAGAACGCGTCGTGGTTCGATCGCGCCCGCGTCCGGCTCGTCCTCGGTGTCACCGCGTACTTCGTCGTGACGAGTCTCGTCAACGACCAGGTGTACGCGGCGGCAGGCCTCGACGTCGAGGAGGCGAAGAAGGCAGCGGCCGGAAACCGCCACTATCACGACAAGATTCGTGAGGGTTGCGCGAAGACCGTCGAGTTCCTCGACGAAGTCGGCCTCATCGGCGGTCCCTCGACCGTCCTGCTGCGCCGCGCGCACATCATCTGACCGCGCACATCGTCCGGAGTGGCCGCCGACGTCGTGGACGCGACGTCGGCGGCCGACGGTCGGCAGTGCTGGTGGTTCGTTCGGCAGTGCCGATGATTCAAGGGAGAGCAAGGAACGTGACGGAACGTCGTGCCCTGGCCGGGGCGCTCGGAATCGGTGCAGGAATCGGAGCGCTCGCGCTCGGCGGGGCGATGATCGCCCGCGGCCGGAAAGGCGAGGAGATCCTGCGGGCGGCCGACGTCGGCACCGCCCGGCTGTTCGACGCCCCCGACGCGGAGCCGGACGTCCTCGAGATCGACACCCCCGACGGCGCCCGGCTGCACGTGCGAGCCTGGGGCCCGCGCGACGCCGAACCGCTCGTCCTCTCGCACGGCTGGACCTGCTCGATCGAGTACTGGTACCCGCAGATCAACGCGTTCGCGGAGAACTACCGCGTCATCGCGTACGACCAGCGCGGCCACGGCCGCAGCACGCTCGGCGCCTCGGTCCTGAGCCCGCAGCTGCTCGCCGACGACCTCGCCGCTGTTCTCGCCGAGACCGTCGATCCGTCGTCCAAGGCCGTCCTGGTCGGGCACAGCATGGGCGGAATGTCGATCATCTCGTTCGCCGAGCGCCATCCCGATCTGGTCGACCGTTACGTCCACGCCGTCCTGCTCGCCAGCACGGCCACCGACAGTCTCGTCGCCGACTCGGCCCTGATCCCGCTGCCGCCGCGGTTCCCCCGGATTCCGCAGCCCGTCGGGCGCGCGATCATCGGTTCCACGATCCCGTTCGGGTCCGCCCCGTTCGCCGCGCGTGCCGTGAAGTACGTCGCGCTCTCGCCGACCGCGACCCGCGAGCAGGTCGAGTTCTGCCGCTCCATCGTGACGGCGTGCCACCCGCGGGCCCGTGGCGGCTGGGGCACCGCACTGAGCGCACTCGACGTCCGTGAAGGGCTGCACAATCTCAGCGTGCCGACGAGCGTCGTCGTGGGGACTCGTGATCGGCTCACGCCGCAGACGCACGCGCGCCGGCTCGCGGCCACGCTCGACGAGGCCCGTCATCTCGACGATCTCATCGTGCTCGACGGCGTCGGGCACATGTCGACCGTCGAAGCGCCCGACGCCGTGAACGAGGAGATCCTCCGGCTGCGCAAGCGCTGATCGCCCCGGCCCTGCCGCCGCGGCCGTCCCGTTCGACGGCTCTGTGCTCCCAGTCGACACGACCGGCGCTCCGCGAGGGAGCCGTCAGTCGAAGACGACTGTCTTGCGGCCGTGCACCAGGACGCGGTCCTCGAGATGCCAGCGCAGACCGCGTGCGAGAACGAGTTTCTCGATGTCGCGGCCCCGCCGCACCATGTCGGGAACCTCGTCGGTGTGATCGACCCGGATCACGTCCTGCTCGATGATCGGGCCGGCGTCGAGTTCGGCGGTCACGTAGTGGCAGGTGGCGCCGATCAGCTTCACGCCGCGTGAGAACGCCTGGTGGTAGGGGCGTGCACCGACGAACGACGGCAGGAAGCTGTGATGGATGTTGATCGCGCGACCCGCCCAGTGCTCGCACAGTTCGGCCGGCAGCACCTGCATGAACCGCGCGAGGACGACGGCGTGCGGGTCGTGGACGTCGACGAGGCGGCGCACCTCCTCGAACGCGGGTCCCCGCTCGGCCGGATCCTTCGGGAACGGCACGTAGTGGAAGGGGACGTCGTGGCGCGTCGTCACCGTCTCGAGGTCGGGGTGATTGCCGACGACGGCACAGATGTCCATCGGGAGGTCGCCGGACGCCGCGCGGCCGAGCAGATCGTGCAGGCAGTGGCCCTCGCGGCTCACGAGCAGCACGACTCGCTTGCGGTCCGTCGAATCTTCGAGCCGCCACTCCGTGCCCGGCCCGAGTTCGGCGGCGACCGGCTCGAATCGCCGTCGCAACTCGTCCAGCCCGATCGGCAGCGACGCCGCGCTCACCGCCTGGCGTGTGAAGAACCATCCGCCCGCCGTGTCCGCGTGATAGGCGGCCTCGACGATCGAGGCGCCGGCGTCGGCGAGGAACGTCGAGATGGCCGCGACGATGCCGGTGCGGTCGGGCGTGCCGAGCGAGAGCACGAAGCGGCGGTCGTCGAGCGTGGGCGAACTCATGTTTCCAGTGTGTCAGGCGCCCGCAGGTGGACGGGCCGAGGCCCCGGCGTCCGGTGTGACATGCTCGGCTCATGACGAGCCGGCCCAGCGGTCTCGCCGCAGTCGATCCGGACGGGCTCACGCGCGCCCGGGTCGCGGCGATGATCGATCACACGTTGCTCAAACCCGAGGCGACCCGCGACGACGTCGCCGCGCTCGTCGACGAGGCGCACGACCTCGGTGTCCTCGCGGTGTGCCTCTCGCCGTCCATGCTTCCGGTCCGTGCGGGCGCGCTGGTGCGTGCCGCGGTCGTCGGCTTCCCGTCGGGCAAGCATCATTCGCTCGTCAAGGGGGCGGAGGCCCGGCTCGCCGTCGAGCAGGGTGCGCAGGAGATCGACATGGTGATCGACATCGGCTCCGCCGTCGCGGGCGATGTCGACGCCGTCCGCGCCGACATCCTCACGGTGCGCGAGGGCATCGGCGACGGCATCGGCCTGAAGGTGATCCTCGAGACCGCGGTGCTGGACGACGCGACGATCGTGGCGTGCTGCCGGGCGGCCGAGGAGGCCGGCGCGCACTACGTGAAGACGTCGACGGGCTTCCACCCGGCGGGCGGTGCGAGCACCCACGCGGTCGCGCTGATGCGGGAGACGGTCGGTGATCGCCTCGGCGTCAAGGCGTCGGGCGGCATCCGCACCGCCGACGCGGCACGCGAGATGATCGCGGCGGGTGCGTCGCGGCTCGGGTTGTCGTCCAGCCGTGCGGTGCTCGACGGTTTCCCCGCCTGACCGGAGCTGTCACGATCGAGACCGGGATGTCACAGCCCGAGGCTGCACCCACCCGACGACGATCCGTCGCCCTGGCTCGGCGGAAGGGCGTACTCGCTGCCGTCGAGAACGACGTGGAGCGCGTCGTCGGTGACGTCGATCGAGGTCGGCTCGAGACCGAGCGGATACGACTGCAGTGACGCCGTGATCGTCTCGACGACTCCCGACACGAGATCGGTCGGCAGGCCGAGTCCGAGGACCTGAGCGCCGACGGTCTCGACGTTCACGTTGCCGCCGTCGGCGGTGGGACGCACGGTGAGGTCGACGAGTCCGCCGACGAGTTCGAACGCGAGCGTGCCCGCCTCCGGGTCGGTGTTCACCCCGCTCACGAGACCGTCGAACGACTGCTGCTGGATCGTCTGCAGAATGCCGTCGGTGCCCCACTCGACCTCGGCGTGCGTGCTGCCGATGGTTCCCGGTGCCTCGGGGTCGTCGGTGAGCGTGACGTCCTCGGCGGTGCCGCTGACGTTCATGCCGACCGCCGGCCCGAACCGGCCGTCCTCGCTCTGGAGGCTCACGGACGGGATGCGGCGGTCGATCGACTGGAGCAGGACGGGCTTCCAGCTCAGATCGATGTCGACGGGGGAGCCGAGTTCGCTCGTCAACTGGTCGGCGAGGCAGGCTTCGACGCGCTTGCGCACGTAGATCTCGCCCGCGACGAGGGCGAGGACGAGCGCTGCCACGACGACGAGGACGATCACGAGGGCGCGGCGGGACCGCTTCGGCGGCCGGGGTGCGGTCGTGGTCACGGCACGATTGTGCAGCACGACTCTGTGCGCACTCTGTGAGGCCGGTTCGCTCCGCGTGGCGCGGAACTCGCCGTGACGCAGGCACTGTCGATGACAAAGATGTGATCCACGACACGTTCGCGGCTACGATTGCGACATGACGGACTCACACGACGAATCGCGCGGCGATGCGGACACCCGTGCCGCGCTCGTGCGCGTGGCCGCGGACCAGGCCGGGTTCTTCACGACGGCGCAGGCGCTCGACGCCGGATACGCGTCGACGGATCTGGGGGATCGGATCCTCGACGGGACGTGGCGGCGCATCGACCGCGACCTCTACCGGCTCGCGGGACATCCGACGTCGGATCTCGACGAGTACGCCAAGTGGTGTGCGTGGTTCGGCGGCGGCGCCGTCGTGTCCCACCAGAGTGCCGCCGAGCTCTACGGGCTCGGACATCTGTATCCGCGCTTCATCCATCTCTCGACGGTCCTCACCCCACCGTCACCGACGACGGCGCTCGCGCTGCACCGCCGCGCACTGGCGCCGGAGGAGTGTCAGCGGCTGGGCGGGATCCGGTTGACGACGCCGGTGCGCACCGTCCTCGATCTCGCCGGTGGTGGCATCTCGCAGGAGCTTCTCGACGAGGTCGTCGGCGACGGCGTCGCGATCGCGCGTTTCCGGCCGGACGAGTTGCAGGCCGCCGTCGCGACCGGCGCGGCGGACGTCGCACGGCGCATCGAGCACGCTCTCGCCGCGTGTACGTGACGGCGCCGCTCAGTTCGGCGCGACCGCCGCCCACGGAACGGTGAGGACGCAGTCCCGCAGCCGCCGTCGTGGGGGCGCGACGGGGACGCCCCGCTCGCGCAGCTGCTCGAGCGCGACCGACCAGCGGACGCGAGGCCCGAACACGCCGTGGGGCGCAGCCCACGACCACGCGTCGTCGGCGGCACGCAGCAGCGCATGCACCAGTTCGCCCGGAACGTTGCGATGGATGAGGGCCTTCGGCAGCCGCTCGGCGACGTCCGACGGGCGTTCGACCGCCATCGGATCCCACGCGAGGGTGAGGGTGAGCGGTCCGTGCGCGTCGAGCAGGATCCACGCACAGCGCCGGCCGAGTTCGTCGCACGTCCCCTCGACGATGAGCCCCTCCGGAGCGAGTGCCGACTGCATCGTGGACCACGCGGCCGGCACCTCGGATTCCGGGTACTGACGCAGCACGTTGAACGCGCGCACGAGGACGGGCCGCAGGCCGGCGAGCTCGAACCCGCCGCGCGCGAAACTCACGCCGTCCCGAGCCGGGACGACGCGGTCGGGATCGATCTCCAGGCCCACGACGCGCCGGTCGGCGCGCACTGCCGACAACCGGTGTGCGAGTTCGAACGTCGTGTGCGGACGCGCCCCGTACCCCAGATCGACGACGAGCGGATCGGGCGCGTCGCCCAGGACGCGCTGCACGCGGGGGTGATGGACGAGCCAGCGGTCACTGCGTCGTAACCGGTTGACGCCCGTCGTTCCGCGCGTGATCACACCGAGCGGTGCGCTCGGAGTGCTGCTGCGTGTGTGCCGATTCGGGGGTGGGGGCGCTAGTGCGCCGCGAGCCATGCCTGCGTCATGTCCGCTTCGGCGCGGAACAGATCGACGAGGTTGACGAGCATGAGCTGTTCGAGCTTGCCGCCGATGAACGGGATGTAGACCTTGGCCTCGGACGACGTGCGCAGCGTGCAGCCGGCGTCCGTCGCGAACAGGTGCATGCTGCCGGTGAGGCTGCCCGGTCCGGCGGGGATCGACGCCTCGTACGTGCCGGTGGCCTCGCCGTCGAACGTCGTGTACCGCTCCTTGCGGGTGATGACCATGTCCTTCTTCATCACGGCCTGCGCGACGTCGGGCAATTCCGAGCGCGGGAGGATGTGATGGAGAACGAGGTCGATGCCGTCGTCGGTGACCTCGAAGTGCTCGACGTGGTTCTGCGAGTAGTTCCGCATCTCCTCGACGCGCGCCTCCCAGAAATCCCGGGTGGAGAGCGCCTTGTACACGTCCTCGGGGGCGTGCGTGTAGCGGGCGGAATAGTCGATACGTCGAGCCATGACGACCGAGGTTACCGGGTCGTGGCGGCGGCGGCGGTCACCGGGCCGGTGTGGACCGGTACGAGAAGGGGCGCTCCGCTCAGCGCGCGAGCCACTCCGCAGTGAACTCCGACTCGATGCGGAACAGTTCGGCGAGCTGTTCGGCGATCGCGGCTTCGATCTTGCCGCCGAGGAAGGGGATCGAGACCTCGACCTCACCGTCGGTGGTGACGGTCGTCTCGCCGTCGGACCCGGCGAGCGTGTGGGTGCCGCCGACGCGGGCGGGCGCGCCCTCGACGCCTGCGGTGAACGTGCCCTTCGCGGTGTCGCCGCTCAGCGGCTCCCACGTCTCGGTCCGTGCGATGACGAGGTCGCCCGCACGGATCTTGGTGACGAGCGACGGCAACTGATCCTCGGGGATCGCCTGCGTGAACTCGACGGTGATGCGGTCGCCGGTCGTCTCGACGGACCCCAGCTGCGCGTGCGGTCCACCGACCTCCGCGATCCGGTCCTTCCAGTACTGCTCGTCGACGAAGGCGGCGTGGACCCGTGTCACGGCGGACTTCAGCGACGACGAGTGTTCGATGCGGCGGCTCACAGGCGCTGAGGCTACCGTCTTGTGTCGTGGCCGAAGAACCCGTCCCCACCGAACCCGCGATCCGGAATGCAGGGCCCACCGCGCAGCTGCGGCAGCGGCTGGAATCGGCGGGCGCTCTCGTCCGTGACGACGTCGCGCTGGCCGACCTCACGACGTTGCGTGTCGGCGGCCCCGCCGAGCTGTGTGCGACGTGTACGTCGACGAGTGTTCTCGTCGACACGCTGCGGATTCTCGATTCGGCGCGAGTGCCGACGCTCGTCGTGGCGGGTGGGTCGAATCTGCTCGTCGGCGACGCGGGGTTCGCGGGTGTCGTCGTGCGAGTCGCAACCGATCGCGTCGAGTTCCAGCCGGGGTTCGTGCGCGCCGAGGCGGGGGCGGTGTGGGACGACGTCGTCGCGGCCGCCGTCGGCGAAGGGCTCGGCGGGCTCGAGTGCCTCTCCGGTATCCCGGGTTCCGCGGGTGCCACGCCCGTCCAGAACGTCGGCGCGTACGGCGTCGAGGTGGCGAGCATGCTGCGCCGGGTCCGGCTGCTCGATCGGCGTTCGGGCGAGGTGCGGTGGGTGCCGCCCGAGCAGTTGGGGCTCGGGTACCGCACGAGCGTCCTCAAGCATTCCGACGCCGCGCTGGTGCTCGACGTCGAACTCGAGACGCGCGGCGACGGACTGAGCGCGCCGGTCCGGTACCGCGAACTCACGCGGACGCTGGGCGCGACCGAAGGCGAACGGCTGCCGACGGCGCAGGTCCGTGACGCCGTCCTGGGGCTCCGGCGCGGCAAGGGGATGGTGCTCGATCCGGCCGATCACGACACGTGGAGCGCGGGTTCGTTCTTCACCAATCCGGTGCTGACGGACGGCGAGCTGGCGATCGTCCTCGAACGGATCGCGTCGGCGCTGGGTGCGGTGGACGTGCCGCAGTTCCCCGCCGAGCGCGGCACCAAGCTGTCGGCGGGGTGGCTCATCGAACGTGCCGGCTTCACGCGCGGCTATCCCGGGGAGGACGCCCCGGCCCGGCTGTCGACGAAACACACGCTCGCGCTCACGAACCGTGGCACCGCCCGGGCACGGGACGTCCTCGATCTCGCGCGCGTCGTCCGCGACGGCGTGCAGGCCGCGTTCGGGGTGCTGCTCGAACCCGAACCCGTCATGGTCGCGAGCGCACCGGCACGCTGATTCGGGGCACGCGATTCGGGGGTGCTGCGGCGCTCTGCGAGTAGCCTGAACTGGTGCTTGACCAGGTGATTCGCCCAATTCGGGCCAATCGGGCGCGTGCGGCGCTCGTTCTCGTCGTCGCGATGGCGACGGCGCTCGTCGGATGCTCGACGGACACGCAGGGCGAGGGCGCCGCCGGTCCACCGGAGCCCGCCGTGACCGTCACCGCCGATCCCGGGGCCGGGGCGACGGGCGTCTCACCGACCGCGCCCGTCTCGATCACCGCGGCGGACGGCACCTTCACCGACGTGGGGCTCACGAACCCCGACGGCGTCGCGGTCGCCGGGACCCTCTCGCCGGACCGAACGCAGTTCACCGTCACCGAGCCACTCGGCTACGGCTCGACGTACACGTGGCACGGCTCGGCATCGGGGCCGGACGGCCTCGAGGTCCCCGTCACGGGCGACTTCGCGACGCTCGCGCCCGACCGGATCGTGTCCGCGCACACCAACATCGGCGACGGCCAGGAGGTCGGCATCGCGGCGCCGATCATGCTGCAGTTCGACGACGCCGTCGAGGACAGAGCGGCCGTCGAACGCGCCCTCACGGTGACGACGAACCCGCCGACCCCGGGCGGCTGGGCGTGGCTCGCGGACGACGGCGGATCTCGCGTGCACTGGCGGCCGCAGAACTACTGGGCGCCCGGCACGACGGTGCACGTCGACGCGAATCTCTACGGCGTCGATCTCGGCGGCGGCGCCTACGGGGCGGAGGACGTCACGATCGACTTCACGATCGGCCGCAGCCAGATCGTGATCGCGAACGCCCCCAGTCATCGCATGCAGGTCGTGCGCGACGGGCAGACGATCATGGACGTTCCGGTGAGCTACGGCGAGGGCAACGAGGCGCGCAACGTCACGCGCAGCGGCATCCACATGGTCACCGAGAAGCACGAGGACTTCCTCATGTCGAACCCGCCGTACTACGAGAACGTGCGCGAGCGGTGGGCGGTGCGGATCTCCAACAACGGCGAGTTCATCCACGCGAATCCGGCGACGATCGGGGTGCAGGGCGCGTCCAACGTGACCAACGGCTGCATCAACCTGTCGTTGGGCGACGCCGAGACCTACTTCGGGACGGCGATGTACGGCGATCCCGTGGAGGTCACGGGGACGTCGATCGCGCTCTCGCCGGCCGACGGGGACGTCTACGACTGGACGATCGACTGGCCCACGTGGCAGTCGCTCTCCGCGTTGTAGGCGCGTCAGCGCCTGTCGAACCGCCCGGCGCTCGCCTGATCGCGCGGCTTGACGACGATCTGGTCGAGGTTCACGTGCGACGGGCGCGACGCGACGAAGCCGATGATCTCCGCGATGTCGAGGGCGACGAGCGGCGTGATCCCCTCGTACACGGCTGCGGCGCGCGCTTCGTCGCCGTCGAACCGGACGAGCGAGAACTCGGTCTCGACGGCGCCGGGCGCGATCTCGGTGAACCGCACGGGCTTGCCCAGCAACTCGCCGCGCAGCGTCCGGTGCAGGACTGCCTGGGCGTGCTTCGCCGACGTGTACCCCGAGCCGTTGTCGTAGGTCTCGAACGCCGCGATCGACGTGATCGTGACGACGAGCCCGTTGCCCGAGTCGATCAGCTTCGGCAGCAGCGCCTTCGTGACCCGCAGGGTGCCGAGGACGTTCGTCTCCCACATCCAGCGCCAGTCGTCCTCGTCGGCCTCGAGGACGGGTGCGAGTCCCTTCGCGCCGCCCGCGTTGTTGACGAGGACGTCGACGCGAGGCAGGACGGCGGCGAGCGCGGTGACGGAGTCCTCGTCCGTGACGTCGAGTTCGAGGGCGGTGCCGCCGATCTCGCTCACGAGCGTTTCGAGCCGGTCGAGCCGCCGCGCCGCGGCGACGACGTGGAAGCCCTGGTCCGCGAGGACGCGGGCGGTCGCTTCGCCGATACCCGAACTCGCTCCGGTGACGACGGCGACGGGGGTGGCGCTGGGGATGCTCATGGCGTGATCGTAGAACGTCCTCGGTGGGGTGCGGTTCAGGAAATCGGGCGTGGAACGTCGAGGACGGAGTACTCGCTCGCGTCGCCCGCCACGGAGGTGCTCGGTGCCCCGTCCACGCCGACGGGGACGTCGCCGGCCAGGGTGATCCGGTCGAGCCTGCGGTACTGGTCGTCGTAGTCGGCGACGGCGTAGTGCTGCGTCGCGCGGTTGTCCCAGATCGCGACGTCGCCCGCGCGCCACGTCCACCGGGTCGTGTACTCGAGCTTGATCGCGTGGTCCTGCAGCACCTTGAAGATCGCGTTCGACTGCTCGCTGCTCAGGCCGACGAGGCTCTTGACGAAGTGCCCGAGCAGCAGCGTCCGCTCACCCGTCTCGGGGTGCACGCGCACGACGGGGTGCTCCGTCTCGAAGTACTGCGACTCGAACTCCGCGCGGTAGGCGCTCTCCGACGATCCGACGTCGGTGGTGCGTTCGGCGCTCGTCGCGGCGTAGTCGTAGACGTTGGTGTGGCGTGCGCGCAGGTGTTCGGCGAGCACGCGCAGCGGCTCGGGGAGGCCGCGGTAGGCGGCGACGCCGGACGCCCACACCGTCGTTCCGCCGTACTCGGGGAGCGTCACGGCGCGCAGCACCGATGCCTTGGGGATGCGGTCGACGAACGTCACGTCGGTGTGCCAGCTGTTCGCCTTGCCGAGGTCGGAGTCGATCGGCAGGATCTTCGCGCCGTGCGAGCGCACCGTGGGGTGGGCCGTCGTCGGGGTGCCCAGCAGGCTCGCGAACTCGTACTGCGAGTCGGCGGTGAGGTGGTGCTGGTCGCGGAAGAAGATCACCTTGTGTTCGAGCAGCGCGCGCCGGACGAACTCGACGGTCTCGGGCGGGAGGTCGCCGCCGAGGCGGACACCGTCGATCCGTGCGCCGATGTGGGCGCCGAGTTTCGTCGCGCTCGGGGCGTCGTGCGATTCGGGCGCGGAGGTGGGGGCGAAAGCGACGGTCACGATGATCTCCCTGGTGATGCGTGTGCGCGCGGCCGATGCACTGGGCGCGCCTCCTACGGAAACACCTCGCCGGTGGGGTCGCCCAGGGTTGTGCGCAGCGTGATCGAAACCGTCGGGGCGCGTTCACCGACAGTCGTCTGCTAGTTTCGTCGTCATGTCGGCAGCGAAACCCACCGAGCTGCGCGTGACGTATGTGACGTCCGCGCTCGGCTCGCGGCTGCCCTTGGCGCGCGAACTCTGTTGTCGCCCGTTCGTTTCTCGTCGCTGATCACGCGCACTCTCGCACCACCGTCGCACCGCCCCGTCACGGGTCGCGGCAGCACGGCGTGTCCGCCGGGGGAGCGCTTCGCCTCGAACTCGATTGGACTCGACAGTGTCTGCCCCCACCCTTTCTCCGTACCGCTCACGCCCTTCCGCCACCCGCACGCGTCCCGCGGCGAGGCCACGAGAACGAGCGATCGTCGTCCCCGCCCGCCTCGAAGTGGGCGACAACCCCGCATCGGCCGTCTTCCGGGTCGCCCGCTCGCGCGGCCCGATCGGCCGTGACGTCGCCGCCGAGGCCACCGGCCTGAGCGTCGCGACCGTCGGACGGCAGGTCTCGGCGCTGCTCGACCTCGGCCTCCTGCGTGAACGCGCCGATCTGACGCCGTCGGGCACCGTGGGGCGGCCGCGCATCCCGTTCGACGTGGACCACGAGACGTTCCTCACCGTCGGCATCCACATCGGCGCCGTCGCGACGAGCGTCGTCGCGAGCGACCTGCGCGGCCGGATTCTCGGCGCGATCGAGATCGTCACCCCCGAGTCGGGCCCCGACGGCGCCGACGCGCTCCGGTCCATCGCGTCGAGCGCGAAGGCGTTCGTCGCGCGGTGGCACCGTCGCCGCCCGCTGTGGGTGGGTGTCGCGATCGGCGGCCGGGTCGATCAGGCGCACGGCGTCGTCGATCACGCACGGCTCGGCTGGACGGGCGCGCAGGTCGGCCCGATCATCGGTGCCGGCCTCGGGCTTCCCGTCTCGGTCGCCGCGCACGTCGAGGCGATGGCGGCGGCCGAGCTGCTGCTCGCTCCCGACCGCGCCGAGCACGACGCCACCGGCGAGACCGAGATGTACTTCTACGCGCGTGAGACGGCGGGTGTCTCGCTCGCGATCGACGGCCGCGTCCACACACCGGCCGGCGGCCCGGGCTCGATCGCGCACTTCCCGACGGGCTCGTCGGTGCAGTGCGCGTGCGGCGCGACCGGGTGCCTCGAGGCGACGGTGAGCGACCGCGCCATCGTGGCCGCCGCCGTCTCGCGCGGGGTCGTCGACGGATCGGGCCGCGTGACGGTCGCCGACGTCGTCGCGGCGGCGTCGAACGGTTCGGAGGCGGCGCAGGAGGTGCTCACCGCGCGGGCGCGTGCGCTCGGGCGCACCGTCGCGACGTTGCGCGAGCTGCTCAACCCGGATCGCGTGATCCTGGGCGGTCAGGCGTTCACCGAGTACCAGCCCGGTCTCGCGCACGTCGCCGCTGCGATCGGCGAGCGATCACGGTTCGGCAGCAAGGACATTCGGGTGAGCGGGTTCGGGAACCGCGTCCAGCAGCACGCGTCGGCGGTCACCTCGCTCGGTGTGCTGTTCGCCGATCCGGTCAAGGCGTTCGCCCAGATCCCCTGACCGGGCGCCGAGCGCGCGGCGACCGGTCAGAGCGGAAGCGAGGTCTCGCGGCCTTCGGTCGCGGGGCCGCCGCGACGCCGGAACCACTCGGTCCCGAAGGCCGCGAGCAGTGCGTCGTCCGGCAACGAGAGGAACGGCCCGAAGTCGCCGATCTGCGACGCGTGCACCGCCATCGCGGCCCGCTTGGCATCCATCGCGCCGCGCACGTCGACGGCGGTCGTGATCTCCGAATCGGGCAGCCCGAAGCTGTCGAGGTCGGGGATCCGGTCCGCCGGTACGTCGTCGGCGGTGGCGCCGCGCATCAGGTTCGTCAGCGCGCGCACGTGGTCGCGGTTCTGCGTCGCCTCGTACACGTGGGGCGTCCCGGCGAGCGCGGCCGCCATGACGCCGACGTGGTGCACCTGGACGTGATCGGGATGCCCGTAGCCGCCGTGCGGGTCGTAGACGGTGAGGACGTCGGCGCCCTCGTCGACGAGGATTCCCGCGAGCATCGCCGCGGCCTGCGCGCGATCGGCGTTCGCGAACGCGTCGGGATCGGAATCGCCGCCGGTGCCCGCCATCCCGGAGTCGGCGTACGGCAGCACCACGACGCGATCGGCGCCGAGCACGTCGGCGGACGCCTCGAGTTCGCGCCGCCTGCGGTACGCGAGTTCCTCGTCCTCGGCGAGCAGGCCCTCGGGAGCCTCGCCCTTCGCGCCGTCGGTCGCCGTCACCAGCACGACCCGATGACCGGCGTTCGCGGCGAGACGCATGACGCCACCGGTCGTGAAGACCTCGTCGTCGGGATGGGCGTGGAAGCACACCAGCACACTCATTTCCGTCATCCTGCCAGTTCGCTCGCGTTCGGGTTCGCTCGGTCGCGCGACGGCCGCTCTCGCGCCGCCGCGGGGCGCGGGGCATCATTCATCCGGTGATCGGTGCTTATCGCGACATCTTCCGTACGCCGGGTTCGGCGGCCTTCTCGGCGGCCGGGTTCGTGGCGCGGTTGCCCATCGCGATGGTCGGGATCGGGACCGTCACGATGATCTCGCAGATCGAGGGTGGATACGGCCTGGCCGGTGCACTCGCCGCGACGCTCGCGCTCTCGAACGCGGCGCTCACCCCCGTCGTCTCGCGCGCCGTCGACCGTTACGGGCAGTTCACCGTGCTGCCGATCGCGTCGGGTGTCGCCGCGCTCGCGATCGCCTCGATGCTCGTCGGGGTCCGGCTCGACGCACCCGCGTGGGTGCTTTTCGTGTGTGCCGTGCCGTCCGGGTTCATGCCGACGATCGGCGCGATGGTCCGTGCCCGCTGGACCGAGGTGTATCGCGGCGACGAGCGACTGCGCACGGCGTTCGCGTTCGAGTCGGTCGTCGACGAGATGTGCTTCATCTTCGGTCCCGTTCTGGCGGTGGGACTGTCGGTGAGCGTCGCTCCCGAGGCGGGACCGCTCGCGGGACTGATCTTCCTCGTCGTCGGGACGGCGGCGCTCGTCGTCCAGCGCCGCACCGAACCGCCCGTGCATCCGCGTGGCCGCACGACGGCGTCGGGCACCGTGCTGCGGCTTCCCGCGATGTGGGTGCCGATCATCGTCATGATCTCGCTCGGCGCCGTCTTCGGGACGATCGACGTCGGCGCGATCGCCTTCACGAGCGACCGCGGCCAGGCGGGGTCGGCGACCGTCGTGCTCGCGCTCTTCGCCGTCGGATCCGCGGCGTCGGGACTCGTCTTCGGCGCGCTGCGTCTCGTCGCACCGCTGCGGACGCAGCTGTTCGTCGCCGTCTCCGCCGTCACGATCCTGCTCGTACCGCTGCTGTTCGCCGGCACCGTTCCGCTGCTGACACTCGCGTACGTCGCCGCGGGCGCCACGATCTCGCCGACGATGATCATCACGACGGCGCTCGTCGAGCGGTCGGTTCCCGTCTCGGCGCTCACCGAGGGCATCACGTGGACGGTCGCGGGCATCGGCGTCGGCGTCTCGCTGGGCTCTGCGGTCGCGGGTCAGATGATCGACCGGTCCGGGACGACGGCCGCGTTCGCCGTGGCGCTCGGCGGTGTGGCCGTCGCCACTATGGTGACGGCATGGCTGTTCGTGAGACCACCGCGCCCGACGGGACCGCCCTCGTCTACTCCGTGACGGGAGACGGTCCCCGCACCCTCGTCCTGCTGCACGGGTGGGCTCAGTCGAGCCGGTGCTGGGGCGACGACGTGATCGCGGGGCTCGCGCGCGACGCCCGCGTGATCGCCGTCGACCTCCGCGGCCACGGCTACTCCGGCGCACCGGAATCGGGCTACGACGACTCGCAGGTCTGGGCGGACGACGTCCAGGCCATCCTCGACGCCGAGGACGCGGCCGACGTCGTCCTGCTCGGCTGGTCCTACGGCGGGCTCGTGATCTGCGATCACCTGCGGCATCACGGATCCGGCCGGGTCGCGGGCGTCGTGCTCGTCGGCGCGATCACCGCCATCGGCCGCGGCGAGGCGGGCGGGCGGATCGGGCCGGCGATGCGGGCCGCGATCCCCGGGGCGATGTCGCCTCGTCCCGGCGAGGCCGTGCGTGCGCTCGGCGCCTTCGGGACCGCTCTCACCGGGCCGATCGAGGACGACGCGGCCGGTGCGCGCTCGCAGGCGCTGTTCGGCGCGAGCCTGCAGACGCCGCCGCGCGTCCGCAGTGCGCTGTTCGACCGCACCGTGAGCAACGACGACCTGCTGCTCTCGCTCCCGACGCCCACCCTGCTCCTGCACGGCGAATCCGACACCGTCGTCGACATCGCCGCGGCCCGGCACGCCGAATCGCTGCTGCCGGCCGTCACGACGTCGTACTGGGAGGGCGTCGACCACGCGCCGTTCGTCGAGCAGCCCGACCGCTTCGTCGACGTGGTCCGCGGGTTCGCGGCCGGTCTCGGCGCCGCCGATCGGGCCGGCTCGGCACCACCCCCGGCGGCCGGAGACACCGTCGCGGGGTGAGGCAGTATGGAGGGGTGAGACCTCGCGAACCGTTGCGCACCGACGGACCCGACTTCGACGCGCCGCACCCGGCGCCCGGCCGGGACCCTCGTCGCGTCGCGCTCGTGTCGGTCCACACGTCACCGCTCGCGCAGCCGGGAACCGGCGACGCGGGCGGCATGAACGTCTACGTCCTGCAGACCGCGAAACAGCTCGCGCAGCGCGGCGTCGAGGTCGAGATCTTCACGCGCGCGACGTCGTCGTCCGACCTTCCCGCGGTCGAGGCAGCGCCGGGCGTGACCGTCCGCAACGTCGTAGCGGGCCCGTTCGAGGGGCTCGACAAGCGTGACCTGCCCACGCAGCTGTGCGCGTTCGTCGCGGGCGTGCTGCGCGAGGAAGCGCGCCACGAACCGGGGCACTACGACCTCGTCCACTCGCACTACTGGCTCTCCGGCCAGGTCGGCTGGCTCGCCCGCGACCGCTGGACCGTGCCGATGGTCCACACCGCGCACACCCTCGCGGCGGTCAAGAACGCCTCGCTCGCCGAGGGCGACACCCCCGAACCGGCGGCGCGCATCGTCGGCGAGCAGCAGGTCGTCGCCGAGGCGGACCGGCTCGTCGCGAACACCGACGAGGAGGCACGCCACCTCGTCGGCCTCTACGGCGCGAGCCCCGATCGCATCGACGTCGTCGCGCCCGGCGCCGATCTCGACCGGTACCGCCCCGGCGACCGCGACGTCGCCCGCGCCTCGCTCGGCGTCGATCCCACCGAGTTCGTCGTCACCTTCGTCGGGCGCATCCAGCCGCTCAAGGCGCCCGACGTGCTGGTGCGCGCGGCGGCCGCGATGGTGCGCGAGCGCCCCGACGCGCGGCTGCGGGTGCTCGTCGTCGGCGGCCCGTCCGGATCGGGACTCGACAGGCCCCACTCGCTCATCGACCTCGCGCGCTCGCTCGGCGTCGAACCGCACGTGACGTTCCTGCCGCCGCAGCCGCCGGAGCGTCTCGTCGACGTCTACCGTGCCTCGGATCTCGTTGCGGTGCCGAGTCATTCGGAGTCGTTCGGGCTCGTCGCCGTCGAAGCGCAGGCGTGCGGAACGCCGGTCGTCGCGGCGGACGTCGGCGGTCTCGGCGTCGCGGTGCGTGACGGCGAGACCGGGATGCTGCTCGATTCGCATCGGCCCGACGACTGGGCGCGGGCGATCGGCAAGCTCATGGACGCTCCCGGCGAACGGATCAGGATGGCCGCGGCCGCGGCCGAGCACGCCGAGCAGTTCTCGTGGGCACGGACCGCCGACGGGCTGCTGGCGGCGTATCGCGCGGCGAGCGCGGACCATCGCCGCGAGCATCCCGAACGCACGCGCGCCCGCCGGCCCCGTGCGGTGTGGCGTGCCCGACGAGGTGAGACCGGACGAGTAGGGGGTCTACGGATATGAGCGCGGACATCGGCGAACTCGGAGACGTCCTCGAGCGGACGCTCACCGAACGCGAGCTGACCCACACGTGGCCCGACGATCATCACGTCGTCGTCGAGTTGCCGGGCGAGAAGAAGTTGAAGACGTCGACCCTGCTCACGATCGGCGCGCACGGCCTGCGTGTCGAGGCGTTCGTGTGCCGCAAGCCCGACGAGAACTTCGAGGGCGTCTACAAGTACCTGCT
This sequence comes from Rhodococcus rhodnii NBRC 100604, assembly GCF_001894925.1. Classification (GTDB taxonomy): domain Bacteria; phylum Actinomycetota; class Actinomycetes; order Mycobacteriales; family Mycobacteriaceae; genus Rhodococcus_F; species Rhodococcus_F rhodnii. Next base: position 336,869 of record NZ_BCXD01000001.1, on the reverse strand, counting down.
GCGCCGCAATCGGCGGATGTACGGCGTCGCATACACGCTGGACCGGATCGGCGACATCTACCTGATCGGACGGGTCGCGGCGGAGTCGGTGACGCCCGACGAGCTCGACCGCATCCTCGGCCAGGTGCTCGAGGCCGCCGACGGCGACTTCAACACCATCCTCGAACTCGGCTTCGCCGAGTCGATCCGCCGCGAGTGGGACTGGCGGGTCTCGCGCGGGGAGTCGCTCGCCAATCTGAAGGCATTCGAGCATCTGGTCGACGGCGACGACTGACGTCCGATACGTCGGAGTTGCGCCCGGTTCGTGACGCGACTCACACGTGGTATAGGTTGCTGTACGTCACAGTAATCGGCGTCCATCGCCTGCATCACGTGGAGGAGTGTCCCGTGAGTTTCACCAGCCCGTTCCCCGATGTCGACATCCCGAACGTCAGCCTCTACGACTTCCTCTTCGGCGGACTCACCGACGCCGACCGCGCCCGCACCGCCCTCATCGACGGTGGCAGCGGCGCGTCCGTGACGTACGGCGAACTCGACGCCCAGGTCCTCGGAGTCGCGGGTGCGCTCGCCGCGCGTGGGCTCGGCGTCGGCGACGTCGTCGGTCTGCACTCGCCCAACGTCCCGGCCTTCGCGTCCGTCTTCCACGGCATCCTCCGCTCGGGGGCGACCGCCACGACGATCAACGCCCTCTACACGGCCGAGGACATCGCCAAGCAGCTCGCGGACTCGCACGCGAAGGCGCTGTTCACGGTGTCGCCGCTGCTGCCGCAGGCGAAGGCGGCTGCTGCGCAGGCCGGCATCCCGGACGAGCTCGTCGTCGTCCTCGACGGCGCCGAGGGGCACCCCTCGCTGCGCGATCTGCTCGTCGAGGGCAACTCCGCGCCCGACGTCTCGTTCGATCCCGCGACGCACGTCGCGGTGCTGCCGTACTCGTCGGGCACCACCGGGCGCCCCAAGGGCGTGATGCTCTCGCACCGCAACCTCGTCGCCAACGTGTGCCAGATCGTTCCGCGTATGGGGATCACGGCGGACGACCGGTTGCTGTGTGTGCTGCCGTTCTTCCACATCTACGGCATGACGGTCCTGCTCGACGCCGCGCTCTACCAGCGTGCGTCGCTCGTGACGATGCCCAAGTTCGATCTGCCCGAGTTCCTCGGAAACGTCGCCGAGAAGAAGTGCACGTACGTGTTCATCGCGCCGCCCGTCGCGGTCGCGCTCGCGAAGCACCCGCTCGTCGATCAGTACGACATGTCCTCGGTGCACACCGTGTTCTCGGGTGCGGCGCCGCTCGACCACGAGCTCGGGATGGCCGTCGCGAAGCGACTCGGCTGCAACGTCCGTCAGGGCTACGGTATGTCGGAGATGAGCCCCGTCAGTCACGCGATTCCGTTCGACGACGACGAGACCCGGCTCGACTCGTGCGGGCCGACGGTCGCGAACATGGAGTGCAAGCTCGTCGATCCCGGCACCGGTGAGGAGGTCGAATACCTCGCGGAGGGTTCGACCGAGGTCAGTGCGCCCGGCGAGCTGTGGTGCAAGGGGCCGAACGTCATGCTCGGCTACCTCGGCAACGAGCAGGCGACCGCGGACACGCTCGACTCGGACGGCTACCTGCACACCGGCGACATCGCGACCGTCGACGGCAAGGGCGTCGTCACGATCGTCGACCGCCTCAAGGAACTCATCAAGTACAAGGGCTACCAGGTGCCGCCCGCCGAGCTCGAGGCGCTGCTGCTCACGCATCCGCAGATCGCCGACGCTGCCGTCATCGGCGTCCAGGACGAGGACGGCGAAGAGGTGCCCAAGGCGTTCGTCGTGAAGCAGGCAGGGGCCGAGGAGTTGACCGCCGACGACGTGATCGCGTTCGTCGCCGAGCGCGTCTCGCCGCACAAGAAGGTGCGTCGCGTCGAGTTCATCGACATCGTGCCGAAGTCCGCTGCCGGAAAGATCCTCCGCAAGGACTTGCGGACCGCGGAATCCGCGTCGCAGAGCTGACTTTCGCTTCCGACACGATCGCCCGGCACCGTGTGGTGCCGGGCGATCGTCGTCTCGGTATGCTCCCGGCGGTCCGTCGACAGCGGCGGACGTCGGGGGTGGGGGAGCGATGACCTGGAACTACGAGACCGGCGAGTACGAGAACGCCGAGCAGAAGAAAAAGAAGAACCCGTACACGAGCAAGCGATATCTGATCTTCTCGGCGATCTGCCTCGTGATCGTCGTGGGCGGTGGTCTGTACAACCTCTGGGTTCGTCACTACGTCGGTGGCCTGCCCGATCGCATCGCAGCGATCGGTGAAGATCGTGAGCCCTACGTTCGGCCCCTCTTGCTCCGCTCGTTCGACGAGATTCCCGAGTTCGTGCCGATCGTGCAGCGGCACAGCGGAACCGACTGCGTGTCGCAACCGCTGGAGCCGGGCGTTGTCGACTACCGATGCGGCGCTGCGACCATCGTGCAGGGACGCGACGGATTCGCCTTGGCGCTCGAAGGCCGGACCTACGACGAGTCCGGGATGGACTGGGCACTCGTCTGTGACGACGCCGCGCTGTGCGACGCCATCGCCGTCGACTTGAAAGCCTCCCCGAGCGAGTGATGAGGCCGCATCGACGACGCGGCTCCGAAGACCGTCCGGTCTGTGTGGTGCGTCAAGCTTCCGCGGTCGAGAGGGGCCCCGTGCGGGTGAAGGTGGGCGTTGCCGGGATTCTTGCGGTGGCGGGATTGCTGCGGGTTGTGGGTCATCGGAGCCGGGGGAACCGGACGCTGCGCCGGAAACGAACGAGCCCGCTGTCTGGGATCCGTGCGAGGAATTGCCCGACGACGTGATCGCGGGGATCGGCTTCGATCCATCTTCCATGGAACGGGAGATTGCCGGGGTCGAGCAGCCCGGGTGGCAGATCTGCACGTGGCGCGGGGAGCGTAAGGGGCTGACGATCCTGACCACCGTCACGAGGTCGTTGGACTCCTTGCGCGACGAAGCTGACAACGTCGACAAGCGGAGCGTGGCGATTCCCGACCCGGATTCGCAGATCTGGCGCCCTGCGCACAGTATCGACACCGTCTGCGAGATCATGTGGCCCATTGGTGATGGTGCAGGCTGATGATCGCATCCTCGCCTCCCACTCCCTCGAGCGAGAGCTTGTCGCCGAGTGCAATCCCAAGCGTTCCCAGAGAAACCTTCCCGATCACTCCGGCGAACTGGAGGAGTAATCCCAGTTCCTCTGCGTAATCCGAGCACGTCTGCACGAGCACATCGAGGTCGTGACGGCCATGCGTGATGCGTTCATCTCGGCGGGGCAGTTGATCGATCAGCAGGACGAGGTGCTCGCGGGTCGTCTGGCGTCGTATTCGGCGTCCATGACGCAGTGAGGTAGGGGGAGGCCTGGGGGTCAGGGACTTCTTTCGCGGCTTGTGGGGCGACAGCGACGAGGATCGAATCTGGAAGCACGGCAACGAGTCACGCGACGTGCTCTACAGCGAACGTGATCGTGTCACGTCGGAGTTCCGTTCGGACTGTTCACCGAAGGTGGTGTCCGAGCCCCACGGCTTCGAGTCGATGGATCACGCGACGATCATGAGCCATGTACAGGTGATGGATCCGGCGCGCGTCGATGCCGTCGTCGCTGCCTGGCGGGTGATCGCGGAGCGTCTCGAGGAATCCGCCGCACAGTTCTCCGACGCGGTGCGCGCGGCGAGCGACGGGTGGGAAGGGCAGTCTGCCGGAGCAGCGGCTCCGTCGATGGCCCGTTGTCTCGACACCGCCGAGCAGTTACAGGTCTCGACGGTGTTGACAGCCAACAAGATCGAGGAGATGAACACCGGCCTGCGCCAGGTGGAGGCGCTCATGCCGGACGTCCCCGACACCGGTGGATTCTGGTCGGCCGGAACCGGTGCGATGGTCGAGGCGCAGGGATTCGGCACGGCGATGGGGCACGCCCACGCGAAGATCGCCGAAGCGGAAGCCGAAGCCCGGCGGATCATGACCGCCGTCTACACGCCCGTCGTCGCACAGGCCGACGATCAGGTCCCGGTCCTGCCGGGCCCGCCCGCTCCGCCGTCCGCGATCTCGGGGCCCGGAGCGAGTGGCGGCACCGGCGGTTTCGGCGGTGGCCCAGGTGGTTTCGGCGGCGGCGGTGCCGGAGGAGGATCGGTTCCGTTCGCGGGAACTCCCACCGCCACGCCCACGTCCCTGCGGACGGCGATCGGTCTCGAGGCGGCTCCCTCCGCGGGCGACCCGTCGTATGCACCTGCCGCGCAGCAGACCTCGCCCGGCATGGGCGATGCGGTACGCGCAGCCGCCGCGGCTCCCGGTGCTCGCGGCGGCGGTGACGACGACAAGGAACACAAGACTCCCGGCTACCTCGTCAACGTCGACAACGGCAACGAACTCATCGTCGCGCTCGACGCCGCGGGCGTCGACCGCTTGCCCTATCCGTTCCGGTACCGCGCCGAGCCCGCCGATCATGCCGCCGCACCGCGCGTCGTCGGGCCGCGAGTGCCCGTATCGAAGAACTGGCGGCGGAGGTGAGCTTCGTCCGTGCCTTTCAGGCGCTGCTCGACCCTACGGTCCGCATCGACGTCGCGGGAGAGGGCGACGCAGACCTGCGCCTGCCGGCGGGCGTGAACGGCCCCGCGGCGGCGCTCGCGCGCCAACTTCCCGGGGAGGGGCAGTCGATCGGCGGCGAGGTCGTCGTGACGACGTGCGGGCCCGGTGCCGTGGGTGCTGCCGTCGCGGGCGGCTCTTCCCGTGTGCGAGCCCGGCACACGTGGCCTGCTGCGCGTACCGCGTGTGCGTCCCGCCGGCGACTCCGAACTCGTCTCGGCGTTGCGCAGTGCCGGAGCGGCGGCCGCCGAGCGCGACCCGTTGCGCGAGTTGCTGTCCGTTCCGTGCGTCGGGTCGGGCGAGATCACCGTCTTCGCTCGGCCACCGCGCATCGGACGGCCGCCCGGTGGCGACTGCGTGTTCTGGTACGACTTCGCCGGCGACGGCCGCTACCGCGTCCGCGGACGGGACGAGATCGTCTGCGCGCCCGCGACATCGGGGACGTTCGCGGCGACTCTGCAGCGAATGATCGACGACATCGTGCGCGACGGCGTCGACGAGGACGCGCCGTTCCGGGTTCTTCGCAGCGTACGAGTGGGTGGTGCGGCCGCCACGCGGCGGCGGACGTGGGACGATGAGGGCATGAGTACCGGAACCCTCGTGTTGCTCCGCCACGGCGAGAGCGAATGGAATGCGCTCAACCTCTTCACCGGCTGGGTGGACGTCCACCTCACCGACAAGGGGCGTGCGGAGGGCAAGCGTGCGGGTGAGCTGCTGCTCGAGCACGGCCTGCTGCCGGACATCCTGTACACGTCGCTGCTGCGCCGTGCGATCAACACCGCGAACCTCGCCCTCGACGCCGCGGACCGGCACTGGATCCCCGTCAAGCGCGACTGGCGGCTCAACGAGCGTCACTACGGTGCGCTGCAGGGCCGTAACAAGGCTCAGGTCAAGGACAAGTACGGCGAGGACCAGTTCATGCTGTGGCGCCGCAGCTACGACACCCCGCCGCCCGAGATCGAGCTGGGCACCGAGTACAGCCAGGACGGCGATCCCCGGTACGCCGACCTCGAGTCGGTCCCGCGCACCGAGTGCCTGCTCGACGTTGTGACGCGTCTCATCCCGTACTGGGAGAGCGACATCGCGAGCGATCTGCGGGCCGGCAAGACGGTCCTCGTCGCCGCGCACGGCAACTCGCTGCGCGCCCTCGTGAAGCACCTCGACGGCATCTCGGACGCCGACATCGCGGGCCTGAACATCCCGACGGGCATCCCGCTGCGGTACGACCTCGACGACGATCTGAAGCCGCTCAACCCGGGTGGCACCTACCTCGACCCCGAGGCCGCGGCCGCGGGTGCCGCCGCCGTCGCCAACCAGGGCGCGAAGTAGCGACGCGATTCGGCACGGGCCGGACGAGGCGCCCTACCGGTATGCGGACTGCGGGTTACGAGCAGGCGAACACGCCGTGACCAGCAGTGCAACCGCCGTACCCGACGTCTCGTCCGGTTCCCCCGGTCGTACGATTCACGCGTGACCGTCGCTCAGGCAGTGCTGCTCGCCGTGGTCTTCGGCGTTGCCGGCTACCTCGTGCGGGCGCTGCTGGTGCCCGCACTGACGTCGCGCTCCGATCGGCGGGTGCGCGCGGTCGAGGGCCCGACGACGTCGGAGGTGCTCGCCCAGGTCGTCGATCGTTCCGAGGTCGCCATCGCGGTGGTCGATCGGTTCGAGGACGTCGTGCTCTCCAATCCTCGCGCCGAAGAACTCGGTGTCGTCCGGCATCGGGTGCTCGACGACCGCGTGTGGAACGCCGTGCAACGGGTCTTCGCCACGGGCGAGCCGTGCGAGATCGACCTGTCGAGTCGCGCACTTCGCGGCCGGCCCGCGGTGTCGGTGCGCGTCGGCGCCCGCAAACTCGGCGACGCCCAGGACAGGTTCGTCATGCTGCTCGCGCAGGACGACTCCGAGGCAGTCCGCATGGAGGCGACGCGCCGCGACTTCGTCGCGAACGTCAGCCACGAACTGAAGACGCCTGTCGGCGCGATGGCGCTGCTCGCCGAGGCGCTGCTCGAGACGGCGGACGATCCCGAGGCCGTCGTCCACTTCGGTGAGCGGCTGCACACGGAGTCGCTGCGGCTCGGCAGGATGGTCACCGAGCTCATCGCGCTGTCACGGCTGCAGGGCGCCGAGAAGCTTCCGGATCTCGGGCCGGTCGCGGTCGACGAGGTCGTCGAGCAGGCGCTCGCGCGCACCCGGCTCTCGGCGGAGGCGTCCGGAATCACCGTCGCGACCGACGGGCCCAGCGGCACGTCCGTCCTCGGCGACCGCGATCTGCTCGTGACGGCCGTGACCAATCTCGTGCAGAACGCGATCGCGTACTCGCCCGAGGGCTCGCCCGTCTCCGTGAGCCGGACGCTGCGCGACGGCACGGTGTGCATCTCGGTGACCGATCGCGGCGTCGGCATCGCCAAGGAGGACCAGGAGCGGGTCTTCGAACGCTTCTTCCGCGTCGACAAGGCGCGCTCGCGTGCCACCGGCGGCACCGGTCTCGGCCTCGCGATCGTCAAGCACGTCGCCGCGAACCACAACGGCTCGATCGAGCTGTGGAGCCGCCCGGGTACGGGCTCGACCTTCACCCTCCAGCTGCCGCAGCACGTCACCGGCGACGGCGACCAGGACGACGACGTCCGCCCCGACGACGTGCGCCACGACGACGTGCGCGCCGACGACCCCCGCAACGACGAACGAACCACCGGGACGACGCGCGGCAACGCCGCCGACGCGCAGGCTGCCACGCAACCCGGATCCGCGCCCACGAGCCCGACACCACCACGTCGGACAGAGGAGAAACGATGACCCGCGTATTGATCGTCGAGGACGAAGAGTCGCTCGCCGACCCGTTGGCCTTCCTCCTTCGCAAGGAGGGTTTCGAGACGTCGATCGCGTCGGACGGGCCCTCGGCACTGGAGCTGTTCGACCGGGGCGGCGCGGATCTCGTGCTGCTCGATCTCATGCTTCCGGGAATGAGCGGCACGGACGTGTGCAAGCAGCTCCGGGCGCGTTCGTCGGTGCCCGTCATCATGGTCACGGCGCGCGACAGCGAGATCGACAAGGTCGTCGGCCTCGAACTCGGTGCCGACGACTACGTCACCAAGCCGTACTCCGCGCGGGAGCTGATCGCCCGTATCCGTGCCGTTCTGCGTCGTGGTTCGGACAGCGAGACCGACGCCGCCGTCGAATCGGCGATCCTCGAATCGGGTCCGGTGCGGATGGACGTCGAGCGCCACGTCGTGCAGGTGAGCGGTGAGCCGATCACGCTGCCGCTCAAGGAGTTCGACCTCCTCGAGTATCTGCTGCGCAACTCGGGTCGCGTCCTCACCCGCGGTCAGCTCATCGACCGGGTGTGGGGATCGGACTACGTCGGCGACACCAAGACACTCGACGTCCACGTCAAGCGGCTCCGCGCGAAGATCGAGGCGGACCCGGGCAAGCCGAAGCATCTGCTGACGGTCCGCGGCCTCGGCTACAAGCTCGAGGGCTGACCCCGGCGGGAGAGCGGACGCTCAGTCGCCGGGCGGCATCAGGTCGTGCTTGGTGCCGTCGGTGGGTGCCGCGCCTTCGCCGGCGCGGAGCTCGTCTGCCGCTTCGGTCGCCGGATGCACCGCGACGATACCGAGTCCCTCACGGCGGCGGCACAGCCTCGCCAGCTCGTCGTAGGCGGGCGCGCCGAGCAACTCGACGAGTTCGGGACCGTACGACTGCCAGACGGGTCGCGTCCCGACGTGTGCCTCGGGTGAGCCGGAGCAGTACCACTTCAGGTCCTCGCCGCCCTCGCCCCAGCCGCGACGGTCGTACTCGGTGATCGCCGTCCGCAGGATCTCCGTACCGTCGGCGCGCTCGACCCATTCCTGGGTGCGCCGGATGGGCAGCTGCCAGCAGACGTCCGGCTTGAGTTCGAGCGGTTCGATCCCCTTCTCCAGCGCGAGGGTGTGGAGCGCGCAGCCGACGCCGCCCGAGAATCCCGGGCGATTGAGGAAGATGCACGCACCCTTGTAGCGACGGGTGCGCAGCGCGGGCTCGTCGTCGAGTTCGTCCTCTTCGAGGTATCCCTTCTTGCCCGTTCCCTTGTCCATGAACTGCCACAGGTCGGGCGTGAGCATCTTCACGGACTTCTCGAGCTTCTTCAGGTCGTCGGCGTCGGAGAGGAACGCGCCGTGCGAGCAGCAGCCGTCGTCGGGCCGGTCCTCGAGGATGCCGTGACACGCCGGAGTGCCGAATACGCACGTCCATCGCGACAACAGCCAGGTGAGGTCGGCGGCGATCAGGTGTTCGTCGTTGTCCGGATCGAGGAACTCGACCCATTCGCGCGGGAAATCGAGCGGTACCTCGGGGACGGGCGCGGGGCGGCGCGCGCTGACTGCACTCACAGTGCCCGACGGTAGACCGGCTAACCTCGCTGTGTGCGCCTTGGGGTCCTCGATGTCGGCAGCAATACCGTTCACCTGCTCGTGGTCGACGCGCATTGGGGTGCGCATCCGACCCCGATGAGCTCGACGAAGGCGACGCTGCGGCTCGCCGAGAACATCGATCGTCACGGTGACCTCACGGAATCCGGCGCGAACCGGCTCGTGTCCACGGTCGGCGAGTTCTCGCAGATCGCCGACAAGTCGGGATGCGAGCAGGTGATGGCGTTCGCGACGTCCGCGGTGCGCGACGCGGGCAATTCCGACGCGGTGCTGACCCGAGTCCGCGACGAGACGGGCGTCACGTTGCGGGTGCTGTCGGGTGTCGACGAAGCGCGGCTGACGTTCCTCGCCGTGCGGCGCTGGTTCGGGTGGTCGGCAGGCCGGATCGTCGGGCTGGACATCGGTGGCGGATCGCTCGAACTGAGCACCGGAGCCGACGAGGACCCCGACGTCGCGCTGTCGCTGGCACTGGGTGCGGGACGGCTCACGCGCGAGTGGTTCGAGGAGGACCCGCCGGGCAAGCGGCGGATCGCGGTTCTGCGGGACTGGCTCGACGCCGAACTCGTCGACCCGGCGAAGCAGTTGCGTGGTGCGGGCGACTGGGACCTCGCCGTCGGCACGTCCAAGACGTTCCGTTCGCTCGCGAGACTGACCGGCGCAGCGCCGTCGGCGGCGGGTCCGAGGGCGCGTCGCACGCTCACGGCCAGCGGTCTCAGGCAACTCATAGCTTTCATATCCAGGATGACGGCTGCGGACAGGGCAGAATTGGAGGGCGTGAGCTCCGACCGATCCGGACAACTGGTCGCCGGCGCTCTCGTGGCGGAAGCAGGCATGCGGGCACTGGGAGTCGAAGAACTCCAGATCTGCCCCTGGGCCCTGCGGGAAGGTCTCATCCTTCGCAAACTGGACAGGGAGATGGGCGGAGAATTGACGGTGAACGGGCGATGAGCGACGACAGCCAGCAGATCTCGGTCGCCGAGCTGCTGAAGCGCAACGGCGGCCAGGTCGGGTCGAGCAGCAGCGGCGGGCGCCGCCGGCGTGGTGCGAGCGGCGGCGGCATCTCGGTCGCGGAGCTGACCGGGGAGATCCCAGTCGTCCGCGACGGCCCACGACGCTCCGGCGCGAGCCGTTCCGAGCGGAGCGCGCCGGCACCGGCAGCAGCACCCGCTGCGGCCGCGACGGCGACGAAGGAAGCGCCGCGTCCGGCCGACCGCAGGCCCGCCGCGGCTGCGCCCCGTCCGACGCCTCAGGTCCAGCCGTCGATGCCGTCGGGCACCGCCCCCGCCGCACCGGACCCGACACCGACGAATCCCGGGCCCGCGTCCCGTTCGCGGTCGGGCGGGTCCACCTCGCGCGCGAACCAGGGTTCGTGGGTCACGGTCTCCGCGTTCGATCGGGGTCGCCCCGAGCCCGCTCCCGTCGAGACGCCCGCGCCCGCCCCGTCGGCGTCCGTTCCTCTGGCGGATCAGAAGACCGAGCAGAAGCCGGCCGCGCCGTCGCGGCGTGCAGCGGCCCCCGTGCCCCCGCCCACCCCGAGCATGCCCGCCGCGAAGCCCGCGGCAGTCGAGACCACGGCAGGGAAGCCGGGCACCAGCACGGTGAGCGAGCCGCCGCTGCTCTCGGGCTCGACGCTCGCGGCCGACCTCATGCGACAGCGTCGCTCGCGCGCCACGGCCCTCGACGGCGAGACCGACCTCATCGACAAGCCCGAACTCGGCGACGACGCGACATCGAGCGATGACGCGGAGCCGGACGCCGCGAAGAAGCCCTCGAAGACCGGCGGGTTCTCGAAGGCGGCCACGACAGCGAAGGCGGCAACGACCGCGAAGGGTGTGAAGACCCGGCAGGCCGACGACTCCGCGGACGCCGATACCGACGCCGACGCCGACGCGCCCGAGAGCGACACCCCCGAGGGCGAGGGCTCGACCTCGGTGAAGGAGTGGGCGATTCTCGCGGCTCAGGGCGTCGGTGCCGTCGCTGCGGGCGCCCTGATGTTCAAAGGCTTCGAGCGGCTGTGGGGCTCGCTGCCGTGGGTCGCGCTGGTCCTCGCGGTCCTGGTCATCGTCGGGCTCGTCGCCGTCGTGCGCATCCTGCGCCGCACCGACGACATCGTGAGTTTCGTGATCGCGGTCGTCGTCGGCATGGTCGTGACGCTCGGTCCGCTCGCCTTCATGCTGACGTCCGGCTGATCGCGGTGACCTGGGGGAGCGGGGACGACCCCGTCCGGGTCGGGCTGTCGACGGCGTCGGTCTATCCCGAGAACACGGAGGCGGCGTTCCGGTACGCCGCCGAACTCGGGTACGACGGCATCGAGCTCATGGTGTGGGCCGAGTCGATCAGTCAGGATCCCGGTGCGGTGGCGCGGCTCGTGCGCACGTACTCGATGCCGGTTCTCGCGGTGCACGCGCCGTGCCTGCTCATCTCGCAGCGCGTGTGGGGTTCCGATCCCGTCGCGAAGCTCGACCGGTCCGTCCGGGTCGCGGAGGAACTCGGCGCGGAGACGGTCGTCGTGCATCCGCCGTTCCGCTGGCAGCGCCGGTACGCCGAGGGCTTCGTCGAGCAGGTCGAGCGGCTCGAGTCGGGGAGCGCGGTCGCCGTCGCCGTCGAGAACATGTTTCCGATGCGCGCGGACGGGCTGTTCGGCAAGTCCGCCGAACGGCTGCGGCGCCGTGGTGGACCGGGGCCCGCGGTGTCGGCGTTCAGCCCGTCGTTCGACCCGACCGACACCGGCTTCCGGCACTACACGCTCGATCTCTCGCACACCGCGACGGCGGGGACCGACCCGCTCGACATCGCGGGCCGGATGGGCGGGCAGCTCGCGCATCTGCATCTCGCGGACGGGGACGGTGCGTCGCACGACGAGCATCTGATCCCGGGCCGTGGCACGCAGGATGTCGCGCAGGTGTGCCGGCGGATCGTCGACGCGGGTTTTCGGGGGCACGCCGTGATCGAGGTCAACACGCAGTCGGCGCGCACGCGCCGCGAGCGTTCGACGCTGCTCGACGAAGCGCTCGGTTTCGCGCGCGAGCACCTCCGCGTCACCGACCCGACGGGACGCTGAGCCCTTTCGGCTCGGACGTCACAGTGCGGTGATCCCGGCGTGGATCAGCGTCACGGCGGACACGACGAGCCCGACGGAGAGGCACGCGGCGCCGATCCACACCGACACCATCCAGCGGCCGGGCGACTGCGGGTCGCGGCCGAGCACCGACAGGAAGAATCCCGCCGGAACGAGAATAGCGGATGCGAGCACGAGCACGCTCCCGGCGATCGCGGGCCCACTGGAGACGCCGGCCGCCGTCGTCAGCACCGCGACGACGAGGCCGAGGGTGACCAGTACGCCCGCGTGGGCGTGGCCGGCGCGGAAGAAGGTCTTCTGCAGCGGGTTCGCAGCGACGCCGCCGCTGTGGACACGGAGCAGGAACGTGCCGCCGAACGCGATGTCGACGACGGTCAGGACGGTGACACCCGTGACGAGGACGAGGACAGGGGACACGGCGACCTCCGGGGGTGCGACTGGAGAAGCATTGGATACCTGAACTATCTATCTATGGATAGTCCTACTATCCACTCGTCGGGTCAAGCCCGAAACGAAAGGAGATCATCGCGGTGAAGATGGCCGAACTCGTCGAGCGTTCGGGAGTGCCGCTCGCGACGATCAAGTACTACCTGCGTGAGGGCCTGCTCATGCCGGGCGCGCCGACCTCCGCGACACGCGCCGAGTACGGCGACGAGCACGTCCGGCGGCTCGCACTCGTGCGTGCCCTCGCCGGTGTCGGGCTTCCGCTGCCGCGGATCAAGGCCGTGCTCGACGTCGTGGACTCCCCGGAGCCGGGGCTGTTCGCCGCGCTCGGCACTGCGATCGCGCAGTTGCCGCCCTATCCCACCGACGACGTCGACGAGCGGTATCCCCGGGCCCGGGCGGCCGCCGACGTCATCGGCCTCACGTTCGACCCGGACTACCCGGCGATCGCGCAACTCGAACAGGCGCTCGCCCGCGCGGAATCCGCCGGAATCCCGGTGACGCCGGAGCGGCTCGCGGCGTACGGCGAGCACGCGTTCGGTGTCGCGAAGTACGACGTCGAGCATCTGCCCCGCGGCCGCGAGGACGCCGTGCGGTACGCCGTCGTCGGCACCGCGGTCTACGAGCCGGTGCTCACGGCGCTGCGCAGACTCGCGCATCGTGACCTCGCCTCCGAGATGCTGACGCCACCGTCCGATCCACCGGCGGGTGCGTGGCATGCTGGCCCCCATGACGAGAATTGCGGTGATCGGCGGCGGCCGGATCGGTGAGGCACTCGTGTCGGGACTGCTGGCTGCCCGGCATCCGGTCAAGGACCTCGTCGTGGGCGAACGAGCCGAGGAGCGCGCGCGCGAGCTGGCCGACCGCTACGGCGTCAGGGTCACCGACACCGTCGACGCGGTGGACGGCGCGCACGTCATCGTCGTCGCGGTCAAGCCCGCCGACGTCGAGGCGACGGTCGCGCAGATCTCGCAGGCCGACCTCGACGGTTCGACCGAACAGCTGCTCGTCTCGCTGGCCGCGGGGATTCCGACGAGCTTCTACGAGAAGCGGCTCCCCGCCGGATTCCCCGTCGTCCGGGTCATGCCCAACACCCCGATGCTCGTCGGTGAGGGCATGAGCGTGCTCGCGCCCGGTCGCCACGTTCAGAGTGGTCAACTCGATCTCATCGAGGGGATTCTCTCGTCCGTCGGCCGCGTCGCGACCGTTCCCGAGTCGCAGATCGACGCCGTGACGGCCGTGTCAGGTTCGGGTCCGGCGTACGTGTTCCTCGTGGCCGAGGCCATGATCGACGCCGCGGTGGCGCTCGGCCTCGGCCGGCCCGTGGCACGCGAGCTCGTCGTCCAGACGCTCTGCGGCTCGGCGGCGATGCTCGGCGAGGGCGATTCCGCGACCGAGCTGCGTGCCGCGGTGACCTCGCCCGGCGGCACGACGGCGGCCGCGCTGCGCGAACTCGAGGCGGGCGGGCTGCGCACGGCGTTCTACGACGCCGTCGACGCCGCGGCCCGGCGTTCGGCGGAACTGGGCGGCAAGGCGGAGTGATCCGCACCGGTTCGTGACGACTGCGCTGCGGCCGCAATCGTTTTCACACACCCGTCGCAGTGACCCCACCAGTCCCGGTAAGCTCGGGTGAGCACGTGCGTGTCTGTATCGCCGGAGGGGAAGCCGGCGACACGGAACGTGTCGGAGGTAGTGGTCGATGACGTCTGGAAAGAAGCCGTTGGTCGACACGACCCGAGGCGCATCGTCGGACGGCGGGTCCACCGTGAGTGGTCCGCAGTTTCTGACGGTGGCCGAGGTCGCGTCGCTCATGAGGGTCTCGAAGATGACCGTGTACCGGTTGGTGCACAGTGGGGAGCTGCCCGCTGTCAGAGTGGGCAGGTCCTTCCGTGTGCACGCCAAAGCGGTGCACGATTATCTCGAGACCTCGTATTTCGACGCCGGTTGAGTCCGGCTGCCGAAAGCCCGATCGAAGGACCGTGCCGCCACCCCCGTCCGGGGGTGTGCGGCGACGGCCCGGTTTCGTGTCGGTGCATCGCACCGGTACGATGACGGATCGGGACTCCTGCGCCGAACGGCGCGGCGTACGTGACGGCGCGTGCGCGACAAATGCGAGAGAAGAACGTGAGGAACACCCGCTATGGGTTCAGTGATCAAGAAGCGACGCAAGCGCATGTCGAAGAAGAAGCACCGCAAGCTGCTTCGCCGCACCCGCGTTCAGCGGCGGAAACTCGGTAAGTAGTCCGCCGGTACCCGATGCCCGTCACCGTCTCGGTGGCGGGCATTCGTGTCTTCTCGGTGCCGAGCGCCGCGCGCGTCGGCCCGATCACTCGTATCCTCGGTCCGCCGCCTCTACTCTGTGACCGCAGGGACCGTAGGCTGGATCACACGAGACGTGCTGCGCAGGAGTGCGGCGACCGGTCGCGAACCGATGACGGGTCGCGAGCGGATGGCGGGTGGCGAACGACAACTGGGCGGGGGTGACGGGGTGGCCGAAGGCACGAGCGTTCCGCGCGTGGCGCTGGTGACGGGCGCGAGCAGACTGCTCGGCGGCTTTCTCGTGACGAGGCTCGCGCAGAACCCGGACATCGAGCGCGTGATCGCCGTCGATTCGCTCATCCCGTCCAAGGACATGCTGCGCCGTATGGGCCGCGCCGAGTTCGTGCGCGCCGACATCCGCAATCCGCTCGTCGGCAAGGTGGTGCGGCAGGCCGAGGTCGACACCGTCGTGCACACCGCGATGCTCACGCGCGTCCCGCGCGGGTCGAGCCGTGCGGCGATGAAGGACGCGAACGTCATCGGCGCGATGCAGCTGTTCGCCGTCTGCCAGAAGTCTCCGTCCGTGCGGCGCGTCGTCCTGAAGTCGACGTCGGCGGTCTACGGATCGACGTCGAAGGACCCGGCCAAGTTCACCGAGGAGATGAGCGCACGGCGCCGTCCCGCCGGTGCGTACGCCCGCGACAGCATCGAGGTCGAGGGGTACGCGCGCGGACTCGCACGACGGCGACCCGACCTCGCGCTGTCGATCCTGCGGCTCGCCCCCATCGTCGGACCGCGGCTCAACGGCACGATCGGCCGCTACGTCACCACCCCCGTCGTTCCCACCGTCGCCGGCCGCGACGCGCGGTTCCAGCTCCTGCACGAGCACGACGCCCTCGGCGCGCTCGAGCGCGCCGCCCTCACCGGACCGGCGGGCACCTTCAACATCGCGGGCGACGGCGTCGTGATGCTGTCGCAGGCGATCCGGCGGCTGGGGCGGATCGCGATGCCGATCCCGAGCGCACTGTTCCACGGCGCCGGGCGTTCGGCGATGGGACCGATCATGCGTTCGTACACGCAGGAGCAGCCCGAGTACTTCCAGTTCGGCTGTGGCCTCGACACCACCCGCATGCGCACCGAACTGGGCTTCGAGCCGAGCTGGACGACGGCGGAAGCACTCGCCGATCTCGCCAGAGCCGCCCGTGCGGCGCCGCTGCCCACCGACGGGCTCGTCGATCGCGTCGAACGCGTACTGCTCGACGTCGTCGCGCCGCGCGGCTGGGCCAAGGGGGACGCATGAGCGAGGGAGCCGGCGCATGAGCGAAGGAGCCAAGGTCATCCCGCTGCACGGTGCTCGGGGTCCCTCGACCGATTCCGTCGCGGCCCGGACACAGGCCGCGAGCCGCGAACGTCACCCGTCGGGGATCCGTCCCGAGGACGAGGCCGCACCGGTGGTCGCCGCTCCGCCGCCGCCGTCCCGGCTCGACGTCGTGCGAGGGTCGCTGGCGGACTCGATCGTCGCCGTCGCCGACTTCGTCCGGTGCCGGATGTCGGGGGAGTACGAGGTCGACGAGTTCGGCTACGACGAACACTTCACCGAGAACGTCTGGCTGCCCGCGTTGCGGCCGCTGTTCGATCAGTGGTTCCGCGTCGAGGTCCACGGGATCGAGAACATCCCCGACACGGGCGGGGCGCTCGTGGTGTCCAATCACGCGGGCGTCGTCCCGATCGACGGGCTCATGGCATCGGTCGCGGTGCACGACCGCCATCCGCTCCACCGGCCGCTGCGCATGCTCGCCGCGGACTTCGCGTTCGAGTTGCCCGTCGTCGCCGACCTCGCGCGGCGCGCGGGGCACACCCTCGCGTGCATGTCCGATGCCGAGCGGCTGTTGTCGGCGGGCGAGGTCGTCGCCGTCTTTCCCGAGGGCTTCAAGGGGATCGGCAAGCCGTTCAGCGAGCGGTACAAACTGCAGCGGTTCGGCCGCGGCGGATTCGTGTCGGCCGCGATGCGGACGGGGACGCCCATCGTGCCGTGCTCGATCGTCGGGTCGGAGGAGATCTACCCGAAGATCGGCGAACTCGCGCCCCTCGCCCGGCTGCTGGGGCTGCCGTACTTCCCGGTCACCCCGCTGTTCCCGCACTTCGGTCCGCTCGGACTCGTCCCGCTGCCGTCCAAGTGGCACATCGAGTTCGGGACGCCGATCGTCACCGACGGCTACGACCAGGCTGCGGCGGACGATCCGATGGAACTGTTCGAGGTCACCGACCACGTCCGCGAGACGATCCAGCAGACGCTGTACAAGCTGCTCGCACGGCGTCGCAACGTGTTTCTCGGGTGAGGCTGCGCCGCTCGATCATTCGCTGCGTGAATCCGTGCCGTTCGACCCTGTGCCGTTCGACCCCGTGCGGCTTGACCTTCGAGTAGGTCGAAGGGCGAGGGTGGCGACATGACCGATTCACCGCCCAGCACTCCACCCACCGATCCGCCGTCGATGTCGATCGGAGCGTTCGCGCGGCGCAGCGGGCTGACCGCGAGCGCCCTGCGCTTCTACGCCGACGCCGGCCTGCTGCCGCCCGCCGAGACCGACGATGCGTCCGGATATCGGTTCTACAGCGAGGACCAGCTCGAGTCCGCCGTGCTGCTGCGACGGCTGCGCGAGATCGGCATGCCGCTCGCCGGCGTGAGGTCCGTGCTCGCGGCGCACCCGGAGGAGGGGATCCGACTCGTCGACGAGCACGTCGATGCGGTGGTCGACGATGCCGCGGCCGTGCGGGAGCGCGCTGTCCGGATCAGGGCCGAGTTGCGTGAGAAAGCCGCGCTGCGTGGCAGGGCCGAGTTGCGTGACAGGGCCGAGTCGGCCGCCACGCCTCTGATCGTCGTCGCCGAGGCGAGCGGCCCGGTGCTGGCGTCGGCGATCGAGCAGGTCCTGACCGCCGTCTCCGGCGATCCGGAGATTGCGGTGCTGGGCGGCGTGCTCGTCGAGGCACGCTCGGGCAGTGTCGAGGTGATCGCCACCGACCGGTACCGCATGTCCGTCCGGACGCTGGCGGGCGCCGCGCCCACCGGGACGATCTGGGTGGGAACGGTCGACGGCGACGACCTCCGCGCCGCTCTCACCGATCTGCGGCACTCACCGTCGGCTCGGATCGAGGCGATCGGCGACGGCGTCTGGATACGGCCGCGCGGCGCGGGCGATCGGTACTGCAGGCTCGTCGACGGGCAGTTTCCCGACCATCGCGCGATGCTCGACGCGCTGCGGCCCGTGGAGACACGTGTCGTGGTGGCGAAGGCCGACCTGCTGCGTGCGCTCGAAGCCCACGCGGCCGACGTGGTGTCGATCGACGTCACCGAAACGGGAATCGTGGTGAGCGGCAACGAGTCCGCGACCGGCAGCGATCGGCTGACGGCCGTCGTGTCGGGTACGCCGACGACGATCCGATTCGCGATGACGACGCTGTATCCCGCGATCGCCACCGCGATCGCAGCGGACCTGCTGCTCGATCTCCGAGGGCCGGACCAGCCCGTGACGGTCCGATCCGCGGACAACGGCGACCTCACGACGTACGTGATGCCCACGGGGGACACGACGGACGGAGCGGTGGGATGACGAACGGCCAGACCCGGGATCCGGTGGTGGCGGCCATCGTGGAGGCGGTCACAGCAGGCCGCGACGGAGCGGCAGGGCCGGCGCGCGAGTCGTTGCTCGACCTCTGGGCGACGATCGGACCCCCGCTGCACCGCTGTACGCTCGCCCACTACCTCGCCGACCTGTATCCCGATCCCGCGCAGGCGCTGGTGTGGGACATCCGTGCGCTGGACGCCGCCGACACGATCACGGACGAGCGCGTCCGGCAGCACGACGCATACCTGCACGTCGCAGGATTTCTTCCGTCGCTGCATCTCGACGTCGCCGACGGCTATCGCAGGCTCGGATCGTTCGATGCGGCCCGCGAGCATCTCGAGAACGCACGACGGCACGGCCCGGTCCTGGCCGACGATGCCTACGGCGACCTCGTGCGAACGGGAATCGAGGATGTCGGAGCGGCGATCGAGGCGCGAAGCGTCGACCGGATCTCCGGGCCGTGACGGCGGTCCGACAGGGTCGGGCGCGACGTGGCGTTACGGGCGTTGTCCACAGCTCCGCGGTTATCCCCAACTGCGGAAATGAGTCTTGTGGCGAACGGGTGTTCGAACTAGCTTTGACGCATGGGGTCGGGGGATTCACACACAGCACACGGGGAGCCGTGGCAGCTCGGTGATGCCGAGCTGCGTGGCGAGGTGCTCGATGTGTACGCGGAGATCGCCCGTCTGCAGGCGCGGGGTATCGCGCTCATGGGTGAGGTGGTCGAGCGCGGCATCTCGGGTGAAGACGGGTTTCGGGATGCGGGGTGGTGGTTGGCGTCGCGGACGATGCTCGAAGTTCATGAGGCGCGGCGTGTGGTGAACCTTGCGGTGAGTCTGCGTTCGCAGCGGGAGGTTGCTGCGGCTGTTGCGGAGCAGCGGGTGTCGCCGACACACGCGCAGTTGATCTGTGATTTCTTCGAGATGCCGCCGTCGCTGCTGGCAGCGCTGGCGGAGGCCGATCCCGAGGAGCATTCGAAGGTGGTCGAGTTCTGCCGCGATGCGTTGTTGGCGGCGGCGGTGCCGGGTCCGGGGACGACCACGGCGTCGGTGCGGCGAGCCAAGGAGCGGCTCGAGATTCGGCTGGACGCCGAAAGTGATGGTCCGCCGACGCGGGAACGCGACAACGTCAATCACCTATCGGTGTCGCACACGCTGCATGGCCGGGTGGTGGTGCACGGGAACTTCGATGCACTGTCGGGTGAGGTGCTGTTGACGGCGTTGTCGAAGCTGTCGGCGCCGCAGCCTGCCGAGGACGGAACACCGGATCGCAGGTCGCCGCGGAAACGGCGGGCGGATGCGTTGGTCGAGGTGTGTCGCAGGTTCCTCGATTCCGGCGTTGCCGGGATGGAGGCGGGTGAGAAGCCGCACGTGACGGTGTTGGTGAATCAGCGTGATCTCGAACGTCGCGCGGATACTGCCGCCGAGCGAAGGAGCGTGTCGATCACGGCGTTGCTCGATGGCGTCGGTCTGCCGTGGACGCCGTGGGGCGCCACGCTCACTCCGGAGACGGCGCGTGCGGTGGCGTGCGATGCGCAGGTCACGCCGATCGTCGTCGACGACAACGGCGTCCCGCTGAGCATGGGCCGCACCACACGGCTCGTGACTCCGGCGCAGCGTCGGGCCTTGACTGTCCGGGACCGGGGGTGTGCGTTTCCGAACTGCCCGGTCCCGTCGTCGTGGTGCGAGGCGCATCACGTCACACATTGGGCGGACGGCGGTCCGACGGATCTCGACAACATGGTGCTGCTCTGCGGCGCCCACCACCGCCATGTTCACCACAGCGCCTGGACGATCACCTCGACACCGAGGGGCAGGCCGACCTTCACACCACCGGGCGTCGACCCACCGGGCGGACCTGTCGCGCACCCGCCGAGGGTGGCGTGAAGGTGGTGGCGACGCTCGCGGCTACCGGCCGTCGCGTCGGCGTGCGACGACGGCGCCGACCGCGCCGCCGACCGCACCGAGCGCGAGCGCGGTGGGGACGCCGATCTTCGCGGCCTTGCGGCCCGTACGGAAGTCGCGGATCTCCCAGCCGCGGTTCTTCGCGAGCTCACGAAGATCCGTGTCGGGGTTGATCGCGACGGGCGTGCCGACGAGCGAGAGCATCGGCACGTCGTTGTAGCTGTCGGAGTACGCGGCACAGCGGTCGAGGCTGAGCCCCTCACGGACCGCGAGGGCCCGCACGGCGTGTGCTTTGCCGAGGCCGTGCAGGATGTCGCCGACGAGGCGGCCCGTGAAGACGCCGTCCTCGCTCTCGGCGACGGTCCCGAGCGCGCCGGTGAGTCCGAGCCGCTTCGCGATGACCTGCGCGAGCTCGACGGGCGTCGCGGTCACGAGCCACACCTGCTGGCCGGCGTCGAGATGCATCTGGGCGAGTGCGCGGGTGCCGGGCCAGATCTTGTCGACGATGACCTCGTCGAAGATCTCCTCGCCCAGACGTGCGAGCTCCGAGGTCGAGCGACCGGCGACGAACGACAGCGCCTTGTCTCGTCCCTGTGCGACGTCGTCGCTGTTCTCCTTGCCGGTGACCCGGAACTTGACCTGCTTCCACGCGAAGTCGACCAGGTCGGAGGTCTTGAGGTAGTCGCGCGCTGCGAGCCCGCGGGCGAAGTGCACGATCGAGGCGCCCTGCACCATCGTGTTGTCGACGTCGAAGAAAGCCGCAGCCGTGAGGTCGAGCGGAACGTCGACGACGTCGGTGGGCGTCTCCGCCTCGTGGATCGCGTACGCGGCGTCGGCGCTGGCCTCACCCGCGACGTTCGCGCGTACCTCGGCCTCGCTGGGGCCGAGCGGATTCGCGGCGCGTCGGCGGCCGGGCCGGATCAGTCCGGCGAGCGCGGTACTCACTTCGCTCGGCAGTGATCGTGCAGGCACCCGCACCTCCGTCGTCTCGCTCGGTCGCGCCGGTTTCGCGGCGCTCACGGATGGCGGCTGCCTCCGGGTCCCGAGTCCGCCGATAGCCTATCGTCCGGTTTCGGGCCGGTGCCGCATCAGGCCGGAAGGAGGACATCGCCATGACCGACGATCGAGCGTCCCGTAGCGAAGGTGACGAGGCAGTCACGGACCCGCAGGGCCGTGAGCATCTCGTGACTCTTCTCACTAGGGCGGGGTGTGGTGCGTGCGAGGGCGCGAAAGCCGAATTGCTCGCACTCCGCGAGGAGGAGCCGTTCCGGTTCGAGATCGTCGACGTGGACGAGGAGGCCTCGTCGCGACCCGGTCTACGTGCAGAATTCGGCGACCGGCTGCCGGTTGTGCTAGTCGACGGCCGAGAGCACGGTTATTGGGAGGTCGATGTCGAGCGCCTTCGTCGGGATCTCCGCAAGTAAGGGCGACCTAAGTCGCCCCGTTCCGGCCGCTTCGCAGGTCGGGACCGGTAACGACGGCACGAGACGACTTTGTGCGGGCGTTCACAAGCGGTTACCGTGGTGTGAACGAATCCCCCGGACAATCGTGAGTAGCGGCCGTGGTAACGGCCGCTCGGACGAGGAGCCACCACGTGACGCAGCAGCATCGGACGCGCGGGACGACACCCGCCGTCGCCGCTGCGTCGGGTGATCGTTCCTCCGGTGATCAGACTCAACGGGACATTCCCCAGGCTACGGTGACGCGCCTCGCGTCGTATCTGCGGGTCCTCGAAGCGATGGCCGACAGCGGTATCGCGATCGTGTCGAGCGGAGAACTCGCCGACGCCTCCGGAGTGGGATCGGCGAAGCTTCGCAAGGATCTGTCGTTCCTCGGCCCCAACGGTGTTCGCGGCGTCGGTTACGACGTGCGCCGCCTGCGCGCCCGCATCGAGTCGGCACTCGGGCTCGAGCGCGGCCACCGCGTCGTGATCGTGGGTGCCGGCAATCTCGGCCGCGCCCTCGCCGGTTACGGCGGGTTCGCGGGGCGCGGGTTCCCCGTCGTCGGGCTGTTCGACACCGATCCCGCACTCGTGGGGACGGCGGTCGGTGCGGTGACGGTGCGTCATCTCGACGTGCTCGCGGCGTCGTGCGCCGAGTTCGAAGCGACGATCGGCGTCGTCGCGACCCCGGACAGCGCCGCGCAGATCGTGTGCGACGCACTGGTCGCGGCGGGGCTGCGCCGCATCATGAGTTTCTCGCCCGTGCAGGTCGAGGTTCCCGGCGGCGTCGAGCTCCGGGTCGTCGACCTCGCGGCGGAATTGCAGGTGCTGTCCTTCCACGGCATCCGCAACGGGCATCACGAGGACGGCGCCGCCACGGCGTCGTCGCTCGACGATGCCGGGACGGCGCCTGCGTCGTCGTCCCGTGTTCGGTTCCCCGGGCCGGCAGTGTCGCCGTCCCCTGTCTCCCGGAACGGATCGGTGATCGCGCCGTGAGTGTCCTTCTCGTCGGGATTTCGCACCGGACCGCCCCGGTCCCGGTGCTCGAGCGCGTCGCGATCGCCGACAGCGATCGCCCGAAGCTCACCGACAGGCTGCTCGACTCGGAGCACATCTCGGAGGCGATGATCGTCTCGACGTGCAACCGCATCGAGATCTACACGGTCGTCGACGCGTTCCACGGCGCGCTGACCGAGGTCGCGACGGCGCTCGCGGAGCACTCGGGAGTCGAACTCTCGGAGTTGCACCGCCACACCTACGTTCGGTACAGCGAGGCGGCGGCCGAGCACCTGTTCGCGGTCGCGAGCGGACTGGACTCGATGGTCGTCGGCGAGCAGCAGATCCTCGGCCAGATCCGGTCGGCCTATGCCGCGGCGGACTCCCAGCAGGCCGCGGGCCGCACCCTCCACGAGCTCGCGCAGCAGGCGCTGCGCGTCGGCAAGCGTGTTCACACCGAGACCGGGATCGACTCGGCCGGTTCGTCCGTCGTGTCGGTGGCGCTCGATCGTGCCGCAGGCGTCCTCGGCTCGCTCGCGGGTCGCACGGCCGTCGTGCTCGGTGCCGGTGCGATGGGCGGTCTCGCCGTCGCGCACCTGTCGCGTGCAGGCATCGGAAGCATCGTCGTCGTCAACCGCACCCGTGAGCGTGCGGAGAACCTCGCGGAGACCGCGCGCTCGAACGGAATCGACGCCCACGCAGTCGATCTCGACGAGTTGCCGCAGGCAGTCGGGCTCGCGGACGTCCTCGTCACGTGTACCGGCGCGGTGGGTGCCGTCGTCACGCTCGCCGATGCCCACCGCGCGCTCGCGCAGCGTGCCGTGCAGAGCGACGGCGCCGTCGACGTCGACGGCGGGAATCCGCTCGTGATCTGCGATCTCGGTCTGCCGCGCGACGTCGAACCCGCGGTCGCGGGACTGCCGTCGGTGACGGTGCTCGACATGGAGTCGCTGCAGCGCGATCCCGGTGCGCACGCGGCGGGAGCCGACGAGAAGGCCGCACGCGGCATCGTCTCGCAGGAACTCGCGGGGTATCTGCAGGGCCAGCGGCTCGCCGAGATCACGCCCACCGTCGCGGCGCTGCGGCAGCGCGCCGCCGAGGTCGTGGAAGCGGAGCTGCTGCGACTCGAGACCCGCCTGCCCGACCTGGACGATCCGCAGCGCGGCGAGGTGGCGCGCACGGTGCGCCGCGTCGTCGACAAGCTCCTGCACGCGCCGACGGTGCGCGTCAAGCAGCTCGCGGTCTCGCCCGGCGGCGACACGTACGCGCAGGCGCTGCGCGAGCTCTTCGAGCTGGAACCGGGAACCGTTGCGGCAGTAGCGAAGACATCGGACCCGACAGGCGAGATGATCGATCTCGCGGATCGTTTCGTCGCAGGAGAGGATCCGCGGCTGCGGCACTTCCTGCTCGACGACACCACGGACGGAGAGGACACGCAGTGACGACGACCGATGCGGCCACGAGCGACCGGGCTGCGACACGCACGCTGCGGATCGGAACCCGTGGCAGTGTTCTCGCGACGACCCAGGCCGGGACGGTCCGCGATGCGCTGATCGAGGCCGGCCATCCCGCCGAACTCGTCATCATCACGACGAAGGGCGACAAGTCGCAGGCGCCCGTCGAGACGATCGGCGTCGGTGTCTTCACGGCCGAACTGCGCGAGGCGCTGGCCGACGGCCGCGTGGACGTCGCGGTGCACTCGTACAAGGATCTTCCGACGGCACAGGAGCCGAGCTTCACGATCGCCGCGGTGCCGCCGCGCGAGGATCCGCGTGACGCGCTCGTCGCCCGCGACCGGCTCGTCCTCGGCGAGCTGCCGGCGGGGTCGCGGATCGGGACGTCCGCGCCGCGGCGCGCCTCGCAGCTGCGAGCACTGGGCCTCGGCCTCGAGGTCCTGCCGCTGCGGGGCAATCTCGACACGCGGGTCGGCAAGGTCCACTCGGGTGAGCTCGACGCCGTCGTCGTCGCCCGCGCGGGCCTCGCTCGGGTCGGCAGGCTCGACGAGGTGACCGAGGCGCTCGATCCGGTGCAGATGCTGCCGGCTCCGGCGCAGGGCGCGCTCGCCGTCGAATGCCGTAGCGAGGACACCGATCTCGTGTCGGTGCTCGCCGAACTCGACGATCCCGCGACACGCGCCGCCGTGGTCGCCGAGCGTGCCGTCCTCGCGGAACTCGAAGCGGGGTGCACGGCCCCGGTCGGCGCGCTCGCGGAGGTCGTGGAGTCGCTCGACGACGACGGCCGCACCGTCTGGGAGCTGTCGGTACGCGGCGCCGCCGCCGCCGTCGACGGCTCGGAGGTCCTGCGCGCGAGCGTCGTCGGAACCATCGACGACCCGGCAGGCCTCGGGCGCGCAGTCGCACGCGATCTGCTCGACCGGGGAGCTCGCGATCTGATGACCGAGCGCACCGAGCCCGATCCCGCACGGGGTGACGCCGATGATTGACCGCCGGTCCCCGCGCGCGGCCACACGATGGCCGCCGTCGCGCAGCGGCGAACGTTCGCCGTCGCGTCTCGCCCCGAACCATCCTGCACAGCCACCCACCGCACTGGAGAATCACCGATGAGCCGAGTTCGCAAGAACACCCCGGGACGGATCCTGTTCGTCGGATCCGGGCCCGGCGACCCGGCGCTGCTCACCGTGCGTGCTCGTGACGCGCTCGCGAACGCATCGCTCGCCTACACGGACCCGGACGTCGACAAGTCCGTCGTCGCGCTCGCCGGAACCGCACTCGGCTGCGACGAGGAGACCGGCGAGGCGATCGCCGAGGTGCGTCCCGCACTGGGCGAGCCCGCGGACGTCGCCAAGACGCTCGTCGCCGAGGCGAAGAACGGTCACGACGTCGTGCGGCTCGTGGCGGGCGATCCGCTCACGACGGACTCGGTGATCGCCGAGGTCACCGCGGTCTCGCGCACGCAGGTGGCGTTCGAGGTCCTGCCGGGCCTGCCGTCGGCGTCGGCGGTTCCCGCCTACGCGGGCATGGCACTCGGCTCCGATCACACCGAGGCCGACGTGCGCGGCGAGGTCGACTGGGCGGCGCTCGCGGCCGCACCGGGGCCGCTCGTCCTGCACGCGACGGCGGGGCACCTCGCCGAGACGGCGAGCGCGCTCGTGGAGCACGGCCTCGCACCGCAGACGCCGGCCGCGATCACCGTCAACGGCACGACGCGTCAGCAGCGCACCGTCGAGGCGACGCTCGCGACGCTCAACGACGCGGGCTCCGAACTCGTCGGTCCGCTCGTCGTGACCATCGGCAAGGTCGTGTCGCAGCGCGGCAAGCTCTCCTGGTGGGAGTCGCGCGCGCTGTACGGCTGGAAGGTGCTCGTGCCGCGCACGAAGGACCAGGCGGGGGAGATGAGCGATCGTCTCGTCACGCACGGTGCGATCCCCATCGAGGTGCCGACGATCTCCGTCGAGCCGCCGCGCAGCCCCGCGCAGATGGAGCGTGCCGTCAAGGGCCTCGTGGACGGCCGCTACCAGTGGGTCGTGTTCACCTCGACCAACGCGGTGCGTGCCGTGTGGGAGAAGTTCGAGGAGTTCGGGCTCGATGCCCGTGCGTTCTCGGGCGTGAAGATCGCGTGCGTCGGGCAGGCGACGGCGGACAAGGTCCGCTCGTTCGGTATCAATCCCGAGCTCGTCCCGTCGGGGGAGCAGTCGAGCGAGGGCCTGCTCGCCGAGTTCGCGCCCTACGACGACGTCTTCGATCCGGTGAACCGAATCCTGTTGCCGCGCGCGGACATCGCTACGGAAACCCTCGCCGAGGGGCTGCGTGAGCGCGGCTGGGAGATCGACGACGTGACGGCGTACCGCACGGTGCGCGCCTCGCCGCCGCCAGCCGAGACCCGCGAGATGATCAAGACTGGTGGCTTCGACGCCGTGTGCTTCACGTCGTCGTCCACCGTCCGCAATCTCGTCGGTATCGCGGGCAAGCCGCACGCCCGGACCCTCGTCGCGTGCATCGGCCCCAAGACCGCCGAGACGGCCGTGGAGTTCGGGCTGCGCGTGGACGTGCAGCCGGAGACGGCGCAGATCGGGCCGCTCGTCGAGGCGCTCGCCGAGCACGCGGCTCGGTTGCGGGCCGAGGGTGCACTGCCCCCGCCGCGAAAGAAGTCGCGCCGCCGCTGACGAGCGTCAAGGGCCGGAGCCCGTCCATCATCGACACCGAGGGAGTGCCGTTCGTGTTCCCCACGCATCGCCCGCGCCGGTTGCGCACGACCCCGGCGGTCCGCCGTCTCGTGCGGGAGACCTCGCTCGAGCCACGGCATCTGGTGCTGCCGATGTTCGTCGCCGACGGCATCGACGCGCCGCGCGAGATCTCCTCGATGCCCGGCGTGTACCAGCACACGCTGGACTCGCTGCGCGCCGCCGCGACCGAGGCCGTGGCGGCGGGTGTCGGCGGCCTGATGCTGTTCGGCGTCCCGAAGCCCGAGGACAAGTCGGGTGACGGGGAGTGCGGCGTCGACCCGCAGGGCATCCTCAACCGCGGGTTGCGCGCGCTGGCCGACGAGGTCGGCGACGCGACGGTGCTCATGGCCGACACGTGTCTCGACGAGTTCACCGATCACGGGCACTGCGGCGTCGTCGACGACGCGGGTCGTGTCGACAACGACGCGACGCTCGCGCAGTACCGCCGTATGGCGGTCGCGCAGGCCGAGGCCGGGGCACATCTGCTCGGCCCCAGCGGGATGATGGACGGCCAGGTCGGTGCGATCCGCGAGGCACTCGACGACGCGGGTTTCACGGAGGTCGGGCAGCTCGCGTACGCCGCGAAGTACGCGTCGGCGTTCTACGGCCCGTTCCGCGAGGCGGTGGGGTCGTCGCTGCAGGGCGATCGGCGGACGTATCAGCAGGACGCGGGCAATCGGCGTGAGGCGCTGCGCGAGGTCGATCTCGATCTCGCCGAGGGCGCCGACATGGTGATGGTCAAGCCGGCGATGTCGTACCTCGACGTGCTGCGGGAGGTGGCAGACTCGTCGCCGGTTCCCGTTGCCGCCTACCAGATCTCGGGTGAGTACGCGATGATCACGGCGGCCGCGCAGCGCGGCTGGATCGACCGTGACGCGGCGATCGCCGAGTCGCTGCTGAGTATTCGGCGCGCCGGCGCCGACATCGTCCTCACGTACTGGGCTGCCGAGTTCGCGAAGCGGGCATGACCGCCGGCGGCGATGGGCGAAGTGCCCGCGAGCGGATGCTCGCGGGCGACCTCTACATCGCCGACGATCCCGAACTCGACCGGCTCTCGCGTCGGGCGCGCACGCTCGCAGCGCGATTCAACGCGACGGAACTCTCGGGCGGCGACGGCGCCGGAGAACTGTTGCGCGAGTTGCTCGGTGCCGTCGGCGAGGACGTGGACGTGCGGCCGCCGCTGCACGTCGACTACGGCGAGCACATCACGATCGGTCCCCGGACGTTCGTGAACTTCGGGCTCACGGCGCTCGACGTCGCACCCATCCGGATCGGCGCCGACTGCCAGATCGGCCCGAACGTCCAGTTGCTGACGCCGACGCACCCGCTCGATCCGCAGCAGCGGCGCGACAAATTCGAAGCGGCGCAGCCGATCACGATCGGCGACAACGTGTGGCTCGGCGGCGGAGTGATCGTGTGTCCCGGTGTCACGATCGGTGACGACGCCGTGATCGGAGCGGGATCGGTCGTCACGCGCGACGTCCCCGAGCGCGTCGTCGCCGCGGGGGCGCCCGCGCGGGTGCTGCGCTCGATCTGATCGAGTCGTTCGGCCGGTCGCCGCGTCACGGGGTGCAGCCGGTCCCGGCCGGCAGCCGGGGCGCGAGCCATTGCGTGATGGTGGTGAGTGTCGCCGCGGCGTCCTCGAACGTTCCCGAATCCGGTTGTGCGGCAATCGCTACGGCGACCAGCCCGCCCGCGGGGGTGGGGAGCGCGCCGAACTGGCGTGCCAGCTGACGCCCGTCCTCGTCCGGACCCCATCCCGATTTCGCGATCGCACCGGGGACCGTCGCGAGCCCCCAGCTCTCGTCGGTGCTGCGCATGAGGTCGGTGACCGGCGCCGCAGCGGGATCGCACACGAGGTGCGAGGCGAACTGCGACTGCGCGGTCAGCGGCCACATCGTCTGACCGAACGCGCTGAATCCGGGGCGCGTGGCGACGGCGTTCACCCGGGTCTGTGGATCGCCGTCGCGGGCCAGGACCGCACCCGTGGCCTCCGCGGCGCGGTCGGGCGGGCCCAGGGAACTCCACAGACGGTCGGCGGCATCGTTGTCCGATCGCCGGATCGCGGCGTCGAGATCGTCCGTCCGCGCCGTTCCCGCATCGACTGCGGCGATCGCGATCGCGACCTTCATCGTCGACCACGCGGGTCCGTCGGCCCACGCCCCGCCTGCGAGGGTCTGCCCACCGCCGATCGGCGTCACCGCGAGTCCGACGTCGGCGGGCAGGCTCGCGGCGAAGTCCCCGAACCCGGCCAGCGGCCCGGACTCGGCCGGCGGCGCAGGCGCGGGCGGCGCCGCGTGAGGTGCGGTGGGCGCCTCGGGGTCGGCGACGGGCGTTCCCGTCTCGCTGCATCCCGCGACGACCGCGACGAACGTGACGGCGGCGCAGCACGCTCGGGCGAGAGCCGCGCGCCCACGGCCGGGCTGCGCTCGCCGGTGATCAGTGGACATACACGGATCAGTGGACATACACGGATCAGTAGACATACACGACGGCGTTGTCGCCGCCCGTGCACCGCACGAGCGTGGATCCCGAGCACGCCATCGGATAGGTGGTTCCGGTGACGGGGCTGGTCGCCGAGACCGTCACGGACTGTCCGCGCACGGGCTGGGACGCGTACGCCGCGCGCACGGCCTCGGCGAACTCGCACGACGTCACCGACGAGCCCACCGCGGAACTCCCGAGCGCCGCGGACGACGACGAACACGTCGACGCTCCGGCGGGCAGCCCCGGTGCGGCGGGCACGGGTGCGGCCGGGGGCGGCGCCACGGCAGGAGCCGATGCGGGCGGGGCGGCCGTCGTGCCCGAGGCGGCCGTCGTGTCGTCACGCAGCGCCGGGACGAGCCAGAGGCCGATCACCGCGGCCAGCGCACCGATCGCGACCACGGCGGCGAGGACGACCGCCACCCATTTCCACGGATCGCCGCCTCCGGGCGGCCGGCCCGAGCCGTACTGCTGCGGCGGGTACCGGCCGGGCGGGGGACCGGCGCCGTACCCGGGATAGCCCTGTGGACCCGGCGGCGGGCCGTCGGCGTACGGCTCGTACCGTCCGCGCTCGTCCGGCCGTTCGTAGGGAGATGTCATCGTCGACCTCGATCCCGGTGCCTGCTCCGGCATGTGCTCGCTCGATCTCGATGCTACGAGGTCGAGTGGGGCATTCGTCCTGGTTACGGCAAAGAGCCGTCGCTGGGGGTCCGCTCCCTCCGTGCCCGCGGAAATCGGACATTAGGCTGGTCGTATGAGCGAGCAGCACCCGCAGTACCCGCAACAGCCCCCACAGCACCAGTACCCGCAGCAGCAGTACCCCCCGCAGGAGCAGTACCCGTCGTCGTATCCGCAGCAGCAGCCGGAGGACGGCGGCAGCGGCGGTGACGGCACGCCGCCGCTCGACGTCGGCACCGCCCGGCAGCTGTGGTGGCTGGTCGCGGCCCTGGGGATCCTGCAGGGCTTCGCGGCGCTCGCGATCGTCTCGGGCGACCGGTCGTCGTTCGTCGACACGATGCTCGCCGATCCTGCGCTGGCCGAGGCGGGGGTCGACGTCGACCGCGCTCGGATGGAATCGCTGTTCGGTGTGGGCATGGGGATCGTCGGGCTCGTCATCGTCGCGGTGACCGCGCTCTTCCTGGTGTTCGTTCGCTCGATGGCGCGAGACCGCAACTGGGCGCGGATGGTCCTGACGATGCTCGGTGTGCTCATGGTCTTCACCTCGATACCGGTGCTGTTCGGTCTCGGTGGCGGAGCCCTGCCCGGCGGGGCCGACGGCATGGGGCTCGCGATGGGCGCCGTGCAGATCCTCCAGGCTGTCGCTGCTGTGGGCGCGATCGTCCTGATGCACCGGAAGGAGTCGAACCTCTACTTCCTCCCGGGGCTTTCGCGTAAGGACGAAGACCGTTAGTATCTCGCTCGGCAAGCGATGTATCATAGGTCACAGACGTGATACACGTCATGAGTTGTACCGCTCAGTGGCACGGAGTCACCGAGTTCGGTGCACACCGTCGGCAACGGCCGACCGGCTCGAAGCATGAGACGAGCTTCGGGCGCGAACTCGGAAGGGACCGCACTCCATGCAGATCGACCAGCAACGGCACGGTTCACGCAAGGAGATCGTGGTGTTCGGCGTCCTCGCCGTCACGATGCTCCTGATGATGCTGTTGCTGGTCGTCCCGGGGATCGTCGGCTGACCGCTTCGCCAGTGTCGTCTCCTCGCTCGTCGGTGCCGCCACGGCCGCGCATCGTCGATGCCGCGTACGCCGTGTGGCTGCTGTCCACCCTCGTTCTCGTCGTGCAGGGACTCGTCGGTGCCACCACCTCGGGGGAGACGCTCCGCGACCAGCTCGTCGCGGGTGGTGTGGACGACCCCGGCGCCTTCACCGTCGCCGTGCGGATCGCCGGTGTCGTCGCTGTCGTCGTCGGCCTCGTGATCGGTGCGCTCGCAGGCCCGGTTCGCGCGGGGCATCGGGGCTTCCGGCCTGTCGCGGTCGGCATCTCGGTCGTGTACGCCGCCGCTGCCTTCGTCGCCGTCGCCGTGGGATTCGCGACCGTGATCTGGCTCCTCGCCCCGATCCTGCTGCTCGTGGCCGTCGCCCTCGCGACGATGCCGCCGGCGCGCCGCTGGTATCGCGAGGCAGAGGCGGGCGCCGGCACCACCACGGAGTCGCCGTGAGTGCGCAGATCCTCTTCACCGAGCCCGGCGGCCGGTGGCGCAGCGTCTGGTACGGACCGCTCTTCTGCTTCGCGATCCTCGTCGTCGAGTGGCTGACGGGCCCGTCGGCCATCCACTGGGTGGCACTCGCGGGCAGCGCCGTCGTACTCGCGGGCGTCGTGGCGCTGCAGGTCACGGCCGCGCGGACGCACGCGAGCGTCGAACTCAGCGAGACGATGCTGCGGCAGGGAACGGAGGAACTGCCGATCGAGGACATCGTGGCCGTCCTGCCGGCCGCGGACCCGGACTCGCCCGACACGCAGCGCTGGGAGAGTGCACGGGTGCTCGGGGAGCTGTCCGGTGTGCCGCGGCGCCGCACCGCGATCGGGCTGCGTCTCGTCGGCGGCGGCCTCGTGCGCGCGTGGGCTCGCAACGACGAGGGCCTGCGTGGTGCACTGGTGAGCGTCCTGCAATCGCGCCCCGACAGGAGAACGCAGTGAGCGCCACAGACCCTTCCTCGGCCGCTCCGCGCCGGTCGCCTTCGGGCGGCCTGCGCCGCAGCGCCTGTGCGCTCGCCGCGCTCGTGTGTGCGGTCGCCGCCGTCGTCGTGTGGCTCACCGCCGCGTCGACGGAGCGGCTCGCCCCGCTCGCCGAAGGCACACCGCCGTTCGACGCGACGGTGTACTCCGGGGCCGCGATCGGCGGGTCGGTCGCGCTGGCGACGCTCGCAGCGCTGTTCGTCGTGGCCGTCGTCTCCACCCGGCCACGCACCCGGCCCGCCGATCGGGCCGAGTTCAGCCCTGCAGGCCGGTGAGCCGCACGGCGTCGGTGCCCGGTCCGTCGAGCATCGCCGAGCCGAGCAGCGCGTCGGGAATCCCGAAGCCCTCGACGAGCAGCGCCGCGTGCGGACGGAGCGTGCGGCAGCGTTCGTTGATGCCGCGCACGACCGCCTTGGCGCGTTCGGTCGAGATCAGCCGATGCTCGACGAACCATGCCTTGTCCTCGTCGATGACGGTGAGCGCGTAGAGGTCGCACACCTCGCCGAGCAGGCCGCATGCCTCCTCGTCCGCGCACTCCTCGATCGCGGCGACGAACGCCTCGAGGACGACGCGGTCGATGTGGGCGCGCGCCGCGTGCAGCACGTGATCCTGGACGAAGTTGAACGCGTCGAACGGATCGTCCTCGCGGTCCATCGCGCCCTGGAGGCGTCGCGCGGCCGTCGAGAGCAGGTACTCCTCGCGCTCCTCGAACATCGACACCTGGGTGCCGCGATCGAAGAGGCTGCCCTCCTCCTCGTTGTCGGGCCGGCGTTCGAGCAGCGTCTGGATGATCGGTGCCGCGGCCGTCCGCTTCTTCACGACGTCGCTGACGGTGTCGAGCGCGAACCGCGCCCACTCGACGGGGCTCAGGTCACGCACGTCGTCGGCGTAGGACGTCAGCAGTTCCTTCGCGACGAGCTGCGTCAGCACGACGTTGTCGCCCTCGAAGGTCGTGAACACGTCCGAGTCGGCCTTGAGGCCGACGAGCCGGTTCTCCGACAGGTAGCCGGCGCCGCCGCACGCCTCGCGTGCCTCCTGGATCGCGCGGGTCGTGTGGGCGGTGTTCGCGGCCTTGAGACCCGCGGCGCGGCCCTCGAGTTCGCGCTGCTCCTGGGGATCGGCGTCGTCGCCCTGTGCCTGCAGCTCATGCAACGTCGAGACGAGCTCGTTCTGGGCGAACTGCAGCGCGTACGAGCGGGCGATGAGCGGCAGCAGCCGCCGCTGATGCACCAGGTAGTCCATGATCAGGACCTCGTCCGACGACTTCGGGGCGTCGAACTGCCTGCGCTGCAGCGCGTACTTCGTCGCGATCGTCAGGGCGACGCGGGCCGCGGCGGCCGCCGATCCGCCGACCGTGACGCGTCCGCGCACGAGGGTGCCGAGCATCGTGAAGAAGCGCTTGCCGTCGCTCTCGATTCCCGAGGTGTAGGTGCCGTCGGGTTCGACGTCGGCGTAGCGGTTGAGCAGGTTCTCGCGCGGGATGCGGACCTGATCGAACATGATGCGGCCGTTGTCGACGCCGAGCAGCCCGCCCTTGTAGCCGCAGTCCGACGTCGTGACGCCGGGCAGGTCGTTGCCGTCCTCGTCGCGGATCGGCACGACGAAGCAGTGGACGCCCTTGCTCTCGAGCTCGCCGCTCGCGTTGCGGGTGAGGAGTTGCGCGAAGACCGTGGCGAGGCGCGCGTCCTGCGCGGCGCCGCCGATGTAGTCCTTGCGCGACGACGGCGTCGGCGAGTGGACGACGAACTCCTCGGTGGCGGGGTCGTACGTCGCGGTGGTCTCGAGCGCCTGCACGTCGCTGCCGTGACCGGTCTCGGTCATCGCGAAGCAGCCGAGGATGTCGAGGTCGATGGTGCCGGGCACGTACTTCTCGTGATGGCGCTTCGTGCCGAGGTTCTCGATGGCGCCGCCGAACAAGCCCCACTGGACGCCGGCCTTGACCATGAGCGAGAGGTCGGACATGGCGAGCATCTCGATGCTCGTGACGGCTGCGCCGGTGTCGCCCGTCCCGCCGTGGTCCTTCGCGAAGCCGTCCGCGGCGTAGCCGTTCGACGCCAGCAGCTTCATCTGTCGGAGCACCTTCGCGCGTGCCTCGCCGAGATCGTGCTCGTGGTGGGGTGCGAATTCCGGGTGGCCGGCGAGGTCGGTACGAGCGCGTTCGCGCACCTCCCGCCAGCGGCCGTCGAGGGTCGTCCTGAGGTGGTCTGCGATCGAAGCCATCACTCCAGCCTAGTGAAATCGGAGTCTGCGGTGGGGCGTGCCGAGGGCGTCCCACCTGCGCGGAAGCCGGTGATCCGGGCCACCCAACTACACCCTGTCGTTGGCGGATCCCGGCGAACTGGGACACTGGTGGGCGTGACGAAGTCTCCCGGCGACAACGACATCCGCACCGAGGTCTCCGCGCAGTGGTTCGCACGCGCCGAAACCGTGACTCCCGGAGGCGTGAATTCGCCGGTGAGAGCGTTCGGATCGGTCGGCGGAACGCCCCGGTTCATCGCGTCGGCGTCGGGTTCGACGCTCGTCGACGTCGACGGCAACCGGTACGTCGATCTGGTGTGTTCGTGGGGGCCGATGATTCTCGGTCACGCCCACCCCGCGGTCGTCGAGGCCGCGGTGCGTGCCGCCGAGTCCGGGCTGTCGTTCGGCGCCCCCGTTCCGGGTGAGGTGCTGCTCGCCGAGGAGATCGTCGCGCGCGTCGCTCCCGTCGAGGAGGTCAGGCTCGTCAACTCCGGGACCGAGGCCACGATGAGCGCGGTGCGGCTCGCCCGCGGGTACACCGGGCGCGCCAAGATCCTCAAGTTCGCCGGGTGCTATCACGGCCACGTCGACGCGCTGCTCGCCGACGCGGGATCCGGACTCGCGACGTTCGGGCTGCCGACCTCGCCCGGCGTGACCGGCGCGCAGGCCGAGGACACCATCGTCGTGCCGTACAACGACCTCGACGCAGTGAAGGCGGCGTTCGAGGCGAACCCCGGCGAGATCGCGTGCGTCATCACCGAGGCGGCCGCGGGCAACATGGGCGCCGTGCCGCCGCTGCCCGGATTCAACGCCGGACTGCGCGAGATCACCGAGCGGGACGGCGCACTCCTCGTGATGGACGAGGTCATGACGGGCTTCCGCGTGAGCCGCGCCGGCTGGTACGGCCTCGATCCCGTCGCGGCCGATCTATTCACCTTCGGCAAGGTCATGAGTGGCGGCCTGCCCGCGGCCGCGTTCGGTGGCCGCGCCGACGTCATGAACCGGCTCGCGCCCGCCGGTCCCGTCTATCAGGCGGGCACGCTGTCGGGTAATCCCGTCGCCGTCGCTGCGGGTCTCGCGACGCTGCGTGCCGCCGACGACTCCGTGTACGCCGCGCTCGACCGCAACTGCGCGACGCTCGGGCACCTCGCGTCCGAGGCGCTCACGGCGGAAGGTGTGCCGCACCGCGTCCAGAACGCGGGCAACCTCGTGACGATCTTCTTCACGGACGGACCCGTCACGAACTACGACGAGGCGAAGGCCGCGCAGACGTGGCGCTACGGGCCGTTCTTTCAGGAACTGCTCAGGCGCGGCGTCTACGCTCCGCCCAGCGCGTTCGAGGCGTGGTTCGTCTCGTCGGCGCTGGACGACGACGCGTTCTCCGTCGTCGCCGACGCCATGCCGCACGCCGCCCGCGCCGCGGCAGCAGCGCAGCCCTGACGGCAGCGCCGCCGTGACAGGCCCCGCAAACACCGACCGACAGCAAGCCCCGACAAGTGAAGGCGATCGAGTGACATCGAACGACACTGCCGCCGCGCCCGAGCACAAGCGCACGATCGTGCACGTCATGCGTCACGGCGAGGTCCACAATCCGCGCGGGATCCTGTACGGCCGATTGCCGGGCTTCCGGTTGTCGCTGCACGGCGAGGCGCAGGCTCGCAAGGTCGCGCAGACCCTCGCCGGGCACGACGTCGTCCACGTCGCCGCGTCGCCGTTGCAGCGTGCGCAGCAGACGGCGACCCCGATCGCCGAGCGGCACGGCCTGCAGATCGTCACCGACGACAACCTCATCGAGGCCGGCAACGAGTTCGAGGGACTCAAGGTCTCGGTCGGCGACGGCGCGCTGCGCCGCCCGCGGCACTGGTGGAAGCTGCGCGACCCGTTCACGCCGTCGTGGGGCGAGCCGTACCTGCAGATCGCGCACCGGATGCTCGCGGCGGTCGGTTCGGCGCGCGCGGCAGCGGCGGGCCACGAGGCCGTCGTCGTGAGCCACCAGCTTCCGGTGTGGACGCTGCGCCGGTTCCTGCAGGGCGAACATCTGTGGCACGACCCGCGGGCGCGGCAGTGTGCGCTCGCGTCGCTCACGTCGCTCGTGTACGACGGCGACACCCTCGTCGACATCGTGTACTCCGAGCCCGCCGGCTCGTCCGACCCGCGAATCACCGGAGCCTGACGTGCGGTTCGGCAGGGCGGCCCGTGCGCTCGCGGGTCTCGCGGCCGTCGCGGCGGTCGCGTCCGGATGTGCGACCGGCGACGACGCAGTGGCGACGGGCGGAACGTTCGACTTCGTCTCGCCCGGAGGGCAGACCGAGATCTACTTCGACCCGCCGTCCGACCGCGGGACGATCGGGACGCTCTCGGGCCCGAGCGTGATGGACGAGGACGAGACGCTCGCGGTCTCCGACTACGAGGGGCAGGTCGTCGTCCTCAACGTGTGGGGGCAGTGGTGCGCGCCGTGCCGCGCCGAGGCGGACGATCTCGAGCAGGTCTACGAGGCGACGCAGGACCAGGGTGTGCAGTTCCTGGGCATCAACGTGCGCGACAACCAGATCGACAAGGTGCGTGACTTCATGCACGCCTACAACGTCACGTATCCGTCGATCTACGACCCGCCGATGCGCACCCTGATGGCGCTCGGCGAGGGCTACCCGTCCAGCGTCGTCCCGACGACGATCGTGCTCGATCGCGACCATCGGGTCGCCGCGGTCTTTCTCAAGGAACTGCTCGCCGAGGATCTGCAGCCGGTCGTCGAACGCGTCGCGAACGAAGCGCGGGACGGATAGATGAGCATCTCGGTGGCGGCGTCCGGTGTGGGCGGCGCGTTCGGTGACGCGGCGGCGACGGGCCCGCTTCTGCTCGCGCTCGGTGCGGCGGCGCTGGCAGGTCTGGTGTCGTTCGCGTCACCGTGCGTCGTGCCGCTCGTGCCGGGATATCTGTCCTATCTCGCGGGCATCGTCGGCGCGGAGGCGCCCGCCGTCAAGGCCACGGCTCCGGCGGGAGGCGGTGCCGCGGAGCCCGATTCGGGCCGTCGTCGCAAGGCGTCGGGACGGTACCGCGTCGCGGGCGCGGCGTCGCTGTTCGTCGCGGGCTTCACCGTCGTGTTCGTGCTCGCGACGGCCTCGGTGTTCGGGCTCATCTCGGCGCTCGCGATCAATCGCGAGATCCTCATGCGTGTCGGCGGGGTCGTGACGATCCTGATGGGACTCGTGTTCATCGGGCTCGTCCCGATGCTGCAACGCGACACCCGGATGGCGCCGAAACGCGTGTCGGGCCTCGTCGGGGCGCCCCTGCTGGGAGGTGTCTTCGCGCTCGGCTGGACGCCGTGCCTCGGTCCGACGCTCGCGGCCGTCATCTCGCTCTCGGCCGGAACGGAAGGGGCGACCGCCGCTCGCGGCGTCACGCTCATCGTCGCCTACTGCCTCGGGCTCGGGCTGCCGTTCATCCTGCTCGCGCTCGGCTCGGAACGCGCGTTGCGGGGTGTGGGCTGGCTGCGCCGCAACGCACGCACAATTCAAATCTTCGGCGGAATCATGCTGGTGATCGTGGGCATCGCGCTCGTCACCGGCGCGTGGGATCTCTTCGTCAGCTGGATCCGTGACGCCATGATCTCGGAGGTGACCCTGCCGATATGAGTTCGACCGATACCGACACCGCTCGCGACGACGGGCCGCGGCAGGTGCCGACCCAGTCGGCATGGGGACGTGCCCTCGCCGCGGCGCGCAACACGTGGCGCAGTCTCACGTCGATGCGCACCGCGCTCGTGCTGCTGTTCTTGCTCGCCCTCGCCGCCATCCCCGGCGCGCTGGTCCCGCAGCGTTCGCTCAACGAGCAGAAGGTCGACGAGTACATCCAGGCGCGGCCGACTCTCGGCCCGATCATGGACCGCCTGCAACTCTTCGACGTCTTCGGCAGCGTGTGGTTCACCGCGATCTACATCCTGCTGTTCGTCTCGCTCGTCGGCTGCATCCTGCCGCGCTGCGTCGAGCACGCGAAGTCGCTGCGCACGCCGCCCGTCGCGGCGCCCCGTAATCTCGCCCGGCTGCCTCATCACCGTGAGGGTGACGTCGCGGCCTCGCCGGAGGACTACGCCGCACACGTGAAGTCGAGCCTGCGCGGCTGGCGGACCGAGACCCGCGTCGGCGGGCCGCGCGCGAAGTACGACGACGAGATCACGGTCTCGGCGGAGAAGGGCTATCTCCGCGAGGTCGGCAACCTCGTGTTCCACATCTCGCTCGTGGGTCTGCTGGTCGCGATCGGCGCCGGCCAGATGTTCGGGTACGAGGGCAACC
Organism: Rhodococcus rhodnii NBRC 100604; assembly: GCF_001894925.1. Classification (GTDB taxonomy): domain Bacteria; phylum Actinomycetota; class Actinomycetes; order Mycobacteriales; family Mycobacteriaceae; genus Rhodococcus_F; species Rhodococcus_F rhodnii. Next base: position 298,232 of record NZ_BCXD01000001.1, on the reverse strand, counting down.
GCATCGTCGTCGCGAACGGCGAGGACAGCTTCTGCACGGCGTCGCCCGCGACGTTCGACTCGTTCCGTGCGGGTCTGCTCGTCGACGGCACGGCGATGATGCCGCTGTGCGTGGCCGTCGACGACTTCAGCGCCGACTACCTCGACACCGGCCAGGCCGAGATGTTCCGGTCGCACATCCGCTACCAGGCGGGCGACGACATCGAGTCGAACACGTGGCGCGAGACGGAGATCGCCGTCAACCATCCGCTCCGCGTCGAATCCGACCGCCTCTACCTGCAGGGCCACGGCTACGCGCCCACCTTCACGGTGACCTTCCCCAACGGCGAGAGCCGCACCGAGACGATCCAGTGGCAGCCCGAGGACGCCACGACGTTCCTGTCGAGCGGTGCGATGCGGTTCGATCCGCCACCGGGGATGTACGACACCGAGGAGGAACGCCGCGCCGGTCAGATCGCGATCGAGGGATTGTTCGCGCCGACCGCGTTCTTCCACGGCACACTGCTGTCGTCGAGCTTCCCCGCGCAGAACGATCCCGCGGTCGCGATCGACGTCTACAAGGGCGAGACCGGCCTCGACACGGGCATCCCGCAGTCGATCTTCCAGCTCAACCAGGAACTGATGAACCAGGGCCGGCTCGTGCAGCAGGACCGCGTCAACCTCTACCCGGGCGAGAGCACGACGCTCGGCGACGGGACCGAGGTGCGGTTCGACGGCGCCGTCGACTTCGTCAACGTCCAGGTCTCGCACGACCCGGCGCAGAACTGGGTGCTGGTGTTCGCGATCACCGCGATGGCGGGACTCGTCGTCTCGCTCATGATCAAGCGCCGCCGCGTGTGGGTTCGAATCCACCCGTCGGATGAGGGCGCCGACGGTGAACGACGTACGGTAGTAGAGCTCGGCGGACTCGCCAGGACCGATCAGGCCGGCTGGGGAGACGAATTCGACGGCCTGGCAGACCGGCTCCTGGAGAGCGCGGCTGACTCACAACAACACACGGCCACGACCGGATCGAACCGGCAGGAGAACACCCGATGATCATCGACGAGACTCTCGCGCACTACAGCGACCTCGCTTTCGAATCCGCGTTCGCGGTCCTCGTCCTCGCCTTCGTGCTGCTCATCGTCGAGTACGCGTCGTCGAAGGCGTGGGCCGTCCAGGACCGTGAGGCCGCACGCGAACTCGTCTCCGCCGGAAGCTCGTCGGTCGCCGACGCGCCGTCCGTGCCGGGACGCGTCGCGGCGGGGCCGCGGCGCAGAAGCCCCGCCGAACGCGCCGGCAACATGGGCCGCACCGTCCTCGTCGTCGGTACCGTCCTCGCGGTCGCGTCGATCGTGCTCCGCGGGCTCGGGACGGGACGGTTCCCGCTCGGCAACATGTACGAGTTCGTCGCGATGGCCTGCGCCGCTTCGCTCGCCCTCGGCCTGGTGTGGCTGCGCAAGCCCGCGTACCGCTCGCTGTGGGTGTTCGTCCTCGTGCCGATCCTGGTGCTGATGTTCCTCGCGGCGACCGTGCTCTACGCCGACGCCGCGCCCGTCGTCCCGGCGCTGCAGTCGTTCTGGCTGCCGATCCACGTGACGATCATCTGCATCGGTTCGGGCATGTTCCTGCTCTCGGGCATGGCGAGCATCCTCTACCTGATCCGGATGCGTCACCCGCGGGGCGAGGAGGGCACGGGCCCGCTCGCGCACATGGCACTGCGGCTCCCCGACGCCCAGACGCTCGATCGGCTCGCCTACAAGTCGACGATCATCGCGTTCCCGCTGTTCGGTGCCGGAGTCATCCTCGGCGCGATCTGGGCCGAGGCCGCGTGGGGACGCTTCTGGGGCTGGGATCCCAAGGAGACCGTCTCGTTCATCACGTGGATCGTCTACGCCGGATACCTGCACGCCCGCGCGACGTCGGGCTGGCGCGACACGAAGGCGGCGTGGATCAACATCGTCGGCTTCGTCGCGATGCTCTTCAACCTCTTCATCATCAACATGGTGGTCTCGGGCCTGCACTCGTACGCCGGCCTCAACTGACCTGCAGACACGAGGACACCCCCTGCTTCGGCAGGGGGTGTCCTCGTTCGTCTGCTTCGTGTCGGCGTTCTCTTCTCAGCGTTCGCCCGACGGATCAGCGTTCGCGCGACGGATCAGCGTTCGCGCGACGGATCAGCGTTCGCCCGAAGGATCGTCGTCGCGGCGTTCGCGTTCCGCCTCCCGGCTCATGCGCCACAGAAACTCCGGGTCGTCGTCGGGACCCTGGACGCGGGCCGGGGTGGTGGAGGTCGGCCCGAAGGCCTTCCACAACAGCACCACGACCGTCACCAAGCCGATGAGGGCCAATACGTAGATCACCCTGCACCTCCTCACCCGCGCGCTGCGCCGCGGTGATACGTCACGCTCCCTTCGAGGGTATCGCACACCGGCGGCCGGGCCCGATCGAGTGGATCGGACCCGGCCGCCGGTGTGGCGTCGAGGGCGCTGTGAGGCCGGGGCCTGCGCGCTGTGAGGCCGGGGCCTGGCGTCAGGGGCGGTTCGCCTCGGTGGTCAGCGAGCGCAGCAGCTGCATGACCTCGGACTCGCGGAAACGCCGGTGTCCGCCCGGGGTGCGCAGCGATCCGAGCCGGCCCGCGTGTGCCCAGCGGGTGACGGTCTTGGGGTCCACATGGAACAGCGCAGCAACCTGACCGGGTGTCATCAGTGCGTCGTTGTGGGCGTTGTAGGTAGGTGCGCTCATCGGTGTTCCTCCGTGTGTGAGCGACCGTAGGGGCGGTCGCGGCTCGTCCGTGGTGCGGGACTCGCTCGTCGGCCAATTCGGCTCGCGAAGCCCGCTCCGTGCGGTTGCGCCAGTCATCGTGGCACCGTGACCCCTGGTTACTCGACCCCTCTAATGTTGGTAAAGGGGAGGTAATAGACAAAACGGACCATCCGATTCGTCGTGTTCGCGCTGCCCAGACGCGGTCGGCGACCGCGTACCGAGTACCCTGACGGGTGTGAGTACGGCCCCCGGCACCCCCGCAGACCCTGGCGATTCGGACGCCCCCGGCTCGGCGCGCTCCGCGACCGACGACGCGGCGGCGCCGGTGACGAAGGGCCGGCTCGCGGCCGACATCCTGCTCTACACGCTGGCGCGCCTGGCGATCGTCGTCGTCGTGGCCGCGATCATCGTCGGCGGCGGAGCGCTCGTCGGCGTCACCGTGCCGCTGCTGGTCGCCGCGATCTTCGGCGTCCTCATCGCGATGCCCGTGTCGATGTTCGTGCTCGGCGGCATGCGGCGCAGACTCAACGCGGCCATCGCGGGCTTCGACGCCCAGCGCCGCGCCGATCGTGAGGCACTGCACGCGCGACTGCGCGGCGACTCGAAGTGACCGGCTGGGGACGTCCGGACGATCGCGAACCGTTCGGGCGCGTCGTCGACCGGACGGCTCCCCGCGGCTGGGTCGAGGAAGCGATCCGGCTGATCGACGCGGATGCGCAACGCAGCGCCGACACGCATCTGCTGCGGTACCCGTTGCCCGACGCGTGGGGTGTGTCGCTGTACTTCAAGGACGAGTCGACCCACATCACCGGCAGCCTCAAGCACCGGCTCGCGCGGTCGCTGTTCCTGTACGCCCTGTGCAACGGCTGGGTCGACGAGAACACCACGATCATCGAGGCGTCGTCCGGATCGACCGCGGTGAGCGAGGCGTACTTCGCCCGGCTGCTCGGCCTCGACTTCGTCGCCGTCGTCCCGCACAGCACGAGTTCGGCGAAGATCGCGCTCATCGAGCAGCAGGGTGGGCGCTGCCACTACGTCGACGTGCCGCCCGACATCTATCCCGAGGCGCGGCGGCTCGCGCGCGAGTGCGGCGGCCACTACATGGACCAGTTCACGCACGCCGAACGTGCGACGGACTGGCGCGGCAACAACAACATCGCCGAATCGATCTTCGCGCAGATGCGGCTCGAGGAACACCCGATTCCCGAGTGGATCGTCATGAGCGCGGGCACCGGCGGTACGAGTGCGACGCTCGGCCGCTACATCCGCTACCGCCGTCACGACACCCGGCTGCTCGTCGTCGATCCCGAGAACTCGGCGTTCCTCGGCGGGTACGAGACGGGCGACGCCGAGTACACGACGGGCATGCCGTCACGGATCGAGGGGATCGGCCGTCCGCGCGTCGAGCCGTCGTTCATCGGTCAGGTGATCGACCGGATGATGGGTGTCCCGGACGCCGCGTCGATCGCCGCGATGCGTCACGTGAGCGCCCGCCTCGGCCGCCGCGTCGATGCGTCGACGGGAACGAACGCGTGGGGCGCGTTCGCCGTCATCGCGGAGATGCTCGCGCAGGGGCGCACGGGCAGCGTCGTCACGGTGCTGTGCGACGGCGGCGAGCGCTACTCGGACACGTACTACGACGACGGCTGGGTCACGGCGCAAGGGCTCGATCCTGCAGCGGCGAGCGCCGTCCTGGACGAGTTCGCCCGCACCGGGGCGTGGCCCGGCATCTGACACGGACCGGTCACACGCCGCCGGTGGGCCGGGCCATCGCGACGCGCGGAGACGTGGGCGCCAGGTACGCCTCGCGCCGGACGATCTCCCGCAGCTCCGTGCCGAGTTCGGCGTCGTCGAGAACATGGAAGCCGAGTCGCGCGTAGTACGGCGCGTTCCACGGCACCTCCGCGAACGACGTCAGCGTGAGGGTGCCGAGCCCTCGGTCGGCGGCCCAGCGATCGACGGTCTCGGTCAGTGCCGCCCCGATGCGGCGGCCGGCGCAGCGTGGATGCACCGACACCTGGGCGAGGTGCGCGCCGCCGTCGACGATCTCGGCGAGCACGTAGGCGCAGGGACCGTCGCCGTCGTCGACGACCCACGCGGTGCCCGACGCGAGATGCGGTGCGAGTTCGGACGCTGTGGGTGGCGGATCGTCGGCGACCGCCGTCATTCCGATCGCACGGAAGGGAGCCCCCGCCGCGCGCTCGACGCCGCGGATCGCCTCGATGTCGTCGTGGTGGGCGGGGCGGATCAGGGTGCGGATGTCGGGCTCGGCACAGCGCTCGGTGCTCGATCCACGCTCGTCGCGGTCGTGTGCCACAGTCGCATCATGACATTCATCCTGAGGTGGGTCTTCAACGCGCTCGCGATCTGGGTGGCGGTGTCGTTCGTGTCCGGCGTCGCGATAGCGAACCCCGACGGACGCAACCAGACCGCGCTGCTCACGCTCGCCTTCATCGCTCTCGTCTTCACGGTGGTGAACGCGTTCGTCAAGCCGGTCGTGAAGCTGTTGTCGCTGCCGCTGCTGATCCTCACGCTCGGGTTGTTCACCCTCGTGATCAACGCCCTGATGCTGATGCTCACGGCGTGGATCAGCTCGTACACCGACTACGGCCTCACCGTCGACGGCTTCTGGACGGCGATGTGGGCCGCGCTCATCATCTCGATCGTCAACTGGGCGCTCGGGGCGCTCAGCGGCGGTCGCGTGGGCTAACCCAGCGCGAGCGCGAGCCCGGTCGCGGCGGACCACACGAGCATCGCGAGTCCCGAATCGCGCAGTGCCGGGATCAGTGCGAGGCCGTGGGCTCCGCCGCGCACCGGGGCCGTGGCGCGCACCGCGAACGGCACGGCGAGCAGCGCCAGGAGCGCCCACGGCGTCCGCACGATCAGGGCGAGCGTCACCACGAACGGGACCGCGGTGAGCGCGACGTGCAGGACACGGGTGCGGGCGTCGCCGAGCCGCACCGCGAGCGTCGTCTTTCCGGTCTGTGCATCGGTCGGGATGTCGCGCAGATTGTTCGAGACGAGCACGGCGCTCGAGAACGAGCCGACGGCGATCGCGCACGCCAGCCCGGCCCAGTCGATCCGCTCGGCCTGGACGAACTGCGTGCCGAGCACCGCGACGAGCCCGAAGAACACGAACACGGCGATCTCGCCGAAACCGTTGTAGCCGTAGGGCTTGGATCCGCCCGTGTAGAACCAGGCACCGGCGATGCACAGCGCGCCGATCACGATCAGCCACCAGGCCGACAGCGCCGCGAGCACGACGCCCGCGACCGCGGCGACGGCGAAGCACGTCATCGCCGCCGTCTTGACGGAACGTGCCGACGCGGCCTTCGATCCCACGAGCCGCATCGGCCCGACGCGGTCGTCGTCGGTGCCGCGGACGCCGTCGGAGTAGTCGTTCGCGAAGTTCACCCCGATGATGAGCGCGAGCGAGACGACGAGCGCGAGCACCGCCTTCCACCACACGAATCCGCCCAGTGACGCGGCCGCGCCCGTACCCGCGAGGACCGGCGCGATCGCATTCGGAAGCGTGCGCGGCCGGCCGCCCTCGATCCACTGAGCCACAGTTGCCATCCGTCGATCTTCGCACTCGCGCCGACGAGCACGGCAACGACGCCGGGCGACCTAGGATCGACCACGGTGAGGAGCACATGACATCCGACACGACGCGCACCCCGTCGACACCGGGCTCGGCGCCGGGGGCGCTCTCGGCGCGCGCCGAGAGCGGTCCGTCCGTCGAACTCGCGGTGCTCGGCGGGATCCGGGTGCGCCGCGACGGCGCGCTCGTGGCCGTCACGGGTGCGCGGGCCCGCACGCTCCTCGCGGCGCTCGCGCTCGATCCGGGCCGGACGCGGTCCGCGCGCGGCCTCGTCGACGACGTGTGGGGCGACGAGTTGCCGCGCTCGCCGAGGGGTGCACTGCAGACCCAGGTCTCCCGGCTGCGGGGTGTGCTCGCGCCCGGCGTCCTCGAATCGGGACCCGCCGGGTATCGGCTCGCACTCGACCGTGACGCCGTCGACGTCACTCGCGCGCAGGACGTCGCGACGCGGTTGCGGCGGCACTGGGGACCGCTCGATCACGTGGGCAGGCGAGACGGCGATCCCGGCGGTCCCGGCGACGCTCACGATGCGCACGAGGTGCTCTCCGCTGCGCGCGGTGCGCTCGCGTTGTGGAGCGGCGAGCCCGGCGCCGATCTGTCCGACGGGCAGCTCGCCGACACGGTGCGGGCACGTGCGGCGTCCCTGCGCGACGAACTGGAGCGGTACGAGATCGCGGCGCTGATCGTCCTCGGTCGCCGCGATCCCGCCGCGGCGGCCGAGGCAGCCCGGCTCGCGGAGACGCGAAGTGCGGCACGGCCCGGCGACGAGACCGCACTCGCGCAAGCGATGGTGGCGCTCGCGGGGGCGGGCAGGCCGAGCGATGCACTGGCGCAGTTCGCGCGGTATCGCGAGCGCATCGCCGACGAGTTCGGTGCCGATCCCTCACCCGCACTCGCGGCGCTCAACGTCGCGATCCTCGGAGGCGATCTGGCGGCCGGAACCGGCAGTGGCGAGTTCGCGCCCGGACGCGGCGACGACGTGCCGAAGTCCGGCGCGACCACCGACGCTCCTGCGGCGCCGAAACGCAGCACGGGGCTGCGCGCATCGCCGAATCCGCTGCTCGGCAGGGCCGCCGACGTCGCCGTCGTCGAGGAACTGCTGGGGTGGGCGCGCGTCGTCACCGTCGCGGGCCCGGGCGGTACGGGCAAGACGCGGCTCGCGCACGAGGTCGGCCGGGCCGCGGCGGCGACCCGGCAGGTCGCCGTCGTCGAGCTCGCACCGCTGCGCAGCGCCGACGACGTCGTGTCGGCCGTCGGTTCGGCGCTCGGCATCAGCGAGCTCGACATCGCGCCGGGCGCCAGGGTTCTCGGCCCCGCGCAGTCGCTGCGCGAGCGGCTGCCGCTCGAACTGGGCGGCCGGTCGCTGCTGCTGATCCTCGACAACTGCGAGCACGTCGTCGACGCGGTCGCCGACCTCGTCGCGGAACTCGTCGCGAGTTCGGATCGGCTCTCGGTGCTCACGACGAGCCGTGCGCCGCTGCGGCTCGACTCCGAGGTGGTCCATCCCCTCGCGCCGTTGTCACCGGACGGCGACGACTCGCCCGCCGTCGCACTGTTCGTTCACCGCGCGCGTGCGGTCCGGCCGTCGGCGCACCTCGATCCCGAGGTCGTGCGCGAGATCTGCCGTGCGCTCGACGGGCTGCCGCTCGCGATCGAACTCGCGGCGGCGCGGATCCGCGCGATGAGTGCACCCGAGATCGCTCGCGGGCTCGGCGATCGCTTCGCGCTGCTGCGCGCGGGGGACCGGGCCGCGCCGTCGCGCCATCGCACGCTGCACGCCGTCATCGACTGGAGCTGGCAGTTGCTCGCCCCGCGCGAGCGTGCGGTGCTGCGCAGGCTCGCGCGGTTCCCGTCGTCGTTCGACCGCGATGCCGCACGCGCCGTCGCGGAATGGGAGTCGGACGACGACGGTCCGGACGCCGCCGGTGCACTCGTCGACCAGTCGCTCGACGACCTCGTCGACCAGTCGCTGCTCACGGTCGTCGAGACGCCGCTGGGCGTGCGGTACTCGATGCTCGAGACGGTCCGCGAGTTCGGTGAGGAGAAGCTCGCCGCGGCAGGCGAACTGGACGAGGTCGACCGACGGCTCGCGGCGTGGAGCAGGGCATGCGCGGTGGCGGTCGCTCAGCAGGCGCGACACGATCAGCTCGGCGCCGTCCGCGCGCTCGACGCCGATCACGACACGGTGCTCGTCGTGTTCCGGCGTGCCGTCCGTACGCGGGACGCCGCCACCGCCGTGACGCTGTTCGCGCCGCTCGCCTTGCTGTGGACGGCACGCGGTGTCCATTCGGAACCTGCGGCATGGCTGCCGCAGGTCACCGAGCTGATCCGCGACGTCGATCCGGCGGAGGTACCCGCGGTGATGGACGGTGCGACACGGTTGCTGCTCGCGGTGCACGCCTCGTTCGCTCCGGGCGTGCGTGTGCTGGCACGCGCCCGGGTCGACCTTCGCCGGATGCTGCGTGAGCGTGACGGGCTTTCGCCGACGCTGCGGTTCGCCGCGAACGCGACGCTGGTGTCGACGCGGCCGCGTGAGCTGGCACGGCTCACGTCGCGAGGGGTGCGCAGCGACGATTCGGCCTCGCGGTTCGCCGCGTATCTCCTCCGCTCCCACCTTCGCGAGGACGTCGCCGACACCGAGGGTGCGTTGCGCGACGCGTACGCACTGCTCGACTTCACGGACGACGACCGGCAGGTCCTGTCGAGGGCGACTGCCCGGCAGGTCGTCGCGTCGCTGCTCGCGCAGTCGGGCGCTGCGGCGGAGGCGGCGCGGCAGTACGAACTCGCCGCCGAGGACCTGCTGCGCATCGGGGCCGTCGACCAGGCCTCGCAGCTCGACCTGATGCACGCGATGGCGGTGCTGTGCGCCGGCGATGTCGACGGGGCACGCCTGTTGCGCGACGCGTCGATGTCCGGCGACAGGGATCAGGACGAGGCCGAGTGGCGCGCACTGCTCGGTGCTGTGGACGGCGAGATGCACCTCGCGGACGGGTTCGTCGACTCCGGGCTGGACCGCTATCGCCGCGGCTTCGAGCTCATCGCCGACGCGTCGTTCGGCAGCGAGCGCAGCGATCCGATGGGGGTGTTGTTCGCGGCCGCCGTGATCGGGGCGCACGTCGTCCACGGCCGCGCCGCGTCCGCGGTCGATCTGCTCGATCGTGCGTGCCGCTTCCTGCGCGACCGCACGGCGTCGGGATCGTTGCGCGATCGTCCGGTGGCCGCAGCCCTCGCCCTCGTGAGCGGCGCCGTCGAACTCACGACGTCGGCCGAACTCACGACGTCGACGGGCGACGGCGAGGCGCTCGAGCTCATGGCGCTCGGCATCGCGAACCGTGCGCGGCAGGATTTCCCGTCGCTCGTGCACGAGCGCTATCACCGCCTCGCGATCGAGCATGCCGGCGAGGAGGCGTGGGAGGCCGCGCTCACGGCCGCTCGGGCACTACCGCGAGTGCGGCGTGACGCACGCGTACTCGCGTGGCTGACGGGGCGGTCGTAGCGGGCCGGGTCGCCGATTCCGTACCGACATGTAGCAACTTCTGTCTACTGTGCGATCAGACCGGTAGGTCGGATTTGCACGGCTCGAGAGGAGAGACACATGAAGTCCTTCGTCAAACGTGCCGCCGTCGCGGCCGCGGCTGCCGCCGGAATCGCAGGTGCGAGCGTCGTGGGGGCCGCACCGGCCCAGGCACAGCCGGCGCCGTTCGATCTCGCGATCAGCGGTGGCGTCGACTGCCAATGGGCGCGGCCCGGCCAGCCGTGGTCCGATCTGTGGACGATGAAGCGCTGGATGACCGTGACGAACAACGGTCCAGGCCCCGCGCCGAACGTGACTCTGCAGGAGTTCTTCGGTGAGCAGCGGTTCTCGCCGGAACTGAAGCCCGGTCAGAGCCTCACGATCGAGACGATGTGGACCGGCTGCTGGCCGGCATCGATCTCGGGCTACACCGCGTCGAGCCTGATCGATCCCCTCTACAACAACGTCGGATTCTGGGCCAACATCGAACGGCGCTGAGCACACAGAACGAGGCTGAACGGCACGAGTATCGGGTGCGTTCGCATCACGCCGCGACGCGGACGGTGACGCGCCGGGCGTACTCGCGCAGCAACTCGACGAGGGCCGCGTCGGCGACGGGGAGATGGCCGGTGCGGCCGATCGCGGCGAGCCCGCCTGCGATGAGCGGCCCGTCGTCGTACACGGCGACGGCGACGGCGCTGCGGCCGGGCCGCGTCTCGTCCACCTCGTACGCGACGCCGTGCTCGCGCACGGCGTCGAGTTCGCGGCGTAGGGCCGGTGCGTCGACGGTGGTGTGCGTCGTGACGCGGCGCAGGTCGGCGACCGCGAGGTGGGGCCGTCCCGCGAGCAGGAGTTTGCCGAGCGCCGACGCGTGCGGATACTGCCCGATCGCGGTCTCGCCCGCGAGCTCGTGATCGGGATCGCGGTCGGTGAACTGCACGCGGTCGTTCTCGAACGTCGCGAGGAAGATGCCGTAGCGGACACGGCTGCGGAGCTCGCCCAGGACCGCGGAGTTGTTCGCGCGGGGATCGACGTCCTCCGCGGCGCCGGCGAGTTGGCGGGTCCGCAGTCCGAGCGCGAAGCCGGAGAGGTCCGCGATGCGCACGAGATAGCCGTCCGCGACGAGAAGGTTGAGCAGTCGGTACGCCGTCGCGGGCGGGATACGCGTGTGCGCGGCGATCTGTTTCGCCGTCGCCCCGGAGCCGATCTCGGCCACGGCCTCGAGCAGGAGCAGGGCCTTCTGCACCGCCCTCGGCTCGTGCCCGGTCACGTCCCGGCCCGTCACGGGCCGCCCCGCCCACCCGTCGTCCCGGACCCACCGGCCGTACCGGGCTCGGCCGAGAGCACGAGGTCGCCGACGGCGTCGGTGTCGTAGCGGCCCGCGCCGGGGAGCACGTCGTCGGAACCGGGCCGGTCGAACACTCCGATCCGCAGCAGGCTCCGCGGTGCCCGCCGCCGGAGTACGAGATACCAGACGCACCCCGACATCCCGAGCCCGACGATGACGACCGGAACGTTCCACGTGTGCGTCTGGAGGTTCGTCCACAGCATCGCGGCGACGACGCCCACGCCCGCGGTGGTCCCGGCTCCGCAGGCACCCATGACGGCCGGCGTCTGCTCGCGGATGCGGCGTACGAAGGCCACCGACGCGACTGCCACGAGGACGTACGACGCGATCACGGCGGCACGCGTGACCGGCTGCAACTGCGCGAAGACGACGGTCCTGCCGACGACCGTCGTCGTGATCGCCGCCGCAGCGATCACCGTGACGAATGCGGCCAGTGCGGTGGCCGGCGTCCGGAACGCGAGATGCACGCGCGAGAAGGCGTGCGGGAGCGTGCGTTCGAGGCCCAGCGTGTAGAGCAGGCGCGAGGCGGCGTTCGCCGATGCCGTCGCCGATGCGAGCCACGAGAAGGTGAGCGCCGCCTGCAGCGTCACGACCACCGCCCCGTCGACCCCCGTCGACGTCCCGTGCAGGTACGCGTTGACGACGGTTCCGCTGCGGCCCGACCACGTGGCCCACGCGGCGAACACGAACAGCGCGCCGCACACGACGGGCGTCCACAGCACCGTGCGGGTGACGCTCGTGTAGGGACGCCGGGCCTCGGGTCCCACGAAGGTCGCGCTCTCGAAGCCCGCGAGCGAGAAGATGACGACGAGGACGATCGCGAGCATGCTGGGGGTGTCGGCGGGCGAGACCTGCGGCGGCTGACCGGAACTGCCCGCGAAGACCATGAGCACGACGATGAACACGAGCGAGCACGCTTCGACGACGAGAATCGCGATCGCGGCCACCTTGACGCCCCGGACGAGCAGCGACAGCAACGCGATCGCGATGGTTCCGTAGATGCACACGCGTGCGAGCGTCCCGCTCGCGTCGATTCCGACCGCGCCGAGCAGCGTCACGACCGCGTATCCGCCGTGGTACAGCGTCATCGACGCGCTCGCGAGGTACTTCGCGAGCATCGCGAGCGCGCTCGTGAGGGCGCTGCGTCTGCCGAGTCCCTGTGCGACGAAGCTGTAGAGACCACCGGCCGCGATCATGCGGCGCGTGAACTGCGAGACGCACAGTGCCACCGACGAGATCAGGATCGTCGCGAGGACGATGACGACGAGTCCGCTCAGCAGCATGCCGTGGGCGATGAGCGTGACCGGGACGATCACCATCGATGCCGCGGGGGCCGTCGTCGCGACCGATTGAGCGAACACCTCCGCACCCGAGAGCCGACGCCGGCCGAGCGCGCTCAGCGGTGACGGCGCCGAGTCCGGCTCGCGCACCGAGAACGAGCGCGCGATGGCGTCGGAGAGAGCGGACATGCGCGGCAACGTAATCCCGCAACATTGCTTCGGTGTTACGTCGATGCTGCGCCCGGGGTACCGCGACCGAGAACGTCACCTCGCCGGTTCTCGCTCGCCGCGTCGCGACTCGTTGCTCGCGTGCAAAATCCCCGCAGCACCGTCCCTCCATCATTTCTTCGCAGACGCCGCTCCGGGATCGGGGCCGTCGCCCGGGGAAGGGCCGAGGGAAGGATGGAGACGGACGTGGAAGTCACACGCAGATCGTTCATGAGGGGGCTCGGGATCACCGGAGGCGCCGGCATCGCGTACGGCGCGATGTCGACCCTGGGTCTCGCGCCGGCCGCCGCCGACACGGGTGGCCGCACCTTCCGCCCGCCGCGCCGGAGCGATCTTCTCGGCGCCGCGCAGGGCGATCACTCCGTCGTGATCCTCGGCGGTGGCCCCGCCGGACTGTGCGCGGCATACGAGCTGCGCAAGGCCGGCTACACCGTGACACTGCTCGAAGCGAGATCGCGGCCGGGTGGGCGAGTGTGGTCGGTACGCGGCGGGACGGAGGAGACCGACCTCAACGGCGAGACGCAGACGTGCACGTTCTCCGACGGGCACTACTACAACCTCGGTGCGACCCGAATCCCGCAGGGGCACATCACACTCGACTACTGCCGCGAACTCGGTGTCGAGATCCAGGCGTTCGGCAACCAGAACGCCAACACCGTCGTCAACTATCGCGGCGACCAGCCGCTCGCCGATACGTCCATCACCTATCGCGCCGCGAAAGCCGACACCTACGGCTACATCTCGGAGTTGCTCAAGAAGGCCACCGATCGCGGCGCGCTGGACGACGTGCTGACGCAGGACGACAAGGACGCGCTCTCGGAGTTCCTGGTCGACTTCGGTGACCTGTCCAGCGACGGCCGGTACGTCGGGTCCTCGCGGCGCGGGTACGAGAGCGAGCCGGGAGCCGGCCTGAACTTCGGCGGCGACACGACGCCGTACTCGATGCACGACGTCATCCGCGGCGGCATCGGCCGCAACGTCTCCTTCGAGTTCGGTTACGACCAAGCCATGCTCATGTTCACCCCGGTCGGCGGCATGGACCGCATCTATCACGCGTTCGCCGACGAACTCGGCGGCGACGTGATCGAGTACGGCGCCGAGGTCCGGTCGATGAAGAACGTGCCCGACGGTGTCACGGTCGAGTACGTCCGAGGCGGCGAGCAGCGTTCGGTCACCGCCGACTACTGCATCTGCACGATCCCGCCGAACCTCGTCCCCCGGCTGGCGCACAACCTTCCGGGCGAGGTGATCGCGGCGCTGGGCGCCGCGCGGCCGAGTTCGTCGGGCAAGCTCGGTATCGAGTACTCGCGGCGATGGTGGGAGGAGGACGAGCGCATCTTCGGCGGTGCGTCGCACACCAACCGCGACATCTCGCAGATCATGTTCCCGTACGACCACTTCGGCGGCGATCGCGGCGTCGTCGTCGCCTACTACAGCAGCGGTGGCTCGCAGCGTGCGTTCGAATCGCTCACGCACAAGCAGCGTCTCGCGAAGGCCCTCGCCGAGGGTTCGGAGATCCACGGCGAGAAGTACACCCGGGACATCGCGTCGTCGTTCTCCGGCAGCTGGCGTCGTACCAAGTACTCCGAGTCCGCATGGGCGTCGTGGAAGGGCGCCGCCGGTCACGGCGGCGAGGCGATACCCGAGTACGAGTTGCTGCTCGACCCCGTCGACCGCATCTACTTCGCCGGCGATCACCTGTCCAATGCGATCGCGTGGCAGCACGGCGCGTTCACCTCGGCGCGCGACGTCGTGACGGCGCTGCACGAGCGCGTCGCCGCATCGGCGTGACGCGTCCCGACCCCCATCGATCAGGAGAGAGTCCCGTGAATCACGTTCGTATGCGCACAGTCAAGGCCGCCGCTGCGGCGCTCGCAGGCACGGCCGTCCTCGCGACCGCTGCGTGCTCGTCCGACGCCGAGGCGGATTCGCCTGCGGCCACGGCGAAGTCGGTTCTCGAGGTCGGAGAGCCGAATCCCATGATCGCCGAGGGCGTCACGATCGGCCCGAACGCGTACTTCTACAAGTCGTCGGGGCTCGGCCCGGCATCGGGGAACTCGGCGGCCGAATCGGGCACGCCCGAGGCCTACATCGACACCGAGATCCTGTCGGGCGGAGAGCTTCCCGAGGGAGTGACCGTCACCGAGGCACAGGGAATCGGGGCGCTCCGGCAGATCCGCGACAACCTCGAATCGCAGGGACTCACGCTCGGCGACGTCGTCTCGATGCGAGTGTTCCTCGACGCTCCGCCGGGAGCCGACCGCGCCGACTACGCGGGCTGGAACCGCGCGTACCGGCAGTTCTTCGCCAACACGAATCTCGACAGCGGTGAGACGGAACTCGTTCCGATGGGCACCGGTGAGCCCGCCGCTCCGCTCGAACGGAACGAGGCCAGGCCCAGCCGATTCGCGCTCGAGGTCGCGAGTCTGCCCGTCCCGGGATGGCTCGTCGAGGTCGAGGTGGACGCCGTCTATCCCGAGGGCAGCGAGCCGCCGATGGGGTGAGGGCGCTGACCGGCACTACGCGCTACGGACGGCGTCCCGGCCGGGACGCCGTCCGTAGCGGAGGTACGCGAGCGGGCCGACGAAGTTGATCCCGATGATCCACGCCCACATCGTCTTGCTGCCCTTGATCTGCTCGGCGGGCCGCGAGCGCAGATCACGCCACGCCGTGAACGCGAGGGCCAACTGCACGATCGCGAGCAGCGCGAGGACGGACTTGACGAGTGTCGACCGTTCGGAGTTCTTCGCCATGACGCGAGCCTAGTGGGCCGGGCCGACCGGCGTCAGGCCCGGCGCATATAGGCGCGGACGGTGATCGGGGCGACCACCGCGACGATCACCGCGGCGCCGACGAGCGCCCACACCACGTCGACCCCCGCATGTCCGTTGTTCGCGAGCTCGCGGACCGCCGTCACGAGGTGGGAGACGGGATTGACGTTCACGAACGCCTGCATCCAGCCCGGCATCGTCTCGGCCGGGACGAACGCGTTCGACATGAACGTCAGCGGGAACAGGACCAGCATCGAGACGCCCTGCACGGCAGACGCTTTGCTCATCAGGACCCCCATCAGCGCGAAGATCCAGCTGATCGCGAACGCACACACCATCACCAGCAGGCCCGCCGCGACGACGCCCGCGACACCGCCACCGGGCCGCCAGCCCATCACCAGACCGACGACGACGGTGAGCGTCGTCGCGATGAGATACCGCACGACGTCCGCCGTCAGGGCGCCCGACAGCGGTGCGATCCGCGCGATGGGGAGGGATCTGAACCGGTCGAAGACGCCCTTGTCCATGTCCTCGCGCAGCTGGGTGCCGGTGACGATCGACGTCGTGATCACCGTCTGTACGAGGATTCCCGGAATGATGATCGGGAGGTAGCTCGCGACGTCACCCGAGATCGCGCCGCCGAAGATGTACGTGAACATCAGCGTGAAGATGATCGGCTGGAAGGTGACGTCGAACAGCTGCTCGGGATTGTGCTTGATCTTCAGGAGGCCGCGGCGGGCCATCGTGAGGGTGTTGCGGACGGTCTGCGCGAGGCCGATCCGTTCGGTCGCGACCGGGGTCGCGGCCGCGGGGTCGGTGCGTTCGAGTGTCGTCGTCATGCGCTCGTCCGTTCGGTGTCGGTGTCGGTGTCGTGTCCGGTGATGCTGAGGAAGACCTCGTCGAGACTCGGTTTCTGCACGGCGATCTCGTCGACGACGATGTTCTCGTCGCGCAGCCGGACGAGCAGATCGGGCGTGACCGACGGGTCGGTGAGCGGCGCCGTGAGCGCACCGGCCTCGGGGGTCGTCGCGACGTCGGCCCGCAGCGACGCCGCGATCAGCGTCCGCGCGCGGTCGACGTCGGCGCGATCGACCAGCACGAGCCGCAGCGTCGAGGTGCCGACCGAGCGCTTGAGATCGTCGGCGGTCCCGTCGGCGACGACGCGGCCGCGGTCGATCACCGCGATCCGGTCGGCGAGCTGATCGGCCTCGTCGAGGTACTGCGTCGTGAGGAGCACCGTCGTGCCGTCGGCGACGAGGCGGCGAATCGTGTCCCACATCTGGGCGCGGGTGCGCGGATCGAGGCCCGTCGTCGGTTCGTCGAGGAACAGCAGCGGTGGCGTCGCGATGAGGCTCGCCGCGAGATCGAGGCGCCGGCGCATGCCGCCCGAGAAGTTCTTCAGCGCCTTGTCGGCGGCGTCGGTGAGGGCGAACTCCTCGAGCAGGTCGCGGGATCTGCGCCGCGCCGCCGCGGTGCTCAGCCCGAGCAGGCGCGAGAAGATCATGAGGTTCTCGGTCGCCGTGAGGTCCTGATCGACCGACGCGTACTGGCCGGTGACACCCACGAGCGACCGCACCGCGGTGGGGGAGCGGACGACGTCGTGCCCGAAGATGCGTGCGCTACCGCCGTCGGGCCGCAGGAGCGTCGCGAGCATGCGGACCGTCGTCGTCTTGCCGGCGCCGTTGGGGCCGAGGACGCCGTAGACGGTGCCGACCGGGACGGAGAGGCTGACGCCGTCGACGGCGCGCTGGCGTCCGAACAGCTTGACGAGGTTCTCGGCCTCGATGGCGGGGGTGGCGGTGTCGTGGCTGCGGGATCGGGATGTCGTGAGCGAGGACGTCATGGATGTCACGGTGCTCGTCGTCGCTGTCGTCGCGCTGTCGTCGCGCTGTCGTGAGGGCGCAGCCGCCTCGGAACGTGAAGCGGGTGGCGCCGAACGGGTCGACGCACTCGAGGGCGACGGCGCTGCGCGGCTCGATGCGGTAGACCGACCACGGCGGACGTCCCGCCGACTGTGCGCTGAACTCGGCGGTCAGCGCCGTGCCGGACTCGTCGGGACGCGCAGGCGGCCTCCTTCTGCCCAGAGCGTCGCCATCGCGGCGACGGTGGGGTCGGTGATGCGCTGCGCGACGCCCTCGAGCGTGACGTCGAACTCGCGGACAGCGACGCTCAGCGCGACGCGGGGGTCGTGGTCGATGTTCCGACCCTTACGGGTGCCACGCCCCGTCTCGAACCAGAACGTACCGTCGGCCCGGAGTGCCCCCACCCCCCGTCACGTGAGGTGAGCCGTTGGGGTTCGGCGTCGTCATTCCTGGTGTCCATGCACGGACGGACCTCGCCGAGCGCACGAGCTCATCGCTCCTCACGACACGCCCCGCGACCTTCCCCGGTCGCGGCATTCGCGCACCGTACAGTCCGATTCGTCCGGAGTGATCCGTGTGGTCGGTGAGCGAGGGGGCGGGTGTATGCGCGGTGCACGGAGATGGTCGGTGGCCGGCGCTCTCGTGGGAGTGTGCGCGCTCGTCCTGTCGGGTTGCGCACTGTCGGAATCCGGCGCGGAACCGACGCCCGCCCACATCGTCGAGACCCTCGAAGCCGTCGTGCCGGTGGAGCCCGAGCGCCGCGCATCGAACGTCGAGTTCCGCAGGCTCGGACCGGACGAGACACCGCCGCAGTTCGTCCTCTTCTCCTTCGATGGCGTGGGCCTCACCCCGAACTGGGACCGGTTCCTCGAGGTCGCCGACGCGGTGGACGCACGGTTCACTGCACTCATGACGGGCCTGTACTTCGTCGCCGACGAGAACCGGAAGGCCTATCAGGGGCCGCGACGCGCCCCGGGCGAATCCGCGATCGCCTTCGGCGGCAGCCGCGAAGCCGTGCTGAGTCAGGTCGAGCAGCTCAACCGCACATGGTTTGCGGGACACGAGATGGGCACGCACTACGTCGGGCACTTCTGCGACGGAAGCGGATACAGCGGCAACCAGTGGACGACCGCCGACTGGAACCACGAACTCGACGAGTTCTTCCGGCTCATGACGACGTGGAAGGAGATCAACGGCCTGCCCGGCGCGATCGACCTCGCCTTCGGTCCCGAGGCCGTCACGGGTGGTCGGACGCAGTGCCTCGAAGGCAGTCCGCCGCAGCTGTTTCCGGCCCTCCATGCGCACGGGATGACGTGGGACTCCTCGATGCCCGCACCCGAGCCGGGCCTCGTGTGGCCCGAGAAGATCGACGGGATCTGGGAATTCGGAATCCCGTACGTGTACTCGCCGGCGTTCGGCAAGCGGCAGACGGCGCTCGACTACAACTTCTGGGTCACGTTCAACGGCGGGAAGGATCAGCCCGAGACGGCGCCGCGGGCCCGGCAGATGGTGGCCGACACCTACCGGCACATGTACCGGGAGGCGTTCGACGGCAACCGCGCACCGATCGTCGTCGCGAACCACTTCAACGACTGGAACGGCAACGCGTTCAATCCCGCGACCGCCGACTTCATGGCCGACGTGTGCGGTAGGGCCGAAACCGTCTGTGCCACACACGCGGACGTCGCGGCGTGGATGGACCTGCAGGACCCGGCCGTCCTCGACCGGTGGCGAGCGATGCCGGCCGCCGCTGCCCACGCACCCGATTAGGCGGCGGAGCCGCTCGTGCGTGAGTTTCCGGTCCAGACGCCGGAAGATCACTCACGAGCGCGGAGCGCCTTCCGGTCGATCTTGCCGGGGCCGCGCATCGGGAGGGCAGCCGTCACCCGCACCTCGCGGGGTGCGGCGTGGGCGCCCAGCTCGCGGCTGACGACGTCGCGGATCGAGTCGAGGGTCGGCGCCTCGCCCCCGGCCGGGACGACGAACACGACGACCCGCTCGCCCAGCCGCTCGTCCGGCAGGCCGACGACGGCGCACTCGGCGACGAGCGGATGGTGGGCGATCGCCGCCTCGACGACCTGCGGAACGACCGTCAGCCCGCCCGTCGTGATCGCCTCGTCGAGCCGCCCCGTCACCCGCAGCACGCCGTCGTCGAGTTCGCCGGCGTCGTCGGTGCGGAACCAGCCGGGCTCCGCGAACGCCGGGTGCTCCGGCAGACTCCGGTACCCCGACGCGACGGTCGCCCCGCCCAGGACGACGCGCCCACCCTCGATCCGCACCAGCACGCCCCCGAGGGGGACGCCGTCGTACACGCAGCCGCCGCACGTCTCGCTCATGCCGTACGTACGGACGACGCGAATGCCTGCGTCGCGTGCGCGCGCGAGCAGCGGCGCGGGCGTCGCGGCTCCGCCGAGCAGAACGGCGTCGAGTTCCGCGAGCGCCGCGACGGCCGCCGGGTCCGTCATCGCCTTGACGAGCTGCGTCGGCACGAGCGAGGTGTAGCGGCGCGGCCCCGCCATCGCGGCGACCGCCGCCGGGAGCGCGGCGGGATCGAACCCGCGGGACACGTCGACGACGACGGGTTCGGTGGCGGCGAGCACGCTGCGCAGCAGCACCTGCATTCCGGCGATGTGGTGCGCGGGCAGAGTGAGCAGCCACGATCCGGCGCCGCCGAGTCGCTCGTGCGTCGCGTCGCCGCTCGCGCGCAGCGCTCGCGCGGAGAGCATCGCGCCCTTGGGTGTTCCCGTGGTTCCCGACGTCGCGACGACGAGCGCGACGTCGTCGTCGATCGGCTCGCCCGGCGCGAGAGCGACGTGCAGCCGGGCGATCTCGCGCTCGTCGCCCGCGGGGACGGGGAGCAGCGCGGGGCCCTCGCCGTCGAGGGCGCGCGCGAGCACCGGGAGCAGCGATCGCACCGCGTCGCCGGCGGGAACGGGGAACGACTCGAGCACGGACATGCCACCACCCTGGCACGCCGCCCGATGTGACGTAGATCATCTTCCGGTCTCGGTGACCGGGAAATCGGACATGAGCGGCACTGCCCGGCTCCTACCTTTCGCGTACTCGTCCAGCCGAAGGAGCACCCGTGAGACGACCCAGATGGACACCCGCGATCGTGCTGAGCGCCGCACTCGTGCTCGCGGGCTGCACGGCCGAACGCGGTCCGATGCCCGGCGGTTACGCGATGGGCGGCGCCGAACCCGCGGCAGCGACGAGCGACGAGAGCTTCGGGACGCTCGCGTCGCCCTGCGGCCCCGGAGACGCGAGCGGCGCCACCGATCAGGGGGTCTCGGACACCGAGATCCGCATCGGGTACGGCGACGATCGCGGCTACACCAAGAGCCCCGGCCTCAATCGCGAGATGAGCGACGCGATGAGCGCGATGATCGACTGGTGCAACGCGCAGGGCGGCATCGGCGGCCGGCAGATCGTCGGCACCGACTACGACGCCGCGATGACACAGGCCAACTCCGTCATGCAGGACGCGTGCGCGACGCAGTTCATGATGGTCGGGCACGGCTTCGCCCTCGACCAGACGTCCGAACAGACGCGCATCGCCTGCAATCTCGCAGCGGTCCCCGGCTTCACCGTCTCGCCCGAAGCGGCGAACGGCCCCATGACGTTCCAGGGCGTTCCGTTCCCCGTCGACGTCGCGAACGGTTCGATGTGGTTCCAGATGGCCGAGGTCCACCCCGAACTGACCGACCGCTTCACGCTCGTCGGGTCCACGATGCCGACGATCATCTCGTCGCTGCAGAAGATCCGGTCCGTCGCGGAGGCAGCGGGTTTCGATCTCCTCGACTGCGGCGTCACGCTCAACTACGAGGGTGAGGCCAGTTACGTCCCGTTCGCACAGATGGTGAAGGACTGCGGCGCGGGCGGGCTGTGGACGTCGCGGTCGGCGACGCCGAACGAACTCAACTTCTTCAAGGCCGTCACCGAGGCCGGGGTCGATCCCGTCCTCTTCGGTGAGGCGACCTGGTACGGCGAGGCCGTCGCCGAGTACAACGCGGGCACCGGACTGATCGACGGGCTGATGGCCGGCATGCAGTTCCAGCCGCTCGAGAATGCCGATTCCGTTCCGGCCGTGGCGAAGTACGTCGAGCTCGTCGAGGGGCGGGACGGCAAGACGGCACTGCTCGGCATGCAGGCGACGTCCTCGTTCCTGTTGTGGGCCACCGCCGCCGACGCGTGCGGCTCGGACCTGACCCGCCAGTGCATGATCGACGAGCTGTCGTCGATCCACGAGTGGGACGGCGGCGGCCTGCACGCCGTGACCGATCCGGGTGCGAACCTCCCGTCACCGTGCGGGCTCATGGTGCAGTTGGACGGTGCGGACTACTCGCAGGCGTACCCGTCCGACTCCGCGCAATTCGAGTGCGACGAACGCTATCTCGTGCGCACCGACGCCTCGACGTGGGGCACCGAACTCGGTGAGGACCGCGTCGCGACGAAGTTCCTCGGTCCGGCCGTCCTGACACCGAGGGCGTGAGCATGGACACCTTTCTCACCTTCACGTTCATCGGGCTCGTCCTCGGCTCGGTCTACGCGATCTCGGCGTCGGGCCTCGTCGTCACCTACAACACGTCGGGGATCTTCAACTTCGCGCACGGCGCGCAGGCGATGCTCGGGGCGTTCGCGTTCTGGCAGCTCGCCTACGGCTGGCAGTTGCCCGTCGTGCTGTCGGCACTGCTCGTGATCGGTGTGCTCGGCCCGTTCATGGGCTGGGTGCTGCACTCGGTGATCATGCGGGGGCTGCGCGACACCGCGGAGGTCACGCGCATCGTCGTGACGGTCGCGGTGCTGCTCGGGATGCTCTCGCTCTCGCACTGGTTCTGGAATCCCGAACGCGCCCGTTCGGTGCCGATGTTCTTCGACGGCGCCGCGATCTCGGTCGGTGGAATCACGTTGCGCTGGCACGAGATCACGTGCCTGATCGCCGCCGCGGCGATCGCCGTCGGGCTGCGGGTGCTGTTCGTGCGCACCCGCACCGGCGTCGCGATGCGCGGGCTCGTCGACGACCAGTCGCTGCTCACGCTGTGCGGTCACGACCCGAACCGGCTCGCGGCGCTGTCGTGGATGCTGGGCTCGACGCTCGCGGTGCTCGCGGGCATCCTCGTGACGCCGATCAGCGGCGGCACGCTCGAGGCGAATCTGCTGACGCTGCTGGTCATCGACGCGTTCGCGGCCGCGATGTTCGGCAGGTTGCGAAGCATTCCCCGGACGTTCGTCGGTGCGATGATCCTCGGTCTCGCAGGTGCATACGTCCTCGCGTACATGCCGACGGACTGGACGTGGACCGGCAACCTCCGGGTGTCGCTGCCGATGATCGCGCTCTTCGTGGTCCTCATCGTGCTGCCGCAGGATCGTCTGCGCGGCGCGGTGTCCCGCACCCGCGAGCGCTATCACGTTCCGACGGTGCGGTCGGCGGTCGCGTGGGGAGGCGTCCTCGTCGTCGCGGTCCTGGCGATCCGGTTGCTCATGGTGGAGTCGGCGATCACGACGCTCACGATCGGTATGGCCTTCGCCGTCATCGCGCTCTCGCTCACGCTGCTCACCGGATAGGCGGGTGAACTCAACCTCGCGCCCGTCTCGTTCGGTGCCATCGCGTCGATCGTCGCGTTCCACTTCGGCATCGTCGGGACCGGACTCGACGCGCGGCTCACGGTGTGGGGTCTCGTCGTCGCGGTCGTCGTGACGGGGCTGATCGGCGGTCTCGTCGCGCTCCCGGCGCTGCGGCTGCGCGGGCTGTATCTCGCTCTCGCGACGATGGCCTTCGGTGTGTTCTTCAGCAACATGGTGCTGCGCGACACGACCGAGCACGAGCTGTTCGGGGTCCGGTTCTCGTTCTTCACGCAGGGCTCGCTCGCCGTGCCGCCGCTCCGGATCGGGGCGATCGACCTGCGTGATCCGACGACCTTCCTGCTCGTCGTGACGCTCGTGTTCGCGGCGCTGTCGGTCGCGCTGGTGTCGTTGCGCCGCAGTGGATACGGACGCCGGCTCGTCGCGATGAAGGACAGTCCCGCGGCCGCCGCGATGCTGGGCCAGAATCTCGTGTGGCTCAAGCTCTCGGTGTTCACGATCTCCGCCGCGATCGCCGGCCTCGGTGGCGTCTTCATGTCCATCGCGATGGGCGCGGTCTCGATCGAGAGTTTCTCGATCATGGTGAGCCTGTCGCTCGTGATGCTCACGGTCGTCGCGGGGATCGGCTACGTGAGCGGCGCGCTGTTCGGCGGCCTCATGTCCGGCGTCGGATTCGTCGTCATCATGGCGTCGTTCGGCAATCTCGCCCGCACCCAGCCCGAACTCGAGGGGCTGTGGACGACACTCGGTCACATCGCCGCGATCAGTCCCGCGCTCATCGGTATCGGCGTGGGCCGCAATCCGTCCGGGATCGTCCACGACGTCGTCGAGGGCTACCGCGATCTGCGGGCCACTCCCGCCGTCCTGTTCGGCGGTGCGGGTGTCGTCGCCGCGGCCTACGTCGCCGCACTCACGGGCATTCTCGGCAACTGGTGGTTCGCGACGATCGCCGTCGTCACCGTGTTCGCACTCCCGGTCGTCGGCCGCATGGTGACGGGCGGGCACGACGGCGTTCCGGACGGCGAGCACGACGACTGGTCGCGCGACGTGCCGAGCCCCGAGGACCTCGACCGCATGCTGGGTATCGACGCGCAGCCGAGTGGACGCAATCGCAGTGCGAACGAAGGGGCTTCCGTTGTCTCATGATCTGCAGTCCGGGGAAATACTGCTCGACACCCGAGGCGTAACGGTGCGGTTCGGCGGGCACGTCGCGCTCGACGACGTCTCGATCAGCGTGCGTGCCGGGACGGTCACCGGCCTGATCGGGCCGAACGGCGCGGGCAAGACGACGCTGTTCGATACCGTCAC
This sequence comes from Rhodococcus rhodnii NBRC 100604, assembly GCF_001894925.1. GTDB lineage: Bacteria > Actinomycetota > Actinomycetes > Mycobacteriales > Mycobacteriaceae > Rhodococcus_F > Rhodococcus_F rhodnii. The sequence goes on along the minus strand of NZ_BCXD01000001.1, from coordinate 273,993 downwards.
CGGAGCGGGCAGGCCCGCCGCGGGCACCGTGCACCTCGCGGGGCACGACATCACGCGTCTCGCCCCGCATCGCCGGGCGCGGCTCGGGATGGCCCGCACGTTCCAGCGGCTCGAACTGTTCGTGTCGCTCACGGTGCGCCAGAACCTGCTCGTCGCCGCGGACATCGCGGGCCGCCGCTCGGGCCGGCGGATCCCGAGCGTCGACGAGATGCTCGAGCTCACCGGCCTCGCCGACATCGCGGACGACGACGTCGCCGACGTCCCGACGGGACGCGCCCGGATCGTGGAGGTCGCCCGCGCTCTCATGAGCGGGCCGCGCGTGCTGTTGCTCGACGAGCCCGCGTCGGGCCAGACCGAGGAGGAGACGGCACGGTTCGCCGATCTGCTCCGCCAACTCGCGGCCGGCGGCCTCGCGATCTGCCTCGTCGAACACGACCTGCCGCTCGTCATGGGCCTGTGCAGCACCGTGCACGTCCTCGACTACGGCAAGGTCATCGCGAGCGGCCCGCCCGAGCAGGTGGGCGCCGATCCCGCCGTGATCGCGGCGTACATCGGCACCGATCACACCCCGGGTACTGCCGCGACGGACGGCGACGTACCCGACACCGCCAGGGAGGCAGGATGACTCGGCCACTGCTCGAACTCGTCGGCGTGCGAGCCGGATACGGCCCGGTCGAGGTGCTCCACGGAGTCGACCTCACGCTGTACGGCGGCGAGGTCCTGGCGCTCATGGGCCCCAACGGCGCCGGCAAGACGACCCTGCTGAAGGTGTGCAGCGGTCAGCTCCCCGCGACGGCGGGGGAGGTGCGGATCGCGGGCAACGCCGTGACGGGAGCCGATCCCGCAGCGTTGGCGAGGCTGGGCCTGTGCACGATCCCCGAGGGGCGCGGGATCTTCCCGAATCTCACGGTGCGCGAGAATCTCTGGCTCGCGACCGCATCCGGGTGCACGCTCGCGCACATCGAAGCCGTTGCCTACGAGCGTTTCCCGGTGCTCGGCAGCAGGCGGGGCCAGCTCGCGGGAACGCTGTCGGGTGGCGAACAGCAGATGCTCGCCCTCTCCCGCGCGCTCGCGACCGACCCGGCGATCCTGCTGCTCGACGAGCTCTCGATGGGCCTCGCGCCGCGCGTCGTCGGCGAGATGTACGAGGTCGTCGCGGCACTCGCGCAGTCGGGGGTCACCGTGCTCGTCGCGGAACAGTTCGCGCGTGCGGTCCTGCCCATCGCCGACCGCGCGGCGCTGGTGCAGCAGGGCCGCGTCGTCGACGTGCGTCCCGCGAGCGAGGTCGAGACCGACCTCTCCGCCAGCTATCAGCTCACCACCGAGGGAGGATCCCGATGAGCTCGACCGAGACGACCGGTACCACCACCACTGCCACCGCCGGCGGCGGACCCGCCACCGGCGACACACACACGGACGCCGGGACCGCCGACTCGGGACGGCGCGGCCGGTTCGAGGCCGACGTCGCGTCGAGCGTGGGTGCGCCGGCGCCGCGGCGGGCTCGCGGCGGCGCGCGGATCACGGGCGTGATCGCGATGATCGTCGGGACGGTCGCGACGTTCGTCGTCTACGTCGCGTCGCTCACGCTCGCCGATCCGCGCGACCTCGCGTCCTATCAGATGCTCGCACTGGGATTCGTGGCACTCATCGTCGTCGGCGCCGCGATGTTCGTCGCCGCGACGACGACCGAGGCGATCCGGCTGTGGTCGTTGCGCAGGCTGGTCGAGAGCCGCGCGCAGGGCGACCGGCTCGCAGCGGCGCTCGGCGAGCGCGACGCCGCGAGCGACGGTCAGGGCGTGGGTCGCTGATCGCGGCGGATCGGATGGTCCTCGGGGACCTCGACGAGCACGATCGGAATGCCGTCGGGGTCCTCGATCCACATCTCGTGCAGCCCCCACGGCTCCTGCTGGGCGCCGCGCACGATGGGCACCCCCGTGAGAACGAGTTCGGTCTGCGCCGCGGTGAGATCGCGCACCTGGAGCCACAGCGCGCCGTCGAACGACCCGCGCTCGCCCTGGGGGCTGCCGCCGTGCGCGGCGACCTCGATCAGCCCCTGCCCCGCGAAGAAGACGGTGCCGCCGGGATACTCGCGCGAGATCGCGAGCCCGAGGATGTCCCGGTAGAACGCGAGGGTGCGCTCGTAGTCGGCGGGACGCAGGATCGTGCGGCTGCCGAGAATCTCCACGTTCTCACCTTCCGTCGGGGTGGGCCGGTCGCTCGTTCCTCAGAAGTACCAGGGATGTCCGGACCAGTCCGGCGAACGCTTCTCGAGGAACGAGTCGCGTCCCTCGACGGCCTCGTCGGTCATGTACGCCAGCCGCGTCGCCTCGCCCGCGAACAACTGCTGCCCGACGAGGCCGTCGTCGGCGAGGTTGAACGCGTACTTGAGCATGCGCTGCGCCTGCGGCGACTTGCCCAGGATCTTCTCGCCCCACGCGATGCCCTCGTTCTCGAGGTCGGCGTGATCGACGACCTTGTTCACCGCGCCCATGTGGTGCATCTGCTCGGCGGTGTAGGTCTCGCCGAGGAAGAAGATCTCGCGCGCGAACTTCTGTCCCACCATCTTCGCGAGGTATGCGCTGCCGTAACCGCCGTCGAAGCTTCCGACGTCGGCGTCGGTCTGCTTGAAGCGCGCGTGTTCGCGGCTCGCGAGCGTGAGGTCGCACACGACGTGCAGGCTGTGCCCGCCGCCCGCGGCCCAGCCGTTCACGAGGGCGATGACGACCTTCGGCATGAAGCGGATCAGCCGCTGTACCTCGAGGATGTGCAGGCGGCCGGCGCGCGCCTTGTCGACGGTGTCGGCGGTCTCGCCGAGTTCACCCGACCCGCTGTCGCGTTCGGTGTAGCGGTAGCCGCTGCGGCCGCGGATCCGCTGATCGCCGCCCGAGCAGAACGCCCACCCGCCGTCCTTGGGGCTCGGGCCGTTGCCCGTGAGCAGGACGGCGCCCACGTCGGAACTCGTGCGTGCGTGATCGAGCGCGCGATAGAGCTCGTCGACGGTGTGCGGCCGAAAGGCGTTGCGTACCTCGGGCCGATCGAACGCGACCCGCACGATTCCGGAGTGGAGATGGCGGTGGTACGTGATGTCGGAGAGGTTCTCGAAACCGGGGACGGGGCGCCAGAGCTGCGGATCGAAGGTCACACCTGGAGACAATAGGCGGCGTGCGCGGCCGCGTACACGGTCGCCGCGGCTCGTGCCGCTACCGTGCAGGTATGACCCGCATGCCGCTGCCCGCGCTGGACGACGTGCTCGCAGCGGCGACAGTCGTGTCGCTGCCGATGCGGGTGAGATTTCGTGGCATCACGACGCGCGAGGCGGTGCTGCTGCGCGGGCCCGCGGGCTGGGGCGAGTTCGCGCCGTTCGTGGAGTACGACGACGAGGAGGCCGCGGCATGGCTGCGCGCCGGCCTCGAGGCGGCGTGGCTCGGGCCACCCCCCGCGGTCCGCGACGGCGTCGAGGTCAACGCGACCGTCCCCGCGGTCGATCCCGGTGAGGTGGACGCCGTCCTGGCGCGGTTCCCCGGTGCCCGCACCGCGAAGGTCAAGGTTGCCGAGCCCGGCGGCACGCTCGACGCCGACGTCGCGCGGGTCGAGGCGGTGCGCGCCCGCGTCGAGAAGGTGCGTATCGACGCGAACGGCGGCTGGAGCGTCGACGAGGCGGTGGAGGCCCTGCGTGCGCTCACCCGCACGGGCACTCTCGAATACGCCGAACAGCCGTGCGCGAGCGTCGCCGAACTCGCCGAGGTGCGCAGGCGCGTCCCGGACACCCCGATCGCGGCGGACGAGAGCATCCGCAAGGCCGCCGATCCGATGCGCGTCGTGCGTGCGGGCGCCGCCGACGTGGCCGTGCTCAAGGTCGCTCCGCTCGGCGGGATGCGCGCCCTCGTCGCGCTCGCGGAGGAACTCGCCGAGCACGGCGTGCCGGTGGTCGTGTCGAGTGCACTCGACACCGCGGTCGGCATGTCGGCGGGAGTCGCAGCGGCGTGCGCACTTCCGTCGTTGCCGTACGCGTGCGGACTCGGGACCGGGGGACTGTTCGACGACGACGTCGCGACGCTCACTCCGGACGAGTCGGGCATCGTCCACTCTGGTACGGTCGTGCCGGATCCGGCGCGTCTGGCGTCCGCGGCGGTGACGGAGCCGTCGCCGCGCGAGCGGTGGTGGCGCGACCGCCTCCGCCGCACTCACTCGGTGCTCGCGGAGCGCGAGGGCGGAGCGAGTGTGTAATCTCCGGCGGGTCACGATCGTACAGAAACCCCCAACGGAGGCCGTGAAAGTGGTTGCACCGCTGAAAGAATCGATGCTCGACGAGTCTAAGTCCGAGCAGGTCGTCGCCGACGTCCACGCCGTGATCGACGCCGAGGTCGGCGACAAGTCCGGCGCCTCGGGACTCGCGCTCAAGGGTGGCTACGCTGCGGTGAAGAAGGTCGGGCCGTCGATCGTGCCCGACGCGATCGAGGGTCTGCTGCCCGAGTTCGTCGAGAAGCTCGAACCGTACTGGCAGGAGTTCGCCGCGAGCGGTGGCGCGTCGTTCGCCGACTACCTCGTCGCGAACCAGGAGGCCGTCTCGGATTCGCTGCTCGGCGTGACCGACTCGCGCATCGAGGGCACCGATCGCGCGGCCGTCAAGAAGGTCTACTCGTCGCTGCGCGGCTCGGCGAAGAAGCACGTCGCCGAAGCACTTCCGCGGGTCGGCGCGCTCGTGCAGAAGTACGCCGGCTGACACTCCGGCCGACAGACCACTCGGGCGGGACCGCACTGCGGTCCCGCCCGAGTCGTGTCTGCCGTCCCGCCGCGATCAGCCCTGTGCCTTGCCTTCCCGCCAGAACCCTGTGAACGAGATGTCGGTCTTCGCGAAGCCACGGTCGCCGACGAGATGGCGGCGCACCCCCGTCGCCATCCCGCTCTCGCCCGCGACGAACGTGTAGGCCCGGCCGCTCGGCAGGTCCGCCGCCTCGACGGCGCGCTGCACGGCAGCGCCCACCGGCTCGCCGCCGCTGCGTACCGTCCACGTCACCGGAACGTTCGGCAGCTCCCGGAGATCGCGGCGGTCGTCGTCGTGCGGGATCTCCACGAACGCTCGCCCGACGGCGTCACCCGGTAGCGAGCGCAGGATGCCCTCGATCGCGGGCAGTGCGCTCTCGTCGCCCACGAGCAGGTGCCACTGCGTTCCCTCGACGGGATTGAAGACGAGTCCCTCGTCGAGCAGCGCGATCTCGTCGCCGACCGCGGCAGAGCGCGCCCAGCTCGACGCGGGGCCGATGTCGCCGTGATCGGCGAAGTCGATCTCGATCTCGGGGTCGCTGCCGAAGTGTCCGGTACCCGCGGTTCTGAGCTCGCGGATCGTGTAGTTGCGCACGTGCGGCCGGGTCGCCTTGCCCATGAGCTTGTACTGCGCGTACCAGAGATTGCTCGTTGCGGTCGGCAGCTCGAGCCGGTCCTGCCCCTCGGCCGGGAAGAACATCCGGAACCACTGGTCGTAGCCCAGCGGTGCGATCGTCGCCAGCTCGGGACCGGCGACCGTGACGCGGACGAAGTGCGGGCCGATGCGGTCGTTCGCCACGACGCGGGCGCGGGAGATCTGCCGGGACTGCGGTTTGACGTACTTGCTGCGGGCCATCGGGCTCTCTTCTCGACTGTCGGCGAACCATCGTCGTAGGCAACCCTAACCTCACTGCGGGTCGCTCGGGCGTGCCCCGCCGGGGTCTGACACTCTGGAGCGGTGAATCCGTCCACCGCGCAGGCAACAGTGGTCGTCGACGAACTCGCGCGAGGCGGGGTCACCGACGTCGTACTGTGCCCCGGTTCGCGCAACGCGCCGCTGTCGTTCGCGCTCGAGGCCGCCGACCGCGCGGGCAGGCTCCGGATCCACATGCGGATCGACGAACGCACCGCCGGCTTCCTCGCACTGGGCCTCGCGCTCGCGAGCGGGCGCCCCGTCCCCGTCGTCATGACGTCGGGGACAGCCGTCGCCAACCTCGGTCCCGCCGTCCTCGAAGCGAACTACGCGCGGATTCCGCTCGTCGTCGTCAGCGCCAACCGCCCCTACGAGATGCTGGGGACCGGGGCGAACCAGACCGTCGAGCAACTCGGGCTGTTCGGCAGCCAGGTGCGCGCGACGATCGGGCTCGGCCTCGCCGAGGAACCGCGCACCACCGCAGAGGCACCGGGCGAACCCGCGGGCGCGGACGAACAGAACAGCCGGTGGCGCTCGGCGGTGTGCCGCGTCCTCGCGGCCGCACGCGGAACGCGTTCCGGCAACGCCGGACCCGTCCACTTCGACATCCCGCTGCGCGAACCCCTCGTCCCCGACACCGTCGCCCACGGGCCGCTCCCGCAGGGCCGCCCCGGCGGCGGGCCGTGGACGACCACGACGCTCGCGACCCTCGACGTCCCCGTCGAGATCGACCTGACGCGCGACACCGTCGTCGTGTCGGGACACGGCTCGGCGCCGCGTCCCGAACTCGCAGGACTGCCGACCGTCGCCGAACCCACCGCACCGCTGCACGGCACGAGCCTGCATCCGCTCGCGCTCGCCCAGCTGACGCCGCGGCAGGCGATCGTTACCGGGCGGCCGACCCTTCACCGGCAGGTGTCCGCGTTGCTCGCCGACCCGCGCGTCGACGTCTACGCCCTCACGACCGGACCGCGCTGGCCCGACGTCTCCGGCAACGTGCGCGCGACCGGCACCCGCGCCGTGACGACGGGCGAGCCGTCGCGGCACTGGCTCGACCGCTGCGCCGCCGTCTCGGGCCGGGCGGACGACGCGGTGCGGGGGAGCCTCGCGGCCCATGCGGCACCGACCGGCCTGCACGTCGCCGCGATCGTCCACGACGTCCTCGGCAGCGGCGACCAGCTCGTCCTCGGCGCCTCCAATCCCGTCCGCGACGCCGCGCTCGTCGGCTACCCGAAGCCGGGCGTGCGTGTGCTGTCCAATCGCGGCGTCGCGGGCATCGACGGAACCGTGTCCACGGCGGTGGGCGCAGCACTCGCGTACCCCGGTGGGCGGACCGTCGCGCTGCTCGGCGACCTCACCTTCCTGCACGACGCGTCGGGTCTGCTCATCGGCTCGGGCGAGCCGCGGCCGCGCGATCTCACGATCGTCGTCGCCAACGACGACGGCGGCGGCATCTTCGAACTGCTCGAACAGGGCGATCCGCAATACTCCGGCGTCTTCGACCGGATCTTCGGGACGCCGCACGGCATGGACCTCGCCGCGCTGTGCGCCGCGTACCGGATCTCCCACCGCGCGGTCGTCACGAGCGAGCTCGCCGCAGCGCTCGACGAGCCTGCCGACGGCATCCGCGTGCTCGAGGTGAAGACCGATCGCACGAGCCTGCGCGAGCTGCACGCCGCGGTACGGGCGGCACTGTGAACCGGGCCGTGCTGTACCGCCGGATCAGGATCACGACGGCCACGGTCGCCGCCGGCATCTCGGTTCTCGCCGTGCTGCTCGTGATCGGCGCGTGGCGCAACGACCGCACCATCCAGTCGGACATGGGCGTCGCGACCGCCGAGGTCCTCTCGGCAGGATCGCTGCGCTCGGCCGTCAGCTTCGTGACCCCCGACGGGGTCACCCACAATCCCGAGCTCGGCGTCCTCTATCCGACGCGCCTCACGACGGGCCAGCGCATCGAGGTCGAGTACGCGCGCTCCGAACCCGACCTCGTCCGCGTCGCCGGCCGCGACGCCTCGGTCGCGATCGTTCCGGTCGCGTCGGTCATCGCGGGGACGTGGCTCGTCGCCGCACCCGTGCTGTGGTACTTCGGCCGGCGCGGTGATCGAAACCGCGGTGATCGAAACGATGTCACCCGTTCGCCGCGCGGACGGACTGCCGACACCCCCACGTAGTTCGCGGCGGCAACACTGCGGGTGTGCGTGTAGCGATCGTCACCGAATCGTTCCTGCCGCTGATCAACGGCGTCACCCACTCCGTGGAACGCGTGCTCGAGCATCTGACCGGGCGCGGCCACGAGTGCATGGTCGTCGCCCCCGGCGCCGCGGGAGAGCACCACGGCGTCCCCGTCGTGGGCATGCCCCTCGTCCGCATGCCCGCCCGCGGCCGCTTTCCGGTCGGTGTACCGACCGCCGCGGGATTCGACGAGGTTCGCGCCTTCGAGCCCGATGTCGTGCACGTCGCATCGCCGTTCGTGCTCGGGGCCGGGGGGCTCGCGTGGGCGAACCGGCTCGATGTTCCCGCGGTCGCCGTGTATCAGACCGACGTTGCGGGATTCGCGGGTGCGTACGGACTCTCACCGGCACGCCGCGCGGCGTGGTGGTGGACCCGTCGCATCCACGAGCGCGCACACCGTACTCTCGCTCCGTCCACGGCCGCGATGGCCTCGCTCGCGGAGCACAACGTCGAGCGGGTGCACCTGTGGCCGCGCGGCGTCGACGCCGAACGCTTCGCCCCGTGGCGCCGTGACGCCGCGCTGCACGCGCAGTGGTCGGCCTCGCGCTCGCCCGACGACGGCGGCCGGCTCGTCGTCGGCTACGTGGGCAGGCTCGCGCCCGAGAAGCACGTCGAACGGCTCGCCCCGCTCGCACACGACCCGCGCGTGCGGCTCGTCGTCGTCGGTGACGGGCCGCAGCGCGAACGGCTCCGCAGGCTCCTCCCGACAGCGGTGTTCACGGGCGAGCTGCGCGGCGCGGCCCTCGCGGCGGCCTTCGCGAGCCTCGACGTCTTCGTCCACACCGGCGAACACGAGACGTTCTGCCAGAGCGTGCAGGAAGCGCTCGCGAGCGGGCTCCCCGTCATCGCGCCCGACGCCGGCGGACCGCGCGATCTCGTCGCGTCCGGGCGCGCGGGGCTGCTGCTGGGCGTCGACGCGTTCGAGCACGAACTCCCCGCCGCCGTGGCGTCCTTCGCCGATCCCGCGGTGCGCAGCAGGTTCGCGGCCGCGGCCCGCGCGTCCGTGCGCCGCCGCTCGTGGCCGCTCGTGGGCGACGCGCTGCTCGCGCACTATCGCGCCGTCGTCGCGGGCGACGTCGTGAGCGCGGTCCATCCGCCGGCCGATCCGCCGTCGGCACTCGCGGCGTGAGGTGTGCCCGGGCCGTCGCCGCGCCGCGTTGGTAGCGTCACCCGCGTGGAACCGACAGCCGACGGCACGGCCGGGCGCGCGACGCTCGAGAAGAAGCCCCGCGAGGTCGCGTCGATGTTCGACGGCGTCGCGGCACGCTACGACATCACCAACACCGTCCTGTCGTTCGGGCAGGATCGCGGCTGGCGCAGGGCGACCCGCGCCGCCCTCGGTGCGCGCCCGGGGGAGAAGGTCCTCGATCTCGCCGCCGGAACCGGTGTCTCGACGGTCGAGCTGTCCCGGTCGGGCGCGTGGTGCGTCGCGACGGACTTCTCGCTCGGCATGCTCAGCGCCGGCCGCGCGCGGCGCGTCCCGATGGTCGCGGGCGACGCGATGCACCTGCCGTTCGCGGACGCGTCCTTCGACGCCGCGACCATCTCGTTCGGGTTGCGCAACGTCGCCGACACCGATGCGGCGCTCCGCGAGATCGCGCGCGTCGTCGTGCCGGGTGGCCGGCTCGTCGTGTGCGAGTTCTCGACTCCCGTTATCCGGCCGCTGCGCACCGTCTACATGGAGTACCTCATGAAGGCGCTCCCGCGCGTCGCCGAGGCCGTGAGCAGCAATCCGGACGCATACGTCTATCTCGCGGAGTCGATCCGCGAATGGCCCGACCAGGCGAGCCTCGCGCGGCGGATCCGCGACGCCGGATGGGGCGACGTCGAGTGGCGCAACCTCACCGGCGGGATCGTGGCGCTGCACCGCGCCGTCCGCGCGGGCTGACCAGCCCCGTACGACACGGGATCAGGAGAACGGCGGCCGCCGGTCGGCGCGCTGCGACGCCCGGCCCGCGGTGCGCCACAGCCGCGCGATCGCGTCGGTGTCGTCGTCGGCGACGAGATTGCCCATCATGCGCACGGCCGCACCCATCGCGGCGCGCGACGCCATCGCGGTGGGACCGGCGGCCCGCAGCAGCGCAGGACGGGTCGCGAGCCCCGCGACGCGGCGCGCGATCGAGAACGCCCGGCCGTAGCGCGCGCGCAGGATCGCGGGCCACACCGACGTGAGATCCGGCTCGTCCAGTACGTCCGCCAGCAGCCGCCCGCCCTCGAGGCCGTAGTCGATGCCCTCGCCGTTGAGCGGATTGACGCACCCGGCAGCATCGCCGACGAGTGCCCAGTTCGCTCCCGCGACACCGGACACGGCGCCGCCCATCGGCAGCAGCGCCGAGGCGACGCCGTGCGGCGCGGCGTCGAAACCCCACTCGTCGCGGCGCGCGTTCACGTACGTGTCGAGCAGCGGGCGCAGCGCGCCGGGGGCGGGACGCTTCGCCGTCGCGAGGCTGCCCACGCCGATGTTCACCAGTCCGCCGCCGAGCGGGAAGATCCAGCCGTATCCGGCGGTGAGCGCGCCGTCGCGGCCACGCAGCTCGAGATGCGAGGTGATCCACGGATCCTCCGACCGCGGCGTCGCGACGTACGCCCGCACCGCGACGCCGTACACCGTGTCGCGATGCCACGTCCGGCCCAGCACGCGCCCGAGCGGCGAACGGACACCGTCCGCGACGACGACCCGCCGCGCCGCGACGCGCACCGGCCCGCGGACCGTCTCGAACAGCACAGCGACGATCCGGTCGCCCGCGCGCTCGACGTCGACGGCGCGCGCGGCGTCGAGTGGGGTGGCGCCGGAGTCGAGCGCGGCGCGGCGCAGCCTGTCGTCGAGTTCGGTGCGCGCGACGGCGCTGCCGATCGCGGGGAACGAGCCGCCCGGCCAGTCGAGTGCGTGATCGTGCCCGAACCCGATCAGCCGTAGTCCCCGGCTCGTCGTGTGGGTGCGTACCCAGTCGCCGAGGCCGAGCCGGTCGAGTTCGGCGACAGCACGCGGTGTCAGCCCGTCGCCGCACGTCTTGTCGCGGGGGAACTGCTGCGCGTCGGCGATCAGGACGTCCCGTCCCGCCCGCGCGGCCCATGCCGCGGCGGACGCGCCCGCAGGACCTGCGCCCACGACGAGAACGTCGGTCGACATCTCGACGGGCACGTCGGCAGACGTCTTCCCACGCGAATCCGGCACGCGGTCATCTTGTCATTCGGCGCCGAGTGGGGCCGATCACGCCGGGGCGGCCGCGGGCGGCGCGTCCCCGCCACCGGCAACGAGCGCCAACACAGTAAGTTGCCTAGCGTGGCAACCGAGCCGAACACGGCGACATCGCTGGTGACGACAGGATGGGGTATCGAGAACGTGAGCGTGCACTCGTGAGCACCGACACGGCAGCGGGCGGCGAGGACACCGTCGTCGCGGGTGTCGATCTGCGCGATCCGGCGCTCGCGCGCAGCGTCCGCGACGGCATGGCCGACGTCGAGACCGCGCTCGTCGCCGAACTCTCGCAGGGGGAGGACTTCCTGACGGAGGCGGCGCTGCATCTCGCGAAGGCGGGCGGCAAACGCTTCCGTCCGCTGTTCACGCTGCTGACCGCCCAGCTCGGACCGCAGCCCACCGCCGAGGCCGTGAGGACGTCGGCGGTCGTCGTCGAACTCGTGCATCTCGCGACGCTGTACCACGACGACGTCATGGACGAGGCTGCGATGCGGCGCGGTGCCACGAGCGTCAACGCGCGGTGGAGCAACAGTGTGGCGATCCTCGCGGGCGACTATCTCTTCGCCCACGCGTCACGGCTCACCTCGACCCTCGGACCCGACGCGGTCCGGGTGATCGCCGAGACGTTCGCCGAACTCGTCACGGGCCAGATGCGCGAGACGGTCGGCGTCACGGGTGATCGCGACGAGGTCGATCACTATCTGCGCGTCGTGTGGGAGAAGACCGGATCGCTCATCGCGACGGCGGGGCGCTTCGGCGGCACGTTCTCGGGAGCGAGCGACGAGCAGATCGAATCGCTCGTGCGCCTCGGCGACGCCGTGGGGACGGCCTTCCAGATCGCGGACGACATCATCGACATCTCGTCGGTCGCCGAGCAGTCCGGCAAGACGCCGGGGACCGACCTGCGCGAGGGTGTCCACACCCTTCCGGTGCTGTACGCGCTGCGCGGCAGCGGCCCCGAGGCCGACCGCCTGCGCGCGCTGCTCGACGGGCCGGTCACGGACGACGACGTGCTCGCCGAAGCGCTCGCACTGCTCGGGGCGTCGACGGGGATGGTCGAGGCGAAGCAGACGCTCGCCGAGTACGCACGGCGTGCCCACGCCGAGCTCGAGGTGCTGCCCGCCGGCCCCGCGAACGACGCGCTCGCCCGCCTCGTCGACTACACGATCGCGCGCGTCGGCTGAGCGGCTCCGCAGGGCGACGCCGACCCGCGGCATGACCGTTTCGACCGGTTTCGGGAACTCGGTCGGGGGCTCCGGACGTTGACATCGAGAGCCGGTGATTCGGAAGAGGTGTGGCTGTGAACGGTTTCTCCAACGGGATGAAGACCTTCGGATTGCTCGTCGGGATGTCGGCGCTGATCGTCTTCATCGGATCGCTGTTCCAGAACAGCACGATCCTGATCGTGTCGGTACTGCTCGCCGTCGGGATGAACGGTTACGTGTACTTCAACAGCGACAAGCTCGCGCTGAAGTCGATGCACGCCCAGCCCGTGACCGAGGTGCAGGCGCCGGAGATGTACCGGATCGTGCGCGAACTCGCGACGACGGCGCACCAGCCGATGCCGCGGCTCTACATCAGCCCGACGCAGGCGCCCAACGCGTTCGCGACCGGACGCAATCCGCGCAACGCCGCGGTGTGCTGCACCACGGGCATCCTGTCGCTGCTGAACGAACGTGAGCTGCGTGCCGTCCTCGGTCACGAACTCAGTCACGTCTACAACCGCGACATCCTCATCTCGTCGATCGCGGGTGCGATGGCCGCCGTGATCTCCGGTCTGGCCAACTTCGCGATGTTCGCGAACATGTTCGGCGGGCGCGGTGGCGGTCAGGGAGCGAACCCGATCGCGCTGCTGCTCGTGTCGCTCCTGGGGCCGATCGCGGCGACCGTCGTCAAGCTCGCGGTCTCGCGGTCTCGTGAGTACCAGGCCGATCAGTCGGGTGCCGAGCTGACGGGCGACCCGCTCGGGCTCGCCTCGGCGCTCCGCAAGATCGAGGCGGGGGCGCAGGCCGCGCCCCTGCCGCCCGACCCCAAGATCGAGGCGCAGTCGCACGCGATGATCGCGAACCCGTTCCGTGCGGGTGAGCGCGCCGCGAAGCTGTTCTCGACGCATCCGCCGATGAAGGAGCGCATCGAGCGCCTCGAACGCATGGCATGGGGCGGCGACCGCTAGTCCGCCGCCCCTGCCGCGTCAGCGGTAGTTGACGAACTGCAGCGCGATCCCGAAGTCCTCGCCTTTGAGCAGCGCGATGACAGCCTGCAGATCGTCACGCTTCTTGCTCGTGACGCGGAGCTCGTCGCCCTGGATCTGCGGCTTGACGCCCTTGGGGCCTTCGTCGCGGATCTTCTTCGAGATCTTCTTGGCGTTCTCGCTCGAGATGCCCTGGACGAGCGAGCCGGTGAGCTTGTAGGTCTTGCCGGACTGCGCGGGCTCGCCGGCGTCGAACGCCTTGAGCGAGATGTCGCGGCGGATCAGCTTCTCCTTGAAGACGTCGAGGGCCGCCAGGAGCCGCTCCTCGGTCTCCGCGGTGAGCGTGATCGCCTCGTCGCCCGACCAGTCGATCGAGGCACCCGTACCGCGGAAGTCGTAACGGGTCGACAGTTCCTTCGCGGCCTGGTGCAGAGCGTTGTCGACCTCCTGTCGGTCCACCTTGCTCACCACATCGAAGGACGAATCAGCCACTGGTCACCACTCCCGGGGTCGTCGAAACTGCATGAAGGTCGAGATCGCACGAACGTCGCCGGCGCCCTCGTGGTGCCGGCGACGTCGACGCTATCGGGTCGTCACGTGCCGTATCCACCCGGTTTGCGTTTCGGGGGGCGGTTCGTTGTATTCTCGATCCCGCACCGAGGGCGAGCGATCGCACTCCTCGAATGCGCACGGCAGGTTGCCCGAGCGGCCAATGGGAGCGGACTGTAAATCCGTCGGCTTACGCCTACGTAGGTTCGAATCCTACACCTGCCACCACCGAAGGCCCGGCACGATCTCTCGTGCCGGGCCTTCGGCGTGACGAGCGTCGTCGACTGACCGAACTGCCGTGACCAGGCAATTTGGAACTGCGACGGAACACTGTGTAATCTCGTCAAGGCTTCGGAGCGCAGTGATGCGCGCACGAAGCACGCCCCCTTAGCTCAGTCGGCAGAGCGTTTCCATGGTAAGGAAAAGGTCGACGGTTCGATTCCGTCAGGGGGCTCGCTGGACCTGAGGTGCCACATCTCTTCGGAGATGTATTTGTCTCTTCGGGCGCCTGAACGCTCTTCGGGCGCCTGAACGTGATCGGGACGCGATGCGAGTCTCGCCCCGTGAGCGAGGCGGTGTAGCTCAGTTGGTTAGAGCACACGACTCATAATCGTGAGGTCACCGGTTCGAGCCCGGTCACCGCTACACAGCAAGAACCGAATCACCTGAACACCCCGTCCCGGCGTCGAAGCCGGACGGAACCACCGAAAGGCATCCCGTGGCCTCCTCGACCGACGTTCGGCCCAAGATCACCTTGGCATGCGAGGTGTGCAAGCACCGCAACTACATCACCAAGAAGAATCGGCGCAACGACCCCGATCGCTTGGAGATCAAGAAGTTCTGCCCGAACTGCGGTACCCACCGCGCGCACCGCGAGTCCAAGTAAGAGCTCGCGAGAGAAGTTCGAGGCCGAGCCGGGCGACACGCCCGCCACGGACGCTGCCGCGATGCGCCGGAACCCTCGGTTCCGGCGCATCGCGCGTCCAGGGGTTCGTGGCGAGCGATACGCCCGGCGACACCGATGTGGAGGTAGCCGGTGAATCCCTTGCAGTCCGCGCTCGATCCGTCCGACACCGCCGAGGTCGTCGGCACCGAGCTCGAGCAGCGTTCGACCGAGGTCCCCGCCGATCCCGCCGCCCACGCGGCGTCGATGGTCGGCCATCACTACCGCGTCGAGGACTTCTACGAGGTCGGGCGTGAGAAGGTGCGCGAGTACGCACGAGCGGTGCTCGACGCGCACCCTGCGCATCACGACGAGGACGCCGCGAAGGGCCTCGGCTACGACGGCATGCTCGCGCCGCTCACCTTCATCTCGCTGGTCGGGATCATCGCGCAGCGCAGGCTGTTCGACGAGGTCGTGACGGGATACGACCTCAGCCAGATCATGCAGACCGATCAGCGGCTCGAGTTCCACAAGCCGATCCAGGTGGGCGACCGCCTCGTCTGCGACGTCCACCTCGAGTCGTTCCGGCAGGCCGCGGGCAGCGACATCATCGTCACCAAGAACATCGTCACCGACCAGAACGGCGAGCTGGTCCAGACGACGTGGACGACGCTGGTCGCACGCAGTGGCGGTGAGGTGGACGAGAACATCGCCCATGCTGTGAAGGATGTGATGATGCATGTCGCGTCGTGATTTCTCCGGTGTCGCCGCGGGCGACGAGCTTCCTCCGCGGACGGTCACGCTGACCCGCGGCAACCTCGTGAACTACGCGGGCGTCTCGGGCGATCCGAACCCGATCCACTGGAGCGACGAGGTCGCCAAGCTCGCCGGGCTTCCCGACGTCGTCGCGCACGGCATGCTCACGATGGGTCTCGGTGCCGGCTTCGTGACGTCGTGGCTCGGCGATCCGGGTGCCGTACGCGAGTACAACGTGCGCTTCACGAGCCCGGTGTTCGTGCCGGCCGACAGCGCCGCCGAGGTCGAGTTCACGGGCAAGGTCAAGTCGGTCGACGCCGACAGCAGGACCGCGGTCGTCGCGATCGTCGCGAAGTCCGCGGGCAAGAAGGTCTTCGGCCGCGCGACGGCCACGGTCCAGCTGGCCTGACCAGCCGGATTGGGTTCTTCCTCCGCGCATGAAGTACACTCGGATTTCTGGGATCGCATCCAGGTCGCGCGCTACCGTCCGGTGGCGCGCGTGTCATGTGGTCGCAGAGTGGTCGACGACGCCCCCGCTCGCGGGTGCCGGATCGGCCGAAGGGGCGTAGCTCAACTGGCAGAGCAGCGGTCTCCAAAACCGCAGGTTGCAGGTTCAAGTCCTGTCGCCCCTGCATCGACGAACGCCGGCGATCGAGAGGAACGATGTGAGCGAGGATCGCGCGAAGCGCGACGGCGACGCCACCGACGAGGGCGGCGCATCGGACGCCACCTCGTCCGGCCGCTCCTCGAACGACACCGGCGCCGTCCCGTCCGGCAAGCGCCGCGGACGCTCGGCTCGGTCGAGTGAAAGCGACCGGAACCCCGTGCGTGGCACAGTGGACAGTGCGTCGACGTCCCGCGGGGGCGTCCGGACCGCCGACGGCAAGGCTGGCCGGGGCAACATCTTCAAGCGCCTGCGTCGGTTCATCCGCGAGGTGATCGCCGAGCTGCGGAAGGTCATCTGGCCGAACCGCAAGCAGATGATCACCTACACGACCGTCGTCCTGGTGTTCATGGCGTTCATGGTGACGTTCATCGGACTGCTCGACACGGCCGTCGTCCAGGGCGTGGACTGGCTGTTCGGATGACGCATCGGCCGCGCGGCGGCCGAGTGAACGGAGAAGACGAGAGGAAGCGAGTGCCGCAGTGAGCACCCCCGAGAACGACACGAACGAGACCGTGGTCGACCCGGCCACCGGCGAGCGTGTCGCTGCCGACGCGGCAGTCGACGTCGAGGCTGCACCTGAGAGCACCGACATCTCCACCGACGTCGCGGTCGAGGAGACCGCCGTCGAAGAGAACACCGCAGACGAGAACACCGCCGAGCAGGCTCCCGACGCCGAAGACGCCGAGGACGAGGTCGACCCCGTCGCCGAGTTCAAGGCAGCACAGCGCCGCGCTCCCGGCAACTGGTACGTCATCCACTCGTACGCCGGTTACGAGAACAAGGTGAAGGCCAACCTCGAGACTCGCGTCCAGAACCTCGACGTCGGCGACTACATCTTCCAGGTCGAGGTTCCCACCGAGTCGGTCACCGAGATCAAGAACGGCCAGCGCAAGCAGGTCAATCGCAAGGTGCTGCCGGGCTACATCCTCGTGCGGATGGAACTCAACGACGAGTCGTGGGGCGCGGTCCGCAACACCCCCGGTGTCACCGGATTCGTCGGCGCCACGTCGCGCCCGTCGCCGCTGTCGATCGACGAGGTCATCAAGTTCCTGCTCCCGCAGCAGGACGAGAAGAAGCCCGCTGCCGCGGCGTCCTCGGGCGAGGCCGCTTCGCAGGGTGGCGGCGCTGCCGCGAAGCCCGTCGTCGAGGTCGACTTCGAGGTCGGCGAATCGGTCACCGTCATGGACGGCCCGTTCGCGACGCTCCCCGCGAGCATCAGCGAGGTCAACGCGGAGCAGCAGAAGCTCAAGGTCCTGGTGTCGATCTTCGGACGCGAGACACCGGTCGAACTGGGCTTCAACCAGGTCGCCAAGATCTGACGTTCGCTCCGGCCGGGCGTGCACGCACTCCCACCCGAAACTTGCACTGCAGTACGCAAGAAACCCAACCAGCACGAAATCAGGAACCGAGATGCCCCCCAAGAAGAAGATCGCAGGGCTGATCAAGCTCCAGATCCAGGCCGGCCAGGCCAACCCTGCACCGCCCGTCGGCCCCGCACTGGGCCAGCACGGCGTCAACATCATGGAGTTCTGCAAGGCGTACAACGCCGCGACCGAGTCGCAGCGTGGCAACGTCGTGCCCGTCGAGATCACGGTCTACGAAGACCGCTCGTTCGATTTCAAGCTCAAGACCCCTCCCGCCGCCAAGCTGCTGCTCAAGGCCGCCGGCGTGCAGAAGGGCTCGGGCGAGCCGCACAAGACCAAGGTCGCGACCGTGACCATGGATCAGGTGCGCGAGATCGCGAAGACCAAGCAGGAAGATCTCAACGCGAACGACATCGAGCAGGCCGCGAAGATCATCGCCGGCACCGCTCGCTCGATGGGTATCACCGTCGAGGCCTGAGGTACGAAGGTCTCCCTGTAGCGAGGCCTGAGGTACGAAGGTCTCCCTGTAGCGAGGCCTGAGGCACGAAGGCCTGAGCAGAACCCAGCAATACTGTTTTTCCGTGGGAGGGCTGGCCAGGCCCTGATCACCACGACCGACCGGGACGCCGAACATGCGGCGTCCGAGTGAGGACACACCATGGCACAGCGCAGCAAGGCGTACCGCGCCGCCGCTGAGAAGGTCGATCCGGACGCGCTCTACAGCCCGCTTCAGGCGGCGAAGCTCGCCAAGGAGACCGGTTCGACGAAGATGGACGCGACCGTCGAGGTCGCCATCCGTCTCGGCGTCGACCCCCGTAAGGCGGACCAGATGGTCCGCGGCACCGTCAACCTGCCGCACGGCACGGGCAAGACCGCTCGCGTCGTCGTCTTCGCCGTCGGCGAGAAGGCAGCCGAGGCCGAGGCCGCAGGCGCGGACGCCGTCGGGTCCGAGGACCTGATCGAGCGTATCCAGGGCGGCTGGACCGACTTCGACGCCGCGATCGCGACGCCGGACCAAATGGCGAAGGTCGGCCGCATCGCCCGCGTGCTCGGCCCGCGTGGTCTGATGCCGAACCCGAAGACCGGCACCGTGACGGCGGACGTCACGAAGGCCGTCAACGACATCAAGGGCGGCAAGATCAACTTCCGCGTCGACAAGCAGGCCAACCTTCACTTCGTGATCGGCAAGGCCTCGTTCGACACCGAGAAGCTGGTGGAGAACTACGGCGCGGCTCTCGACGAGATCCTGCGTGCGAAGCCGTCGTCGGCCAAGGGTCGTTACGTCAAGAAGGTGACGGTCTCGACCACCACCGGACCGGGCATCCCGGTGGACCCGAGCCGCACCCGCAATCTCCTGGAGACCGACGCCTGAGTCGCCTTCTCGGCGACAGGTGACGATCTCTTCCACGTCTCCGACGTACTGCAGTGCAGACGGCCCGGCACGGACTCCGTGCCGGGCCGTCGCGCATCTGCGGGTGTGCTGCCGCGCTTCCGCCGACGATGCCGCCGGGGGGCGATTTGGCGCATGCGCTGCCGGTCTGTAGACTTGCTCGCGGTATGCGGTGCGTGCACCGCAGCTCAACCGAAATTGTGTTCTACCAGAGACCGTTGGTCTTCGCCGTTCCCCGCGAACGGCGAATGAAGGTCCGGATTCGTCCGGCGGCCCACGCAGGAGAACGAGGTCGAGAAGCCCGAGGCCCGGTCCGCCGGTGCCGCAGGATTTCTCGTGTGGAGATGCCTCCCTACGCCCCGTGCCCCTGCGCCGGGGCGTTCGTCGTTTCCGGGTCCCGGCGGACTCGCCGTAGGACGACGACTGTCACGAGAGGAGGCGAAGTATGGCAAAGCCTGAGAAGGTTTCCGCGGTCGCGGAGATCGCCGAGCAGTTCAAGGGTTCGACTGCCGCTGTGATCACGGAGTACCGCGGTCTCTCGGTGGGCAGCCTGACGACCCTGCGACGCGCACTCGGCGAGGGTGCTACCTACTCCGTCGCCAAGAACGCCCTGGTCAAGCGTGCGGCGGCGGAAGCCGGCGTCGAAGGCCTCGACGACCTGTTCGTCGGTCCGACCGCCATCACGTTCATCAAGGGCGAGCCGGTCGACGCAGCGAAGGCGCTCAAGAACTTCGCTAAGGAGAACAAGGCTCTCGTCATCAAGGGCGGGTACATGGACGGCGCTGCGCTGTCCGTGGACCAGGTCAACCGGATCGCGGACCTCGAGTCCCGCGAGGTGCTGTTGGCCAAGCTCGCCGGCGCGATGAAGGGCAACTTGGCAAAGGCCGCAGGCCTGTTCAACGCTCCCGCTTCGCAGGTGGCACGCCTTGCCGCCGCGCTGCAGGAGAAGAAGGCCGCCGAAGGCGGAGCCACCGAGGCTCCCGCCGAGGCTGCCGACAGCTGATCCGCATCGGATAGCTCGACAACAACCGAAACACACCTGTGTGTCGCGGATCGGCGACGCAGGACTTACAGGAAGGACGCCATCATGGCGAAGCTCAGCACCGAGGAACTGCTCGACCAGTTCAAGGAGCTCACCCTCCTCGAGCTCTCGGAGTTCGTGAAGGCATTCGAGGAGACCTTCGAGGTCACCGCTGCTGCTCCGGTCGCGGTCGCCGCTGCCGACGCCCCGGCTGCGGGCGGCGACGCTCCGGCCGAGTCGGAGCAGGACGAGTTCGACGTCATCCTCGAGGGTGCCGGCGACAAGAAGATCCAGGTCATCAAGGTCGTCCGTGAGGTCGTCTCGGGCCTGGGCCTGAAGGAGGCGAAGGACCTCGTCGAGGGCGCTCCGAAGCCGATCCTCGAGAAGGTCGCAAAGGACGCCGCGGACGCCGCCAAGGAGAAGCTCGAGGCTGCCGGCGCGAAGGTCACCGTCAAGTAGGACGTGCCTCGCGCGCGGCTCTGTTGCCGCGCCGGCCAACACGAAGGCCGCCTCCCCGATACGTCGGGGAGGCGGCCTTCGCCGTTTCCGGGTCGGGTTCGTCCGGATGGCGAATCCTTCGTTGCGGCAAGAACATTCGGTACGGAATGTTGTGGCGGACCGGGGAGGCGGATCGGTATGCCCGTGTTGCTTCATTTCCTTACTCATGAGTAGGATGCGTGTCGTGGTTAACAATCCGGTGCGGTAAGGTGACGCAACCCACAAGAGTCAGGGCGCAGGCGCCAGCATCGGTCGTGGAGGGTGGAAATGGGTGTCGAGGTCGCAGTCGAGGATTTGACCAAGTCCTTCGGCACACAGAAGATCTGGCAGGACGTCACGATGACCCTCCCGAAAGGTGAGGTCAGCGCGCTGCTCGGACCTTCCGGTACGGGCAAGTCCGTCTTCCTGAAGTCGCTCATCGGCCTGTTGCGGCCGGAGCGAGGCAGGATCGTCATCGACGGCACGGACATCCTGCAGTGCTCCTCGAAGGAGCTCTACGAGATCCGCAAGCTCTTCGGCGTCTTGTTCCAGGACGGCGCGCTCTTCGGTTCGATGAACCTCTACGACAACGTTGCGTTTCCGTTGCGGGAGCACACGAAGAAGAGCGAATCCGACATCCGCAAGATCGTGATGGAGAAGCTCGAGATCACCGGCCTCGTCGGTGCCGAGGACAAGCTTCCCGGCGAGATCTCCGGTGGTATGCGCAAACGCGCCGGCCTCGCGCGGGCTCTCGTGCTCGATCCGCAGATCATCCTCGTCGACGAGCCCGACTCCGGCCTGGACCCGGTCCGCACCACGTACATCAGCCAGACCCTCATCGACATCAACGCCGAGATCGACGCGACGATCCTCATCGTCTCGCACAACATCAACCTCGCGCGCACGGTCCCCGACAACATCGGGATGCTCTTCCGCCGTCACCTGGTGATGTTCGGTCCGCGCGAGGTCCTGCTCACGAGCGAGGAGCCCGTCGTCAAGCAGTTCCTCAACGGAACGATGATCGGCCCGATCGGCATGTCCGAGGAGAAGGACGAGGCCACGATGGCCGCCGAGAAGGCGATGGTCGAGGAGGGCCACCATCCCGGCGGCGTCGAGGACGTCGAAGGCATCGTCCCGCAGATGGAGGCCACGCCCGGTACTCCCGAACGCAAGGCCGTCGGCCGGCGCCGCGAGCGCGTCCGCGAGATCCTGCACACGCTGCCCGAGAAGGCGCAGGCGGCAATTCGCGACTCGCTGGACGACGAAGCCGATCAGTACGCGGATCACTCCTACGATGAGTACGCGAGCGCAGACGACAATTCGGACACGATCGAGTACGCGACCGCGCAGCAGAACCGAAACTACGCAGGAGCAGACGACGACACACAGGTGATACCGGTGGTACGGGGGTCCGGGTATCAGAACGACGAGCGAGGGTAGGCAGGCCACATGGGGGACACCCGCGTCGCGGTTCTCAAACCGATCAACGGTGCACTGACACAAGCGGGCAATATCGTCGAACTGTTCGTCGACGTCGTCCGGAACACTTTTCGCCGGCCGTTCCAGTTCCGGGAGTTCATCGAGCAGGCGTGGTTCATCGCAAGCGTGACGATCCTCCCGACGGCGATGGTCGCCATTCCGTTCGGTGCCATCGTGTCGCTGCAGACCGGATCGCTGATCCGCCAGCTCGGCGCCGAGAATTTCACCGGTGCCGCCAGCGTGCTCGCCGTCATCCAGCAGGGCAGCCCGCTCGTGACGGCGTTGCTCATCGCCGGCGCGGCCGGCTCCGCCGTCACGGCCGACCTCGGCTCGCGCACGATTCGTGAAGAGATCGACGCGATGGAAGTGCTGGGTATCAACCCCATCCAGCGGCTCGTCGTGCCCCGAGTTCTCGCGATGGTGCTCGTCGCGCTCCTGCTCAACGGCCTCGTCGCCGTCGTCGGCATCGCGGGCGGCTACTTCTTCAACGTCGTCCTGCAGGGCGGCAATCCCGGTGCCTACCTGCAGTCGTTCTCGGCGTTCGCACAGCTGCCGGACATCTGGATCGGCGAGATCAAGGCCGCGGTCTTCGGTGTCATCGCGGGCGTCGTCGCCTCGTACAAGGGCCTGCATCCGAAGGGCGGACCGAAGGGCGTCGGCGACGCCGTGAACCAGTCGGTCGTGATCACCTTCCTGCTGCTGTTCTTCGCAAACCTCATACTCACGATGGTCTACCTGCAGATCGTCCCGGCGAAGGGGTCGTGACGGAATGACCATTGCACGCGGCCGCGGTGACCGCGCCCTCATCCGTGCCCGGAAGATCGGGCGGGTCCCGCTCAACGTTCTCGACCGCGCGGGCGAGCAGATGTCCTTCTACTCGCGCTCGATCGCGTGGATCCCGCACACGCTGGTCCACTACCGCAAGGAAGTGCTGCGGCTTCTCGCCGAGGTGAGCTTCGGCAGCGGCGCGCTCGCCGTCATCGGCGGCACGATCGGCGTGATCGTGATGATGTCCGGCTTCACGGGCGTCGTCGTCGGCATGCAGGGCTTCGCGGCCCTCGAACAGCTCGGCAGCCAGGTCCTCACCGGCTTCCTCTCGGCGTACGTCAACACCCGTGAGATCGCCCCGATCGTCGCCGCGCTCGCGCTGTCCGCGACGGTGGGTTGTGGCTTCACGGCCCAGCTCGGCGCGATGCGCATCTCCGAGGAGATCGACGCGCTCGAGGTCATGGCGGTGCCGAGCCTGCCGTTCCTCGTCACGACGCGCATGATCGCCGGCTTCGTCGCCGTCGTCCCGCTGTACATCGTCGGGTTGCTCTCGGCGTATCTGTCGTCACGGCTGATCACGACGACGGTCAACGGGCAGTCGACCGGCTCGTACGACCACTACTTCAATCTCTTCCTGCCACCCGAGGACGTTCTCTATTCGTTCGCGAAAGTGCTCGTCTTCGCGTTCGTGCTGATCCTCATCCACTGCTACTACGGCTACCACGCGTCGGGCGGCCCGGCCGGTGTCGGCGTCGCCGTCGGTCGCGCGGTGCGCACGGCGATCGTCACGGTCGCAGTTCTCGACTTCTTCCTCGGTCTCGCGATCTGGGGAACCACGACGACGGTGAGGGTCGCGGGATGACGCGTGGAGCGGTGGTCCGCCGCAGACTGCTCGGCGTGATGTTCTTCGTCGTGCTCGGGCTCTTCCTCTTCGTCACGATCGGTCAGTTCCAGGGACAGTTCACGCGCGTCGTGTCCGTCCGGCTCGTGACCGACACCGTCGGCAACGCGTTGCCGCAGCAGGCCGACGTCAAGGCCCGCGGCGTGATCGTGGGAACGGTCGAATCGACGACGACCGAGGACGGCGAGGTCACCTCGACACTCGCGATCGAACCGGCGATGGCGCCGCTGATCCCGTCGAACGCGACGGCACGGCTGCTGCCCAAGACGCTCTTCGGCGAGCGCTTCGTCTCCCTCGAGATTCCCGAGGACCCGGGGCCCGCCGTCACCGACGGCACGACGCTCTATCAGGACACCAGCGGGCACGCAGTCGAGATCAGCGAGGTCCTCGACGGACTGCTGCCGCTCCTGCAGGCCGTCCCGCCGCAGGATCTGTCCAACACACTCGGTGCGCTCGCGCAGGGATTCAGCGGTCGCGGCGAGGAGTTCGGCTTCACCCTCGACCGGCTCGAGCAGATCTTCGGTTCGGTCAACACCGAACTGCCGGCGCTCCAGGACGGGCTGCGCGGTCTCGCCGACTTCTCGGAGACCTACTCGGACGCCGGACCGCAGCTCGTGAACGCGCTCGACAATCTCCGGGTGACCGGCAACACCGTCGTCGAGAAGCAGGGAACGCTCGCTGCGCTGTACGCGTCGGGCGGAGCGAGCGCGGCGAGTACCGCGGCACTGCTCGAGAACAACCGTGAGCAGGTCATCAGTTTCGCTGCCGATTCGCGGGAGGCGCTGCAGGTGTTCGCGCGGTCGTCGCCGACCTTCGGTTGCATGCTCGGTGGATTCGCACGGACGGCGCCGGCGGCACGCGACATCATCGCGCCCGACGATCCGTTCCCGGGAGTGCGCGCGAACGTGCAGTTCACGAACCCCAAGGGCCGCTACCTGCCCAACCAGGACGAGCCGCGGCTTCTCGACGACCGGCCGCCGGCCTGTTACGACGGCTACAAGCTCGCGGGCGAGTTCTTCCCGCAGTACCCGGGCGGATCGTCGTACAACGACGGCTCCTACCAGCCGCCGTCGCGGAATCCGGGCGAGACGTGGTTCGATGCGCTGCCGGCACCGCCGGGTGTCCCGGACCAGGTTCCCGGCTGGGGCGAGCCCTCGCCGCCCGTCGTTCCCGTCGGGGCAGGCGCCGAGGTGCAGCCGGCCGCATACGCGGGCTCGGCGATCGAGCGGGAGACCCTGCAGGTCGTCTATGCCGAAGCAGGGGGAATCGAGCCGGACGACGTGCCGGGATGGACGACGGCCGTGGGGGCACCCGCGCTACGGGGAGCGGAGGTGAGTATCCGATGAGAGGGCTGGCAGCACCGCTGATCAAGCTGATCGTGTTCGCGGTCGTGACAGTGCTCGCGACCGGACTGCTCGCCGTGACCATCGCCAACATCGGCGGCGGAGGCGGCACGAAGTTCGACGCGACGTTCTCGGACGTCACGTCCCTCAACGAAGGCGACGAGGTGCGGATCGCCGGCGTGCGCGTCGGCCAGGTCGAGACGATCGAGATCGTCGACAACAACCGAGCGCGCGTCCAGTTCTCGGTCCAGGACCGGGACTGGCTGCCCGGCAGCACGATCGCGAGCCTGCGATACCGAAATCTCGTCGGTCAGCGCTACATCGCTCTCGAACAGGGCGACGGATCGCAGGGGACGAGGATCTCCGCCGGCGGGGCGATCCCGTACGAGCAGACCCGGCCCGCAGTCGATCTCACGACGCTCTTCAACGGCTTCCGGCCGCTGTTCCAGACACTCAGCGCCGACGACGTCAACAAGCTCTCGTACCAGATCATCCAGGTGTTCCAGGGGGAGGCGGGGACCATCGACCAGCTCGTTCGCAACACTGCGAGCCTCACGAACACCGTCGCCGACAAGGACCGCGTGATCGGTGAGGTCATCGACAACCTCAACTCCGTCCTCGCGACGGTCAACGAACGCGGCGACGAGTTCGACGCGCTGCTGGTGAACACGCAGCAGCTCGTGACGGGACTGGCGGCCGACCGCGGCGCGATCGGCTCGGCCGTGTCGTCGCTCGCGGGGCTGACGAACGCCACCGCGGACATTCTGGAACCGACGCGTCCCGCGGTGACGGATTCGATCGCCGCACTCACGACGCTGTCGGACACCCTCATCCGCAACGAGGACGCGCTCGACGCGACGTTGAAGACGTTCCCCGTCAAGCTCGAGGCGCTCGGGCGCGCCGCGAGCTACGGATCGTGGTTCCAGTTCTATCTGTGCGGAATCGACATCGTCGCGGGGCCGGGCAACTCGCCCCACCTGAATCTGCCCACGGGGCTGCCGACGGTCAATCAGCCGATCTACACCAATGCGGCCCAGCGCTGCACGCAGGAAGGTATGCGCCAGTTGCAGGGGCAGGGCCAGTGAGCCGCCGGCGTTCTCCCGCGGTGTCGGGAGCCATCGGAATTCTCGTGATCGTGCTGCTCACCGTCGCGGCGATGTCGCTCGATTCGCTGCCGATCGTCGGTGCGGGCTCGAAGTACAAGGCGGAGTTCTCGGAGGCCGCGGGCCTCACCTCCGGCAACGAGGTGCGCGTCGCGGGTGTCAAGGTCGGCACGGTCGACTCCGTCGAACTCGCGGGTGACCGCGTCGAGGTCGAGTTCCGGGTCAGTGGAGCGTGGATCGGCGACCAGACGTCGGCGTCGATCCGGATCAAGACGCTCCTCGGACAGAAGTTCCTCGCGCTCGACCCGCGCGGATCGGACACTCTGCGACCGGACGACGCGATCCCGCTGGAGCGCACGACGTCGCCGTACGACGTCGTCGAGGCGTTCTCGGCCGCGGCCGACACCGTGAACGACATCGACACCGAGCAGTTGGCGACGAGTATGCGAACGCTCTCGGAGGCCTTCTCGGGCACGCCCGACGACATCCGTGCGTCGCTCGACGGCGTGAGCCGGTTGTCGCAGACGATCGCGAGTCGCGATCAGGAACTGCGCACCCTGTTCGAGGCGACGTCGCGGACGACGGAGATCCTCGCCGACCGCAACGAGGAGTTCACGAAGCTCATCTCGGATGCCGGGCTGCTGCTCGCCGAGCTCGACGCCCGCAAGCAGGCGATCGGTCAGGTGCTCACGGGCACGCAACGGGTCTCGCAGGAACTGTCCGCGCTCGTCGCCGACAACCGCGAGCAGATCGGGCCCGCGCTCGACAGCCTCGACCGGGTCGTGACGCTGCTCAACGACAACCTCGGCAGCATCGACGAGGCGATGAAACTCTACGAACCGTTCGTGCGGCTCTACACGAACGTCGTCGGCAACGGCCGGTGGTTCGATCAGGTGATCGTGAACCTGCTGCCGCCGGGGCTGCCCGAGATTCCGGGCGAACGGCCTCCGGGACGCACTCTGGGGGTGAACTGACATGAGCGAGTCGCAGACCGAGCCCGACACCACTGCCGACGACGAGGCGGCGGCCGAGCGGAAGAAGGCGTCCGCCAAGCGGCGTGCGATCACGATCACGGCGATCGCGACGGTCGTCGTGGTGCTGATCGCGTTCGTGTTGTGGTGGGTGTTCGCCCGCGCGGGAACGACGAAGATCACGGCCTACTTCGACAAGTCGGTCGGCATCTACGAGGGATCGGACGTCCGGATCCTCGGCGTGAAGGTCGGCACCGTCACCGGCATCGAACCGCAGGGCGACGTCGTCCAGGTGCAGTTGCGGGTCGACCGGGGGATCGACATCCCGGCCGATGCGCGCGCAGCGCAGGTGACGCCCTCGGTGGTCGCCGATCGCTACGTCCAGCTCGCTCCCGCCTACACCGGCGGCGCGACGATGACGAGCGGCGCGACGATCCCGCGTGAGCGGACCGCGACGCCCGTCGAGGTCGACGAGCTGTACTCGAGCATCGAGCAGCTCACGTCGGCGCTCGGCCCGGACGGCGCCAACGCCGACGGCGCACTCTCGGATTTCCTGCGCAGCGGCGCGGAGAATCTCGAGGGCAACGGCGCCGCGCTGGGGCAGACGATCGAGGATCTGAGCAACGCGACCCGCACGCTCGACGACTACCGCGGCGACCTGTTCGGCACCGTCCGCAATCTGCAGACGTTCGTGAGCGCGCTCGCCGCGAACGATCAGCAGGTGCGCGAGTTCAACACGCAACTCGAGTCGGTCGCGGGGTTCCTGTCGTCCGAGCGCACCGATCTCGAGGCGGCACTCGCGACGCTCGGTCCCGCGCTCGCCGACGTCGCGGAGTTCGTGCGCGACAACCGCGACATGCTGACCCGGAACATCGACGGCCTCGTCCCCATCACGCAGACCGTCGCGGACAACCGCGATTCGCTCGTCAACGCGCTCACGTTGCTGCCGCTCGCGATCTCGAATCTCGTCAACTCGTACGACGCCGAGGCCGGCGTGCTCGCCTCCCGCGTGCACTTCCCGGAACTGCAGGATCCGGGCGACGCGATCTGCCAGCTCCTCGACCTCGGTGCCCTCGTGCCGGGAGATCCCGACTTCGAGGCGCTGGGCCGGCAGGTCCAGCCGCTGGTCGACCAGTGCGCGGGCGTCGCGGCGCAGATCACCGAGGGCTACCGGACGCCGACGACGAATCTGCCGTTCGGGATCCTGAGCGGCCAGAACATCGAGGGGACCGTCGTGCCTGGCACCGTGCCGGGCAACGTGTCGCCGCGATTCGAGAGCTTCTCGAGCGGAGGAGGACAGTGAACGCCCATCGCGCTCCGCGCCGCATCGTCGCTGTGATCGCCGCGGCCGTCGCCACGGCGACCCTCGCGTCGTGTTCGTCCGAAGGGATCTACGGGATCCCGCTGCCGGGCGGCCCCGACATCGGGGACGACCCGATGCACATCACGATCGAGTTCCGAGACGTGCTCGACCTCGTGCCGCAGACCGCCGTCAAGGTCGACGGTGTCCCCATCGGGCGGGTCGACGGCATCGCGGTCGGCGAGGACGGCTGGACGGCGACGGTCGACGTGCTGCTCGCCGAGAGCGTGGACCTTCCCGCGAACGCCGTCGCGACCGTCGATCAGACGAACCTGCTCGGTGAGAAGTTCATCCAGATCTCGGCGCCGCCGCAGGACCCTGCGTCCGCGAGGCTCGCGGACGGCGCGACCATCCCGCTGTCGGCGACCCGCGAGGCGACGCAGATCGAAGAGGTGCTCGGTGCGTTGTCGCTGCTGCTCAACGGTGGCGGCGTCGCGCAGTTGCAGCCCGTCGTGCACGAACTGAGTACGGCGCTCGACGGCCGCGAACAGGGCGTGAAGAACCTGCTCGATCAGACCAATCAGCTCGTGGACGGGCTGAACCAGCAGCGTGACGACATCACTCGCGCCCTCGACGGTCTCGACGTCCTCTCCGCGCGCACGCGCGAACAGAACGACAAGATCGCCGCGATCCTCGACGAGCTTCCGGTCGCGACCGGTGTGCTCGAGGAGCAGCGGCCGCAGTTCACGCAGTTGCTCACGCAGCTCGACCGGCTCGGCGCGGTCGGCACCGACGTGCTGACGAGGTCGCGCGACGATCTCATCAACGATCTGCTCGCATTGCGGCCGATCCTGCAGTCGCTCGCCGCGGCCGGCGACGATCTGCCGAACGCGTTGCCGTTCCTGCCGACGGTGCCGTTCCCGGACGGCGTCGAGCAGGTCGCGCTCGGCGGTTCGGTGAACCTCTGGCTCACGGTCGACACCCAGATCGGCGAGACGCTGAGCGGGCTCGGCGTGGGCAGGGGAGACCCCGTCTACGTTCCGCCGCGATGGGGTGAACCGAAGCCGGTGATCGACCCGAACAATCCGTACGTCGACGGCAACGGCCCGCGTGCCGGCTGGCCGACGGTGTCGTTGCTGCCGATCCTGCCCGAGTTCCCCGAGCTCCCCGAGATTCCGGGGCTTCCCGGACTGCCCGGCGCTCCCGCGGCGGGCGAGCCGGGCGCCGCGCCCGCGCCGTCGAACCCCTTCGACGACTTCCTGCAGCAGTTCGGAATCGGGGGTGGCCGATGAGGTCGAGACTGGTCCGCATCCAGCTGATCGCGTTCGTCGTGGTCGCCGTCCTCGGCGTCGTCTACGTCGGTGCCAAGTACGTGCGGCTCGACAAGCTGGTCGGTTTCGGCATGTACACCGTCCGCGTCGAGATGCCGGACACCGGTGGCGTGTTCACGAACGCCGAGGTGACCTATCGCGGTGTGTCGGTCGGTCGTGTCGGCGCGCTCGAACTGACGTCGACGGGCGTCGCGGTGAACCTCGAGATCGACACCGGCGGCCCGGACATTCCGGCGTCGTCGAAGGCAGTCGTCGCGAACCGTTCCGCGATCGGCGAGCAGTACGTCGATCTGCAGCCCGACACCGACCAGGGGCCGTACCTCGAAGAGGGCTCGATCATCACCGACTCCGAGCGGCCCGTGCCGATCGAGACGGTGCTCCTCAACATCGACGGTTTCGTGAAGTCGGTTCCGCTCGACGACTTCACGACGGTCGTCCACGAACTCGGTGTGGCGCTCGACGGGCGCGGCGACGACATCGGGCAGCTCGCGGATTCGCTCTCGACGCTGACCGAGACCGCCGTCGAGAATCTGCCGCAGACGCTCGCCCTGATCCGCGACAGCCGGACCGTCCTCGAGACGCAGTCGGAGCAGTCGTCCACGATTCGTTCGTTCAGCCGGTCGCTCGACGAGGTCACCGCGACGCTCCGGTCGAGCGACGGCGACCTGCGTGCCGTGATCGACAACGGTGTGCCGGCGAGCGACGAGGTCGGCACCTTCGTGAACCAGGCGGGTCCGGGCCTCACGGTGGGCCTGCAGAATCTCGCGACCTTCGGCGAGAAGCTCGCGCCGCAGGCCGTCGCGCTGCGTCCGCTGCTGCTGTTCCTCCCGGGTGTGTCGGCGGCCGCATCGACGATCGCCCCCGGCGACGGCACCGTCCACCAGGGCATCGTGCTCGAGACCAACCGGCCGCCGTCGTGCACGCTCGGTTACGAGGGAACGCACGCGATCCTCGACCGGATGCGCGCGGAGAACCCGAACTTCGACGACACGCAGCAGGACTTCCCGTTCAACAGTGCGGCGTCGTGTGAGGTGCCGCAGGGAAGCGTGACAGGTGTCCGGAGCGCGAATCGCATTGTGTACGCGGATCCGAACACGCCGCAGCCGTGGGATTCGACGCCGAAGCAGGACTCCGACCGCCTCGATCTCAACCCCATCGCGTCGCAGCTCGCGCCGCTGGTGGGAGTGACGCCG
Source organism: Rhodococcus rhodnii NBRC 100604 (assembly GCF_001894925.1). Lineage (GTDB taxonomy): Bacteria > Actinomycetota > Actinomycetes > Mycobacteriales > Mycobacteriaceae > Rhodococcus_F > Rhodococcus_F rhodnii. Next base: position 243,195 of record NZ_BCXD01000001.1, on the reverse strand, counting down.
CGGTGACGCCGCGGGTGCCGCTGGCGCCCGTGGGAACGGTCGGCAACGAGACGATCAGTAGGGTGTTCGATGTGACGAGTAGTACCTCCTGGGCAGATCGCGGCCCGGACGACAACGGGCCGTCCGAGCCGCCGTACGACACACGACGCGGGCGGGGCAGCTCGGCGACGACAGCTCTGGTGGCGGCGATCGTCGCAGCGGTCGTCGCGCTCGGGGCCGCCGGGTGGTTCGGTTACGGCTGGATCCACGCCCTCGTCGTGGACAAGGGCACGGCCGATGTCCGCGACGACGCGCTCGCCGGCGCTCAGCAGGCCGCGATCAACCTCAACACCGTCGATTCGGGCGACTTCGAGGCGTCCTTCGAGAACATGCGGTCGTCGATCGTGGGCGACGAGATGAACCGGGACCTCGACGCGACGGAGGCGGGGATCACGGACGAGCTCCGGCAGCAGGGCGGGACGTCGACCGCGGAGGTCGTCGGCTCGACCCTCACCGAGCTCGACACCGACGGAAGGACCGCGACCGCACTCGTCGTGATCGAGCAGACGATGACGTGGCCGGAGCAGTACCGCGCGAGCAGGATCACGATGCGGCTCGGCGTCCAGGAGGACGGCGGGACGTGGAAGGCGGCGTCCGTCGAGCCGATCGGCGTGCCGGTCGACCTCGGTTCGGGGCCGATTCCCGGGTCCGAGCCCGCTCCGGAGGGCGAGGCCCAGCCCGAGCAGCCGGACGGTGAGCAGCAGCCCGAGCCGGCTCCTGCGCCCGGCGGCTGACGGCACGAGCTCGCGGACGAGAACGATCGAGACCAGGTGATGATGGCTACTTCCGACAACGACGACAGCAGCGCACCGGGCGGCAAGCGTCCGGGCACGCCGCGACCGGCCGGTAGGGTGCGTCGCCCCGCGCCGACCGGGAAGCGTCGCCCTCCCGTCGCGGGGACGCGCGGCCGACCGGCGGACCCGCCACGGCCGCCGCGCCCTGCCGAGCCGGAGCAGAAGTCCCCCGAGCAGCCGGAGCAGAAGCCCCCAGGGCAGCCGGCACCGAAGCCTGCCGCGCCGCTGCAGCAGGCCCCGCAGCAGCAGGTTCCGGCACAGGCACCCGCATCGGCGTCGTCCCCGTCCCGGCCCATGCCGACGATCGAGGCGGAGCGCCCGGCGCGGCCGGGCGGGCGGCCACCGTGGTTCGCGGCGGCGATCGTCGGTGTCGTGGCGGTCGCACTGGCGGCCTTCGCGGTGATCGCGGCGTTCCGGCCGGGTGCGGCCGTCGACAACCGGGCGTGGGTGGACGCCGGGGCGACGTCCGAGGTCACCGCGGCCGCGGCGAACGCGTTGCAGACGCTCTACGGGTACGACCACACGACGATCGACGAGGATTTCGACGCCGCGCGTGCGGTGCTCAGCGACGAGATGCGTGCCGAGTTCGACGAGACGGCGGACACGACGAAGGACGCGGCCCGGCAGACCCTGACCGCGACCGACGCGTCGGTGACGGACATCGGCCTCTCGCGGCTCGAATCGGATCTCGCCGAGTTCACGGCGTACGTGACGGTGAGCGTGACGCGGGACGGTATCGCGGTGCAGAGCAGTGGCGGCCCCGTCACGGGGACGATGGCGAACACGGGCGACGGCTGGGTGCTCTCGCACATCGCCGACGCGCAGTGAGCCGGGACCGGTCCGGGCCGCCGACCCGCTCGATCGCGATCGCGCCGTCCGTTACGTCTTGACGTGACGGCGCGGACGCGTCACTCTATGCAGGTCACCTCGATGTGATCTCTCGCGGCAGAGCTGCAGCCAAGCGGCCGCATGCGATCGGAGCGTGGCGTATTCTGTACGCCTTTCTGGACTCCTGGTCGCTTTTGGTGTAAGTTTGGAGGTTGCGCTGGCTGCCTCCTGTTCACCCTTCGTCCGACCTCGGGAAACGACTCTCGTTTCCACCTCGGCTGACGAGTTTCGTTCGGGTTGCGACCAGCGGAATTCGAAGCAGATACAGCGGCGGCCGCGCCAGTGGGAGCGGCCCGCGTGAGGTGCTGGAAGGACGCATCTTGGCAGTCTCTAGCCAGACCAAGGCAACAACCGGATCCGCGACATCCGGAATCCCAGGAGCCCCCAAGCGGGTCTCGTTCGCGAAGATCAGCGAACAGCTCCCGGTCCCCGGGCTCCTCGATCTCCAAACGGAATCCTTCGAGTGGCTGGTCGGTACGCCTCGCTGGCGTGAGCTCGCGGCAGCTCGTGGCGACGCCAATCCCACCGGTGGTCTCGACGACGTCCTGACGGAACTGTCCCCGATCGAGGACTTCTCCGGTTCGATGTCGCTCTCCTTCTCCGATCCGCGCTTCGACGAGGTCAAGGCCTCCGTCGAGGAGTGCGAGGACAAGGACATGACCTACGCGGCGCCGCTGTTCGTCACCGCGGAGTTCATCAACAACAACACGGGCGAGATCAAGAGCCAGACGGTCTTCATGGGTGATTTCCCGATGATGACCGACAAGGGCACCTTCATCATCAACGGCACCGAGCGTGTCGTCGTCAGCCAGCTCGTCCGCAGCCCCGGCGTCTACTTCGACGAAACGATCGACAAGAGCACCGAGAAGACGCTGCACAGCGTCAAGGTCATCCCGGGCCGCGGTGCGTGGCTCGAGTTCGACGTCGACAAGCGCGACACCGTCGGCGTGCGTATCGACCGCAAGCGTCGTCAGCCCGTCACCGTGCTGCTCAAGGCGCTCGGCTGGACGACCGAGCAGATCGCCGAGCGGTTCGGCTTCTCCGAGATCCTCATGGCGACGCTCGAGAAGGACAACACCGCAGGCACCGACGAGGCGCTGCTCGACATCTACCGCAAGCTGCGCCCGGGTGAGCCGCCCACGAAGGAGTCCGCGCAGACCCTCCTGGAGAACCTGTTCTTCAAGGACAAGCGCTACGACCTCGCGCGCGTCGGCCGCTACAAGATCAACAAGAAGCTCGGCCTGAACTCGGGCCAGCCGATCGAGGCCTCGACCCTCACCGAAGAGGACATCGTCGCGACGATCGAGTACCTCGTGCGGCTGCACGCGGGCGAGACGTCGATGACGGTTCCCGGTGGCGTCGAGGTCCCCGTCGAGACCGACGACATCGACCACTTCGGCAACCGCCGCCTGCGTACCGTCGGCGAGCTCATCCAGAACCAGATCCGCGTGGGTCTGTCCCGGATGGAGCGCGTCGTGCGCGAGCGGATGACGACGCAGGACGTCGAGGCGATCACGCCGCAGACCCTGATCAACATCCGCCCGGTCGTCGCTGCGATCAAGGAGTTCTTCGGAACGTCGCAGCTGTCGCAGTTCATGGATCAGAACAACCCGCTGTCGGGCCTGACCCACAAGCGCCGTCTCTCGGCGCTGGGCCCCGGTGGTCTGAGCCGTGAGCGTGCGGGCCTCGAGGTCCGCGACGTCCACCCGTCGCACTACGGCCGCATGTGCCCGATCGAGACCCCCGAGGGTCCGAACATCGGCCTGATCGGCTCGCTGTCGGTGTACGCGCGGGTCAACCCGTTCGGCTTCATCGAGACGCCCTACCGCAAGGTCGTCGACGGCGTCGTCACCGACGAGGTCGTCTACCTGACCGCGGACGAAGAGGATCGCTACGTCAAGGCCCAGGCGAACGCCAAGGTCGACGCCGACGGCCGCTTCGTCGAGGATCGCGTTCTCGTCCGCCGTAAGGGCGGCGAGGTCGAGCTCATCGGGCCGTCCGAGGTCGACTACATGGACATCTCGCCGCGCCAGATGGTCTCGGTCGCGACCGCGATGATTCCGTTCCTCGAGCACGACGACGCGAACCGCGCCCTGATGGGTGCGAACATGCAGCGTCAGGCGGTTCCGCTGATCCGCAGCGAGTCGCCGGTCGTGGGTACGGGCATGGAGTTGCGCGCCGCGGTCGACGCGAGCGAGGTCATCGTCACCGACAAGTCCGGTGTGATCGAAGAGGTCTCCGCCGACTACGTCACCGTGATGGCCGACGACGGCTCGCGCCGTACGTACCGGCTCGACAAGTTCGCGCGCTCGAACCAGGGCACGTGCAGCAACCAGCGTCCGATCGTGGACGAGGGTCAGCGCGTCGAGTCCGGCCAGGTCCTCGCCGACGGGCCGTGCACCGAGAACGGTGAGATGGCGCTCGGCAAGAACCTGCTCGTGGCGATCATGCCGTGGGAGGGTCACAACTACGAGGACGCGATCATCCTGAGCCAGCGGCTCGTGGAGGAGGACGTGCTCACCTCGATCCACATCGAGGAGCACGAGATCGACGCTCGCGACACCAAGCTCGGTGCCGAGGAGATCACGCGCGACATCCCGAACGTCTCGGACGAGGTCCTCGCGGATCTCGACGAACGTGGCATCGTCCGGATCGGCGCCGAGGTGCGCGACGGCGACGTGCTGGTCGGCAAGGTCACGCCGAAGGGCGAGACGGAGCTGACCCCGGAGGAGCGCCTGCTGCGCGCGATCTTCGGCGAGAAGGCGCGCGAGGTGCGCGACACGTCGCTCAAGGTTCCGCACGGCGAGTCGGGCAAGGTCATCGGCGTCCGCGTGTTCTCGCGTGAGGACGACGACGATCTGCCTCCGGGCGTCAACGAGCTCGTGCGTGTCTACGTGGCGCAGAAGCGCAAGATCCAGGACGGCGACAAGCTCGCCGGCCGGCACGGCAACAAGGGCGTCATCGGCAAGATCCTCCCGCAGGAGGACATGCCGTTCCTGCCCGACGGCACCCCGGTCGACATCATCCTGAACACGCACGGCGTGCCGCGTCGTATGAACATCGGTCAGGTCCTCGAGACGCATCTCGGCTGGATCGGCAAGGCCGGCTGGAAGGTGTCCGTCGCGGACACGGGCGATCGTCCCGACTGGGCGCAGAACCTGCCCGAGGAGATGCTCGAGGCACCCGCCGACTCCAACATCGCGACGCCGGTCTTCGACGGCGCGAAGGAGGAGGAGCTCACGGGTCTGCTCGGCTCGACGCTCCCGAACCGCGACGGCGAGGTGATGGTCGGGCCGGACGGCAAGGCCACGCTGTTCGACGGTCGTTCGGGCGAGCCGTTCCCGTACCCGGTCGCGGTCGGCTACATGTACATCATCAAGCTGCACCACCTCGTCGACGACAAGATCCACGCGCGTTCGACGGGTCCGTACTCGATGATCACGCAGCAGCCGCTCGGCGGTAAGGCGCAGTTCGGCGGTCAGCGCTTCGGTGAGATGGAATGTTGGGCCATGCAGGCGTACGGCGCTGCCTACACCCTGCAGGAACTGCTGACCATCAAGTCCGACGACGTCGTCGGCCGCGTCAAGGTGTACGAGGCCATCGTCAAGGGCGAGAACATCCCCGAGCCGGGCATCCCCGAGTCGTTCAAGGTTCTGCTCAAGGAACTCCAGTCGCTGTGCCTGAACGTCGAGGTGCTCTCGAGCGACGGTGCTGCCATCACGATGGCGGACACCGACGACGAGGATCTCGAGCGGGCCGCGGCGAACCTGGGCATCAACCTGTCCCGGAACGAATCGGCCACGGTGGACGATCTCGCGAACTGATTCGGTACCCGAGGGCCACGGCCTCCGTGGCCCTCGGGACCCGTTGTTCACAGTGAATTTGGCAGACAAGGAAAGGCGGGTCACTCCGCTGATCCGCAATCCCTATGGGGAAAGGAAGTTACGTGCTCGACGTCAACTTCTTCGATGAACTCCGAATCGGTCTCGCCAGTGCGGAGGACATCCGCAACTGGTCCTACGGCGAGGTCAAGAAGCCGGAGACCATCAACTACCGCACGCTCAAGCCCGAGAAGGACGGCCTCTTCTGCGAGAAGATCTTCGGCCCCACCCGGGACTGGGAGTGCTACTGCGGCAAGTACAAGCGTGTCCGCTTCAAGGGCATCATCTGTGAGCGCTGCGGCGTCGAGGTGACGAAGGCCAAGGTGCGCCGTGAGCGCATGGGCCACATCGAACTCGCCGCTCCGGTCACTCACATCTGGTACTTCAAGGGTGTGCCGAGCCGGCTCGGTTACCTGCTCGACCTCGCGCCGAAGGATCTCGAGAAGATCATCTACTTCGCCGCGTACGTCATCGTCGGCGTCGACGACGAGCTCCGTCACAACGAGCTCTCGACTCTCGAAGCCGAGATGGAGGTCGAGAAGAAGACCGTCGCCGATCAGCGCGACGCCGATCTCGAGGCCCGGGCGCAGAAGCTCGAAGCCGACCTCGCGGAGCTCGAGGCGGAGGGCGCGAAGTCCGACGTCCGCCGCAAGGTCAAGGACGGCGGCGAGCGCGAGATGCGTCAGCTGCGCGACCGCGCCCAGCGTGAGCTCGACCGGCTCGAGGAGATCTGGAACACCTTCACGAAGCTCGCCGTCAAGCAGCTGATCGTGGACGAGGTGCTCTACCGCGAGCTCGTCGACCGCTACGGCGAGTACTTCACGGGTGCGATGGGTGCCGAGGCCATCCAGGTCCTCATGCAGAACTTCGACATCGACGCCGAGGCAGAGCTGCTGCGCGAGATCATCCGCAGCGGCAAGGGGCAGAAGAAGCTGCGTGCGCTCAAGCGGCTCAAGGTCGTCGCGGGCTTCCAGGCCAGCGGCAACTCGCCGATGGGCATGGTTCTCGACGCCGTCCCGGTGATCCCGCCGGAGCTGCGCCCGATGGTGCAGCTCGACGGTGGCCGGTTCGCGACGTCGGACCTGAACGACCTGTACCGCCGCGTGATCAACCGCAACAACCGCCTCAAGCGACTGATCGATCTCGGTGCGCCCGAGATCATCGTCAACAACGAGAAGCGGATGCTGCAGGAGTCCGTGGACGCACTGTTCGACAACGGCCGTCGTGGCCGTCCGGTGACGGGTCCGGGCAACCGCCCGCTCAAGTCGCTGTCGGATCTGCTCAAGGGCAAGCAGGGCCGGTTCCGTCAGAACCTGCTCGGCAAGCGCGTCGACTACTCGGGCCGTTCGGTCATCGTCGTCGGCCCGCAGCTCGAACTGCACCAGTGCGGTCTGCCGAAGCTCATGGCGCTCGAGCTGTTCAAGCCGTTCGTCATGAAGCGTCTGGTCGATCTGAACCACGCGCAGAACATCAAGTCGGCGAAGCGGATGGTCGAGCGGCAGCGGCCGCAGGTGTGGGACGTCCTCGAAGAGGTCATCGCCGAGCACCCCGTGCTGCTCAACCGTGCACCGACGCTGCACCGTCTGGGTATCCAGGCGTTCGAGCCGCAGCTCGTCGAGGGCAAGGCGATCCAGCTGCACCCGCTCGTCTGTGAGGCGTTCAACGCCGACTTCGACGGTGACCAGATGGCGGTGCACCTGCCGCTGTCGGCCGAGGCTCAGGCCGAGGCGCGGATCCTGATGCTGTCGTCGAACAACATCCTCTCGCCCGCGTCGGGTCGCCCCCTCGCCATGCCGCGTCTCGACATGGTGACGGGTCTGTTCCACCTGACCCGCAAGGTCGACGGCGCCGTCGGCGAGTACCGCGCCGCGACGAACGACGAGCCGGAGTTCGGCGTGTACAGCTCGCCGGCCGAGGCACAGATGGCCGTCGATCTCGGCGACCTGTCGGTCCAGGCGGAGATCAAGGTGCGGCTGACGGATCAGCGTCCGCCGCGCGAGGTCGAGGAAGAGCTGTTCCCCGAGGGCTGGGTCCGCGGCGAGCAGTGGTCGACCACGACGACGCTCGGCCGGGTGCTGTTCAACGAGCTGCTCCCGTCGGACTACCCGTTCATCGACGAGCCGATGCCGAAGAAGCGGCAGGCGACGATCATCAACGATCTCGCCGAGCGGTACCCGATGATCGTGGTCGCCCAGACCGTCGACAAGCTCAAGGACGCCGGCTTCTACTGGGCCACGCGTTCGGGTGTCACGGTCGCGATGTCGGACGTTCTGGTTCCGCCGGAGAAGCCCGAGATCATGGAGCGCTACGAGGCGCAGGCCGATCAGATCGAGAAGAAGTACCAGCGCGGCGCGCTCAACCACGCCGAGCGCAACAGTGCTCTCGTCAAGATCTGGTCGGAGGCGACCGACGAGGTCGGTAAGGCCATGGAGGCGCACTACCCCGACGACAACCCGATCATCATGATCCCGAAGTCCGGCGCGACCGGAAACATGACGCAGGTGCGAAACCTGTCGGGCATGAAGGGTCTGGTGACGAACCCGAAGGGTGAGTTCATCCCGCGGCCGATCAAGTCCTCGTTCCGTGAGGGCCTGACCGTTCTCGAGTACTTCATCAACACGCACGGCGCCCGTAAGGGTCTCGCCGACACCGCGCTGCGTACGGCGGACTCGGGTTACCTGACCCGTCGTCTCGTCGACGTGTCGCAGGACGTCATCGTTCGCGAGACGGACTGTGGCACCGAACGCGGCATCGTCGTTCCGCTGGGCGAGAAGCAGGCCGACGGCTCGATCATCCGCGACGCGCACGTCGAGACGTCGACCTACGCCCGCACGCTCGCGGCGGACGCGGTCGACGAGAACGGCAACGTCGTCGTCGAGCGGGGTCACGATCTCGGTGATCCGGCGATCGACGCGCTGCTCGCAGCGGGTATCGCGCAGGTCAAGGTCCGTTCGGTCCTCACCTGTGCGACCGGTACGGGTGTGTGTGCGACGTGCTACGGCCGTTCGATGGCGACCGGCAAGCTCGTCGACATCGGCGAGGCCGTCGGTATCGTCGCCGCGCAGTCGATCGGTGAGCCCGGCACGCAGCTGACGATGCGTACCTTCCACCAGGGTGGCGTCGGTGAGGACATCACCGGTGGTCTGCCGCGTGTCCAGGAGCTGTTCGAGGCTCGTGTGCCCAAGGGCAAGGCGCCCATCGCCGATGTCACGGGACGCGTCCAGCTCGACGAGGGCGATCGCTTCTACAAGATCACGATCGTTCCCGACGACGGCGGCGAGGAAGTCGTCTACGACAAGCTCTCGAAGCGTCAGCGTCTGCGTGTGTTCAAGCACGACGACGGGACCGAGCGGCTGCTGTCGGACGGTGACCACGTCGAGGTCGGTCAGCAGCTCATGGAAGGTGCTGCCGATCCGCACGAGGTGCTCCGTGTGATGGGCCCCCGGCAGGTGCAGATCCACCTCGTCAACGAGGTGCAGGAGGTGTACCGGAGCCAGGGTGTGTCGATCCACGACAAGCACATCGAGGTCATCGTGCGCCAGATGCTGCGTCGCGTCACGATCATCGATTCGGGTGCGACGGAGTTCCTGCCCGGCTCGCTGGTCGAGCGTGCCGAGTTCGAGGCGGCGAACCGTCGCGTCGTGTCCGAGGGTGGCGAGCCCGCTGCGGGTCGTCCGGTCCTCATGGGCATCACGAAGGCGTCGCTCGCGACCGATTCGTGGCTGTCGGCGGCCTCCTTCCAGGAGACCACCCGCGTGCTCACGGACGCCGCGATCAACTGCCGCTCCGACAAGCTCGTCGGCCTGAAGGAGAACGTGATCATCGGCAAGCTGATCCCGGCCGGCACCGGCATCAACCGGTACCGGAACATCCAGGTGCAGCCGACCGAGGAAGCACGTGCGGCCGCCTACGCGGTGCCGAGCTACGACGACCAGTACTACAGCCCGGACGGCTTCGGCCAGAACACCGGTGCTGCGGTCCCGCTGGACGACTACGGCTTCGGTAGCGACTACCGGTAAAGCGTGAGACGAACGAACCCCCCGCTCGATTCGAGCGGGGGGTTCGTTCGTGTGTGGGTTCGTCGTGTGTGGTGGTGCGTGTCAGCCGAGCAGGCCGGTTTCGAGAAAGCGCAGCAGCATCGCGAGACCGTCGCGGTCGCTGCCCTCCCACGACGTGACGAACGCCGAGGCGATCTCCGAGATCAGGGACGCGGTGAACTCGGGGGTGCCGGGGAGCGTGGCGCCCGATTCCGAGAGCGCTTCGAGGATCTCGGCCCAGGGCTCGAGCTGGACCGCCCACCAGTCGCGCATTCCGGCAGCGAAAGCGTGATCGACGAGCGACGCCTCGCGGAGCGCGTCGACGATCGCGCGATGGCGTGCCTGCACGAGCCAGTACACCGCGAGTTGATCGACGAGATCGCCGAGCCCGCTGGTCTCGCGCAGGGACGCGATCAGTTCGTCGTCGAACTCGTCGTCGTCGAGCCGTTCGGCGAGGGCGAGCAGGACCGAGTCCTTGCCGTCGAAGTGCGCCGCGAACTCGGCGGGGGTGACCCGGGCGTATTCGGTGATGTCGGGTACCGACGTCCCGAGATAGCCGCGGTCGGAGAACAGTTCCTCGGCGGCGTCGAGGACGGCGAGCCGCCGGGAATCGGCGGCTGTTCCCGAATCGTGTGGTGTCCCTGGATCGTCCGCTGTCGCTGGATCGTCGGCTGTCGCTGGATCGTCGGCTGTGCCACTCACCCTTCCACTGTCTCACGCTCGCGGCCGGTGCGGCGGGCCCTCACCGGTGCGCGGGACGGGCGCTCACGTGTGCGACGGCCTTGACGGCGTCGCCGGATCGGAACCACACGGTGAGGGTGTCGCCGCTGTGCCGGGTGCGGAGTGCGATCTCGTCGGTGCGGGCGATGGGGGCGAGGTATTCCACGACGGCGCGGTAAGGCCCGTCGACGAGGCCCGCGTCGCTCTGCGCGATCGCTTCCTCGACGGCCTGCCAGTGCACGGCGTTGTTGACGTGGTCGAAGGGGTCGATGTCGGTGTGGCGGAGCGTGAAGGGCAGATCGCGGACACCGGGATCGTCGGCCGCGGGGAGCGGCTCGTCGAGCCATCGCGACCAGCGGAGCCGGCTGTCGTCGGTCGCGCGAGCGAAGCGGGCGAGGAAGTCGTCGGAAATGCGGGTCGGCATGCCGGTCTCGCCGCTGATGTTGATCCAGAATCCGGACGTCTCGATGCGGGCGCCGCGGTCTCCGGTGATGGAGACGCGCATCTGCGACCAACGGGTGGAGAATCCCGAGCACCAGCGGCGCAGGGTGAGCTTCTCGGTGCCCGAGTTGGGGGTCTCGACGTCGACGACGGTGCGCCGGACGATCCAGTAGGGGTGGCTGGTGATGGCGTCGACGGCGACGAGGTTGTCGTTGCCGACGTCCTGGAGGTAGCGGGCGATGCCGTCGAGGCGTAGGCGGTTCGCGTTGTCGACGTCGCCGGTGCGGATCGTGTAGGCGGCGTCGAAGAACTCGGCGTCGGGGAATCCGGCGCCGTCCGGGGCGGGTGGCAGCGCGGCGTGGAGTGGGCTCGTCATGAATGTGGATTGTGGCACCGATGGGCGGTGCTTGTTTTGCGAGACACGGATCACTACTGTGGACGTTAAGTGTTACCCAGTGTCACATTCAGGCTCGGTGCCGGGCATCCGGCGCGAAAGGCGGGACCCGCGATGGCGTACGTGATCACGCAAGCATGCTGCAACGACGCGAGTTGCGTGTCGGCGTGCCCGGTGAACTGTATTCACCCGACCCCGGAGGAGCGGCAGTTCGCGCAGACGGAGATGCTCCACATCGACCCGGAGACGTGCATCGACTGCGGTGCGTGTGTCGATGCGTGCCCGGTCGACGCGATCTTCCCCGAGGACAAGCTCTTCGGCTCGCTCGAGCGGTACAAGGAGATCAACGCCGACTACTACCGGCGCAACCCGATGCCGACCGACTGGATCCCGCTCGAGCCCGAGGTGCCGCCGAAGCGCGGCCTCGGCACGCTGCGCGTCGCGATCGTCGGGGCCGGGCCGGCTGCGTGCTACGCCGCCACCGAACTGCTCGAACGCTCCGACATCGAGGTCGAGATGTACGAGCGGCTCGCCTCGCCATGGGGCCTCGTCCGTGCGGGAGTGGCGCCCGATCATCCCGGCACGAAGGAAGTGACGCGGATGTTCGAGTGGGCGCTCGACCGCGACAACTTCACGCTGCATCTCGGTGTCGAGGTCGGCAAGGACATCACGCACGACGAACTGCTCGACACCCATCACGCGGTCCTCTACGCGGTCGGCGCGTCCGCCGATCGCAACCTCGGCATCCCCGGTGAGAGCCTTCCCGGCTCGCACGCCGCGACGGAGTTCGTCGCCTGGTACAACGGTCACCCGGACCACGCCGACCGCACGTTCGACCTCTCGGGCGAGCGAGCCGTCCTCGTCGGCAACGGCAACGTCGCGCTGGATGTCGCGCGGATCCTCACGATGGACGTCGACGAGCTCGCGCGCACCGACATCGCCGATCACGCACTCGATGCATTGCGCCGGAGCAACATCCGCGAGGTCGTCCTGCTCGGGCGTCGCGGCTCGGCGCAGGCCGCGTACTCGAACCCCGAGTTCCTGGCGCTGGGCGATCTGAACGGCGTCGACGTCGTGATCGACCCTGCCGAACTCGAGCTCGATGCCGTGAGCGCCGCACTGATCGATCCCGAGTCGCCGGCCTACGATTCCGCAGTCGCGATGAAGGTCCAGCTCGCCCGCGAGTACGCCGCGCGCGAGTCGCGCCCGGGTGCGAAGCGCATCGTCTTCCGGTACCTCGCCGCACCCGTCGCGGTCACGGGCAGCGAGTCCGCCGAGGGGGTGCGCGTCGTCCGCAACGAACTGGTCGACGTCGAGGGTGTCGTGGCAGCGCGGCCCACGGGCGAGCACACCGAGATCGAAGCGGGGCTCGTGCTCCGCTCGATCGGCTACCGTGGCCGCCCGGTCCCGGGCGTGCCGTTCGACGACACGCGCGGTGTCGTCCCCAACGAGAACGGCCGGGTCGCCGATCGCGTCTACACGGCGGGCTGGATCAAGCGTGGTCCGAGCGGGGTCATCGGCACGAACAAGGCGTGCGCCAAGGAGACGGTGGCGCAGGTGCTCGCGGACTTCGAGAGCGGTGCACTGCGTCGCGACGTGGGCACGAGCCGCGACGTCGCCGCGCTCCTCGCGCGCCGCGGGGCCGCCGACGTCGGATGGGACGGCTGGCGTGCGATCGACCGCGAGGAACTGGTCCGCGGTCGCGACAACGGGCGGCCGCGCGTGAAGTTCACCGACATCGGGCAGATGCTCGAGATCGGCGCGAAGTCGCGGCGCAAGCTGCGGTTGTTCGCACGCTGAGGGCACCGCCTGCGCCGCTGCCAGGCGCACTGTGGTCCACGCCACTAGAGTGACGCCATGCGTGCTGCAGTGGTGTCCCGTCTCGCCGGACCGTCCGCGATCGCCGTCGTCGACGTGCCGGATGTCGATGTACCGGATGCGCCGGAGGCGACGGATCGCGTCGTCCTCGACGTCGCGGCGAGCGGGGTGTGCTTCCCGGATCTGCTGATGACGTACGGGAAGTATCAGGTCCGTCCGGATCCGCCGTTCGTTCCGGGCGCCGAGGTCGCGGGCACCGTCGTCTCGGCGCCGGAGTCGACGGGCTTGACGCCGGGCAGCCGTGTCCTCGCGTTCGCGTCGCTGGGCGGCTACGCGGAGCGGGTCGCCGTCGATCCGGGCGCGGTCGCGGCGATTCCGGACTCGCTGGGCTTCGCCGAGGCGGCGTCGCTCGTCATCAACTATCAGACGGTGGAGTTCGCGCTGTCGCGGCGTGCGCGGCTGGCCGAGGGCGAGACCGTCGTGGTCCTCGGCGCGGCGGGGGGCGTCGGGACGGCGGCGATCGGCGTCGCCAAGGCTCACGGCGCACGCGTCGTGGCGGTCGTGCGGCGTGAGGGGCACGACGATCTGCTGCGCGAACTCGGCGCGGATGAGGTCGTCCGGCTCGGCGACGGCTGGGGTGAGCGGGTGCGTGAGCTCGGTGGGGCGGACGTCGTGCTCGATCCGGTGGGCGGCGACGTCTTCGACGAGGCCGTGCGCGTGCTGCGCCCCGACGGCAGGCTCGTCGTGATCGGGTTCGCGGCGGGCGGGATCCCGGAGATCAAGGTCAATCGTGTGCTCTTCCGCAACATCTCCATCGTCGGCGCCGCGTGGGGCGAGTATCTGCGGACGCATCCCGGCGAGTTCGGGCGGATCCACGACGATCTGCTGGGGCTCGTGGCCGGTGGGCTCGAACCGGTCGTGACGGCCCGTTACGGGCTCCCCGACGCCGCGCGGGCGCTCGCCGACCTCGAGTCGGGCGCGATCGTGGGTAAAGGCGTGCTCCTGCGCGAGTAATCGGATCACCAAAGTTGGTGTGGGCGAACATAATCGGCTTGAAGTAGCGCGACGACGAGGGCATTGTCGGTGTCGGACGGGCGGCATATTCTCCCGTCGTCGCCACTTCGCCCGAGCCAGGAGACCCGCCGATGTCCGCGCAGCCGCCGAACACCGTCCCGCCCGAATCGTCTCGGCCCGAATCACCGCAGCCCGATTCGTCCGGCGACAAGCTCGACCGCGCGGTCCTGCAGATCGCCGGAGTGGTCGTGCTGGGCGCGATCATGTCGATCCTCGACGTCACCGTCGTCAACGTCGCGCTGCCCACCTTCCAGCAGGATTTCGGAGCGACGTACGCCGTCGTCGCGTGGACGATGACCGCCTATACGCTCGCGCTCGCGACCGTGATTCCGCTGACCGGCTGGGCCGCAGACCGGTTCGGCACCAAGCGGCTCTACATCGCCGCGCTGGTGCTGTTCGTCCTCGGGTCCGTGCTGTGCAGCACGGCGTGGGACATCACGTCGCTCATCACGTTCCGCGTCGTGCAGGGGCTCGGCGGCGGCATGCTCATGCCGCTGGGCATGACGATCATGACGCGTGCCGCCGGACCCGAGCGGGTCGGGCGGGTGATGGCCGTCCTCGGTATCCCGATGCTGCTGGGCCCGATCGCCGGTCCGATCCTCGGCGGCTGGCTCATCGAGATCGCGTCGTGGCACTGGATCTTCCTCATCAACGTTCCGATCGGCGTCGTGGCGCTCGTCGCGGCGATCGTGCTGTTGCCGTCGGACTCGCCCGAGTCGTCGGAGTCCTTCGATTTCGTCGGGATGCTGCTGCTCTCGCCCGGTCTGGCGCTGTTCCTCTTCGGGGTGTCGTCGGTCCCCGAGACCGGGACGATCGCGTCGGCACGCGTCCTCGTCCCGGCGTGCGTGGGTGCGCTGCTCATCGTCGCCTTCGTGTTCCACGCGCTGCGCACCGAACATCCGCTGATCGATCTGCGGCTGTTCGCGAATCGCTCGCTCACCGTCGCGGTGCTCACCGCCGCGCTGTTCGTCGTCGCGTTCATGGGCTCGGCGCTCCTGCTGCCCACGTACTTCCTGCAGGTGCGGGGTGAGACGACGTTGCAGGCGGGGCTGCTGCTCGCGCCGCAGGGTATCGGCGCGATGGTGACGATGCCGATCGCAGGACGGCTCGTCGATCGCATCGGACCCGGCCGGATCGTGATGACGGGTGTCGTCGTCATCGCCGGTGCGATGGCGTACTTCACGCAGCTCGGCGCGGACACCCCGTACTCGGTCCTGCTGCCGGTGCTCTTCGTCATGGGCCTGGGCATGGGATGCACAATGATGCCGATCATGACGGCGGCGTTGCAGACGCTGACGCATCGCAGCGTCGCGCGCGGCTCGACGCTCATGAACATCAATCAGCAGATCTCGGCGTCGATCGGCACCGCGCTGATGTCGGTGTTGCTCACGAACCACCTCCAGTCGCGGGAACTCGCGGGGGCGGCGATCGCGTCGCGGTCGAACCCGGAGATCGTGGCGGGCCTCGGGCCGGAGGCGATCTCGCAGGGATTTCAGCAGGCGGCCGATGCCTTCGGGTCGACGTACATCGTGGCGTTCGGGCTCGTCGTCGCGACCCTCGTGCCGGCGTTCTTCCTGCCGCGGTCGCGTCCGGTGCGTCCGGCCGGCGATCCGGCTGCGGCCGCACCGGTCCACTGATCGGGCCGGTCGTCACCGCCGTCCGGTGACGACCGATCCGATCCCGGCGCAGACGACGAGCGCGATGCCGACGAGGGTGTCGACGCCGAGCAGCTGCCCCAGGACGAGGGCGCCCGCGAGCGCGGCGACGGCGGGGTCGAGCGCGATGAGGATCGCGAAGACTTTCTTGTGCAGCACACGGAGCGCGCGGAGTTCGAGCGAATAGGGGATCACCGACGACAGCAGCGCGACCAGCGTGCCGATCGCGAGGACGGTGGGATCGAGCAGATCGCCCGCACCGGCGACGAGCCCGAACGGTGCGACGAGCAGTGCGGCGACGATGCTCGCGCCTGCGAGGCCGTCCGAGCTGGGCAGGGTCGCCGCGACGCTCGATCCGGCCAGGATGTAACCGGCCCACGCGGCACCGGCGACGAGCGCGAAACCGACTCCCGCCCAGTCCCAGTGGCCCTCGGCGTGGCCGCCGGTGAGCCCGAGCACGGCGACTCCGGCGAGCGCGAGCGCGACCCACAGCGCGTCGCGGCCCCGCCGGGTCAGTGCCGCGGCGAGGGCGAGCGGGCCGAGGAACTCGATCGTCACCGCGATGCCGAGGGGGAGCCGCGCGATCGCCTCGTAGAACGCGCCGTTCATCACCGCGAGCGCGAGGCCCAGCGCGAGGACGCCGCGTCGCTGTTGCATGGTCCACCGCGACCATCGGGGGCGGACGACGACAGCGAGGATCGCTGCCGCGATCGCGAGCCGCGCGAATGCGGCGCCGACGGGGGCGATGTGGGCGAACAACAGGCCCGCGAAGCCCGCACCGAACTGCACCGACACGACACCCGTGAGCACCTGTGCGGTGGGGATCAGCTGACCGGGCGGCCGCTGTTGTTCGTTCACCGCTCGCCCCCGTCGTCTCCGTGTGCCGCCGCGCCGTCGCGGGCAGAGTAGATCGTATGGACATTTCGCCGAGTGGGCGCGTCGCGATCGTGACCGGGGTGAGCAGCCGGCGACGGGGTTTCCGCCGCTCGCGATGGTGAGCGAGAAATACAAGCAGTCATGCTTGCTTTTTTGAACGGGTGATGTGATGCTGACCGCATGACGGAGCTCACATCAGTGCTGAGCGATCTCCGCGCCGAGAGCGACGAGCTCGATGCGCTGGTCGCGGCCCTGCCCGACGAGGCGTGGGCGACGCCGACTCCGGCGCCGGGCTGGACGGTCGCACATCAGATCGGCCACCTCGTCTGGACCGATCACGCCGCCCTGCTCGCGGCGACCGACACCGATGCCTTCGGTGCCCAGCTCGCGGAGCTCGCCGCCGACCCCGACATCGCCGGTCACGTCGATCGCGGCGCCGCCGAGTACGCGGCGCTGCCGCCCGCCGAACTGCTGCGCCGCTGGCGCGAGGCGCGCGCCGCGCTCGCGGACGCGCTCGCCGCCGTCCCCGCCGGTGACAAGGTGCCGTGGTTCGGGCCGCCGATGGCCCCCGCGTCGATGGCGACCGCACGGCTCATGGAGACCTGGGCACACGGACTCGACGTCGCCGACGGGCTCGGCGTCGTGCGCGAGCCGACCGACCGGATCCGCGGCGTCGCGCACATCGGCGTCCGTACGCGCGATTTCGCGTACGTCGTCCACGGCGAGACACCGCCCGCCGAACCGTTCCGCGTCGAACTCGACGCGCCCGGCGGCGCGCGATGGGTGTGGGGCCCGGAGGACGCGGCGCAACGCGTCACGGGCCCTGCCGTCGACTTCTGCCTGCTCGTGACGCAGCGCGCGCACCCCGACGATCTCGCCGTCGTAGCCGAGGGGCCCGACGCGCAGCGGTGGCTGTCGATCGCGCAGGCGTTCGCGGGGCCACCGGGGACCGGCCGAGAGAAGGGATCGCGATGACGGCGTCGTCACGACCGGGAGCGGTACGGATCGGCAACTGCTCGGGCTTCTACGGGGATCGCTTCGCCGCGATGCACGAGATGCTCACGGGCGGCGAACTCGACTATCTCACCGGCGACTACCTGGCCGAACTCACGATGCTCATCCTCGGCCGCGACCGGATGAAGGACGCGAGCCGCGGCTACGCCAAGACCTTTCTGCGGCAGCTCGAGGAGTGCCTCGGCATCGCCCGCGAGCGCGGCGTCCGGATCGTCGTCAACGCGGGCGGGCTGAACCCCGGCGGACTCGCCGACGCGATCCGCGCGCTCGACGACCGGCTCGGAACCGGCGCCACGATCGCCCACGTCGAGGGCGACGACATCGCCGGTCGCGCAGCCGAACTGGGGCTGTCCGTCGACGGGCGGCCGCCGCTCACGGCCAACGCGTATCTCGGCGGCTGGGGGATCGCGGCGTGTCTCGACGCGGGCGCCGACGTCGTCGTCACGGGTCGCGTGACGGACGCGTCCGTCGTCGTAGGGCCCGCCGCTCACCATCACGGCTGGGGGCCGGGCGATCTCGACGCGCTCGCGGGCGCCGTCGCCGCGGGCCACGTCATCGAGTGCGGCACGCAGGCGACAGGCGGCAACTATTCGTTCTTCCGTGAGATCCCCGACATGACGCACCCCGGTTTCCCGATCGCGGAGGTCGCCGCGGACGGCTCGTCGGTCATCACGAAGCATGCCGGCACGGGCGGCGCCGTGACGGTGGGGACGGTGACGGCGCAGCTGCTCTACGAGGTCACCGGCGCGCGCTACGCGGGGCCCGACGTCACGATGCGGCTCGACACCGTCGAACTCGCGCAGGACGGTCCCGACCGCGTCGCGATCTCGGGGGTGAAGGGTGAGGCGCCGCCCCCGACGCTCAAGGTCGGGTCGAACACGCTCGCCGGCTTCCGCAATCAGGCCGAGTTCGTGCTCACGGGCCTCGACATCGACGAGAAGGCGGCCCTCGTTCGCCGTCAGGTCGAGGGGGCGCTCACGCGGCGCCCCGAGGACCTCGCGTGGACGCTGGCCCGCACGGATCATCCCGACGCGGACAGCGAGGAGGCCGCGAGCGCCGTGCTCCGCTGCGTCGTGCGCGACCCGGACGCCGACGTCGTGGGGCGCGCGTTCTCGTCCGTCCCCGTCGAACTCGCGCTCGCGAGCTACCCCGGTTTCGCGCTCACCGCACCGCCGGCGAGCGCGAGCCCGTACGGCGTGTTCGTCGCCGGTCACGTCGACCGCACCGATGTCCCGCACGTCGCGGTGCTGCCGGACGGCACGCGCGTCGACATCGTGCCCGCAGGCGAGACGCGTGAGCTCGCCGACGTTCCCGATCCCGCACTGCCACAGCGGTATTCTCCGGGGCCGACCCGGCGTCTGCCGCTCGGAACGATCGCTGGTGCCCGCAGCGGCGACAAGGGCGGCAGCGCGAACGTCGGGGTGTGGGTGCGCTCGGACGACGCGTACGCGTGGCTGGTCCACGACCTCACCGTCGACCGCGTACGTGAGTTGCTGCCCGAGGCGGCCGCGCTTCCGGTCCGCCGGCACGTCCTGCCGCATCTGCGTGCGGTGAACTTCGTGATCGACGGAATCCTCGGGCGTGGCGTCGCAGAGCAGGTCCGGTTCGACCCGCAGGCGAAGGGTCTGGGGGAGTGGCTGCGCTCGCGGGTGGTCGAGATCCCGGTCGCCCTCGTGAGCGACACGAAGGAGGAACGCGCATGAGTGTGTGGGACACCGACGAGCGGACGGCGTTGCGCAAGACGGTCCGCGCGTTCGTCGAACGTGACGTACTGCCGCACCAGGACGAGTGGGAACGCTTCGGTGAGTTGCCGCGGTCGCTGCACCTGCGGGCCGCCGAACTCGGCCTGCTCGGGGCGGGCGTCTCCGAGGAGGTCGGCGGGAGTGGCGGCGACCTGATCGACGCGATGATCGTCAACGAGGAGATCCATCGCACGGGCGGCTCGGGTGGACTGTTCGCATCGCTCTTCACCCACGGAATCGCGTTGCCGCACATGATCGCTGCGGGCGACCCCGACCAGATCGACCGCTGGGTACGCCCGACGCTCGCGGGCGAGAGGATCGGCTCGCTCGCGATCACCGAGCCCGGTGGTGGGTCCGACGTCGGGCATCTGCGCACCCGGGCCGATCGCGACGGCGACGAGTACGTCGTGAACGGAGCGAAGACCTACATCACGTCCGGTTGCCGCGCGGACTTCGTCGTCACGGCCGTCCGCACCGGCGGCCCCGGCGCTTCGGGTGTCTCGCTCCTCGTGATCGAAAAGGACACACCGGGATTCGAGGTCTCACGCAAACTCGAGAAGATGGGCTGGCTCGCGTCCGACACCGCCGAACTGTCGTTCACCGACGTCCGTGTGCCGGTGGCGAATCTCGTCGGCGCCGAGAACTCGGGGTTCGCGCAGATCGCGCAGGCGTTCGTGAGCGAACGCATCGGGCTCGCGGTACAGGCGTACGCGAGCGCGCAGCGCAGCCTCGACCTCACCCTCGACTGGGTGCGCTCGCGCGAGACCTTCGGCCGGCCGCTGATCTCGCGGCAGTCGGTGCAGGTCACCGTCACCGAGATGGCGCGCCGCATCGACGTCGCACGGGTCTACGCCCGTTCGGTGGTCGAGCGATACCTGGCAGGCGACGGCGACCTCGTCGCCGAGGTGTGCTTCGCCAAGAACACGGCGGTCGAGGCGGGCGAGTGGGTCGTGAATCAGGGCGTGCAGCTGTTCGGCGGCCTCGGTTACATGCGTGAGAGCGAGATCGAGCGGCAGTACCGCGACATGCGGATCCTCGGCATCGGCGGCGGCACCACGGAGATTCTCACGACGCTGGCGGCCAAGCGACTGGGATTCGCGTCGTGACTCGCGAGGTGCGCACCGTGCTCGACGGATTCGCGTATCTCGAGTGCCCGCGCTGGCGAGACGACCGGATCTGGTTCGTCGACTTCTACACGTACCGCGTGTTCTCGGCGCGCGAGGACGGCAGCGATCTGCGCGTCGAGGCGGAGGTGCCGCAGCAGCCGTCCGGGCTCGGCTGGCTACCCGACGGCCGCCTGCTGGTCGTCTCGATGCGTGACCGCTCGATCCTGCGCCGCGAAGCCGACGGAACCCTCGTGACGCACGCCGATCTCACGTCGTTCACCGAGCACCCGCTCAACGACATGCTCGTCGACGAGAGCGGGCGAGCCTGGGTCGGCAACTTCGGTTTCGACATCATGCGTGGCGCCGACATCGAGCCGACCGTCCTGATCCGCGTCGACCCGGACGGCACGGCAGCCGTCGTCGCCGACGATCTGTGGTTCCCGAACGGGATGGCACTCACCGGAGGCGGCGTGCTCGTCGTCGGCGAGACCGTCGGCAACCGCATGACGGCGTTCGACGTCGCGCCCGACGGGTCGCTCACGGGGCGCCGCGAATGGGCGCGTTTCGGGCCGCTCCCGTCCAGCCGCGTGTTCGCGCAGGCGCTCCCGCAGGCCGTCCTGACGCCGGACGGCTGCTGCCTCGACACCGAGGGTGCGATCTGGGTCGCGGACGCCGTGGGCGGGCGAGTGGCTCGCGTGCGCGAGGGCGGCGAGATTCTCGAGGAGATCAGCCCCGGCGAGAGCGGCCCCGCGAACGTGTTCGCGTGCATGCTGGGCGGCTCCGACGGCCGAACGCTGTATCTCTGCGCCGCACCAGATTTCAGCGAGGACCTGCGACGAGACGCTCGCGAGGGAGCACTGCTCGCCGTGCGGGTCGACGTCCCGCGCGCGGGCCTGCCGTGAGTCGGCACGACTACCGGATCGATTCCGACATTCGGAGAAGGACGACCGTATGACAGTTCTGGACAGCACCCTGGACACGACGTCCGAAACGTTCGTGGCGGCACGGAAGGCGATGGAGGGCAAGCTCGCCGAGATCGACGCCGAGCACGCGAAGGCGATCGGCGGCGGCGGTGAGAAGTACGTGCAGCGTCATCACGAGCGCGGCAAGCTCCTCGCCCGCGAGCGCATCGAGCTGCTGCTCGACGAGGATTCACCGTTCCTCGAACTCGCGACGCTCGCGGCGTGGGGCAGCGACTTCCCGGTCGGTGCGAGCCTCGTCGCCGGAATCGGTGTCGTGGAGGGCGTCGAGTGCCTCGTCGTCGCCAACGATCCGACGGTGCGCGGCGGCGCGTCCAACCCGTGGACGCTGAAGAAGTCGTTCCGTGTGCACGAGATCGCCGAGCAGAACCGGCTTCCCGTGATCTCGCTCGTCGAGTCGGGCGGCGCGGACCTGCCGACGCAGAAGGAGGTCTTCATCCCCGGCGGCCGGATGTTCCGCGATCTGACGCGGGCGTCGGCAGCGGGCATCCCCACCGTCTCGCTCGTGTTCGGCAACTCCACGGCGGGCGGCGCGTACATCCCCGGCATGTCCGATCACGTCGTCATGGTGCGCGAACGCTCCAAGGTCTTCCTGGCGGGCCCGCCGCTGGTGAAGATGGCGACCGGCGAGGACGCCGACGACGAGTCGCTCGGCGGTGCCGAGATGCACGCGCGCACCTCGGGTCTCGCCGACTACTTCGCGGAGGACGAGCAGGACGCGATCCGCATCGGGCGGCGCATCGTCCGGCGGCTCGGCTGGCGCAAGCAGGGCCCGCAGCCGCGCGCCGACGTGCTGCCGCCGCGCTACGCGGACGAGGATCTGCTCGGCGTCGTGCCCGACGATCTCAAGGTGCCGTTCGATCCGCGGGAGGTGATCGCCCGCATCGTGGACGACTCCGACTTCGACGAGTTCAAGGCGCTCTACGGCTCGTCGCTCGTGACGGGGTGGGCGGAGCTGCACGGCTACCCGATCGGGATCCTCGCGAACGCGCGGGGCGTGCTCTTCAGCGAGGAGGCGCAGAAGGCGACGCAGTTCATCCAGCTCGCGAACCGCTCGAACACGCCACTGCTGTTCCTGCACAACACGACCGGATACATGGTCGGCCGCGAGTACGAGGAGGGCGGCATCATCAAGCACGGCGCGATGATGATCAACGCCGTGTCCAATTCGACGGTCCCGCATCTGTCGGTCCTGCTCGGTGCGTCGTACGGCGCGGGGCACTACGGCATGTGCGGGCGTGCGTACGACCCGCGTTTCCTGTTCTCGTGGCCGAGCGCGAAGTCGGCGGTGATGGGTGGCGCGCAGCTCGCGGGCGTCGTCTCGATGGTGTCCAAGGCGTCGGCGCTCTCGCGCGGCAAGCCCTTCGACGAGGATGCCGATGCGGCGTTGCGGGCGGCGATCGAGAACCAGATCGAGGCCGAGTCGCTGCCGATGTTTCTGTCCGGCCGCATCTACGACGACGGCGTGATCGACCCGCGCGACACCCGGACGGTCCTCGGGCTGTGCCTGTCGGCGATCGCGACCGCCCCTGTCGAAGGCACCGAGCGTTTCGGTGTCTTCCGAATGTGAGAGGTGAGATGTCCGTGAGCACAGCCACCGTCGAATCGGTGCTCGTCGCCAACCGCGGCGAGATCGCGCGCCGGGTCTTCGCGACCTGCCGGCGCGAGGGGATCTCCGCCGTCGCCGTCCACTCCGACGCCGACGTCGACGCACCACACGTCGCCGAGGCGGACGCCGCGGTGCGCCTGCCCGGCAACACCCCCGCGGAGACCTATCTGCGCGCCGATGCGATCGTCGAGGCCGCCCGCACCGCGGGCGCCGACGCGATCCATCCGGGGTACGGCTTCCTGTCGGAGAACGCGGCGTTCGCCCGCGCCGTCGAGGACGCGGGCCTGACATGGATCGGCCCGCCCGCCGCGGCGATCGAGTCGATGGGCTCGAAGGTCGAGTCCAAGAAGCTCATGGACGCCGCGGGCGTTCCCGTTCTCGCCGAGCTCGATCCGGCGACCGTGACGGCGGAGCAACTGCCGGTTCTCGTCAAGGCGTCCGCCGGCGGCGGTGGCCGCGGTATGCGCGTCGTGCGCGAGTTGTCGGCGTTGCCCGTCGAGATCGAGGCGGCGCGACGCGAAGCCGAGTCCGCGTTCGGCGACCCGACGGTGTTCTGCGAGCGTTATCTCGACACCGGCCGCCATATCGAGGTCCAGATCATGGCCGACGCGCACGGCACGGTGTGGGCGGTCGGTGAACGCGAGTGCTCGATCCAGCGCCGGCACCAGAAGGTCGTCGAGGAGGCGCCGTCACCGCTCGTCGAACGGGTCCCCGGGATGCGTGAGCGGCTTTTCGAGGCCGCGCGGCTCGCGGCGCGCGCGATCGACTACCGGGGTGCGGGCACGGTCGAGTTCCTCGCCGACGACGCGGGCGAGTTCTTCTTCCTGGAGATGAACACGCGCCTGCAGGTCGAGCACCCCGTCACCGAGAACACGACGGGTCTCGATCTCGTGGCACTCCAGTTCGAGGTCGCGCGGGGCGGCCGGCTCGACGCGGAGCCCCCTGCGACGCAGGGGCATTCGATCGAGGTGCGGCTCTACGCGGAGGATCCGGCGCAGGACTGGCAGCCGCAGACCGGCACCCTCCACGAGATCGCGGTCCCCGCCGCGCGTGACCGCTTCGACGTCTCGCGGACGGCGGGCGTGCGCCTCGACTCGGGAGTCGAGGCCGGATCGGTCGTCGGCGTCTTCTACGACCCGATGCTCGCGAAGGTGATCTCGTACGCGCCGACCCGTGAGCGCGCCGCAACGATCCTCGCGCGCGCCCTCGCCGACGCCCGCATCCACGGCGTCGTCACGAATCGTGATCTGCTCGTGCACGTCCTGCGGCACCAGGCCTTCCTCGCGGGCGACACCGACACGGCGTTCTTCGCGACGCACGATCTGGCGACGCTCGCGTCGCCGCTCGCAGACGAAGCCGCCGAGCGGCTCTCCGCGCTCGCCGCGGCACTCGCGATTGCGGCGGCGAACCGCGACGGCGCCCGCGTCGCAGGTGGCATCCCGAGCGGCTGGCGCAACATCGTCTCGCAGTTCCAGAGCCGGACGTTCACCGGCGCATTCGGCGAGCATCGCGTCGAATACCGCTGGGTGCGTGGCGTTCTCGGTGCGCCCGGATATCCGGAGGTGACGGACGCCGAGGCGAGTGCGCACCGCGTGTCGCTCACCGTCGACGGCGTGCGACGGACCTTCGATGTCGCGCGCCACGGCGACGACGTGTACGTCGACTCGCCCCTCGGGCCCGTCACGCTGCGTCTCGAACCGCGCTTCGTCGATCCGTCGAAGGAGGTCGCGCCGGGCTCGCTCGTCGCACCCATGCCGGGCTCCGTCGTCCGCGTCGGCGCCGAGCAGGGCGACACCGTCACGGCGGGGCAGCCGATCCTGTGGCTCGAGGCGATGAAGATGGAGCACACGATCGTCGCGCCCGCGTCGGGCGTGCTGGTCGAGCTGAACGTCGAGGTCGGCAGGCAGGTCGAGGTCGGCACGATCCTCGCGGTGGTGGAGGACGGCGCGGCGGGGAAGGACGGCGAGGCAGCCGAATCCTGACGCTCGTGCCGCGGATCTGACACGATCGCGCCGTGACGCACACCGATCCCACCTCGACAGCGGCACGGTTCGACGCGATCGGTGTCGACGAGCTGCGGCGCATCGGCGGAACGAAGTGGTCCGAGTACCCGGGGCGCATCGGGGCATTCGTCGCCGAGATGGATTTCGGGATCGCCCCGCCGATCGAGGGCGCCCTCGTCGCGGCGGTCCGGCAGGGACTCACCGGGTACCTGCCGACGCCGCTGCGCGACGAGACCGCGGCGGCGACGGCACAGCGGCTCGCCGCGGCACACGGGTGGCACGTCGCGCCCGAGCGGGTGCGGCTCGTCGCCGACGTGATGGCGGCGTTCGAGGCGACCGTTCGCCACTTCTCCACGCCGGGATCGCCCATCATCGTGCCGACGCCGGCGTACATGCCGTTTCTCACGGTGCCGCAGACCCTGGGCCGCGACGTCGTGCAGGTCCCGATGGTGCGCGACGGCGACGGCGGGCGGTGGGTATACGACCTCGACGCGTTGGCCGCGGCCTTCGCCGCGGGTGCGAATCTGCTCGTGCTGTGCACGCCGCACAATCCGACGGGCGGTGTCCTCACGCGCGACGAGATGCGCGAGATCACCGAGGTCGTCGACCACTACGGTGGCCGCGTCTTCGCCGACGAGATCCATGCACCGCTCGTGTTCGAGCCTGCCGTACACGTCCCGTATGCGTCGACGAGCGAGGCCGCCGCTGCGCACACCGTGACGGCGACGTCGGCGTCGAAGGCATGGAACCTGCCGGGCGTGAAGTGCGCGCAGGTGATCCTGTCGAACGATGCCGACGCCGCGGTGTGGGCGCGGACGTCCGGGGGATTCGAGCACGGCGCGTCGACGCTGGGCGCGGTCGCCGACGTCGCGGCGTATCGGGACGGCGGGCCGTGGCTCGGGGACGTGCTGACCTATCTGGACGGCAACCGCCGGATGCTCGTGGATCTGCTCGCCGAGCACCTGCCCGACGTGCGCTACCGGGCACCGGACGGGACGTATCTCGCGTGGCTCGACTGCCACGATCTCGCTCTCGCACCGACGCCCGGCGAGTTCTTCGCGGATCGGGTGGGCGTCGTGCTGGTCGACGGGATCCGCTGCGGCGAGGCGGGCCGGGGGTTCGTGCGGCTGAACGTTGCGACGCCGCGACCGATCCTCGAGCAGGCGGTCCGGGCGATGGGGGATGCCGTCACGCGAAGCCGCCGTGGCTGACGCCGTCGAGGCCCGGCATCTGGAGTGGATCGAGGCGACCTCGGCGAGTGGTAGTTGCTCGACGAATACCCCCGCTCTCGTCGGGCAGCACCGACCAACCGTCCGACGGCGCGGAGATGGTGGTCAGGCTAGAAACTCGACTGATAGCGATACCACGGTCCGCCCACGTGGTCCGCCCTGAATCGTTGGCCGATGCCGGTGGGCGGACCACTGGGAGAATATGCCCAGCCGGATTCGGAAGAGAGCATCGTGGTGCGGGCGTCGGCGAAATACACCTCGCCATTCGGGGATTCCACGACGGAGGCGACCTCGAAGAGCCCTATGCGTTGTCGATCCAGGGAACCCACGCCTGGCCGCTCTCTCAGTTCTTGTGCGACTGCCTCGAATCGCGATGCGGCATCGGCGAAGCTCGGAGGCGCCGCAAACGCTGCGAGCACTCCGACAGTCGCGATGAGCGGCCATGCCACCATCCACCACATCCAGCGTTTTCGACGGCGAGTGATGACGACGCAACACAGTACCCAGGAGACCGTCGCCGCGACAAAGAACACGACTCCCGCGGCAAATGCCAAATACCAACTGTTCTCGAATGGCCACCAGTGTCCCAGGGATGCGATTATCAGGATAGACGCAATGATAGTTGCAGCAGTAACCGCGATACCCAGCGGCAACAGCCGCCCTTGAGTAGGAAGTCAAGGCTGCGACATCACATTTACTCATTTGTCTGAGTCTTTCCCAGTAGTTCGGATCCTGTTTGGTCAACAGATTGCAGCCTGCATCGGCGACCGTCGCAACCTGCCGAGCACCGCGGCCGTACTCTCGGCATGTCACTTCTATGCAGTCTCAATGCCTCGGTCGGAAACCCGGTCCGCGTCGCACAATTCTGTGTTGCACCGGAGCCTCGATGGCTCCTCGGAGTCCGGGGGATTTCGGGCTCTTCCTCATTCAGAGTGCGTTGATCCGATCCTGCAACTGACCGGAGTGGATCAGCGACCGCCAGATGTAGTGGGTCAGGTTGCGGAACCCGAGGGCGATGCCGCGTAGGTGTTCGAGGCGGCCGTTGATCGCTTCGACAGGCCCGTTGGAGACGCCGGCGTCGAAGTACGCGAGGATCTCGCTGCGGCGTCGCCAGAGGCTGCGGCCGAGCTGCGCCAGCTCCTCCAGCCCTCTCGGTAGACCGGGTCTGATTCGTTCGAGGCACGTGAACATCGCCAGCTTCCCGGCCCGCTTGTCGGGGTTGCCGTAGGCGGCGATCAGCTCCTGATGGCACCACGCGGTGACGTCGACCGCGACGTGCGCGGCGAACGCTCCCTCGAGCCGCTTTCGCTGCCGCTCGGTGAGCAGGTCGCTGCGGGTGAGCAGGATCCGGCGGATCCCGTACAACAGATCCCCGACACGACCACGATGACCGTGGGTGGCCTGTTGGATCCGTTGCCGACACATCGTGAGCTTCTCCGCCGCCAGGTGCACCACGTGGAACGGGTCCATCACCGCCCGCGCCGCCGGTAGCGATTCGGCGGTGGCGGTCCGGTAGCCGGTGAACCCATCCATCGCCACGATCTGCACTCGGTCCCAAAACTGCTGATCGCGTGCCTCGAGCCAACCGGTCAGGGCGGCTTTCGATCGGCCCGCCACCATGTCGAGCAGCCGGGCGGGCCCGGTGCCCTCGATCACCGGAGTCAGGTCCACGATGACGGTGACGAAGTCCGGGTCGCCCTGTCCGCGGCGGTGCTTCCACTTGTGCTCGTCGACACCGAGGGAGCGGACACCGTCGAGGTGCCCTGGGCGGTCGAACGCCAACTCGCGGGATGCGGCGAGGGCGTTGACGGTGTCCCACCCAGTCCCAGTGCTCTCGCGACGGCGGCGATGGACTCTTGTCGATCGCCAACCGCTGCAGGATCCAGCGGGCGCACTGCCTTGTGGTGGTGGCCTTCGGGGCTGCTACCTGGTTGATCCGCTGCCGGAAGATACTCACCTCGCAGCTCTCGTCAGCGCAGGTGTAGCGGGGTATCCGGACGCGAAGTCGCGTCGGGTGCCCGACCACCGGCAGATCGGCGAGGACGCGGTCGACGTTGGTCTCGCTGCCGTCCTCTTATTCGGCCGACTTGTTCACGCGCGGCAGCACGGATCGGTGCTCCCATAGTGGGTGTCAATCCCCGCCCTTTTGCGTGCTGGGAGCCGACTAATCATGTTCCTCGTTCGAATTCGTACCATTCGCCGCCGAGCATGCGGAGTCTGCCGAATTTGTTGGGATCAGGCGTGCAGTTGGGACCGTACATCCACCCGTAGGTGGAAATAGGAAACCACTCACGGTCGACGAAGTAAACGCACCCGTCGGACTCTAGGGACACTGAGGAGAAGTACAGCCCCCCAATCGTTACATTCTCTAACGATTCACCTGGGTTGGACTGAATGCCCTGGGCGACCTCTTCCATATCTGCGCGCGCAGTATCGAAGTTGGGGGCTGGGAAAACTAGACCGCAAAGAACTGCTGCCGAAACCACCGCCGGTGCCACCCCCATCGTCCAGGAAAGTCGGCGTTCCCTCTTCCAGAAGCGGACTATGCGCCAGGCCCAGAGAATCCCGACAACAGAAAATCCGAGAATGCAGACAGAAACGATTGCGAGTTTTATTACCCCGCCGTTTCTGTGCGGGATCGGCCACCAGTCGTAGTGGACGCCCAGAATTGCTACCGTGAACAGTGACGTAACAATCGCGAGAACGACGCCGGGTGGACGGGTCGAGCTGCCCGCTTTTGGCTCATTGTAGACCGGGGACCACCCGGCGCCATTCTCCACTGAGATTCCTCTCTTTCCGCCCGCTATGGGGCAAACAGGGCGATGAGGTCGTTCGCGTTCGGGTTGGACTGGTCGACGGAACCGATATCTTCGGGATTGATGATCCGTGCGTAGTCGGCGTACGAATTACACGTGGAAATTATTCCTGATACATTTCCTTCGTTTCGTAATCCAACTGCGCGTCCAGTTATATTGTTGTACTGATCCATGATCGCAGCGTCGTCGGTAGTGTACTTGTCGCGCTCGTGTGCATCGCCAAGAAGTGAAGCGAACTCCGCATTTGAGGCTTCAGTGGTCATGGCCTGCCAGAGGCAGTGTCGATCCGCGTCGAGTTGGTCATCTTGATACAGTGGGCCGCTGCTACCAAGGTGGTGGGGAAAGTGGCGCTCGGATTGTTCTTGCGAGTCGAAATGCGCGCGAACAGAGCGGCCGCAATCGTATGGATTGTTTCCACAAACTAGGCTGGTGTAACCGCCGATTCGGTAATACGGGTTATAGTCCTCGGTGGTCTCGCTGGCAACGTTGTGGAGCACTGTTACAGGCAAAGGTCGAGACTGAGCTACCCCGACCTGGTAAACTAGTTGATTACCCTCAACGGAAGTCTGCAAGCTGAGCCCGGTTTTTGCAGCGTCCGCTGCGATCGGGCCACCGATGTCGGCGACGACACGGCCTGCTGAATCTACGATCTCTATGCTCCGTCCCGAGGTCCGCAAGCTCAGGCCAGCAGGGAGTCCGAAGACGAGCTTGAGCTGCGGAGGCGCCTGAGCATCAAGAATCGAGAGCTCGACATTGGCCAGGGATCTGCTGGGTGTGATTCGCAAGGCAACGCGAAAACCCGGACCGCTATAGGAGATGCCGTTTGGCAGAGTTGCAGATTGCAGGGTGCCAGGTGCGGATACTCCATAGGTCAGAGAAAGCCCGCCTCCGAGCGGGATCGCAGTTCCTGGTGTGTGAATAACGCCGTTCTGGAACTGTTGTCGGAGATCTCGGCCATCATTGATCGGATCACCGTTAGGGTAGCCGAACGAACTACGCTCGTACCCAGCTGCGGACCACTGATCGAGCACAGCCCCCACGATGGGTCGAGCCCCGGTCGCCGGGTGCCAGTAGATGACGCCGCGTTCGAATCTGTTCATGCGGCCTTGGCCGTCGGGGAGGCGGATTTCGTCGGAAGTGGGGTAGCCGAGGAGGCTTCCGCCTCGTTCGGCGCCGGTGGTGTTCCATTTGTCGCGGATGGCTCCGCCGACGAAGTAGGCCTCGTTGAGGCGCCAGTAGATGGTGCCGCCTTGGAACTCCTGGCGGCGGCCGATGCCGTCGGGGTTGACGATTTCGTCGGTGGTGGGGTACTTGAGGACGCCGCTTTCCCAGCCGTTGCGTGCCCATGCGGCGAAGAAGTGGTTGAGGACGGGGTGTGCGCCGGAGGCTGCGGACCAGTAGATGGGTCCGTTGACGAATGTCTGCCGGCGGCCGTGGATGTCGGGGTTGACGAGTTCGTTGGAGGTGGGGAAGCCGAGGAAGCTGAGGGCGCCGCCGAGGGAGTCGTACTTGATGCTGGATCTGTCCGCAGACCAGGTATTGCTCGGCGGGCCAGTAGCGGCGGCAGTCCGCGGGGTCGGCGGCGGCGGTGCCGCGGCGAGCCATGCGCTGTTTCGCGTCGTTGGCTTCGGCGATCTCGGCGCGGTCGGCGTCGTCTTTGGTGAAGCCGTCGGGAATCTCTTCGCGGTCCGAGCGCATCTTGCCGGGGATGACGCGGTCGTTCGGGTTCTCGGTGGGCAGGCCGGTGAACGGGATCTTCTGTCCGGTCGCGAGGGCTTCCGGCGATTCGGTCGCCCCCGGCATGGAGTCCGGGGGAGTTGCTTGCGGGGCGGCCGACGAGGTGGCCGGCGGTATCTGCTCAGCCTGTTCGGCGGTCGGGGTCGTCGTGGCGTACGGCTGCGGGGCGACCGCCGACGACTCGCTCGGTGCCGCCGATGTCTGTGTCGGTGTCGACGTGGCGATACCCGCGGTGGGGATGTGGCCATCTGACACCTGCTTCGTTCGTAGCGATGGGGTCAGCGGCGGCCGTCGCTTGCGAGGAACGTATGGCACGACCTCATCAACCTCACCCGTACCAGATAACACTTAGGTCACAAATCGGTCGAACGGTATGGAGTCCGCAAACAGGATGAGCGTCGTCGTAAGTGGGGAGTCGAGGGCGCGAAGCGAAACCAAGCAGTGATGCTTGATTTTTTTCGCGCAGAGTGTGACGCTGCCATCGGAATGTGATCGCAGTAACACGCGCGACGAGAACCCGAAGGTGGTCCGTGTCCATGAGCGTCACCAGCCCCGACATCACCCGCAGCGACCGCACGAGCTTCATCGAGACCGAGGAACGCCGCGAACTCCGCAGCGCCGTCTCCGCGCTCGGCGCCCGCTACGGCTACCGCGAGTACGTGCTGCCCAAGGCGCGCGTCGGCGAACCCCTCACCGAACTGTGGAAGGACGCTGCGGAACTGGGCTTCCTCGGCGTCAACCTCCCCGAGGAGTACGGCGGCGGCGGAGCCGGCATCTACGAACTCGCCCTCGTGCAGGAAGAGCTCGCGGCCCACGGCGCGGGCCTGCTGCTCGTCGTCGTCTCACCCGCGATCTGCGGCACGATCATCGCGAAGTACGGCACCGACGACCAGAAGCGGACGTGGCTCCCCGGCCTCGCCGCCGGGACGTCGATCATGGCGTTCGGCATCACCGAGCCCGACGCCGGCTCCAACTCGCACCAGATCACCACGACGGCCCGTCGCGACGGCGACGACTGGATCGTGCGCGGCAACAAGGTCTACATCTCGGGCGTCGATCAGGCCGACGCCGTCCTCGTCGTCGCCCGCACCGAGGACTCGCGCACCGGGAAGCTCCGGCCCGCCCTGTTCATCGTCCCCACCGACACCCCGGGCTTCGAGCGCACGCGGATGCACATGGACATCCTCGAACCCGATCATCAGTTCACGCTGTTCCTCGACGACGTCCGGCTCCCGTCGACCGCGCTCGTCGGCGAAGCGGCCGCCGCCCTCATGCAGCTCTTCGCGGGCCTCAACCCCGAGCGGATCCTCGGCGCGGCGATGGCCGTGGGGCAGGGGCGCTACGCGCTCGACGCCGCGGTGCGGTTCGCGAACGAGCGCACGGTGTGGAAGGAGCCGATCGGCGCTCACCAGGGCATCGCGCACCCGCTGGCCCAGGTGAAGATCGAGCTCGATCTCGCCGAGCTCATGATGCGCAAGGCTGCGGTGCTCTACGACGAGGGCGACGACTTCGGTGCGGCCGAGGCCGCGAACATGGCGAAGTACGCCGCCGCCGAGGCCAGCATCAAGGCGCTCGACCAGGCGATCCAGACGCACGGCGGCGCCGGGCTCACCCAGGAATACGGCCTCGCGGCGATGCTCGCCGCGGCCCGGATCGCCCGCGTCGCACCGGTCAGCCGCGAGATGATCCTCAACTACGTCGCGCAGCACTCCCTCGGGCTGCCGCGCTCGTACTGATGCCGCCCACCGAGACGGGAGAGCACATGACCACAGCGCCGGACGTCCGGGTGCACTACGACGTCGCGAACGCGATCGCGACCGTCACGCTCGACTCGCCGCACAACCGCAACGCCCTCTCCGATCCGCTCGTGACGGGGATCGAGCAGAGCCTCGCCGACGCCGCGGCGGACCCCGACGTGCGCGCCGTCGTGCTGACCCACACGGGCGGCACCTTCTGTGCGGGGGCCGACCTCTCGCGGGCGTCGGCGGACGTCACCGAACGCTCGCTGCAGATGGCGCGGCTGCTGCGCGCGATCGTCGCACTGCCCAAGCCGGTGATCGCGCACGTCGACGGCCACGTCCGGGCCGGCGGGATGGGCCTCGTAGCGGCGTGCGACATCGCGATCGCGGGCCCGTCGAGCAGTTTCGCGCTCACCGAGGCGCGGCTCGGACTCGCGGCGTCGATCATCTCGCTCACGGTGCTGCCCCGGATCACCCCGCGCGCCGCGGCACGGTACTTCCTCACGGGGGAGCGGTTCGACGCCGCGGAGGCACAGCGGATCGGCCTCGTGACGCTCGCCGCCGACGACCCCGCCGCGGCGGTCGCGGCGGTCGCGGCCGACCTCCGCACCGCGTCGCCGCAGGGCCTCGAGGAATCCAAGCGCCTCGTCACGCGCGAGATCCTCGCCGGATTCGACGCCCACTCCGACGACCTCGCGGCACGATCGGCGAGGTTGTTCGAGTCCGACGAGGCACGAGAGGGGATGATGGCGTTTCTGCAGAAGCGTGCACCGCGTTGGGCGGACGCGGCGCGCTGATCGAGCGCAGCCCGCGCCCGCACGGGCGCGACCGTCACCGAGGAGAGTCCATGGCGCACACGAGCACTCGCGAACCGAAACAGGATCGCAGTCGAGCGACGCGTCAGGCCCTGCTCGAAGCGACGATCGACGCCCTCGCCGAACTCGGCTGGGCCGCGACGACGGTCGGCGTCGTCGCGGCCCGCGCGGGAGTCTCACGCGGCGCGACCCAGCATCACTTCCCGACGCGCGAGGACCTCATCTTCGCGGCGCTGGACCACATGTTCGACGCCCGCATCGAGGAGGCCCGCCGCGACGGCGCCGACCTGCCGCCGGGCGAGGACCGCACGTACGCCGTCGTCCAGCGGCTGTTCGATCGGTGCGCGGGCCCGCTGTTCAAGGCCGCACTCCAGGTGTGGACGGCCGCGGCGTCGGACGCCGAGCTGCGTGCCCGGATCCTGCCCGTCGAGGAGCGGTTCGGCCGGCTCACCCACGCCGCCGCCGTCGAGCAGCTCCGCGCCGACGACTCCGACACCGCGACGCACCGTCTCGTCCAGGCGACCCTCGACCTCGCGCGCGGACTCGGCCTCGCCGACGTGATGACCGACGACTCGCGACGCCGCAACGAGATCGCGCGGGCGTGGGCGGCTCATCTCGACGCAGTGCTCGTCCGCACCTCGGCCGCGGGCGCGCCGAACCACACGGGAGACGACAGCGCGCAGTAGAGTCTCGCGCGTGCGCAGCAGGGCGTGGACGACACCGATCGTGGTGATCGCCGCTGCCGGGCTCACGGCGTGCGGCGGCGACGACGCGCCACCGGCCCCACCGCAGGCGGCGGCGTCCGGTGAGGCCGAACCCGGCCCCTTCTTCGACGAGTGCGGCGCGGTGACCGACGACGAGGTCGCGCGTGCGTTCGCGGTCCCGGGCTTCA
Organism: Rhodococcus rhodnii NBRC 100604; assembly: GCF_001894925.1. GTDB lineage: Bacteria > Actinomycetota > Actinomycetes > Mycobacteriales > Mycobacteriaceae > Rhodococcus_F > Rhodococcus_F rhodnii. Next base: position 208,896 of record NZ_BCXD01000001.1, on the reverse strand, counting down.
CGACGGTGACGCGCAACTCGGTCGGCTGCGAGTGGGAGGTCGCGGGGACGAGCGGCCCGAGCGTGACGTTCTCGTGGTACCGCGGCAGCCCCATCGGACGCGAGCGCGCCGGCTCCGAGCTGATCGGGCGCGCGGCGTCGGACATCGAGATCGCGGGGCAGCCCGGCTTCGTCGCGTCCGCCGGCAACTACCTGTGCGAACTGGGCGTCGCGTTCGGCGGCGACTTCGTGCACTGGTCGATCATGTACGGCGAATCCGCGCCCACCGCCGATCCGTGCGACGTCGCACGCGAGCTGGCCGAGACCTCGATCTCGCGGGCGGAGCGATGACCGGGCGCGGAGCGGTGATCGGGCGCAGCGGGGTGACCCGCCGCTGGGCGGCCGTCGCCGCGGCCGTGGGCGTCGTCGCGTCCGGGTGCGGGACGACGGTCCCCGGCACCCCGGTGGCCGAGGGCGGCGGCGCCGACCTCTCCGGCTTCACCGATCTGCTGCGCGAGTGCGACGTGGTGGCCGATCCCGACATCGCCGCGACGGTCGGCGCCGACGCCATCGTGCGCGACTTCTTCGGCGCCATCTGCCGGTGGAGCGCGGTCGGGGCCGGCGGGCTCGTCAAGATCACGTTCGACTGGTTCGAGACCGGCTCGCTCGACACGGAGGAACAGACCGCGCGGCGCCTGGGTTATGCAGTCGAGCAGACCACGATCGAGGGACGCCGCGCGATCGTCGTCACCAGGCCCGGTGATCCCGGCTCGTGCGGCACGACGCTCGGTGCGCCGAGTGCGGGCGTCGTGGGATGGTGGGTGCAGTACCCGTCCGGCGGCGGGGATCCGTGCGCCGCCGCCACGCGGCTCGCCGAGCTCACCGTCGACGTCGCCAACTAGAGGTGGCCGTACCGGGTCTACCCAGCACCGGGGCATTTTGACCGGGCGGCGCGGCGACAGGTATCGTTGAGGGTCGTGTCCGGCCTCGCGCTCACTCGAGCGACCATGGCCGAGACCGAACTGTGTGCCTAGCGAGGTAGTGCCGTGCGCGCGTTCGAGCGGATTCGTCCGTGTCGGCGAGCCGTCCGGCTGCCTGTGTGGGGGTATGCGACACACCCGACCTCGGGTGCACGATCGAGGATGTTCGCCCTGGCGAGCGACCCCGCGACGTGCTCCGAACCGGGTTCGAGGCAGTAGCTCCCTTGCCTCAACTGCTGGATCCCTAACTTCACAACAGCCGAGACGAAGTGCCGCCCCATGGGGCGACGCAGTGAAGCTCCCCGAACGAGAAAGCCGGTATATGCCAACCATCAACCAACTGGTCCGCAAGGGCCGCCGCGACAAGGCCGCCAAGGTCAAGACCGCGGCCCTCAAGGGCAGCCCGCAGCGCCGTGGCGTGTGCACGCGCGTGTACACCACCACCCCGAAGAAGCCGAACTCGGCGCTTCGTAAGGTCGCGCGTGTGCGCCTGACCAGCGCGATCGAGGTCACCGCCTACATCCCCGGTGAGGGCCACAACCTGCAGGAGCACTCGATGGTGCTCGTCCGCGGCGGTCGTGTGAAGGACCTCCCGGGTGTGCGGTACAAGATCATCCGCGGCTCGCTCGACACCCAGGGTGTCAAGAACCGCAAGCAGGCCCGTAGCCGCTACGGCGCGAAGAAGGAGAAGAGCTGATGCCTCGTAAGGGTCCCGCTCCCAAGCGCCCGCTGATCAACGATCCCGTCTACGGGTCCCCGCTGGTCACGCAGCTCGTCAACAAGATCCTCCTCGACGGCAAGAAGTCGACGGCGGAGCGCATCGTCTACCGCGCCCTCGAAGAGGCCCGCGAGAAGACCGGCACCGATCCGGTCGTGACGCTCAAGCGCGCGCTCGACAACGTCAAGCCGTCGCTCGAGGTCAAGAGCCGCCGCGTCGGCGGTGCCACCTACCAGGTGCCCATCGAGGTCAAGCCGGCTCGCGCCAACACGCTCGCGCTGCGTTGGCTGGTCACCTTCTCGCGGCAGCGCCGTGAGAAGACGATGGTCGAGCGTCTCGCCAACGAGATCCTCGACGCCAGCAACGGCCTGGGTGCCGCGGTCAAGCGCCGCGAGGACACCCACAAGATGGCCGAAGCCAACAAGGCGTTCGCCCACTACCGCTGGTGACACCGCGCCGGGGGCGATCGGCGGCAACAGCACCGATCGCCCCCGCGCGTGTCGCAGGTCGGGCCGGCCTCACGGCCACCCGGCATCGCTAGAAGACAGAACTGGTCCACCGGACACCCCGGCCCGGGCCGCCACCCGAACACGAGCAACGAGCGGGGAAGAATTCCGTGGCACAGGAAGTGCTGACCGACCTGAACAAGGTCCGAAACATCGGCATCATGGCGCACATCGATGCCGGCAAGACCACGACCACCGAGCGCATCCTGTACTACACCGGTGTCAACTACAAGATCGGTGAGACTCACGACGGTGCGTCGACGACGGACTGGATGGAGCAGGAGAAGGAACGCGGCATCACCATCACCTCCGCCGCGGTGACCTGCTTCTGGAACAACAACCAGATCAACATCATCGACACCCCCGGCCACGTCGACTTCACGGTCGAGGTGGAGCGTTCGCTCCGTGTGCTCGACGGCGCCGTCGCCGTCTTCGACGGCAAAGAGGGCGTCGAGCCGCAGTCGGAGCAGGTGTGGCGGCAGGCCGCCAAGTACGACGTTCCGCGCATCTGTTTCGTCAACAAGATGGACAAGATGGGCGCGGACTTCTACTTCACCGTCCGCACGATCGTCGAGCGCCTCGGCGCGAAGCCGCTCGTCCTGCAGCTGCCGATCGGCGCCGAGGACGAGTTCGACGGCGTCGTCGACCTCGTCGAGATGAAGGCGATCACGTGGCGCGGCACCGTCGAGATCGGCGCCGCTCCGACGATCGAGGAGATCCCGGCCGACCTCGCCGACAAGGCCGCCGAGTACCGCGAGCAGCTGCTCGAGACGGTCGCCGAGTCCGACGAAGCGCTCATGGAGAAGTACTTCGCGGGTGAGGAACTCACCGTCGCGGAGATCAAGGGCGCCATCCGCAAGCTGACGGTCGCTTCCGAGCTGTACCCGGTGCTGTGTGGTTCCGCGTTCAAGAACAAGGGCGTGCAGCCCATGCTCGACGCGGTCATCGACTACCTGCCGAACCCGCTCGACATCGGCGAGGTCCACGGCCACGCGCTGGGCAACGAAGAAGAAGAGATGCGGCGCAAGCCCGCGAAGGACGAGCCGTTCTCGGCTCTCGCCTTCAAGATCGCGGCGCATCCGTTCTTCGGCAAGCTCACGTTCGTGCGTGTCTACTCGGGTCGTATCGAGCCGGGTGCCCAGGTCCTCAACGCGACCAAGGGCAAGAAGGAGCGCATCGGCAAGCTCTTCCAGATGCACGCCAACAAGGAGAACCCGGTCGACGAGGCCGTCGCGGGCCACATCTACGCGATGATCGGCCTGAAGGACACCACGACCGGCGACACCCTGTGCGATCAGGCGAACCCGATCGTCCTCGAGTCGATGTCCTTCCCGGACCCGGTCATCCAGGTCTCGATCGAGCCCAAGACCAAGTCCGACCAGGAGAAGCTGGGCGTCGCGATCCAGAAGCTCGCCGAAGAGGACCCGACCTTCTCGGTCGAACTCGACGACGAGACCGGCCAGACCGTCATCGGCGGTATGGGCGAGCTCCACCTCGACATCCTCGTCGACCGCATGAAGCGCGAGTTCAAGGTCGAGGCCAACGTCGGCAAGCCGCAGGTCGCGTACCGCGAGACCATCACGAAGGCCGTCGAGAAGCACGAGTTCACCCACAAGAAGCAGACGGGTGGCTCGGGCCAGTTCGCGAAGGTCATCATCGGTCTGGCGCCGTTCGTCGGCGAAGACGGTGCGACGTACGAGTTCGAGAACAAGGTCACCGGTGGCCGCGTTCCCCGCGAGTACATCCCGTCGGTCGACGCTGGTGCGCAGGACGCGATGCAGTACGGCGTACTCGCCGGCTACCCGCTGGTGAACCTGAAGATGACCCTCCTCGACGGCGCCTACCACGACGTCGACTCGTCGGAGATGGCCTTCAAGATCGCCGGCTCGCAGGCGCTCAAGGAAGCCGCCCGCAAGGCGGGGCCGGTCATTCTCGAGCCGCTCATGGCCGTCGAGGTCACGACACCCGAGGACTACATGGGTGAAGTGATCGGCGACCTCAACTCCCGCCGTGGCCAGATCCAGGCCATGGAGGAACGCAGTGGTGCCCGTGTCGTGAAGGCGCTGGTTCCGCTCTCGGAGATGTTCGGTTACATCGGTGATCTGCGGTCCAAGACCCAGGGCCGAGCGAACTTCTCCATGGTGTTCGATTCCTACGCTGAGGTTCCCGCGAACGTCTCGAAGGAAATCATCGCCAAGGCGACGGGCGAGTAAGCGAGAGCTCACTGCTCGTGACCCGGGTGAGTTCCTCGCCCGGCGCCGAACACGACAAGTAATCACAACCGCACTGCTGCATCCAGCAAGCACCAATCAGTCCAGGAGGACAATCAAGTGGCGAAGGCGAAGTTCGAGCGGACCAAGCCGCACGTGAACATCGGCACCATCGGTCACGTCGACCACGGCAAGACCACGCTGACCGCAGCGATCACCAAGGTGCTGCACGACAAGTACCCGGATCTCAACGAGAGCTTCGCGTTCGACGCGATCGACAAGGCTCCGGAGGAGAAGGCCCGCGGTATCACGATCAACATCTCGCACGTCGAGTACCAGACGGAGAAGCGTCACTACGCTCACGTCGATGCTCCGGGTCACGCCGACTACATCAAGAACATGATCACCGGCGCGGCTCAGATGGACGGCGCGATCCTGGTCGTGGCAGCCACCGACGGCCCGATGCCGCAGACCCGTGAGCACGTGCTGCTCGCGCGTCAGGTCGGCGTTCCCTACATCCTCGTGGCGCTGAACAAGGCCGACATGGTCGACGACGAGGAGATCCTCGAGCTCGTCGAGATGGAGGTCCGTGAGCTCCTCGCTGCGCAGGACTTCGACGAGGAAGCCCCCGTCGTGAAGGTCTCGGCGCTCAAGGCGCTCGAGGGCGACGCGAAGTGGGCCGAGAGCATCGTCGAGCTCATGAACGCCGTCGACGAGTCGATCCCGGACCCCGTCCGTGAGACCGACAAGCCGTTCCTCATGCCCGTCGAGGACGTCTTCACGATCACCGGTCGTGGCACCGTCGTCACCGGCCGTATCGAGCGTGGCGCGGTCAACGTGAACGAGGACGTCGAGATCGTCGGCATCAAGGAGACCTCGACCAAGACCACGGTCACGGGTATCGAGATGTTCCGCAAGCTCCTCGACTCGGGCCAGGCGGGCGACAACGTCGGCCTCCTGATCCGTGGCATCAAGCGTGAGGACGTCGAGCGCGGCCAGGTCGTCATCAAGCCGGGCACCACGACTCCCCACACGGAGTTCGAGGGCCAGGCATACATCCTGTCGAAGGACGAGGGTGGCCGCCACACGCCGTTCTTCAACAACTACCGTCCGCAGTTCTACTTCCGTACGACGGACGTGACGGGCGTCGTGACGCTGCCCGAGGGCACCGAGATGGTCATGCCCGGCGACAACACCGAGATGTCCGTCAAGCTGATCCAGCCGGTCGCGATGGACGAGGGCCTGCGCTTCGCCATCCGCGAGGGCGGCCGCACCGTCGGTGCAGGCAAGGTCACCAAGATCATCAAGTGATGATCCGCTGACCGGTCCGAGCGACCGGTCGGGCGAACCGAAGAAACGCCCATCCCGCTCGGGGTGGGCGTTTCTTCTGTTTCACGCGAGCGAACGGATCCTGCGGTAACGTTTCGGTATCGGCGGGCGTTCGGCTCGTCGCTTTTTCGTGCCACAGGTGTGTGGGAAACGGCTGGGATCGACCGAAGTCGGGAGGTAGGCGTGCAACGCGTCGTGGAAGCGGTCCGCTCGCGGGCCGGCGAGATCGGCCTCCTTGCGGGGCTCGTGCTGACGGCGATCGTCGTGACGTCCTACGTCCACGACGCCGCCACGGGGTACCTCATGGATCTGTCGGTGTTCCAGGACGCCGGACGGGCGTTCCGGGAGGGCCTCCCGCTGTACTCGGCGGACTTCCCGAGCACCTCCGGTTTCCGCTTCATCTACCCACCGTTCGCGGCCGTGCTGTTCGCGCCGCTCGCGTCGATCGGTGCGACGGTGCTGCAGGTCGGCTGGACCGTGCTCAACATCGTGCTGGTCTGGTGGATCGTCCGGACCGTGCTGCGCGCGCTGAACGTGCCGCGCGCGACCGTCGTCGCGATCGCTGTCGCCGGTGTGGCCCTGCTCCTCGAGCCGGTGCGGTCGAACTTCGCGTTCGGCCAGATCAACATCGTGCTCGTCGCGCTCGTCGTGGCCGACTGCCTCGGAGTGCTGCCGCGACGGCTGCGCGGTGTGGGCGTCGGTCTCGCGGCCGCCATCAAGCTCACCCCCGCGGCGTTCGGCCTGATCTTCCTGTTGCGTCGCGACTACCGCTCGGTCGGCCGCGTCGTCGGCACGTTCGCGGCGACGATCGCGCTCGGCTTCGCGCTGCTGCCGCAGGCGTCGCTGTGGTTCTGGACGACCGAGTTCTTCCTGTCCGACCGCGCCGGCAATCACGAGTTCGTCCGCAACCAGGCGGTGACGGGCATGCTCGCGCGCGTCGGTGTCGACGGCGTCGTCGCCGATGCGGTGTGGCTGCTCGCGGCCGCCGTCGTCGTGGCAGCCGCGTGGTGGGCCGCACTGCGATTCGTCCGGGCCGGCGAGCAGGTGGCCGCGGTCGGTGTCGTGTCGCTCGCGGTGCTGCTGGGCGCGCCGTTCGCGGTGACCCATCACTGGGTGTGGTGCATCCTGCTCGTCCCGCTCGCGATCGCACCGGCGTACCGCTCGTGGCGTCCGCTGCTCGCGTCCGCCGCGCTCGTCTTCTGGATCGCGCCGTACATCGCGTTCGTCGAGGAGCCGAACGGCTGGATCGACGCGGCGACGCGCCAACTGATCGGCAACGCCCAGGGCCTCGTGGGCCTCGTGCTGCTCGCCGCGGCCGTCGTCGCGGCGTCGAACCGTCCCGCGCGGGCCGGCGCCGTCCCTGCGGTTCCCGAGGATGCGACGTCGCGCGAGGAGGCGAGCCCGCCGGCGGTGCCCGCGTCCTAGCCGCGGCGCATTACCGTCCCTTTATCATCCGGTACCATGGAACGGGCAATCGGACGCCCAGATGTGAGGCGCCGCCCGTCTCACCGGAAACCGCGTGCTCGTGCCTGCCTCTCGTTCCCGTTCCGCCCCTGCCGTCTCGGCGTCCTCCGACGCCGTCGGCCCTGCTCGCCACGAATGGGTGGACGTCGCGAAGGGCGTGTGCATCGCGCTCGTCGTGCTGCTGCACGCGTCGAACTTCCTCATCGGCCGGGGCATGGCGCATCCGCTGTGGAACGACATCAACGCGCTCGTGCAGCCGATCCGGATGCCGCTGTTCTTCCTCGCGTCGGGGCTGTTCCTCGCGAAGACCCTCACGATGCCGTGGGCGCAGGTGCTGCGTCGTCGCGTCCTGCCGTTGCTCTACCTCTACGTCGTGTGGACGTTCGTGCGCTGGGCGTACTTCACGCTCTTTCCCGCGACGGCCGGGACGGCCGAGCCGGGCAGCATCTGGAAGCCGATTCGTGCCCTCGTGATCCCCGACAGCGGCCTGTGGTTCATCTACGCGCTCGCGGTCTTCGCCTTCGTGGCACGCGCACTCGTCCGTATCCCGGCGGTGCTGCAACTCGTCGCGGCGTTCGGGTCGGCCGTGGCAGTCCCGCACCTGGACTTCGGGAGCTGGACGTGGCACAACATGGCGACGCTGCTGGTGTTCTATCTCCTCGGCGTGCACGCCGCGCGGCACGCGCATCGCATCGCGGCGGCGGCGACGCCCGCCCGTGTCGCGGCTGCCGTCCTCGCGTTCGCGTGCGCCTTCGCGCTCGTGCGTGACGGAGCGCTCGCGCAGTCGTCCCTCGCGCACGTCGCGACGAGCACCGTCGGCCTCGTCACGGGCATCGCGGTCGCCGCGTTGCTCGCCCGGCACCGGGTCGCGGCGCCCTTCCGCCGGCTCGGGACTCGGACGCTCGCGGTCTTCCTGCTGCACGAGATCGCCTTCGGCACGGCACTCGCGTTGCTGCTCGCCGCCGGGCTCGAACCGACCGTGATGCAGCGAATCCCCGTGACCCCGCTGCTCGTCGCCGCGTTCGCGATCGTCGTCTCGCTGTGGGGACGCAGCGCGTTCGAGCGCATCGGGCTCGGCGTGCTGTTCACGATGCCGCCCCGGCTTCCTGATGCGCCGGCAGCGACGGGACGGGCCCTTCGTCGGGTGTGGGCGGCTCGAGGTGCAGCAGCACCCGCGTCGCGACGCGAGACCCGGGAAGCATGACGTTCGACCCCCGCGCCACCGCCTCGGCGGTGCTCGTGAACCCCACGACGTCGATCTCGGCGTCCGCGGTGACCGTCAGTTCGAGGGTCGGCAACCCGCGGTCGACCATCGCGTGGGCCCGGACGCGCCGCACCCCGGGATAGGCCCGCAACTGCTCCGCGAGTCCGTCCGCGAGCGCGGGCAGATCGAGCGTCGCACTGCCGTCCGCGGCGTCCCCCACCGTCACCGACTCGGGGCGCCGCCGCGTGAGGTCCACGACGAGGACGGCGAGCGCCAGCACGAGCGACGCGGCGAGCGTGCCCGCGAGCGCCCACACCCACCAGCTCTGCGTCGCCGCGGCGTCGACTGCTTCGCGGTCGTAACGGCCCACCCACTCGCGGATACGGGGGACGCCGATGTACCACGCGAACGCATACGCACCCGCGCCGAGCAGGACGAGCGCGAGCACCAGGACGACGAGCCGGTTGAACGCGGCGGCGCGGCGGCTCACGGCCGCGTCCTGATCCGGACGCGGCGATCGTCGTCGAGCAGTGCGATGACGGGCGCGACGGCGGTGCGCACCGTGGCATCGACGTCGGCGGGGTCGCCGGTCGCGTGCGTCGTGACGGTGACGTGGCGCCGGTCGACCGCGGTCCGCGCCGTCTGGACCGCGGCGACCGACCGCGCCAGCGAACTCGACGCGCGCGCGAGATCGCGTGGGCGTGTCCACACGACGGGTGTCTCGCCGGGTGTCGTACGGAGTGCGAGATGCGTGCGCGGGCGCGGCTTGAGTGCTGCGGCGAGCAGGACGAGACCGAGGGCGACGGCGGCGACGATCGCGGGAATGATCCAGTCGGACCAGTGCAGCCGCGACGCCCACTCGACGGTGTTGCGGACCCACGGTGCGCCGCCGATCCGGTCGTGCGCGATGAGCAACTCCCGTGCGCACACGAACGCGAGTCCGAGCGCGCCGATCGCCGTCACGATCGCGGCGGGGACGGCGGCGGGAACGGCGCGCGGGGTGTTGGCGCGGACCGGATCGGTGCGGGGGACCTCGTCGTCGACGGGCGTCTCGCCCAGCCCGGGCGCGGCGCCCGCGACGACGACGTTGAGGTCGGTGACCCGCAGCCCCGTCAGCCGCGTCACCTCGTCCACGACGCGGGCCCGCACGCGGGCGCCGAGGGTGTCGAGGCGCACGGGCCAGCGGACCGCGAGGTAGAGGGTGACGGCGACGGAGCCGTCGCCGGTGGAGAGCTCGGCGCGCGGCAGATCGCGTCCGGTGAGCCGGGTGAGCGACGATCCCGTCCGCACGACCTCGGGCACCGACAGCGCCGCCGCCTCGACGATGTGCGCGACGACGCGGTCGCGGATCACGAGCGCACCGCGATCGGCGGGGTCCTCGCCCGGCCGCGGTGACCGTGCGCGGACGGTGGTACCCGGCTCAGCCACGGCCGCGGCTGCGCAGGATGGCGCCGAGATCGAGATGGCCGTCGCGATGCGCCCCGATCGCCATCCCGGCCGCACCGAGCATCACGGCGAACACGAATCCGCTGAAGCCGCCGAGGATTCCCGCGAGTGCCAGCAGCAGCCCGCAGATGAGACCGACCGAGGTGTTGCTCATGTGCCGTTCCGTTCTCGCTGGTGCTCGCCGGGCCGAGTGCTCACTGGATCCGGAGGTCGGGGGCCGTACGGACGTCCTCGCCTTCGAGCACGACGTCGAACACCGTGATGTCGACCTCGGTGACTTCGAGGCCCGTCATGCGTTCGACGGCCTCGATCACGTTGCGGCGGATGGCGCCCGCGAGTTCGTGGAGCGCGACACCGAACTCGGCGACGATGCCGATGTCGATCGCGGCCTGCTTCTCGCCCACCTCGACCGCGACGCCCTGTGCGTGATTGACGCGGGCACCGGGGATGCGGTCGCGCAGCGCGCCGACGGCGCGGGCGGTGCCGCCACCCAGATCGTGGACGCCGTCGATCTCGCGGGCCGCGAGACCCGCGATCTTCGCGACGACGGCGTCGGCGATGACGGTGCGTCCCTCGGCGCCGACGAGTCCCTCCGGACCGCTCGCCGCGTACCGGATCTGGCGTCGGCGCGGGTCGGCTTCGGTGTCGTCGGGTCCCATCGCCCACTCCTCGGTGATTCGGGTGTCTCGTGTCGCTCTCAGAGTAGGACCGTTGCAGCGCGAGTGTGCGCTCGCCGCGCAGGACGCCGCGCACGCGTCTGCCGCACGCGGCGCGATAGATTGGACACGTGATCGTCGCGCTCATCGACTCGGGCCTGGGCCTGCTGCCCACCGCGGCGCATCTGCGCAAGCTGCGCCCCGATCTCGACCTGCTGCTCGCGACCGATCCCGACGGCGCGCCGTGGGGTCCCAAGCCGGCGCGCTGGGTGATCGACCGTGTTCTCGGGACCGTCGACGCGTGCCGCGATCGCGGCGCCGAGGTGATCGTGTTGCCGTGCAACACCGCGAGCGTCACGGCGCTCGATCACGTGCGCGGCCACGTCGGCGACGACGTCCCCGTGATCGGTACGGTCCCCGCGATCAAGCCCGCGGCCGCGGAGTGCTCGTCGGTCGCGATCTGGGCGACGGCGGCCACGACGGCGAGCAGATATCAGGCGCGGCTCGTCGAGACGTACGCCGCCGGAACGTCGGTGGCCTCGGTCGCGTGCCACGGCCTCGCCGACGCCGTCGACCGCGGCGACCTCCCGGCGATCGGATCGGCCGTCGCGGACGCGGTGTCGCGCACGCCCCACGACGTCGAGGGCGTCGTGCTCGGGTGCACGCACTATCCGCTCGTCGCGGACGAGATCGCGGCGCAGTTGCCGCGCGGTGTCCGGCTGTTCGACAGTTCGTCGGCCGTCGCGGCGCAGACCGTGCGCCGGGCGGACGAGGTGTCGCCTCCCGGGACGGGAAACGGCACCGTGACGGTGCTCGCCGGTGGCCGCGTCGCGGAGTTGCCCGCAGCAGCGGCGCGCTACGACGCGGGCCGGGTCTTCACCGACCGCTGATCGCCGCTATCCCGACCGCCGTGTGCGCCGGACGAGTGCCAGGTCCGCGAGCCACACGAGAAGGGTGATCCCCGCGAGCGCGGCTCCGGCGATGCACACGCTGGTCCATCCGCCGTGCCGCCACGCCGAGGTGCCGACGGCCGAGCCGACGGCCGCACCGACGAAATAGCACGTCATGTACACCGAGTTCATGCGTGAGCGTGCGGGCGGGTCGAGCGCGAACACGATGTTCTGGTTGCTGACGTGGATGCCCTGCAGTCCGGTGTCGACGGTGACGAAGGCGAGGACGAACCACACGATCGCCTGCGCCCCGAGCCCGAACAGCGGCCACGACAGCAACAGCACTGCGATGGCTCCCGCCGTCGCCCACTGGGCGAGTCCGCGATCGGCCAGCCGCCCGGCCAGCGTCGCGACGACCGCTCCCGCGACGCCGCTCAGGCCCACGAGCCCGATCTGTGCGTCGGAGTACTCGAACGGCGGCGCGGAGAGCAGGAGTGCCATCGTCGCGAAGACGGTGCTGACCGACGCGAACGCGCACGCGCCGAGGGCGGCACGGGTGGCGAGTCGCGGGTGGCGGGCGACGAGCGGCGCCATCGACAAGAGGGCCGTGCCGTACCCGATGCGCGGGCGCGTCGCGGCGTCGTCGGCGGGCAGCATCCGCCACAGCGCGAGCGCGACGAGCGTCATCGCGACCGCGGACACGCGGTAGACCGTCGTCCAGCCGCCGAGGTCGGAGAGCAGGCCCGCGAGCGAGCGTGCCACGAGGATGCCGATCAGCAGGCCGCTCATGAGCGTTCCGACGATCTCACCGGATCTGCCCGGTGGCGCGAGCGCGGACCCGAACGGCACGAGCACCTGCGCGGCGACCGAGAACAGTCCGGCGACGGCCGTGCCGACGACGAGCGCCGCGAAACTCGGTGCGACGCCACTGATCGCCTGTCCCGCAGCGGCGACGAGCATGAGGCCGACCGAGAGTTTCCTGCGGTCGAGGAGGTCGCCGAGCGGGACGAGCAGGAGCAGGCCGAGGGCGTAGGAGACCTGCGCGACCGTCACGGTGAACGCCGCGGTGGCGGGGGAGACCGACAGGGCGCCGGCGATGGAATCGAGCAACGGCTGGTTGAAGTAGTTTCCGCCCGCGCAGAGCCCGACTGCCACCGCCATCACCAGGACCGTCGCGGTGCTCGGTCCCGGGGAGTGCGTAGCCGCGTCGGCGCGAGAGGGTCGGTTCACGTGGGGTGATTGTGCCACCGGGCGTCGATGTCGGACGTGCCGATTACGCTCGCGGACATTCGAGTTCGGTGGGCGAGAGGCGGGTGGTCGCGGTGCGGTTCGAGTGGGATCCGGATGCCGAGCGCGAGATCGTCGATCAGGTCGTGCGCAGCATGCAGCAGGAGATCGATGCGGTGTATCACCGACACCAGGGAGATCCGGAAGGCATCGTGAAGGATGCGCTGGTGGCCCGGCTGACGACCGCCCTCGTCGAGCCCACCCTCTCGACGGTGGCGGCGGCGATCGGCCGCGGTGACCGCGTGGAACTCACGCTGTAGGTACGTCCCGCCGGGCGATCGGCAGGGACGCGAACGGAGGCGACATGTGCGGCCGATATGCGAGCACGACGTCAGACAAGGAACTGGGCGAGATCTTCGAGATCGCCCGCACCGTCGGCGAGTCGTCGGGGCCGTCGTTCAACGTCGCCCCGACGCAGCCGGTGCGCATCGTCCTCGACGACGTCCGTGGCAGAGACGAGCCCGAGCGTGAACTGCGGACGGTCCGGTGGGGGCTCGTGCCGTCGTGGGCGAAGGACGTCAAGATCGGCAATCGGCTGATCAACGCGCGGTCCGAGTCGATCACCGAGAAGCCCGCCTTCCGTCGTGCCGCGCTCAAACGGAGGTGTGTGCTGCCCGCCGACGGCTACTTCGAGTGGGAGAAGCGCGAAGACCCCGAGACGGGCAAGACCGTCAAGGTGCCGTACTTCCTGCACGGCGACGGCGTCCTCGCGATGGCGGGGCTCTACGAGCTGTGGCCAGACCCCGACAAGGCCGAGGACGACCCCGACCGGTGGTTGTGGACGGCGACGATCCTCACGACGAACGCGACCGACTCGCTCGGCCACATCCACGACCGCTCACCCGTGCTCTTGCCGCCCGACTTCGTCGAGCACTGGCTCGACCCCACGATCGACGACCGCGAGCAGGTCGAGGCGATGCTGGCGTCGATCCCCGAACCGCGACTGACCCCGTACGAGGTGAGCACGGCCGTCAACTCGCCCCGCAACAACGACCCGCACCTGCTCGATCCGGTGGAGTGAGTGGGGGCTCACCCGGGCGCGTCGGCCCGCGAACGTCGGGTGCGCGCCCGGTGTGCTGCGACGGCGATCGCTCCGAGTGTCGCCATCGGCGCAGCGATGACGAGTGATCCCCAGAAGGAGGCCCACGTCGTCAGGCCCACGGCAGACGCCACGGCCAGAATCGCGACGGCGGCCCACGACACCCACATCCGCCGGGACACCGCGGCTACCACAGGCGGGATCGTGAGTACAGCGGCGAGACCGACGAGCGGCCACACGCCGAGCGCCCGCACGATCGAGTCGGTACACGACGTCGTGCCGTGATCGTCCGGCATCGAGCCGGTCTTGGCGCAGGACAGTGAGACGTCGCCGACAGGTGATATCGCCGTCCCTGCGGTGAACGCGACTGCGGCAATCGCGAGTGCCCACCACACCGCCCGGACGATCGACATCTGCGCAGCGTAGGCCGAGCGCGCCCCGGCGCCCCGGCGGCGCGCGGCGCGGGGGAGACTGGAGGCGTGTTCGATCGTGCTGCGGCGTCCGACGTGCTGGCAACGCTGCGTCGCCGTCCCGACGTGGAGGCGCCGAATCTGCATGCCGTCGACGCCGCGGACCGGCTGATTCTCGACATCGCCGCCGACGCGGTGACCCCGATCGACCGGATCGTCGTCGTCGGCGATCGGTACGGCGCCCTCACCCTAGGTGCGGCAGCGGGATTCGGCGCGACCGGCATTCGCACGCACCAGGATCCGATCACGGGTGAGCGCGCGCTCGCTGCGAACGCCGCGGCAGCGGGCATGACCGAGCACTATGTGTCGCTGCCGCTGGGGCCCGAATTGCTGGACGGCGCGACGATCGTGCTGATGCAGTTGCCGCGCGCGCTCGCGGAACTCGACGAGATCGCCGACGCGATCGCGCGGTACGCCGCTCCGGAGGTGCGCGTGTTCGCGGGCGGCCGCGACAAGCACCTGTCGACGTCGATGAACGACGTCCTCGGAACGTCGTTCGCGAGCGTCGTCGCGTCGCGGGGGAGGCAGAAGTCGCGCGTCCTCACGGCGTCCTCGCCGAAGCAGGTCGGCGAGCCGCGGTATCCGGTGTCGCAGCGACTCGACGACTGGGACGTCACGGTGTTCGCGCACGGCGCGGTCTTCGCCGGTGCCGGCCTCGATATCGGCACTCGCGCACTGCTGCCGTATCTGCGCGACGCGAAACCCGGTGCGCGCACCGCGATCGACCTCGGCTGCGGCAGCGGAATCCTGGCGACGGTGCTGGCCCGGCAGCGACCCGGCCTCGACGTGATCGCGACCGACCGGTCGGCCGCGGCGACAGCGTCGGCGGCGCTCACCGCGCGGGCGTCGGGCGCGACCGTGACCGTCGTCCGCGACGACGCGATGTCGACCTTCGACGACGCGAGCGCCGACCTCGTTGTCTGCAATCCGCCCTTCCATCTCGGGGCCGCGGTGCACACCGGAGCGGCCGAGCGCATGTTCGACGCCGCGGCCCGCGTGTTGCGTTCGGGCGGGGAATTGTGGACGGTGTACAACAACCACCTGGGCTATTCGGGCGCGCTCACCGCGGCGATCGGGCCGACGACAGTGATCGACCGTGGCCGGAAATTCACCGTCGCGCAGTCCGTGCGACGGTAGTTCGCCTGGCATCCGTGCGGCGAAGGGCTGTACAGTCCGAAATGTCCGGAGCAGCTGTGACGTGGATTCCTCCTTGCGGGGAACTCCCCACGATCGGCCACCGTTGACAGCATATGAGGCCGGAATGTCCGGCAACGTCGTGAGAAGGGACATGCACGGTGCGCACCACCAGCAACCCGGTGTTCCGCAACCTCCCCAAACAGGAGGGCGGATACGCCTCGTTCGGATCTGCGTCGTCCGGCGCCGCGCAGGCCACCCAGTTCGGACAGCCGCAGTACACGCAGGCCGATCCGTTCGTGACCGAGCCCGAGCGTCGTCCGATGACCATCGACGACGTCGTCACCAAGACCGGCATCACGCTCGGTGTTCTTTCGATCAGCGCGATCGTCTCGTTCTTCCTCGTGACGAACAACAACGCCCTGGCGGCTCCGCTCGCCATCGGCGGCGCGATCGTCGGCCTCGTGCTGGTGCTCGTCGCGACGTTCGGCCGCAAGATGGACAACCCCGGGATCGTCCTCGCGTATGCGGTGGCGGAGGGTCTGTTCCTCGGCGCGTTGTCGTTCATGTTCACGTTCAACATCCAGGGCGTCGCTGCCGGCACGCTCATCGGACAGGCCGTTCTCGGTACGTTCGGTGTGTTCTTCGGCATGCTCGTCGTCTACAAGACGGGCGCCATCCGCGTCACGCCGCGTTTCACCCGCATGATCGTCGGCGGCATCATCGGCGTCGTCGTCCTCATGCTCGGCAACCTCGTCGCCTCGTTCTTCATCGACGGCGGCCTGGGCCTGCGTGACGGCGGAATGCTGGCGATCGTCTTCAGCCTCGTCTGCATCGGCCTCGCCGCGTTCAGCTTCCTGCTCGACTTCGACGCCGCGGATCAGCTGATCCGCGCTCAGGCGCCGGAGAAGGCTGCCTGGGGCGTCGCGCTCGGCCTCACGATCACGCTCGTGTGGCTGTACGTCGAGATCCTGCGTCTGCTCAGCTACTTCCAGAACGACTAGTTCGCACGTCCGAACGGGCGGTTTCCGGCACGGCCACTCGGCCGATGTTCCGGAAACCGCCCGTTCGGCGCTTCTGCACAGGCTCGGCACTGCGCTTTTCCACATCGGGGCCCGACAGCACAACGCTCCCCGAATCGCACTGACGCTCCCCCTGGTGGGGGAGTGTGAGCACGAGTCGGGGAGCGTTGGTGACAGAACCCGTCAGCTCAGGCGCTCGAGCACCATCGCCATGCCCTGGCCGCCGCCGACACACATGGTCTCGACGCCCCACGTCTTGTCCTGCTCCTGCAGGTTGTTGAGCAGCGTGTTGGTGATGCGCGCACCCGTCATGCCGAAGGGGTGGCCGAGTGCGATCGCGCCGCCCGAGATGTTGAGTTTGTCCTCGTCGATGTTCAGCGCACGCGCCGAGCCGAGGACCTGCACCGCGAACGCCTCGTTGATCTCGAAGAGGTCGATGTCGTCGATCGTCTTGCCGGCGATCGTCAGCGCCTTCTTCACGGCCTCGATCGGGCCGAGGCCCATGATCTCGGGCGACAGGCCCGTCACTGCGGTCGAGACGATGCGCGCGAGCGGCGTGAGGCCGAGTTCCTTCGCCTTCGTGTCCGACATGATGACGAGCGCGGCAGCACCGTCGTTGAGCGGGCACGCGTTGCCCGCCGTCACCGTGCCGTCGGGGCGGAAGACGGGCTTGAGCTGGCTGATCTTCTCGTAGGTCGTGCCGGCGCGCGGGCCGTCGTCGGTGGAGACGACGGTGCCGTCGGGCAGCGTCACGGGCGTGATCTCACGCTCGAAGAAGCCGCGTGCGATGGCCTCCTCGGCCCGGTTCTGCGACCGCACGCCCCAGTGGTCCTGGTCCTCACGGCTGATGCCCGTGTACGACGCGACGTTCTCGGCCGTCTGGCCCATCGCGATGTAGACGTCGGGGAGCTCGCCCAGCTCCCGCGGGTCCTGCCACGCCGTGCCGCCCTGCGCGAGCTGCTCGGTCTTCGCTTCGGCGTCGGCGAAGCGTGCGTTCTTGGTGTTGGGGAGCCCGTCCGCGTTGCCGGTCACGAAGCTCGACACCGACTCGACACCCGCCGAGACGTAGATGTCGCCCTCGCCCGCGCGGATGGCGTGCATCGCCATGCGGGTCGTCTGCAGCGACGACGAGCAGTAGCGGTTGACGGTCACACCGGGGAGATGGTCGTAGCCGAGTTCGACGGCGACGACGCGTCCGATGTTGAATCCCGACTGGCCTGCGGGCTGACCGCAGCCCATCATGATGTCGTCGATGTCCGCGGGATCGACCTGCGGGACCTTCGCGAGCGCGGCGGCGACCATCTGGGTCGCGAGATCGTCCGGGCGGATGTCCTTCAGCGAGCCCTTCATGGCTCGGCCGATGGGGGAACGCACCGCAGAGACGATGACTGCCTCGGGCATGAAAACTCCTTCGTAGCGTCGGGGACGGCGCGGCGTGTGGGGCCGATCACCGCCTCACCGGCCAATCTATCCCGTCGCCCCACCCCGGGGCACGTGCGCACCCGCTCAGCGGGCGTGCCCCGGCAGGCGCATGCGCGGGCCGCATCTGGGACGATGGAGCCATGCGCATCGCGGAACACGTCGTCGATCTGGTGGGTGACACTCCTCTCGTCAAGCTGAACTCGGTCACGGGCCCCGGCCTGGGCACGGTCGCGGCGAAGGTCGAGTACCTCAATCCCGGTGGCAGCTCGAAGGACCGGATCGCGGTGAAGATGGTCGACGCCGCCGAGGCGTCGGGCGCACTGAAGCCGGGCGGGACGATCGTCGAGCCGACCTCCGGCAACACCGGCATCGGGCTCGCGCTCGTCGCGCAGCAGCGCGGCTACAAGTGCGTGTTCGTGTGCCCCGACAAGGTCGGTGAGGACAAGCGCAACGTGCTCCGCGCGTACGGCGCCGAGGTCGTCGTGTGCCCGACGGCCGTTCCGCCGGAGCACCCGGACAGCTACTACAGCGTCTCCGACCGGCTCGCGAAGGAACTGCCGGGCGGCTGGAAGCCCGACCAGTACTCCAACCCCGCGGGCCCCGAGAGCCACTACGAGACGACCGGTCCCGAGATCTGGCGCGACACCGACGGCAAGATCACGCACTTCGTCGCGGGCGTCGGCACCGGCGGCACCATCACCGGCGCGGGCCGCTACCTCAAGGAGGTCTCGAACGGCGCCGTCAAGGTCGTCGGCGCCGATCCCGAGGGCTCGGTCTACTCGGGTGGCACGGGACGGCCGTACCTCGTCGAGGGTGTCGGCGAGGACTTCTGGCCCAGCGCGTACGACCCGTCGGTCGCCGACGAGATCATCGCGGTCTCCGATGCCGACTCGTTCGAGATGACGCGCCGCCTCGCGCGAGAAGAGGGGCTGCTCGTCGGCGGCTCGTGCGGTATGGCCGTCGTCGCGGCACTCGAGGTCGCCAAGCGCGAGGGCCCCGACGCGCTTGTCGTCGTCCTGCTTCCGGACGGTGGCCGCGGCTACATGGCGAAGATCTTCAACGACGACTGGATGGCGTCGTACGGCTTCCTGCGCACGCCGCTCGACGGGCACGAGACCGACACGACCGTCGGCGACGTGCTGCGCGGCAAGTCGGGCGAGCTGCCCGATCTGGTCCACACGCATCCGTCCGAGACGCTGCGCGACGCGATCGAGATCCTGCGCGAGTACGGCGTCTCGCAGATGCCCGTCGTGGGTGCCGAACCGCCGATCATGGCCGGTGAGGTCGCGGGCAGCGTCACCGAACGCGACCTGCTCAGTGCCGTGTTCGAGGGTCGTGCGCAGCTGACCGACTCCGTCGAGAAGCGCATGAGCACGGCGTTCCCGCTCATCGGCGCCGGCGAGCCGATCGCCTCGGCGACCAAGGCGCTCGCCGATAGCGACGCGCTCATGGTCGTCGACGACGGCAAGCCGGTCGGTGTCATCACGCGCCACGATCTTCTCGGATTCGTCAGCTCCGCGTCGTGACGGCCCGACGGACACGGCGCGCCGCCGGGGTCGCTGCGGCGCTCGGCGCGGTGTTCGTCGTGGCCGGGTGCGGCTCGACGATCGAGGGCACTGCCATCGCCGAGCACGACGTCGCGGTCGATTCGGGCCCGTTCGACGAGCCGCCCGACCCGTTTGCGACGCCCGAGGAGTATCTCGACGTCGATCCCGGACATCCGCTGGTTCCGCCGTTCGGTGACGAGTTGCCGGCGGTCGGCGAGGCAGTCGGATGCGACGTCCTCGATCCGGTGGTCACGCCCTACGTCGCGGGCTGGACGGGAGTGCCGGGGGAGATCGTCGCGGGTGGTCAGTGCATGTGGCAGGGCGCTACCGGCAACATCGTGTCGGTCACGGCGTACCGGCAGCACAACGATCCCGAGGTGCTCGAGGCGATGCGGGTCGGCGGCAACGCGATCGCCGATCCCCGCGTCGAGGAGATGTCGGGCGTCGCACTGGATCTCGTCGGTGTCTCGCTCATGACGCCGACGGCGCAGATCACGGTGTTCTCGATCGGCGACGAGGGCTTCGGCACGGACGTGTCGTCGGAGCTCGACGTCGCGCTCGCTGTGGGGCAGCTGCTCGCGGAGTAGGGTCGCGGCTCGTGCCGACCCGAGTGCGCCGCGCGTCCGTCGCGGCAGCCGTGACAGTGCTCGCCGGTGCCGTCGCCGCGGGCTGTGCGCAGTCCGTGTCCGGCACCGCGCTCGCGCGTCCCGATCCGCCCACGGGGTGTCGTGATCTCGATGTCGTCGTCGGCGGGCTGCTTCCGGATCGGCGTGACGTCGAGGAAGCGATCGTCTCGGGGCCGAGCATCCCGCTGTGCCGGTGGAGCACCGAACCGGGTGCGCCGGACGCGCTCTCGGTGACGGTGCAGGTGCAGCCGATCGGCGTCGCGACGGTGGAGGAGTTGGCGGAGACCTCGCCGAACGTCATCGACGATCCCCGCTCGGACGCCCTCGGTGTCGTCGCGCTCGACACGTTCGCGGTGGCGGTGGTCACGCCGAATCACCGCATCGTCGTGTTCGACAGCCGGGGCCGGGGCGTCGATCTCGACGTCGCGTACGCCGTCGCCGAGTACCTGGCATCGTGAGCCCGCGAGCCGGCGCGGCGAGTGAGCCCGACGACACGACGGCGCCGCGCACCTCGTTAGGCTGGTGGGTATGAGCGAGCAGCGCAGCAAGGCCGACGAGTCCGGTACCCACGGCTTCGCCACGAAGGCGATCCACGCGGGCTACGAACCCGATCCGCAGACCGGCGCCGTCAACGTCCCGATCTACGCGAGTTCGACGTTCGCGCAGGACGGCGTCGGCGGTATGCGCGACGGCTTCGAGTACGCGCGCACGGGAAATCCGACGCGCCGCCCGCTCGAAGCGAACCTCGCTGCCCTCGAATCCGGCACCTTCGGGCGTGCGTTCGGTTCGGGCATGGCGGCGACCGACTGCGCGCTGCGCGCCGTCCTGCGTCCCGGCGATCATCTCGTCATCCCCGACGACGCGTACGGCGGCACGTTCCGGCTCATCGACAAGGTCTTCACGCAGTGGGGCATCGAGTACACGCCGGTCCCCGTGCACGACGTGGACGCAGTGCGGGCGGCACTGCGTCCTGAGACGAAGCTGGTGTGGGTCGAGACGCCGACCAACCCGCTGCTGAACATCGGCGACATCGAGGCGCTCGCCGAGGTCGCGCACGCGGGGAACGCGAAGCTCGTCGTGGACAACACCTTCGCGTCCCCGTACCTGCAGCAGCCGCTGCTGCTCGGCGCCGACATCGCGCTGCACTCGACCACGAAGTACATCGGTGGTCACTCGGACGTCGTGGGCGGCGCGCTCGTCACCGACGACGAGGAACTCGACGCGAAGTTCGCGTTCCTGCAGAACGGCGCGGGTGCCGTGCCGGGACCGTTCGACGCGTTCCTCACGTTGCGCGGCATCAAGACGCTCGCGCTGCGCATGGAGCGGCACAGCGAGAACGCGGAGAAGGTCGTCGATCTGCTCACGGGGCACAGCGCCGTGACGTCGGTGATCTACCCGGGCCTCGAATCGCACCCCGGCCACGCGGTCGCGGCGAAGCAGATGCGGCGGTTCGGCGGCATGGTGTCGGTCCGGCTCGCGGGCGGACGTCAGGCGGCGCTCGACTTCTGCGCGCGGACCGAGATCTTCACGCTCGCGGAGTCGCTCGGCGGCGTCGAGTCGCTCATCGAGCATCCGGGTGCGATGACGCACGCGTCGACGGCGGGCTCGGTGCTCGAGGTTCCCGACGACCTCGTGCGGCTGTCGGTCGGCATCGAGGACGCGGCGGATCTCCTCGGAGACATCGAGCAGGCGCTCGGCTGAGCCAGGCCGACTTCCGCAGGTCCCCGGTTCGCTGCCGAGCCGCGGGCGGCGGCCGGCCCTAGGCTGTCTGGCGTGAATGCGGTGACGATCGAGACGATCGAAGCGGCCCGGTCCCTGCTCGACCCGGTGATGCGGCGCACGCCCGTCATCGCGTCGCGGGTGCTCTCGGAGCGGTGCGGGCACGATGTCGTCCTCAAGTGCGAGAACCTCCAGCGCACGGGCTCGTTCAAGCCTCGCGGCGCCTATTACCGGATCGCGAATCTTCCGGCGGAGGCGCGCACGCGCGGCGTCGTCGCGGCGAGCGCAGGCAATCACGCGCAGGGTGTCGCGTGGGCGGCGACCGAGCTCGGCATCGCCTCGACGGTGTTCATGCCGACGGGTGCGTCGCTGCCGAAGATCGTCGCGACGAAGGCGTACGGCGCGGAGGTGCGGCTCGTCGGCGACACGATCGACGACGCCCTCCTCGCGGCGCAGGAGTTCGAGGCGGAGACGGGCGCGACGCTGATCCACCCGTTCGACCATCCCGACATCGTCGCGGGTCAGGCGACGGTCGGGCTCGAGATCCTCGATCAGGTTCCGGACGTCGGGACGATCGTCGTTCCGATGGGCGGTGGTGGTCTCGCGGCGGGGATCGCGAGCGCCGTCGCCGCGCTACGTCCGGACGTCCGCATCGTCGGGGTGCAGGCGGAGCAGGCCGCGGCGTGGCCGCGGTCGCTGGAGGCCGGTGAGCCCGTCCCGCTCGCCGCGATGTCGACGATCGCGGACGGTATCGCGGTGGGCCGTCCCGGTGCGGTCCCGTTCGGCCCGGTGTCGCGGTACGTCGACGAGATCGTCACGGTCGGCGAGGATTCGCTCGCGCGTGCCGTCGTGCTGTGTCTGGAACGCGCGAAGCTGGTCGTCGAGCCTGCCGGTGCGGCAGCGGTCGCCGCGCTCGCCGGCGGCGAACTCGACGTGCGCGGGCGGGTGTGTGCGGTCCTGTCGGGCGGCAATGTCGATCCGCTGTTGCTGACGCATCTCGTCACCCACGGTCTGCGGGCCGGCGGCCGCTATCTCGATGTGACGGTGACGATTCCGGACCTGCCGGGCGGGCTCGTCGCGGTGCTCGAGGTCGTGCGCGATGCGGGGGCGAGCGTGCGCGACGTCGTGCATTCGCGGACCGGCCGGGGTCTCGGTATCGACGAGGTCGACGTGCTGCTGAGCCTCGAGACGCGCGGCGCCGAACATCGCGGGGAGGTCCTCGCGGCACTCGCGGAGTCGGGCTACTCCGCCGAGGTGCGCGCGTGATCGCTGGGCGTCAACCGGGCCATCCGGCGAGGGTGATCACCCGCATCTCCTGATCGACGAGCCGCGCCGGTGCACCCTTCTGCGCGAGCCAGTCGATCGCGCCGCCGCGCCGGCGGAGCGCGGCGGTCGCCAGTGCGTGCGCGTCGACGCATGTCGGTGCGACGACGGAGACGGTCCGCCACTGCGGGCGCGGGGCGGCCGGATCGTCGTGGAGCGGGGTGAGGGTGCTCGCCGTCGCGACGCCACCGCCGGCGGGCAGCGCGATCTGCGAACTCGGTTCTCCCGGCATGTCGCGCACGAGGACCTGCCAGCCGTCACGGCCGCCGGAACCGACGGCGCGCACGTGGCCGCCGATCGCGATCAGGACGCCGCAGTCGAGCAGGTCCGCGATCTGGCGTGCGGCGAGATCCGCGGTGCTCGGCCGTCCGGTCGCGGTGAGGTCGAGATCGCTCGGTGCGCGGACGGTGGTGCCGTCGACGACGATCTCGCGCCATCGGGGATGGGGTGCGACGGCGCCGGCCGTGCGTTCGGCGACGTGGACTGCGTCGGCGACGAACTGCGCGAGCAGCGGCCCGACGGAACGCGGTTCATCCCCGAGCGTGTGGACCTCGGCGTCGGGACGTTCGAGATTCGTCGCGGCGTCCGCCGCGGCGACGACTCCGCGCAGCATGCTCGATGCGGCGTCGAGCCGATCCGGGTCGGTGACGACGATCCGCACGTGTGCACCCCAGTCGGTCCATTCCGCGGCGGCCCGGCGAGGCTCGGTCACCAACCGGACGACACCGCGTCCGGTGCACCGGCGCCCGGTACCACCTCGACGGGGCTCTGTTCGACCGTGGCGGGCTCTACTGCCGCGGCGGCGGGCGCCACGGCGATCACACCCGTCACGCCGAGGGCGGCGAACGCGCCGCGCGCAAGGGCACGGAGTCGTGACGGCGGGGTCCTCTTGTCGGTGGCGTCGTCGCTCGGGGTCATGAGTCCACGATGCCGTCCGGATCTGTGAGGAGTCTGGGAACCGGCGAGGATGTGGGCGACATCGCGATTCGGGCACGGGGACCGCTGTCACAGTCGTACGGTGGTGCGACTCGGTTCGCACGCCGTACGCCTCGCGCGCGGCTGTTCGTCCGGGTTCGGTTCCAGACGTGCGCGTTCAGGGGCGGTGTGAATGACAGCGGATGCAGCAGCGATCGTCGTCGCGATCACGACTGCAGCGGGGGCGCTCGTGCAAGGGGTGGGTCTTCCGGAGCCGGTCGAACGCGCCGCCGCCGATGCGATCGCGGTGGTCGAACACGCGGCCCCACAGATCCAGCAGCAGGTCGACGCCTCGCTCGATGCCCTGCCCGACGACGCGCGCAGGCATGCGGAGGATCTCGTCGCTCGCGGTGCGGACGCGGCGCGTCAGGCGGTGCCTCCGGGGCCGATTCCCGCTCCCGTGCCGGGCGCGCCGGGGGACACGCCACCCCTACCCGGTATCCCGCTGCCGGACGCCCCACTGCCTGCCGACCAGCGTCCCGGGCTCGAAGGGATCCCCTTCGTCCCGGAACCCGAACTCGGTCCCGGCCCGGCACCCCAGACCCCGGCACCGCAGGGCTCGGGCCGGTACACCGCGCCGACGCCGCCCACGGCAGGCGGATCCGGTTCCGGAGACGTCGTGGTCTCGGGTACGGCCCCGGTGGTCGGTGCGCTCGGGTCGATGGTGCCGCCGGTGTCGGCGGCGTTTCCCGGTCCGTCGCTCGCGCCGATCGGCGCCGTCGCGGTGTTCGCGCCGTGGATCCGGCAGGCGGGATCGGTGTGCGCGGAGATCGGGCCCGAGACGGTCGCGTCGCTGCTGTCGGTCGTGAGCGGCTTCCGGTACGGCGTCGCGGCACCGATCTCGCCGTCGGGTGAGCGGGGCCCGGCGCAGCTCCCACCGGACGTGTGGGAGCGGTACGCGGAGGACGCCGACGGTGACGGCAGGACGGACATCCTCGGTGTCGCCGACTCGACGCTCGCGAGCGGCCGCTACCTCTGCGACACGTATCAGCAGGTCGAGGCGTGGAAACGGGAGGGTGCGGTCACGGGTGATTCGCTCGATCTCACGCTGGCGGCCTATCTGACCTCACCCGAGCAGATCCGGTTCGGCGGTGCGATGCCCGGGCCGGTCGCGGATCCCGCGGTCGATCCGACGGCGCTCGTGAAGCGGGTTCAGGCGTTCGGCGAATCGTTCGGTCGCATGCTCGCACCGTTCTTCTACGGGGGCACGGGCTTCGGTGCGAGCGGCGTCGTGGACGCGGCGATGCGGTATCTGGGTCTGCCGTACGTGTGGGGCGGCGGCAACATCAACGGGCCGACGATGGGTGGATTCGACTGCTCGGGCCTGACGTCGTACGCGGTGCACGCGGCGAGCGGTGTGACGCTGCCGCGGACGTCGGAGATGCAGTGGCGGGTGGGGACGGAGATCCCGCTCGACCAGGCGAAGCCGGGCGATCTGCTGTTCGGCAACTGGGGTGCCGGCGGACCGGGACACGTCGCCATCTACGTCGGTGGGGGGCAGATGCTGCATGCTCCGACGACGGGCGACGTCGTGCGCGTCGGCGCGCTGTTCGAGGGCATGAAGGCCCGGCGTCTCTGAGTCCCGACGCCGCGGGTGCCGATGCCCTCGAAAACGCCGAATGCCCCGCCGGTCGGCAGGGCATTCGGCGGTGTCGCACGGTCAGTCGCGGTAGGGCTCCGCGCTGAGCAGCGTCACCTTCATGGTGTTGCCGTTGGGCAGCGTGTACTCGCGGGTCTCGCCGACCTTCGCCTCGAGCAGCGCGGCACCGAGCGGCGAGCTGGGCGAATAGACCTCGAGCTTGTCGCCGCGCGCACCTTCTTCGCGAGTCGCGATCAGGAAGGTTTCGGTGTCCGACTCGTCGCCGTCGTAGTAGACCTTCACCACCGAACCGGGCAGCGCGACGCCCGACTGCGTCGGAGCCTCGCCGACCTTCGCGTTGTTCAGCAGTTCCTGGAGCTGGCGGATGCGCGCCTCCTGCTGGCCCTGCTCTTCGCGGGCCGCGTGGTAGCCGCCGTTCTCCTTCAGGTCGCCCTCTTCGCGTCGCTCGTTGATCTCCGCCGCGATGACGGGGCGATTGGCGATGAGCTGGTCGAGTTCGCTCTTGAGTCGGTCGTGTGAATCCTGCGTGAGCCAGGTCACCTGCGTCTCGGTCATCTCGATCACTCCCTCGTAGCCGGGACCCTCGACGACGCTCGCCGTCGGTCCCGTGTTCACAGGCAGTCACCCACCTGTGTCGCGGCGGGCGTGCCAAGGACGCTGCGCGCGTCCGCGCTCGGCGGGCGCCGTTCGGGACGCGGCCGACGCGCAACCGCTCCCGAAATGCAGCAATACACGGTCCCACGCGGAACCGTGCATGATGCCATTTTAGCACGGTGTCCGGACAACCGAGCCGGATTCGCTGCTGGTCAGCAGGCTGCTATCCGGCGGCGGGGGGTGCGACGAGGTACTCGGGGATGTCGTAGCTGCATCCGTACAGATCGCCCATACCGGGCGGGTGTGACGTGTAGACGGGTGCCGTCACGAGTACGGTCGGATCGCCGGTGGCGGGGATGAGCATCTCGCGTCTGCCGGTCTCGGAACCGTCCTTCGAGCGGGCGCGGACGATGCACACGACGTCGCGATCGGGTTCGGCGCGGGTGAGGCTCACGGTGACGTCGATGCGGGAGTCGTCGATGATCTCGTAGGCCTTCGCCTCGGCGTCGAGTTCGCTCACGCCGAACCGCTGATACGCGTAGAAGGCGACGACGAGGCCGGCGATCACGACGACCGCGGTCGCGATCCATGCCTTGCGGTGATCGGTCGGCTCGGAGCGAGAGGCGGCGTACCGGCCCTCCGGGAGAGGTCTTGTCATCTCGCGTGACTCCCGTGCCCCCGTGCGGTCTGGAGACCACCTCGGTACAGCCTCGGACGGGGGCGCGGCTGCACGTGGTTCTTCGGAGTGGGACTATAGAGGACGAGCGACAGGCGACCGCCCCGCGGTCCGCCGAACCGACAGCGAAGCCGAGGTGACCATCACGTGAGCGGATACCGGCTGATGGCCGTGCACGCGCATCCCGACGACGAGTCCAGCAAGGGTGCGGCGACCATGGCTCGGTACGCCCGCGAGGGCAACCGGGTGCGCGTCGTGACGCTCACCGGCGGCGAGCGCGGCGACATCCTCAATCCCGCGATGGATCTGCCCGGCAACCGTGAGCGCATGTCCGAGCTGCGGATCGAGGAGATGGCCGAGGCGGCCCGGATCCTCGGTGTCGAGCACGAGTGGCTCGGCTTCGTCGACTCGGGGCTTCCCGAGGGCGACCCCAAGCCGCCGCTGCCCGAGGACAGTTTCGCGCTCGTGCCGCTCGACGTCGCCGTCGAGCCGCTCGTGCGCGCGATCCGCGAGTTCAAGCCGCACGTCATGACGACGTACGACGAGAACGGCGGCTACCCGCATCCCGATCACATCCGATGCCACGAGGTCTCGATGGCGGCGTTCGAGGCCGCGGCCGACCCCGAGCGGTATCCGGACGCGGGGGAGCCGTGGGAGGTCGCGAAGATCTACTACAACCACGGCTTCATCCGAAAGCGCATGCTCCTGTTCCAGGAGGAGTACGACCGGCGCGGCGAGGAGTTCCCGCTCGCCGAATGGCTGAAGAAGTGGAAGACCGAGCACGGCGACACGATGGCGCGCGTGACGACGCAGATCGAGTGCGGCGCGTACTTCCCGGTACGTGACGACGCACTGCGTGCGCATGCGACGCAGATCGACCCGAACGGGTCGTTCTTCGCGGTGTCGGTCGACGTCCAGCAGAAGGTGTGGCCGACCGAGGAGTTCGAGCTCGCCCGCACGCGCGTGCAGGCGACACTCCCCGAGAACGACCTGTTCGCGGGCATCGCAGCCCCGGATCTCGCCGCGGCGGACGTCCGCAGCGGCCACGACGGTATCGACGACAGCAAGGACTATCCCCAGTGATCGGCACGACGTTGCACGCTGACGCCAACCTCCGCGCGTGGGAGCTGCTCGCGCAGTTCCCGTCGACGCCGACCAGTCCGGAGGGGCCGGAGTTCGGCAAGGCCTCGCCGATCGGGCTCGTACTGACACTCGTGCTGCTCGTCGCGATCGTCCTCCTGGTCCGGTCTATGAACAAGCGCCTCAAGCGCCTCCCCGAGAGCTTCGATCCCGAGCGACCCGAGCCGGATCAGGCGGCCGACGACGGCACCGATCAGGGCGCCGTGCCCACCGAGGACGCCGACCACAGCGACGCCGCGCCGGGACGTCCCTCGGCCCCGTAGCCGCCGCGTCGGCGCACGGTTCGTCCTGTCTGTGCCACGCTGGTTCCATGAACCGATTGGCCGATGCCCGGTCTCCGTATCTGCGTCAGCACGCGGACAATCCGGTTCACTGGCAGCAGTGGGGACCGGAGGCGCTCGCCGAAGCGCACGAGCGTGACGTCCCGATCCTGCTGTCGGTCGGGTACGCCGCGTGCCACTGGTGTCACGTCATGGCGCGCGAGTCGTTCGAGGACGAGCGCACCGCCGCCGTGATGAACGAGAACTTCGTGTGCATCAAGGTCGACCGCGAGGAGCGGCCCGACATCGATTCGGTGTACATGACGGCGACCGTCGCGACGACGGGTCAGGGCGGCTGGCCCATGACGTGCTTCCTCACCCCGGACGGTGCCCCCTTCTACTGCGGGACGTACTACCCCGACACGCCGCGGGGCGGGATGCCGTCGTTCGTGCAGGTGCTGCAGGCCGTTGCCGACACGTGGCGGACGCGGCGCGACGACGCGCAGGCCGCGGGTGCCGCCGTCGTCACCGAACTCGCGCGGAGCGCCGGACCCGTTCCCGAGGGTGAGCGCCCGGTCGATGCGGACCTGCTCGCGCATGCGGTCGCCGCGGCGGCTGCCGACGAGGACCGCGACAACGGCGGCTTCGGTGGTGCCCCGAAGTTCCCGCCGTCGGCGCTGCTCGAAGGATTGCTGCGCCATCACGAACGGACCGGTGACGAGGCGACGCTCGCGCTCGTGTCGCGCACCTGTGACGCGATGGCGCGCGGTGGCATCCACGACGTGATCGCGGGCGGCTTCGCGCGGTACGCCGTCGATGCGGGGTGGGTCGTTCCGCACTTCGAGAAGATGCTCTACGACAACGCCCAGTTGCTCCGGGTGTACGCGCACGTGGCCCGCCGTACCGGATCGCCCGCGGCACGCCGGGTCGCGTCGGGCATCGCTCGGTTCCTGCTGCGTGATCTCGTCACCGATTCCGGTGCGTTCGCCTCGGCGCTGGACGCCGACACCGACGGCGTCGAGGGACTCACCTACGTGTGGACGCCCGCCGATCTGGTGGACGCGCTCGGCGAGGACGACGGCGCGTGGGCCGCGGAGGTGCTCGACGTCGGGTCGCCCGGGTCGTTCGAGAAGGGGACGTCGGTGGCGCGCCTGCTGCGCGAGCCGGACGACGCCGCCCGCTGGGAGCGGGTGCGCTCCACACTGTTCGAGTACCGGTCGCGGCGCCCGCAGCCCGCGCGCGACGACAAGGTCGTCACCGCGTGGAACGGTCTCGCGATCACGGCGCTCGCCGAGGCGGGTGCGGCGCTCGCGGAGCCGGAGTGGGTGACCGCGGCAGCACGGTGTGCGCGTGCCGTCCTCGATCTGCATGTCGTGGACGGGCGGCTGCGGCGGTCCTCGCTCGGCGGCGTCGTGGGAGCGGCGCCGGCCGTACTCGACGACCATGGCGCGTTCGCGACCGGACTGCTCGCACTCGCGCAGGCCGACGGCGATCCGGAATGGGAACGGGCCGCGCATGCACTGATCGACAACGCGCTCGACCTGTTCCACGACCCCGACGCCCCGGGAGCGTGGTTCGACACCGGTGCGGACGCCGAATCGCTCGTGACCAGGCCGCGCGATCCCGTCGACGGGGCGACGCCGTCGGGTGCGTCGAGCATCGCCGAAGCGCTGCTGACGGCGTCGGCGCTCGCCGAGACCGAACGGGCCGGCCGATACCGGGAGCACGTCGAGGCGGCACTGCGTCGTGCGAGCCTGCTGCTCGAGCGCGTGTCGCGGTCGGCCGGCATGTGGCTCGCGGTCGCGGAAGCCGCGGTGACTGGCCCGCTGCAGGTCGCCGTCGCCACCGAAGGGTCGACGGTCCTGCTCGACGCCGCGCGCCGTGATGCACCCGGCGGCTCGGTCGTGCTCGGCGGCGAACCGGATTCGGGTGTGCTGCTACAGGATCGGCCGCTCGTGGACGGGGCGGCCGCTGCCTACGTGTGCCGGGGATTCGTGTGCGATCGGCCCGTGGGCGACGTCGACGAACTCGCCGCGCTGCTGGCTCCGGCCCGCACCGTGTGAATTGCTGCGGGTGGAGTGTCGGCCCCTTGGGCTAGTGTCGTACCTATGTTCGATTCGGGTGGGGGCGGCTCGGGAAACGAGCTGGTAGACGTGGCGGGACTGGTCGAGTCCAAACGCGTGCTCGCGTGTGCGGAGTATCGGCAGATCCAGGCGATCGGCGGATTCCACGCGGCGCGGGTGGCGGCGGAAGCGTCCGGGTCGGTGGGGATTCCAGGCGAGTCGGCGGCGAACGAGGTGTCGCTCGCACTGGGGATGAGCGAGGGCCGGGTGTGGTTCGCGATCGCGCTGTGCGAGGACCTCGATACCCGGCTGCCGCTCACGAACACCGCGTTCTCGGTGGGCGAGCTCGATCTGGCGCAGGTCCGCACGATCCACAACCTGCTGCAGAACCTCTCCGACGAGAAGGCCCGGATCGTGGAAGCGGCCTTGTTCGCGCGCGGGCCGATCGACCGGCTACCACCGGCACGCTTGAGCGGGCGGCTGCGGCGGTTGGTGGCGCGCTACGACCGGGACGGGTTCGCCGAGCGGTCGGCGCGCGCGAAGGAGGAGCGGTACATCTCGGTCAAGCAGTGCGACGACGGGATGGCGTTCCTCTCGGGCGAGCTGCCGTCACTGGATGCGGCCACGATCTGGAACCGGCTGAAGGAAATGGCCATCGGCGACGTGTGTGCCGGTGACGAAAGATCCATGAGTCAGCGTCATGCGGACGCCCTCGTCGCGCTTGCGGACGGGAGCGGGCGGCTCACGTGTGGGTGTGGACGCGACGACTGCGCGACCGCCATTCCGGCAGCAACGAAGCGGGGGCCGCTCGTGCAGATCGTCGTGAGCGACGGATCGTTCGGTGGTGGATTCACTGCTTGTACCGGCTCGGACGGTTCGGTGCTGGTCGGGTTCTTGCCCGGTGTGGGTCCGCTCGATCCCGAGACGGTGCGCGGCGCGATCGCGCACTCGGCCACACAACGTATCCATGTGAGCGCCGTCGATCCCGTTGAGGCGGCCCCGGACATCGCAGCGTTGCGGTACCGCATCCCGCGTTCCTTGGCGGACCGGATCCGGGCGCGTGACGGGGTGTGCCGATTCCCGCACTGCGCCGTCCCGGCATCGAGCTGCGACATCGACCACACGATCCCGTTCGACCACGCCAACCCCAGCGAGGGCGGCAGGACCGAGGAAGCGAACCTCGCCTGCCTGTGTCGGCGCCACCATCGCTGGAAAACCCAGGGCCGCATGGCCGTACAGCAACTCGGCGACGGGCTGCTGCGCTGGACCATGCCCGACGGCACCGTCTACGACACCGAACCCGACTCGCCCACTTTCTGGGCAGCGGGAGCGTGAACGCTGCCGTCACGTGCGGGTTCGTTCACGTGCTGCCGAGGACCACCATCCACACGGCGACGTAGTGGCACAGTGCTGCGATCACGGTTCCGGCGTGGAAGAACTCGTGGTGGCCGAACGTCTCCGGCCACGGATTGGGCCAGCGGGTCGCGTAGAGGACGGCGCCGACGCTGTAGAGGATGCCGCCGACGAGGAGCAGGAGCATGGGCACGACGCCGACGGTCCGGACGAGTTCGGGTGCGACGGGAACGATGGCCCACCCGAGCAGCGGGTACAGCGGCACGCCGACCCAGCGGGGCGCCGTGGGCCACAGCATCTTCAGTGCGACGCCCGCGAGGGCGCCGGTCCAGACGACGGCGAGCAGGACGCGTCCCGTGGTGGCGGGGAGCGCAAGGAGCGCGAACGGCGTGTAACTGCCGGCGATGAACACGAAGATCATCGAGTGATCGGCGCGCTTCATCCGTGTGCGGGTGCGGACGCTCGACCACGTGATGCGGTGATAGGTCGCGCTGATGCCGAACAGTCCGCACACCGTGATCGCGTAGACGGCCGTCGCCCAGCCTGCGCGCGGGCCGGCGCTCGTGGCGGCGACCGAGACGAGCACGATGCCGAGGACGATCGACAGAGCGAACGCCCAGACGTGGATCCAGCCGCGCATGCGGGGTTTGACCGGGAGCTCGTCGAGTCCGAACGCGGTCATGCGTTCTCCCTTCGGCCCGTGAGGCCACGAAATCCTGCGAACCTACGGTCTCGTAGGTTACGGCTCGAAGCGTACCGGCGAGTAGCGACGGTCGTGGACCCAGGGAGAGGCGAATCGGACAGCGTAGGCTGGTCGATCGTGGTGATGACTCGGTGAGCAACCTGCTGCGCGACATCGGCAACACCGATCGCGGCCGCGACGTCGCACCGGAGGTGGGTCCGGTGTGCGATCGTGACCCTGTGCCCAGCCCGCGGTCGCTGCTGTATCGCCTCTACGAGCGTCGGCTGATCCGGAGTCTCGCCGGCAAGCCCCGCCCGCGGCACATCGCCGTCATGTGCGACGGAAACCGTCGCTGGGCACGAGAGAACGGCTTCACCGACGTCGCCCACGGCCATCGGATGGGTGCCCTCAAGATCGCGGAGCTCCTCGAATGGTGCGACTCCGCGGGCATCGAGATGGCGACGATCTACCTGCTGTCGACGGAGAATCTCCGGCGCGCGCCCGAGGAACTCGACGCGTTGCTCGAGATCATCACCGACGTCGTCGAGGAGATCTCGGCTCCGGGCAAGAACTGGAGCGTCAAGATCGTCGGTACGCCAGATCTGCTGCCGCGAGGCATCGCGGACCGGCTGCGGGGGGCCGCGGCGTCGACGGCGGGTCGCACCGGAACGCACGTGAACGTCGCGGTCGGTTACGGCGGCCGTCAGGAGATCGTGGACGCGGTGCAGGCGCTGCTCACCGAGCGGATCGCCGCCGGGAAGACGGGGCGTGATCTCGTCGAGTCGGTCGACGTCGACGGCATCGACGGCCACCTGTACACGTCGGGTCAGCCCGATCCCGATCTCGTGATCCGGACGTCGGGGGAGCAGCGGCTCTCCGGCTTTCTGCTGTGGCAGAGCGCCTATTCGGAGATCTGGTTCACCGAGGCGTACTGGCCCGAGTTCCGGCGGGTCGACTTCCTGCGCGCGTTGCGCGATTTCGCTGCGCGGCACCGCCGTTTCGGCATCTGACCTCCTGCCGTCTCGGCGACGGAACTCCGTTCAGAGCTTGCGCAGCCGCAGCCTGCCGACGGAGTGATCGGCGTCCTTGCGCAGGACGAGGGTCGCGCGGGGCCGTGTCGGCAGGATGTTCTCGACGAGGTTCGGCCGGTTGACGTTGTTCCAGATGTCGAGCGCGGCTGCGGTGGCGTCGCGATCCGACAGCGCCGCGTAATGATGGAAGTGCGCGTTGGGGTCCGCGAACGCGGTGCCGCGCAGCGTCAGGAAGCGTTTGACGTACCAGTGCTCGATGTCCTCGATGCGCGCGTCGACGTAGATCGAGAAGTCGAACAGGTCCGAGACCATCAGGCGCGGTCCGGTCTGCAGCACGTTGAGGCCCTCGACGATGAGGATGTCGGGTTGCCGGACGAGGTGGTACTGCCCGGGCACGATGTCGTAGCTGATGTGCGAGTACACCGGCGCCGCGACCTCGGCGGCGCCCGACTTCACCTCGGTGACGAAGCGCAGCAGTTTGCGGCGGTCGTAGCTCTCGGGAAAACCCTTGCGGTGCATGATGCCGCGCCGCTCGAGTTCTCGCGTGGGATAGAGGAATCCGTCCGTCGTCACGAGGTCGACGCGGGGATGGTGCTCCCACCGTGCGAGCAGTGCCTGCAGCACGCGGGCCGTCGTCGACTTGCCGACGGCGACCGAGCCCGCGACGCCGATGACGAACGGCACCTGACGGTCGGGGTGCTTCTCACCGAGGAAGGTCGCGGTGGCGGCGAACAGGCGCTGGCGTGCTGCCACCTGGAGGTGGATCAGCCGTGCGAGCGGCAGATAGACCTCGGCGACCTCTTCGAGATCGATCTGCTCGCCGAGTCCGCGCAGACCGCGCAGCTCGTCCTCGGTGAGCACGAGCGGCGTCGACCGCCGCAGCGTCCGCCACTGCTTGCGGTCGAACTCCACGTAGGGGCTGGGTTCACTCGTCCGTGACACCGTTACTCGCTTCGCAGCAGGACACCGTTACTCGCTTCGCAGCAGGACACCGTTACTCGCTTCGCAGCAGAGGGCGGAGTGGCCCCGCAGGCAGCCGATTGCATAACGGGATTGTGCTCGGTCCCACAGACCGAGTCGTCGCCGGGTCGGATTCTTCGGGGTCGCGACGGCGTGGCGCTAGAGTCGGACGGCATGGACCACGGCGACCTCGTTCGGGAATATCTGCTGCTCGGCCTTGCTTTCGACCGGATCGAGGAGGGCTTCGTCGACGCCTACACGGGCGATCCCGCGTTGCGCGCCCGGGTCGAGAACGCGCCCGCGCCGCAGCCGCGCGAGCTCGCCGCGTCGGCACGCACGTTGCGCGCCGAGCTCCCGTCGGCGGGCCTGTCGACGCAGCGCACGGCATTCCTCGACGCGCACCTGCGGGCACTCGAGACGTCGGCGCGGCGGTTCGCGGGAGACGACATCGGGTTCGTCGACGAGGTCGAGGCGTATTTCGACGTGCGGATCGCCCGCGAGGACGAGGACAGGTACCGCGAGGCGCACGCGCGGATGGACGCCGTGCTGCCCGGGCCGGGGACGCTCGCGGAGCGCGTGCGCGCACATCGCGCCGCGGACGAGATTCCGCCCGAGCGGCTTTCCGACTGTGTGGCGGCGTTCTCGTCGGCGCTGCGCGATCTGGTGCGGGAGCGCTATCCGCTGCCGGACGGCGAGATCGTCGACTACGAGATCGTCGGGGACAAGCCGTGGTCGGGGTTCAACTACTACCTCGGCGACGACCGGTCCACCGTCGCGATCAACTCGGATCTGAAGCAGCAGCGCGCGAATCTGCCGCATCTCGTCGCGCACGAGGCGTATCCGGGCCATCACACCGAGCACTGCCGCAAGGAGGCCGGGCTCGTGGCGGCCGGGCAGCTCGAGCAGACGTTGTTCGTCGTCAACACGCCGCAGTGCCTCATGGCGGAGGGGCTGGCGGATCTCGCGCTCGGCGCGATCGTCGGGCCGGGTTGGGGCCGCTGGGCGCAGGAGATCTACGCGGACCTGGGGCTGCGATTCGACGGCGAGACCGCCGAGGCGCTGTCGGCAGCGTCGTCGCAGCTGCTCGGGGTGCGGCAGGACGCCGCGCTCATGCTCCACGACGAGCATCGTTCCGCCGACGACGTCGCGGCCTTCCTCGAGCGCTGGACGCTCGCGACGCCCGAGCGCGCCCGCCAGCAGTTGCGGTTCCTCGGGTCGCCGCTGTGGCGCGCGTACATCAGCACCTACGTCGAGGGCTACCGGCTGCTCGGCGGCTGGCTCGACGCCGCCGAGGACACGGACGAGCGCATCGCGCGGTTCGGCAGGCTGCTCGACGAGCCGCTCGTTCCGAGTGCTCTTCGGGCCGACGACGCCGCGTGACGACGGGTTCGTAGACTGGGGAGTGCACGGCCCCGCTCACCTACACACTCACGCACTGGAGACGTCTCGCATGACCGCTGCGCCCGGTACCGACCTCAACAACGCCGCGCTCGCGGACCTCGACCCGGAACTCGCGCACGCGATGGCCGGCGAGCTCGGTCGGCAGCGCGACACGCTCGAGATGATCGCCTCCGAGAACTTCGTTCCGCGTGCAGTGCTCCAGGCGCAGGGCAGCGTCCTGACCAACAAGTACGCCGAGGGCTACCCGGGCCGCCGCTACTACGGCGGCTGCGAGAACGTCGACGTCGTCGAGGACCTCGCCCGTACGCGCGCGAAGGAACTGTTCGGCGCCGACTTCGCGAACGTCCAGCCGCACTCGGGTGCGCAGGCCAACGCCGCGGTGCTCATGGCGCTCATGAGCCCCGGTGAGAAGCTGCTCGGGCTCGATCTCGCGCACGGCGGCCACCTCACGCACGGCATGAAGCTCAACTTCTCCGGCAAGCTCTACGACGTCGCGTCCTACGGTGTGAGCAAGGAGGACCACCGGATCGACATGGACGAGGTGCGCGCGACGGCACTCGCCGAGAAGCCGAAGGTCATCGTCGCCGGCTGGTCGGCGTACCCGCGCCACCAGGACTTCGCGGCGTTCCGCTCGATCGCCGACGAGGTCGGCGCGTACCTGTGGGTCGACATGGCGCACTTCGCGGGCCTCGTCGCCGCGGGCCTGCACCCGTCGCCCGTTCCGTACGCGGACGTCGTGTCGTCGACCGTCCACAAGACGCTGGGCGGCCCGCGCTCGGGTCTGATCCTCGCGAAGCAGGAGTGGGCGAAGAAGCTCAACTCGGCGGTGTTCCCCGGTCAGCAGGGCGGCCCGCTCATGCACGTGATCGCGGCGAAGGCCGTGTCGCTCAAGATCGCCGGCACCGAGGAGTTCAAGGATCGCCAGCAGCGCACGATCTCGGGCGCGCAGATCCTCGCCGAGCGCCTGACGGGGTCGGACGTCGAGGGCAAGGGCATCAGCGTCCTCACTGGCGGCACCGACGTGCACCTCGTGCTCGTCGACCTGCGCAACTCGAACCTCGACGGACAGCAGGGCGAGGACCTGCTCCACGAGGTCGGTATCACCGTCAACCGCAACGCGGTCCCGTTCGATCCGCGCCCGCCGATGGTCACGTCGGGCCTGCGGATCGGCACGGCGGCGCTCGCGACCCGTGGTTTCGGCGACGCCGAGTTCACCGAGGTCGCCGACATCATCGCGGCAGCGCTGACCGGTTCGTCGGACACTGCGTCGCTGCGTGCGCGCGTCGACACGCTCGCCGCCGACTTCCCGCTGTACGAGGGACTCGAGGACTGGCGCCTGCTGTAGCGAGATCGCCGGGCTGCGTGACGCTCCGCGACGGCGGAGCGTTACGCAGTGTTCACCGACACACCGGTCTCCCGCGCGGCCGATCCGCGACATCGGCGGTAGCGTCACGAACGACGGACAGCGGGGAAGCTGTTCGTCGCGGGAGGTCCTGATCGTGACTGAGCAATCGGTGCGAGGGGGCCGGCACCCGGCCCTCGTGCGGTGTTCCGCACCAGGGACGGCCCGGCCTCGCCGACAGAGTTCGTGTGGTGCCACACGAACCTAGGAGCCCACGTGACTGCTACTCGCTCCGTTCGCACGTACGTCCTCGACACGTCGGTCCTGCTGTCCGATCCCTGGGCGGTGACCCGGTTCGCCGAGCACGACGTGATCCTGCCCCTCGTGGTCGTGGGGGAACTCGAGGACAAGCGGCACCACCACGAGCTCGGATGGTTCGCCCGCGAATCGCTCCGGCTGCTCGACGACCTCCGGCAGGTGCACAGCCGGCTCGACCGGCCGGTGCCGATCGGTGACTCCACGGGAACGCTGCAGGTCGAGCTCAATCACACCGATCCCACGGTGCTCCCCGTCGGTTTCCGCACCGACTCCAACGACTCCCGCATCCTCGCGTGTGCGCTCAACCTCGCCGCGGAGGGGCGCGATGTCGTCCTCGTCAGCAAGGACATCCCGCTGCGGGTCAAGGCCGGCGCCGTCGGGCTGCCCGCGGACGAGTACCACGCACAGGACGTCGTGCCGTCCGGCTGGACGGGGATGACGGAACTGTGCGTGCCGTCGAGCGAGATCGACGTGCTGTTCCGCGACGGCGCCGTCGACCTCGACGACGCACGGGAGTTGCCGTGCCACACGGGTATTCGCCTCGTGGGCGAGACGTCGAGTGCGCTGGGCCGGGTGACGGCGGACAAGCGGGTGCAGCTGGTCCGCGGCGAGCGCGAGGCGTTCGGGCTCCACGGCCGCAGTGCGGAACAGCGTGTCGCGCTGGATCTGCTGCTCGACGAGAGCGTCGGCATCGTCTCGCTCGGCGGGAAGGCGGGCACCGGCAAGTCGGCCCTCGCACTCACTGCCGGGCTCGAAGCGGTCCTCGAACGGCGCAGTCACCGCAAGGTCGTCGTCTTCCGTCCGCTCTACGCCGTCGGCGGCCAGGATCTCGGCTATCTGCCGGGCAGCGAGAGCGAGAAGATGGGGCCGTGGGCGCAGGCCGTCTACGACACGCTCGAAGGGCTCGCGAGCCCCGAGGTGATGGACGAGGTGATGGCGCGGGGAATGCTGGAAGTGCTGCCGCTCACGCATATTCGCGGCCGGTCGCTGCACGATTCGTTCGTGATCGTCGACGAGGCGCAGTCGCTCGAACGCAACGTGCTGCTCACGGTGCTCTCGCGGCTCGGGTCGGGCTCGCGCGTCGTCCTGACGCACGACGTCGCGCAACGCGACAACCTTCGTGTCGGGCGGCACGACGGCGTCGGTGCCGTGATCGAGAAGCTCAAGGGGCACCCGCTCTTCGCGCACATCACGCTCACGCGGAGCGAGCGGTCGCCGATCGCCGAACTCGTCACCGACATGCTCGAGGAGTTCGGTCCGACGCCGCGGTAACCGAGCGCGCCGGGATCATCGGGCGGTGAGCAGGGTCCGCAGATCCTTGCGGCTGGTCTTGCCGACCCCGGTCTCGGGGAAGGTGTCGAGAACGGTCACGGTGTCGGGCAGCTTCCACGTCGCGAGTCCGCGCTCGCGCAGGAACTTTCGCAAGGTTCCTGCGCGGGGCGGCGCCTGCGGATCGGCGGGGAGCACGAAGGCGCACGTCCGGTTGCCGAGGTACGGGTCGGGCACACCGACGATCACGACGTCGCGCACGGCCGGGTGGCCGAGGAGGTGCTCCTCGAGCTCCTCGGCCGAAACCTTCTCGCCGCCACGGTTGATGTGGTCGACGGCTCGCCCGCACACCACGATGTTGCCGTCGGGATCGCGCCGGACGACGTCGCCCGTGCGGTACCAGCCGTCGGCGGTGAACGAGCGCGCGTTCGCGGCGGCATTGCGATAGTAGCCGCGAATCGTGTACGGGCCCTGGGTGATCAGGTTTCCCTCGGCGCCGGCGGGGACGTCGTTGTCGTCGTCGTCGACGACACGCACCTCGTCGTGTTCCGACATCGGGCGGCCCTGGGTCGTCAGGGTGATCTCGTCGGGGTCGTCGAGTCGCGTGTAGCAGACGAGGCCCTCGGCCATGCCGAAGACCTGCTGCAGCCGGGCGCCGAGGGCGGGGCCGATGCGGGCGGCGAGCTCGTCCGGGCAGCGTGCTCCGCCCACGAGGACGGTGTCGAGGGACGAGAGGTCGGCATCCGTTCCGGCTTCGGCGGATTCGGTCCACAGCCGCGCGAGGGGCGGGACGAGGCCGGTCGTCGTGACGCGGGCCTTCTCGATCATGGCGAACGCGGCCGAGGGCGCGGGGGAGAGTGTCAGCGCGACGGTGCCGCCTGCGGCGATCGTCCCGAGGATTCCCGGCGAACTCATCGGGAAGTTGTGTGCGGCAGGCAGCGTCGCGAGGTAGACGGTGTCGCCCGTGACGCCGCAGATCTCGTTGCTGCGCACCACCGAGTACAGGTAGTCGTCGTGGGTGCGGGGGATGAGCTTGGGGATTCCCGTGCTGCCGCCCGACAGCTGCAGGAACGCGACCGACGAGGCCGCGACCTCGGGCAGCGTCTCGGGTGTCGGTCCGTCCGCCAGAGCAGCGAAATCGACTGCCTCCCGGACGGGTTCACCGGTCACCGGCAACAGCACGACGTCGCGCATCGCGGGGCTCGCCGCCGCTACCTCGCGGGCGAGCGCTGCGTGGTCGAAGCCGTCGTGCGTGTCGACGGTGATCAGGGCGATCGCACCCGAGGCCTCGGCGAGCGCCGTCAGTTCGGCGCGCCGGTGTGCGGGGAGACAGAAGACGGGGAGCGCCCCCGCGCGGAAGACCGCGAAGAACGTCTGGACGTACTCGGCGCGATTGGGGAGCGCGAGCATGATGCGATCGCCCGGTGAGACGCCCAGCGTGACGAGTCCCGCGGCGAGCCGGTCGACTGCCGCGTCGAGGTCCGCGTAGGTCCACGCGGTGCGCTCGTCGACGACGGCGAGGTGACCAGGACGCGCCGCGGCGGTGGCCCGCAGGACGTCACCGAGCGTGCGGCCCGACCACAGTCCCGCGTCGCGGTATCGGCTCGCGAGATTCTCGGGCCACGGGGTGAAGGCGGCATCGTCGGTGGTCACGGACGGTCTCCTCGAACTCTCGGACGGCGGACGGCGCGGCTGCCGGGTCGGGGCGACCCCGCGGGCATTGAGGGTAGCCTATGCTCACCCGCATGGACGGACTCGAGACGCGGATCGCCGTGGTCACCGGAGCGGCGGGCGCGATCGGCAGGGCGACCGCCGCTCTCCTGGCGAAACACGGCGCGACGGTCGCCGTGTGGGATCGCGAGGAGGTCACCGACGTGCCCGACGGCGGACTGGCGCTGACGGTGGACGTCACCGACCCCGCAGCCGTCGCGGCGGCGTGGGGGCGCACCGAGGCCGAGCTGGGAACACCCACGATCCTCGTGCACGCCGCGGGCGTCCTGCGGACCGGATCGGCGCTCGACGACGACCACACGGCATGGCACGAGTGCCTCGCCGTCAACGCCACCGGAACGATGATCGTCGCGTCGGAGGCCGCACGCCGCTTCGTCGCCGCGGGCGGCGGGGCCATCGTGGTCGTGTCGTCCAACGCGGCCGCGAGCCCGCGCACGTCGATGGCCGCCTACGGCGCGTCGAAGGCGGCGGCGACCTCGTTCGTCCGGTCGCTGGGACTCGAGGTCGCGCGGCACGGCGTGCGCTGCAACATCGTCTCGCCCGGATCGACCGACACCGCGATGCTGCGCGGCATGTGGTCCGATCCGTCCGACGCGGAGGGCGTCGTCGCGGGGGACGCCGAGCAGTTCCGGCTCGGTATCCCGTTGCGACGCATCGCCGACCCCGAGGACATCGCGAACGCGGCCGTCTATCTCGTCTCGGACGCCGCCCGTCACGTCACGATGCACGATCTGCGGGTCGACGGCGGCGCGACTCTCGACATGTGAACCGCCACCGACGATTCCGCCACATCAGACCAGAGGAGGGTTCCACCGTGGCAATTCCACCGATCGCGCCGTACCCGATGCCGACTCCGGCGGACGTGCCGTCCGCGCGCGTCGACTGGGCGCTCGACGCGTCGCGCGCGGCGCTGCTGATCCACGACATGCAGCGCTACTTCGTCGACGCGTACCAGCGGGGTACCGAACCGATCGAGCCGGCGATCGCGAACATCGCCCGCTTGCGTGAGGCGTGCCGGGAGGCGCACATTCCGGTCGTCTACACGATGCAGCCGGGGGATCAGCATCCGTCGCGCCGTGGCATTCTCGCGGACTTCTGGGGCACGGGCCTGACGACGGGCGACGAGACGCTCGTCATCGACGAACTCGCTCCCGGTCCGGGTGACATCGAGGTCACCAAGTGGCGGTACTCGGCGTTCCAGCGGACCGATCTGCGTCAGCTGCTCGGGCACTTCGGTCGTGATCAGCTGATCGTGACCGGTGTCTACGCGCACATGGGCTGCATGCTCAGTGCCGCCGACGGTTTCATGAATGATGTGGCGCCGTTCTTCGCACTCGACGCGACGGCGGACTTCTCGCGTGACGAGCACGTCATGGCGCTCGAGTACGTCGCGAAGCGGTGCGGCCGCGTCGAGACGACCGACGCCCTCGTGTCCGCGATCGAGGCGACCGCGGACTCCCGACTCGCCGTGGAGGCCGCACGATGACCGCACTGCGCACCACGGACGGGCTGCGAACGATGATGGGCGGGAAGATCCACCGCGCCACCGTGACCCAGGCCGATCTGCACTACGTCGGATCGGTGACGATCGACGCGGACCTGCTCGAGGCCGCCGACATCCTCGAAGGCGAGCAGGTCCACATCGTCGACATCACCAACGGCGCGCGCCTCGAGACCTATGCGATCACGGGTGAGCGCGGCAGCGGTGTCATCGGGATCAACGGCGCGGCAGCGCATCTCGTCCACCCTGGTGATCTCGTGATCGTGATGTCGTACCGGCAGGTGGGCGGTGACGCCGCACGCGAGTGGCAGCCGCACGTCGTTCATGTGGACGAATCGAACCGGATCGTCGCGCTCGGACACGATCCGGCACAACCGGTTCCGGGCGCGACCGACCAGCTGTCGCCGCGGTAGGAGCCGGGGCCCCGCTCAGTGCGCGGGCTTGCCGATGTGTTCGCGGCGCCGGAGATCGAGGCTCTCCCGCGCGGATTCGCGCAGGGTCCGGACGCGCCCCAGCGGGGTGCGTCCGGTGCTCGGTGCACGCCAGTATCCGGACGCGTCGAGCAGATCGCGGGGGATCCCCAGGTCGCTCGCGACGGCACGCAGCGACCGGACGATGTCGGTCTCGCCGGCGATCCACATCCACCCGGTGCCGGAGCGGGGCGCGATGCGTGCCGCGGCTTCGGCGAGTAGTGCGGCGGCGGTGGTCCCGGCCTTCCGGTGCACCCACGTGACTCCCG
Organism: Rhodococcus rhodnii NBRC 100604; assembly: GCF_001894925.1. Lineage (GTDB taxonomy): Bacteria > Actinomycetota > Actinomycetes > Mycobacteriales > Mycobacteriaceae > Rhodococcus_F > Rhodococcus_F rhodnii. The sequence continues at coordinate 166,291 of NZ_BCXD01000001.1, read as the reverse complement.
GAAGATCGGGCTGCTCCTCGTCGGCGTTCTCCACGAGAATCGCCGCGTGCACCGGGACGTCGTGTGTCTCTTCGAGATACCGCGAGATCGCGGGCAGCGCGGTGTCGTCCCCTGCGAGCAGCCACCAGTCCGCGCCGCGGGGCGGCAGCGTCGCGATCTTGGGGCCCGCGAGGTGCAGGGTGTCGCCGACTGCGGCGGAGCGCGCCCACGTGCCGGCGACGCCGTGCCCGTGGAGCACGAAGTCGAGATCGAGCTCGCGCTGCTCGGCGTCGAAACGCCGGACGGTGTACGCGCGGGCGGTCGGTGCGGGCTTGCGCGGCCAGTGGAGGTGCCCGTCGTGCTGCTCGGGGAGCACGGGGCCCGCCTGCGGCCCGTCGGCGAGGAAGACCTTGACGTAGTCGTCGGCGCCTTCGGTCGTGAAGGCAGGGAGGTCGAAGCCGTTCGCCCGGAACGCCCCCAGCTGCGGCCCGCCGAGCGTGATGCGGCGCATGCGCGGGGTGACCGCGCGGGTCCGGAGGACCTCGAGTTCACGCAGCACGATGGGCAGGTGCAGGCGGCGGGAGGGCGTGATCACGGGCATCGGTCGGCCTTTCGGGAGTCTCGGTCGCCCTCGAGGGAGTCATGGCGCGCTCGAACCTTAGCGGAGCGAGAAGTGCCGCAGCGGACACACGATCACGACCGGAGAGACTGCTAGGGTAGGCAAACCTTACCGAACTGTACGTCCGGGAGCTCGCGCCCGCACCAGAAAGGTGGAATCGTCCGGTGAAGTCGACGTCGGCACAGTCCGCACTGTGGTTCGCCCAGCAACTCGATCCGCAGAACCCGACATTCGTGACCGTCGAGTACGTCGAGCTTCCCCGCGACGTGGACACCGCCGCCCTCGCGGACGCGGTGGTGCGCGGCGTGACCGAGGCCGGAACGCTGACGCCGCGAATCACTCCCGGCCACGGGGACATCGAGATCACCTACGACGGCGGGCCGTTCCCCGCCCCCGAGGTCGTCGTCACCACGACGGACGAATCGGACGCGGGCCTCGAGCGGTTGCGCACGACCCCGATCGATCCGCTGCGCGATCGACTCTTCGGCGCCAGGATCGAGCTCACCCCCGACGCGTGCCGGCTCGTCCTCTGGTCGCATCACCTCGTGTGCGATCTCTACGGGTACACGCTGCTCGTCCGGCGGATCGCCGAGATCCACAGCGCCCTGGTCTCCGGGGCCGAGATTCGTGCAGCCCGCTTCGGCGACGCCGCTGCGGTGCACGCGGCCGACGAACGGTACCGCGACAGCGACGACGAACGCGCCGACGCCGAGTTCTGGGCCGATGCTCTGCGCGGCGCGCCCGCCGCCCCGACGCTGGCCGCGAGCCCGCCGGTGGCCGCGTCGGCCCTCGCCCGGCAGATCGTCACCGGGTCCGCGCGGGTGCCGGGTGCGCCGCTCGCCGAGGCCGGACGCTCGTGGATCGACGTCGTGACCGGAGCGCTCGCCGCCTTCGTGTCGCGCCGGACGTCGGGAGGCGAGGTCGTCCTCGGGTTCCCCACCATGAACCGCTTCGGGACGCCCGCGGCGGCCGTCGTGACGACCGCCGTGAACGTCGCCGCGTTGCGCCTCGACGTGACCGCCGCCGACGGCCCGGACTCGCTCGCCGCGGTGGTGCGCGACGCCCTCGCGGGGATCCGGCGGCACGCGCGCTATCGCACCGAGTGGATCCATCGGGACGCGCAACTCGCGGCCGGTGACGCCGGTGTCGTCGGGCCCGTGGTCAACGTCAAGCCGTTCGCGGACTCGGTGACGTTCGCGGGAGTGTCGTGCCCGATCCGTTCGATCGCGCGCGGCCCCGTGCGCGACGTCTCGTTCGTGGTCGAGCGGTCGGGCGACGAGCTCGAGGTGCTGGTCGACGCCGATGCCGCGCGCTACTCCGCCGACGACGTGCGCCGGATCGCCGAGGGGGCGGCCCGTCTCGTCGGCGAGGTCCTCGCAGGCGGCTCGCCGCGGACCGCCGACGTCCTGGCGCCGGACGAGATCGCCCGCGTCGTCGGCCCCGCCCACAGCGACGGCAGCGCCCCGGACGTGTCGGCCGAGTTCGACCGGCAGTGCGCCGCGACGCCGGAGGCGCCCGCACTCGTCGCGGGCGACGTGCGGTGGACGTATCGCGAGCTCGCGCAGCGAGTCTCGACCCTCGCCGCATGGCTGCGCCGTGAAGGCGCGGGGACCGAGGTTCCCGTCGCCCTCGCGCTCTCACGTGGTGCGGACATGGTCGTCGGTCTGCTCGCCGCGTTGCGGGCCGGGGCGCCGTACGTCCCGCTCGATCCCGGCTTCCCGGCGCATCGGCTCGAGCACATGCTCGCCGACGCCCGTCCGCCGCTGGTGTTCACCGACGACGGGACCGCCGCGGGGCTGACGTTGCCGGCGGGAACGCGGACCGTCTCCGTCGCCGGTGCGATCGCGGGCGCACCCGGCGACCTCGACGACCGTGGTGTGCCGCACGAGGATTCGGCGGCCTACGTCATCTACACCTCCGGATCGACGGGAACCCCCAAGGGTGTGACGCTGTCGCGGCGCGCGCTGGCCCGGTTCGCGCACGCGGCACCGGTGGGCCTGCGTGACGGGACGCGGCTGCTCGCCGTGACGACGCTGTCCTTCGACATCGCGGTGCTCGAACTGATCGTCCCGCTCGTGCGCGGTGGCTGCGTCGTCGTCGCGGCGGACGACGAGGCACGCGATCCCGGAGCGCTCGCGAGGATCGTGCGCGACGAGGACGTGACCGTGATGCAGGCGACCCCGTCGCTGTGGGGAGTGGTCCTCGAGGACGGCCGGGCAGACCTGTCGGGTGTCGACGTCGTCGTCGGCGGTGAGGCGCTTCCCGACGCCGTGGCACGCGGGCTGGCCGAACGCGCGCGGTCCGTCGTCAACATGTACGGCCCCACCGAGGCGACGGTGTGGTGCACGAGCGCCGAGGTGACCACCGAGCGCAACGACTCGTCGATCGGGCATGCGTACCCGGGCACGGGGATTCGCGTTCTCGACCGCTGGCTGCGGCCCGTGGACGTCGGCGTCGTCGGTGAGCTGTACGTCACGGGGGAGCAGCTCGCGCGAGGGTATCGCGGCCGTGCGGGGCAGACCGCGACCCGGTTCGTCCCGGATCTGTTCGGTGACGGACGTATGTATCGCACGGGCGATCTCGTGCGGCGCACCGCGTCCGGCGACCTCGACTATCTCGGCCGCAGCGACGCGCAGGTGAAGGTACGCGGGTACCGCGTCGAACTCGGTGAGATCGAGGCCCTCGCGGCGCGGAACGGCGCCGTGCGCGGCGCCATCGCCGCGGTGCGCTCCGACCGGATCTGCCTGTACGTCACGACGCGCGCCCCGCTCGACACCACCGGCCTCACCGCCGAACTGGCGAGTGAGCTGCCCGGATACACGGTGCCGTCGGCGATCACGATCCTCGACGAGTTCCCGCTGACCCCGAATCTCAAGGTCGATCGGGCCGCGCTGCCCGATCCCGAGTTCACCGCGATGGCCGGGCGCGCGCCCGAGGGTGCCGTCGAGATCGATGTCGCCCGCATCGTCGCCGACGTGCTGGACGTGGCCGGCGTTTCCGAGATGTCTGCCGACGCCGACCTCTTCACGCTCGGCGCCACCTCGCTCGCGCTCACCCGCATCCTCGGCCGCATCGCGCACGTCTTCGACGCGACGATCACGTTGCGGCAGGCGTTCGACGCCCCGACCGTCGCCGGGCTCGCGGCGCTCGTCGCGGCGGCGCCCCGTGCGCAGGCGCGGATCGAGCCGCGCGGCGACGGCGCGACGCCGCTCTCGTTCGCGCAGGAACGGTTGTGGCTGCAGGACCGGCTCGCCTCGGGCGATCCCGCTCGCGCGAGCTACAACATCCCACTCGTTCTCGACCTCCAACCGGGCACCGCCGACACCGAGCGCTGGACGGCTGCGCTCGCCGCCGTCGCGCACCGGCACGAGGTGCTGCGGACGACGATCACGGTGGGGGCCGACGGCCCGATCGTCCGGATCGGCGACACCGCACCGGAACTCGAGGTGCTCGACCTGACCGGAGAGGGGTGCACCGACGAGGAGTTCGCCGCAGCGATCGACGAGCGTGCGCGCACGCCGTTCGACCTCGCCGCGTCGGCACCGTGGCGGGTGAGCCTGCTGCGTGGCACGGAGCGTGCCGTCCTGCTCGTCGTCGTCCATCACATCGCGGCCGACGAATGGTCGGTGGAGCCCCTTCTCCGTGACCTGACCGACGCGTACGAGGGGCGCGACCTCGCGCCGCTCGCGGTGCAGTACGGCGACGTCGCGGCATGGGAGCGCGCGCGACCGCAGCGCACCGCGGACCTCGACTTCTGGCGCGAGGCCCTCACCGGTGCACCCGACGAGATCACGCTTCCCACCGACCGCCCCCGGCCCCCGGCGCCGAGCGGACGCGGCGGCGACGTGTGGCTCGACCTCGACGCCCGGACCGTGACGGGATTGCGGCAGTTGGCATCCCGGTCCGGTGCGACGACGACGGCGGTCGCGCAGGCCGCCGTCGCGGCGCTGCTCGCCCGCGTCGGCGCGGGGGACGACATCGTGCTCGGTGTCCCCATCGCGCAGCGTCCCGACGCCGCGCTCGAGGACGTCGTCGGTGTCTTCGTCGACGTGCGCCCGGTGCGGCTCGCGGTGTCCGACGACGCGACGCCCGAGGGGCTCGTCCGGTCCGCTGCGGACGCCACGCTCGCTGCGGCGGATCATCCGCACGCGCGTCTCGAGGACGTCGCCGACGCGCTCGGGGTCCGTCGGTCCGCCGCACGGGCGCTGCTCTTCCAGGTGATGGTCCAGCACCGCCGCGCGCTCACCGCGCCCGTCGCCGGTCCGGTGCGCGACGTCGACTTCCGGAGCACGGGGACCGCGAAGTTCGACCTCACCGTCGAGTTCGTCGAGTCCGCGCCGCCCGCCACGGATGCGCGGGTGCGCCTCGAATACTCCGCCGATCTGTTCGACCGCGACGGGTCCGAGGCCCTCGCCGGGCGGCTGGACGCCGTGCTGCGGGAGTTCGCCGCCGCCGCGCCCCGCGTCGTGGGCGACATCGACGTCCTCGCACCGGACGAGCGCCCACTGCCCGCCGCGCCGCCCGCGACCGGCCTCGGGCTCGCGGACCTCCTGCGCGAGAGCCGCATCGCCGGGGGCGACGCCGTCGCACTCGTGTTCGGCGGCACCGAGATCACCTACCGCGCACTGGACGAACGGGTCGCCGCGGCGGCCGCGACCCTGCAGGCCCGCGGCGTCACGCGCGGCGACGTCGTCGCGCTGCACATGGACCGGGGAGTCGACTTCGTCGTCGCGCTGCTCGCGGTGCTCGACGTCGGCGCCGCGTACCTTCCCGTCGATCCCACCTATCCCGACGCGCGCGTGCGGTACGTCCTCGACGACGCCCGGCCCGCGCTCGTGATCCGGGAGGCGATCGGCGCACCACCGAGCGAGGGTGCCCCCCGCCGGGTCCCGGCGCGCGGCGACGACGCCGCGTACGTCCTCTACACATCGGGGTCGACCGGCACGCCGAAGGGGGTCGTCGGAACGGCGGGGGCGCTCGCCAATCGTCTCGCATGGCAACGCGATCTCACGGCGGGCCCCGGACCGGACGTCCGGCTGGCGAAGAGTTCGGTGAGTTTCGTCGACGGTACGACGGAGATCCTCGCGGGCCTCGTCGCGGGTGCGCGCGTCGTGATCGCGAGCGACGACGAGTCGCGCGACGTCGCGGCGCTCGCCCGGCTGGTCCGCGATCACGGCGTCGGGATGCTCACGGCGGTACCGAGTCTCGCAGCGTCGCTGGCAGGCGAGTACGCGGCCGACGTCGCCGCGATCCACACGTGGTTCCTGTCGGGTGAGCCACTGGGCGCCGACCTCGTCGCGCGGCTGCGTGGCGCCGGCGCACGGGTGTTCGACTCGTACGGTTCCTCCGAGGTGGCGGGCGACGTCACGGTGTGGGAGGCGGACGGGCCGCGCGTGCTCGTCGGCGCCCCGGTCGCGGGCACCTCGGCGGACGTGCGCGATGCGCGCCTGCGTCCCGTCGCGTCCGGTGTCGTCGGCGAGCTGTACGTGGGCGGAGTCCAGTCGGCGCGTGGCTATCTCGCGCGCCCCGGTCTGACGGCGACCCGGTTCGTCGCGGCACCCGGCGGTGAGCGGGTGTTCCGGACGGGCGATCTCGTGCGGCGGCTGCGGGACGGCCGGCTCGAGTTCGTCGCCCGCGCCGACCGCCAGCTCGCACTGCGTGGGCTGCGGATCGAGCCAGGCGAGATCGAGGGTGTCCTCACGGCGCATCCGTCCGTGGGCCGCGCGCTCGTCGACGTACGGGCGCTTCCGGGCGGCGACGGCATCGTCGCCTACGTCACGGGCACCGGCGCCGACGCGTCGGCGCTGACCGCGCACGCGCGAGAGTTCCTGCCCGACTACATGGTGCCGACGATCGTCGTGCTCGACGAGTACCCGCTGCTGCCCGGCGGCAAGGTCGATCGCGCGGCGCTCCCGCTTCCGGCCGCGGCGCCGCGTCGTGCCGCGACGGCGGACGAGCAGCTCTACTGCGACCTCCTGGCAGAGCTCGTCGGTCCCGGCGGCGACGGCACGGAGGTCGGTCCCGACGACGACTTCTTCGCGCTCGGCGGCAGTTCGCTGCTCGCCGCACGGCTGATCGCGGCGGTGAAGGAGCGGACGGGCTGGGAGCCGACGCTGCGCGACGTGTTCGAGTTGCGGACCCCCGCGGCGATGGCCCGCGCGGCCGCGCCGTCGCGCACCGAGCGTGCGCCGCTGGTGGCGTGCGGTCTGCCGCCCGTCTCGCCCGTGTCGACGGCGCAGCGTCGGCTGTGGTTCCAGTACGCGACCTGGGGGCCGAGCCCGACGTACACGATCGCGTTCGGGGTCCGCCTGAACGGCGACGTCGACACCGATGCGCTCACGAGCGCCTTCGCGGCCGTCGCGGCACGGCACGAACCGCTGCGCACGACCTTCGGGGTCGGCGACGACGACCGCCCTGTCCAGATCGTCCATCCCGCAGGCGAACTCGGCGTCCCGGTCGAGATCGTCGACAGCGACCTCGATCCCGCGTCGGGTTGCCCCGCGGCCGAGGATCTGCTGCGCACCCATGCCCGCGCGGTGTTCCGGATCGACGAGGAGGGACCGCTGCGTGGCGTCCTCGTGCGCGGTTCCGGGACGGCGGTGCTGCTCGTCCTCGTCCACCACATCGCGGCCGACGAATGGTCCGCGACGCCGCTCATGCGTGACCTCGCCGCCGCGTACTCGGCTGCCGTCGGTCCCGCCGGGGCCACCGAGCCGAGCCCGCTGCCGGTGCAGTATCGCGACTTCACGCAGTGGCACGACGAGATCCTCGCCGCGCCGGGCGGATCGGGCGACTCCGTTCGCGACGAGCAACTGCGGTTCTGGACGCAGCGCCTGCAGGGAGCACCGGACGAGATCGCGCTGCCCCGTGACCGTCGCCGGCCGTCGGAGCCGACGTTCGCCGGTGCCGCCGCCCCCTTCCATCTCGACGCCGCACTGCGCACGCGTCTCGAGGCCGTCGCCGCCGAGCAGGGGGCGTCGATGTTCATGCTGACGCACGCCGCGGTCGCGGTGCTGCTCGCCGGGCTGGGTGCGGGCCGGGACGTCGTCGTCGGTGCTCCCGTCGCGGGCCGCGGCGACGCCGCGCTGCACGACCTCGTCGGATTCTTCGTCAACACCGTCGTGCTCCGCACCGAACTCGTGGGGGACCCGTCGTTCGCCGACGTCCTGGCACAGGTGCGCGACGAGGATCTCGATGCGTTCGCGCACCAGGACGTTCCGTTCGACGCCGTCGTCGACGCGCTCGATCCCGAACGCTCGTTCGCACGGAATCCGCTGTTCCAGGTGCTCGTGCAGTACCGCGATCCGATCGAGCCGATCGCGCTCACGGGTCTCGACGCCGCGCCGCTCTTCGTGGAGCCGGGAACGGCGAAGTTCGATCTGACCTTCGATCTCGGCGCCGACGACGCGGGCGGTGTCCGCGGGCGGCTCGAGTACGCGACCGACCTGTTCGACGACGCGACCGCGACGGCACTCGCCGAACGCCTGCGCGCGCTCCTGACCGCGATCGCAGCCGACCCGCACACCCCGATCTCGCGGCTCGATCCCGTCCTCGACACCGAACGGGACGCGCTCGCGGCGATCGAGACCGGGCCCGCGGCACCGGAACCGGCCCCCGGCGACGGGCTCGGCCACCGGTTCGCGGCACAGGCAGCTGCGACGCCGGACGCGGTCGCGCTCGTCGAGGACGCGACCGGAACCGAGCTGACGTACCGCGAGCTCGACGACGTCGTGGAGCGCGTTGCGCGGGCGATTCGTGCGACCGCCTCGATCACGCCCGAGAGCGTCGTCGGTGTCGCGGCCCAGCGCGGGATCGCACTCGTCGTCGGGTTGCTCGCGACGCACCGGGCCGGCGCCGCGTACCTGCCGCTCGACCAGAGTTATCCCGTCGACCGGCTCGCGTACATGGTCGCGGACGCCGCGCCCGCAGTGATCCTCGCCGACGGCCCCCGCGACGTCGACGTCCCGGTGATCGTGCTGCGTGAGGACGGTTCACCCGACACGGACGTGGCGTCGGGCGACGCGTCCGTCCCGTCGGGCGGCGACCACCCTGCGTACGTCGTCTACACCTCCGGCTCGACGGGACGCCCCAAGGGCGTGTCGGTGCCGCACCGCGCCGTGCTCAACCGGATCGACTGGGGACAGGAACGTTTCGGGCTCACGAGCGACGACCGCGTCCTGCAGAAGACGCCGTGCGGCTTCGACGTCTCGGTGTGGGAGTTCTTCTGGCCCCTGCTCACCGGCGCGACGCTCGTACTCGCGACGCCGGACGGGCACCGCGATCCGGGGTATCTGCGTGAGGTTCTCGTGCGCAGGGCGATCACGACGACGCACTTCGTGCCGTCGATGCTCGGTGCGTTCCTCGACGACCTCGAGAACAACGACCTCGAGAACGACGACCGCGCGAACGACGATCTCGCACGCCCGTCGATTCGCCGGGTGCTGTGCAGCGGTGAAGCACTCACGGCGTCGCATCGCGACCGCTTCCATCGCCTCGTCGACGGCGAGCTGTTCAATCTCTACGGCCCGACCGAGGCGGGAATCGAGGTGACGTGCGCGCGGATCGGCGCCACGGATCCCGTGACGATCGGGTGGCCGATCCGCGCGACCTCGACCCACGTCCTCGACGAGTGGCTGCGGCGGGTTCCGCCGGGGGTAGCGGGGGAGCTCTACCTCGGTGGTGTCCAGCTCGCCCGCGGGTACGTCGGCAAGCCCGGGACGACGGCCGAGCGGTTCGTCGCCGACCCGTTCGCGCCCGGTTCCGGTGAGCGGCTGTACCGGACGGGCGACATCGTCCGTCGCCGCGAGGGCGGCGGGATCGAGTACCTCGGCCGCGCCGACGGTCAGGTCAAGCTGCGCGGGCTGCGGGTCGAACTCGGCGAGATCGAGGGCGTGCTCGCGTCGCATCCTGCCGTCGACGCCGCGGTAGCGGTGGTCGGTGGCGGGCAGGTCCACGCGTACGTCGTGGCCCGCGAGGACGTTGCGTACACCGACGTGATCGCTCACGCCGCAACGGTCCTGCCCGAGTACATGCTGCCCGCGACGGTCACGATGCTGGACGCGTTCCCGCTGACCCCCAACGGCAAACTCGATCGCGGCGCGCTGCCCGAACCGCACGTGCCCGTGGGCGGGCGTGCGGCGGAGACCGACGAGGAACGCGCGGTCTGTGCGCTGCTCGCCCGTGTCCTCGACGTCGGCGACGTCGCCGCGGACGACGACTTCTTCGTTCTCGGTGGCGACAGCATCTCGTCCATGACGCTCGTCAACTCCGCTGCCCGCGAGGGCATCCGGTTCTCCGCACGCGACGTCTTCCAGTTGCGTACCGCCGCGGGGCTCGCGGCGGTCGCCGAGTTCGAGCGGCCCGAGTTCGAGCAGCCCGAGACACCGGCCGGCGACGACGACGGCACGCCCGAGTTGCAGGCCGATCCCGGTGGGCCCGCGGCCCTCACGCCGGCGATCCACGCCGCCCGTGAGGCCGGCGACCTCGGTGCCGCCGGTTCCGTTCGCGTCGAGATTCCCGATGGTGTCACGGATTCCGGGATCGACGCCGTGCTCACCGCCCTCGTGCAGGCGCACGACGCACTGCGGCTGACCCTGACCCGCACCGCTGGGGTGATCTGGTCGCTCGACGTCGCGCCGTCGCACGGGGCCTCGGCCGAGCTCGGCTCGGGTCCGGTCGACCCGGAGGCGGGCCGGATGCTCTCCGCGACGCGGAACGGCGCGGAACTCGAGGTCCTGATCCACGAGTTCGCGGCCGACGACGCCTCGCTGGCGGTCGTCGCCGCCGATCTCCGGGCGGGTCTCGACGCCGTCGCCCGCGGCGACGAGCCCATCGTCGCACGGCCGGAGCCCGGGGTGAGGGAGGCGGCCGACGCGCTGACGGCGGCCGCGCAGGACCCGGCGCTGTTCACCGACATCGCGCACTGGTCTGCGGTCCTCGCCGGTGGCGGCGGTCTCGCCACGGGGGAGCGAAGCAGCCGGACGGCGCGCGTCGCCGTCGGCCCGGACCTGGCACGAGGCGACGACCCGGCACGAGGCGATGATGCCCGGGTGCGCGACATCGCGGCGGACGCCCTCGCGGACGCGCTCGCCGCGACCGGACGAGACACGAACGTCCCCGTCGCCGTCCTCACGCGCGGCGCCGCCGTTGCGGGCACCGTCGGGTCGCTCGAGGTGGTCGTCCCGCGGTCGGCGGCCACGCGAGGTGCCTCGGTCGCGGACACCGGGTACGCGACGCTGCGTCACCTCAACGCGCAGACGGCGCCGGCCCTCGCGGGACTGCCGCACCCCGTCGCCCTGGTCCGCGTGCTCGCACCCGGGGTCGTTCCGGCGCCGTCCCGGTACCCGCTCGAACTGCGCGTATGGGCGGATTCGGACAGCCCGTCGGTGTCGATCGAGATGCTGGGCGATACAGCCGGTTTCGGAGACGGGGCCCTGGACGCGGTGTGCGTGGCCTGGGAACGCGCGTTCGCGGAGCGCCTGGCGGCCGCGACGGCGGGCACGCTCGCATGAGTCGCCCACTCTCGGATCCGGGGAGTTCGGTTAGGCTACCCAAAACTGGCATCCCGACACGCGAACAGGACGTGACATGCAGGACGTGACTTCGACCGACGACGCCGTGCGCGCGAGTGGCACGGTGGACGTGGCCGACGTCGTCACGTATCCGTCGTGCGAGTATCCCGTCACCGCTGCGCAGCGCGGGATCTGGTTCGGGCACCAGCTCGATCCGACGGGGCGGCTGTACAACATCGGCATCGTCACCGACACGCTCGGCGACATCGACGCCGAGCGGCTCGGCCGCGTGAGCAAGCTCGTACTCGACCAGGTCGACACGTTGCACGTCAACGTCGCGATGCGCGACTCCGACGACGGCGAGCCGCGCCTCGTGCAGGTGCCGCGCACGCACCGCGACTGGTCGCCGATCGTCCTCGACTTCCGCGATCACGCAGACCCCGTCGCCGCGTCCGACGAGTGGATGCGCGAGCGCATGGCCGTCCCCTTCGATCTGGGCGAGGACCAGCTGTTCGACTTCTGCGTGCACCGCATCGGCGATCGGCGCGTGCGGCTGTTCCAGAAGTACCACCACATCGTCAACGACGGATACGGCTTCAGCCTCGTCGTCGCGCGCATCGCCCGCGCCTACACCGACCCCGACGGCACGGACCTCGATCCTGGCTGGACGCTGCCCGTCTTCGTCGGCGCGGACGAGTCGTACCGTGCGTCGACGGGGCGCGACGAGGACCGCGCGTACTGGCTCGGCGAGCTCGCGGACCTTCCGGCCGTCCCGTCCCTCGCGGCACTGCCGGGCGGCAGCGCCGCGCCGGGGCCGCTCGTTCCCGCGCCCGCGGTGCCGTTCGCTCCCGTCGTCGTCGACGGCGCCCGTCGCGAGCTGCTCGACGCGCACGCCCGCGAGCACGGGCTGCGCCTGTCGCACGTGCTCGTCGCGCTGACCGGCGCGTACGTCGCGCGAGCCACCGCGATGCGCGACGTCGTCTTCTCGCTGCCGACCACCGCACGCGGCGATCGCGCGCTGCGGAGCTTCCCGTGCATGGTGTCCAACGTCGTCCCGCTGCGACTGCGGGTCGGCGAGACGGATCGGCTCGCGGACGTCGCGGGCGAGGTCGAGCTCAAGATCTGGAAGGCGCTGCGGCACGGACGTTTCCGCGGCGAGGAGATCGGCGCCGCGATGGCGGAGTCGCACCCCGACTGGCGCCCGCCCACGATCGGGATCAACCTCCTGCCCAATCCGACGCCGCGCCGCGCGATCGGTGACGAGACCCGGGCCGACGTGCTGTCGTGGGGCCCGGTCGGCGAGTTCGAGTTCGCGATCGTGCTGCCCCGCGGCGCCGATCCGATCGAGTTCGGGTTCCGTGCGCACCCCGATCACGCCGAGACCGCCCGCACCCTCGTGGACGGGTTCCCCGCGTTCCTCGACGAGGTGCTGCTCGACCTGGACGGAGTCCTCGGTGGGGCCGGTGCAGTCCTCGGTGGGGCCGGTGAAGCCGAGCCACTCCCTCACGACGACGGCGGTGCCGGCCCGCTCCCGATCCTGCCGGCGCTCGCCCGTGCCCGCGACACCGGCCACACCGGCGCGGACCGCACCGCGCGGCTCGTCGTGCCGGCCGACGCGGATGTCGACGCGGTGCTCGCGGCCGTGGTCGATCGGCACGACGTCCTGCGTACCGCGATCACGGCTCCCGTCCCGGGGATGTGGCTGCTCGACGTCGCACCGCGGGGCACCGTGACCGCTGCGGGCGGCGAACCCGATCCGTTCGCGCGCCGCGTGCTCACCGCCGAGCCGTACACGGCGGCGGGCGGTGCGCGCGGGCTTGCACTGCGCGGCTCGTCGCTGCTGCTCGACGCCCCGTCGTGGGACACGCTCGTGCGCGACGTCCACCGCGGGGTCGCGACGTCGCTGCTGCGAGGCGAGATCGGCCTCCCGCCCGTCCCGCGGTCGCTCGCCGCGTACGCCCGCGAGATCACCGAGCGTGCAGCAGATCCGGAGGTACTGGCGCTGCTGGGCGAGTGGATGCGGATCGCCGCCCCCGGTGCGGAGTTCACGGACTCGGCCGTCCCGAGCTCTGCCCCTGCGCACGGCACTCCGCTCACGGTGTCGTTCGAAGTGGACGGCGACCTCGGCTGTCCCGAAGGAATCGACCTCGACGTCGCGCTCGCCGCGACGCTCGTCGCGCTCGATCGCTATCAGGAGTGCGCGGGCGGCGAGTTGCTCGTCGACGTCTGGAACGGCGGCCGTCGCGGCGAGAGCGCCCGCACGCTCGGTCCACTCGGCACGACCGCACCGATCCGCGTCGCGCGCGCCTCGTCCGACCCGCTCGGTGCCGTCGCCGACGCGCGCGGGGCGGTCGACGCCGCCACATGGCCCGTGCTTCGGCATCTCGCGGTCCAGGCCGGCCCCGCCCTCGCGGCGCTCGCGGTTCCGCAGATCCTCGTGCGCGACGGCGGCGACCGCGCGGGAACCTACGTTCTCGACGTCGCTCTCGCGCCAGGACGGCGGAGCACCGTCGTCACGCTGCACAGCGATCACGGCCTGACCGAGTCGGGCCTCGCGAGCATCGCGGACTTCTGGGAGGAGGCTGCGGGCGAACTCGCGCAGTCGCGCGGGCGGCTCGCCGCGCGCGATGTCACGCACGCCTCGCTGCCGCAGCGCGACGTCGACGCCGTCGTCGCGATCGCCGCCGAGTCCGGCGCGCAGGTGTCGGACATCTGGCCGCTGTCTCCGCTGCAGCGCGGCCTGCTGTTCCAGTCGTCCTTCGACGACCGCGCCGACATCTACACCGCGCAGTTCGCACTCGACTTCGGCTCGCGCGTCGACGTGCCGAGGCTGCGCGCGGCGGCTCAGCGCGTTCTCGACGAGAACCCCACGCTGCGTGCGGGTTTCGTGACCGACGGCGTCCGCGAGCCCGTCCAGTTCGTCGCGACGGGTGTGAGCGTGCCGTTCACCGAGCACGACCTCACGGCGCTGCCCGGCGACGAGCGCGACGCGCGGCTCGCGGAACTCGAGGAAGCGGACCGCCGCACGCCCTTCGATCTCACCCGGCCGCCGCTGTGGCGGATGATGCTCGTCCATCTGCGCGACGAGGAGGGCGACGGGGCGGCGGTGGACCGGCTCGTCGTCGACCGCGAGTTCATCCTGTGGGACGGCTGGTCGGGCGCGCTGTTCGTCGACGCGTTGCTCGCGCACTACGCGGGTGACGAGGTCGCCGCACCCGAAGCGCAGTTCACCGACTATCTGGCGTGGCTCGCCGAGCGCGACGAGGACGCGGCGGCACGCACGTGGGCCCGCATGCTCGACGGCATCGACGAGCCGACGCTGCTCGCGGGTTCCGTCGCCGGTCGAGCCGCCGTCGTCCCGCTGCGGATCGAGTCGTACGTGGACGAGGAGACGGTGACGCGGCTGCGTTCGCGTGCGCGCACCGCCGGCGTCACGCTCAACGCCCTCATGAACGCCGCGATGGGCCTGCTGACCGCCGCCGAATCGGGGCGCACCGACGTCGTGTTCGGGTCGACCGTCGCGGGCCAACCCACCGAGGTCACGGGCCTCGACCGCGTCATGGGGATGTTCCTCAACACCGTCCCCATCCGGGTGACGTTGCGGCCGCACGAGACAACGACGGCGCTGCTGCGCCGGATGCAGGACGAGTACGCCGAACGGCTCGACGTCGAGTACCTCGGTCTCGGCGAGATTCAGCAGGCGGCAAGACATTCGGAGCTCTTCGACACGCTGTTCGTGTTGCAGAACTTCAAGGACGCGAAGCGGATGGCTCAGCAGTCGCAGCGCTACGGAATCGTGGGGGAGTCGAGCCTCGACCACACCCACTACCCGCTCGCGATCGTCGTCTCGCCCGGCGAGCGGTTGCACGTCAAGATCGACTATCGGCCCGATCTCGTCGAACGCGAACGGGCGCAGGCGCTGCACGACAGGTTCGTCGCGATCCTCGGCTTCCTCGTGGCCGACGATCCGGTGGTCGCGGCACCGACGCTCACGCCCGCCGAGTACGCGGCGGCCGCCGAGCAGTGGCGCACGCCGCTTCCTGCCGTCGAGGACGTGACCGTCGCCGAGATGCTCGCCGCACGCGCTGCGGTGGTGCCCGACGACATCGCCCTCGTCGCGGGCGAACAGTCGTGCACGTACGGCGAACTCACCGCGCGGATCGACGCGCTCGCCCGCCGGCTCCTCGCGGCAGGCAGCGGACCGGAAGCGCTGGTGTGTCTCGGTGTTCCGCGCAGCATCGACATGGTGGTCGCGCTGTTCGCGGTGCTGCGCACCGGAGCGGCCTACGTTCCGCTCGAACTCGATCAGCCCGACGCGCGGCTGCACACCGTGATCGGCGACGCCGATCCGGCGCTGTTCGTCGTGACCGATGCCGTCCGGGACCGGCTGAGGCTAGATCCGCAGCGCTGCCTGCTCCCGAGCGGCGCCCGGGAGACCGGGGGTTCCCCGATCACGGGTGCCGAACTCGGCCGGTTCGCGCCGGGCACGCGGGGTCGCCTCGATCACCCTGCGTACGTCATCTACACATCGGGATCGACGGGACGGCCGAAGGGCGTCGTGACGCCCTACCTCGGCCTGACGAACATGCAGCGCAACCATCAGGACGCGATCTTCGATCCCGTCATCGCGGCGGCAGGCGGGCGGCGGCTGCGCGTCGCGCACACCGTGTCGTTCGCGTTCGACATGTCGTGGGAAGAGTTGCTGTGGCTCGTCGAGGGCCACGAGGTCCACGTGTGCGACGAGGATCTGCGCCGCGACTCGGCGGCGCTCGTCGAGTACTGCGACCGGCACGAGATCGACGTCGTCAACGTCACGCCCACGTACGCGACGGCGCTGTTCTCCGACGGTCTGCTCGAACAGGACGGCACGGGACACCGGCCGCCGCTCGTCCTGCTGGGCGGCGAAGCCGTCGCGGACTCGGTGTGGAACCGGCTGCGCGACACCGATGGAACGCTCGGCTACAACCTCTACGGCCCGACCGAGTACACCATCAACACACTCGGCGGCGGCACGGCCGACAGCGCCGAACCCACCGTGGGTACCCCGATCCGGGCGACCCGCGCCCACATCCTCGACCCGTGGCTGCGTCCGGTTCCGGACGGCGTCGCGGGTGAGCTGTACATCGCGGGTGTCGGCCTCGCGCGCGGATACCTCGCGCGGCCCGAGCTGACGGGCGAGCGCTTCGTCGCCGATCCGTTCACGGCGGAGCCGGGCACGCGGATGTACCGGACGGGCGACCTCGTGCGCCGGCGCCGGGGCAGCGGGCTCGTCGACTACCTGGGCCGCATCGACGATCAGGTGAAGATCCGCGGCTACCGCGTAGAACTCCACGAGATCGAGTCGGTCCTCGAGGAGCATCCCGACGTGCGGTCGGCGGCGGTCGTCGCGCTCGACGATCCGCTCGTCCCGGGCACCAAGCGGCTCGCCGCCTACGCCGTGCCGAATGCCAGCGATCTCGACGACGCCGCTGTGACGCAGCATCTGCGGGAACGGCTGCCCGACTACATGGTTCCCGGCAGCCTCCAGCAGATCGCGGCGCTGCCCACGACCGTCAACGGCAAGCTCGACGTCAAGGCGCTGCCGGCGCCGCAGGTGCGTGCCGCGACCGGCGGCCGCCCGCCGAGCACGCCCGCCGAGCACGCGCTCGCCGCGATCTTCACCGAACTGCTCGCGCTGGACGACGACATCGCACTGGGCGCGGACGCCGACTTCTTCGAGCTCGGCGGCCACTCGATGATCGCGATGCGCGTCGTGAGCCGCGTGCGCGCCGAGTTCGACGTGCAGATCACCATCCGCGATCTCTTCGAGGCCCGCACCGTCGCCGCGCTCGCGCAACGCCTCGGTTCGGCGGAGTCGGCGCGGCCCGCGATCGCGCCGCGTCCCCGGCCCGAGCGCGTCCCGCTGTCGGCGGCACAGGAACGCATGTGGACGTTGCAGCAGCTCTCGCCCGCGGGAAGCCTGCCGTACCACTACCCGTTCGTCGTCGAGTTGGCCGGCGAGGTCGACGCCCCGGCGCTCGGCGCCGCGGTCCGCGACGTCCTCGCCCGGCACGAGAGCCTGCGCACCGTCGTCGGCACCGACGGCGAGACCGCATGGCAGGTCGTTCTCGATCCCGATGCCGCGCACGACGTCCGGATCGCACCCGACGACGCCGACGAGACGCAGTGGCTCACCGGCCTGCTCACCGAGCAGTTCGACCTCACGGCCGTCGCGCCACTGCGCGTCGGTCTCGTGTGTGGCGAGGGCCGGACCGTCCTCGCGATCGTGATGCACCACATCGCGACCGACGAGCGTTCCGACGCGCCACTGCTGCGCGACCTCGGGCACGCGTACGACGCGCGCACCCGCGGCGAGGCGCCGTCGTGGACCCCGCTGCCCGTCCAGTACGCGGATTACACGCTGTGGCAACAGGACCTGCTGGACAGCGGCGAGTTCGACCGGCAGCTCGACTGGTGGGAGACCGCGCTGCGCGACCTCCCCGAGGAGATGCCGTTGCCGCTCGACCGCACCCGCGGAACCGAGACGACGGGGCGAGCCCACACGATCCGGCGGGACGTCGACCCCGCCGTCGCACGGCACGTCCGCGCCGCCGCGGACGCGCGCGGCGCCTCGATGTTCATGGCACTCCACGCCGCGACGGCCGCGGCACTCGCGCGGCTCGGCGCGGGTACGGACGTCGTCGTCGGCACCCCGGTCTCCGGCCGCGCCGATACCGCGCTCGACGAGCTCGTCGGGTTCTTCGTCGAGACCGTGGTGCTGCGTACCGACGTCTCGGGCGATCCGACGCTGGGCGAGCTGGTCTCGCGGGTCAAGGATGCCGACCTCGCGGCGATGAGCCATCAGGACGTGCCCTTCCAGCAGATCGTCGAACGCATCGCACCGCCGCGCGTCGACGGCCGCAATCCGCTGTTCCAGGTCATGCTCGGCTACCTGCAGCGTCCCCAGGAGACGCCCGGCGTCCTCGGCATGACGACGCAGTGGCAACCTCTCGCGAGCGCGCAGGCCAAGTTCGATCTGCACCTCACCTACGTCGACGATCCCGCGACCGGCGAACTCGCCCTCGTGACGGAGTACGCGACGGATCTGTTCGACGCCGCGACGATCGAGACGGTCGTGGACGTCGTGATCCGCGTGCTCGCGGCGATGGCGGACCCGGCGCTGCGGGTGAACGACCTCGAGGTCGTCGCCGACCGCACCGCGGCGCTGCGCGTGGGCGACGGCGGCCCTGCGCCGCACGCGCCGCTGCTCACGGCGTCGCTCGCTGCCGCGGCCGAGCGTCACGGCGATCGCATCGCCGTCCGCTGTGACGAGAGTGCGTGGACGTACCGCGCACTCGCCGAGGCGTCGGCCCGCGTCGCGCATGCCCTGATCGCGCGCGGTGTGCGTCCCGGCGATCTCGTCGCGGTGACGGCACGCCGGTCGTTCGAGCAGATCGTCGCGGTCCACGCCATCATGCGCGCGGGCGCGGCGTACCTGCCCGTCGACACGTCGGCACCCGCCGAGCGGGTCGAGTTCGTGTTGTCGGACGCCGCGCCGGTGCTCGTCGTCGACGAGGACGATGTGCGCGCGATGCTGGCGGACGGGGCAGCGCCCGTAGGGCTGCTGCCGGAACCCTCGCCGGCACATCCGCTCTACGTCATCTACACCTCCGGGTCGACGGGGCGCCCCAAGGGCGTCGTGGTGAATCACGCGGCCGTCGCCAACCGGCTCGCGTGGGTTCGCGACGAGGTCGTGCTGACGCCGGACGACACGATGCTGCTCGCGACCCCGATCAGCTTCGACGTGTCGGTGTGGGAGTTGTTCTGGCCGTTCACCGAAGGCGCGAGCGTCGTCGTCACGGCGCCGGACGCCCACCGGGATCCGAGTGCGCTGCTCGCCCCGCTCGCCCACGCGACCCACGCGCACTTCGTTCCGTCGGTACTCGACGAGGTGCTGCGCGCAGCCGCTTCGGAGCCGGGACGGGGCGCGGGAGCGCCGGGTCCGCGGCACATCGTGTGCAGCGGCGAAGCGCTCGGTGCCGCGACCGTGGCTCGTGCTCACGCCGTGTGGCCCGGGGTACGCGTCGACAACCTGTACGGGCCGACCGAAGCGGCCGTCGAGGTGACGCTCGAATCGAACATCGTTGCCGCGCAGGGAGACACGCGCGCAGTCCCGATCGGCGTCGCGGGAGCGCGCGTGCGGCTGCTCGTGCTCGACGCCGCGCTGCGTCCGGTTCCGCACGGCGTCACCGGCGAGCTGTACATCGGCGGTGTCCAGGTCGCCGACGGCTATCTCCGCAGACCGGGACTCACGGCCGAGCGGTTCGTCGCCGATCCGTACGGGAGCGGCGGGCAGCGGCTCTATCGCACCGGCGATCTCGCGCGCTGGAACAGCGCCGGATCACTCGATTTCCGCGGCCGCGTGGACGATCAGGTCAAGCTGCGCGGCATGCGCATCGAACTCGGTGAGGTCGCGGCGTTCCTCGCGGACGTCCCCGGCGTCACGGGCGCGGCCGCGGCGGTCCACGGCGACGTCCTCGTCGGCTACGTCACCGGCGGTACCGATCCCGAAGCCGTACGCGGAACGCTCGCGGCGCGGGTGCCGGGGCATCTCGTACCGTCGATCGTGCTGCCGCTGGACGAGATCCCGCTCAGCGCGCACGGCAAGCTCGATCGGCGACGGCTGCCGGTCCCGGAGTTCGCGGAGGCGCCGCAGCGCGCACCGGCGACCGGGCGCGAAGCGGAACTGTGCGCACTGTTCGGCCGCGTCCTCGACCGCGACGACGTGGGGCCGGACGACGGATTCTTCGCGCTTGGCGGGCATTCGCTGTCGGCGGTCCGGCTCGTCAACGCCGTCCGTGAGCAGTTCGGTGTCACTCTCTCGATGCGCGACGTGTTCGATGCGCCGACTCCCGCAGCGCTGGCCCACCGGGTCGCGCGAGGCGGCACGGACGTCGTCGCGCCCGTCACGCGCCGCGAGCACACCGGCCCCGCGCCGGTGTCGTTCGCGCAGCGCCGGATGTGGCTGCTCGATCAACTCGGCGACACGGCGGGTGCGTACAACGTGCCGATCTCGTGGCGCGTCCCCGGCGGTGTCGATGCAGCGGTGCTGCGCGCGGCGCTCGCCGACGTCGCACGCCGTCACACCGCGCTGCGCACGGTCTTCCCCGCGGGTCCCGACGGCGAGCCCGTGCAGGTCGTCCTGGACGAGCCCGGCATCGCGGTGGACGAGGTCGCTCTCGACGCGGCAGACGATCTCGGGGAGATGCTGCGCGCGGCGGTGCGCCACCGGTTCGATCTGCGGCACGACGCACCCGTCCACGCGACGGTGATCCACGAGACGACGATCCACGAAACGAACGCCTCCGTCGTCGTGCTCGTCGTGCATCACATCGCGATCGACGAATGGTCGACCGGTGCGCTGATCGCCGACGTCGCCGCGGCGTACGGCGCGCGGCTCGCCGGCGAGGACCCCGGATTCGGTTCGCCCGCCGTCGAGTACGTCGACTACACGCTGTGGCAGCGCGAGCTGCTCGGCGAGGCCGGCGCCCCCACCGAGTTCGCGGCGGCCCAGCTCGAGCACTGGCGCGGCGTCCTCGCCGGCTCGCCCGACGAGATCACGCTCCCGCTCGACCGGCCCCGCGGTGCGCGGCCGAGTTACCGCGGTGCGACCGAACCGATCGTGGTTCCCGCCGACGTCGTGCGCGGGCTGCGCGAGCTCGCGGCCGAGCACGACGTCAGCATGTTCATGATCACGACCGCCGCGGTATCGGTTCTGCTGCAACGGTTCGGCGCGGGTGACGACATCCCGATCGGTACCCCCGTGTCCGGGCGGACCGATCCCGCGCTCGAGGACCTCGTCGGGTTCTTCCTCAACACGCTCGTCGTCCGGACCGACCTGTCGGGGAACCCGACGATCGCCGAGGTGCTCGGCCGGGTCCGCGAGCGCGCGCTCGCGGCGTTCGAGCACCAGCACGTGCCGTTCGAGCAGGTCGTCTCGGCGTGCGCGTCGCCCGGGCGCGGTGCGGGCGTGCACCCGCTGTTCCAGGTGATGGTCGTGTATCTCACGCAGCCGGCCCCGGACATGCCCGGTGGCGCGATGCCCGGCGGCTCGCCCGTGCCGATCGCCCCCGAGACCGCGAAGTTCGATCTGTCCTTCGACTTCGTCGAGTTCGCGGGAACCGACACCGTTGCGGGCGTTCTCGAATACCGGACCGACCTGTTCGACGCCGACACCGCCCGCCGGCTGACCTCGGCCGTCGTGGAGGTGCTGCGCGAGTTCGCCGGTGCGGGCCGCGATCACACGCTCGCCGGGTGGGGTGACGTCGTCCCGGCGGAACGGGCGGAGCTCGACGTCGTCGCGACGAGGCCCGCGGTCCCCGGTGACCACGAGACGCTGCCGGATCTGTTCGCCGCCGCGGCGGTACGCCACGGCGACCGGACCGCCGTGATCGCCGACGACGCGCGACTCACCTTCGCCGAACTGGCGTCGCGCGTGCACCGCTGGGCACGCGAGCTGGTCGCGCGCGGGGTCGCACCCGAGCGAACGGTGGCCCTCGTGCTGCCGCGCCGCGCCGACACGATCACGGCAATCCTCGCCGTCGCCGCCGCGGGCGGCGCGTACGTCGCCGTCGATCCGGACGCCCCCGCCGAGCGGCGCCGGACGATCCTCGACTCGGTCGATCCCGTCGTCGTCCTCACCGACGGCACCGACACCGGCACGGGGGAACTGTCGCTCGCGCGACTCGATGCCGCATCGCGGGGTCGGTCCGACGCTCCGCTCACCGATGCCGACCGTCGTGCGCCGCTGCGCCGCGACCATCCGGTGTACGTCGTCCACACGTCGGGCTCGACGGGTACGCCGAAGGCCGTCGTCGCGACGCATCGCGGGCTGGTGAGCCTGTACCGGTCGCACCGTGAGGATCTGCACGTGCCGACGGCGGTGCGGGCGGGGCGCGATCGTCTCGTCGTCGGTCACGCGTGGTCGTTCTTCTTCGACGCGTCGTGGCAGCCGCAGCTGTGGCTGCTCGGCGGGCACACCCTGGCGGTGGTCGACGACGAACTCCGTCGCGACCCGCATCGCACCGTCGCGCGCGCTCGCGAACAGCGGTGGGACTTCCTCGAAGTCACACCCTCGCACCTCGGGCAGCTGCTCGATGCCGGCCTCGCCGCCCCCGGTGAGCACCGGCCCGCGACGCTCGGCTTCGGCGGCGAGGCGATCTCGCCGCAACTGTGGGAGCGGCTGCGGATGCTCGCACCGGAGACCGAGTCGTTCAATCTGTACGGGCCGAGCGAGAGCACGGTCGACGCGCTCGTCGCGCGGGTGACCGACGCCGACGCGCCCGTCGCCGGCCGTCCGGTCGCGGGCACCACGGTGCGGGTGCTCGACGACCTGCTCCGGCCCGTGCCGATCGGCGTCGTCGGCGAGTTGTACCTCGCGGGCGACGGACTCGCGCGCGGTTACCGCGGCGAGACCGGCCGCACCGCCGGCCGTTTCGTCGCGGCACCCGGTGGCGGCCGCATGTACCGGACGGGCGATCGCGTGCGCTGGACGCCGAGCGGGCACCTCGAGTTCCGCGGCCGCGGCGACGATCAGCTCAAGATTCGCGGCTACCGGATCGAACCGGGCGAGATCGAGAACGCGCTGCGGGCGGTGGACGGCGTCGTGGACGCGGTCGTGCTCGCCCACGCGGGCTCGCTCGCGGCCTACGTCGCCGCGCCGGAACAACTCGATCGCGCGCGGCTGCGCGGTGCGCTCGCCCGGACCCTGCCCGCCTACATGATCCCGGCGTCGTTCACGATGCTCACGGAGTTCCCGACACTCCCGAACGGCAAGATCGACCGTGCGGCGCTGCCGGACCCCGTCGCCCACGAACGCCCGATCGTCGCTCCGACGACCGAGGCCGAGCGCACACTGTGCACGGTGCTCTCGCGTGAGGCGGGGGTTCCGGTCGGAATCGACGACGATCTCGTCTCGCTCGGGATCGACAGCATCGGGGTCATGCGCGTCGTGACCGCGTTGCGCGAGCGGGGATTCGAGATCGACGCGGCAGACCTGTTCACGGCGGAATCGTTCGCGGTACTCGCCGCGGGGGCCGTCACGGGGTGGAAACGAACAATCACGAGAAACGAGGGAAACCGATGAAGATTGGACAGAGCAGGTTCCGCACCAGCGTGGGTGCGGCCGTCGCCGCGGCGGCGCTGGTCGTCGGACTCGCTGCGTGCAGCAGCGACGACGCCACGGGGAGCGGCAACGGCTCGGCGACGACGACCAGCGACGCCGCAGCGGAGAGCACGGTCTCGTACCCGCTGACGGTGTCGGGCAAGTTCGGCGAGTCGACGATCGAGGCTCAGCCGCAGCGCGCGCTCCCGCTCTCGCCGCAGGACGCCGACATCCTGCTCTCGCTCGGCATCACGCCGATCGCGATGCCGACCGACGCGCAGAATCAGGCAGCGACCGGCGGCACCGGCATCTTCCCGTGGGAGGCCGACGCACTCGGTGACGAGACGCCCGAGCAACTCGTGATGGAGCAGGGCGGCTCGCCCGTCGAGCAGATCGCCGCGCTCGAGCCCGACGTCATCGTCTCCACCGGATTCTGGGGCCTCGATCAGGCGACGTTCGATCAGCTGAACGCACAGGTTCCGGTCGTGCACTTCGACACCCAGGCGAACGGCGAGCCGTGGGAGAACTCGACCCGCAAGGTCGCCGAGGTCATGGGCGTGCCCGAGAAGGCCGAGGAGGTCATCGCGGCAGCGCACGACAAGCTCGAGCAGGCGAAGGCCGACAACCCGCAGGTCGAGGGCAAGACCTACAACGCGATCATCGGCGACATGGGCGGCGGCCAGATGGCCGTCCTCGCGTCGGACGAGCGTGGCATCGGCCAGTTCATCAGCTCGCTCGGCATGGAGCTCGCGCCGTATGCGACGACGCTCCCCGTCGATCAGGACGGCCGCGGTCTCGTGAGCTACGAGAATCTCGGTGACCTCGACGCCGACGTCGTCTTCGTCGTCACCCGCACCGACGACATGGGCGACTACACGAAGTTCGAGGGCTGGAACACGATTCCCGCGGTCGAGCGCGGCGCTGTCGTGCAGCTCGCGCGGACCTCGGGTCTGCCCAACGCCGTCGGCTTCCCGTCGGCGATCTCGCTCGAATGGGCGACCGATCAGGTCATGCCCAAGGTCACCGAAGCGCTCGAGAAGTGAGCGGAAGCCGGATACTGCTCGACCTGCGCCCACTCCGCGAGAGCGCACCGTTCCGTCGAGTCTTCGCAGCACGCACGATCTCGATCTTCGGGATCGGGATGCTCATGGTCGGCGTCCCGATCCAGGTGTACGACCTCACTGGGTCGACGCTGCTCGTCGGGTTCGTCACCGCCGCAGAGGGAATCGCCTCGATCGGCGGCATGCTGCTGGGCGGCGCGCTCGCCGACCGGTACGACCGGCGGACGCTGATCCTCTTCGCTCGCACGGTATCCGGCTTCACCTTCGTCGGGCTCGCGGTCAACGCAATGCTCGCCGACCCCTCGATCGTCGCGATCGTGGTGCTCGCCGTCGTCAACGGACTGATCGGCTCGATCAGTGTCGCGGCGCTCATGTCGGTGGTTCCCGAACTGGTCCCGAAGGATCAACTCGTCGGGGCGGGCGCGGTCAACGTCCTGAGCGCCCGCCTCGGCGCGGTGATCTCGCCCGCGCTCGGTGGCCTCGTCATCGCGGCGGCGTCGGTCGCCTGGAACTACTGGATCGCGGCGGTCGGCACGGCGATCACCGTCGCGCTGCTGACCGGACTTCCGTCGTTGTCGCCCCGGACGCCGCAGGGCGACGGGGAGTCCGACGCGGCGGAGCCGGTCGAGCGCGTCCTCGCCTTCCTCGCGCGCGAACGGGTCGTGGGCGGCGTCATCGCCGCCGGCACGCTCGCGATGCTCGGCGGCGGCCTGCTCGTCCTCGTCCCGGCGTTCGTCGCAGAACGGTTCGACGGCGACTCGCGCGCCGTCGGAATCCTCTACGCGGCCGGTGCCGTCGGTGCCGTCGGTGCGACGCTCACGAGCGGCTGGCTGGGCCGAGCCCGGCGTCCCGGCGTCGTGCTGCTCGTCGCACTCGCCGCGACCTTCGGCGTGCAGGCGCTCGTCGGGCAGGCCACCGTGATCGTGGCGGCGGTCGCGGCACTGGTGGTGGCGGGAGCGCTCTCGTCCGTGCAGGAGGTGCTGCGGTTCTCGCTCATCCAGTCGCACACCCCGAATCACCTCCGCGGCAGGGTGAGCGGCCTGTGGACGGCGCAGGAGGTCGGCGGAATGTCGGTCGGCGCGCTCGTCGCGGGTGCGTTCGGATCGTGGCTGCCCGCCTCGCAGGCCGTCACGGTCTACGGGCTCGTCGCGCTCGCGCTGGCGGCCGTCCTCGCCGTGGTTCTCGGGTCGCTGCGGCGCGTCGTCGCGCACGACGCGATGGTCGTCGCGTGAGAGATCGGGGTCGTCGTGTGAGGGTTCGGGTCGCGTGAGAGTTCGGTACGTGGTCGTGGCACTCGGGCTGCTCGCCTCGCTCGTGGGTGCGGTCGGGGTCGGCGTGCACTTCGTCGGGCCGGTGAGCGACCGGCTCATCAGGATCGCGTCGTTCGTTCCGTGGCTCGTCCTGGTCGGCGTCGTGGGCGCCCTCCTGCTGCTCGCCGCGCGTTCGTGGGTGCTCGCCGCGGTGGCGTCGCTCGTCGCGATCGTCGGTGTGGCGACGTACGCCCCGCTGTACGTCGCGGACGGCGACCAGCCGGGCGCGGGACGCGTCGCGGGTGCTCCGCTGACCCTGCTGCAGACGAACATTCGGCTCGGCGAGGCCGATCCGGACGCGCTCGTCCGGATGATCGCGGAGCGCGACGTCGACCTCGTCACCGTGCAGGAGCTGACGTTCGGCTCCGTCGAGCGGCTCGACGCCGCGGGCATCGGAGACCTGTTGCCGTACCGGTTCACCGCACCCAAGGAGGACGGCTCGGGCGGCGGCACCGGGATCTACAGCCGGTATCCGGTCACCGACGGCGAGGTGGCACGCGGTTTCGCGATGGCGAACGTCACCGCGCGACTCGACGTCGACGGTCGCGAGGTCGCCGTCGCCGCGCTGCATCCCCTGCCGCCGTTCCCCGAGCCCGCGTGGCGCTGGGCCGGCGAGATGGAGCGGATCGGCGACGTGCTCACCGGGTTCGCAGCCGATGGCGCGCCTGTCGTCGTGTGCGGCGACTTCAACTCGACGTGGTCGCACACGCGCTACCGCGCGCTGCTCACGGACGGGTACCGGGACGCCGCCGATCTCTCGGGGGCCGGGTTCGTTCCCACGTACCCGACGGACTCGCGCATTCCGGCGCTGGTCGGGATCGATCACGTCGTCGTGCGGGACACCGCGGTGTCGTCGTTCGAGCGGGTGTCCGTCGCCGGATCGGACCATGCGGGGCTGCTCGTGACCGTGACCCCCACCTTCGATGCGGGTTAGGTTACCCTCACTACTCGTGTCCACTGTCAGCGTCGTCGTGCCGGTCCACCGGTGCGAACCGTACGTCGAGGCCGCGCTCGCGTCGGTTCTCGCGCAGACGCATCCCGTCCACGAGATCGTCCTCGTCGACGACCGCGGCGACGACGATTCGATGCGCACGGCGACAGCTTTTCTCTCGGCGCGCGGGGCCCCGTTCACGGCGGTCACCCATGCGACGAACCTCGGTCCCGGCACCGCCCGCAACACCGGGCTCGCCGCGTCGACCGGTGAGCTCGTGTGGTTCCTCGACGCCGACGACACCGCCGACCCGCACTTCGTCGCGACGCTCGCGGCGGCGCTGCGCGATTCCGGCGCCGATCTCGCCGCATGCCGGACGCAGCGTCTCGATGGGGACGGCGCGGTGCTCGGCATCGACGAGCCGACGTATCCCGCCGCGATCACGACCGGCCCCGAGTTCGCGCGACTGCTGCTGCGCGGCGGGGCGAAGGCGTATCCGTGCACCAAGCTCTTCCGCCGCAGCGCGCTCGGGGAGCGGCCGTGGGACGAGGGGCGGCACTACGAGGACATCGCCGCGACGTTCCGCATCGCCCTCGCGAGCGGCCTGGTCGCCCTCGTCGACGACCCGCTCTACAGCTATCTGCTGCGGTCCGGGTCGATCACCACGACGCTCTCGGAGCGCACGCTGGATCTGTTCGCCGTCGGCGCCGACGTCGCCGACGCCGTGGCGGCGGCCGGGCTCGCCGGTGAGTGGGCCGACGATCTGCGGGGATTCGTCTACCGCGAGGTGCTGACGTCGATCGCGCACGTCGCGATGCGTGCCGATCACGCCGCGACGGCTCCCCGCGACCTCTACCGCACGGCGATCACGCGGGTTCGGGATCGCATCGACTGGGCCGAGCTGCCCGCCCTCGCGCGCACGGGACACGTCCGGGAGGCCGTGTTCGGAGCGCTCGTCTCGGTCGCGCCGTCCGCCTACTCGGCGGTGCTGAGATTCCGATGACACTCGTGAACGGAGACGCCCCCGCGGCAGCCGTCCCACCGCGCCGCCGCCTCTCTCCTCGCCGGCTCGATCCTCGCAGCCTCGAATTCAACTCGGCCGCCCTCGTCGTCGCGGGACTCGTCAACGGCGCGCTGGGCCTGGTGTTCTGGGCGGTCGCCGCGCGGCTGTACCCCGATGCCGAGGTCGGTCGCGCGGGTGCCGTCGTGAACACCGCCGTCATGCTCGCGACGCTCGCGAACCTGAGCCTCGGGCCGATGTACGAGCGGTTCCTTCCCGAGGCCGGTGTGCTCGGGCGCAGACGCGTCGTGCAGGGCCAGGTGCTCACGACGGCGGCCGCACTCGTGCTCGGTGCGGTGTTCGTCGTGATCGGCCCGAGCGACCGGCTGTTCGAGACGCTCCGCGGTCAGTTGCTCTTCCCGGTCGTCGTCGCCGTGCTCGCCGCGTTCGCGCTCTCCGACTCGTTGCTCGTGGGCCTGCAGGCCGGCAGATGGGCTGCGGCGAAGAACATCTGGCACGCCGTCGCCAAACTCGTGGCGGTGCTCGCACTCGGTCTCGCGACGCCGATGGCGGGGGCACCGTCGATGATCGTCGCGTGGCTCGTGCCGGCGGCGGCTGCGGTGATCGTGGTTCAACTCGTCGTCACGCTGCTGGGCCGCGGTCTGCGGGACGCGCCGCCGCGCCTGCCCGACCGGCGTGCGCTGCTCTCGTACTTCGGTGGCGCCTACGGCATCACGGTCGTCGCTGCCGCGACGCCGCTCGTGCTGCCGCTCGTCGTCGTGGTCTCCGCCGGGCACGAGGAGACGGCCTACTTCTCCGTCGTGTGGACGCTGGTCGCGGCGATCATGCTCGCGACCGGGATGGTCACGGCGCCGTTCGTGTCGGCGGCTGCCGCGAGTCCCGAGCGGCTCGGCCACCTGCTGCGCAGGTTCCTGCGGATGTACGGGATCGTCGCGCTCGCAGCGGCTGCCGCGCTCGCGCTCGGCGGGCCGATCGCACTGTGGATCGTCGGCCCGACCTACGCCGAGCACGGGGCGACGCTCGTGCGGCTCATGGCCGTCGTCGCGCTGCTGGCCGTGCCGGGGACCGTGTTCGGGGTGCTGTGCCGGGTCCACCGCACGCTGCGATGGGCGGTACTCGTCCAGATCGTGGCCACCACGGGCGTCATCACCGGATCGCTGATCGCCGTCCCCCGGGTCGGGATCGACGGCATCGGCTACGCCTTCGTGGCCGTCGAGGTGGCGGTGGCACTCGCCGTCGCGGTTCCGTTGTGGCGCATCGTGCGCCGCGATCTGCGACAGGTGTCCGCATGAAGGTCACCGTCCTGATTCCGATGTTCGACGCAGGTGCCCACGTCGAGGAAGCACTGGGGTCTGTGCTGTCCGCGACCGCGGGGGAGACCGAGATCCTCGTCGTCGACGACGGCTCGACCGACGACGGTGCCGCCGTCGTCGAGAGCTTCGGTGACCCACGTGTGCGGCTCGTGCGGCAGGAGAATCGCGGGCTCGTCGCGACCCTGAACCGTGGTCTCGACCTCGCACGCGGTGAGTTCGTCGCACGGATGGACGCCGACGACTGGTTCGTGCCCGGGCGTATCGAGGCGCAACTCGCGGCGATGATGGCCGACCCCGAACTCGTGTGTGTCGGAACCGACTACACCCTCGTCCTCCCCGACGGGCGCGAGTCCGGGCGGATTCGAATGCCCGTGACGGATTCGGCGTGCCGAGACCGGCTCACCGTCGCGAGCTGCCACTGCGGCCCGTCGGTGATGCTCAGAGCGGAGGCGCTGCGGGAGAGTGGAATCCGATTCGATCCCGAGGCGCGGCACGCCGAGGACTACGACATGTGGACGCGCCTCGCCGCCGTCGGACGGCTCGGAAACCTCCCGATCGCCGGCTACCGCTATCGGGTGCACGACGCGCAGGTGAGTGCGCGCTACGCCGGCGAGCAGCGCCGTACGCACGTACGTATCGCGCAGCGCTACGCGCGCGAGCGGGGAGTCCGCCCTCTCGCGGCGCCGCAGTACGGCGACCTCCTGTGGGCACCGGGTGACAGTCGAATTCGGCGCACCGTGGCGGCGACCCGCGCCGCGACGGTCGCGGTCCGCAGCGTCCCGAGCCGCGAGATGGCACGGTTCACCGCTCGCAAGGTGGTCGAGGCGTCGTCGGCTCGGGCGTTCCGCAGCTAGCGGTCCGGCCACGCGCACCGATCGTCCGTGTGCGTCCGACCTCGCGTGTTTCGGTTCTCGCCGGTTGGGGAAGGACTCCTGGTGGAGGTCCCGACGTGGGCCGACGATGTGCTGTGGCAGCCACGGAGGAGGCGAGAAAAGTGACCGAACGACCACCCGAGGAGCTCTCGACCGTACAACTCCTCGAACGGCTTCAGCATCAGACGACGACATTGGTGAAGACCGAGGTCAGGGACGCCCTGGACGAGGTCAAGGCGAAGGGCACCAAGGCGGGGATCGGCGTCGGTGTGTCCGGTGCGGGTGCCCTGCTCGTGTTCTTCGGGCTGGGCGCGCTCGTCGCAGCGGCCGTCATCGGCCTGGCGAACGCGGTGGACGCGTGGCTGGCGGCGCTCATCGTCGGGGCGGCACTGCTCGTGATCGGCGGAATCGTCGCGGCGGTCGGCGCACAGCGAGCGAAATCCGCGGTTCCCCCCGCGCCGGAGCATGCTGCTCGCAGCGTGCGTGAGGACGTCGACACCGTGAAGGAGCACCTCCGATGACGCATCGAGACGACACACCTTCGAACGGGGACGCCAGCACCGGCAAGGGTGAGCGCAGCTCGGAAGCGGACGCGCCACCGGTGACCGAGCAGCGTGAGGAACTGGCCGAGACGGTCGAGGCGCTGACCCGCAAGCTGGACGTGCCGTCGCGGGTCAACGCTGCCGCCGGTGAGCGGGCGCAGGCCGCCGCGACGGCGGTTCGCGACAACCGCCAGATCGTCGTCGGCGCCGCGGCGGGTGTTCTCGCGCTCGTGGTGTTGCTGATAGTCCGGCGTCGGCGCCGTGAGGACGACGACCGATGAGCGCGGTGTCGAAGGCCCTCTACAAGCCGCTGTCGCTCGGAACCAGCGTCGTCGGCGGCATCGTCGCCGGGGCTGTGTTCAACCAGGTGTGGAAGCGAGTCTCCACGAACTCCGACACACCCGACCCCAAGGACCTCCAGCGGAGCATCGGCGAAGTACTGCTCGCCGCGGCACTTCAGGGCGTCGTGTTCGCGGTCGTGCGCGCAGCCGTCGATCGTGCAGGAGCACGCGGATACAAGGCAGTGACGCACACCGAACCCACGTGACCCACGGCCGTCGACACCGAGTTGTCCACAGCTCCAGAACTATCCCCAGCTGGGAAAACACTGCGTGCATCGCAAGGACGTTCGACTAGGATCAGACGCATGGGGGCGGGAGAAACACAGACGCAGGCATGGCAGCTCGGTGATGCCGAGCTGTCGGCCGCGGTGCTCGACATCTCGCGGCATATCCAGGTGTTGCAGGCGCGGCGCGTCACGTTGATGGGAGAAGTCGTCGAGCGCGGTCTCGCGACCGCAGCGGGGTATCGCGACGGCGGGTCGTGGCTTGCGGCGCACACGATGCTCGAGATCGGCGAGGCACGGGAT
This sequence comes from Rhodococcus rhodnii NBRC 100604, assembly GCF_001894925.1. GTDB lineage: Bacteria > Actinomycetota > Actinomycetes > Mycobacteriales > Mycobacteriaceae > Rhodococcus_F > Rhodococcus_F rhodnii. Next base: position 135,122 of record NZ_BCXD01000001.1, on the reverse strand, counting down.
GTGGCGGCGTTGGGGACGGGTTTACGGACCGAGCCGGAGATCGCTGCGGCCGTTGCCGAACAACGGATCTCGCCGCGGCACGCGAGCATGCTGTGCGCGTTCTTCGACAAACCACCGTCAGCGGTGAAGGCTTTGGCAGAGACCGACCCGGACGAGCATGCGGCAGTGATCGCGGCGTGCCGCGCTGCACTGTTGGCTGCTGCGGCGCCGGGGCCGGAAACCTCCACGAAGTCGGTGCGGACGGCGATCGAGACGCTGCGGGCGCGGCTGGATGTCGACACCGAGGGGCCGACGACTCGCGAGCGTGAGGATCTGAACACGCTGACCGTTTCGAACACCCTCAACGGCAGGGTGGTGCTCCACGGCGACCTCGACGCCCTCTCCGGGGAAATCCTGTCGACCGCCCTCTCGAAGCTGTCCGCGCCACGCCCGGCCGACGACGGCAGCCGTGATCGCCGCTCTGCCGGGCAGCGACGTGCGGACGGGCTGGTCGAGATCTGCAGACGTCACCTCGATGCCGGCGAGAACGGGCACGAAGCTGCCGAGAAACCCCATGTGACCGTCATCGTCCACCAGCGTGACCTCGCGAAGCAGCCCGACGGTCGCGACGAACGGACGTCCGTATCGGTGACGGCCCTGCTGGACGGGATCCCGTTGCCCTGGATGCCGTGGGGCGGCACACTCTCGCCGGAGACCGCGCGGGCGGTGGCGTGCGATGCACGGGTGACGCCGGTGATCGTCGACGACAACGGTGTGCCACTGTCGATGGGCCGCACCACGCGGCTCGTCACCCCGGCCCAGCGCCGGGCATTGACGGTCCGCGACCGGGGATGCGCGTTCCCGAATTGCACTGCGCCACCGGCTTGGTGCGAGGCTCACCACATAGAGCATTGGGCGGACGGCGGACCGACCGACCTCGACAACACCGTGCTGCTCTGCGGTAAGCATCACCGGCACATCCACCACAGCGGATGGAGCATCATCCCGGTCCCACGCGGCAGACCCCGCTTCGAACCACCGGATGCACGGCCACCCTCGCCGCGCGGTTCGGTCGTCGCGTGAACGCGGTCGGTAACGGGTCGCTCAGCCGCGCCCTAGCGCGCGCCACGGTGTGAATCGTGGGTGCGTGGAGGACGGCGTGGTGGTCGCCGGCGACACGGTCGATGTCGAGTGGCCCGGTGAGTATCCGGCGCCACCACTGCGGATCGTCGGGGTTGTCGGCTGCAATCACCACTCGGGCCGGAACGTCCAAGGGACGCGGACGCCACCGAGCGCCGACGCGAACCCCCTGCTCCCAGAACACCTTCTCCTGCAGAGCGTGCTCGCGCCGGATCACTCCCGCCGTGTACACGCGGGCGTGCACCCGCACTCGCTCCACGAGCGGGGGAGCGGCGATCGCGGGCCCGGACACCGGTGTCGTTCCCGTGCCCACGGGTCGTGCGCCCGGCGGCAGCAGCGTGTCGAGCACCGTGAGCGCCGCGACGTCGTGTCCCTCCGCCCGCAACGCGCGTGCGACCTCGATCGCCAGAATCCCGCCGAGCGAATGCCCGACGAGACGGTACGGCCCCTGCGGCTGGACGGCGCGCATCGTCCGCAAGTGGCGGCGGACCATCGCCGCGACCGTCCAATCGGGGACCCCGCGCCGTTCCAGCCCGTGTTGGGCGAGCGCGTACACCGTGCCGTCGTATGCGCGCGCCAAATCGGCGAAGCACGACGGATCCGCACCCGCACCGCAGAAGGCCCACACGACGGGGCCGGCGTCGCCGCCGAGTCGCGTCGCCGACGCCGGAAGCGCCTCGGGCGCAGCAGAACCCGCTGCACCTGCGATTCCGGCCGGGCTCGCGTCCGCGACGACGTCGTGAACACCGAGAGCCCGCCCGGTCTCGGCCTCGATCCGTGCGAGCACGCGGACGAGTCCGAGCGACGTGCCACCGAGTGCGAACGGATCCTCGTCGCGCCCGATCGCCACTCCGAGCTCGCGCCGCCACGCCTCCGCAGCGGCGAGTTCGACGCCCGGCCGCGCGGCAGCGAACGGCGGCCGCTCCGCCGGCACGACGAGATTCGCGCGATCGACCTTGCCGCGTTCGGTGCGCGGCAGCGACGTCATCGGCACGACGTGCGTCGGCAGCATCCACGACGGGAGGGCGAGGGCGAGGTGCCGACGGATCGCGGCGACCTCGCGTGCACCGGGACCGCTGACGAAGGCCGCGACCACCGCACCTGCGTCCGTGCGCTGCGCGATCACGACTGCCTCGCTCACACCCGGTGCTCGCAGCGCCGCCGCTTCGATCTCGGAGGGCTCGACGAGATAGCCGCGGACCTTCACCGCGCCGTCCATGCGTCCCAGTAGGTTGAGTCTGCCGTCGGCGTCGAATCGTCCCAGATCGCCGGTGCGATACCGGCGCACGCGCTCGTCGACCGGCTCGAAACGGGTGCCGTCGCCGAGCACGTATCCCTCGGCGACGAACTCGGACTCCACGACGATCTCACCCGCGCCGGACGCATCGGGCGAGTCGATGCGGACGACCTTGTTCACGCCCGGAACCCCGGCGGGTATCCGCTCGGGCACCTCGGCCCCGGAGCCGACCATCGCGAACGCGAGGTTCCCGGTCTCCGACGATCCCGACAGATTGCAGTACGCGAACCCGTCGCCGAGACGCGCGCGTGCCGAGGCGACGTCCGCGGAGTGGACGGCCTCGCCGCACGTCGTCACGAGGCGCAGCGTGCGCGGCGCCGCTTCCGCCGACCACGACGCGACGATCGACCGCAGCAGCGACGGAGTGGCATGCAGCGTCGTGAGGTCGTTCGACCGCACCCACTCCTCGATGCCGTCGCGCCCGATCTCACGCGGGTCGTACCAGTGCAGCGCAGCACCGTTCAGCAAGGCCATCACGACGACGTCCATGCCGCCGCCGAATCCGATCGGCAGTGCGGAACCGATCCGGTCCTCCGGCCCGACATCCAGGTGATGTGCGAAATCGACGGCCTGCCCGAGCCACAGGCGTTGTCCGTGACGCACGGCCTTGGGGGTTCCGGTGGAGCCCGAGGTGAAGAGAAGCACGGCGGTGTCGGCGCGCGACAGCGGTCGCAGTGGCTTGCGGCCGGACAGCGCCACGACGGCCTCGGGCGAGAGTCGCTGCGCACCGGACAGATCGACGATCGCTGTGCGGCGATCCTCGGGAAGCTGCGAGTCGAGCAGTACGAGCGGGCGGCCCGAGATCAGGATCGTGACGACGGCACGGACGCAGTCGAGCGAGCACACCGTGTCGAGGGCGACCGGCGCGGTTCCCAGAGCAACGAGACCACGGGCCGAGGCCGTCGCCGTCGCGACGAGCCGCCCGAACGTGATCCGCTCGCCGCCGCACACGATCGCGATCCGATCGGGGGCGGCGGCGGCGATCTCGTAGAGCCGCTCACGGATCGACTCGCCCGGCACGGGCACGCGCGTGACGGGAGCGGTCACTGCCCGGTGAGCCTGGGCAGCAGCAGTGACGCCGTCGTGCGCGCCTCGTCGATCAGCGGCCACCCGGACAGGATCCAGATGTCGATGCCCAGTTCGGCCGCCATCGCGTTCATCCTGGCGGCGACGTTCTCGGCACTGCCGACGAAGTAGTTGCCGGTTCCCTTGCCCGCGATGTCGAACGGCGGCTCGGCGCCGGACCACGTCGTCAGGCCTGCCGCCGTGTTCGGGGCGAACTCGAGTTCGCTGCGAGTCGGCAGCCGTCCGCTGCGCAGCGCGTCGATCCGCGCCTGCACCTGAGCGTCGTGCGACGTCAGCGTTGCCAGCGGATCGAACCCGAAACTGCGGAGGTTGCGGTCCGCCGTCGCGAGCACCGATTCGGGGCTCGTCCGGGCGAGTTGCGACTCGAAGTAGTCCCACGCCTCGTCGTCGGTCTCGCGGACGACGACGCTCGCGAGCGCGCCGAACCGCATCTCGCGGCCGGTCTCGGCGCATGCCTTGCGGACCTTGGAGAACACGGCGTCCATGTCGGGTACCGGTGCCATGAACATGAGGTAGGCGTCGAGGACCGCCGCGGCGTGGGCGATCCCGGCGGGTGAAGCGCCCGTGCCCCAGATCGGGACGCCGCCGGGCTGCCGCGGCCCAGGGATCGCCGGCTTGTAGCGGGGGCCGTACGCGAAGTGCTCGCCGTCCCACGCGGCGGTCTCGTCGAGATACAGCTCGCGCACCCGGGTCCAGTACTCGACCGAACGCTCGTACCGGGTGTTCTTGTCGTGGAACTGCCCGTACCGCGCGAGTACCGGGTCGGCGCCGTTGACCTGATTGAAGATCAGCCGCCCACCGGAGTAGTGGTCGAAGACCTGCGCCTGCTCGGCGAGCAGGGCGGGCGGCTTGACTCCGGGGTACTCGGGTACGACGAAGCGCAGCTGGGTGGTCTCGCCGACGAGCGCGATCGCCTCGCGCGCCGTCGTGAGGGCGCCGTGGAAACCGAGCCGGTCGAGGACGCGCGCCTGCTCGCGGACGGCGGCGAACGACGGCTCGTCCCGCGCCGCCGGATCCCACGGCGCGGGACCGTCGTTCGTGCCGATGTACCAGAGGACGTCGGGTGTGCTCATCGTGTCGCTCGCGGCCGGTACGTCAGCGCTCGTCGCAGAACTCGGTGATCGGCAGCCCGACGTGCCGCGCCTCGCGGGGGACGTAGCCGAGCAGCCGGTCGCCCTTGCGGAGTTCGGTGACGTTGTTGACGCTGCCGCCGGGGCCGAGCAGCCGCACGTGCCAGTCGTCCTGCGTGATGACGTTGATCGACCGGCCGTCGGGCGTCGTCGCGTTGATCGACAGCAGGGGGCGCTTCTCGATCTTGACTCGGCCGATGCGCACCTCGCGGACGCTGCCGTCCGAGCGCACGGCGAGGATCGGAAAGCCGGCCTTCAGTTCGCTGACGTAGCGCGTGCGGTTCTCGGGCCCGAGGACGTACGAGTGGACGGCCGCGGCGTTCCATCGGAACGGGCGGGTCGGCATGTACGGCAGCGGATGGGTCTCGCTGCACGAGAGGAACATACCCGTCGAGAACGAGCCGACGAGGCAGCCTTCGTCCTTGTCGAGCAGTGAGCACGTGTCGATGCACGCGCGATCGCCGATGCCGATGTGCTCGATGGCGTCGACGACGAGTTCGCACAGTTCGAGCTTCTCGGCCTCGTGCTCGACGATGCGCGCGACCTTGACGACGTCGTCGGCCGAGCGCGGTGCGAGCAGCAGTCCGTCGGAGCCGTGTTCGAGGACGAGCTTGACGATGCCGGCGTCCTCGACGTCGGTGACCGTCGTGACGGTGCGCCCGCCGCTGTTCTCGGCCGCGGCGATGACGATCTCGAGCGGAATCTTGGTGGGATCGGTGAAGGTCAGCAGCGTCCACGGCACCTCGCGGACGACCTCGCACGCCTCCTGGAGGGTCGGGGCGTCGGAGACGACGACGTGGACGCCGCGGTCCGGGGTGTGTCCGACGTGCGGCGACGTGAGGTGAGCGCGATCGTTCACGACGACGAGATCGACGTCGTCGTACGGGAACCCGTCGACCGCGGGCTCGTCGAGGACGAGGATGCGGCGCACCGTCGGGGGCAGGCCCTCGAAGACGGCAGGATCGTCGGACAGCAGCCCGTCGATGCGGTGGTGCAGCGCGGCCTGCACGATGGGGGCGAGTGCGTCCGCACCGATCCCGCGGAGGTCGAGCCACGCGAAGTGGCCCTCGCGGCTCGCGGGAGCCGCGGCGGTCAGTGGCGTGATCCGGTCGGTGACGATCGTGGTGGTCTCGGGCATGGCCGGGGATGTTCTTTCTGTGGAGACGGACATCGCGAAGGTGAGTTCTACGCGAGTTCGAGCTGGGGGTGCGCCGGTCGCACGGCGTGCGGTTCGGCGTCGCCGCGGACGAGCCGGGCGAGGCCCGTGGCGACGGCGAGGGGATCGGCGGCCTCGAAGACGTTGCGGCCGAAGCACAGTCCCCCGGCGCCGGAGGCGAGGAGGGTGCGCGCGAAGTCGACGACGTCGTCGTCGGCCGCGAGCCGACCGCCGCCCGCGACACAGAGCGGGATCGGGCAGGTCGCGGCGACGGCGGCGAGGGCCTCGGGCGAACCCGGGTAGTCGACCTTGACGATGTCCGCACCGAGGTCGGTCGCGATCGACGCGAGATGGGCGATGTCGCCCGACGGCGTGGGTGCGGGCCGCTCCCGCCCTCGCGCGTACATCATGGCGAGCAGCGGCATCCCGACCGTCTCGCATTCGCGGGAGACGGCGGCGAAGTCGGCGAGTTGTCGCGCTTCGGTGTCCGAGCCGACGTTGACGTGGACGCTGACGGCGTCGGCGCCGAGCCGCATCGCATCGTCGACACCGGAGACGAGGACCTTCGCGTCGCGATCCAGGCTCAGTTCGGTACCGGCGGAGAGATGCACGACGAGACCGAGACTCGCGAACACGGCGGGATCGACATGCCGAACGCGGCCACGGTGCAGCACGACGGCGCCGGCGCCCGCGTCGGCGAGCAGCCGCACGAACGACGCCGTGTGGGATGCGGGCCCGAGCGGGCCGAGCGTCACGGAGTGGTCCATCGGCACGATGAACATGTGTCCCGTCACCGGATCGGTGATGCGCGAGAATCGAATTCGCTTACCGGTGCTGTGACGCATGCCGGACGGGCTCGGGAACGTCAGTGGTTCCATCGGTGACTCCATCGAGAAGGGAACGGCAGGCCGAGGTAGACCTCGCCGAGCGCGGTGCGCTCGGCTTCGGACTCGACCCATCGGCGCAGGCGTGCGAAGCGCAGCCGGGCGTCCAGCGGGTCGTCCGACATGCGGTGGAGGGTGGTCGTGAGCGTCCACGAGAACAGTTGCGCCGCCCAGATCCGGGGGAGGCACGTCGCGGCGTACGCGTCCAGTGCGTCGCGGGCACCGGTCGCGAACCAGCGGCCCAGGGCGTGCGAGAGGACGGCGGCGTCGGACACCGCGAGGTTGAGTCCCTTCGCGCCGGTCGGGGGCACGATGTGGGCGGCGTCGCCGAGCAGGAACAGCCGCTCGTGCGACATGGTCTCCGACACGAACGATCGCAGGGGAGCGAGTGAGCGGTCGACGATCTCGCCGCGGTCGAGCGGCGCGCCGTCGTGGGACTCGCTGCGGACGGCGAGCTCGTCCCAGATGCGGTCGTCCGGCCAGTCGGCGAGGTCGGTTCCTTCGGGGACCTGGAGGTACTGCCGCGTCACGGCAGGCCCGCGCATGCTGTGCACCGACAGTCCGTTCTCGTGCGCGCAGTACATGCCCTCGTCGGAGACGGGAGTGCTGTTCGCGAGGATCCCGAGCCACGAGAACGGGTACGACCGCGAACGATCGCGGCGCAGCGCGGTGGGGATCGCGGTGCGCGCGACGCCGTGGAAGCCGTCGCAGCCCGCGACGATGTCGGCGTCGAGCTCGTGGACGTGTCCGTCGCGTTCGTAGGTGACGCGTCCGGTCGCGGTGTCGATTCCCTTGACGAAGGCGCCGAACAGGATCGGCAGGCCCGACGAGACGCGCGCCGCGATCAGATCGGCGACGAGTTTCTGCTGCGGATACACGGTCGCGTGGCCGCCGACGAGCGAGTGGAAGTCGAAGCGGTGGGTGGTGCGATCGAAGCGGAGGTGGAAACCGTCGTGGGCCATGCCCTCCGCCGCGAGACGGTCGCCGATACCGAGTTCGTGGACGACGTCGACGGTGGGCTGTTCGAGTATTCCGGCGCGCGTGCGCTTCTCGACATACTCGCGCGAACGCGATTCGAGGACGACGGAATCGATTCCCTGGAGTTCGAGCATGCGCGCGAGAACGAGACCGGCAGGGCCGGCCCCGACGATGGCTACCTGGGTGCGCACGTGTGACCTCGAACGAGAGATGTCGAATTTCGGAACGCGACGAACTGTAGCGCATCGATGAGGTTAGGCTCAGCTCAGTGATAGTGATCATATGCAGAGCCCTGGGTACCCCTTTTCCGGCGGAACTCTCATACGGTGCTCTCGACTCGCCCGGAATCGGTCGCAACGCGAACGTTTCACGGCCGCAGCACAAACCGTGCGCGCCGCGAAGCGTCCGACCCGGGTATCCCTTCATCACGCCCACGGAGTTCCTGTGACCGCGCCATCGCCGATCGACCCGCCCGCCACCGCCACTCCCGACGTCCCCGTCGTCCCGCCGGCGGCGGTCGACTCGGGCAACGGTCCCCACCGCCCGACCGTCACCGTCGTGATCCCGGCGATGAACGAGGCCCGCAACCTGCCGTTCGTCGCGGCGCGGATGCCCGACGGCGTCGATCAGATCGTGTTCGTCGACGGCAATTCCACGGACGACACGATGGCCGTCGCGCGAGAGCTGTGGCCCACCGCGACCTTCGTGACGCAGACGCGCCGGGGCAAGGGCAACGCGCTGGCGTGCGGTTTCGCCGCCGCCACGAGCGACATCATCGTCATGATCGACGCCGACGGGTCGACCGATCCGGGCGAGATCCCGCGGTTCGTCGAGGCGCTCGTGGGCGGCGCGGATCTCGCGAAGGGGAGCCGATTCGTCGCTCCCGGTGGCAGCAGCGACATCACCGTGCTGCGGTCCGTCGGCAACAAGGGGCTCAACGGACTCGTCAACCTCGTGTTCCGGACCCACTTCTCGGACCTCTGCTACGGCTACAACGCGTTCTGGCGCCGGCACGTGCCGGTCCTCGAACTCGCGCCCCCGGAGTACTCCCGCGCGCAGTGGGGCGACGGCTTCGAGATCGAGACCGTCATCAACGTGCGGCTCGCGACGAGCGGCCTCGAGATCGTCGAGGTGGGCAGCTTCGAGGGGCCCCGCATCCACGGCCGCAGCAATCTCAACGCGTACAGCGACGGAATGCGGGTGCTGCGCACCATCGGTCAGGAGTGGCGTCACTGGCGCGCCACCCGCGACATCCGTAAACAGTCGCAGCGTGCGGACATCCGCGAACTGAGTGCCTGAGCGCACCGCGAGCGGGAAGAGCCTCTCGCGCAACAGCCTCGCGCTGACGGTCTCCGCGGCCGTCACCGGCGTCACGGGACTGCTGTACTGGCTGCTCGCGGCACGGCTCTATCCCGCGCGTGAGGTCGGTGCGGCGTCGGCCGTCATCACGACGGCGACGATGCTCGCGGCCTTCGGAAATCTCTCGCTCGGCGCGCTTTTCGAGCGCTTCCTCCCCGAGGCGGGGGCGCGTGCCCGCGCGATGCTGACGCGCGGTTTCACGGTCGGCGCCTTGTGCGGGGCGGTGCTCGGCGCAGGATTCGTCGTGGTCGGGCCGGCCGACGAGATGTTCACCGGGCCGCTCGACGCCGCGCTGTTCCCGCTCGCCGTGGCGATCCTGTCGGGGTTCGCGCTGCTCGATCACACCGTCGTCGGCCTGCGCGAGGCCGGGTGGGCGGCGACGAAGAACATCGTCCACTCCGTCGCGAAGCTCGTGGCTCTCGTCGCGTTCGCGTTCACGGCGTCGCGCGCCGGAATGGTCTGGACGTGGCTGCTTCTCGCGGCCGGGTGCGCCGTCGTTCTCGCAGTCGTGGTGGCGCGGCGCGTGGGGACGGAGTACCGCGACGGGCCCGTGACGTTGCCGCCGCGCCGCGAGATGCGAGGCTTTCTCGCGGCGTCGTACGGCATCTACGTCGTCGGCGCGATCGCGCCGCTCGTCCTGCCGATCGTCGTGATCGCGACCCTCGGCGCGGAGGCCAACGCGTATTTCGCGATCTGCTGGTCGCTCGTGTCCGCGGTGCTGGTTCTCATGACGATGCTGACCGGCCCGTTCGTCGCGTCGGTGGTGTCGGCACCCGAGGCCGAGCGCGCACCGGCGATCCGCCGTGAGACCCGCCGGTACGTCACGATTCTCGGCGCCGTCGCTGTCGCGGGCGTGCTCGGGTGCGCCGGGATCGCACCGATGCTGCTCGGCCTGCTCGACCCCGCCTACCAGGAGGAGGGCGTGCCGCTGCTGCGCATCGTCGCGTGGGCGTTCCCGCTCGCGATCGTCGCGCTCGTCTACAACGCACTCGCCCGTGTCACGCGTCGTCTCCGGCTCGCCGTCGGCGTGCAGCTGCTCGTCGCCGTCGTCGTGCTGGGTGGTAGTGCACTGTTCCTGCCGGAGCACGGGATTCGGGCGATCGGCTGGTCTTACGTCGTGGCCGAGGCGCTCGCGGCGGTCGTGCTCGTCGTCCCGCTCAGGCGAATGCTGCGGTCGGCGGCTCAGCCGATCGGCGCGGCGTCCGGTGCCGGCTCGAACAGCCCCTCGGACTCCATCTCGCGCAGTTCGGATTCGATCGGCGCGTAGACGGTGACCCAGTCGATCTCGACGACGGGTGCCGCAGGATCCGGGGACCCGCTGCAGGGCGTGAGGCCCCAGTCGAGGCGCCGCTCGCACGCACCGGCCTCGGCCTGCAGCCCGAGCCACATCGGGACGTCCGGCACGATGTCGTCGCCGCGTGCCTCCGCCCACACCTCGCCGTCGAGCAGGTAGCGGACGAGGCCGGGCAGCCACTCGACACCGATGGTGTGCCACTCGTCGAAGCGGCCGGTGATCTCGGCGTCGTCCTTGTCGTTCTCGCCGTTCTCGTCCACCCAGTGCAGGAAGGCCGTCGTCTCGGTGCGATCCGGGCTCACCGACTCCGCGAAATCGATTTCGGGCGGCCAGTTCTCGTCCTGCGGCCACAGCAGCATGTGGTACGAGATCGCCTCGCTGCGGTCCGCGCGCATCCTGATCTCCCAGCGCCCGTAGCGCTGTGTCACGGGATAGTTGGAGACGCCGCCGGTGATCCACCGGCCGTCGACGCGCTCGGCGCCGAGGCGCAGCGCTCCGTCGGACAGCGTGACCATCGACGGGTCCCACCACGAATGCGGATTGCCCCCGGGCGTTCCCTCGTACGTACCCCACCTGTCGCCGAGTTCCGCTCGGTCGAACTCGTCGGTGAAGATCTGGTGCCAGCCGCGCAGGTCGCCGCGGGGGACGGGGACTCCGCCGGCGCTGACCACGGGGGCGTCGGCGCTGCTCTTCTCGGCATCGGGATCAGGTGCTGCCGACGACGGCGCGCACGCCGCCAGGAGCGCCGAACCGAGCACGGCCGCAGTTGCTGTCGCGAGCGGTCGTCTCATCCGGCGAGCGAGATCAGCCGGTCGAGTGTGGCGGCCGCCGCGACGACGACGCACACGGCGACGGCGGCGGTGAGCAGATGCGCACTGCGGCCGCGTCCGACGACTCCCGTCGCGGGAACCTCGCGCTCGCGCAGGGCGATCGAGGCGAGCAGCAGCACGCCGGAGAGGACGAGCGATGTGACGGCGACGGTCATCGGGCTCCTGTCGGTGCGGGATCGTCGAGGGCGAGCGGGGGAGCGTCGGCGCGCCGCAGCACGAGCACCGAAGCACTCTCGTACATCGGCACGTAACCGATCTCGGCCACGCCGGCGAGCGACGCGTCGAGGTACTCGCGGCTCATGCCGTACTGCAGTTCGAGCATCCCGATCGCCTGCGACGTGACGAGGATGTACGACGGCCAGCGATCCTCGGCACATCCCGCGAGGTCGTCGAGGCACGGATAGCTGTCGATGAACCACACGCGGGGTTCGCGTTCGAGCAAGCGGCGGGGACCGACGGTGTGGGGCGCGTGGCTCCACGTCATGATCGTCGCGTCGCCGGGGGCCCGCTCGACGAGCGCGCCCGACACCGTGACCTCCTCGTCCGTCGACGCCTCGAACGCCGTGTTGAGGCCGCGGTTCGTCGTGAGCACGAGCATCGTCGCGACGAGGCCGACGATCGCCACCGCCGCCGCGAGTCCGCGGACCGCCGCGAAGCCCCGTACGGCCGGGGCACGACGCAGGGCACGGGCGGAGTACGCGAGCGCGAGCGCGACGAAGGGCGCGAGGACGGGCGACGCGAGCACGAAGCACCGGATGATCATCTCGCCGCCGTAGCTCTGCAGCGCGACCATCGAGAACGGTGCGGCGCACAGCACTCCGGCGACGAGCCAGGCGCGGCCGCGAGTCCGGCGCACCCCCGTCGCCACCCAGCCGCCGAACGCCACGAGCCCGAAGACGCCGGACGCGCCCATGCGGAGATACTGCATCTGCTGGTACACGGGGTCACCGGCGAGCCGGTCCTGCACGCCGCGGCCCACGGCGGTGCCGACCTGGCCGATCTCGGCGAAGAGCGCGTGGAGGTGGCCGAGCCAGTAGTCGGTCGCGCCGTAGCTGAACCACGCCGCGAACATCAGCCCCGCGGCGATCCACAGTGTGCGGTAGCGGGTCACGCCGCAGGCCGCGAACGCCGCGAGCGCGATGACGGTGAGGATCGGCGTGATCTGGTGGCTCATCGTGTTCGCGAGAACGACGAGCAGCAGAACCGCGCCCAGCGCGAGGGTCCTGCCCGACGACCAGCCCGGGACGAGTCCCGGTGTGCGGCGCGGCCCGTCGAGCACGAGGCCGCGGAAGCCGGGCCTGATGGCCGGCAGCGGAGCCGAGCGCAACTGCCACAGCAGGACGGCGACGATCGTCGCGTAGAACACGACGGCGACGGCCTGCGGCGCGAAATAGTCCTGCTGGTACCAGTTGAACGCCTGATACACGACGACGGCGACCCAGGCCAGGCGTGCTCGCCGCGTCACGACGAGCGCGATCGCGTAGACGGGCGCGCACATGATCATGCCGAACGCCAGTGGCGCGTAGGTCATCAGCGCCTCGGTGTCGGGAAGGCCTCCCGTCGTCACGAGATGTGCCGACGCGGCGAAGAATCCGGCCCAGCTGAACCGCGCGTCGATCCCGGACGGCAGGAAGCCTGCCTCGGCGATCGTCGACACGAAACCGCGGTGGACGAAGGCCGTCGGGACGGACGTGTGCCCCGTCGCGACGCCGACGAGGAGGGTCGAGTACGTCACCAGTACCGCGACCGACGCCGTGGCGACGACGTGATCGATCCTGGTGCGGCGCAGCGTCGTCACGAGGACCCCTGCCACGACGACGAGCCCGGCGACGTAGGCGGGCCCGATCTCGGTGACGATCCCGAAGCGATGTGCGGCCGCGGTGTCGAGGGTGCGGGCCGCGACGACGAACAGCACGAGTGCGACGGCGAGGGCGGCGAGGGATGCCGCACGCACCCGGAGGGAATGACGCGGTGCGCGCTTCGGCCGCGGCGCGTTGCCCGCGCGGCCGAGCAGGACGGCACACACCGCGATCGCGGCGACGGCGAGGAGGGTCTGCAGCACGGCCGGTGACCACGCCTCGATCACGACTGCCGTCTGGGTCGCGACGATCGTCACGGCGAGCGACGTCGAGATCGTGACGGAGGTGGCGAGGGCGAACCCCGGGATCCGCAGGGCGGCGGTGACGGGCAGACCGGGCATCGCGAGCGCGCCGATCACGACGATCGCGGCCCGCAGGGGCAGCGGGATCCAGTCGTGGATGTCCGCTGCCACGAGCAGGTTCAGCAGCAGGACGGTCGTCGCGACGACGATGCCGCACGTCGCGACCGAGCGGGTCGAGCCCAGGCCCGAGTCGGCCCCGGCGGGCTCGGTGGTGGGCGGCGCCGGAGCCGGCGGAGCGATCGTCATGAGCGGGTGCGGGCGCGTCCGGCCCGAACGCGGCTGCGAGCGTAGAGAACCGGGCCCACGAGGTATCCCCACACCTCGAGGAGCCGCAGATGTACGGGCCAGTCCGTGGGTACGTTCTCGTTCTTTGTGGAGTTCGGCGACAGCAGCATGTGCAGTCCGCGGGGGAACCGTCGCACCAGGTCGAACGTGTGCCGGGGACCGGTGAACGCGAGCTTGGTCAGCGACGCCGCCATCCCGGTCCCGTACCCGTAGCTCTGGACGCGCAGGTCGGCGAGATTGTCGCGGTGGTAGTGGCGCACGACGGCGTCCGGCGCATAGGCGATCGCCCACCCCGCGAGCAGCGCGGTGCGGTAGAGGTCGAGGTCCTCGCCGCCGTGGGCGGGGGTTCCGGTGCCGAGATGCTCGTCGAAGCCGCCGATCTCGCGCAGCGCATCGGTGCGGAAGGCCATGTTGTTGCCGGTACCGCACTCGCCCGCGGTGAACGGGAAGAACGGCCCGTGCTCGCCGAAGCGGCCGAGCCCGCCGAGATCGCCCGCGTCCCGCATCGCCCACACGGTCGCCGTCGTGCCCTTGTCGAAGACGCCGGCGTCCTCGAACCACCGCTGTTCCCGGGTGCCCGATTCGGTGCCGAGGACTCGGCCGGTCACGCCCGCGAGTCGACCGTGCGTGTCCGCCGCGAACGTCGCCAGAATCCGGTCCAGCCAGTCGATCTCGGGTGTCGCGTCGTCGTCGGTGAAGGCGACTATGCGTCCGTGCGCTGCCGCGACGCCGAGATTTCTCGCCGCGGACACACCCGGAACGGGCTGCCGAAGGATGCGAAGCCGGGGGTCGTCGATGCCGCCCACGACGCGGTCGACGTTGCCGTCGCACCGATTGTCGACGACGAGAAGCTCGAACTCGCGGTGCTTCTGGTCGAGCACCGAGTGCACGGCGTGGGCGAGCGAATCGCGTCCGACCGTCGCGATGACGACGGAGACGAGTTCGTCGGCGCGGATCGGCGTCGCCGTGACGGCACGCGACGGGGTGGCCCGGCGGCGGCGCGTCGTCAGCAGTCCCGCCGCCGTGGCGACGAGACCGAGCGCGAGCGCAACGACCCGGGCGAGGGGAGCGACGGACCGGGCGCGGGCCGCGTCACGCACAGCGTGCAGCACGCCCGACGGGAGCGTGCGCGTCACGTAGGTGCGCTCGGACGACAGCCCCGCGCCGGGGCCGGTGATGGACGACAGGATCGCCTTCGAGCGCCCTTCGTGACGGCAGCGCGAGGTGAAGTAGCGCCACGTCGCACGCGATTCCGGAACAGCGTGGTCGACGGCGAAATCCGTGACGCGCACGATCCGCGTCCGCGCGTCGTGCGCCGTCAGCTCGATGCCCATTAGCGTCTCCTCGCAGCCGGCGGGCACCGTTCCGACGCGGCCGAGTTCGCTGGAGAAGCCGCCGACGGCGACGAGGGCGTCGCGCCGCACTGCCATCGCGGCGCCGATCGGGTTGCGGATCGTCGCGCCGTCGTCGGGCAGGCCGCGGTAGTCGCACCCGACGACCCAGCCGAACTCGGGCGGAAACCACGCGGGCCGGGACGATTCCCAGTCGGCGTGGACCGCGCCGCCGATCGCGACGACGTCGGGGTCGGCGAAGGCGCGGCGCACGGCGTCGAGGGCACCGGGCCGCAGCGCGGCGTCGTCGTCGAGGAACACCACGACGTCGCCCCGCGCATTCTCGAGACCGGTGTTGCGTGCCCCCGAGAGTCCGCGCGGGCCGCTGTTGGCCACGGTGGCGATGCCGCGTTCGTGCAGGTCCGAGGCGAGCGTGTCGTTGTGGTCGACGACGACGACGAGCCGGTCGGCGTCGCCGAGTTGGGTGCGGGCGGAGTCGATACTGCGCACGAGCAGCGCGTCTCGCTCCGTCGTGTAGCAGCACACGACGACGTCGAGGGACGGGGTCACGAGGGCTCCGGATCGAGGAGGGGCAAGGAAAGGCTTGCCTACCTTAGCGGACGTGGGGCGGCGATGGTCACCGACGTCGTGGCGCCGGTCGCCAGCAGGGCGACAGGCTCGTTCGCGAACCGCGACAGTGCATCCGCGACGTCGCGGGTCGTCAATGCCCCGCCGTGGAAGGACGCGGTGAGCTGGAGGCTGCCGGCCACGAGTGTCGACACGATGGTGAGGTCGCCGGGTGCGGCCGGATCGCTCTGTGCGAGATACAGCGGCGCGAGATGCTGCGGATCGGTGCCCGACCACGCGCGCGGGGTGCGCCGGGGAACCTCGCCGACGTGCGAGAGCAGCACGCGCGCAGGTCGAGACGGGGGAGCGTCGGGGATGCGCCGCGATCGTGCGGCGAGGCACGTCATCGCGAGTGTCGCGACGGGCCTGCCGCTGCTCGCCGCACGCCGCAGCGCTGCGTGGACGGCATCCGGGTCGTCGTCGAACGCGAAACGCAGTCCCGCGGCGAAGTTCCCGGCGGGCGCGGCGCGACCGGGCAGATAGCGGCGGGCGTCGAACGGAACGGTGGTGACCGGATCGAGCGGCATCCGCTCGGCGAGCGCCCGGCGGAGACCGACGACGGACAGCGCGAACATCGACGTGCCGGGATGGTGGCGATCCCGGAAGGCGCGCAACTCGCGCCGCACGGATGCGGGCTGGACGGCGTGCACGATCTCGACGGCGCCCACCTCGCGGAGCCCGGACGGGTACGGGTCGGGCGTCGGTTCGGAGCGGCGAGCGTCGCCGGCGACACGGGCGGCGCGCCGCGGATCGGTCGCGAAGGTCCGCAGCGCGGCCCGTGTCAGCGGGGCGCGTACCCGCCGTGGTGCCGGAACCGGCTCGCCGAGCACGGTCTCGTGCACCGTGAGCCCGAAGTCGATCTCGCCGAGCCCGTGATCGTGTTCGGTCAGCAGCCATTCTCCCGCGACGGTGACGTCGATCGGCGCCGTGCGGGCGCACGTGGGAGCGCTCGTCAAGAGCGTCGCGGGATCCTGCGGAGCGGCGACGCTGCGCACCTGCACGGCGTGCGGGTCGCGATCCCACGTCCGCGCGGCGGTCGGGACGACGCCGATCCCGGGATGTCCCGAGCGGGCGAGCCGGTCGCGGACGGTGCCGAGATCGGCGAGCGGCACCGGTCCCATGAGCGACCTGACCCGGACACCACGGTGCAGTCGGTCGAGCACGTGAGGGCGCATCGCGATCTCCGATCGGACGAAACGGACTCGCGAATGCTACGTCGCCGCGACGCGCGGTGGTGAGTGCTCGCCGTCACACGGTGGATTCCCCTACAGATCCTTGCTGCGATCGAGGTTCGTCATCGCGAGGACGTCGAGCTTCTCGTCGAGGTCTGCTTCGGTGAAGTCGTCGGTCAGCAGGCCCATGTCGATGACGGTCTGCTTGATCGTCTTCTTCTCCTTCAGCGCGGTCTTCGCGACGGCGGCGGCCTTCTCGTAGCCGATCACCGAGTTGAGCGGCGTCACGATCGACGGCGACGACTCGGCCAGGAAGCGCAACCGCTCGTGGTCGGTCTCGAGGCCCGCGATGCAGCGATCGGCGAACAGTCGCGAGACGTTCGTCAGAAGCCGGTACGACTCGAGCAGGTTGCGTGCCATGACCGGGATGTACACGTTGATCTCGAAGGCGCCGCCGGCTCCGGCCCATGCGATCGCGGCGTCGTTGCCGACGACCTGCGCCGCGACCTGCGTGACCGCCTCGGGCAGAACGGGATTGACCTTGCCCGGCATGATCGAGCTGCCCGGCTGCAGATCGGGCAGATGGATCTCGGCGAGCCCCGTGAGTGGACCCGAGCCCATCCAGCGAATGTCGTTGGCGATCTTGGTGATCGAGACGGCGACCGTCCGCAGCGCACCGGACGCTTCGACGAGGCCGTCGCGCGCCGCCTGCGCCTCGAAGGCGTTCTTCGCGTGGCTCAGCGAATCGAGTCCGGTGGACTTCACGAGTTCGGCGACGACGCGCTCCCCGAACTCCGCCGGCGCGTTGAGTCCCGTGCCGACCGCAGTGCCGCCGATCGGCAGTTCGCCGAGCCGTGGCAGCGTCGCGAGGACGCGCTCCATCGCGGCTTCCATCTGCCGCGCGTACCCGCTGAACTCCTGGCCGAGCGTCACCGGCACCGCGTCCATGAGGTGCGTGCGTCCCGACTTCACGACCTCGCGCCACTCGTGCGCCTTGTCGTGCAGCGCGAGCCGCAGGTGGTCGAGCGCGGGAATGAGATGTGCGACAGCGGCTTCGGCGGCCGCGACGTGCGTCGCCGTGGGAAAGGTGTCGTTCGACGACTGCGACATGTTCACGTCGTCGTTCGGGTGCACCGAGACGCCGGCGTTCGCGGCGATCGACGAGATCACCTCGTTGGCGTTCATGTTCGAGCTCGTGCCCGACCCCGTCTGGAAGACGTCGATCGGGAACTGATCGTCGTGCTCGCCGGCGGCGATCTCCTCGGCGGCCGCGACGATCGCGTCGGCCTTCGCGGGATCGAGTTTCCCCAGGTCGCGGTTGACGCGTGCGCACGCGGCCTTGAGCAGACCGAGCGCCCGGATCTGCTGGCTCTCGAGCCCGCGATGGCTGATCGGGAAGTTCTCGACGGCACGCTGCGTCTGCGCCTTCCACAGCGCGTCCACCGGAACCCGGACCTCGCCCATCGTGTCGTGTTCGATGCGGAACTGCTGATCGGTGTCGTCACTCATACCCCAAACCCTGCCACTGTCGTGGCAGGGTTTGGGGTGCTTGACCGATCTCGTCGGGGAGGGGCGCTCAGAAGGACGGGGGAACCGCGCCGTCGACGCCGTCGAAGTCCACTGCGGAGTAGGTGCGCAGCTTCTCGAGGCGGTGGTAGGCCTCGATCATGCGGACCGTGCCCGACTTGCTGCGCATCACGAGCGACTGCGTCGACGCGCCGCCGCCGTAGTAGCGCACGCCCTTCAGCAGATCCCCGTCGGTGACGCCCGTCGCGCAGAAGAAGACGTTCTCGCCCGACACGAGATCCTCGGTGCCGAGCACGCGGTCGACGTCGTGTCCGGCGTCGATCGCCTTCTGCCGCTCCTCGTCGTCCTTCGGCGCGAGGACACCCTGCAGGACGCCGCCCATGCAGCGCATCGCGGCCGCGGCGATGATGCCCTCGGGGGTGCCGCCCGTGCCGATGAGCAGGTCGGTGCCCGAGTCGGGGCGTGCCGCGGCGATGGCGCCCGCGACGTCGCCGTCGGAGATCAGCCGGATGCGCGCACCCGTGTCGCGGACCTCCTGGATCAGCTCGGCGTGGCGGGGACGATCGAGGATGCACACCGTGACGTCGGACGTCGACGCACGACGGACCTTCGCGACGCGCTTGATGTTCTCGGCGACCGGCGCCGTGATGTCGACGACGTCCGCGGCGTCCGGGCCCGCGGCGATCTTGCGCATGTAGAAGACGGCGGACGGATCGAACATCGTGCCGCGCTCGGAGACTGCCAGCACCGAGATCGCGTTGGGCATGCCCTTGGACATGAGGGTCGTACCGTCGACGGGATCGACGGCGAAGTCGCAGTCCGAGCCGTCGCCGTTGCCGACGTGCTCGCCGTTGTAGAGCATCGGCGCTTCGTCCTTCTCGCCCTCGCCGATGACGACGATGCCGTTCATCGAGACGGTCGAGACGAGCTCACGCATCGCATCGACGGCAGCGCCGTCGCCACCCTCCTTTTCACCGCGCCCGACCCAGCGGCCGGCCGCGAGTGCACCGGCTTCGGTGACGCGCACCAGTTCGAGGGCGAGGTTGCGGTCCGGGGCCTCGCGGCGACTCGGCTCGGTGCTGGCCGTCATGGGCGTGTGCCTCCTGCTGCGGTACGGACGGGAACGTGCGCTCATTGTCGCAGAATGGCGGCCGGGCCAGCGGGCTGGGTCGGATGGTGACCCGCCGACGCGCACCTGGATACTGGATCCCGTGGCATCGGATAAACCCCGCATCCTCCAGGGCGGTCGCGACATGCTCTGGTCGCTGCTCGCGCTCGGCGCGTTCTGCGTCGTCATCGCGGCGATCGCGAACCAGTGCACCCTGAGCCCGGGCGGGCCGACAGCCGGTCCGGTGCCGAGTTTCGACATGAGTGCGGGACTGCAGTACGACGCGCAATCGCTCGACTTCCCCATTCGTGAACCCGTCGTCCCCGACGGCTGGCAGACGAACTCGGGCAGCCGTGCCGTCGTCGCGGGCGACGCGGGTGGCGACGCCACGACCGTCGGATTCATCGACGCCGGTGGCCGTTACCTGCAGTACACGCAGAGCTCGGCCGACGAACTCCCGCTCGTCGGGTTCGTCGCGGGTGAACCGCGCTACGCCGAGGGCAGCGAGGACATCGCTGGCCGGACATGGGTGGTCTACGGCGGTCAGGGCGTCGAGCCGATCTGGGTCGCCGACTTCGGCCAGAGCCGGATCCTGATCTCGGGCAGCGCGGGCGAGGAGTCGTTCGTGACGCTCGCGACGGCCGTCGAGAACGCACCGATCCTCGAACCCTGAGTCGGCGAACCCTGAGTCGGCGAACCCTGAGTCGGGCCTCCCGAGACCGCGGCTACTCGTCCTCGATCTCGGTGCGCGCGATCGCGTCCTCGACCCGCTTGCGCGCGCCTGCCAGGTGCTCTTCGCAGCGGGTGGCCAGTGCCTCGCCGCGCTCCCAGAGCGCGAGCGACGCATCGAGGTCGAGCCCACCGTGCTCGAGGATGCGCACGACGTCGACGAGTTCGTCCCGCGCCGCCTCGTAGCCCAGTTCGGCGACAGGCGTCGGCTCGTCCCGGTCGGCGTTCTCGCCGGCTTCGCTCACGATCTCACTTGTCCTTTCCGATCACCGCCGCGCGCACGGCGCCGTCGGCGACGCGCACGCGCAGTTGGGTTCCGGGCGGCATCTCGCCGACCTCGCGTACGACTTCGGGAGCACTGCCCGCGGTGACGCGCTGCACGACCGAATAGCCACGGGCGAGGGTAGCGGCCGGGCCCAGCGTCGTCAGGCGTGCCCTCAGGTGAGCCAGTTCGGTGCCGTCCGCGTCGACCACACGCCGCACGTCGCGACGGATCGCCGCGAGCATTCGGTCGACGTCGTTCGCTCGCTCGTCGAGGGCGCGCCACGGCTGCGCGAGCACGGGCCTGCTGCGCAGTCCTGCCACGACGCGCTCTTCGCGGCTGACCCAGCGGCGCAGCGCCGCCGCGGCACGCTCGGTGAGGTCGGCGACGAGCGCACGCTCGGCCGCGGCGTCGGGGACGACCCGCTTGGCGGCGTCGGTCGGAGTCGCCGCCCGCACGTCGGCGACGTGATCGCTGAGCGGGCTGTCGGGTTCGTGCCCGATCGCACTGACGACCGGCGTCGTGCACGCCACGATCGCCCGGCACAGCGTCTCGTCCGAGAAGGGCAGCAGATCCTCGACGCTGCCGCCGCCGCGGGCCAGCACGATCACGTCGACGTCGTCCGCCGCGTCGAGTTCGCGCAACGCCGTGAGGATCTGCGGCACCGCGGTCGGCCCCTGCACCGCGGTGTTGCGGATCTCGAACCGCACCGCGGGCCAGCGGCTCTGCGCGACCTTCAGGACGTCGCGCTCGGCCGCGCTCGCCCGACCGGTCACGAGGCCGACCGACCGGGGAAGGAACGGCAGCGGCCGCTTGAGCCGGGGATCGAACAGGCCCTCGGCGGCGAGAAGCGCGCGTAGCCGTTCGATGCGGGCGAGCAGTTCACCGACGCCGACGGGCCGGATCTCGGTGACCCGCAGCGACACCGTGCCGCGGCCGGTGAAGAACGACAGCTTGCCGAAGACGACGACGCGGCTGCCCTCGGTGAGGGGCACCGGCGACTCCTCGAGCAGCCGCGGCGAGCACGTCAGCGAGAGCGACATGTCGGCGGCGGGATCACGGAGCACGAGAAAAGCCGTCCGCGTGCCGGGGCGGGCGTTGATCTGCGTGATCTGGCCCTCGACCCAGATGCTGCCCAGCCGGTCGATCCACTGCGCCACCTTGAGCGCAACCGACCGGACCGGCCACGGATGGTCGGCCGAGTTCGGTGGGGGAGTCGACTGTGCGGGGGATTCCGGGCGGAGGGGTTCGGGTCGTGACGATTCGGGTCGAGCGGAGTTCACTTGGCGCGCGCGGTGGTGATGCGGTTCTCGAGCATGGTCTGGAACGGTGCGCGCGAGGCCGTCGCGTTCTCGTACTCGAGCAGCGCGGCGAGTTCGTCCACCGACAGCGTGCGCAGCCGCGCTCGAAGCTGGGCGAGCGTGAGCGACGCGTAGTCGAGGTACTCGGCGATCTCGGGGACGCCGACCTCGCCGCCGCCGCCCGATCCGGACGACGCGGACTCGTCGGCCTCGGAACGGTCCGGTGCCACGGTGTAGAGGGCGAACCGTCCGGCGGGAGCGTCGCCTCGGTCCGGAGCCTCGCCGTTCGGCGACTGCCCGTTCGGTGAATCGCGGTTCGACGAATCGGCGGCGTCGTCGAACACCGCGAGTTCGCCGTCGCCAGGGCCGCATCCCGCGAGTTCGAGCGCCTCGTCGCCGCGGATCGCGAGCGTCGTGATCGACTGCTGCACACGCATCGAGGTCTGCAGCACCTGGCTGACGGCGGTCATGGGGAGAGCGGCGGCAGCGCCGGGGAGGCGGCGGACCTCGTCCACTGCGGTGACGGCGAGTCCGAGTGCGACGCGGGCTGCGAACGGTGGCCGGATCATGTGACAAGAGTGCACGAGACCGTCGCATTTCGGTAGTCGGGACACCCCGGCGAGCCGGGCGAGTCGCCCACGGCCGCGGCGACTCGGCACCCGTCCTCCGCCCGGGAACCCGTACCCTTGACGGTATGTCATCGGCCGTTCCACTCGACCTCGGTATCTCCCGCTCCGCCGATTCCGGCGCCGCGCGTGGCAGGCGCATTCTTCTCGCCGAGCCACGCGGATACTGCGCCGGCGTCGACCGCGCCGTCGAAACCGTCGAGAAGGCGCTCGAGAAGCACGGAGCCCCGATCTACGTGCGCAAGGAGATCGTGCACAACCGGCACGTCGTCGACACGCTGTCCGAGCGCGGTGTCGTGTTCGTCGACGAGACCGACGAGGTGCCCGAAGGTTCCCTTCTCGTGTTCTCGGCGCACGGCGTCTCCCCGGCGGTGCACGCCGAGGCCTCCGCACGCAGCCTGCAGACGATCGACGCCACGTGCCCGCTCGTGACCAAGGTCCATCAGGAGGCCAAGCGGTTCGCGCGCGACGACTTCGACATCCTGCTCATCGGTCACGAAGGGCACGAGGAAGTCGAGGGCACCGCCGGTGAGGCACCCGATCACGTGCAGCTCGTCGACGGGCCAGACGCCGTCGACGGCGTGACCGTGCGCGACGAGAACAAGGTCATCTGGCTGTCGCAGACGACGCTCAGCGTCGACGAGACGATGGCGACCGTCGCGCGCCTGCGCGAGCGGTTCCCGAAGCTCCAGGATCCGCCGAGCGACGACATCTGCTACGCGACGCAGAACCGTCAGGTCGCGGTGAAGGCGATGGCGCCCGAGTGCGATCTCGTCATCGTGGTCGGCTCGCGCAACTCGTCGAACTCCGTCCGGCTCGTCGAGGTCGCCCTCCAGGCCGGTGCCCGCGCGTCGTACCTCGTCGACTACGCGGCCGAGATCGATCCGGCCTGGCTCGACGGCGTGAACACCGTCGGCATCACGTCCGGCGCCTCGGTTCCCGAGATCCTCGTGCGCGGCGTCATCGACGAACTCGCGAACCACGAGTTCAGCGAGATCCAGTCGGTCACGACGGCCAACGAGACGCTGGTCTTCGCACTGCCGCGAGAGCTGCGCGCCCCGCGCCACTGATCGCGCCACTGATCGCGCCGCTGATCGAGCCGGCCGGGTCTGCCGAGCGGGGGTCAGGGGCGCCCGACGGGCGGCTCGGGCTGCTCACGCCTGCGCGGCGGCGGCGGCGGATCGGATCGCCGCGGAGCGGCACCCCGACCGGCCCCGGGAGCGCCCGGGGCTCCGGGACCCGCAGGACGACGGCGCGGCGCAGTGGGCGGCACGGGCGGCGCCGACGGACGACCCGCCGCTTCCGTGCGTGACGCCGAGGGCGGGGTCTTGTCGGTGATCGGTGCAATCCGGTCGGAACGCGGTGCGGAGCGGCGCGAACGCGGCTGCCGGGAGTCGTCGCCTGCTGCCGCCGAGCGTCGTGACGTCGTGCGGGTGCCCCCGCTCCGGTCGCTCCGTCTGCTCCGATCCGTGGTCTCGGTGGCGCCGCGAGTGGTCGCTGCGCGTCCCGCCCGGCGAGAGCCGGTGCGCTCGGTCCGGGAGCGTGACCGCGACGTCGATCGTGTCCGGCTCGGTCCCGCGGTGCTCCGCGAGGCCAGGAACAGCCTCGTTCCGCCGATCGCCGCCGCGACGGCGGTCGCGAGCAGCATCACCGGGAAGCGGTCCACCAGCGGATAGGCGGTCGTGATCGCGAGATCGCGCAGCGCGACCGATCGCTCGGGAGCCACGAGGGTCGCGCCGAGCGGAACGAGCACGAACATGAGGATCGGGGGCTGGACCATCGACGTGAAGATCGCTCGGCGCGACGCGCATACCGCCGCGACGATGCAGCCGAGGACGTAGAGGACCGACGTCGTCGCGGTGAGTTCGTCACCTCGGAACCCGTCGACGACGACACCGAGCGCGGTCGGTACCGCCGCCGCGGCGACGACACCCCACCACGGCAGGCCGGGGACGCCGGGAAACAGCGACCGGTGATCGAGGGGGACCCTCGAGCGAGCACGTTGGTTCACAGCCACACGAAAACCCTATCCGGAAACTCTCACCCGGCTTCGTCGGCGGCGTCGGGGCGTGGCGCGGCGGCCGTGCTCGTCGCTCGTCGCGGCCAGGCGTCGACCCGTGAGATCTCGGTGGGTTCGCCGTCGTAGACATCGAGTTCGGAGAGCTTGCGCGCCGTCACCGTCACGCGTGACTCCATCGACGCGACGGTCGTGTTGAACGAGTCGACGGCCTTGCCGAGCTGCGATCCGAGCCGGTCGAGGTGGCCCGAGACGGTGTCGATGCGCGCATACAGTTCCCGGCCGAGCCGGTGGATCGTCGCGGCGTCCTGGGAGAGCGCCTCCTGCTTCCACGTGTGGGCGACGGTGCGCAGCAGCGCGACGAGCGTCGTCGGCGTCGCGAGGATCACGTTCCGGGCGAACGCGTACTCGAGCAGCCCCGAATCGGAGCCGAGCGCGGCGTCGAGGAACGAGTCGCCGGGAACGAACAGCACGACGAACTCGGGCGTGGGATCGAACAGTTCCCAGTACGACTTCGCGGACAGCTGATCGACGTGCGTGCGCAACTGCCGCGCGTGGCGCGTGACGTGGCCGTCGCGCTCGGCGGGGTCCTCGGCCTGGGTGGCGTCGAGATACGCGGCGAGCGGGACCTTCGCGTCGACGACGATCTGCTTGCCGCCCGCGAGATAGACGACGAGGTCGGGCCGCGCGTTCTCGCGGGTGACCTGGGTGTCGAAGTCGCAGTGCCGCATCATTCCCGCGAGTTCGACGACGCGCTCGAGCTGGATCTCGCCCCATCGGCCGCGGATCTGCGGTGCCCGCAGCGCCGTGACGAGACGCGTCGTCTGGGTTTCGAGCAACTGCGACGTGCGGTGCATCCCGGCGACCTGTTCCGTGAGGCCCGCGTACGCGTGGATGCGGCTGCGTTCGACGTCGTCGACATGGCGCGAGAGAGCGCCGACCGCCTGCTCGAGCGGCCCGACGAGCCGATGGATCTGCTCGCCGAAGGCACCGGAGTGCCTGCGGGCGGAGTCCTCGCTCGCCGCCGCGAGCGAGTCGCGCAACAGGTTCTCGTTGCCGCGGGCAGCGGCGAGTTCGGCGCGTGCGGCGGCCAGCGCCGCCCCGGCGCGGGCGGAGTGAGCGAGCCATCCGATCGCGGCGCCGACCGCGAGCGCGACGACGAGAGCAAGTGACGTGAGTGCGCTCATGGGACACATGATGCCCGCCGCCTCCGACACGCCCGCGGCTCGCGGGCCGACGGGGAAGTGTGTCGTGAGGGTGATCTACCGTTCGCATCATGCGCATCCTGCACACCTCCGACTGGCACATCGGCCGGACCTTCCACGGCGTCGACCTGCTCGCCGATCAGCGGCAGGTCCTCTCCGAGATCGCCGCGATCGTGCGCGAGCGCGCGGTGGACGTGGTGGTCGTGCCGGGGGACGTGTACGACCGCTCGATCCCCAGCGCGGACGCCGTCGCGGTGTGCCAGCGGGGGTTCGAGGAGATTCGCGACGCGGGGGCCGTCATCGTCGCGACGTCGGGCAATCACGACTCGCCCACGCGGCTCGGCGCCGGCTCGGGGTTCACCGCGGCGGGCGGTCTGCACCTGCTCACGACGGTCACCGGCATCGACCGGCCCGTCGTGCTCGAGGACGCACACGGGCCCGTGGCCTTCTACGGGATCCCGTATCTCGAGCCCGAGATCACCCGCACCCGGCTCGGGGTCCCCTCGGCGCGTTCGCACGCCGAGATCGTCGATGCCGCGATGGGCCTGGTCCGCGCCGACGTCGCGGCGCGCGGCGCGCGGTCGGTCGTGCTCGCGCACGCGTTCGTCGTCGGTGCGGAGGCGACCGGTTCGGAACGGTCGATCTCGGTCGGCGGCGTCGAGACGGTTCCCGCGAGCGTGTTCTCGGGAGCCGACTACGTCGCGCTCGGGCATCTGCACTCGCCGCAGACCGTGACGGACGCCGTGCGGTACTGCGGCTCGCCGCTGCCGTACTCGTTCGGCGAGCGCAGCCACCGCAAGGCGGTGTTCGTCGTGGATCTGGACGCCGACGGCCTCGGTGCGGTCGAGCGCGTCGATCTGCCGATCGTGCGGGAGCTGACCGAACTCGTCGGCGAGCTCGACGCGCTCGTGTCGGAGCCGTCGTTCGCGTACGCACACGATCACTACGTCACGGCGGTGCTGACCGACCCGGTGCGTCCGGTCGACGCGATGCGGCGGCTACGGGATCGCTTCCCGCACGCCGTCCACCTCGAATGGCAGCGCCCGGGCGGACAGGACGAGTTGGAGTACCGCCGCAAGGTGCGCGGACGCACCGACATCGAGATCGCGAGAAGCTTCGTCACGGACGTGCGCAGCGATCCGTCCGGTAGCGAGCTGCGGCTGCTCGAATCGGCACTCGCGGCCGCGGTGTCGGAGCGGGAGGCGGCCGAGGCCGGCGCGCAGGCGCAGGCGGGCGCGTGAGGCTGCACTCGCTCGAAATGCACGCGTTCGGCCCGTTCGGCGACACCGTTCGCGTCGACTTCGACACGCTGGGCGCGGACGGCCTGTTCCTGCTGCACGGCCGTACGGGCGCGGGAAAGACGACGGTGCTCGACGGCGTCGCCTTCGCCCTGTTCGGCACGGTCCCGGGGGCGCGGCGCGAGGGCAAGCGGCTGCTGTCGGATCACGCGCCGTCCGGTGCCGTTCCGCGCGTGCAGCTCGAGGCGACGGTGGGTGGGCGGCGAGTGCGCCTCGAGCGCCGTCCCGAGTTCACGCGGCCCAAGAAGCGCGGCACGGGCACGATCACCGAGAACGCCAAGGCGACGCTGGAGTGGCTCGACGGCTCCGGCGAGAACCTCTCCCGCATCCCCGACATCGCGGACGAGGTGTCGCGGCTGCTCGGCATGAGCGCCGATCAGTTCTTCCAGGTCGTGCTGCTGCCGCAGGGTGAGTTCGCGCGGTTCCTCCGCGCCGACAACGACGAGCGCGGTGTGCTGCTCGAGCGACTGTTCGACACGACGAGATTCGGACGTGTCGAGGACTGGTTCGTCGGTCGCAGACGAGCCTCGGCGGCGTCGCTCGCCGAGGCGACGCGCGATGTCGAACTGCTCGAGGCGCGGATCGCCGCTGCGTCGGGAATCGAGGCCGGTGCCGACGCCGCGCCCGGCGACTGGGCCGAGAAGGTCCTGGCGGATGCGCGCGAGGTGCGCGAGCGAACTGCCGGGGAGCTCACGGATGCGCGGGGCCGCGCGGCGGGGGCACGCGAGGCGTACGAGCGGGCGAAGCGGATCGCGGAACTGCACGCGCGCCGTGATCGCGCCGCTGCCGATCTCGCCGACTGGGAGGCGGCGGCGGAGCGGCGCGCGGCGCTCGACGCCGAACTCGCCGCTGCACGCCGGGCGGAGCCCGTCGCCGATGCCGTCGCCGAGAGTGTCCGCGTCTCCCGTGACGCGGAGGACTCGCGGGGGCGCGCCGCCGACTGCGAGGCCCGCTTCGTACGCGAGCCCGGCGCCGCGGGGCTGGGCGCGAGCGCGTGGCCGCCGTCGCCGGAGGACCGCGAGCGATTGCGCGCGGCGGTGCGCTCGTGGACGGACGAGCTCGTGCGGCTCGACGCGCTCGCGGCCGACGAGGGCAGGGCACGCGATCTCGCACGGACGGTCGCCGCCGGGACCGAGCGCCTCGATGCAATCGCTCGTGAGGCCGAGGCCGTCGAGACGGAGCTCGCGGGCCTGCCCGAACGGCTCGCGCGTGCCCGAGCGGACGTCGACGACGCGCGCAACGCCGCCGCGACACTCGACGCCGCGAGCGCCGCGCGCGAGGCGGCGGCCGACCGGGTTTCGGCGAGCGAGCAGTGGCGGGCGCGCAGTGCCGAGCGTGCCGGTGTCGCCGAGGATGTGCACAGGGCCGAGGCCCGCCACCTCGATGCGCGCGCGCACCGGCTCGATCTCACCGAACGGCGGATCACGGGAATGGCGGCCGAGCTCGCCGCCGCACTCGTGCCGGGCGAGCCGTGCGGGGTGTGCGGTGCGCGCGAGCATCCCGAGCCCGCGCAGCCCACGGGGGATCCGGTGACCGACGCCCAGGAGCGTGCGGCCGTCGACGCCGAGAAGGCGCGGGCCGAGGAGGCCGATGCCGTGCGTATGCGTCTCGCGGAACTCGACCGCGCGCTCGACGTGCTGGCGGCGCGCGGTGGCGACGGCGATCCGAGCGAACTCGCGGACCTCCTCGCCACCGCCGACGCCGCCCTCGCCGATCTGCGCACGCGCGCGGGCCGGCTCGACGAGCTGCTCGCGCGGGTCGCCGAACTCGACGTCGCGGACACGCGGCTGACGGCGCGACTCGCGGAGCTCACCGCCGAGCGCGCGACGCTCACGGAGCGGATCGGTTCGGCCGAGACCGAGCGCGAACGGATCGCGGAGACGCTCACGCGGGCGGCCGGAGACGACGGCACCGTGGCCGCGCGACGGACTCGTGTCGACGCGCTCGCGGTCGCGGGCGCGAATCTGCTCGAAGTACGCGACGACGCCGTGCGCGCGGGGGAGCGCGCCGTCGATGCCACCGCGCGGGCCGCTCGGCTCGCCGCGGAGGCGGGCTTCGCCGACCTCGAGGCAGCCGGCGCCGCCGTCCGTTCGGCGGATCGCCGCGACGAGATCGTTGCGATCCTCGATGGCGCGCGTGCCGACGAGGCCGCTGCGCGCGCGGTGCTCGCGGAGGACGCCGTCCGTGAGGCGGCGGAGATCGAGGTCGACGTCGCGGCAGCCGAGGCGGTCGCCGCGGCCGCCTCCCGGGACGCCGAGCTCGCGGTCGCCGCGGCGTCGGATGCGGATCGGCGGGTCGCCGACCTCGAGCGTTATGCGGCCAAGCTCGCGGCCGCGCTCACGCGGCTGGAACCGATCCGCGCCGAGCACGACGAACTCGCGGCGCTCGCCGACGTCGTCGCGGGCCGCGGCAGCAACTCGAGGCGGATGTCGCTGCGGTCGTACGTACTCGCGGCGCGGCTCGAGGAGGTCGCGGTCGCGGCGTCGTCACGCCTGCGCCGGATGTCGAACGGCCGCTACGAGTTCGTGCACAGCGACGACGCCGGACCTCGTGGGAAACGCGGCGGTCTCGGGCTCGACATTCGTGACGACTTCACGGGTGTCGTTCGCTCGGCCAAGACGCTCTCGGGCGGCGAGTCGTTCGTCGCGTCGCTCTCGCTCGCGCTGGGCCTCGCCGACGTCGTGGCCGCCGAGTCGGGTGGAGTGGTCCTCGACACGCTGTTCATCGACGAGGGCTTCGGCACGCTCGACGCCGACACGCTCGATCAGGTGATGGCAGTGCTCGACGAACTGCGCGACGGCGGCCGTGTCGTCGGGATCGTCAGCCACGTCGACGAGATGCGCCAGCGGATTCCGAACCGGCTGCACGTCGTCCACGGGCGGGCGGGGTCGACCCTCGAGATGATCGCGGGCTGATCGCCCGCGATCATCCCGCCGGGTGTCAGTCCTCGACGCGTGACGAACTCGGGTCGTTGTCACGGATCGTCCCGTCCGGATCCGGGTCGGGCTCGGGTTCCTCGCCGCGTGGTGGCGTCTCCATGTTGTCCGAGGTGCGAACGTCCACCTGTTCGTTGATGTAGCGCAGGACGACGGCCGCGACCGCCGCGGTGGGCACGGCGAGGAACGCGCCGATGATGCCGAACAGCGAGCCGCCGGCGGTCACCGAGAGCAGGACGACGACGGCGTGGAGGTTCATGCTGCGGCTCTGCAGGACCGGCTGCAGCACGTTCCCCTCGATCTGCTGCACCGCGATGATGATCGCGAGGACGATGAGCGCCGTCGTGAAGCCGTTCGCGACGAGCGCGACGAGCACGGCGAGCGCACCCGCGACGAAGGCACCGACGAACGGGATGAAGCCACCGATGAAGGTGATGATCGCGAGCACCGGGGCGAGCGGGACGCCGAGGATGAGCAGGCCTGCGCCGATGAACACGGCGTCGATGAGGCTCACGAGCGCCTGGGTGCGGATGAAGCCACCGAGCGTGTCCCACATGCGGATCGACACGGCCTCGACGTGTCGGCCGGCGCGGCTGCCGCTGATGGTGTGCAGCCACGGCAGGAAGCGCTGGCCGTCCTTGACGAAGAAGAAAGTGAGGACGACCACCATGACGAGCGTGATGATGCTGGAGCCGACGGTGCTCACGCCGGTGTAGACGCCGGACGCGATCTGCGATCCCTGGTTCTGCATCCAGTCGACCACGTTGCCGATCGCGTTCTCGATCTGCTCCTGTTGCAGGTTGATCGGCGGTCCCTGCACCCAGTCCTGCAGTTGCTCGATCCCCTCGGTGGCCTTGTCGATCAGCTCGGGGACCTGATTGATGACGGCAGGAACGATCGATGCGACGACACCACCGAAGACCGCGAGGGCGAGCAGCAGCGTCGAGAGCGAGGCGAGGGCCGGTGGGACGCCGCGCTTCATGAGGAAGCGGGCGGGCGGCCACAGGACGGTGCTCACGACGATGGCGAGCAGCACCGGCAGGATGATGACCCACAGTTCGCCGATGACCCACCCGAGGACCGCTGCCGCCGCGGCGACGGCGATGACGATGATCGACCATTTCCCGAGCCACATTCCGCCCGCGCCGATCAGATCGCCGCGGTCGCGTTGCAACCGTGACGGGTTGGTACGGCGCCGGCTCGATGGAGTGCTCTCGCTCACAGCTGTCCTTCCGGATCACTCGCGCCCGGTGCGCGAGACCTCGCACCGGCGATCGTAGCGATCGACGGTGGGGCTGCGGGGTGATCGACACCGCGGCGCGCCACCTCCCGAGCGTTGCGCGATCTCAGCAGCAGCGGCTCTGCGGCTGCGAGTCGTCGTGACGCTGCCGCCAGTACTCGCGTTCGGTCAGGACGGCGGCGGCCGGGTCGTCGCGGCGGGTGAACTCGACGTAGCGCGCGTAGTCGTGATCTCCCATGAGTTCGGCGACCCACCACCACGCGCGGCGGGCCGTGCGCACGATCACGTGCTCACCTCCTCACCGTGCGACGCCGCTCCGGGCGCGCGCACCCTGCCCTGCGCGACGAGGTCGTCCCATTCCTTCTGGACGGCGCGCTCGGCGGGCGTCGCGACGAGCCCGGCGGGTGCGAAGATCCGCGAGGGTGTGGTGGGGGCCTCGGTCGTCGGCAGGCCGCCCGCGCGGACGGCGCGCCAGCAGATCCACAGGCCCGCCGCGACGACGACGAGCACGAGGACGGCGAACACGATCGAGAGTGTTCCCTGCACGAAGGTGTTGCGGATGACGGCGTCGATCGCTTCGGGGCTTCGCGCCGATCCGAACGTCTCGAGCCCCTCGGCCTTGGCGCGGACGAAGGCGCGGTGCTGGGACCAGTAGCCGACGGAGGTGTCGCCCGAGAAGATCTTCTGCCACGACGCCGTCATCGTCACGACGAGATCCCACGCGAGCGGGACACCGGGAATCCAGGCCCATTTGAGGAGGCCCTTCTTCACGACGACGACGAGCACGACGGTGAGCGCGATCGCGGCGAGCAGCTGATTGGCGATGCCGAACAGCGGGAAGAGGGTGTTGATGCCGCCGAGGGGATCGGTGACGCCCATGAGCAGGATCGCGCCCCACAGCCCGACGACGATCGCCGAGCACACCCACGCGCCGAGCCGCCACGACGTGTCCTTGAAACGGCGCGCGCGGCCCGGGATGTTGCCGAGCGTGTCGGAGAGCATGAACCGCGCGACGCGGGTTCCGGCGTCGACGGTCGTGAGGATGAACAGCGCCTCGAACATGATCGCGAAGTGGTACCAGAACGACTTCAGCGATTCACCGCCGAGGAACTGGTGGAGGACCTCGGACATGCCGAACGCGAGCGTCGGCGCGCCGCCGGTCCGCGAGATGATCGACTCCTCTCCGACGTCGGCCGCGGCGTTGCTGAGCACCGACGGGTCGATGTCGGGGCCGGAGAGACCGAGCCCGTTGACGTATTCGGCTGCCGTTTCCGGTGTTCCACCGGTCAGCGTCGCCGGCGCGTTGAGTGCGAAGTAGATGTGCTGATCGATGATGCACGCCGTGACCAGCGCCATGATCGCGACGAACGACTCGGTGAGCATGCCGCCGTAGCCGATGAACCGGGCCTGCTTCTGCTTCGCGAGAAGTTTCGGGGTGGTGCCCGACGAGATGAGGGCGTGGAAGCCGGACAGGGCACCGCACGCGATGGTGATGAACAGGAACGGGAAGAGCGATCCTGCGAAGGCGGGGCCGTTGCCGGCGATCGCGAATTCGGACACGGCGGGCATCTGGATCGCGGGCTGCGCCACCAGGATTCCGACGGCGAGCAGGGCGATGGTGCCGATCTTCATGAACGTCGACAGGTAGTCGCGGGGCGCGAGCAGCAACCACACGGGCAGGACGGAGGCGGCGAAGCCGTAACCGATGATGAACCAGGCGATGGTCGTCTTGGAGAGCGTGAACCACTCCGTGCCCCAGTCGGTTTCGGCCACCCAGCCGCCCGCGATGATCGCGAGGAGCAGCAGCACGACGCCGATACCCGACACTTCCGCCACGCGTCCCGGTCTCAGGTAGCGCAGATAGATACCCATGAAGATCGCGATCGGCACGGTCATGGCGATCGAGAAGACGCCCCACGGGCTTTCGGCGAGAGCGTTGACGACGACGAGCGCGAGCACGGCGATGAGGATGATCATGATGACGAACACCGCGATCATGGCCGCGACGCCGCCGACGGTGCCGATCTCGTCGCGCGCCATCTGACCGAGGCTGCGGCCACGACGTTTCGTCGACAGCCACAGCACGAGGTAGTCCTGAACGGCGCCCGCGAACACAACGCCGACGATGATCCACAGCGTGCCGGGGAGATACCCCATCTGCGCGGCGAGGACGGGTCCGACGAGCGGGCCGGCGCCGGCGATCGCGGCGAAGTGGTGGCCGAACAGGACGCGGCGGTCCGTCGGCATGTAGTCCTTGGCGTTCTCGAATTCCTCGGCGGGAGTCGCCTCGTCGTCGCGGGGCCGGACGATGCGGCGTTCGACGAACTTCGAGTACAGCCGGTACGCGACGATGTACGTGCAGACCGCAGCGACGACGAACCACACCGAGTTCGGGTTCTCGCCGCGGACCACGGCGATCATGAACCAGCCGACGCCGCCGAGCAGTCCCACGAGAACGAGCACGATGCGGGCGAGCGGACTCATCGGCGAGTCGTCGTCGACGGCGACCGGGGGCAGGTCGGGGTCGGTGCGAACGAGGTCGATGTCGGGGTGGTGAGACGAGCGCGACGACGTCATGAATGTCCTCTCGAGGCTTGTGGCGCCCGTCACTGTATTCCTTTCGCGTGGGAAAGGACAGAGTTCGCCGGCGGCCGTCTCGTCGGCGTGTCCGACGCCGCACGTAGGGTGGAGTCGTGGCGCAGACGAGATGGGAAGCCGAACGCTCCCAGGACGATTCGCAGCGTTATGTCGAACGTTTCGACGAACTCGCCGACGCCGGGGAGGACCTGCACGGCGAGGCACGGTTCGTGGACGCGTTGCTGCCGCGTGACTCGGCGGTTCTCGACGCGGGGTGCGGGACGGGCCGAGTGGGGTCCGAACTGGCGCGTCGTTCCCACGCGGTGACGGCGGTCGATCTCGACGACGTGTTGCTGGCCCGAGCGCGGCAGGATCCGTCGCTCGACGTCCGGCGTGCCGAGCTCGCGACACTCGATCTCGGCTGCACGTTCGATGCCGTCGTCGCTGCCGGAAACGTCATGGTGTTCCTCGAGCCGGGAAGCGAGCGGCGCGTCGTCGGACGGGTCCGCGCGCATCTGGATGCCGGCGGTCTGTTCGTCGCTGGTTTCACGAGCAGCGCCCGCTACACCCCCGAGCGGTTCGACGACGACCTCGCCGCCGAGGGTTTCGCCGTCGTCCACCGGTTCGGTGGATGGGCGATGGAGCCGTGGGCGCCGGGCAGCGACTGGCGGGTGACGGTGGCACGGGCGGAGTGAACAGGAGTCGGTTCGCCGAGTGTCGTTGCGACGGGCTATATTCTGCGCGGACACCGGAGTGGTCCGGTGCATCATCTGGGGGGCTTCATGAGTGATACGTCCATGCAGAATTACGGTGCCGGTTACTGCTACCCGCAGTACGGGGCGGAGCAGTCGGCGATCACGACGCAACCGCCGATTCAGCGGACTCCGGGGACACCCGGCGTTCCGCCACGCAACGCCGGGTGGGCTGTTGCAGCCACCCTCTTCTTCTGGCCGCTCGCGTTCGCGGCCTGGAATCACGTCCACGACGTCGTGCCGCGGTGGCTCGAAGGCAACTATCAGGCGGCGCAGTACGCCTCCGATCGGGCCAAGAAGCTCGGCAAGATCGCGCTGCTCGTGTGGGCGCTGCTGTTCGTCCTGCTCATCGTGTTCTACGTCGCCATCGTCGCGGTGGCGGTGTCGGCTGCGGTGGATGCGCCCTCGCCGACGCCCTACCGGTACGGCTGAGCTTTCGGTGGGGCTGGGGCGAGGGCCGGAGACGGCGTTGCGTGCGACCCGTAGAATCGGATAACCGTGAGCCTTACTCTCGGAATCGTCGGACTGCCCAACGTCGGTAAGTCGACCCTCTTCAACGCGCTGACCAAGAACGACGTGCTCGCCGCGAACTATCCGTTCGCGACGATCGAGCCCAATGTCGGCGTCGTCGAGCTGCCCGATCCGCGGCTCGGCGAGCTCGCGAAGATCTTCGGTTCCGAGCGGCTCGTGCCCGCGACGGTGTCGTTCGTCGACATCGCCGGCATCGTCAAGGGCGCGTCCGAGGGCGCCGGGCTCGGCAACAAGTTCCTCGCGAACATCCGCGAGGCCGACGCGATCTGTCAGGTCGTGCGTGTGTTCGCCGACGACGACGTCGTGCACGTCGACGGCCAGGTGGATCCGCTCGCCGACATCCAGATCATCGAGACCGAGCTGATCCTCGCGGACATCCAGACCCTGGAGAAGGCGCTTCCGCGGCTCGAGAAGGAAGCGAAGAAGAACAAGGAGCTCGGCCCGCAGCGCGACGAGGCCGCCAAGGCTCAGGCGGTCCTCGACGACGGGCGGACGCTGTTCAGCGCGAAGGACTCGCTCGACTTCTCGTTGCTGCGCGAGCTCAACCTGATGACGACCAAGCCGTTCCTGTACGTCTTCAACTCGGACGAGTCGGTGCTCACGGACGAGGACCGCAAGGCCGAGCTGAAGGCGGCGGTCGCACCGGCGGATGCCGTCTTCCTGGACGCGAAGGTCGAGGCGGAGTTGCTCGAGCTCGACGACGAGTCGGCGCTCGAACTGCTCGAGTCGATCGGCCAGACGGAGCCGGGGCTGCATGCGCTGGCGCGTACGGGCTTCCACACTCTGGGCCTGCAGACGTACCTCACGGCGGGGCCCAAGGAAGCGCGTGCCTGGACGATCCACAAGGGCGACACCGCGCCGCAGGCGGCGGGCGTCATCCACACGGACTTCGAGCGCGGCTTCATCAAGGCCGAGATCGTCTCGTTCGACGATCTCGTCGAGGCCGGATCGATGGCAGCGGCCAAGGCCGCCGGCAAGGTCCGGATGGAAGGCAAAGACTACGTCATGCAGGACGGGGACGTCGTCGAGTTCCGCTTCAACGTGTAGTGGCTGACGTTGACTGCTGCCCTTCTACGGGCGGACAGGAAGTGGCGGTGATCTACAACTGTTCGGCGGATCCCCGGTTTCGGTAATCGGGGATCCCGCTGACCCATGGTCCGGGCGCTTGCTGCACCGGCCCGTCGCTGAACAGCATCGGATCCTGGTCTCGATGGCATACACACTCCGGGAATCGGGTGCGCACCCCACCCTGAAGCAGGGCAAGGCCGAGACGGCGATGGCGACGGCCCTTCCGCCTGCGACCCCGGCTGGTTGACGCTGGGTGGCTCACCTCGAGGACGGATCGTCGTAAGAAGCCGGCCTCAGGCCCCGGTGTGTACGGCGGACGGCCGCTCATGCGTCGTTCTCGCGGGTGCCTTTCGCCGACGGCTTGGCGAAGGAGCGTTCCGTCCGCCGTGCGACCAGGATCTGGGCCGTGATCCGGTCGACATCGTCGCGCTCGGCGTCCGGTAAGGGTGCCCCGGCGCGCTCGCGGGCCCGTCTGGCGCTGGCCAGCAGACGAGCTGCCCGCTCCGGTCTGCCCGCGAGGGCGTGAGCGCCGGCGAGGCCCTCCTGTGCGAGTGCCACGGCCCTTGGATCCTGGCTCTCGCGGGCGACGACGAGCCCTTGACGATGCCGGGCGAGGGCCTCGGTCGCATCGCCGCGCTGTTCGGCAAGGAAACCCAACTCGGCGAGCAACAGGGCGGGGCCGGGACCGAACGCTGTCTCGCGGTGCCAGGCGAGAGTCTTGTCGAGCAGTTGCTCGGCGACGTCGAAATCGCCCTGTCGGCGGGCGCCGAGGGCCAACCCGATCTCGGCGTGTACCTCGCCCGCGGAGTAGCCGTGCTCGGCGGCCAGGGCGCGGGCCTTGCGATGGAGTTCGTCGGCCTTGGCGAAGTCGCGGGTCAGGAGGGCGACGCGGCCCAGGCCGCTGATCCGGTCGGCGGCTTCGGCCGGGAATCCGAGATCCTGTGCCAGCCGGAGCCCTTCCTGGTGCAGGCGGGTGGCCATCGCGTAGTCGCCGGCGATGGCCGCAAGCGAGGCCAGGGGGTAGGTGGTCTGCAACTGGCCCCAGTTGTCGCTGAGTTCCACGAAGATGAGGTGCGCTTCCTCTGCGCGGCTCCTGGCCGCCCTCAGGTCGCCGCGCAGCAGAGCGTGCACGGATCGGCTGCTCTGCGCCGCCGCGATGCCCCACTGGTCGCCGCTCGACCGGGCGCCGTCCAGCGCGCGGTCGACGAGGGCCTCGCTGCGGGGCAGGTCTTCTCCTGCCTTGAGGCAGGCATGGCCCAGGAACCACTGCGCGCGTGCGTCGCCGGATCCGCTTCCGGTCTCAGGGACAGGTGCGGGCGCCGGGCTGCGGGCCGTCCGACCGGTGAGGTGAGCGAATCCGGCATGCCACAGGACGGCCTGCGCGCGAAGTCCGCCCGCATCGCCTTCGTCCAGGCTCAGCACGTCGGCAAACGAGCGCCGGGCTTCGCCCAGGCGGCCGCGCAGGTACCAGTACCAGGCCGAGTCGAGCGCCAGCCGCAGCGCCTGGTCGGTGTCCTTGCGGTGTACGGCGCGGGCCAGGGCCGACTGGACATTGGCCTGCTCTGGGTCCCGGAGGGCAAGCAGTCGATGCTGCTCCGGACCGTGCAACCCGGCCGCCGTGCGGGCGGCAAGCTCGGCGTAGTGGGCGTGGTGGCGCAGGTGGAGGGCCGGTGTTTCGCGCGTCTCGGAGAGGCGCTCTTGTGCGTAGGCCGCGACGGTTTCCGGCAGGAGGTACCGGGGGCCGTCCGCCGCGGTCAGGATCGAGCAGTCCACCAGGCGGATCAGCGCACCGAGGACGGCCAGGCCGCCTGGGCATACGGCTTCGGCCGCTTCGATGGTGCAGCCGCCGGTGAAGACCGCCAGGCTGCGCAGTACGTGCTGCTCCTGCTCGCTCAGCAGCTCCCAACTCCAGTCGATCACTGCTCTGAGGCTGCGTTGGCGCGGCGGCACTCCTCGGGCGCCGCCGGACAGCAGCCGGAACCGATCGTCGAGCCGGACTGCGAGTTCCTCGACTCCCAGGGCACGGACTCGGGTTGCAGCCAGTTCCAGGGCGAGAGGGATGCGGTCCAGGCGGCGGCAGACCTTTGCTACGGATGGGGCGTTGGCGGCGGTGGCGGTGAATCCAGGGGCCGCGGACGCCGCCCGCTCCGCGAACAGTCGCTCGGCATCCTGTTGCGACAGCGGGGGAACAGTCCACACGGATTCACCGGCCAGGCCGAGCGGTTCGCGGCTGGTGGTGAGGATCGTCAGGCCCGGCGCGGCGGCCAGGAGTTGGCGTACTGCCTCGGCCGCGGACTCGATCAGGTGCTCGCAGTTGTCCACGAGCAGCAGCATCCGCCTGGTGCGCAGGGCGTCCTCGAGCCCGGCGGGACCTTCTTCCCTGATGCCCAGTGCGGCGCCGATCTGCTCGGTCGCCTCTGCGGAGCCGGCGAGGCCGACCATGTGCATGCCGTCGGGGAGGTCGGTGGCCATCTGACGTGCCGCTTCCTGCGCGAGGCGCGTCTTGCCGACGCCGCCGGGGCCTGTCAGCGTCACCAGACGGTGGGTGCTCAGCAGGTCGCACACGGCTGACACGGCGTCGCGCCGCCCGATCAGGTCGGACAGGGCGGTACTTGGAGCTGTGTTCCGGGCCGACCGCCAGTCGGGGGCCGCGGTCCGGGCCGGTGGCACACCCAGAGCAGGCGCGTGGGCCAGGACCGCCTGGTGGAGTGCGGCCAGTTCAGGCCCTGGATCGACGCCCAGATCGTCGGCCAGCTGCCGGCGTACCTGGTCGTAGACAGCCAGCGCATCGGACTGGCGCCCCGCTCGGTACAGGGCCGTGATCTGAAGGGCACGCAACCGTTCCCGAAGTGGATGTCGGGCCACTACCTCAGCCAACTCATCGGCGACAGCGTGGTGTTCGCCGAGGTTGAGCCGGGTCTCGGCGAGCATCTCCAGGACGGTGAGCCGCTGTTCGGACAGATGCTCAGCCGCAGCGTGCACCGTCTGCGGGGTCCCCAGCGCGGAGAACGGTTCCGCGCGCCACAGCGCCACCGCGTCCGTCAGCAACGCGGACCTGGTACGAAGGTCGGGCTGTTCCGCCGCGGCGGCCGCGAGGCCGACGAACCGCCGGGAATCCAGGGACTCGGGGTCGATCCGCAACCGGTAACCGTGGTGCGTCGACTCCACCAGGGCCTCCGTGCCCGGTTCGGCCGACCTCAGCGCGCGCCGCAGCCGCGACACCTTCGTCTGGAGCGCACCGGCCGGGTTCCGCGGCAGCTGCTCGCCCCAGAGGGCGTCGACCAACCGGTCCACGGAGACTGCTCGCCCGGCGTCGGCGAGCAGCGCGCCCAGCAGGGCACGTACTTTCGCCTCCGGGATGTCGACCTCACGCCCGTCGGCGGTCCAGGCAGGGACGGGCCCGAGTACCGAGAAGTACATGACCGCAAGGCTATAGAGCTGAACCGACAGTACCCGACCGGGGACCGCCAACGATCCGACAGAGCTCCGACAGCGGTACCGGGCACGATCGAGGCACATCGAACGCACCACCCCGGTGCGACAGTTCCGCGAATCGGGAGCCACCACATGTCGGACGAAATCAACGTTGAGCCGACCGCAGCAGCGGTCATCGGTCTGGGGCAGATGGGCACCCGCCTCGCCCAGGCTTTCCTGGCGGGCGGGTACAGCACCACGGTCTGGAACCGCTCCCCCGCGAAAGCCGAAGCGCTTGCCGCCCAGGGTGCCACCCGCGCAGCGAACGCGGGCGAGGCTGTCGCCGCCAGTTCACTGGTCGTGGTGAGCCTGCCGGACTATGCGACCGTGCGGACGGTACTCGACCCGGTAGCCGGGCAACTGCGGGGCCGGACCCTGGTGAACCTCACCTCGGGGACTCCG
This sequence comes from Rhodococcus rhodnii NBRC 100604, assembly GCF_001894925.1. Classification (GTDB taxonomy): domain Bacteria; phylum Actinomycetota; class Actinomycetes; order Mycobacteriales; family Mycobacteriaceae; genus Rhodococcus_F; species Rhodococcus_F rhodnii. Next base: position 95,360 of record NZ_BCXD01000001.1, on the reverse strand, counting down.
CACGACGCCACCGCTGCGGCTGCGTGGGCAGCCGGGCACGGTGCGGCCTATGTCGACGGTGCCGCCATGAGCGGTACCCGGCTGGTCGGACGCCCCGAGGCGCTGTTCGTGCTCAGCGGCTCACGCGGCGCCTTCGAGCGCCACCGGACGGTGCTGCGAAGCCTGGGCAACTCCACGTACCTGGGCGCCGATCCGGCCCTGGCCTCGGTGTACGACACCGCGCTGTTCGGTCTGGCGTGGGGCGCGCTGGCCGGCTTCTACCACTCCCTCGCGCTGGTGCGGTCGGCAGGTGTCGACCCGGCCGAGTTCGGTGCAGTGGCAACCGCGCACATGCCGTTCGTGACCTCCTTGATGACAGATCACGCGCGGCAGGCCGACGAGGGCGTCTTCCCCGACGACGATGGCACCGTCGACGTCCACCTGGCCGCGATCGAGCACCTGTCGGACACCAGCGATACCCAGGGAATCGGTACGCAGGTGCCCGCCCTGTTCCGCTCCCTCCTGCGGCAGACGGCGGCCGAGGGGCACGGCGCGAGCGGTATCGCCAGCGTCATCGGGGCGATCGCGAAGGGCGGGCGCGATGCCTGAGCAACTGCACCATGTGGCTGCTGGCCCGTCCGCCGAGCAGCCCGGTGTGGCCGTGCTCGGCCTAGGGCGAATGGGCACGCCGATAGCCGCCGCCTTCATCGACGCCGGATACCGAACGATCGTCTGGAATCGCAGCCCGGGAAAGGCCGATGCGCTGGCCTCGCGAGGGGCCGAGCCCGCGGCCACCGCCGCCGAGGCGGTCGCCGCCGCGCCGCTGGTGGTCGCCCCGTTGCTCGACCACGTCGCCGTACGTCAAACCTTGGTCCCGGCCACAGCCGCCCTACAGGGTCGTACGGTGGTCAACCTCGCCAATAGCACACCGGACCAGGCGCGCGACCTCGCCGCTTGGGTGGCCGGGCACGGTGCCGCGTATCTGGACGGGGCCATGATGGCGCTGCCGGACAGCGTCGCCACGCGAGAGGGCTTCTTCCTTTACAGCGGTTCGGAGGAAGCGTTCACGCGCTACCGCAGTGCGTTGGAAGTCATGGCGCCCGCACACTACTTCGGCGCCGATCCGGGCGGGGCGGAGATCCACGACCTCGCGGTGCTGGGCACCGGATACGGTGCGCTTTCAGGCTTCCTGCACTCGCTTGCGATCCTGCACGGGACGGGCACGAGCCCCGAGCATTTCGCCGCGCTGGCCGCGCGCTGGCTGAACGGCCTGGCCGCCTTCCTTCCGGAGCTGGCCCGCGAAATCGACGCCGCGCACTATACGGACGGGATCTCGACCATCGATCTCAACCGTGCCGCCGTCGACGGGATCGTCGAGCTCGGCCGGGCGAGCGGGGTATCCGCGGCCACCCACGAGCCCCTGCGCGACCTGTTGCATCGGAGCTCGGACAACGGGCGCGGCAAGGACAGTTTCTCCAGCGTTTTCGAGCTGATGCGGAAGCGGGACGATCCCCGGCAATGAAAGTGCCGGTGGGACTTGACAAATGGGGCTCTGCACAACTCGAGGTAGCTCAGGGGGAATGCCGGAGCCTCAACTACTCGCGATGTCTCCCGTTTGCCGGCAGTGGCGGTGAGCCTCTTCCGGCAGCAACGTCTCACCGTCGCGCCTTGCCGAGTGGCCAGAAGCCGACTGCCTAGTACTCGACGATCCGATGGACCTCGACCCGTGCCGAAGTCGGCGCCGAGCAGCCGGTGCGGCCGAGGGCGCAGTAGGTGGCCCACTCCGCTGCGGGTAGCGTGGCGCGTTCTGCGAGCAAGCGGAGGCATGGGGCATGGGGGCGTCGTGGAGCTTTGCGACGTCGAGATTCTGCTGGTGCTGGGGCGGACGCTGTTCAGCGCGAAGGACTCGCTCGACTTCTCGTTGCTGCGCGAGCTCAACCTGATGACGACGAAGCCGTTCCTGTACGTCTTCAACTCGGACGAGTCGGTGCTCACGGACGAGGACCGCAAGGCCGAGTTGAAGGCGGCGGTCGCACCGGCGGATGCCGTCTTCCTGGACGCGAAGGTCTAGGCGGAGTTGCTCGAGCTCGACGACGAGTCGGCGCTCGAACTGCTCGAGTCGATCGGCCAGACGGAGCCGGGGCTGCATGCGCTGGCGCGTACGGGCTTCCACACTCTGGGCCTGCAGACGTACCTCACGGCGGGGCCCAAGGAAGCGCGTGCCTGGACGATCCACAAGGGCGACACCGCGCCGCAGGCGGCGGGCGTCATCCACACGGACTTCGAGCGCGGCTTCATCAAGGCCGAGATCGTCTCGTTCGACGATCTCGTCGAGGCCGGATCGATGGCAGCGGCCAAGGCCGCCGGCAAGGTCCGGATGGAAGGCAAAGACTACGTCATGCAGGACGGGGACGTCGTCGAGTTCCGCTTCAACGTGTAGTCGGTTGCGCGTCGGCATCTGCGCATTCGCCTGCCGATCGGCGATCATCGAGCGATGACCTCGATCCAGACTCTGGCCGATGCGGACAGGTGTGTGCTCGCGCGGTGGGCCGTCGCATGCGCCGAGCGAGTGCTCCCGGTGTTCGACGGCGATGCCGACGCATCGAGCACCATCGAGGATGCGGTTGCACGAACGCGTGCGTACAGCGCAGGGCGGAGTAACGCAGCCGAGGAGATCGGTCAGCGGATGGTCGCCGTGAAGGCGGCGAGTGCTGCGGTCACTCCGGCGGGCGCGGCCGCAGCGAGGGCGGTGGCTCAGGCCGCCGCCGTCGCGCACATGGGCGCGCATGCGCTGGGGGCCGCTGCGTACGCGGCGAAGGCGGTCTCGTTGGCAGCCCCCGACCGACATGAAGTGGTCGAGGCGGAGATTCGATGGCAGTTGGCGGAGCTGACCGAAGCGGAACGGGCGGTCTTGCGTCTGCTCCCGCCGCTCGGGTCCGATTCCGCTGGGCCGCTCGGCGTCGGACTGCTGTCCCGCGGAATCCTGGGCACGACGATCCGGGAGATTCAGGCGGAGATCGCGCTCGACTGAACTGTGCTCCGGTGTATGTCGTCGATCACCGCTCGGCGGCGGGCACCGTCTCGTCCATCCACCGGAACTGCACCTGCTCCATGAGCTTCTTGCGCTGCGTGTTCTGGAAGGCGGCGACCTGCCAGTCGTCGCCGTCGCGAATCATCGTGTAGGTCTGCACTTTGCTCAGTTCGCCGGGCGTGTCGCCGTCGTAAGTGTCTCCGCGGGTGGTGAGAACGGCGACGTCCTCGGTGAGGAGCCGCAGTGACAGGTAGCTGTCCGCGAGGCGGGTTCCGGACAGTGGCCCGTCGAACAGCGCTGCGTGACTGCGAACGATGTCCTCTCGTCCGTCGTAGTAGGTCCCTGCGAAGGTCGTGTACGTCGCGTTCTCGGTGAAGTGTGCGCCATAGGCGTCGGCGTCGTGCTCACCCCACGCGGAGGCGAGTCCTGCGAGGGTGTCGCAGATTCCGGCGCGCGCCGCTGCTTCGTCGGGCGGGCTCATCGTGCTGTCGGTGGGGACGTCGCGGCATTCGGTGGCGCCCGTCGCCGCGACCGCGGACCCCGACATCAACCACCAGTAACCGGCGCCTGCCACGAGTGCTGCTGCGGCGACTGCCGAGCCGACGCCGATCCACAGTCGTCGTCGTGGCCGATCGCGTTCCGTGTCGGGTGTGGGGTTCTCGTGAGCGGATACTTCGACGCGTGTCATCTGGCGTACCGTCCCTACGGTGAGTGGTGTTTGTATGTATGCAATAATTGCATGTATGCACAGAAAGAGTCAACGGTGAATCCCTCCGACATGACGCGGACCTATCGGACGTACCTGGCATCCGTCGTTCACTTCCACCTCGCGGCGGCAGAGGCCGGCGGTCTCGGGCCGTCGGATTACCAGGCCAGCAGCATGATCGACCTCGACGGACCACTGACCACCGGACAACTCGCCGAGAACCTCGGGCTCTCGCCCAGTGCGACGACCCGCGTGGTCGACCGCCTCGTCGCCGCAGGCATCGCGGAACGTCGGGTGGACCCCACCGACCGGCGGCGAACCGTCGTCGCGCACACGGGGCATCTGCCCGACGGGCTCGCCGAGTTGCTCGATCGGGTTCGTGGACCGATCGGCGAGGCCGTGGCGTCGCTGACCGAGGAGCAGCAAGAAGGGCTCGTCGCGTATTTTCGGGCAGCCATGGAGGCGTACACGGCGGCCGCGAGAGAGTAGGTTGAGTCGCCTGAGCGCAGCACGAGGTGGGGGATGACGGAGATATCGCGACTGGGAGTGTCCGACGCGGGTGAGATTCTGACGCTGCAACGCGCAGCTTTCGTGGCGGAGGCGCAGTTGCACGACGATCTCGCACTCCCGGCGCTGACCCAGACGATGGACGAACTACTCGCCGACCTGGCGAATCCGGCCGTGATCGTTCTCGGGATTCGCGTCGTCGGCCGGTTGGTCGCGTCGGCACGAATCCATGTGCGCGGCGATGTCGCCGACCTCGGGCGGCTCATGGTGGTGCCGGACCTCCAGGGGCGAGGGCTGGGGAGTCGGCTCCTGAAAGCGGTCGATTCTGTGCTTCCCGATTCCGTTCGCGGAGTCGAATTGTTCACGGGCTCACGGAGCGTGGGAAATCTTCGCCTGTACAGGCGCTTCGGCTTTCGTGAGACGGGGCGTGAATCGGCCGGGCACTACGATGTCGTCGCGATGAGGCGCGACATCGAGTGACCCACTGCCCAGTGTTGCGGGGTGTTGCTCCTCGCCCGGCGCCGCGGCACCGTGTGATCCCGGATTCGCATATGCGTCGTCGGTACGATTTCAAGGTCTCGTAATGCGAATTATCCTGGAAACAAGAGTTATTCGATGGATACCGGAACACTGGCGCTGCTGTGTACGGAATACCGCCGAAGAGGCGCACGATCCGCTTGTTCCCCGACTACGGCCACGACTGGCCGCTGTGGGAGAACTCGACGCCGACGGGGGACGCCGGTTACGCGACCGAACCGGACATCTACGGTCTCTCGGCCCCTCTCACCGTCGACATGGCATCGTGGCACAACTTCTGGGAACGCCACTTTCACCACGAGCGTGGATGGGATTGCGACGAGAGTCGCGAGAAGTGGCGCGTCGACGGCGACGACATCCTTGCTCGGCTTCGCGTGGAGGTCGCGGACTTCGCCGATGTGAAGTACGAGCCCTGGCCACTCGGTGGCTGAGCACGGCCGCCGCAGGATGTGCTTCGCCTCATGGCGGGGTTCCCGGGATTCCGGTCGCATCGATCGTCAACACGACGAAAAGCGGGGCGGTGACGTTGCCCGCCGGAATTCCGGCCTCGACGCGGCTGATCGTGGAGTATCCCTCGGGTACCCCGACCGCTACTCCGACCTGCTGGAGGGTGCCCCGCACGACGCCGGTTGCAGACGCGTGGTGCCCACGCTTGGTGATGCGCGGGTCGCCGAGATCGATGGACAACTGGCCACCGGCCGCAGGTACCGTCGCGCCGAACGACGATGCGGGGCCGGTGAGATACAGCGTTCGCCGGCGACGCTCGATCCGGGTGTGGTGAGCGGCGATGTCCTCGGTGGTCGGCTCGGTGCAGGCATCGACACGCAGCGTGGCGACGACGCCGGTGAACTGTCGCTGAACGTTGCCGCTGCTCCGTTCCCGTGGGAATCGCGGCACCGTGGGGACACGCCGGTAGCGGAGGCTTCCCGGAAGCATGTGCGATTCCCGCCCGTCGAGCCGGTAGAGCGCGGATCTCTCGTACAGGTCCGTGATCTCGCCGATGATCGACGGTGCAGGAATCTCGTCGTTGTCATGCCACGAGGCGACGACGAACAGCGACCGTGACCGAGGGTCGCCTCCGGCAGGGTCCCATCGCGCCGAACAGGTCGCGAAGCGAACGAGTTCGAGGTCTTCATCCCACTCGACGACGCCGGGTGCCGACATTCTCGGATCCCCGCTGTCGAGTGGCTGGGCGGTGAGAGTTGCAGCCAGTGGAGCGCCGACGGCGGGAACGGTGCCGCAGCAACCGTATTCCCAGAAATCGATGGATACGGACAGTGTCTCCGAAGGCGGAGAAACGCGGGTCATGATTCGCATCGGGTGCTGGACGCCGCGGCACGAACGCCGCGGACCCGATGTACCGGGACGGAACGGTAGCGCATCTCGTTGTGGTGCGGAAGGCCTCGACCTCGTCGATCCGGGTCGAGCGTCGTTGTCGGTGGGTGGTTGTAGTGTCGTACTCATGTTCGATTCGGGTGGGGGCGGCTCGGGAAACGAGCTGGTAGAGACATGGGGACTGGTCGAGTCCAAACGCGTGCTGGCGTGTGCGGAGTATCGGCAGATCCGTGTGATCGGCGGGTTCCACGCGGCACGCGTGGCGGCGGAAGCGAACGGTCCGGCGGTGATTCCTGGTGAGTCGGCAGCGAACGAGGTTGCGCTGGCGTTGGGGATGAGCGAGGGGCGGGTGTGGTTCGCGATCACGCTGTGCGAGGACCTCGATACCCGGCTGCCGCTCACGAATACCGCGTTCTCGGTGGGTGAGCTGGATCTGGCGCAGGTCCGCACGATCCATCACCTCCTGCAGAATCTGTCGGACGAGAAGGCCCGGATCGTGGAGGCTGCGTTGTTCGCGCGGGGTCCGATCGACAGGTTGCCACCGGCACGCTTGAGCGGGCGACTCCGGCGTTTGGTGGCGCGCTACGACCGCGACGGGTTCGCCGAACGCTCGGCGCGCGCGAAGGAAGAGCGGTACATCTCGGTCAAGCAGTGCGACGACGGGATGGCGTTCCTCTCGGGTGAGCTGCCGTCACTGGATGTGGCCACGGTCTGGAACCGGCTGAAGGAGATGGCGATCGGCGACGTGTGCGCCGGTGACGAGAGAACCATGAGTCAGCGTCATGCCGATGCGTTGGTTGCTCTCGCGGACGGCAGTGGGCGGCTCACGTGCGGCTGTGGACGCGACGACTGTGCGACCGCTGTTCCGGCTGCGGGCAAGCGTGGCCCGTTGGTGCAGATCGTCGTGAGCGACGGATCGTTCGGTGGTGGATTCACTGCTGGTACCGGCTCGGACGGTTCGGTGCTGGTCGGGTTCTTGCCGGGTGTGGGTCCGCTCGATCCCGAGACTGTACGTGCAGCGATCGCGCACTCGGCGACGCAGCGTATCCACGTCAGCGCGGTCGATCCGGTCGAGCCGGCACCGGACGTCGCGGCGTTGCGGTATCGCATCCCGCACTCGCTGGCGGACCGGATCCGGGCGCGTGACGGGGTGTGCCGCTTCCCGCACTGCCCGGTCCCGGCATCGTCGTGCGATATCGACCACACGATCCCGTTCGACCACGAGCATCCCGAGAAGGGCGGCAGGACGGAGGAAGCGAACCTCGCCTGCCTGTGTCGACGCCATCATCGCTGGAAAACCCAGGGCCGCATGGCCGTACAGCAACTCGGCGACGGGCTGCTGCGCTGGACCATGCCCGACGGGAAGGTCCACGACACCGAACCCGACTCACCCGCCTTCTGGGCAACCGGAGCCTGATCGGCGTATTCGGGATTCCCTCAGCCGGTAGGCCGATTGTCGATGAGGCGCCGCGCTTTTCCGATCGAGCGTTCGAGCGAGGTCGGTTCGAGAACCTCGACAGCGATGGTGACGCCGATCCGGTTCTTCACGAGCTTCTGCAGCGACGCGGCGGCGGCGGCGTGGTCCTCGTTGGTGGCCTCGCCACGCGCTTCCACGCGCACCGTGAGTGTGTCCATACGTCCTGGTCGAGCGAGAACGCACTGGAACTGCGGCGCGAGCGCCGGAATCGTGAGGATGAGCTCTTCGATCTGAGTGGGGAAGAGATTGACGCCGCGAAGAATGATCATGTCGTCGGTGCGGCCGGTGATCTTCTGCATCCGCCGCATGGTGCGCGCGGTTCCGGGAAGCAGTCGCGTCAGATCCCGCGTGCGGTACCGCACGATGGGGAACGCCTCCTTCGTGAGCGAGGTGAACACTAGTTCGCCCTCTTCTCCGTCGGGAAGTACGTCACCGGTCACGGGATCGACGATCTCGGGGTAGAAGTGGTCCTCCCAGATGTGAAGTCCGTCCTTCGTCTCGATGCATTCCATCGCGACACCCGGGCCCATGACTTCGGAGAGTCCGTAGATGTCGACGGCGTCGATCGCGAGTTGCTGCTCGATCTCCACGCGCATCTGCTCGGTCCACGGCTCTGCACCGAACACTCCGGTGCGCAACGACGTGGCCGCAGGGTCGATGCCCTTCGCGACCATCGCATCGACGAGGGTGAGCATGTAGGACGGCGTGACCATGATCGCGTCGGGTCGAAAGTCCTCGATCAGCTGGACCTGCCGGTCGGTCATGCCGCCCGACATCGGAATCACCGTCGCGCCGAGGCGTTCTGCTCCGTAGTGCGCGCCGAGGCCACCGGTGAACAGTCCGTATCCGTAGGCCACGTGGACCTTGTCGCCCGCGCGCACCCCAGCGGCGTACAGGCTGCGGGCCACGAGGTCAGCCCAGTGGTCGAGGTCGCGCGTGGTGTAACCCACGACGGTCGGTCGGCCCGTCGTTCCGGACGACGCGTGGATACGTGAGATCTTCTCGTGTGGCACGGCGAACATTCCGTACGGGTAGTTCGCTCGCAGATCGGCTTTCGCAGTGAAGGGGAACTTCGCGAGGTCGGCGAGATCGCGGAGATCCGACGGGTGCACGCCTACGGCGTCGAACGACGCACGGTAGTGCGGGACGTTGTCGTAGGCGTGCTGCAGCGACCATCGCAACCGGTCGAGTTGGAGGGCGGAGATCTCGTCGCGGGACGCGTGTTCGATCGCCCCGATGGTGGGGCGGTCCTGCACCGTGGTCATGGGGGTTACTCCTCGTGCTGCTTCAGGGGCTGGCGCTGGGGGTTCGGGAGAGCCGGGACTCGGCGGGAGCATCGCGTCGGGTCACGCGTCGAAGTCGATGGTGACGGCGTCACTGGTGGGCAGCGTCTGGCAGGTGAGCACGAACCCGTCCGCCACCTCGTCGTCCTCCAGTGCGAAATTGCGGAGCATGTCGACCGTGCCCGCGGTGACCTTCGCGCGGCACGTGCCGCACACCCCTCCCTTGCAGGCGAACGGCAGGTCCGAGCGGACCGACTCGGCGGAGTCGAGCACCGCCTGATCGCGCGGCAGCGGATCGGTGGTGGTGCGTCCGTCGAGAACGATCGTGATCTCGCTGACAGGGCCTTCGGTGCCGGGCTCACGGACGATGTCGCGGATCGGTGCCGTGTCCTCGACGTAGAACAGTTCGTGGTGGATCGCGCTCGTGGCGACGCCGGCGGCACCGAGGACCTTCTTCGCGTCGCTGATCATCCCGAAGGGTCCGCACAGCCACACGTCGTCGATGCTGCTCACGGGGACGACGGCGTGGAGGATGTCGCGGAGCCGGTCGGCGTCGAGGCGGCCGCTGAACAGTTCGACGTCGCGAGGTTCGCGCGAGAGGACGTGAATCACCTCGAAGCGAGTGCCGTAGCGGTCCTTGAGATCTGCGATCTCCTCGGCGAACATCACCGATCGCGTTCGGCGGTTGCCGTACAGCAGGATGACGGTCGAATCCGACTCGGCGAGAAGTGAACCCGCAATCGACAGGATCGGCGTGATGCCGGAGCCGGCGGCGACGAGCAGATGCACCCCCGACGCGGTGGGATCCGCTGCGAACGTGCCGCCGGGCGGTGCGGCGTCCACGGTGTCACCGGTCCGGAGTTCCTCGACGAGCCACGTCGACAGCACCCCGCCTGGCACCTGCCGGACGCCGACACGAGGCGGTGCGCCGACGGGCGAGCAGATCGAGTACGTCCGCCGGTGCTCGACCCCGTCGACGGTGCGCCGCAGTGTCAGCGACTGTCCGGGGAGAAATTCGAAATCCGCGGTGAGCTCCGCGGGAACGTCGAACGTGACCGCGACGGCGTCGTCGCACAACTGCTCGACGTCGGCGACCGTGAGCGTGTGGAACTCGCGCGACAGCTGCCGAGTCCGGGTCTTCTCGACGGTGGTCATGTCAGATCTCCTTCACGTGGTCGAACGGCTCGAGGCACGAGCTGCACGTGTAGTGGGCTTTGCAGAGCGTGGCCCCGAACTCCGAGACCAGGCGGGTCTGCGTCGAACCGCAGCGGGGGCATGCCACCGCTCGCGGACGGACGGTCAGGGTCAGCGGTACGGGGCCGGCGGACGGGCGTGGCACGGGTCCCGGCGCCGAGTAGCCGGCCTCGTGGAGTTTGCGCAGTCCCGTCTCGGTGATCCAGTCGCTGCTCCACGCCGGTGTCAGCGACGTGTCTACGCGAACGTCGCGGTAGCCGCCCTCGGTGAGCACGCGCGTGATGTCGTCGCGCATCGTCGCGAGGGCGGGGCAGCCGGAGTAGGTGGGCGTGATGGTCACGACGACGGCCTCGTCGTCGACGTCGACGTCGCGCACGACACCCAGATCGGCAAGGGTCAGCATCGGCATCTCGGGGTCGAGGACGGCGTCGACGAGTGTTCGCGCGTCGGTCCGGGTGGGCGAGATCATCGTCACCACGTCCCCTCCGGGTGTGCTCGCGCGATCGACTGCATCTCGGCGAGCAGACGTCCGAGCGATTCGGTGTGGATGCCGGAGCGACCGCCGCGGCCGCCGACGGTGCCGATCGACGCGGTCTCGCACAGCTCGAGCTCGGCCGCGTGCAGTACGCGCCCCAGCACCGAATCGAACTCGGGACGCACGGTGGCGGGGTCGACGCCGACTCCGGCGTCGGCGAGTGCGAGCTCGTCGGTCGTGGGCGTGAACAGTTCGTCGACGAACGGCCACACGAACCGGAAGCCGTCGGCCATCCGGCGACGCGACTCGTCCGTTCCGCAGCCGAGCACCACGACCCACCGTGCGGCGTAGTCGCGGTGATATGTCAGCTCCTTGACACTCTTGGCGGCGACAGCGGCGAGAACGGGATCCCGGGAGGTCCGCAGTTCCGCGAACACCGCGAGCCGCCACGTCGACAGCACCAGGCAGCGTGCGATCGTCCGCGCGAAGTCGCCGTTGTCGAGTTCGCACAGCCGGACGCAGCGGAACTGCGTCTCGGACCGGAAGAACGCCAGTGCGTCCTCGGCCGGGGCGGGCGACGTCTCGGAGACGGCCGGCACGACACCGGGATCCGCGGCGGCCGCGCGGGCGAGCAGGAGCCGCGCCTGTCCGAGCAGGTCGAGCCCCATGTTGGCCAGCGCCATCTCTTCTTCGAGCTCCGGTGCGCGCGAGCACCATTCGGACAGCCGATGCGCCGAGATCAGGGCGTCGTCACCGAGCGCGATGCAGTACCGTGCCAGGGCCGGCAGGTCGACGTCGTGCGGGACCGTGGTGTCGACGCCGGCGAGCGGATCGTCGAAGATGGTGCCGAACGCCCACTGCCCGTGGGCTTCCTCGTCCAGCAGCGCGCCGTGGGGATTGTCGTGGTCGGTCATCGCAGAGCCTCACATGTGGGGAATGGTGTCGGGGATGTCGTAGAAAGTCGGATGACGGTAGACCTTGTCGCCGCTCGGCGCGAAGAAGGGGTCCTTCTCCGCCGGGCTCGACGCGGTGATGTCCGCCGCCCGCACCACCCAGATGCTCACGCCCTCGTTGCGACGCGTGTAGACGTCACGCGCGTGACGCAGCGCCATGTCGTCGTCGGGGGCGTGCAGGGATCCGACGTGGACGTGGTTGAGGCCCCGCTTGCCGCGGACGAAGACCTCGTACAGCGGCCACTGGGCTTTCACGGGAGCGGTCTCCGTGGTGTTCTCGGGGGTGTTCACGACTGCGCTTCCTCTCGTTGCCGGTTCGCGAAGGCGACTGCGGCCGCTCGGACCCATTCGCCCTCCTCGTGTGCTGCACGGCGATTCGCGACGCGCTCGACATTGCACGCACCGTTGCCCCCGATCACCGCCATGAACTCGCTCCAGTCGGGTTCGTCGAAGTCGTGGTGACCGCGCTCGGCGTTCCACACGAGCGCTGGGTCGGGGAACGTCACGCCGAGTGCTTTCGCCTGCGGAACGCTCATGTCGACGAAGCGCTGACGAAGTTCGTCGTTGGTGTGGCGCTTGATCTTCCACTGCATCGACTGTTCCGTGTTCGGTGACCGGTCGTCGGGCGGCCCGAACATCATGAGAGCGGGCCACCACCAGCGGTCGACGGCCTCCTGCACCATGTCTCGTTGTGCCTGGGTGCCGCGCATCATCGACATGAGCAGCTCGTAGCCCTGCCGCTGATGGAAGGACTCTTCCTTGCAGACCCGGATCATGGCCCGGCCGTACGGGCCGAAGCTGCTGCGGCACAGCGGGACCTGATTGCAGATCGCCGCGCCGTCCACGAGCCATCCGATGACGCCGACGTCGGCGAACGTGAGGCTCGGGTAGTTGAAGATGGACGAGTACTTCTGTTTCCCCGAGATCAGCTGATCCGTGAGATCGGCTCGGTCCGCGCCGAGAGTCTCGGCGGCCGAGTACAGATAGAGGCCGTGTCCCGCCTCATCCTGCACCTTGGCGAGCAGAATCGACTTGCGGCGCAACGACGGCGCGCGCGTGATCCAGTTGCCCTCGGGCTGCATGCCGATGATCTCGGAGTGCGCGTGCTGCGCGATCTGCCGGATCAGCGTCTTGCGGTAGCCGTCGGGCATCCAGTCGCGAGGTTCGATCCGCTGATCGCTCGCGATGGTGTCGTCGAAATGCTGTTGCAGTGCGGATGCGTCGGCGGCCAGTGGGTCGCCCGACGGTGTCGCCGTTGTCATGTGACCTCGATTCGGTGGAGAAGACGGAAGCAGGACGCCGGGCCGATCAATGCCCCCGAAAGCAATGCCCCCGAAAGCAATGCCCACGAAAGCAATGCCCACGAAAGCAATGCCCCACGAGAGGTCAATGCCCCACGAAGGTGGGACGGTCCTTGGTGAGGAACGCCTCGACCGCGGTGGTGTGATCGGCGCTGGCACCGAGCAGTTCCTGCGCCGTGCGCTCACGTTCGAGAGCGTCGGGCAGCCCGGGAGTGGTGGCCCCCAGGAGTGCTTTCACCTGTTCGTAGGCGGCGGTGGGGCCGTGCGCGAGGCGCTCCGCGAGGGTGCGCGCGGTCTCGTCCACGGTGTCGTCCGGGACGACGCGGTGGACCAGGCCCCACTCGAAGGCGTCGGCGGCGCCGAAGCGGTCGCCGAGCAGCATCAGGCCCGCGGCCCGGCTCGCGCCCACGGCGCCGACGAGGGTGTGGCTGAGCCCGGAGTCGCTCGCGAGCCCGATGCCGGTGAAGGCGGTCGAGAAGGTCGACGACTCACCGGCGACGCGAATGTCGCCGGCGAGGGCGAGTCCGAGCCCCGCGCCCACACACGCGCCGTGGATCGCGACGACGACCGGGACCGCCACGGCGGCGAGGGCGCTGATCAGCGGGTTGTAGTGCTCGCCCACCGTCGACATCGCCGTCGACGGGTCGGCGCGCAGTCCCTCGACGTGTTCGCCGAGATCCTGGCCCACGCAGAAGTGCCTGCCGTCGGCGGCGAGCAGAACGGCACGGACGTCCGGGTCGGTGCCGACCCGATCGATCGCGGCCGCCAGCGCGGTCTTGGTCGCGACGTCGAGGGCGTTGGACGCGTCCGCACGTGCGAGCGTCACGGTCACCAGTCCGTCGGTGATCTCCACCGCCACGGGGTGGGTGAGCTGTGTGGTCATCGTGTTCCTCCCGAGTCCGGAGTCGTTCAGTCGTGGAATCCCCGGCCGCTCTTGCGGCCGAGCTCGCCGCGTGCGACCTTGTCGCGCAGCAGTTGTGGTGGTGCGAAGCGGGGTCCGAGAGTCGCGGCGAGATGGTCGGCGATCGCCAGCCGCACGTCGAGACCGACGAGGTCCGTCGAGCGCAGCGGTCCCATCGGGTGCCGGTAGCCGAGCTCCATCGCACGGTCGATCGAGGCGGCGTCGGCGACACCCTCCTCGAGCATCCGGATCGCCTCGATACCGAGTGCGACCCCGAGGCGGCTGGTGGCGAACCCGGGGGAGTCGCGGACGACGACCTCGACCTTGCCGAGCAGGTGAACCCATGCGATGGCGCGATCGGCGACGTCGCTCGACGTCACCGGCGTCGTGACGATCTCGACGAGTTCGGAGACGGGAACCGGATTGAAGAAGTGCATCCCGAGGAATCTGCTCGGGTCGACGAGAACCGAACCGAGTTCGGCGATCGACAACGAACTGGTGTTGCTCGCGAGCACCGCGGTCGGTGCGACGACCTTCTCCGCCTGCGTCAGGACGTCGATCTTGAGGCGTGCGTCCTCGGGCACGGCTTCGACGACCAGGTCGGTCTCCGCATCGATATCGGCGGGCGACGCGACCGTGCTGACGCGGGCGAGCACGTCCTCGGGCGAGGCGTCCTCGAGCTTGCCTCGTTCGGCGGCGCGGCGCAGACCGGTCGCGACGCGGTTCGTGGCGGCCTCGCGGTCGCCCGATTCGGCGATCTCGATGCGGCTGCCGATGGTCGCGAACACCTGCGCGATTCCGGCGCCCATGCGTCCACCGCCGATCACGGCGACGCGGGCGGGGTACTGGGTGTCGGTCATGCTCTCTTCTCCAGGAAGGCGGTCATGCGGTCGTGCTTGTCCTCGGTCTCGAAGAGCACGGCCTGTGCGATGTCGTCGGCGAACGCGTGGGTGCCGGGAGCGTCGAGGATCGTCTTGGTCAAGCGCAGCGCCAACGGCGACGACCGAAGGATCCGGTCGACGACGACGTGGGCGGCGTCGATGTGCTCGCCCGGTTCGACGACCTCGGCCAGCAGTCCGAGCTGCAGCGCGGTCTCGGCGTCGAGGACTCGGCCGGCGAGCAGCATCTGCTTCGCCACGGACGTCCCCACGAGGCTCGGGAGGCGGTAGTTCGCCCCGGCAGCGGCGAGAATTCCCAGGCCAGGCTCGGGATTGCCGAACCGCGCCGTCGTCGTGCCGATACGGATGTCGCAGGCGTAGGCGAGTTCGGCACCGCCGCCGAGCGCCCAGCCACTCACCGCGGCGACGGTGGGGAGCGCCAGCCGGGCCACACGGTCGAACAGGGTGCGGTTGATGCCGGCGAGCGCATCGCTTCGGGTACGGGCCCGGAGCTCTGCGATGTCGGCGCCCCCGGCGAAGTGCTCGCCGGTGCCCGTGAGCAGCAGCGGCTTCGGGTCAGCCTCGATCCGCGCGCACACCTCGTGCAACTCGGCGATCATCGCGGCGTCGATCGCGTTGCGTCGTGCCGGCCGGTCGAGTGCGACGACGACGCGGTCGCCGAGATCGTCGAAGGTGAGTGTCTCGAAGACGCCGGTGGCGCCTCCGACACTCGGAGCGAGAGTCACCTCACTCATCGGCTCATCCTTGTCGTGGATCACACTCAATTTATAACCGAACATTCGGTCAGTATCAAGACCGGATGCGATGTGCTGGTGCGGCGAGGCCGCGTGGTTCAAGATGGCTCCATGACATCGGCACGCGCGGAACGGCGGCCGGGGCGACCCGGCAGGCCCGGGTACGACCTCGACTCGCTCCTGGCGGTCGCCGTCAAGGTCTTCAACGACAAGGGCTACGACGGCACCAGCATGGAGGTGCTCGCACAGCGGCTCGGCATCACGAAATCGGCGATCTATCACCACGTCTCCGGCAAAGCGGAACTCCTCGACCTCGCCCTCGCGCGCGCGCTCAACGCCCTGTTCGCCGTGACGACCGAGGAGGGCGCCACCTCGGGGCCGGCGATCGACCGGCTCGAGTATGTGGTCCGTCGCAGCGTCGAGGTGCTGGTCGCAGAGCTTCCGTACGTGACGCTGCTGCTTCGGGTTCGGGGCAACACCGAGGTCGAACGCAAGGCGCTCGCGCGGCGGCGCGAGTTCGACACCTTCGTGAGCGAGCTGGTGCAGAGCGCCGCGGACGAGGGTGACCTGCCCGGCGCCGCCGATCCTGCGCTCGTCGGCCGACTCGTGTTCGGCATGGTCAACTCGATCGTCGAGTGGTACCGGCCGAGGGCGGGTGCGTCGGCCGACGAACTGTCCGCAACGGTCGCGGCGATCGTGTTCGAGGGGCTGCGTCGCTCCTGATCGTGTGTCGCGAACGAGGTCCCCATCACGATGCCCTCTTGACATGCGCAGGGTCACTCCCCGACAGTAATTACTGACCGAACGGACGGTAAGACGGGAGACGAGACGTGAGTCGCATGCTGCAGAGCTACGTTCAGGGGGGCTGGCACACGGCGCCCGACGAGGGACGGCCGTTGCTCGGCGCCGTCGACGGCCGGGAGATCGCGAGGATCTCGTCGACCGGGGTGGACGTCGCCGGAGCGATCGAGTACGGACGGACGGTCGGCGGCCCCGCCCTCGCCGCGATGACGTTCCACGAGCGTGCGGCGGCCCTCAAGACGCTGGCGCTCACCCTGATGGCCGGCAAGCAGGAGTTCTACGAACTGTCCGCCGAGACCGGCGCGACCGCACGCGATTCCGGCGTCGACATCGACGGCGGATTCGGCACGCTGCTCAGCTACGCGAGCAAGGCTCGTCGTGAATTGCCCAACGACACCGTGTATCTCGACGGCGCGCTCGAAAAGCTCGGCAAGAAGGGGACCTTCGCCGGGCAGCATGTCTACACGACGCGACGAGGGGTCGCCGTGCAGATCAACGCGTTCAATTTTCCCGTCTGGGGTTTTCTCGAGAAGCTCGCGCCCGCCTTCGTTGCGGGTGTGCCGTCGATCGTGAAGCCGGCCAGCCCGTCCGCGTTCCTCACCGAGCTCGTGTTCCGCCGCATCGTCGAATCGGGACTACTGCCCGAGGGATCGGTGCAATTGCTCTGCGGCAGCGCCCGGGGCGTCCTCGACCACCTCGGTGAACAGGACTCCGTCGCGTTCACCGGCTCGGCCGACACCGCCGCGATGCTGCGCGCACACCCCGGCGTCGTCTCGGGCGTCGTCCGGTTCAACGGCGAAGCCGATTCGCTCAACGCCTCGATCCTCGGCCCCGACGTCACCGCGGGCAGCGAGGAGTTCGAGCTGTACGTCGAGCAACTCGTCACCGAGATGACCGTCAAGGCGGGTCAGAAGTGCACCGCGATCCGTCGCGCGTTCGTGCCCGAGAATCTCGTCGACGACGTCGTCGACGCGGCCTCGCGTCGGCTGAGCGAGGTCGTCGTCGGCGATCCGAGGGTCGAGGGCGTCACGATGGGCGCTCTCGCGAGCGTCGATCAGCGGGACGAGGTCCGGCAGTCGGTGCGCGCCCTGAGCGCGACGGCGCGGATCGTGTACGGCGATCCGGACTCGGTCGACGTCGTCGGCGCAGACGCCGCGACCGGGGCCTTCCTGTCGCCGATCCTGCTGCGCTGCGACGACCGCGACGCGACCGAACCACACGACATCGAGGCCTTCGGGCCGGTCAGCACCGTGCTCGGCTATCGCGACGCCGCGGACGTCGTGGAGCTCGCCGCGCGAGGCAAGGGCAGCCTCGTCGCCTCGCTCGTCACGGCCGACCCCGTGATCGCCCGTGAGATCGTGCTCGGGCTCGCGCCGTATCACGGTCGCGTCCTCGTGCTCGACCGCACCGACGCCCGCGAATCGACGGGGCACGGCTCACCGCTGCCGGTCCTCGTCCACGGCGGACCGGGGCGCGCCGGCGGCGGCGAGGAGCTCGGCGGTATCCGCGGGGTGCTGCATCACATGCAGCGCACCGCGATTCAGGGTTCGCCGGATGTGCTCACCGCGGTGGGACGCCGCTGGGTGCCCGGCGCGACGCGCACCGAAGGCGACGTGCACCCGTTCCGCAAGAACCTGGGTGAGCTGACGCTGGGCGACACGATCGTCGCGGGCCCTCGGCGAGTCACGCGCTCCGACATCGATCACTTCGCAGAGTTCACCGGCGACACCTTCTACGCCCACACCGACCCCGAGGCCGCCGCGGCCAATCCGCTCTTCGGCGGCATCGTCGCCCACGGCTACCTCGTCGTGTCGCTCGCGGCCGGACTGTTCGTCAATCCCGCACCGGGACCGGTGCTCGCGAACTTCGGCGTCGACGGCCTGCGCTTCCTGACGCCGGTCGCCGCCGAGGACGAACTGACGGTCACCCTGACCGCGAAGCAGATCACGCCACGGACGAACGCCGACTACGGCGAGGTGCGGTGGGACGCGACGGTCACCAACCAGAAGGGCGAGGCCGTCGCCGAGTACGACGTCCTGACGCTCGTCGCGAAGCCCGATGAGAACGAGGACGCCGCGGCCGCCGATCAGCAACTGGTGGGCGCGCAGCGATGACCGCCCAGCTGTGCATCTGTTACGGGCGCCCGGACGATCCCGCGGCGTTCGACGAGTACTACCGCACGACGCAGCGCCACTGGCGGCGAAGGTTCCCGGACTGCGGCGGCTGACCTGGGGCCCGTGCGAGTCGCTCGGGAATGCCGAACCCCCGCATCACATGATCGCGTACATGGAGTTCGGGAGCGACGACGACCTCGCCGCCGCGCTCGGGTCACCCGAGATGAAGGCGGCAGGACGGGACCTCCGGGAGTTCGCGACCGGCGGGACCACGATGTTCACGCAGCGTCTCGTGGACGTGGACGTGGACGTGGACGTGGACGTGGACGTGGACGTGGACGGCGGCTGAGGGCCGGGATCCTGCGCGATCCTGCGGAATCCGCCTGCGGCGCCCTGCCGGTGTGCCACGGTCGAATCCATGACCGGAGATCCGGCAGTACCCCCGAACGGGCCAGCAACTGCGAGCGGAAGCGAGGACCGCCACCCGAGCGCGCGTGATCGGTCCCGTGCACTCATGCGCAAGGGCGGGCTGATTCTCGGCGCCGTCGTCCTCGCCGTGATCCTGTACTTCATCCTCGCGGCGTTCCTGCCGAGGTGGTGGGCGGGTGTCATCGGCCGTAGCGTCGACGGCTCGTTCGGCCGGGGCATCGGGACGGGGCTGGCGCTCGGCCTGGTCTGCACGCTGGCGCCGCTCGTGCTCATCGGCTTCGCCGTGTTGTACCACGGGCGCCTCCGCAACCTTCCGACACTGATCCTCGCCGTCCTCGGCGTCGCGCTCGCGGTCCCGAATCTCCTCACGCTGACCGTCGTCCTCGGCGGCGGAAACGGCGCACACGCGGGCCAGCGCATCTTCGACGTCGAGGCGCCCGGCTTCCGCGCCGCGTCGCTGTGGGGTGCGATCATCGCCGTCGTGGTGGCGATCGCGCTCGCGTTGTTCGTGTGGCGTTATCGCCGCCGGGGCAGCGAGCTGCGGCGCACTCGAGACACCTGAGCCGAGCTCGTCCAAGCCTGTAATACGCACGGGCAGTGGGTATTACGACGTCGTGATGCTCCGATATCTTCTCGTGACAAGTATCACGGCCACGAATTATTCGGACGAATCGCCGCCCGAATCGTCCCGCTCGGGACGCAGTGTGTTCGGGCGCAACGGATTCCGAAATCGTGCCGTTGTCACTCCGTTTCGGTCCGAATGGGGCCGCCGCCAGGCAACGCGGCGGCCGTCCGATTCGGGATCGCCACCGGCACAGTGGTTCCGTGCGACGCCATATCGCGTTCACCTCCGACTGCTTACCTTCGTTGCAGCCCACACCCGATTCCACTGCACGAAGGGCAGAGCATGACGACACCCACCCGGCGCGGACCCGAGGAGGGCGACGCCTGCCTCACCGTTCCCCTGCGCGCCGTCGGCGCGGGAGACGCCGCGTCGACGCAGGCCACTTCCACTGAGGACCCCCTCCCGGAACCCGACCCCCTCCCACAACCCGACCCCTTCTGCGAGCGCGTCGCCCGCGTCGCGGCGTCGACTCTCGGCGCGCCCGTCGCCTACGTCTCGATCGCGAGCGAGCGCGGCGACGTCCTCGCCGGCGCCGTCGATCGCGAAGGTTCGCGTCCCCGTCATCCCGCCGCGATCGAGGGCGTCGTGACCGTCGCGGAGCACGAGTTGCGCACAGCCGACGGGACCGTCGTGGGCACTCTCGCCGTGGCCGACCGCGTAGAACGCGCGTGGGACGACGGCGACTACCTGCAGCTCGCCGAGCTCTCGGAGCTGCTCGTCCCGCAACTGGACGACGGCATCGCGGAGGCCGAGCTCACCGAATCCGCGCCGTCGCACGACGACATGGCGCTTCTCGCGGATGCCGTCCTGACGCTTGCCGATCACGCCGAGACGAGCAACGATCCCGTGCTCGTCCGGTGCGGCGCGACGGCGCCGCGGCGGCTCGGTTCGGTGCTCGCGGCAGTCCCCGTCCGCACGTCACCTCGCAGCGACGAGCGGGTCTTCGACATGCGGTTCGCGGTCGGCCGCGCACTGCGGGAGGCGGAGTTCGTGACGGGCCGTCACGTCCTCGCCCGGCTCGCCCACGGAGCGTTGATGGTGCATGGCGATCAGTTCGCGCTCGAACGCGCCGTCCGTCACGCGGTGAGCTCGCTGCTCGACCACGCGCGCTCGGGTCCGGTCTCGGTCGGCCTCGAGCCGGACGGCGCCTACGCGCGACTGTCCTTCGCGTGCGGGAACTGCACGTGGTCGGCCGCCGAGGTGGCTCGCATCGCGGCCGACTTCGATTCGGCGGCCGGCACGGCCTGCGGCCCTGCGACCCTGCGCGTCGACGCGCGCGGCGTCACCGCGATCAGTCCGTCCTTGCAGGTGACGACGGGTGGGCACGGCACGTCGATTCTCGTGAACAGGATGCTCGCCGGTGGATGAGGTCTCGTGGGTGGAGCCGGCACTGCGCGGGCTCGCCGCGACGGGCGTGTTCGCGGTCGCCTTCGCCGCCGCACGGCTTCGGTGGAAGCGAGGTGAACGCGATGAGTCGGCCCGGCCGGGTGACGTGGGGCTGGACTGACCTGCACACGGGCATCGCACTGTGCGTCGCGCTCGCGGCGCTCGCCGGAACTCTGGGCGGCGCGCAGTCGGGCGGCCTGCGCGTCGTCGTTCTCGTCGCGGCGGTCGCCTGCGTCGCCCTCGCGTCGGCGTTCGACGGTTTCGCCGGCGTCGTCGTGGGCCTCGCAGCGGCGACGGGAGCGGTCGTCGCGATGCGATACCTGAGCGAGTGGGGCCGCGAGATGTTCGTGTCCGCGGCCGCCACCGCGGCATGCCTCGTCGTCCTGGGGTGGACGTCCGGCGTCGTCGGAACGCGAATCCGGACCCGGCTGCGCGCCGCGGATTCGGCGGACGACGCGCTGGGCCCCGCGTTCGGCTCGCTGGGGATGCTGGGGGAGGAGTGGGCCCTTCCCCGGCTCGACGACGAGATCATCCGCGCGCGTGGGCATCACCGCGACCTCGCCCTGCTCCTCGTCCGTGTCCACCCGACCGACCCGGCGCTCGACGACGCCGCACGTTCGTCGCTGTGCCGGTCGGTGGCACGTCTCGTCGAGAGCCTGTCGCGCGACGCGGACGTCCCGTTCACCCTGGCGGACAGCGAGTTCGGTGCGATCCTCCCCGAGACGTCGCTCGCGGCGGCGTGGGGCGTCGCGGGCCCGATCGTCGACGCGGCGCGGCGCTCCACGTTCACCGATCGCGCCACCGGAGCGAGGCGCGGCGTCGCCGAGTGCGCCGAGGTTCGTGCGGGTCTGGTCGCGCTCTCCGATCACACTGTGTACATCGAGCACACCGCGAACAGCGAGACCACCGAGGATGCCGCCGCGATGCTGCGTCGCGCGAGGACTGCGCTCGGCGGTGAGGTGCGGGCATGACGCGGTCGTTCCTCGCGCTCGCCTTCCTGACGCTGGTCGGCGTCGCGCTGCTGCTGTACTGGCGCATCGCGATTCGCGCGCATCAGCGTCGTCTGCGGCAGCTCGACGTGCGCGTGCACGTCAACGGTATTCGCGGCAAGTCCACGGTGACGCGGCTCGTGGCCGGCGTCCTGCGCGAAGGCGGCTACGTCACCGTCGCGAAGACGACGGGCAGTGCGGCACGAGTGATCGGGCCCAGTGGCGAGGAGACCCCGATCTTCCGCCGCGGCGCAGCGAACATCAACGAGCAGATCGACGTCGTCGCCGAGCACGTCCGGGAGGACGTCGAGGCGCTCGTCATCGAATGCATGGCGGTTCGCCCGCTCTACCAGCAGTATTCGCAGGAGTACATGGTGCGGTCGGACATCACCGTCATCACCAACGTTCGTGAGGACCATCAGGAGGAGATGGGGGAGACGCTCGAGGAGATCGCCGATTCGATGTCGGTGACGATCCCGCGCGGCGGCATCGTCGTCACGGCGGAGGATCGCGAGCACCTGCGCGAACGGCTCGCCCAGCGCACGCGGCTCGGTGCTGGTCTACGCCGATCCCGAGGCGGTGTCCGACGAGGACATGCGCGGATTCGACTACCTCCAGTTCAAGTCGAACGTCGCGATCGGGCTCGCGATCGCACGACTCACCGGCGTCGGCAGGCGGACAGCCCTCGAGGGCATGTGGAAGTCGGTGCCCGACGTCGGCGTCGTCCGGTTGCGCTCCTACGACATTCGCGGCAAGCAGGTGCTGTGGGTTCCGATGTTCGCGGCCAACGACCGCGAGAGCGTCGTCCTGACCTTCGAGACGTTGAAGGCCCAGTTCCCGTCCGGCGCAACGGTGATCGGCATCCTGAACAACCGGCGAGATCGAGGCCGGCGAGCAGAGTTGTTCGCGCACATGGTTCCCGACGATCTGTCGGATCACCTCGACCACGTCGTCACGTTCGGTGCGTACGAGGACACCGTGACCAGAACGATGGTCTCGCGCGGCTACGCACGCGAACGGATCCATCACATGGGCGAGACGGTGCAACCCGACCTCGACCGGATCCTGGACACGGTTGCGGGTCTCGTCTCCGGTCCCACGGGCGTGCTCGTCGGGATGATCAACATCCACACCGACCAGGCGGAACTGCTCATCGAGCACTTCGAGCAGCTGCGTGGCGACGACCATCACGACGAACTCGACCTCTCCCGCGATCCGCGACGGGCACCCGCCGGTGCGGCCCGGCTGCGGCGCGCCGACGCACACCGCCGCTTCGCCGCGCTCGCGTCGCGGGCCCACGAGACGGAGACGGGCGGGCTCGATGCTCGAGTATGACTTCGCGCCGGAGGTCGTCCGAGTCGCGTTGGTGATGGGCATCGTGCTGAGCATGCTCTTCTACGAGCAGGTGCAGCTGACGACGGGCGGCGCGATCGTGCCCGCTTATCTCGCCCTCAGCATCACGGCCCCGCTGGCGATCGTCGTGACGGTCGGCGTCGGGTACCTCACCTACCTCCTGGTCAGTGTGGTGCTCGCGCGCCGCATGATCCTCTACGGCCGCCGCAAGTTCGAGTGGGAGATGCTCGTCGGCCTCGCGCTGATCCTGCTGTGCACGATGATCGCGGGCGCTCTCGGCCGGTTCGATCCGGTGTGGTTCGCGCTCGCCGGCATCGGGTTTCTCGTGCCCGGCATCGTCGCGCACGACATGTCGCGGCAGAAGCCGCTGCGCACGGTCGCCGCGATCGCTGCGACGACACTGATTCTCGTCGTGTTCCTCGTACTGTTCTCGTCGCTGATGTCGATCGCGCCGGGTCCGGACAGCAGCGACACCGTCCAGTTGGCAGGCGTTCTCGGCTACCCGCGGGAGCTCCTGCTGCTCGCCGTCGCGCTGAGCGTCGCCGTCGGAATGCTCGTGTTCGCGAAGCTGGGCCTGCGTTCGGGTGGCTTCATCACCGGCGCGTACCTCGCGCTGGTCGGGCCACGCTGGCCGGATCTGCTGTTCGCGATTCTCGTCGCGCTCGTGACGCGGTTCGTCGTCGTGCATCTGCTGATGCCGAACCTGCTGATCTTCGGCAGACGCAAGCTGTCGACGATGGTGCTCGTCGGGGCGCTGGTGGCCTGGGGCGCAGAGCTTCTCGTGACGTGGGCGACGGGCGGCGACTACGTCCCGTGGCGAGGACTGACCGTCGCGACGCTCATGGTTCCCGCGCTGCTCGCGAACGACGCGCAGCGGCAGGGCTGGGAACGCACGATCTGGGGCGCGGGTCTGACGGCCTGCGGGGTGTACGCGGGCACCAACTTTCTCGCGGCCGCGGGGATCGCGCTGGGTCTGCTGTGACGGCGGGCACGCGCCGGCAGGACGACGGACGAGCAGGCGAAGGACGAGCGAACCATGAACGGCGAGAGCATGTTCCGAAGAGATAGTCACGGCTGGCTCGCGCCTGCGGTGGCGACCGTCGTCGTGCTCGGGGTGGGGGTGGCCGCGGCGGCGTATCTGCCCGGTCGCGCGGGCGCAGGTGGCGACGACGCGATGCGCGGGACCGTCGTGGACGAAACGGGCGCGCCGGTCGCGGACGCGACGATCCGCGTGGGCGGTCATCTCGCCAGGACCGACGCAGACGGGATGTTCGCGCTGCCCACGGAGCGTCCCGGACTCGCGTCGGCGCAGGCTCCGGGGCGGCTTGCCCGCACCCAGGCGGTCTCGCCGGGCGAGCCGACGAGAATCGAACTCACCTCGGACGCGGATGCATCGGCCGCGTTGCGCTTCGGCGGTGACGTCTCGTTCGCGCCCGCCGACGGGGCGGCCGACCCGGGCACGGCGGGGGATCACGCCGACGCCCTCGCCGCCGTGGCGCCGTTGCTCCAGGATGCCGACGTCGCTGTGGTGAATCTCGAGACCCCGCTCGTGACGGCCCCACCCGATCCCGTTCCGCCACGCCGCGCGCCGTTCCATCCCACCAAGGCGAGTGTCGTCGCCTCCGCTCCGGAAGCGGCTCAGGCGCTGCGCATCTCGGGTGTCGACGTCGTCTCGCTCGCGAACGATCACGTCTTCGACGCGCTCGAATCCGGAGTGGACAGTACGGTCGCCGCCCTCGACCTCGCGGGCGTCGCGCACTTCGGCGCGGGCAGAACCGCGGACGAGGCGTGGCAGCCGGCGATCGTCCGGCTCCCGTCGGGCTCGGTCGCCTTCGTCGGCTGCACGACGGTCGACGGCGACCAGCACGAGATCCCGTACGTCGCGCGGGACGATCGTGCCGGAGCCGCCGAGTGTTCGACGACGCGGATCGAGCGCGCCGTGCGCGATGCGCGGGAGGCCGCCGACACCGTCGTCGTCGTGCTCCACGGCGGCGTACAGGGCGAGCGCGAGCAGTCGCCGACGATCCGCCGGATGGCCGACGCCGCGGCGCACGCGGGTGCGGCGATCGTCGTGGGTGGCCATCCGCGGGTGACCGGCGGACTCCGCACCGTGGGCGAGACCGTGATCGCCGAGTCGACCGGGACCCTGCTCGACGCCGCGGCGGCGTGGTCGTCGGTGCCATCGCATCTCGTACGTGTCGACGTGCGCGGTGGTGCGGCCGTGCACGCCTCGGCGGATCCACTCGTCCTCGTCGGCGGACGGCCGGTTCCCGTGACGGGTGCGCTCGCGGACTCGGCGTCGCGGATCGCCGCCGGCAGCGTCGACGGCGCGGCGCGCCTGATGGGTGCCGGAGCCGAACTCGCCCCGACTCTTCCTGCTCCTGTCCGTCAGGCCGCGCCCCGCGTGCCCCCGGGCGAGCCGCGGCGCCTCGGGCCGGGATGGTTCGTGGCGTCGGCGGGCCCCGGTGTCCGCGTCGGAACCGACCTGCTGTGGGGCTCGGGACGTTTCGACGACGCCGCGCCGGCGCCGGGCGACGCGGCGGGACTGTGGGAACTGGGCGACGCAGCACGCACGACGCCGACGGCGGGGTGCGCGGGGGACGGGCTCGAACTCGTCCGCAGCCCGCTCAGCACCGAGGACGTGTACGCGACGCCCGCCGGGCGCGTCGACGTCGCTCGGGGACAGCACCTCTCGTTGCTCGCCGACGTGCGCTCGGCGTCACCCGGATCGATCCTCGAGATCCGGTGGTACGACGGCGCGAGCGGACACAGCATCGGCTCCGACGACATCGCGGTGCCCGAACGCGACCGGACGAGCGGCGGATGCGCGGAGGTGCGGCTCGACGCCGTCGTCCCGCCCGGCGCCGTCGCGGCACAGCCGTTCGTCCGGCTCAACCCGCCCGGCGACGCCGTGAGCGGACCGCGGCTCGCCGTCGACGACGTTCGGCTCGTCTCCTGGGCGCCCGAGGGTTCGGCGGGCAGGCGTTTCGATACCGTCGAGACGACGCGATCGGTGACCGTCGCCGTGACCGGTGACGCCGAGGGCCCGGCCGAGCCGTTCGCCGACGAGGCGACGTGGTCGCGGCAGGAGGTGACCGGCTCGTGAGTTCACGCCGCACGGCCTGGTGCGGCCTCGCCGCGGTGTCGGTGGGGGCGCTCGTGCTGTCGTGCGCCACCGGGTGCGGGTCGGAGGAGCCGGAATCGCTCGACGCACTGGTCGCCCGAGTCGTCGACGCCTCACCCGGCCGCGCCGACGAGTACACACCGCCGTCGCGCGCCCACGCTCGGGAGATCGCCGCCGGCGTCGTCGACCTCCTGACGGCGGGCGGCGCCGACGTCTCGTCGCACGAGGCGGTGGCCGTCGCGGCGTCGGGTGGCTCGGGCGAGTCGTTCCGCGCACTCGTCGAACGCGGCGATCCGATGCGCGGCGACGGCCTCTACGTCGTGCGGCCGCCCGAGTCGTCGCCCGCGCCGCTCGTCGTCGAGGCGCCGCACCCCGTCGCGGACCTGCACAGCGAACACCTCGCGGCGGCACTGTTCGAGCAGACCAGGGCCCGCGCGCTGCTCGTCGCCGGTGCGCATCGCACGGCCGGCGACGGAGCAGGCGACGCCGCGCACCGCGCCGACAGCGCCTTCGCCGCGGTCGACGGCGCCCTCGTGGACGCGGCGACCACGGTCGTCCAGGTGCACGGATTCGGCAGCGGAAACCACGACGACATCGGCGAGGTCGTCCTGTCGAGCAGTACGCCCGAGCCGTCGCCGACCGTGCGGCACCTCGCCCGGGTACTCGGCGATCACGGGTTCACGACCTGCGTGTACGACGGCCGCGCGTGCGCCGCACTCGGCGCGACGACCAACGTCGAGGGAGCCGCGGCGCGGGCCGTGGGCGCCGACTTCGTGCACATCGAGGTCGACGAGCGGATCCGCGGCGACCGGGGCATCCGCGACGCTTTCGTGCGGATCCTCGCGGAGGCGCTGGAATCGGCCGCCTGACCCGACCACCACCGCGCACACTGGACCGGCAGGCGTTCCGCAGTGGCGACGAGGTGCGACGATGCCGGTTCGGCGGCGGGTGATCGACTGGCTGACGGCGGGAACGTCGCAGCGAGGTCCGTCGCACCTGGGGCCGCATCGCGTCGTCACGAAGGACGAGCACCGGCATCCGTGGTGGAAGGTCATGTGCCTCACGGGCGTCGACTACTTCTCGACGCTCGGCTATCAGCCGGGCATCGCGGCACTCGCCGCCGGAGCGATCGCCCCCGTCGCGACGGTCGTCCTCGTCGCACTGACCCTCCTCGGCGCACTGCCCGTCTACCGCCGCGTCGCGCGTGAGAGCCCGCACGGTGAGGGGTCGATCGCGATGCTCGCGCGGCTGCTGCCGCGCTGGCACGGCAAGATCTTCGTGCTCGTCCTGCTCGGCTTCGCCGCGACGGACTTCATGATCACGATCACGCTCTCGACGGCCGATGCGAGCGCCCACATCCTCGAGAACCCGTTGTCGCCGAGCAGGTTCGACGACTCCGCGCTGCCGCTGACGATCCTCCTCGTGCTCGCCCTCGTCGCCGTCTTCCTCATCGGTTTCACGCAGGCCATCCGCATCGCGCTCGTGATCGTGCCGGTCTATCTGCTGCTCAACGCGGTGGTGATCGTCGACGCCCTCGTCGAGATCGCGACCGCGCCCGATCTCGTCGTCGACTGGTCGCACGCGATGACGACCTCGCACGGCAATCCGCTGCTCATCGTCGTGGCCGCGGTGCTCGTGTTCCCGAGGCTCGCGCTCGGACTGTCGGGCTTCGAGACGGGCGTCGCGGTGATGCCCTCGATCCGGGGAGCACCGGGCGACACCGAACGCGACCCCGCGGGACGCATCCGCGGCGCGCAGCAGCTGCTGACGACGGCCGCGCTCGTCATGAGCGGTTTTCTCCTCACGTCGAGCCTCGTCACGACGATTCTGATCCCCGACGACGCGCTCGAACCCGGCGGCAGCGCGAACGGCCGGGCGCTCGCGTATCTCGCCCACGAGCGGCTCGGCGCGGGATTCGGTACGGCGTACGACGCCGCGACCATCGCGATCCTGTGGTTCGCGGGCGCCTCGGCGCTCGCGGGCCTGCTCAACCTCGTTCCGCGCTATCTCCCGCGGTACGGCATGGCACCCGAGTGGGCCCGCGCCGTGCGGCCGCTCGTCCTGATCTTCGGGGCGATCGCGATCGCGCTCACCGTGTATTTCGACGCGAGCGTCGACGCGCAGGGCGCCGCCTACGCGACCGGTGTTCTCGTCCTCATCACGTCCGCGACGGTCGCCGTCGCGCTGTCGGCACGCCGTGAACGCCGACGGCGGCTGGTCGTCGCGTTCGGTGCCGTCGCCGTGGTGTTCGTCTACACGACGGCCGCGAACGTCGTAGAGCGCCCCGACGGCGTCAAGGTCGCGTCGCTGTTCGTCGCTGCGATCGTCGTGGTGTCGTTCCTGTCGCGCGCGTTCCGTTCGTTCGAGTTGCGCGCCACGTCGATCGGGCTCGACGAGACCGCGACGCGGTTCGTGACCGAGGACGCGGCGCGCGGGCGCGTCGACCTCGTCGCGCACCGCGCTGACGGATCGGCGGCGGACTACAGGCGCAAGGAACGGGTGGAGCGGGCGCACAGCCACATTCCACGTTCCCACCGGCTGCTCTTCCTCGAGGCGACGGTCGTGGACGCCTCCGAGTTCGGGACGGATCTGGTCGTGACGGGGTGCGAGGTCGCCGGGTATCGGGTGCTACGGGTGCGCGCGGCGGCGGTCCCCAATGCGATCGCGGCCGTCGCGCTGCGGATTCGCGACGTCACCGGCGTCGAGCCCGACCTGTACTTCGACTGGTCCGAGCGCAGTCCGTCGGCCGAACTCGTGCGCTTCCTGTTCCTCGGCAACGGGCAGGACGCGGCCGTGACCCACGAGGTGCTGCGTCGTGCCGAACCCGACCCGCACCACCGCCCACGGGTGCACGTGGGGTGAGAGCGTGCGGGGAGTGAACGTCACGACCGTTCGCGACGCGACCGGCGTATCGCGCGGAGGTCGCGGGCGTGCATGTACCCGAGCCAGACGGCGCCGACGACGAGCGCGACGACGATCGAGATCCACAGCGGCGCGTGGACGACGCCGTTGAGCACGAATGCGGAGATCGCGACGACGGCGAACGCGATCGGCCACGTCATCCGCTCCCACAGGGAGCGGGGGACGGGCCTGATCTCGCGATCGTGCTGCCGTTCTGCCATACCTTCGAGCGTAACCGCGAGGCGATTCTGCACCCCGGTCGTCGTTCTGCACCCCTACCGGCAGGCCGATAGGGGTGCAGAACGACAAATGGGGTGCAGAACCGCAGAACCGCAGAACCGAGCCGGGTCAGTGCAGGGGGACGGAGACCGACTGCGTCGCCGGGCGACGCACCAGCGCACACACCGCGATGAGGGCGATCGCGAGGCCGCCCGCCACCAGGAAGACCGTGCGCACACCGTCCACCACGGCATCGGGGGAGGAGAGGCCACCCGGCTGCGCGGTCGCGACGACGGTCATGATCGTGATGAACAGCGCCGTACCCGCCGCACCCGCGACCTGCTGGAAGGTGCCGACGACCGCCGAGCCGTGCGAATACAGCGACGGCTCGATCGAACCGAGCCCCGACGTCATGAGCGGCGTGAACGTCGCCGCCAGGCCCAGGCACAGCACCGTGTTCGCTGCGAGCAACCATCCGAGACCGGTCGACGTGTCGACGGTCGTGAGCATTCCGACGCCCGCCGCGACGAGCAGCGAACCGGGGATCACCAGCACACGTGGGCCGCGGGCGTCGTAGATGCGGCCGATGATCGGGCCCGCAGCACCCATCAGCAGGCCGCCGGGCAGCGTGATCAGGCCCGTCTGGAGCGGATCGAGTCCCAGAACGCTCTGCGCGAAGTAGGGGACGACGATGAACGTGCCCATCATCGTGCCGAAGCCGAGCAGCATCGCGACGACGGCGATCGAGAACTGCGCCTGGCGGAAGACACGGAGATCGAGCAGCGCCCGATCCTCACGCTGGAGGCGGAGCTGCCGCGCCACGAACGCCACCATCGCCGCGATGCCGATCGCGAACGGCAGCCACATCGGGATCGCGCTCTCGCCGGCCGCCTTGCCGATGCTGACGAGCCCGTAGACCAGGCCGCCGAATCCGAGGATCGCGAGCGGAATCGACAGCAGGTCGATCCGGACCTTGGAGATCTCGCCGACCGGGACGACGTACCGCGTACCGAGGGCGAGCGCGCCGAGCGCGATGGGGAGGACGAGACCGAAGATCCACCGCCACCCGAAGTGATCGAGCACGAACCCCGACATCGTGGGCCCGAGCGCCGGCGCGACGGCGATGACGATCGAGATGTTGCCCATCATCGCGCCGCGTCGTGCGGGCGGGACGACGGTCATGATCGTCGTCATGAGCATCGGCAGCATGATCGCCGTGCCGGTCGCCTGCACGACCCGGGCGAACAGCAGGATCTCGAATCCCGGTGCGAGAAACGCGATGAGCGTGCCCGCCGAGAAGAGCGACATCGCAGCGACGAACAGCGTCCGGGTGCGGATGCGTTTCAGCAGGAAGCCGGTCGTCGGGATGACGATCGCCATCGTGAGCATGAAACCGGTCGTGAGCCACTGGCCGACGGCGGGCTCGACCCCGAGATCGTTCTGGAGCACGGGGATCGCGACGCTCATCACCGTCTCGTTGAGGATGACGACGAAGCTCGCGACGAGCAGCACACCGATGAGCAGCAGATGCCGACGGGGAATCGCCGTGCCGGTGTCGTTCGAGACGTGCTCGTTCGGTTCGGGCTCGGCAGCGACGGCACTCGAATTCTGCCGGTCGAACTCGGACACGGGACACCTTTCGGACACGGTGGGGACCACCGGGGAGACGGCCGGGGTCGTCGAAGCCCGGATCGGGTCGACCGGGAGACCCGACGACGCTATCCCAGCGTGCGTCGGCGTCGCGAGTTGTTTTCCCGCCGAGGTGGTCCCGGTCACACGGCGGGTCGGTGACTCGTGTGACGGGAGAGGCGAAATTGCGGATCGGCAACTATTCGGAGATCGAAGAAGCCGGACGGTCGGCACGCTGTTACTCTCAGCATCCGTCAACTCTCGCAGGAACTCTCTGCCCGGAGCTCGAAGGACGACTCGAATGGTGCTACGTCGCGCTCGAACCCTGATTCTGGGAATCGTCGCAACGCTGTTGACCGGCTTCTTCACGGTGCTGGGGACGGGTGCTGTCGCGCACGCTGACTCCACCCTGACCTACGTGCACTCGCCCTCGATGAACAAGACCATCCCGGTCAAGGTTCTTCGGGCCGCGGGTGGCGGGCCGGCCCCCACCCTCTATCTGCTCGACGGGCTGCGTGCCCCCGACAACGACAACGGGTGGCTCATCAACACCGATGTCGAGGTGTTCTTCGCCGACAAGCACGTCAACGTCGCGATCCCGTTCGGTGGCGGCGGCTCCTTCTACACCGACTGGCAGCGGGACGACCCGCACCTCGGCCGGCAGATGTGGGAAACCTTCCTGACGCGCGAGCTCCCGGGCGTCATGGCAGCGGAGTTCGGCAGCGACGGCGTCAACAACGCCATCGCGGGCCTGTCGATGAGCGGTACGTCGGCGCTGACCCTCGCGGCCAAGCACCCCGACATGTACAACGCGGTCGCGTCGTTCAGCGGTTACCCGACCGCCGCGACTCCCGGCTTCGCGCAGGGCATTCAGCTCTCCGTCGCCGAGATGGGCGGCAACCCGTTCAACATGTGGGGCGTGTGGCCCGCCGGTCGGTGGCTCGCGAACGATCCGCTCGCGAACGTCGGCAACCTGCGCGGCAAGGGCGTCTACATCTCGGCCGGCGGCGGCTCGCCGACCAGCGACCCGTCGGTGAACCCGCTCAGCGCCGAGTTCGACCCCGTGTGGTTCGCACAGATGGTTCCGCTCGAGATGGCGTCCGGCATCAGCAGCGGCCTGTTCGTTCCCGCCGCGCAGGCGGCCGGTGCTCGCGTCCAGACGCACATCAGCGCCGACGGCATCCACTGGTGGAACTACTGGCAGGACCGCCTCAAGGAAGCCTGGTTCGGAACGCTCGCGCCCTCGCTCGGCGTCTGACCGTTTCCTTCGCACGAGAGGCCCGGACCCGCGAGGTCCGGGCCTCTCGTGCGTGAGAAGGCCGTCTGCGTGAGAAGGTCCCGGCATGGGATTCACGCGCGCCGAACTCGAGGCCTACCGCGACGCGGAGATTCACGATCTCGTCGGGCCACGATGCCGGTTGCTGTTCGTCGGCATCAATCCGGGCCTCTGGACGGCGGCCGTAGGAGCCCACTTCGCGCGGCCCGGCAATCGCTTCTATCCGGCGCTCGCAGCCGCGGGCATCGTCGACCGTCCCATCGACGCGTCCCGGGGCATGTCGGACGACGACGCGCGCGCCCTCACCGAGCGGGGGATCGGGATCACGAATCTGGTGCGGCGCGCGACGGCACGCGCGGACGAACTCACGAAGGACGAACTCCGGGCAGGTCGTGCGGAACTGCACGAGACCGTGCGCCGGATCTCGCCGTCGGTGGTCGCGATTCTCGGCATCACGGCCTACCGCACGGCGTTCGGTGTGCGTGACGCGGTGCTCGGACGTGCGGCCGAGCCGTTCGAGAACGCGGCGCTCTGGCTGCTCCCGAACCCGAGCGGCCTGAATGCGCACGAGACGGTCGCCTCCCTCGGCCACTGGTATCGCGCCGCCGCGGCGGACGCTGGAATCGTGGACACGACGACCATTGGGTGACACGAACTACGTAGTCTGTAGTAGACGCAGGTAGAGTGACACCATGTCCTTTTTGTACAGCTTGCTGGTCGTGGTCCACATGCTCGGCCTCGCGGCCCTCGTCGGCGGTTACTTCGCGGTCCTGAAAACCCCCCGAGTCACCGAGGTGATCGTGTGGGGCGCACGCATCCAGTTCCTGAGCGGCCTGTTCCTGGTCGGCCTCGGTGAGGCTGCGCTCGACAAGGACTACAACCACATCAAGATCGGTGTGAAGCTGCTGATCTCGCTGATCGTCGTCGCGCTCGCCGAGGTGGCGCGCGCCAAGCAGAACAAGGCGACGACGCCTGCCCCCGGCTCGGGCGGGACGGCCGCGACTGCGACTGCGGCGCCCGTCGCCGTCGCACCGATGCTCGTCCACGCCGTCGGCATCCTCGCGATCGTGAACATCCTCGTCGCCGTCATCTGGCACTGACCTCCCGTCACCGATCCGGCACCGACTCCCGCTCATGACGACGGCGCCGCCGCTTCCCTCGAAGGAAGCGGCGGCGCCGTCGTCCGTGCCGGGCTCTACAGTCCGGGACGCTTGCCGATCGTCAGCGTGACCTCACCGGTGTGCGCGAAGAAGTCGTTGCCCTTGTCGTCGACGACGATGAACGCGGGGAAGTCCTCGACGTCGATCTTCCAGACCGCCTCCATGCCGAGCTCTTCGTACTCGATGATCTCGACGTTCTTGATGCAGTCCTGCGCCAGGCGCGCCGCGGGCCCGCCGATCGAGCCGAGGTAGAAGCCGCCGTGCGTGTCGCACGCGTCCGTCACCTGCTTCGAGCGGTTGCCCTTCGCGAGCATCACCATCGAGCCGCCGGCGGCCTGGAACTGCTCGACGTACGAGTCCATGCGCCCGGCCGTCGTCGGCCCGAACGAGCCCGACGGCATCCCCTCCGGCGTCTTCGCAGGACCGGCGTAGTAGACGGGGTGATCCTTGAGGTACTGCGGCATCTCCTCGCCGGCGTCGAGCCGCTCCTTGATCTTCGCGTGCGCGATGTCGCGCGCGACGACGAGCGGACCGGTGAGTGACAGGCGCGTCTTGACGGGATGCTTCGAGAGCTCGGCGAGGATCTCGGGCATCGGCTTCGTGAGGTCGATCTTCACCGCTGCACCCTTGCCGGTGCCCGAGATGCCGTCGGTCTCTGCGTCGAGCTGCGCGTCGGTGACGTCGGGCAGGAAGCGGCCCGGATCGAACTCGAGCTTCTCGAGGAAGACGCCCTCGGGCGTGATCTTCGCCTTGGCCTGACGGTCCGCCGAGCACGACACCGCGATGGCGACGGGCAGCGATGCGCCGTGCCGCGGCAGCCGGACGACGCGGACGTCGTGGCAGAAGTACTTGCCGCCGAACTGTGCGCCGATCCCGATCTCCTGGGTCAGCTCGAAGACGCGCTTCTCGAGTTCGTGGTCACGGAAGCCGCGTCCCGTGATCGCGCCCTCGGTGGGCAGTTCGTCGAGGTAGTGGGCGGACGCGTACTTCGCGGTCTTGAGCGCGAACTCCGCGGACGTGCCGCCGACGACGATCGCGAGGTGGTACGGCGGGCACGCGGCCGTGCCGAGCGAGCGGATCTTGGCCTCGAGGAACTGCATCATCGAGTCCGGGTTCAGGATCGCCTTCGTCTCCTGGTACAGGTACGACTTGTTGGCGCTGCCGCCGCCCTTCGCCATGAACAGGAACTTGTAGGCGTTCTCGTGGCCGGCCGCGGTGTCCGCGTACAGCTCGATCTGCGCGGGCAGATTCGAGCCGGTGTTCTTCTCGTCCCACATCGTCAGCGGCGCGTTCTGTGAGTACCGCAGGTTCAGCCGCGTGAACGCGTCGTAGACGCCGCGTGCGATCGAACGCTCGTCGTCGCCCGGCGTGAGCACGTGCTGGCCGCGCTTGCCCATCACGATCGCCGTTCCGGTGTCCTGGCACATCGGCAGCACGCCGCCCGCGGCGATCGCGGCGTTCTTGAGCAGGTCGAGCGCGACGAACTTGTCGTTGTTCGACGCCTCGGGATCGTCGAGGATCTTGGCTACCTGCTTCAGGTGATCGGTGCGCAGGTAGTGGGAGATGTCGTGCAGCGCGGTCTCGGTGAGCAGCCGCAGCGCCTCGGGTTCGACCTGCAGGAAGGTCCGGCCGTCCGGTCCTTCGACAGTGGACACCCCCTCCGTGGTGAGCAGCCGGTACTCGGTGGGGTCCTCACCGATCGGCAACAGATCCTCGTAGAGGAAGTCCGCCATCTCGTACTCCTGTAAGCCTGTTTCGTCGGGTCCGTTTCAGGCTAGACTGGGCGGTTTTTCCGATGCGCGCAGGTCCCGTACCCGTGAGTAGGGTCGCGTGGCTCGGTGAGTAGGGTCGCGTGGCTCGCTTCACATCCTCCGACCGTGATTCTCCGTAGACTCGTCTCTCGATGACTGCTGCAACAGCAAGCGCTCCACCCGAGACGGCGCGATTCTCGCGAACGACGGCGTACGTCGACGTCGCGGTCGTCGTGGCCGTCCTCGTGGGCACCAATCTCGTCGCGCACTTCACGACGACGTGGGCGAGCGTCGCCACCGTGCCGATCGCTGCGGCGGTCCTGCTCGTGCTCATGCGCCGCCGCGGAATGGCGTGGTCGGAACTCGGCCTCTCGCCCCGGCATCTGAAGAAGGGCACGCTGTACGCACTCGCCGCCGTCGCGGCGGTGACCGCGGTGATCGCGATCGGCGCCGCACTGCCGTTCACGCGGCAGTTCTTCCTCGCCGACCGTTACGCCACGATCTCCGGTGCGCTCGTGGCGTCGATGATCGTGATCCCGCTGCAGACCGTGATCCCCGAGGAACTCGCGTTCCGCGGCGCGCTGCACGGATCGCTGCAGCGGCTGTACGGCGCCCGCGGGATCTTCGTCGCGGGCTCGCTGCTGTTCGGCATGTGGCACATCGCGTCGTCGATGGGCCTGACCGCGGGCAACGCCGGCCTGCTGTCCCTGTTCGGCGGCGGCGTCTGGGGGCAGGTCGCCGGGATCGGCCTCGCCGTGATCGCGACCTCGATCGCCGGCGTCGTCTTCACCTGGCTGCGGCATCACACCGGCAGCCTCATCGCCCCCATCGGCCTCCATTGGGCCTTCAACGGCCTCGGCGCACTCGCGGCCGCCACCGTCTGGCACCTGTCGCTGGCGTAGCCGCCGTCAGTCGGAGAACTCCGCACCGCCCGGCGTCACCCCGCGGAACTCGGCGAGGCGTTCGGCCCAGTCCTGCGTCTCGGCGCGCTCCCCTGCGGTGAGTGCACGCAGCGGTGCCACCCGAACGGCGAGCGAGCCGCGCGACGTCCGCGGGCGCCACGTCGCGACGATCTCGCCGCCCACGGTGATCGCACCCGGCCGGCCGAGGCGTGGCCACAGCGCCGCGCGGGCCGCCGGATCCGGGAGCAGCAGATCACGATCGCGAGCCTGCAGGAGCGGGTCGAACGCACTCAGCAATCGGACGTCGTCCGTCGGCTCGGCACCCGCGAGTTCGTCGACGTCATGCTCCAGCACCCACGCCGGCTCGCCCTCGACGCGCACCTCCACTGCGTCGTCCGGCCACCGCTCCTTCACCTCCCGAATCGGCGCGTCGAGAACCTGGGCGGTCATCGCGGGCGTGGTGGGGCCGTGGAAGCGAAGGGTCGCGCGCACGACGTCGAACCGCGGGTCGGCGGGCTCGTCCGAGTGATGGAAGAGGGGCGGACGCATCCCCGGGATGCGCTCGAGGACCGGGGGCGAGGTGCCGGGCTGGAGGCGAAGGCCCGCCTGCAGAGCGGCGAGCCGGAACGGCTGCTCGTACAGATGGACGGCATCACACGGTCTGCAGTACCGCCGATACGGCTCGGGCATGCGCTCGGTGAGCTGCCGCGACAGTTCGCCCTTGACGGTCGGGCTCCGCACGATGTCGCGCATCTCGGTGGCAACAGCCCTCAGCGCGTCACACGTCCCGATGCCGGCCTGCTTCAGCGGCCGGTTCGCGTCGAAGATGCGCTTGGCCGCGTCGGCATCGGAGAAGGGCGCGGTCGCCGCTGCGATCGCCGGAAGATCGTGCGTGCGGTAGGCGTGCGGGGCACCGCGCAGCGTCCAGGCGAGCGAGAGTGCATCCGGTGTCGCCGCGAGCGCGTCGGCGCCGCGGGCGACCAGTGCCCACCGTGCGCCGTCGGGTCCGGTGTCCTGCACTCCGGCGTCGAGCAGGGCGCAGTCGTCGTTGCTCCCCGGCGCGCGGTCGAGTTGCTGCGCACGAGCGCGGAAGGCGATCGCCCGACGACGGGAGACTCCGAGTGCCATGACCGCGACGGTAGTCCGGGGTGCCGACATCGCGTGTGCCCTCTCACCCGAGCGACCCCATCGTCACCGCGGTCCTCGCTATGTTCGAGGCGACGAGAACAGGCAGGCGAACGACGCCGGGCAGTGCCGCGATCTGCCAGTGGCCACGACGTGAGGAGCTCCCATGAAGCGCACGACCACCGTTCGACGCATCACCGCTGCAGCGGCGGCCGCAGCGGTCGTCACCCTCGGCGCCGCCGCGTGTACGAACGACGATTCCGGCTCGCAGGAGACCACGACGACCGAAGCGGCCGAGGACCAGAGCACTACCGACGCGGTGCAGAGCACCGTGACCTCGCTGACCGAGCAGGCGGGCAACGCCGTCCAGGACGCGATCAACAGCGCGGTCGGGGCGGCCCCGGTCTCGTTCGATGCCAACAGCGCCGAACTGGGCACGCTCCAGAACGCGACGCTCACCGCGGTCGCCGCCGCCCTCGAGACCAACGAGGACAAGCTCGAGATCAAGGCCTACGCGATGGACGAGGACTCGAGCGCGGCGGACGATCTCGCGCAGGAGCGGGGTGAGGCCGTCAAGAGCAAGCTCGTCGAGGAGGGCATCTCCGAGGACCGGCTCGACGTCAGCTCCGAAGGCAACCCCGACGACTCCGATGTCGACCCCAACCGCGTCGATTTCGAGGTCACGTCGGAGTGAGCCAGTTCGAGCCGCCCGCGGCGGCTCGGGCATGCTGTCGGGCATGACTGTGCACGTTCCTCAGTACGTGGACCTGCTCTGGCCGGCACTGCAGGCGGCGATCGCGCTCGGCGGTTCGGCGTCGAACGACGAACTCGACAGTGCGGTGATCGAGCGGGAAGGGCTCTCCTCGGAGGTCCAGGCCGTACTGCACGGGGACGGACCCAGCACGGAGATCGAGTATCGGCTCGCGTGGGCGCGCACCTACCTCAAGGGGATGGGTCTGCTCACCAACAGCCGGCGTGGCGTGTGGAGCGTGACGGAGCAGGGTCGCGAGGTCACCGAGGATCGGATCCGTCCGCTCCACGCCGAGTTCTCGGCCGAGAATCGCAAGCGCAACGCCGCCCGCAAGTCCGCGCGGGCGGCGTCGCGACGTGCGCACGAGCAGTCGCGGGGAACGAACGGGTCGGTCGCCGCAGGTGCGCCGCGACTCGATACGCACGAGTCCGATGTGCACGACACCGATGTGCACGACACCGATGTACACGATCCCGACACGTCGGAGCCCGACGCGGAGATCGCCGAGGCAGAGAACGACGTGGACTGGAAGGACCGGCTGCTCGACACCGTCCTGCGGATGTCGCCCGACGCGTTCGAGCGGCTGATCCAGCGGTTGCTACGCGAAGCCGGATTCTCGAGCGCCACGGTGACGGCGCGAGGCGCCGACGGCGACGTCGAAGGGCTGGGGCTCTATCAGGTGTCGTTGCTGAGCTTTCCGGTGTTCTTCCAGTGCCGCCGCTTCGCCGGAAGCGTCGAGGCGCGGGCGGTCCGCGACTTCCGTGGCGCGATGTCCGGCCGCGGCGACAAGGGACTGCTGATCACGACGGGAACGTTCACCGGTGACGCCCGCGCCGAGGCCAAGCGCGACGGCGCACCACCGGTCGACCTCATCGACGGCGACCGGCTGTGCGAGCTGTTCAAGGAGCACGGGCTCGGGGTGCGCACGACGACGCGGGTCGTCGAGGACGTCGAGATCGAGCCGGGTTTCTTCACCTCGCTCGAGCCGAAATAGGTCCTCCCGCAAGTGATGTGATGCAAGTCGGTGGCCGACGTGACGGAAGCGGCCCACGGGGCGCGTGTGCTGTGATGGAATCCGAGGCGACCATCGATTCAGCGTTCCGGGAGTTCCCAGTGCAGTTGTCACGCCGCGATCTGTTCCGCTACGCCGCCGCGGGGACGGCGCTCGCCGGACTCGGGGGCTTCGCCGCGACCACCGCGACGGCGTCCGCGCAGTCGCTCGGCACGCTCATCGACTACTCGGCGGGGGTGCCCTCGGCAGGGTCGATCGCCGCGGCGGGATTCGCCGGAGCCATCCGGTACGTCTCCGATCGCAGGCCCGGCGCCGAATGGATGGCCGGCAAGCCCATGCTGGCCGACGAGGCGCAGGCGCTACAGGCCGCGGGACTCGCCGTCGTGTCGTGCTACCAGTACGGCAAGGCCGAGACCGCGGACTGGAAGGGTGGTTTCGAGGCCGGGGTGAAGCACGGCCGGCGCGGGTTGCAGCTGCACGAGGAAGCCGGGGGACCGGCACACGCCCCGATCTACGCGTCGATCGACGACAACCCCGACGCAGTCCAGTTCGCGACGATGATCGCGCCCTACCTGCTCGGCTGGCAGTCGGTGATCGGGCGCGAGCGCGTCGGCGTCTACGGCAACTCGCCGACGATCGACCTCGCCGTCGCGGCAGGGCTGGGAACGTACTACTGGCAGCACGACTGGGGCACGCCCGAGGGCTACGTCAACCCCCACGCGCACCTGCATCAGTTCGAGATCGACGAACAGTCCGTCGACGGCATCGGCATCGACCGCAACTCGATCCTGAAGGCCGACTACGGGCAGTGGTGAGGGGCTGCTCGGCCGGCGACGGCCGAGTACGCGACCGTCGCGGCGAGAAGCCGTCAGGACTGCACGTGTTCGACGTCGTCGGCTGCGACGACGGTGATCTCGGGCCGGTCCGTCGGGATCGACCGGACGCCGCGCCACGCGAAGAGCGAACGCAAGGACAACGCCGAGAACATCGACAGCCCGCTCGCGAACGACGCTGTGCTGAAGAGCGAACCGAACGAGCCGACCGATCCGATCGACAGGATCGAGCCCGTCGACCCGATCGAGAGGATCGATCCGACCGAGCCGATGGACAGGATCGATCCGCGTGAGCGGATGGACAGCAGCGAGTTCTCGTCGGCCATGCTCGCGTCTACCCGCGGTGAGTGTCCTCGAAACGCACTGGGTCCCTCCCGGAGAACGCACTGGGCCCCTGCCGGAGAGGCAGGGGCCCAGTGCTGTGGAGCGGGTGTCAGGCGACGACGAACATCCCGACCACGGGCAGGAACCCGCAGGAGATGGGTGCTTCGCCCTCGGGCAGCGTCGTGATGCCACCGGAGATGACCGCGAGGACGCGGCCCGGGCCGGTGTCGGCGATCGCCGAGAGCGTCGCCGGGCCCTCGGGGTTGATCCGGGCCTCGTTCGTCAGTGGAACGGTGCCGCGGCCCATCGTGTCGATGTTGACCCAGTCGACCGTGAGGTCCTGCGTGTCGGCCGCGGGTGCGGTGCCGAGCGCGGTGAACACGAATCCGGCCTGCCCGGCGCCGGGGCCGGGGGGCGGGAGCGTCGCGGGGCCGGGGACGGCGAGTGCGGTGCCGATGGCGTCGGACTCGGGGCCGATGCAGCCCGCGCCGACGGTGGGGTAGAGGAACTGCGCGATGGCAGGTCCGTCCTGCGGGATCTCGGGACCGCCGCCACCGCTGCCGTCGAGGAACGTGAGGACGCGCTCGAGCGTCGACTTGATCTCGGGCGGAATGCCGGGGGTCTCGAGCAGGACGCGCACCTGATCGAGCAGCGCGTTCTGGCCGCCCGCGACGTCGGTGGGGCCTGCGGCGGCACCGATGATCGCGGGAGCGAGCGACGCGAGCGCGTCGATCGGGACGCCCTCGGGAACCGGCGGCGGGGCCGGCTGAGCGAACGCGTGGGCAGGCGCGGCGAGAGCTGCGGCCGCGGCGATCGCGAGGGCTGTCGTGGTGCGGCGCACGAGGCCCGCGCGCGGGCGCGTGTGTCGAGCGGTGCGATGACCGGTGATTCGAAGCACGGTCTCCCCATCCTTGTGTTGCGACGCGGAGACGAATTTCCCTCCGCGGGGGTCCTCTTCAGGCGTGACATCGGCGGGTGCCGCTCACTCCGGACGGAGTGTATGGCATCACGGCCGTGGGGTGTTCCGCTGGTGACCTTAACGCCATACACCTGTGCCGTATGAGAGGAGAGATGCAACTGTTACTGATGTGACTGCTGAGGTTTACCGGCGACGCGCCCGCCGCACCGCGCACCGTGCGGGGTCGAGCGGCGGCCGCGCGCTAGTCTGACGGGCGACCGGCACCCCCTCACGGGCCTGCACAGTCGCCGGTCCCGGTCGTTTCCCCGAACCAGTCGCCGACCCGAGCCGCCGGGAGTGTCAGAACAGT
The DNA here is from genome assembly GCF_001894925.1 of Rhodococcus rhodnii NBRC 100604. Taxonomy (GTDB): domain Bacteria; phylum Actinomycetota; class Actinomycetes; order Mycobacteriales; family Mycobacteriaceae; genus Rhodococcus_F; species Rhodococcus_F rhodnii. The sequence goes on along the minus strand of NZ_BCXD01000001.1, from coordinate 54,076 downwards.
GTCCGAACAGGGTGTCGTCCGCTCCGGATCGGACGCGGCCAGGCCGGTGCTGCGGTGGGCGCCGTGGCTGCTCGCGGTCGCCGTCCTCGCGCGGCTCGCCTGGACGCTCTTCTCGCCGAACGGCATGAACCTCGTCGACCTGCACGTCTACGTCGGCGGTGCCGCGTCGCTGTGGGACGGCGATCTCTACGACTTCACGTACTCCGAGGACACCCCGGACTTCCCGCTGCCGTTCACGTATCCGCCGTTCGCGGCGCTCGTGTTCTATCCGCTGCACGTGCTGCCGTTCGCGCTCGTCGGTATCGCGTGGCAGCTCGCGACGGTCGCCGGGCTCTACGTCCTCGTCCGGATGAGCCAGCGGCTGCTGCTCGGCGACGGCGCGGACGGGCCCAGGGCCGCGTCGATCGCGATGGTGTGGACGGCCGTCGGCATGTGGACCGAGCCGGTGCGGACGACCCTCGACTACGGGCAGGTCAACGTCTTCCTCGCGCTCGCCCTCGTGGGCGCGGCACTCTCGACGCGGTGGTGGCTGTCGGGTGCGCTCGTCGGCATCGCGGCGGGGATCAAGCTCACACCCGCCATCACCGGTCTCTATCTGCTGACGCAGCGCCGGTGGCGTGCGGCGGTCTTCTCGGCCGTCGCGTTCGCCGGGACGGTCGCACTGAGCTGGCTGCTCGTGGGCTCCGCGGCACGCGAGTACTTCACGACGCTGCTCGGCGACGCCGACCGCATCGGTCCCGTCGCGTCGGTGTGGAACCAGTCGCTGCGCGGCGCGCTGTCGCGCGTGGCCGGCGAGGACGTCGGGTCCGGTCCGCTGTGGCTCGGGGCGTGCGCGGTGGTCGGAATCCTCGCGATCGCGGCGTGGCGGGGTATCGGCAGTGCAGATCGGCTCGGGACGCTGCTCGTGGTGCAGCTGTTCGGCCTGTGCGTCTCGCCGATCTCGTGGTCGCACCACTGGGTGTGGGCGATCCCGCTGCTCGTGTGGCTCGTGCACGGCCCGTACGCACACCTCGTCGCGACCAGGATCGTCGCGGGCTACTGGCTCGTCACGACGCTCGTCGGCGTCCCGTGGGTGCTCTCGTTCTTCCAGGACTCGATCTGGGACGTCTCACGGCCCGGCGTGCTGGCGTGGATCGGCGCCGTCGACGTCGTCGGCGTCGTGGCCGTCTACGTGCTGTTCGCCGTCGCGGGACGGGCCCGCCGCGACGTCACTCCCGACCCAGCTCCGGCTCGATCGAACGAGCCAGTTCGACGTCGAGCTCCGTGATCCCGCCCGCCGAGTGAGTGCGCAGCGTGTAGGTCACCGTCCGCCATCGGATGTCGATGTCGGGGTGGTGGTCGCGCCGCTCCGCGATATCGGCCACGCGGCGGACGCGGTCGATCGCGTCGGGGAACGACGGCGCCTCGTCGGTGCGGGCGAGTGCGTCACCGGCCCGGCGCCACCGGGGCAACCCGGCCAGCGCCGCGGTGATCTCCCCGTCGGACAGCAGCGAAGGCATACCCCATGATGGAACGGTGAGCGACCGACCGGCAATCGAATCCGCCGAACCCGCCGCGCTGCGCGAGGTCGTCGCGGGTGCACTGGTGCACCGCTCGCGGTTGCTGCTCGCGCAACGCACCCGGCCGCCCGAGCTCGCGGGACTGTGGGAACTCCCGGGCGGCAAGGTCGAGCCGGGGGAGACCCCCGAGCAGGCACTTCGTCGCGAACTCCACGAGGAGCTGGGTGTCGTCGCCGACGTCGGGGAGCGCATCGGCGTGGACGTTCCGCTCGGCTCCGGGCTCGTACTCCGCGCGTACCGCGCCACGCTGCGCGGCGGCACCGTGAACGCTCTCGACCACGCCGCGGTGCGGTGGGTCGGCGCCGACGAACTGGCCGCCGCCGACCTCGTCCCGGCCGACCGGGCATGGCTGCCCGACCTGACCGCCGTGCTCACCGGTAGGATGCTGTAGGCCGTGTATGCGATTCCCGCGCTCGTCGGGACGCCCGATGGATCGGCCGCCCGTACGCCTCGCGCGTGACCGCCCGTCTTCCGGCGCCGGTCCGGTGCGAGGCACCCGTCAGTTCAGGAGAGCCTCCGCGTGTCCAACCCCAGTTTCCGCAACGTCGCCATCGTCGCGCACGTCGACCACGGAAAGACCACCCTCGTCGATGCGATGCTGCGTCAGTCGGGGGCGTTCGCGGAACGCGCCGAGTTGGTCGACCGCGTCATGGACTCGGGTGACCTCGAGCGCGAGAAGGGCATCACGATCCTCGCGAAGAACACCGCGGTGCACCGGCACAACGCGGACGGCTCGGTCACCGTCATCAACGTCATCGACACCCCCGGCCACGCCGATTTCGGTGGCGAGGTCGAGCGCGGCCTGTCGATGGTCGACGGCGTCGTGCTGCTCGTCGACGCGTCCGAGGGCCCGCTCCCGCAGACCCGCTTCGTGTTGCGTAAGGCCCTCGCCGCGTCGCTGCCCGTCATCATCGTCGTCAACAAGACCGACCGTCCCGACGCGCGTATCGACGAGGTCGTGAGCGAGAGCCAGGATCTGCTCCTGGACCTCGCGTCCGACCTCGACGACGCCGCAGCCGAGGCCGCCGAGGCGATGCTCGACCTGCCCGTGCTCTACGCGTCGGGCCGTGAGGGCAAGGCGTCGACCGAGCAGCCCGAGGACGGCCAGGCACCCTCCGCCGAGAACCTCGACGCGCTCTTCGACGTGCTCATGGAGCACATCCCGGCGCCGAAGGGCGACGTGGCCGCGCCGCTGCAGGCACACGTCACGAACCTCGACGCGTCCGACTTCCTCGGCCGCCTCGCGCTCGTCCGCATCCACAACGGCGAGCTCCGCAAGGGCCAGACCGTCGCGTGGATGCACGAGGACGGCGTCAAGAACGTCAAGATCACCGAGCTGCTCGCGACCGAGGGCGTCGAGCGCCACCCGGCCGAGTCGGCCGTCGCGGGCGACATCGTCGCCGTCGCGGGTATCCCCGAGATCATGATCGGCGACACGCTCGCCGACGCCGAGAACCCGGTCGCGCTCCCGCAGATCACGGTCGACGAGCCCGCCATCTCGATCACGATCGGCACCAACACGTCGCCGCTCGTCGGCCGCGTCAAGGGCCACAAGCTCACCGCCCGCATGGTCAAGACGCGCCTCGACTCCGAACTCGTCGGCAACGTCTCGCTGCGGGTCGTCGACATCGGACGCCCCGACGCGTGGGAGGTGCAGGGTCGTGGCGAGCTCGCGCTCGCGATCCTCGTCGAGCAGATGCGGCGCGAGGGCTTCGAGCTCACCGTCGGCAAGCCGCAGGTCGTCACGCGACAGGTCGACGGCAAGGTGCACGAGCCCTTCGAGGAGCTCACGATCGACAGCCCCGAGGAGCACCTCGGCGCGATCACACAGCTGCTGGCCGCCCGCAAGGGCAAGATGGTGCAGATGAACAACCACGCCGCCGGCTGGGTGCGCATGGAGTTCATCGTCCCGTCGCGTGGCCTGATCGGCTTCCGCACCGACTTCCTCACCGAGACCCGCGGCACCGGCATCGCCAACGCCGTCTTCCACGGCTACGCGCCGTGGGCCGGCGAGATCCGCGCCCGCCACACCGGCTCGCTCGTGTCCGACCGCGCCGGCTCCGTGACGCCGTTCGCGATGATCCAGCTCGCCGACCGCGGCACGTTCTTCGTCGAGCCCGGCGCCGAGACGTACGAGGGTCATGTCGTGGGCATCAACCCGCGTGCCGAGGACCTCGACATCAACGTCACGCGCGAGAAGAAGCTCACCAACATGCGCTCCTCGACGGCCGACGTCATGGAGACGCTCGCGAAGCCGATCGAGCTGGGCCTCGAGGCCGCGATGGAGTTCTGTGCCGGCGACGAGTGTGTCGAGGTCACGCCGGAGGCGATCCGCGTGCGCAAGGTGCACCTGAACTCGACCGAGCGGGCTCGCGAGCGGTCGCGCGCCAAGCAGCGCGACAAGGCTGCGCTCTAGCGGTGCGCGGGCGAGTCGCCGTGTCGGTGCCGCGCCGCGTCGCCGCCGGAATGCGGCGGCGCGTCGGTGTGGCCGCGACGGCCGTCCTCGCGCTGGGGGTCGCCGCGTGCACCGCGGCGCCGCCGCCGCCCGTCGAGTCCACCGAGACGGAGACGACGACCGCACCGGCGACACCCGCGGACTCGAGGCCGTTCGTCGTCGGCATCGACGACGTCGGTAACGGCTTCAACCCGCATCTGCTCGCGGACCAGTCGCCCGCGAACGCGGCGGTCGCGTCGCTCGTGCTGCCCAGCCCGTTCCGGGCCGCATCGAACGGCGATCGGCCCGAGCTCGTCGACTGGCTCCCCGATCCGGCGCTGCTCGTGTCGGCCCAGGTGACCTCGACCGACCCGTTCACCATCACGTACGTCCTGCGAGGCGATGCGCAGTGGTCCGACGGCGCGCCGGTCGCGGCCGAGGACTTCCGCTACCTGTGGCAGCAGATGATCAGCAGGCCCGGCGTCGTCGATCCCGCCGGGTACCGGCTGATCGAGGACGTCCGGTCGTCGGGTGGCGGCAAGACCGTCACCGTCGAGCTGCGCGATCCGTACCCCGCGTGGCAGCAGCTGTTCACCGATCTGCTGCCCTCGCACCTGCTCAAGGATTCGCCCGGCGGCTTCGAGTCCGGGCTCGCCGACGGAATTCCGGTGTCGGCGTCGTACTTCGGCATCGAGTCGTTCGACCGCGGCCGCGACGAGATCGTGCTCGAACGCAACGACCGCTACTGGGGGACGCCTGCTGCGGCCGACAGCGTCGTCATGCGGCGTGCGGGGACGTCCGCGCAGCTCGCCGACTCGATGCGGACGAACGACACGCAGCTCGCGCTCGTGCGTGGCGACGAGGTGACGGCGCAGCAGCTCCGGGTCATCCCGAACGTGCGGACGGCGGGTGTCGCGCAACCGCGGATGCTCGAGGTCATGCTCAACGGGCGGGTGCCCGAACTCGTCGACGTCCGTGTGCGGCGCGCGCTGCTGGGTCTGCTCGACGTCGATCTGCTCGCCCGCGTGGCGGACCGGAGCGATCCGGCGGTCGTCCGTTCGCTCGTGTACGCACCGTCCGATCCGGAGTACGCGCCGACGGCGCCGCCGCCGCTGGGCCGTGACGCCGCGCTCGCGACGCTCGCCGAGGCCGGGTGGACGCGCACTCCCACCGAGCCCGAGCCCGTGCCGGAGACCACGACGACCAGCACTCCTGCCGCGACGCCGAGCCCGCTGCCCGTCGACGATCCGTTGCAGCGCACGGGGGACTCGCTGGCCCTCACGATCGGCGTGCCCGAAGGTGACGACGTCGCGCGTGCCGTCGCCGCCACGGCGTCGGATCAGCTGCGCGGCGCGGGCGTCGAGGCGTCCGTCGTCGAGCTCGAGGCCGAGGAGTTGTACGGCGAGGCGCTGACCTCCGGGGAGATCGGCGCCGTCATCGGCTGGAATCGCGCCGGCGTGGATCCGGCGACGGCCGTCGCGTCGCGGTTCTCGTGCCTGCCCGACCCCGCGGAGGCGCCGACACCGCCGACACCGCCGGCCGGCGACGCCGACACGGACGAGAACGACCCGATGCGCTCGGCGCTCGAGGCGCCGTCGAACCTCACCGGGCTGTGCGATCCGACGGTCGCGCCCGCGATCGACGCGGCACTGCGCGGCGAGGGCGATGTCACGGCGACGCTGCGCGACGTCGACACGCGGCTGTGGGGACTCGCGACGGTGCTGCCCGTCGTCCAGGACGGCGCGCTCACCGCGGCGGGGCCGTCGGCGGGCGACGTCGCGCTCACCGGGCCGCTGCCGTCGACGCTGTTCGCCGACGCGCACGTGTGGAACCGCGCCGACTGACACCCGGACGTCCGACAGGAGACTCGACGTGACCCGACACCGCATGCTCCTCGTCCACGCACATCCGGACGACGAATCGCTCACGACCGGTGGCACGATCGCGCGTGCCGTGCGCGCGGGCGCCGAGGTCACCGTCCTCACGTGCACGCTCGGCGAGGAGGGCGAGGTCATCGGTGAGCGCTGGGCGCAGCTCGCGGCCGATCACGCCGATCAGCTGGGCGGGTACCGCATCGGCGAACTGACGGCGGCGCTCGCTGCCCTCGGTGTGGACGGCCCGCGATTCCTGCTGGGTGCGGGGCACTTCCGTGATTCGGGTATGGCCGGGACGCCGTCCGCCGCGCATCCGCGTGCGTTCGCGCGGTCGGGTGACGACGCCGTCGCCGCGGCCGTCGCGGTGATTCGTGAGCTGCGGCCGCACGTCGTCGTCACCTATGCGGCCGACGGTGGCTACGGGCATCCCGACCACGTCCGCGCGCACGAGGTCACGGCACTGGCGGTCGCTGCTGCCGCCGACTCGGGCCGCTACCCCGAGGCGGGCGAGCCGTGGGACGTGCCGAAGCTGTACTGGACCGTCGCGGCCGCGAGCGAGGTCGAGTGCGGCCTGGAACGGATCGCCGACGTGCCGGACGGCTGGCGGATGCCGGAGCCCGGCGAGCTTCCGTGTGTTCCCGACGACGAGGTCACCGCCGAGATCGACGTGAGCGACGTGATCGACGCGAAGCGTGCCGCGTTCGCTGCGCACGCGACGCAGGTCACCGTCGCACCGAGCGGCGCCGAGTTCGCGCTCTCGAACGCGATCGTGCAACCGATCCCGCGGGTCGAGCACTTCGTGCTGGCGAAGGGCGAGGCGGGCCCGCGCGACGAGAGCGGCCGGGAAACCGACCTGTTCGGGGGGCTCGCCGAATCGCGGTGAGCCAGCTAGTGTGACCTCCATCACTCGTGAGTCACGGGTCGGGGATGGGAGCACCATGTACAACTGGGAACTCCAGAACGCGATCGTCGCGTTCGTGGACATGCTTCGGCCGAGCTTCCCGCAGCAGGCCGAGCTGTATCAGGACGGCCTTCACTCCTTCGCGACGTTCGCGAGCGACATGCTCACGATGATGGGCTACTCACCTCGCTGAGTGCGCGGACGTCCGCCGCGCGGACCCACCCGCCCGCGCGGCGGACGCCCCCGTGCACCAGGATTGACGCGTGCACGAGGATCGAGCCATGACCGACACCGGGCGAACGGCGGCGGACGGCGTACGGGCGATACCGCGCCGTGTCGTCGAACTCCTCGGGATCACCGTGCTCGTCGTGGACGGTTTCCTGTGCGCGGTGTTCGCCGTGCTGTTCCTTCCGACGTATCTCGGCGGCGTCGCGGCACCCGTGTCGGTCGTCGCCGCCGCCGTCGTCAACGTCCTGCTCGTGATGGGCGTGCGGCAGTTCACCGACCGCATCGGTGTCGCCTTCGCGCCCCTCGCGGCGTGGCTGGCCGGCTTCGTACTCTGCATGGCCGGCGGGCCCGGCGGCGACGTCCTGCTCACCGCCGACGTCCGCACGCTGCTGCTCTTCGTGCTGGGACTCGGCCCCGCAGCGGGCTACCTCGCGTCCGTCGCGCTGCGGCGGGCCGAGGCACGCGCCGGGACGGACGCTGCGGCCGCGCACTGACTCCGTCGGCGCCCGTCGCTGTTTCGCGAGCGGACGTCCGGGGTAGGTCACCGGTGTCTGCCCGGGATCGCAGTTGAGGAGCAGTAGATGACGGAATCGAACTTCACCACCGACGACGCCGGAGTGCCGGTCGAATCGGACGAGTACTCGCTGACCATCGGCGCGGAGGGGCCGATTCTCCTTCAGGACTTCTATCTGATCGAGAAGATGGCTCAGTTCAATCGCGAACGTGTCGTCGAGCGCCAGCCGCACGCGAAAGGGGGCGGCGCCTACGGGCACTTCGAGGTCACGCAGGACGTCAGCCGCTACACGAAGGCCGACCTGTTCCAGCCGGGCAAGAACACGGAACTGCTCATCAGGTTCTCGACCGTCGCAGGCGAGCGCGGGAGCCCGGACACGTGGCGCGATCCGCGCGGCTTCGCGATCAAGTTCTACACCGAGCAGGGCAACTACGACATGGTCGGCAACAACACGCCGGTCTTCTTCGTCCGTGACCCGATGAAGTTCCAGGACTTCATCCGCTCGCAGAAGCGCCGCGCCGACAACAACCTGCGTGATCACGACATGCAGTGGGACTTCTGGACGCTCTCCCCGGAATCGGCACATCAGGTGACCTGGCTGATGGGTGACCGCGGGATTCCGCGCACGTGGCGCCACATGAACGGCTACACCAGCCACACGTACATGTGGGTCAACGAATCGGGCGAGAAGTTCTGGGTGAAGTACCACTTCCGGACGAACCAGGGACACCAGTTCTTCACGCAGCACGAAGGCGACCAGATGGCCGCGATGGACACCGACTATCACACGCGTGACCTGTGGGAGCACATCGACGCCGGGGAGTTCCCGTCGTGGACGCTCCACGTCCAGATCATGCCGTTCGCGGAGGCGGACGACTACCGCTTCAACCCGTTCGATCTGACGAAGGTGTGGTCGAAGAAGGACTACCCGCTCATCGAGGTCGGCACGATGACACTCGACCGCAATCCGGACGACTACCACTGCGAGATCGAACAGGCCGCGTTCGAGCCGAGCAATCTCGTGCCGGGCATCGGCGCGAGCCCGGATCGCATGCTCATCGGCCGGCTGTTCTCGTACGCCGACGCCCACCGCTACCGGATCGGCTCGAACTACGCGGAGCTCCCGGTCAACCGCCCGCACGTCCCCGTGAGGTCGTACACGAAGGACGGCCACATGCGGCACCACAATCCGGGCGACCCGGTGTACGTGCCGAACTCGAAGGGCGGGCCGCACGCGGATCCGTCGCAGGTCGGGGCCCCGGCGCACTGGTCGGCGACGGGCGGCGACATGGTGCGTTCGCCGTACGTCCCGCACGCCGAGGACGACGACTGGGTCCAGGCGGGCACGCTCGTGCGCGAGGTGCTCGACGACGACGCACGTGAGCGCCTCGTGGACAACGTCGTCGGTCATCTGCTCAACGGCGTGACCGAACCGGTGCTCGTGCGTGCCTTCGAGTACTGGCACAACATCGACGGAGACATCGGCGATCGCATCGAGTCGGGCGTCCGCGAGAAGCAGAGCGCGGGGGTGAAGGACCCCAAGGCCGACGCTCAGCAGAATCCGGCGCGCGAGAGCGCACAGCGCAAGGCGTGACGGGCGGTATGCCAGGTTCGGGTGGCGCGTCGGTCACACTGGTGTGGTGACCGACGCGCCTGCCCTCCATTTCGCCGACACGGACCCGGCCGACACGCGACCGTGTGTCGCCGTGACCGCCGAGCGCCGCGCCGACGAGCTGACGACACTGCTGGAGCGGCGCGGGGCGCGGGTATGGCAGGTGCCGGCGCTGCACATCCTGCCGCTGGCGGACGACGCCGATCTGCGGGCTCGGACGGCGGCGCTGGTGGCCGACCCACCGGATCTCGTCGTCGTCAGCACGGGGGTCGGATTCCGCGGGTGGCTCGACGCCGCGCGCGGGTGGGGGACGGACGACGAGTTCCTCGCCGCGCTCGCGCGCACGCGCATCGTCACCCGTGGCCCCAAGGCGACCGGGGCGGTCCGCGGCGCCGGGTTGCGCGAGGAGTGGTCACCCGCATCCGAGTCGTCGGAAGGCGTGCTGGAAGGTCTCGAGGGCAGCGGTCTCGCGAGCAGCGGCCTCGTGGGGTTGCGGATCGCCGTCCAGGTCCACGGGTCGATGACGCGGTGGGAGCCGACGCTCGATCTTCCCGCGGCGCTCGCGGAGCGCGGCGCGGACGTGACGCCGATCCAGGTGTACCGGTGGGTGCCACCCGCCGATCAGGGGCCGATGCGCGCACTCGTCCGGGCGATCGTGGACCGGCAGGTGTCCGCCGTGACGTTCACGAGTGCGCCCGCGCCCGCGTCCCTGCTGCAGACGGCGCAGGACGCCGGTCTGCTCGATGCGATGCTCGACGCGCTCCGCACCGACGTCGTCGCGGCGTGTGTCGGGCCCGTGACGGCGGGACCGCTGACGCACCTCGACATCCCGACGGTTCAGCCCGAGCGGGCCCGGCTGTCGGCGCTGGCGAAGGTGGCGCTGCCGCGCTCGTGAGCGACTGTTCGGTCCCTACGCCGGAAGGTCACTCACGAGCGCGGCGCGCCTCAGGACGTCGTCGAGCATGTCGGGAGTGAGGCGTCCGGTGAAGGTGTTCTGCTGGCTCACGTGGTAGCAGCCGAACACGTGAAGCGGCGCTCTCGGTCCCGCGTCCGGTTCCCGCTCGTCCGGTTGCAGGACGACCTCGACGCCGTGCCCGAACCGCGGACGCGGGCGCGGCACGATCCAGCCCGCCGCGGTGAGGACCGGCATCAGCGCCTGCCACCCGAACCCGCCGAGGACGACGACGGCGCGCAGCGTCGGCGCGAGCAGGTCGAGTTCGGACGCGAGCCAGTGCCGGCACGTGTCGCGTTCGGCGGGCGTCGGCTTGTTGTCGGGCGGCGCGCAGTGCACGGGGGACGTCACCCGTGTCCCGAGCAGTGCGAGCCCGTCGTCGAGGCTCGTGGCGGTGGGCTGATTCGCGAGCCCGACGCGGTACATCGACGCGTAGAGGACGTCGCCGCTGCGGTCTCCGGTGAACATCCGGCCCGTCCGGTTCGCGCCGTGCGCCGCGGGAGCGAGCCCGACGACGGCGAGCCGCGCGTCGTGCGGCCCGAATCCGGGGACGGGCCTCGCCCAGTAGGTCTCGTCGCGGAACGCCGCACGTTTGACCCGGCCGACCTCCTCGCGCCACGCGACGAGACGCGGGCACGCACGGCACTCGATCAGCTCGGCGTCGAGCGCACTCAGCGCATCCCGCGGCCCGGTCACGGCCGCGTCGCCCACACGTCGCCGGCGCCGGGGGTGACGGCGTCGACGAGCGCCCACGCGTCGGCCACGGGGATGTCGATCACCTCGTAGTGGCCGGTTCCGGCCGGGGTCGCGGCGACGATCGTCGCGAGCCCGAGACGCCGCTGGAAGAACGTCTGGCGCACCGTCCAGCCGATGATCCCCGCCGCCTCGAGGCTGTGGCGGCGCCGATCGAGCGAGCCGTGCTGGGTCACGAGCCAGCCGGGGAGCACGGCGTGCCCGAGTCCGCGATAGCGGTCCCACGCGAGCAGCGCACCGCCGACGACGAGGACCGCGGCCACCGTCCACACCCACCACGGCGGAGCCGAGACGAACAGTCCCCATCCGGCGCCGCCGACGAGGACGAGCAGCCCGGGAGCGAGGGCGCGCGTGAAGCGTCGCCGCGCCGCGCGCGGGCCGTGCGGCGTCAGGACGGCTGCGACCTGCCGGTCGTCGCCGATGACGTCGACCATGACGCGCTGCGCCTCGCGGCGCGGGCTCTGCGGCAGCAGCATCGACGACTGCCGCTTCTCGGCGCTGACGCCGGTCATGATCGCCGAGAGCGCTGCGCCCCCGACGGCACGCAGCAGCAGCGGCAGCTGCAACGTCGCACCCCGCAGCCGGCGCCGGTCGAGCGTCGTCTGCCGCGTCTCGAGGAGCCCGTGCGACACCTCGATGGTGCGGCCGTCGTCGACGACGCGGAGGTTGCCGAATCGGACGAGGTACAGCACGCATGCGAGGACGCTCGACACGACGAGCAGCGCCACGACGGCGAGTACGACGGAGATCGCGATTCCCGCTCGTGCGAGCGTCGCGGCGCGATCGCCGAGGTCCGACAAGCGCACGAGCTGCTCGCCGACGCCGTACTGGAAGACGAGACCGACGATCGCAGCGACCGTCACGATGCCCGCGACGGAGAACGGCGCGAACCGCACCCACGACGGCCGCCAGTGGCCGATCTCGACGCCCTGGGGCGGCGCCGCGACGGGCGCTTCGCCGTCCGCCGCGGGCGGTGCATCCCCGTCGGCGCGCGGAGCGGGCTCGCGGGCGAGCAGGGCGGACCGCAGCGGCGCGACGAGATCGTTCGCGAGCGCGTTGAGCTCGAAGGTCGCGTTGTCGTCGGTGTCGTCGGCGCGGCGCCCGGTGCCGATCGTCAGTACCGACAGGCCGAGCAGCCGGTGCAGCACCGTCGCGCGGACGTCGACGGAGCGGATCCGGTTGCGGGGTATCGACAGTTCGCGCTTGCTGAACACCCCGCGCCGTAGCTGAACGTGGACCGGGCCGATGCGGTAGGTCGTCGTGAAGTACCGCGCGATGCCGATGCCGACGAGCACGACGACGGCGACGAGCCCCCACAGGTGGTTGCCGCTCTGCGAGCCCACGACGACCGAGAGCACCAGGACGGGAAGCAGCCGCAGCAGTTCGGAGAGCGGATGGACGAGCAGCATGCGGCGGTCGAGCCGCAGCCACGGCTGGTCGCTCTCGGCGGCGTGGGCCTGCGCGGACTCCGACTCGGCGGGGAGGTGCAGTTCGTCCTCGCCGGTCACGTCGCGTCCTCGCGCGCGGCGGCCGTGATCTCCGTGAGGCGTGCGGTGACGGCGTCCGCCACGGCGAGGTCGAGGGCGGGGATGCGGACGGCGCCCGCGGACGACGCCGTCGTCACGGTGACCGTCGCGAGCCCCAGCAGCCGTTCGAGCGGGCCGCGTTCGGTGTCGACGGTCTGGATCCGCGAGATGGGGGCGATCCGGCGTTCCTGGTCGAACCAGCCGGTCAGCGTGTAGACGGCGGTGTCGCTGATCTCCCACCGGTGCACGCGGTATCGCCACTGCGGGACGACACCGACGTCGACGGCGCAGCCGACCGCCGCGACGGCGACGAGCAGGACGTGCAGCCACGTCGGCCAGGGTGAGAACACGAACAGCACGATCGCGGCGACGAGCAGCGGAACCCACAGCAGGGCTGCGGCGAGTGACCACAGCAGGCGCGCTCGCGGACTGGGCCGCTCGCGTGGATCGGCCATCCTCACCGAGGGAAGGGTCATGGTCTCGCTCTCTGTGTCGCGAAGGTCGGGTTGCGGAGGCCGGGAGGCGCTCGACTCGCTCGCGGGCGGCTCCGACAACGCTATCGTGAGGACGAGGCCCGCAACCGGAAGGAGTCCACGATGTCGTACGACGACGCAGACCTGTCCGACGGACCCGTCTCGCCCGAGGTTCCCGAGGACGACGCTCTCGAGCAGGCGACCGAGATCGAGGAGATCGAGGAGGGTGCGGACCCCGACGCAGTGGCCGGCGCGACCGCCGATGTCGATGTGACCGGGGCCGAGGCGAACGTGGCCGACGTCCTCGAACAGAATCGGGACGTTCCGGGAGACGACGACTATCCCCGCGAGTGAGCGCGGCGGCCGTGCCGAGCGCGCGTCCGGGTGGCGGCCGCTCGGGCGTGTGACGCATGATCGAGCGGTGACCGAATCAGGCGAGCACCCCGGCGACCCCACTGCACTGCCGACGCCCGCGATGCCCGGACGCGGCGAGACGCCGTCCGTGCCGTCGCAACCCGATCCGGTGCCCACGGCGTCGGGGATGCGGCGGGTGCTGCGTCGTGCGCGGGACGGCGCGACGCTCAACGCCTCCGAAGCGGCGCTGCTGTTGCAGGCGCGCGGCGACGATCTGGACGATCTGTGTTCGACGGCGGCCCGCGTCCGCGACGCAGGCCTGCTCGCGGCCGGGCGTTCCGGGACGGTGACGTACTCGAAGAAGGTGTTCGTCCCGCTGACCCGGCTGTGCCGGGATCGGTGCCACTACTGCACGTTCGTCTCGGTGCCGGGCAAACTCCGCGCCGCCGGCGAGGGCATGTACCTCGAACCCGACGAGGTGCTGGAGATCGCGCGCCGCGGCGCAGAACTCGGCTGCAAGGAGGCGTTGTTCACGCTGGGTGACCGTCCCGAGGACCGGTGGCCCGAGGCGGCGCAGTGGCTCGACGAGCGCGGCTACGACTCGACCCTCGATTACGTCCGTGCGATGTCGATCCGGGTGCTCGAGGAGACCGGCCTGCTGCCGCACCTCAACCCGGGAGTCATGTCCTGGGAGGAACTCTCGCGGCTCAAGCCGGTCGCGCCGTCGATGGGCATGATGCTCGAGACGACGGCCACGCGGCTGTTCACCGACAAGGGGGAGTGCCATCACGGCAGTCCCGACAAGGATCCCGCCGTTCGGCTTCGCACGCTCACCGACGCGGGCCGGCTCTCGATCCCGTTCACGACGGGGATCCTCGTCGGCATCGGTGAGTCGTTCACCGAGCGCGCGGAGTCGATCATGGCGATCCGCAAGTCGCACAAGGCGTTCGGGCACATCCAGGAAGTCATCGTGCAGAACTTCCTCGCGAAGCCCGACACCGCGATGCGCGGGGCGCCCGACGCGGAGCTCGAGGAGTTCCGCGCCGCGATCGCCGTCACCCGGCTGCTCATGGGGCCGTCCGTGCGCGTGCAGTCGCCGCCGAATCTCGTGTCGCAGGGCGAGTGCAGCGCGCTGCTCGCCGCGGGTGTCGACGACTGGGGTGGCGTCTCGCCGCTGACGCCCGATCACGTCAATCCCGAACGGCCCTGGCCCGATCTGGACATCCTTGCGCAGATCAGCTCCGACGCCGGATTCGCGCTCACCGAACGTACTGCGGCCCAGCCGCAGTACGTGCTCGCGGGTTCGCCGTGGATCGATCCGCGGATCGCCGTCCACGTCCACGCGCTCGCCGACGACGAGACCGGGCTGGCCCGCACCGACGTGCTGCCCGAGGGGCTGCCGTGGCAGGAGCCCGACGAGTCGTGGGAGTCGTCGGGACGCATCGACCTCGAGACGGCGATCGACACCGAGGGACGCCGCACGGAGACGCGCTCCGACCTCGGCAGCGCGTTCGGCGACTGGGACACGGTGCGCGAGCAGGTGCTCGAACTCAGCGCGCCGGTGCGCGTCGACACCGATCTGCTCGCGGCGTTGCGGTCGGCCGAGAAGGACCCGGCCGGCCTCACGGACGACGAGTACCTTGCGCTCGCGACGGCGGACGGCCAGGGCCTCGAGGCCGTCGTCGCGCTTGCGGACTCGCTGCGCAGGGACGCCGTCGGCGACGACGTCACGTACGTCGTGAACCGCAACATCAACTTCACCAACATCTGCTACACCGGTTGCCGGTTCTGTGCGTTCGCGCAGCGCAAGGGCGACGCCGACGCGTTCACGCTCTCGACGAGCGAGGTCGCCGACCGCGCGTGGGAGGCGCACGTCGCCGGGGCGACCGAGGTGTGCATGCAGGGCGGCATCGATCCCGAGCTCCCCGTCACCGGGTACGCCGATCTGGTGCGGGCCGTCAAGGCCCGTGTGCCGTCGATGCACGTGCACGCGTTCAGCCCGATGGAGATCGTCAACGGCGCCTCGCGCGGCGGGCAGAGCGTGCGCGACTGGCTGATCGAGCTCAAGGACGCCGGGCTCGACACCATTCCGGGCACCGCCGCCGAGATTCTCGACGACGAGGTGCGCTGGGTGCTGACGAAGGGCAAGCTGCCCACCGCGACGTGGATCGACGTCGTCACGACGGCCCACGAGGTGGGCATCCGGTCGTCGTCGACGATGATGTACG
The DNA here is from genome assembly GCF_001894925.1 of Rhodococcus rhodnii NBRC 100604. GTDB lineage: Bacteria > Actinomycetota > Actinomycetes > Mycobacteriales > Mycobacteriaceae > Rhodococcus_F > Rhodococcus_F rhodnii. Next base: position 38,668 of record NZ_BCXD01000001.1, on the reverse strand, counting down.
GGCACGTCGACAACCCGAAGCACTGGGTCGGTCACCTGCGGATCCTGCGCGACATCCAGGACCGCACAGGTGGATTCACCGAGTTCGTGCTGCTGCCGTTCGTGCATCAGAGTGCGCCGCTCTATCTCGCGGGAGCGTCGCGGCCCGGCCCGACGAATCGCGACAACCGCGCGGCACACGCGCTCGCGCGGATCATGCTGCACGGCCGAATTCCCAGCATCCAGACGAGTTGGGTCAAACTCGGAGTGACCGGCACCCAGGTGATGTTGCAGGGCGGTGCCAACGATCTCGGAGGAACGCTCATGGAGGAGACCATCTCCCGGATGGCCGGCGCGGAGAACGGCTCGGAGAAGTCGCCCGCCGAACTCGAGGCGATCGCGCACGGCATCGGCAGGCCGGCGCGCCGTCGCAGCACCACGTACGCGTCGGAGCCCGCGGCATGAGCACCCTGCCCGACCGCACCGTCGCGTCCGTACTCGGCAGGGCGGCAGGCGGTGTCGGGCCGGTGCTCGACGCCGTCGCGTCCGATCCGCTCGGTATCAAGGCACGGACGTTCAGTGGACCCGACCCCGATCGCACAGCACTCGGGGCGGTGCTCGACGCCGCCGCCGGTGTGCTGGACGCGCTCACCGTTCCCGGCACGGCGGCGTGGGAGAACGCCGATCCCGATCGGCGTGCGCGCTGGTGGGTCACGCGGCTCGGTGCGCTGAACACCATCGTCGTCGCGGCGCCGAGCATGTTCGGCATCCTTCTCAACCGGCTTCCGCTGCAGAACGTTCTGGGGTTCGCGAATCAGGTCCTCGTCGTCGTCGCCGTCGCGCGCGAGTACGGCGTCACCGACCGGTCGCAGCAGATCGACCTGCTGGCCGAGGTCGTCCTCGGACGTCGGCTCGATCCGTCACGCGAACCCGAGCCCGCGCCGGAGCAGGAGCGCCCGAGGCGACGTGCGTTCGCCGTCGTCGCAGCCCTGTGGCGGACGGCGCGCACCGTCCGCGCGATCGGCAGCGAACTGGACCGGCGCCCGTCGCCCGGACCGGTGACGGGGACGCTCTCCAACATTCCGGTGATCGGTGTTCCCGCACGCTACGTCGGGGAACGGCTCGCGCTGCGGCGTGCCGCCGGATCGGCCCGCGAGTGGTCGCGCAGCCACCGCACGGGGGACCGCGCCGGAGTATGACCCCGTCGGGCCGATAGGCTGGGCACCACACGAATTCAGCACGGCAGGAGTGGTAATGACACGCGTACCGGTGGCGTCTTCGCTGCCCGACTTTCCGTGGGACTCCCTCGCGGACGTCAAGGCGAGCGCACGGTCGCATCCGGACGGCATCGTGGACCTCTCGGTCGGGACGCCCGTCGACGCCGTTGCCCCGGTGATCCAGGAGGCGCTCGCGTCGGTCGCCGCCGTCCCCGGTTATCCGACGACGGCGGGCACCGTCGAACTGCGTGAGGCCGCCGCCGAGGCGCTCGCCCGCCGCTTCTCGCTGACGGTGCGACCCGGCGCCGTACTGCCGGTGATCGGCACCAAGGAACTCATCGCGTGGCTGCCGCGCCTGCTCGGCTTCGGCGCCGACGACCTCGTCGTCATCCCCGAACTCGCATACCCGACGTACGAGGTCGGGGCGCGGCTCGCGGGTGCGCGGGTGCAGCGCGCCGACGGGCTCAACCGGCTCGGCCCCGAGAACGCGGGCCTCGTGTACGTCAACTCGCCGTCGAACCCGACCGGCAAGGTGCTCGGCGTCGAGCACATGCGCAAGGTCGTCGAGTGGGCGCGCGAGCGGGGTGCGATCGTCGCCTCCGACGAGTGCTACCTGGGCCTGTCGTGGGACGCCGAGCCGGTGTCGGTCCTCGACGACCGCGTCTCGGGCGGCGATCACACGGGGCTGCTCGCGATCCACTCGCTGTCGAAGACGTCGAACCTCGCGAGCTACCGCGCGGGCTTCGTGACGGGCGATCCGGCGCTCGTCTCGGAACTGCTCGAGGTGCGCAAGCATGCGGGGCTCATGGTTCCGTTCCCGATCCAGGCCGCGATGACGGCGGCGCTCACCCACGACGAGCACGAGATCGCGCAGCGCGAGCGCTACCGAGCGCGACGCGACGTCCTGCTTCCCGCGGTGAAGTCCGCCGGGTTCACCGTCACCGATTCCGAAGCGGGCCTGTACCTGTGGGCGACGCGCGGCGAACGTGGCCGCGACACCCTCGCATGGCTCGCCGAGCGCGGAATCCTCGCTGCGCCGGGCGACTTCTACGGTCCCCGCGGCGACGATCACATCCGCATCGCCCTCACCGCGACCGACGAACGGATCGCCGCCGCCGCGGCGCGGCTCACGAACTGAGGTCGGGCCGGTCGGCGGAGGTGGGACGAACGAACTCGGGCTGATCGAGAACACGTAGCCAGGTGCCGTCCGGCTGGCGCCGGACGACCTGAGCCCTGGCGCCCGCGCCGTCGCGCGGCGGTGTCGCGGTGAGCGCGAGGTCGCCGCACCGCAACGTGGGCAGCGGCGGTTCGGGGTCGAAGTGCGGGCGATGCGCGAGCACGGACGCCCAGAGCTCTTCGATCGCTGCGCGGCCCACCGTTCGGGATCCGGGTGGGTACGCCATGACGGCATCGAGTTCGTAGAGTGCGGCCACGCCGGCTGCGTCGCCGCGGTTGCTGCGTTCGACGAACAACCGGGTGAGGTCCTCGGGTGTGCGTGCAGGTTCGTGTGTGGTCATCGGATCTTCTCCTGGCGTGTCGGCATTGGTGGGCGTCTCTACTGTCGGCCTCTCACTCGTCAGAAGTCCAACATCTGATTTGGATGAGAATCAGAACTTCCAGTCATGCAACTACACTCGCGGGCATGGAACTGCGACAGCTCGAATACCTGGTCGCGGTCGCGGACGAAGCCAACTTCACGCGCGCGGCCGAGCGCGTCCACGTCAGCCAGTCGGGAGTGAGCGCGCAGATCCGGGCACTCGAACGGGAACTGGGCGCAACACTTCTCGACAGGTCGAGCCGGGTCGTGGTCCCTACCCAGGCCGGTCGGGCCGCGCTCGAGCACGCCCGGATCGCGCTCGCCGCAGCGGGACGGCTCCGCGACGCGGTCGACGACGTCAACGCCGTCGTCCGCGGCCACGTGCGGGTCGGAACGGTCACCGCCTGCAAGCTGCCGGGGTTCTACGAGGGGCTGGACGTCTTCCATCACCTGTATCCCGGCGTCGGCATGTCCCTCGTGGAAGCGCCGTCCGACGAACTCGTCGCCCGAGTTCGCCGGGGCGAGCTCGACGTCGCGCTGGCAGGAGTCCCGGACGGCTTCGACGCCAGAGGTCTGCAGTCGCACGTCGTTCTTCGTGAACGACTGGTGGCGGGCGTCGTCCCGCGGGATCCACTCGCAGGGGGCGCGATCACGCTCGCGGAACTCGCCGAGCGCTCGCTGGTGACGCTGCCGGCGGGAGCCGGCGTGCGCGCGGTGCTCGACGGTGAGTTCGCGCGCGTCGGGACAGCGGGTTCGGTGGCGTTCGAGGCCGGCGCACCGGATACCGTCGTCGAACTCGCGGCCCGCGGACTCGGCGTCGCCGTCGTCAGCGAGAGCATGCTCGACACGTCGCCGTCGCGGCAGCTCGAACCGGTGCGCATCGTCGACGCGGAGACGGAGGCGCTGCTGGTCCTCGTCTGGCGCCCGGGGGCACCGGCGGTCCGTCACATGGTCGGCCAGCTCGCCACGGGGCTGATCCCCGTGGAGACCTCGTGACGGCGGGCGGCACCGGTTGGCTCGGTGCCATCCTGTTCGTCGGTGTCGTCGTCGCGGGGCTCGCGATCGCGCGTGCCCGGGCGCCGCGCCCGGCGATCTCGCCTGCGGCGGTGGGGCTCTGGCTCGTCGTCGCCGTGCCGTCGCTCGTCGCGCTCGTCTTCCCGGCGGTCCTCGGCTGGTTCGAACGCGATCCCGGCCGTCTCCGCGACGGCCAGTGGTGGCGCATCGTCACGTCGGCGGTGGTGCAGGACGGTGGTGTCGCCGGGACGGTCGCGAACCTCGTCGCGCTGGCCCTGATCGCGCCCGCCGCGGTCGCGGTGTGGGGAGCGGCCCGCGCGATCGGGCTGTTCGCAGCGGGTCAGATCGTCTTCGGTCTCGTCACGGCGTTCGTCTTCCCGTCGGTCGGCGCCGGGAGCTCGGGGGCGACGCTCGCGCTCGCAGCGTCGGCGGCAGGACTCGCCCTCGTGTCCGAACCGTCGCGTCGCGAATCGCTCGCCGTCGCCGCACTCCTGGCGTTGACCCTCGGCTTCTTCCTGGCCGACGACGCGCACGGCGTCGCCGTCCTCGCGGGCACCGTCCTCGGTGCCGTCCTCGCGACCGTCGCACCGCCCGAGAGCGCCGTGCCACGTCGGCGCGACGGGCCGTGACGGTGTGACAGAGTGGAAGGCGTGCTGCTCGCCTCGCTGAACCCCGCTGCCGTGGCCGGCGGATACGACCATCCCGCCGCCGTCCGTATCGGCGACGACGTGCTCTCGCGCAGCGACATCGTCGGTGGTGCGACCGCCGTCGCCGAGCGCATCGCGGGCGCCGAGCGGGTCGCCGTTCTCGCGACCCCCACCGCGAGCACCGTCCTCGCCGTCGTCGGCGCGCTGATCGCGGGTGTCGCCGTCGTCCCCGTCCCGCCGGATGCCGGCCCCGTCGAACGCGACCACATCCTTCGCGACTCGGGCGCGCAGGGGTGGCTCGGCGGCGCGGGGGAGCACACGGGCGGGCTGCCCGTCGTGCCCGTCCGGCTGCATGCTCGCTCGTGGCACACCTACCGCGAACCCGTGCCCGACACCACGGCGTTCGTCCTCTACACGTCGGGCACGACCGGACCGCCGAAGGGCGTCGTGCTGTCGCGCCGCGCCATCGCGGCGGGAATCGACGCACTCGTTCCGGCATGGCAGTGGAGCCCGAACGACACACTCGTGCACGGACTTCCGCTGTTCCACGTCCACGGGCTCGTGGCCGGGCTGCTCGGTGCGCTGCGCGTGGGCAGCCCGTTCGTCCACACCGGCCGTCCCACTCCCGCCGCCTACGCGGCTGCGGGAGGGTCGCTGTACTTCGGGGTGCCGACGGTGTGGGGCCGCGTCGTCGCCGACCCCGAATCCGCACGCGCGTTGAGCTCGGCGCGACTGCTCGTCTCGGGCAGCGCGGCGCTGCCCGTTCCGGTGTTCGACGCACTGCGCGCGCAGACCGGTCACGCGCCCGTCGAGCGCTACGGCACGAGCGAAACGCTGCTCACCATCAGCACCCGCGCAGACGGCGAGCGCAGGCCCGGATGGGTCGGGCTTCCCGTCGACGGCGTCACGACGCGGATCGTGGCCGAGGACGGCACACCGACGCCGCACGACGGCGAGTCGATCGGCGAACTCCAGGTGCGCGGCCCGATGCTCTTCGACGGCTACCTGAATCTGCCCGACGCCACGGCGGCCGCGTGGACGGGCGACGGCTGGTTCCGCACCGGCGACGTCGCGGCGATCGACACGGGCGGCGTCCACCGCATCGTCGGGCGTGCATCGACGGACCTGATCGAGTCCGGTGGGTACCGGATCGGTGCGGGCGAGGTCGAAGCCGTCCTGCTCGCGCACCCCGCGGTCGACGAGGTCGCCGTCGTCGGACTGCCCGACGACGACCTCGGCCAGCGGGTCGTCGCCTTCGTCGTCGGCGAGCCGTCCGACGATCTCGAGGCGTTCGTGGCCCGGGAACTGTCGATCCACAAGCGTCCTCGCGAGATTCGCCACGTCGACACGTTGCCGCGCAACGCGATGGGGAAGGTGCAGAAGAAGCAGCTGTCGTGACCGGCAGCCCGCGAAGGGAGATCCGGAGATGACCGAGAACACGCGTATCGTCCTGGCGTCGCGCCCCCACGGCGCACCCACCACCGGCGACTTCCGGTTCGAGACCGACCCGGTCCCGAGCCCTGCGGAGGGGCAGGTGCTGCTCCGGATCCGCTACCTCTCGCTCGACCCGTACATGCGCGGCCGGATGAGCGACGCGCCGTCGTACGCCGAACCGGTTCCGGTCGGCGGCACGATGGTCGGCGCCACCGTCGGCGAGGTGATCGAGTCGAAGGCCGCCGGGCTCGACGTCGGCGACCACGTGCTGTCGTACTCGGGGTGGCAGCAGTACGCGGTGGAGGACGCGCGCGGCGTCCGCAAGCTCGACGCGGACACGCCGCTCTCGACGGCACTCGGCGTGCTGGGGATGCCCGGCTTCACGGCGTACGCGGGACTCGAGAAGATCGGAAAGCCCCGGCCCGGCGAGACGCTCGTCGTCGCGGCCGCGACCGGGCCGGTCGGCGCGACGGTCGGGCAGATCGCGAAGGCACGCGGCGCCCGGGCCGTCGGGATCGCGGGAGGGCCGCGCAAGACGGCGGCGCTGCTCGACGAGTTCGGTTTCGACGCCGCGATCGACCACCGCGCACCCGATTTCGCGGAGCAGCTTCGTGAGGCGTGCCCGGACGGCATCGACGTGTACTTCGAGAACGTGGGCGGCGCGGTGCTGCGTGCTGTGCTGCCGCTGCTCAACGAATTCGCGCGGATCCCCGTGTGCGGGCTCGTCGCGCAGTACAACGCGACGAGCGCGCCCGAGGGGCCGGATCGGCTACCGGGTTTCGTCAACCAGGTCCTCGTCAAGAGTCTGACGGTGCGCGGATTCATCCAGCGCGAGTTCGTCGACGAGCTGTATCCGCAGTTCCTGGCAGAGATGCGCGCGTGGGTTCGCGACGGGACGGTGCGTTACCGCGAGCACGTCGTCGACGGGCTGACCTCGGCGCCCGAGGCCTTCATCGGGCTGCTGGAGGGAACGAACTTCGGCAAGCTCGTCGTGGAGGTGGGCGCTGCGCGCTCGTGAGCGAGTTTCCGGTCCAGAGGCCGGGAAGGTCACTCACGAGCGGCGGAGCCGCCTCCGGACGACGTAGATCGCGCCGAGCAGAACACACAGGCCCGCGGTCGCGATGAGCTGCTGGCGCGCCGTCGTATCGAACATCATGAGGACGACGAACGCCGCGAGCATCGCGAGCGTCAGGTAGCTCAGCCACGGGAACAGCCACATCTTCACCCGTAGTGCGCCCTCGCGTTCGAGGCGCGGCCGCAACCGGATGTGCGAGACGATGATGAACGTCCACACCACGAGCAGCGCGGCACCGACCGCGTTGAGCAGAATCCCGAGCAGCTGATCGGGCAGCCACCAGTTGAGCAGGACGCTGACGAACCCGAAGAACACCGACAGCAGCACCGCGTTGCGCGGGACGCCGCTGCGCGAGAGCTGCGTCATGATCTTCGGTCCGTCGCCGCGGCGCGACAGCGAGAACGCCATGCGCGACGTCGCGTAGATGTTGGCGTTGAACGCCGACAGCAGCGCGATGACGACGACGAGCTCCATGAAGCCCGCGACACCCGGTAGGTTCGCGCGTTCGAGGACCGCGACGAACGGGCCGTTGCCCTCGTCCGCGCCCTCCCACGGCAGCACGAGCACCATGATGAGGACCGAGCCCAGGTAGAACACGCCGATGCGCCACACGACGCTGCGGACGGCCGTGGCGATCGCGCGACGGGGATCGTGCGACTCCGCGGCCGCGATCGTCACGATCTCGATGCCGCCGAACGCGAACGCGACGACGAGCAGGCCCGCCGCGACGCCCGCGAATCCGTTCGGCATGAAGCCGCCGTCGCCGAGGAGGTTCGTGAACCCGACGGGCTCGGTGTTCGGCAGCAGCCCGAAGACCAGCAGGGCGCCGAGCAGGATGAAGCCGATGATGACCGCGACCTTGATCGCGGCGAACCAGAATTCGAACTCGCCGAAGTTCGCGACGCGGGCGAGGTTCACCACCGCGAAGAAGCTGACGAACACGAGTGCAGCGACCCACTGGGGGACGTCGGGAAGCCAATTGCTGACGATGGCGGACGCGCCGGTGATCTCGGCGCCCAGGACCATGACGAGCATGAACCAGTAGAGCCAGCCGACGACGAAGCCGGCCCAGTTACCGACGCCGAGGCGGGCGTACTCGGCGAACGAGCCGGTCGACGGCAACGCCGAGCCCATCTCGCCGAGCATCCGCATGATGAAGACGACGGCGAGGCCGGCGAGCACGTACGACAGCAGGACGGCCGGACCGGCCGTCGCGATGCCGACGCCGGTGCCGAGGAAGAGCCCGGCACCGATCGCCGAACCGAGGCCCATCATCGTGAGATGACGGACCTTGAGGCCGCGGCCGAGTGCGTCGCTGCCGGGCGCGGTTCCCGTGCCGGGTGCGCCTGAATCGGAAGTAGAGGGGTCGCTCACGGGGGCGGTCAGTCGTTCGCGTGCAGTGCAGCGTTGAGCTCGACGCCCCCGGCCTTCCACGGCACGACCTCGACCGCGCCGGAGACGGAGTTGCGACGGAACAGCAGATTGGACTTGCCGCTGAGATCACGGGCCTTGACGACGGTGCCGTCCGGGCCGGTCACCTTCGTGCCCGCCGTGATGTAGACGCCGGCCTCGACGACGCAGTCGTCGCCGAGCGAGATGCCGAGCCCCGCGTTGGCGCCGAGCAGGCAGCGCTCGCCGATCGCGATGACTTCCTTGCCGCCGCCCGAGAGCGTGCCCATGATCGACGCGCCGCCACCGATGTCGGTGCCGTCGCCGACGACGACGCCCGCGGAGATGCGGCCCTCGACCATCGAACTGCCGAGCGTTCCGGCGTTGAAGTTGACGAATCCCTCGTGCATGACGGTGGTGCCGGACGCGAGGTGCGCACCGAGGCGGACGCGATCGGCGTCGGCGATACGCACGCCCGACGGCACGACGTAGTCGACCATGCGGGGGAACTTGTCGACGCCGAAGACCGTGACGACGCCCTTCGCGCGCAGCCGCGACCGGACCTTCTCGAAGGTGTCGACGGCGCACGGGCCGTAGTTCGTCCAGACGACGTTCGCGAGCAGACCGAACTGCCCGTCGAGGTTGACCTCGTGGGGTGCGACGAGGCGGTGCGAGAGCAGATGGAGCCGCAGGTAGACGTCGTGTGCGTCGGTGGGCGGCGCGGAGAGGTCGGCGATCGAGGTGCGGACGACGGTGAGCGTCACCTCGCGCGCTTCGTCCGGGCCGGCCGCGAGCGCGAGGTCGATCGGGATGTCGGCGCCTTCGAGGACCTTCGAGCCGGATTCCTCGACGTCACCCAGCGTGGGCGACGGGTACCAGGTGTCCAGGACGACGCCACCGTCGGTGATGTTCGCCAGTCCGACGCCCACGGCGCCCCGCGTCGGCGTGTCCGCGCTCTGCTGTGCGGTGCTCGCATCGTTCTCGTTGGTCACCGACTCAGGTTAGCGGGTGCGCATGGGTCGTCGGTGCGGGGATTGCGACGCCGGTCGCGGCGCACACGACCCCGGCTGTTCGACGTGCGGTGCTCACGGGCACCGGCAGGCAATACCCTGGGGGAATGAGCCTTCTGGATCTACACGCGGACCCGGTCGATCTCACGGCGGCGCTCGTCGACATCCCGAGCGTCTCCCACGACGAGGCGGCGATCGCGGACGCAGTCGAGGACGCCCTGCGGACGCAGACGAGCGGCTTCGAGATCGTGCGCAACGGCGCCGCCGTGCTGGCGCGCACGAATCGTGGGCTCGGCTCGCGCGTCGTGCTCGCGGGCCATCTCGACACCGTCCCGATCGCCGACAACGTCCCGTCGCGCCGCGACGGCGATCTGCTGTGGGGGTGCGGGACCGTCGACATGAAGTCGGGTGACGCCGTCTTCCTGCATCTCGCCGCGACGATCGAGAACCCCGCGCACGATCTGACGCTCGTGTTCTACGACTGCGAGGAGATCGCCGCCGAGTTCAACGGACTCGGCCGGATCGAGCGCGAGCAGCCCGAGTGGCTGGACGGCGACGTCGCGATCCTCGGCGAACCGACGGGCGGCATGATCGAGGCGGGGTGCCAGGGGACGCTGCGGGTGCGGGTCACGACGACGGGGATGCGTGCGCACTCGGCGCGATCGTGGCTGGGCGACAACGCGATCCATGGGCTCGGCGCCGTGCTCGAGCGGCTGGCGCGGTACGACCCCCGCCGCGTCGAGATCGACGGGCTCGAGTATTGCGAAGGGCTGTCGGCCGTGCGGATCTCGGGTGGGGTCGCCGGCAACGTCGTGCCCGACGAGGCCGAGGTGGACGTGAACTTCCGGTTCGCCCCCGACCGCTCGACCGACGACGCGATCGCGCACGTCCGCGACGTCCTGGGCGGGCTGCCGGTGTCGATCGAGCTCACCGATCTGTCGCCGGGCGCGATGCCCGGCCTCGCCCACCCGGCCGCGGCGTCGCTCGTGTCGGCCGCGGGCGGCAACGTCCGCGCCAAGTACGGCTGGACGGACGTGTCGCGATTCGCGGCACGCGGAATCCCTGCCGTGAACTTCGGGCCCGGCGATCCGAATCTCGCGCACAAGCGCGACGAACACGTCCCCGTCGAGCAGATCCGCGACGTCGCGGCGGTTCTCCGCGGATACCTCTCGGCGCACTAGCCTTGTCGCATGCGAACACCTGGCGGCAGTGGGGCCGGCGACGACGCGCGCGACACGCGCCCGGCTGCAGCGACACCGGCCGGAGTGCGGTTCCGCGGGCCCGTGCAGTTGCGCGGCGACCGCCGGGACGCGAGCACGACCGACCAGCGCCTGCTCGACAGCCGCGGCCCGAGCGACTGGGTGCACACGGACCCGTGGCGCGTGCTGCGGATCCAGGCGGAGTTCGTGGAGGGTTTCGGCGCGCTCGCGGGAGTTCCGCGCGCGGTGAGCGTGTTCGGATCGGCGCGCACCGCGGCGGGCACCCCGGAGTACGAACACGGCCGCGAGCTGGGCCGTCGGCTCGCCGAGGCGGGCTATGCGGTGATCACCGGGGGCGGCCCCGGCGTCATGGAGGCAGCGAATCGCGGGGCGAGCGAGGCGGGCGGCTACTCGATCGGGCTCGGTATCGAGTTGCCGTTCGAGCAGCGGCTCAACGAGTGGGTCGGCCTCGGCATCAACTTCCGCTACTTCTTCGCGCGCAAGACGATGTTCGTGAAGTACTCGCAGGCGTTCGTGTGCCTGCCGGGCGGATTCGGGACGCTCGACGAACTGTTCGAGGCACTGACCCTCGTCCAGACGCGCAAGATCACGCGCTTCCCGATCGTGCTGTTCGGCACCGAGTACTGGGGCGGGCTCGTCGAGTGGATCCGGTCGACCGTCGGGCCCGCCGGAATGATCTCGGCCGCCGACGTCGATCTGCTGCACGTGACGGATTCGGTCGCGGAGGTCGTGGCGATCGTCGAGCGCTCGCAGCAGGGCATCGACGAGAGCGAACTCGTCGGGACGGAGGACTCGTGGTGAGCGCGTCCGGGTTCGCGGTGTGCGTCTACTGCGCGTCCGGCCCGGTCGACGCGCAGTACCTGGGTCTGGCGCACGCGCTCGGAACGGCGATCGCGCAGCGCGGCTGGACCGTCGTCTCGGGCGGTGGGCACGTGTCGATGATGGGCGCGCTCGCGCGCGGTGCCCGTGAGACGGGCGGCCGCACGGTCGGCGTCATCCCGGAGGCGCTCGTGGACCGCGAGGTCGCCGACGTCGCCGCGGACGAACTCGTCGTGACACCGACGATGCGCGAACGCAAACGGATCATGGAGGATCGTGCGGACGCGTTCGTGACGCTGCCCGGTGGCGTCGGCACGCTCGAGGAGCTCTTCGAGACGTGGACGGCCGGGTACCTCGGAATGCACGCGAAACCCGTCGTACTGCTCGACCCGGTGGGGCACTATCGCGGTCTGCTGGACTGGCTCACCGCGATGCCGGTGGGGTTCGTCTCGCAGCGTGCGCTGGACCGGCTCGTCGTCGTCACGGACGTCGAGGCGGCGCTCGCGGCGTGCGCGCGGGACGGGGCCGAGCCCGCGTCGTTGTGACATCCCACCTGGGTTACGATTCAAGTTACTCTGAAGTAAGGTGTCGTAACTCATACTCCACGGAGGTGCCACATTGGGCTCGGACCGGTCGGAATCGCAGACGCACGCTCGACGGACTGTGGGGATAGGCGATCTCGTCACCCACCTGCCCGCGATGGCGCCAGACCTTCCCGCGATGGCACGCGGCGGCGTCGGCCTGCTGCTGCGCAAACCCACTGCGCGCGAGTCGATCGGGCACATCTTCCAGCGGGTCGCGGCCTCCCGTCCGGAGCGCCCGTTCATCGTGTTCGAGGGCGACACCCTCACCTACGGTGACGCGAACGATCGCGTCAACCGCTACGCGCACGCCTTCGAGGACCTCGGCGTCGGCAGGGGAGACGTCGTCGGGATCCTCGCGAAGAACTGCCCCGAGACGCTCCTGCTCGCGCTCGCGGCGGTCAAGCTCGGCGCGTCGGCGGGCATGCTCAACCACAACCAGCGCGGCGACGTCCTCGCGCACAGCCTCTCGTTGCTCGACGCACGCGTTGTCGTCGTCGCCGACGACTGCCGCGAGGCCACGGCATCGCTGAAGTCCGAGCCGGCCGGCGCGATCTCGCTCGACGACCTCGACGACCTCGCCGCGAAGCAGGACGCCGGCGATCCCGCGGTCACCGCGACGATCCAGGCGAAGGAACGCGCGTTCCACATCTTCACATCGGGGACGACGGGCATGCCCAAGGCGAGCCTGATGACGCACTTCCGGTGGCTCAAGTCGATGTCCGGGCTCGGCGCGCTCGGTGTCCGGTTGCGCCGTGACGACGTCCTCTACTGCTCGCTGCCGCTCTATCACAACAACGCCCTCACGGTGACGTTGTCGTCGGTGCTCTCCTCGGGCGCCGCGATCGCGATCGGCCGGCAGTTCTCCGCGTCGCGCTTCTGGGACGACGTGCGCCGCAACGGCGCGACGGGCTTCACCTACATCGGCGAGCTGTGCCGCTACCTGCTCAATCAGCCCGAGCGCCCCGACGACGCCGACAATCCGGTCCGGCTGATGGTGGGCAACGGGCTGCGCGCCGAGATCTGGCACGAGTTCGTCGACCGCTTCGCGATCGACCGCGTCGCCGAGTTCTACGGTGCGAGCGAGTGCAACATCGCCTTCGTCAACGCCTTCGACATCGACCGCACCGCCGGGCTCTGCCCGCTGCCGCACGCCGTCGTCGAGTACGACGACGAGAGCGGTGAGCCGAAGCGGCACTCGGACGGCCGGTTGCGCAAGGTGGGCCGTGGCGAGGTGGGACTGCTGCTGTCCAAGGTCACCGACCGCGCGCCCTTCGACGGCTACACCGACCGCAAGGCCACGGACGACAAGCTCGTCCGCGACGCCTTCAAGGGCGGCGACTGCTGGTTCGACACGGGCGATCTCGTGCGGCGGCAGGGCTGGTTCCACGTCGCGTTCGTCGACCGGCTCGGCGACACCTTCCGCTGGAAGGGCGAGAACGTCGCGACGACCGAGGTCGAGGGTGCCGTCGGCGCACACCCCGCGATCGAGGAGGCCGTCGTCTACGGCGTCGAGATCCCGGGTACCGACGGGCGTGCCGGGATGGCCGCCGTGACCCTGCGCGACGGCCACGAGTTCGACGGCAAGCATCTCGCCGACTTCCTCGGCGACCGGCTCCCGTCCTACGCGGTTCCGCTGTTCGTGCGCGTCGTCGAGTCGCTCGAGGCGACGTCGACGTTCAAGAGCAAGAAGGTCGAACTCCGCAAGGAGGGGTACGAGCTCGGCGGCGACGATCAGCAGACGGTGCGCGTCCTCGGCGACGGCGACGAGGGGTACCGCGAGTGGTACGACGGGTACGCCGACGACGTCGCGGGACGCAAGCGGTAGCTGTCCGGGCGGGCGCGTCGACCGGCACCGCCGCGACCTCTGGAAGAATCGGGTCATGACAGCGCCGCGCGCCGAGCACCGCATCCCGGAGCCCTCCTCGACGCTGTGCGGACGCCCCGTGGCGACCGATCGCGCGCTCGTGATGGCGATCGTCAACCGCACCCCGGATTCGTTCTACGACCGCGGGGCGACGTTCGAGGACAGGCCCGCGATGGCCGCCGTCGCGCGCGCGGTCGACGAGGGCGCGGACATCGTCGACGTCGGGGGAGTCAAGGCCGGGCCGGGCGTCGAGGTCGACACCGCGGAGGAGATGCGGCGGGTCGTCCCGTTCGTCGCCGCGATCCGGAGTCGGCACCCCGAGATCGTGGTCAGCGTCGACACGTGGCGCAGCGACGTCGCGCGCGCCGCGCGGGCCGAGGGTGCCGATCTCGTCAACGACACGTGGGCCGGGCACGATCCCGACCTCGTCGCCGTCGCGGCCGAGACCGGCGCGGGCATCGTGTGCTCGCACACGGGCGGGGCCGTCCCGCGGACCCGGCCGTTCCGGGTGCGGTACGCCGACGTCGTCACCGACGTCGTCACCGAGGTCGTCACCGCCGCCGAGCGAGCAGCCGATCTGGGTGTCCCGAGAGACTCGATTCTGGTCGATCCGACCCACGATTTCGGCAAGAACACCTTCCACGGCCTTGCCCTGTTGCGTCGAGTGGACGTTCTTGTAAACACCGGGTGGCCAGTGCTCATGGCCCTGAGCAACAAGGATTTCGTGGGGGAGACTCTGGGGGTGGAACTCGACGAGCGGTTGGAGGGAACATTGGCAGCGACAGCTTTGGCCGCAGCAGGGGGAGCCCGCGTCTTCCGCGTGCACGAGGTCGCCTCGACCCGGCGCGTCGTCGACATGGTGGCAGCCATCACGGGCCGCCGAGCGCCCGTCCGAACGATCCGGGGGCTCGTATGACCCTGACACGAGCGGCGACGCCGCACACCGATCTGCCGGTCGCGTCCGATGTGAGCTGGACGGACGCCAACACGTGGGACCGCCCCGAGTGGACGGTCGCCGGACTCGAGAAGGCCAAGCGTGGCCGCACCGTCTCGGTGGTGCTTCCCGCGCTGAACGAGGAGCACACCGTCGCGGGAGTGCTCGACACCATCCGGCCGTTGCTCGGCGGGCTCGTGGACGAGCTGATCGTGCTCGACTCGGGGTCGACGGACCGCACCGTCGAATGCGCACGCCGGGCGGGTGCGACGGTCTTCACCCGTGAAGAGGCCGTGCCGTCGCTTCCGCCGCGGCCGGGCAAGGGCGAGGTGCTGTGGCGCGGTATCGCGGCGAGCACGGGTGATCTCATCGCGTTCGTCGACTCGGATCTCATCGATCCGGATCCGATGTTCGTGCCCAAACTGCTCGGTCCGATGCTCACGGCGGACGGCATCCAGCTCGTGAAGGGCTACTACCGGAGACCGCTGCGCGGCGCGGGGATCGAGGAGGCGCACGGCGGCGGCCGGGTCACCGAACTCGTCGCGCGGCCGTTGCTCGCGGCGCTGCGTCCCGAACTCACGAGCGTGCTCCAGCCGCTCGGGGGCGAGTACGCGGGCACCCGCGAGCTGCTGTCGTCCGTGCCGTTCGCGCCCGGTTACGGCGTCGAGATCGGGCTGCTGCTGGACAGCTTCGAGCGCTACGGGCTCGGCGGGATCGGGCAGGTCAATCTCGGTGTGCGCAAGCATCGCAACCGGCCGCTCTCCGAGCTCGGCGTCATGAGCCGGCAGATCATCGGAACGCTGCTGGGGCGCTGCGGCATCGAGGACTCGAAGCAGGGGCTCACGCAGTTCCTCGTCGACGGCGACAGTTTCGTCCCGGTCACCACGGAGGTCTCGCTCGGCGATCGGCCGCCGATGAACACGGTCCACCGCTGACGGTGACGTACGCGAGCCCAGCACCGACTGTCGGTGCGGGGCTCGCGCGTGTGCGTGTCGGCCGCGCGTGACACCATCGACGCATGCTCACGGTCGTCCTGTACCTGCTCGTGATGCTCGTCGTCGGTGCCGTCCTGTACTTCGTGGCGAGTGCGGTCTTCGGGAGGTCCGAGGAGATGGCGCCGCTCCCGGCCGGGACGACGCCCACGGTGCTTCCGGCCGTCGACGTCACGGGAGACGACGTGCGCGCCCTGCGGTTCCAGCAGACGGTGCGCGGCTACAAGGCGAGCGAGGTCGACTGGGCGCTCGCCAGGCTCGGCGACGAGATCGACGCGCTGCGCTACCGGCTCGCCGAGCACGAGGCGCACGGCAGCGGCACCGGCGACGACCACGGTACGACGTCATGACCGATCCGGTCCGCTGCGCGTGGGCGGTCGATCGCGACGGCACGACGCTCTAACGCGACTATCACGACACCGAGTGGGGCAGGCCCGTCCACGGCCGCGACGCGCTGTACGAGCGGCTGGTGCTCGAGGCGTTCCAGTCGGGCCTGTCGTGGCTGACGATCCTCCGCAAACGCGAGTCCTTCCGGCGTGCGTTCGCCGGGTTCGACGTCGACGCCGTCGCGGAGTTCGGCGACGACGACGTCCAGCGACTCCTCACGGATGCGTCGATCGTGCGCAACCGTGCCAAGATCGACGCGGCGATCGGCAACGCGCGCGCCGTCATCGAACTCGGTTGTACCGACCTCGATTCGCTGTTGTGGTCGTTCGCACCCGATCCCCGTCCGCCGCGCCCTCGGACGGACGCCGACGTCCCCGCGACGACACCGGAGTCGACGGCGATGGCGCGCGAACTCAAACGGCGCGGTTTCCGCTTCGTCGGCCCGACGACGGCGTACGCCCTCATGCAGGCGACCGGCATGGTCGACGATCACGTCGCCGCATGCCGGTTCTCGCCGAACGACCCACGGCGCTAGCGTCGTCGGCGACGCACCCCCGGGCCCGTCACCACGCCGGGAGGTGCCTCGCATTCCCGGATTCGCGGGTTATAGGGAACAATGATCCTGTGATCCCGCGAGGGATCGGAACCATTGGTCGACGCGCAGCGCGCAGCGGCGCAGATCTGGAGGGAGCAGAGGATGGCGGCCATGAAGCCCCGGACCGGGGACGGTCCCCTCGAAGCAACCAAAGAAGGGCGAGGCATCGTCATGCGGGTTCCGCTCGAGGGTGGTGGACGTCTGGTCGTCGAACTCACACCCGACGAAGCGGCCGCGCTCGGCGACGAACTGAAGTCGGTCACCAGCGCCTGACATTCGCGCCTGTGCGTGGACCCTGCCGGCACTCGGCAGGGTCCACGGCCGTTTCGGGGGATCGCCGCTCGGGCGGCGGGAAGGGATCCGCGATGCTCGACGAGGTCGTCGGTCTGCTGGCATGCCCCGTGTGCGGGCACGATCTGGTTCGTGACGAGCGCACGCTGGTGTGCCAGCTCGGGCACGGCTTCGACATCGCACGGCAGGGCTACGTGACGCTCGCTGCCGGTGCGGGCCTGAAGTTCGAGGGCGACTCGACGGCGATGCTGGACGCGCGCGAGGAGTTCCTGGGTGCCGGGCACTTCGATCCGTTCGCGGACGCGCTCGCCGAGGTCGTCGCGCAGTCGACCGCAGTCGAGGAGCGGGCGATCGCCGAGCTCGGTGCCGGCACCGGTTTCTATCTCGCGCGGGTACTGGGTCCTGGGTCTGTCGCGGTCGGTCTCGACGTCTCCAAGCCCGCAGCCCGACGCATCGCGCGGGCTGATCCCCGGATCGGGGCGGTCGTCGCGGATGCGTGGGGGCGCCTGCCGATTCGTGACGGCGCACTCACCCACGTGATGTGCGTGTTCGCGCCGCGCAACACCGAGGAGAGCCGGCGGGTGCTGCGCGGCGACGGCACGCTCGTCGTCCTGACGCCGACCGATCGGCACCTGGCCGAGCTGGTGTCGGTGCTCGGCCTCGTGCACGTCGACGACCGCAAGCTCGCGCGGCTCGACGACGCCGCGCGCGGCCGGTTCGAGCGCACGGGCCACCGGACCGTCGAGTTCACGATGTCGCTGAGCCGCGGGGACGTCGCGAACGTCGTCGGGATGGGGCCGTCGGCTCGGCACCTCGCCGCGGACGAGATCACCGCGCTCGCTGCCGGGATGGCGGAGCGGACGGATGTCACGGCGTCGGCGACGATCTCGGTGTTCCGCCCCGCCCGATAGCGGCTCGCCAGCGGGGATCGGCCGTCACCGGCGCACCAGGGATCAGCGGCACCAGGAATCAGCGGCGAGCGAGGACGTCCGTGTAGACGGCGAGCGTCTCGCGTGCGATCTGAGCCCACGAGAACTCGGCGACCGCCCGCATCCGGCCCGCGTGCCCCATCCGGGCCGCGAGTGCGGGGTCGGCGCACACCTCCGAGACGGCCCGTGCGAGGCCGGCCTCGAAGCCGTCGGTGTCCAGCGGGTCGTAGTGCACGAGGCGGCCGGTGTCGCCGTCGGCGACGACCTCGGGGATGCCGCCGACGTCCGACGCGACGACGGCGGTCTCGCATGCCATCGCTTCGAGGTTGACGATGCCGAGCGGCTCGTAGACCGACGGGCACACGAACACCGTCGCCGCGGCAAGGAGTTGCCGCACCTGCTCGGTGGGCAGCATCTCGCGCACCCAGAACACGCCGCTGCGGTGTGCTGCGAGCTCGGTGACGGCGCGTTCGGTCTCCGCCGCGATCTCGGGGGTGTCGGGGGCGCCCGCGCACAGCACGAGCTGGATGTCGGGGTCGAACTCGTGCGCGGCGGCGACGAGATGCCCGACGCCCTTCTGGCGCGTGATCCGGCCGACGAAGACCGCGATCGGCCGCGAGCGATCCACCCCCAGCCGCGCCACGACGTCGTCGTCGGCATCTGCGCCGGCGGCCGCCGCGGAGCCGCCGGATGCCGGTTGTCCCGGGTGCCACACCGCGGTGTCGATTCCGTTGCGCACGACGTGGACCCGCGCCGGATCGACGTCCGGATACGCGGCGAGGACGTCGAGCCGCATGCCGCCGCTCACCGCGACGACGGCGTCCGCGTACGCGACGGCGTTGCGTTCGGACCACGACGAGATGCGATAGCCGCCGCCCAACTGCTCGGCCTTCCACGGCCGGCGCGGTTCGAGCGAATGGGCCGTGAGAATGTGCGGGACGTCGTACAACTCGGCCGCGAGATGACCAGCGAGGCCCGTGTACCACGTGTGCGAATGGACGACGTCGGCGCTCGCGGCGTCGTCGACCATTCGCAGCTCGGCGGACAGTGTGCGCAACGCCGCATTCGCGTGTGCGAGGGCCGGATCGGGGTCGGCGACGATCGCGTCGTCACGCGGTACGCCCATGCAGTGCACGTCGACCGTACAGAGCCGCCGCAGCTGCTCGACCAGCTGTGTCACGTGTACGCCGGCACCGCCGTACACCTCGGGTGGATACTCCCGAGTCATCATCGCCACCCGCACGAACTCACGGTATCCGAGCCCGTCTCGCCGCGCCGTGTTCGCGGAGGTTTCCTGCACGCACCAGCCGCGACGGATAGGTTGTTTCTCGTGAGAAGTCAGCCGCATGTGCTCGGAATCGTGCTCGCCGGAGGCGAGGGAAAGCGCCTCTACCCCCTCACGGCGGACCGGGCCAAGCCGGCTGTTCCCTTCGGTGGGGCGTACCGGCTGATCGACTTCGTGCTGAGCAATCTCGTCAACGCCGGTTTCCTGCGGATCTGCGTCCTGACGCAGTACAAGTCGCATTCGCTCGACCGCCACATCTCGCAGACGTGGCGGCTGTCGGGATTCACGGGCGAGTACATCACCCCGGTTCCCGCGCAGCAGCGTCTCGGCCCGCGCTGGTACACCGGCTCGGCCGACGCCATCCTGCAGTCGCTCAACCTCGTGTACGACGAGGATCCCGAGTACATCGTCGTCTTCGGTGCCGATCACGTGTACCGGATGGACCCCGAGCAGATGGTGCAGCGGCACATCGAGTCCGGCGCGGGCGTCACCGTCGCCGGCATCCGGGTGCCGCGCAGCGAGGCGTTCGCGTTCGGCTGCATCGACAGCGACGAGTCGGGTCGCATCACGCAGTTCCTCGAGAAGCCCGCGCATCCCCCCGGGACGCCCGACGACCCCAACGCGACGTTCGCGTCGATGGGCAACTACGTCTTCACGACCAAGGTGCTGGTCGACGCGATCCGTGCCGACTCGGAGAACTCGGATTCCGATCACGACATGGGCGGCGACATCATCCCCGCGCTCGTCGCGGCCGGTGCCGCGCACGTCTACGACTTCAAGGACAACGTCGTGCCGGGCGCGACCGATCGCGATCGCGGCTACTGGCGCGACGTCGGCACGATCGACGCGTTCTACGACGCGCACATGGACCTCGTCTCGGTGCACCCCGTGTTCAACCTCTACAACCGCCGCTGGCCGATTCGCGGCGAGACGGAGAACCTCCCGCCCGCGAAGTTCGTGCAGGGCGGGCTCGCGCAGGAGTCCATCGTCGGCGCGGGATCGATCCTGTCGTCGGCGACCGTCCGCAACTCGGTGCTCAGCTCGAACGTCATGGTCGAGGAGGGCGCGACCGTCGAGGGCAGCGTCCTGATGCCGGGTGTCCGGATCGGCAAGGGCGCCGTCGTCCGCAAGGCGATCCTCGACAAGAACGTCGTCGTCGGCGACGGTGAGATCATCGGCGTCGACCTCGAACGCGATCGTGGCCGGTTCGCCGTGAGCAAGGGCGGCGTCGTCACGATCGGCAAGGGCGTCTGGATCTGACGCCTGCCCCTGGTCGGTCGGCCTCGCCGATCCTTCGAGCCGCGCTAGTCGGCCTCGCCGATCTTCGACGCGCACAGCAGGCCGTCGCCGAGCGGGACGAACACCTGGAGCAGCGAGTCGTCGGCGGCGAGTGCCTTCGCGGCCTCGCGCAGCGCGACGGTCGTGCGGTCGCGCTGTGTGGGATCGGCCACACGGCCGCCGTTGCCGGCGTTGTGGAACACGATGAGGCCACCGGCGCGCAGCAGGCGTACCCCTTCGGCGACGTAGTGCGGATGGTCGACGGGCGCGCAGTCGACGAAGACGAGGTCGTACGAGCTGTCGGCCAGTCGCGGCAGGACGTCGAGCGCGGTGCCGTTGATCAGGCGCGTCCGGGCGGGCGCGATGCCCGACGTCCGGAACGACAGCTTGGCGGTCCGCTGATGCTCGGGCTCGGCGTCGATGGTGGTGAGGACGCCGTCCTCGCGCATGCCGCGCAGCAGCCACATGCTGCTGACTCCGGCGCCCGTCCCGACCTCCACGACGGACTTCGCGTCGAGCATCCGCGCGAAGACGGACAGCGCGGCGCCGACGGCGGGCGAGACCGGGTCGGCGCCCACCTCGACGGCACGGTCACGGGCTGCCGCGAGCGCGTCGTCTTCACGGACGGTGGCCTCGGCGTGATCGAGGAGCCGTTCGGCGTTTGTGTGCACGTGGACGAGGCTATCCCCGTGGTGGCGGTGACGCCGCGAGGCGCGACCGGTTTTCTCAGGAAGGGTTCAGCTTGTTCACACGGCCCACACACGGCCGTACGCGAGAGTGATCCGTGCAGTGGTCGCATCTCGTACGGAACAAGCGAGCCCGCCGAGCTGTTGTCCACTGCGAGGACGTGCCGCCCCGTGCGGCCCCCGGACAGCGACCCTCGGGTAGGAGGATCCCATTTCGACATCACGTTCCGTCCCGTTCGACACCGACGTTCCCGTGAACGCCGGTGCCGACGTCTCCGTGAGCGACGGAGTCGACACGGCGAGCGACGGGGCCGACACAGCGAACGACGGTGCCGGCGCGGCAGCGGAGTCGCCGGACGAGCTGTCCGGCACGGCTGTGTTCGACGCCACCGGAGAGCGCTCCGCGATGCCGTCGTGGGACGAACTGGTCCGTGAGCACGGCGACCGGGTGTACCGGCTCGCCTACCGCCTGTCGGGCAATGCGCAGGATGCCGAGGATCTGACGCAGGACACCTTCATCCGGGTGTTCCGCTCGTTGTCGCACTACCAGCCGGGCACCTTCGAGGGCTGGCTGCATCGCATCACCACCAATCTCTTCCTCGACATGGTCCGCCGCCGCAACCGCATCCGCATGGAGGCGCTGCCGGAGGACTACGAGCGCGTCCCGGGCGACGGGCCCGGACCGGAGCAGATTTTTCACGACGCCCGGCTCGACGCGGATCTGCAGGCAGCGCTGGATTCTCTGGCCCCCGAGTTCCGTGCCGCGGTGGTGCTCTGTGACATCGAGGGCCTGTCGTACGAGGAAATCGGTGCCACACTGGGAGTGAAGCTCGGGACGGTCCGCAGCCGCATCCACCGCGGCAGGCAGGCCATCCGGGACCATCTGGCTTCACGCGGCAAGTTCGCATCGGACCAGGTCGGCGCACACTGATCGGCCCGGATCCGGTGCGGCCCCGAGTGAACCCGCACGGAACGAGTCGTACAGGAGGACCGATGACGCTGGGGCCCGTACCTCGCGAGTTCGGCTCCACGGAGCATCTGGCGAGCGAGGCGATCGCGGCGTACGTCGACGGCGAGCTGCGCATGACGGCGTATCTGCGCGCGTCCCGTCATCTCGCGATGTGTGCGCAGTGCGCGGCCGAGGTCGATTCCCAGCAACAGGCACGTCGTGCGCTGCGGGGCAGTGGCGAGATGACGATGCCGCCCACCCTGCTCGGTGCACTCTCCCGCATACCGTCCGGCGACCCGTCCACGCGTCCTGACGCGCCCTCGGCCTCCGCCAGCGGATTCGGCCCGCCTCGGCGTGACGGCGACGGTGACGGGCCGCACGATCCGCTGTCGCTCGGCGCCCTGCGACCCGATCGCACCCGCAGGTGGGGTCGCCGTCGTCGGCACTGACACCCGGCCCCCACGTTCGGAGATACTCGTCGTGTCGGGGATGCTCGGGATATCGGGGATACTCGACAGGCGACACACGTGCACGCGAGCAGAGGGGACGCACGGAGGGTGACCGACTCGAACGGCGGTGGGGTGACCGACTCGAACGGCGGTGGGGTGACCGACTCGAACGACAGCGATCCGGGTGGTGCCGGCGATCCGGGGAGTGCCGACGCACCCCGCCTCGCGCCCCGGCCGATCCACCGGCCCCGCATCGATGCGACCTCCGCGAAGATGTTCGGCCGTCCCGACGGCGTCGCGGGGTCGTTCTCGGACGAAGCCGATCGCGAGCGGACGTCTCCAGACATCGCGGTGCGCCCGCCCGATCCGATCCTCGCGGAAGCGTTCGGCCGGCCGGCCGACGCCACCGAGACCCTGCAGCGCGATCCCGATCGCTCCGGCTCCGAGGCTGCTCCCGCGGCTGCGGCACCGGCGGATCCGTGGCGTGACCCCGACGCTCCGGCGACGCTCGGCGCCCCCGCGGCACGCGCGCCCGAGCCCGATGCGCGGCCGGGCCGCAAGCTGAGTGCGCGCGAGGTCCTGTTCGGCGGTGCCGTTGCGCCGCGGGCGCTCGCGGCTCTCGGCGGATTCGCGCTGCTCGTCGGGCTCGCCGGCGGTCTCGTCGCCGTCGCGGCGACGGCCGATCGTGGCGCGTTGACCAGTCAGCGGGTCACCCTTGCCCAGGAGCGGGCCGGCGAGAATCTCGGCGCGACGCAGGTGGGCCGGGTCGCGGACGCCGTCCTGCCGTCCGTCGTGTCGATTCAGGTCGCTCTCGGCGATCAGGGGAGCACCGGTTCGGGTGTCGTGATCGACGGCGCCGGTTACGTCGTCACCAACAATCATGTGATCTCCGCTGCTGCGGAGCGCCCCGACGCGACGATCCAGGTCATCTTCTCGGACGGCAGCAAGACCCGTGCCGAGATCGTCGGCCGCGACATCAAGACCGATCTCGCGGTGCTGCGCGTCGCTGCCGACAATCTCACCGTCGCACGGCTCGGTTCGGAGGCCGACGTGAGCGTGGGCGACGACGTCGTGGCCGTGGGGTCGCCGCTCGGGCTGTCCGAGACGATCACCGCGGGCATCGTCAGTGCGATGCAGCGTCCGGTGCGACTGTCGGGGCAGGGCACCGACACGAATGCCGTCATCGACGCGATCCAGACCGATGCGGCGATCAACCACGGCAACTCCGGCGGTGCGCTCGTCGACGCGGAGGGACGCGTCATCGGCATCAACACCGCGATGCTCAGCGACAGCGGCGGATCGGTCGGCCTCGGTTTCGCGATTCCGATCGACGACGTCACGACCGTCGCGCAGACCCTCATCCGTGACGGCGCGATGCACCATCCGGATTTCGGGCTCA
Source organism: Rhodococcus rhodnii NBRC 100604 (assembly GCF_001894925.1). Lineage (GTDB taxonomy): Bacteria > Actinomycetota > Actinomycetes > Mycobacteriales > Mycobacteriaceae > Rhodococcus_F > Rhodococcus_F rhodnii. The sequence goes on along the minus strand of NZ_BCXD01000001.1, from coordinate 14,706 downwards.
ACGCCCGCACCGTCGTCAACGAGGCGACGAGTGGCGCCGAGGTGGCGAACGTCCGCGCCGACGGCCCGGCGGGCCGTGCAGGGATCGTCGAGGGTGACGTGATCGTGCGGGTCGGCGACCGGTCGGTCGCGAGCGCGGACGAACTCGTCGTCGCCGTCAACGCGACCGCGATCGGCGAGAGCGTCCCAGTGCAGATCGTGCGCGACGGGAGGACGGTGGATCTCGACGTCACTCCGGTCTCGGACTGACGCCACGGGGGCCGTGCCACGTGCGATCGCTGTGAGTCGCCACGCTCGCGTGGCAACCCGATGGGGGCGGCCGCTAAGCTGACGGCGTGTTCGGCAATGTCGGTTGGGGCGAGTTGATGGTGATACTCATCGCTGCCCTCGTGATCCTCGGTCCCGAACGACTGCCGGGCGCGGTGCGGTGGGTGACGGGCGCGGTCCGTCAGGCCCGCGACTACGCGACGGGCGCGACCCAGCAGCTCAAGGACGAGATGGGCTCCGACTTCGAGGAGTTCCGCAAGCCGTTGAGCGAGCTCAACCGGCTGCGGGGCATGACGCCGCGGGCCGCGATCACGAAGCATCTTCTCGACGGCGACGATTCGCTGTTCACGGGCAAGTTCGACGCGAACGACACGAAGCCCACGTCCGCGGAACCGGGTGCGACGCAAGAGCGGCGCCCCGACGAGCGTCCGCCGATCGACACCGACGCCACCTGATCGTCCTTCTCACGCCGAACGGGCGGTATCCGGGCAGGCCACTCGGCCGATGCTCCGGATACCGCCCGTTGGGCGGTGTGTTCTAGAAGTTGCGGGTGGTGTCGATCCCCAGCGACATGCCGGCCAGGCCGCGCTTGCGGACGGCGAGCCGGTCGGCGACGGCCCGCAGCGCCTTCGCGGCGGGAGCATCCGGATCGCCGAGGACGATCGGCATTCCGGCGTCGCCACCTTCGCGGACGGCCTGCTCGAGCGGGATCTGGCCGAGCAGCGGGACGTCGGCGCCGACGGCGCGCGAGAGTCGGTCGGCGACGGCCTGACCGCCACCGGAGCCGAAGACGTCCATCCGCGAGCCGTCGGGCATCTCCATCCACGACATGTTCTCGACGACGCCGACGATGCGCTGCCGGGTCTGCAGGGCGATCGCGCCGGCGCGTTCGGCGACCTCGGCCGCAGCCTGCTGGGGAGTGGTGACGACGAGGATCTCGGCGTTCGGGATGAGCTGCGCGACCGAGATCGCGACGTCGCCCGTTCCCGGCGGGAGATCGAGCAGCAGGACGTCGAGGTCGCCCCAGAAGACGTCGGCGAGGAACTGCTGCAGCGCACGGTGCAGCATCGGGCCGCGCCACACGACGGGCGTGTTGCCCTGCGTGAACTGCGCGATCGAGATCATCTTCACGTCGTGCGCCATCGGCGGCATGATCATGCGCTCGACCTGCGTGGGCTTGGCGTCGGTGCCGAGCATGCGGGGAACGGAGTGGCCGTAGATGTCGGCGTCGAGGACGCCGACCGTGAGGCCGCGATCGGCGAGGGCCGCCGCGAGGTTCACGGTGACGGACGACTTGCCCACGCCGCCCTTGCCGGAGGCGACGGCGTAGACGCGGGTGAGCGAGCCGGGCTGCGCGAACGGGATGACCGGCTCGGCGGAGTCGCTGCGCAGGCTCTTGCGCAGTTCGGTGCGCTGTTCGTCGTTCATCACGTCGAGTTCGACGCGGACGGTGCCGACGCCGGCGACGTCCGCGACCGCCTTGGTGACGCGCTCGGTGATCTCGGTCCGCAGCGGGCAACCCGCAGTCGTCAGGTAGATGCCGACGTCGACGCTGCTGTCGTCGCCGATCTCGACGCTCTTGACCATCCCGAGTTCGGTGATGGGCTTGCGGATCTCCGGGTCCTCGACGCGCGAGAGCGCGCTGCGGACGTCGGATTCGCTGAAGACTGCCATACCGTCAATCGTAGGGATCGAATGTCACAGGCGTCTCATCGGGCCTCGTGGGGGAGGTCAGTGGATGCGGGGAAGGCTGGATTCGGTCGGGACGATTCCCGTGGCGTAGCCCGTCGACCACGCCATGACGTTGGCGACGTACGCGGCCGAGTTGTTGTAGCGGTGGACGGCCTTGGCGGCCTGGATCGGGTCGCGCATGTCGAGTCCGCCGTCGCACAGGTAGTTGCCGGTGGTCACGGCGGAGTCGTAGACGTTCTGCGGGTCGGCGTCGCCGTCGCCGTTGCCGTCCATCGCGTACGCCTGCCAGGTCTGCGGCAGGAACTGGGTGGGGCCGACGGCGCGGTCGTAGAGGGGATCGCCGTCGAGTGCGCCGCCGTCGGTGTCGTGGATGACGGCGCTGCCGGGCAGCGAGCCGTCGAGCCGGAGTCCGATGACGGGCTCGATCATGGTGCCGTGCTCGTCGACCTTGCCGTGGTTCGCATGGGTCGACTCGACGCGGCCGATGCCGGCGATGAGCGTCCAGTACATGTTGCAGCCGGGCTGCGTCTCGGCGAGGATCCGCTCCGCGTTCTGGTACGCGTCGAGCAGGATCGGCGGGATGCCGCCGGCAGAGACGTCGGTCGCGATCGGGGGAGTCTGCTGGACGGGCGCGGGTTCGGGCGGCGGTGGCGGTGCCTGTTCGGTGAGGACGGCGGGCGAGACGTCGATGGACGCCGCGGCGCCGAGGGCCGTGAGGTCGAAGGCGACGGGGCTCGCGCCGGCCGTCGCGTCGGGCAGGGCCCGAGTCGATTCGTCCGCGTGGTCGGCGCGATCCGCGTGGGCTGCGGACGCCGCCGTCGTCGCTGCCGCGCCGACGACTCCGAGTGGTACGAGTCCGGCGAGTGCGACGACCGAGTTCCGTCGCACGGGCGAGCCCGACTTGCGGTTGTGCCGACCCAACGTGTCCTCCCTGCTGCCCCACGGTGCACGGGGCAATCGGTTGCGTGCCGGCGTCGAGGCTACATCAGCCGATACATTTCCGTTACCTGGCCGTGACTGGATCGGGCGGCTCATGCGGATCCGTTACCGAAGGGACGGCGTTCACCTGCTGTTCTTCCGGAGGAATCCGTAGGAAGGTCTCGCCGTGTCGCGTCCGTTATCGGCGTGGCGGCGCGGCGTCGTACGGGCGTGCCGGATTTCGTCCGGCGGGGTGGACTGGCGGGTCAGCGAACGGGCGCGGGGGCCGCGGCGCCGTCGCAGAACAGCAGGCACGGGACCTCGGGGAGGCCGGGGGCGAGCGTCGTACCGGGCGGCGGGAAGGGCGCCGGGCCGTGATCCGGCGTGGCCGGCGTTACGGGTTGCTCGGGGGCGCCCGGCGCGGACGGAGCGCCCGGATCGTCCGGCCGTGCCGGATCGTTCGGCCGGCCGGGCTCGTCCGGGGCCGCCGTGCCGTTCTCGGGGGCAGGCGCCGCGGCGAGCGTCGAGACTCGGGGATCGACGGGCGCGGGGACGGGTGCGGCGTCCTGCGGTGCGATCGTCCCGCGTGCGTACGAGTCCGACCACAGCAGCACGTCGGCGACGTAGGCACTCGAATTGTTGTAGCGCAGGACGGCGCGGTGGAGCTGGTCGCGCTGCCGCATGTCGACGCCGCCCGAGCACAGGTAGCGCGCCGACGCGAGCGCGGCGTCGAAGACGTTGTTCGGGTCGGCGACGCCGTCCGCGTTGCCGTCGGACGCCCAGCTCGCCCACGTGGACGGGATGAACTGCATCGCACCGACCGCGCGATCGTGGTGCGGGTCGCCGTCGATCGCGCCACCGTCGGTGTCGCGGATGACGGCGTTTCCGGCGAGCGTGCCGTCGAGCGTCGGGCCGAGGATGGGGGAGACGGTCGTGCCGATCGAGTCGATGCGACCGCCGCGCGCGTGGCCGGACTCGATCCGCCCGATTCCCGCGAGCAGATTCCACGACACGCCGCAGCCGGGCTGTTCGGCCATCAGTTGCAGTTCCGCCGCGCGATACGCGTTGAGGACGATCTCCGGGATGCCGAGCGTACCGAGGACGAGGGGCGTCGTGCCGCCGAGCGGGAAGGCGCCGAGCGGCGAGACCTCGGTGCCGCCGGGAAGCGGGGCTATCGGAACGACGGGCGGGGCGATGGGTGGTGCGGGCCGTTGCTTGCGCGCAGTGCGCGGTTCCGGTACGAGGACCACCGCGGACGCGGTGCGCGCGGGCTCCGCGACGGCTCTCGCGGGACCGGGCTCGATCGGGGCCACGACCCCGGACGCGGCCGCGGCGGCGCACGTCGCCACCGCGAGGATCGCGGCCGTGACGACTCCGCGAACCCGCACTCGATCACCCCCCGTCGAACCTGCACCGTGGGACCCGGCTCACTCGCCGTGTGACTCACGTTACCCAGGCGTGACGCTGCTGCGGGCCGAAACCGCCGCAGCCGAGTCCGGAGCGTGATACTCGCAGCGAAATTGCTGGTCAGCGGCGGTCGGAGGTGGCTTCCTCGTCGCGTTCGGCGATGAGTGTCTTGATCTCGTCCAGTTCGCGGCGGAGGTAGTCGCGCGTCGCGACCTCGCCGACCGCGAGCCGCAGCGCCGCGAGTTCCCGGGCGAGGAACTCGGTGTCGGCCTTCGTCTGGGCCGCGCGCTTGCGGTCCTCCTCGAGTGAGACGCGGTCGCGGTTCTCCTGCCGGTTCTGCGCGAGCAGAATCAGTGGCGCGGCGTACGCGGCCTGCGTCGAGAACGCGAGGTTGAGCAGGATGAAGGGATAGGGATCCCACCGCAGCCCGACCGCGAAGAGGTTGAGCAGGATCCACACGATGACGATGATCGTCTGGATCGCGAGATAGCGGCCGGTGCCGAGGAAGCGCGCGATCGACTCGCTGACGCGGCCGACGGCCTCGACGTCGTACGTGATGTGGAATCGGCCGCCCGAGCGCGGGGTCTCGAGGCGCTTGCTGCTCGCTGCACTTCGGTCGCTCATTCGCTCGGCTCCTCTTCACGCCAGTCCTCGGGCAGCAGGTGGTCGAGTACGTCGTCGACCGTGACGGCACCGAGCAGATGGTCCTCCTCGTCCACGACGGGCCCGCACACGAGGTTGTACGTCGCGAAGTATCGCGTGACCGCGGTGAGCGAGTCGTCGGGGTACAGCCTCGGCAGGTCGGCGTCGAGGAGTCCGCCTACGAGGTCGGCGGGTGGCTCGCGCAGCAGCACCTGGAGATGGACGCATCCGAGGTAGCGGCCGGTCGGTGTCGCGGTGGGCGGGCGCACGACGAACACCATGCTCGCGAGGGCGGGGGTGAGATCGGGGTCGCGCACCCGGGCGAGCGCCTCGGCGACGGTCGTCGCGGCGGTGAGGACGACCGGCTCGGGCGTCATGAGACCGCCCGCGGTGTCGGGCGAGTGCTCCAGCAGCCGGCGCACGGGCTCGGATTCCTGCGGATCCATCAGCTGGAGCAGCGATTCGGCCTGGCTGCCCGGGAGGTCGCCGAGGACGTCGGCGGCGTCGTCGGGGTCCATCGCCTCGAGGACGTCGGCCGCGCGGTCGGAACCGAGGCCGAGCAGCAGGTCCGTCTGGTCGTCGGCGGGCAGCTCCTGCACGACGTCCGCGAGGCGTTCGTCGTCGAGCGCGTCGGCGAGTTCGCGTCGGCGCTTGTCGGGGAGTTCGCGCATCGCGTTGGCGACGTCGGCCGCGCGCATCCCCTCGTACTGGTCGAGCAGTGCCGCGACGCCCTGGTCGGGGCGGGCGAGGTCGTGGCGGGTGAGTCCCTGGACATGAGGCCAGTCGACGACGTGGACGGCGCCGCGCCGGCCGAGCCGCCCGCGTGGCGTCCGGACGGCGACCTTCGTGACGACCCAGTCGCGGGTGCGGGTCTGCTCGATGCCGAGATCCACGACGACCACGTCGGTGTTCGCGAGGTCGGGCAGCTCCGGGTCGTCGACACGGACGTGGGAGTCGAGAAGCTCGCCGAGCGCGAGCACTTCGCCGGAACGCTGATCGAAGCGCCGGAGGCTGACGTTGCCGGTGTTGAGCGTGACGGAGGCCGGCTCGATCGCCGTCACGCGGAGAATCGGGACGAATATGCGTTTACGCGTGAGCAATTGGACCACCATGCCGAGCACGCGGGGCTGACTGCGCCCGACGCGTGCGGTGAGGACGACATCACGGACCCGGCCGATCGACTCGCCGTCGGGTCCGAGCACGACCATCCCCGCGAGCCGCGCGATGTAGACCTTGTTCGCTGATGCCATGAGGAAAGGCTAGAGCGTCTCGCGGCGCATCCGGCGACGCGCGCACCGTCGCCGTGTGGGCCTCGGCACGTCGGCCCGGCGAAACGGGCACAATGGGACGTACACGGGGACCGCGCGGGACGATGCGGAAACCGCGTGCGGCAGTATGCGGCGACCACGCGAACCGGTACACGAGGAGAGCAGCGGACATGACGAATCCATTGGGTGCAGGCCCGCGCCAGGGTGCATTGCCGGAGCCGCCCACCGGGTGGCCCATCGGCTCGTACCCCACCTACGCCGAGGCGCAGCGCGCGGTCGACTACCTGTCGGACCAGGAGTTTCCGGTTCAGGACGTCACGATCGTCGGCGTGAACCTCATGCAGGTCGAGCGTGTCCTCGGCCGTCTCAACTGGGCGAAAGTCATTGGCGGCGGCGTCGTCTCCGGCGCGTGGCTCGGTGTGTTCATCGGTCTGCTGCTCGGCATCGTGACGGGCGGGTGGATCGCACCGCTGCTGATCGGTGTCGTCGGCGGCATCATCTTCGGCGTGATCTCGACGTCGGTTCCGTACGCCGCGACGAAGGGCACGCGCGACTTCGCGTCCTCGATGCAGCTCGTCGCCGGACGATACGACGTGCTCTGCAACCCGAAGTCGGCCGAGCGCGCCCGCGACATGCTCGCCAAGCTCGCGATCTGACCCGCTCTTTCGGATTGTCCCGATTCGCTTCGTGAATGCGGAGTGTCGGATAAGTTGCATCCTGTCGGGCACGTTTGCACGAAGTCGTGCGGCGAATCCCGTCGGAACGACAGGACAGTCCGGAGGCCGCCGGCCCGAGGACATCGAGCAGCGGTGCTCGCGAGGCCTGTGGTGGAGGTGACTCCGCCGGTCGACGCAGGCCGATGTGAGGCGTGAGAGCCGCTCGAGGAGGCGGCCGTGGGCAGCGAAGCGTCGAGGCACCATCGCCCGGGGACAGCGCGCCCGGGGACAGCGCGCCCGGGGACAGCGCGCTCGGGGGGAGCGCGCTCGGGGGGAGCGGGTTCCGGGGAAGAGAAGGCCACTCGCAGACGGCGGCGATCGGCGGGGATCGCCGCGTCCGCAGCCGCCGTGCTCACGGTCTCGCTCGCGACGGCGTGCGGTAGCGACTCGGGCGGAACGGTTCTCAGCTTCTACACCGCTGCCGACGGCGCGGAGCAGTACGCGGAGTCGGCGCAGGTCTGCACCGAGGCGGCGAACGGGCGTTACCGCATCGAGCAGCGCACGCTCCCCAAAGGCGCCGACGATCAGCGGTTGCAGCTCGCACGCCGGCTCACCGGCGACGACCGCACCCTCGACATCATGACGCTCGACGTCGTGTGGACGGCGGAGTTCGCGGAAGCGGGCTGGGCCCTGCCGCTTCCGGACGATCTCGCCGCGCAGGTGTCCGACGGGACGCTGGCCGGGCCGCTCGAATCCGCGACGTGGAACGACCGCCTGTACGCCGCGCCGCTGAACACCAACACCCAATTGCTCTGGTATCGCAAAGATCTCATGCCGGACGGGCAGCCGCCGCAGACGTGGGACCAGATGATCGACATCGCCGAGGGACTCGCGGACGAGGGGCGTCCGAGCTGGATCGGCGCGACGGGCCGGCAGTACGAGGGTCTGATGGTGTGGTTCAACACGCTGCTCGCGAGTGCGGGCGGGTCCGTCGTCGCCGACGACGGCACGACGGTGACGCTCGCCGACGGCGACGCAGCGGAGCGCGCCCTCGACATCATGAAGCGCGTCGCGACGGCACGGGGCGCCGATCCGTCGCTCAACAACAACGACGAGGCGGCGGTGCGGCTCGGTATGGAGGCCGGCAACTCGGCCTTCGAGGTGAACTGGCCGTTCGTCCTCCCCGGCATCATCGAGAACGCCGAGGCGGGGGCGCTGCCCTTCGTCGACGACCAGGGCCGGGTGACGTCGCAGAACACGGGCAACACCGTCCTCACGGTGAACGGCGAGCAGAACTTCCTGCCGGCCCCCTATCCGGAGGTCGTCCCGGGACAGCCGGCGAAGGTCACGATCGGCGGCTTCAACATCGCCGTCGCACAGACGAGCCAGCACCCGGATCTGGCGTTCGAGGCCATCGCGTGCCTGCGCAACGAGGACAACCAGCGCAACAACGCCGTCGCGGGCGGTGTGCCGCCGACGCTCGAGTCGCTCTACGACGATCCGGCGTTCCAGGAGTCGTATCCCGCGTGGCGCGAGGTGCGCGCGTCGCTCGACAATGCCGCGGTCCGTCCCGTATCGCCCGCCTATCAGAGCATTTCGACGCTCATCACGGCGTCGCTCAATCCGGTGGACCGGATCGACCCGGCGACCGAGGTCGACGAGCTCGCCGAGCAGGTGCGCAAGGCCGTCAACTCGGAGGGGCTGATCCCATGACCGACACCGCGTCGTCGCCGCGTCCCGCCCCGGCCAGGCACCGCTCGGGCGGGGGCGGCAAGGCCGAGCGCGGCCGGTCCGAACGGGACAAGGCCGAACGGAGACTCGGGCTGTGGCTCGTCGCGCCCGCCGCGATCATCATGCTCGCCGTGACGGCCTATCCCGTCGCGTACGCCTTCTGGCTCAGCCTGCAGCGCTACGACCTCCGGTTCCCGGACGAGCGGCGGTTCATCGGGCTCGGCAACTACACGTCGGTGCTCACCGACTCGTTCTGGTGGCAGGCGTTCACGGTCACGGCGATCATCACCGTCGTGTCCGTCGCGATCGAGTTCGTCCTCGGTCTCGCGATCGCCCTCGTGATGCAGCGAACCCTGTTCGGGCGCGGCCTGATCCGCACCGTGGTGCTCATCCCGTACGGCATCGTCACCGTCGCCGCCGCGTACAGCTGGTACTACGCGTGGACGCCGGGCACCGGCTATCTCGCCAACCTGCTTCCCGACGGCAGTGCTCCGCTGACGGAACAGATTCCGTCGCTCGCGATCATCATCCTCGCCGAGGTGTGGAAGACGACGCCGTTCATGGCGCTGCTGCTGCTCGCGGGACTCGCGCTGGTGCCGGAGGATCTGCTCAAGGCGGCGGCGATGGACGGCGCCGGCGCCTGGACGCGGCTGATCAAGATCATCGTCCCGCTCATGAAGCCCGCGATCCTCGTCGCACTGCTGTTCCGCACCCTCGACGCGTTCCGGATCTTCGACAACATCTACATCCTCACGCGTGGCGCCAACGGCACCGGATCCCTCTCGATCCTCGGTTACAACAACCTGTTCAAGGCGTTCAACCTCGGTATCGGCTCGGCGATCAGCGTGTTGATCTTCCTGTGCGTGGCGATCATCGCGTTCGTGTTCGTCAAGATCTTCGGTACCGCGGCACCCGGCTCCGACCCGAAGGGACGATGATCATGGCGGTCACGGGAAGTACGAGGGTCGGCTGGTCTGTCGCGAACATCGCGGTCCTGCTCTATGCACTCGTTCCGGTGCTGTGGATCGCGAGTCTGTCGTTCAAGCCGGCGGGAACGATCCAGGACGGCAGGTTCATCCCGCAGTCGTGGACGCTCGACAACTACCGCGGGATCTTCGACACCGGTGCGTTCACGAGCGCACTGCGCAATTCGATCGGCATCGGTCTCATCTCGACCGCGATCGCCGTCGTGATCGGCACGATGGCGGCGTAAGCGATCGCGCGACTCACGTTCCCGGGCAAGAAGATTCTGGTCGGTGTCGCGTTGCTGATCGCGATGTTCCCGCAGATCTCGCTCGTGAGCCCCTTGTTCGAGATCGAGCGCCGGCTCGGGCTCTTCGACACGTGGGCGGGTCTGATCCTGCCGTACATCACGTTCTCGCTGCCCCTTGCGATCTACACGCTGTCGGCGTTCTTCCGCGAGATCCCGTGGGAACTCGAGAAGGCCGCCCAGATGGACGGCGCCACACCGGGGCAGGCCTTCATCTTCTGCTGGAACGATCTGCTGTTCGCGATCTCGCTGACCTCGACGGAGGCGTCGATCACGGCACCTGCCGCGATCTCGAACTTCACGGGCGCGTCGCAGTTCGAGGAACCGACGGGATCGATCGCCGCCGCCGCGATGGTCATCACGATCCCGATCATCGTGTTCGTTCTGATCTTCCAACGTCGAATCGTTGCCGGTCTGACGTCCGGCGCTGTGAAGGGATGAGTCGATGGCCGAAATAGTTCTCGATCACGTGAGCAAGGTCTTCGCCGACGGCGCCAACGCCGTGCACGAGTTCGACCTCACGATCGGCGACGGCGAGTTCGTCATCCTCGTCGGGCCGTCCGGTTGCGGAAAGTCCACGACGCTCAACATGATCGCGGGACTCGAGGACATCTCGTCGGGGGAGTTGCGGATCGACGGCAAGCGTGTCAACGAAGTGGCACCGAAGGACCGCGACATCGCGATGGTCTTCCAGTCGTATGCGCTGTATCCGCACATGACGGTGCGCGAGAACATCGCCTTCCCGCTCACGCTCGCCAAGATGTCGAAGGCCGAGATCGACAAGAAGGTGGACGACGCAGCGAAGATACTCGACGTCACCAGCTATCTCGACCGCAAGCCCGCGAACCTGTCGGGCGGTCAGCGGCAGCGCGTCGCGATGGGCCGTGCGATCGTGCGCAGCCCGAAGGCGTTCCTCATGGACGAGCCGCTGTCGAATCTCGACGCGAAGCTCCGCGTCCAGATGCGCACGGAGATAGCACAACTGCAGCAGCGGCTCGGCACCACCACGGTGTACGTGACGCACGATCAGACCGAGGCGATGACGCTCGGCGACCGCGTCGTCGTGATGCGGACCGGTCTCATCCAGCAGGTCGGCGAACCGCAGGAGCTCTACGACCGGCCCGTCAACATCTTCGTCGCGGGGTTCATCGGGTCTCCCGCGATGAACTTCGTGCCCGGCCGGCTCACCGCGGACGGGATCGACACGGCGCTCGGAGCGATGCGGCTGTCGGAGGAGCGGCGGGCGACGATCGCGCGCAACGAGTCCGCGCAGGAGGTCGTCGTCGGTATCCGTCCCGAGCACTTCGAGGATGCCGCACTCCTCACCGATTCCGTCCGGGGTACGGGCACCGTGTTCACGGCCGAGGTCGACGTCCTCGAATCGATGGGTTCGGACAAGTACGCGTACTTCACGCTCGAGGGCGCCGAGGTGTCGTCGGCGGAACTCGAAGAGCTCGCCGCGGATTCGGAGTCCTCGATCGGTGGGCCGCAGCTGATCGCTCGGCTGTCGACCGAATCCGCCGTCCGGCAGGGGAAGCCGATCGAGTTGTGGTTCGATCCCGCCAAGGTGTCGGTCTTCGACAATCACACAGGGCGTAACGTGGGGTTGTGACGGCGCAGCTCTCGACCCGAGCGCTCGGGCGCGCCACGCTCGCCCGGCAGTTCCTGCTCGACCGTACCGACGCCCCGCTGGCCGAGGTCGTCGAGCGGCTCGCCGGACTGCAGGCGCAAGCCCCGATACCGCCGTACTGGGCGTTGTGGACGCGGATCCGGCGGTTCGATCCGGCCACGCTGTCGGAGGCGATCGCCGCACGCGACGTCGTGCGCATCGCCTCGCTGCGCGGCACCGTGTTCGCGATGACGGTCGCCGACGCAGCATTCTTCCGGGGCTTCGTCGGCTCCCTCTACGACGCCGAGGCGTCGGGAGGCAGCGGACCGCACGCGGCGGGACTGGCCGGGATAGGGAAGCAGCAACTCGCCGCCGTGGCACGTGAACTCCTCTCCGACGGCCCCGTCGCCGCGTCGTCGTTGAAAGACGGTCTCGCCGAGCGATTCCCGGATCGCGACCCGGTGGACCTCCTGTACGGAGTTCGCGCTGCGCTGCCGCTGGTGCAGACTCCGCCGCGCGGATTGTGGGGTCGGCCGGGCGGTCTGACGTATTGCGAACTCCGCGACTGGACCGGCGTCGACGTCCACTCGCGGCCTGCCGCGGAGATCGCCGTGCGGCGCTACCTCGCGGCGTTCGGCCCGGCGAGTCCCGCCGACATGCAGGCGTGGTGCGGTCTCACCGGGCTGCGCGAGGTGTTCGAGCGCATGCGCGACGATCTGGTGGTGCTCCGGACGGAGTCCGGTGGTGAGGTGTTCGATCTTCCGGATGCGCCGAGGCCTGGGGAGGACGTCGCGGCGCCCGTACGGATTCTGGCGCCGTTCGACAATCTGATCCTCTCGCACCGGGATCGCACGCGGCTGATCGACCCCCAGACGCGCCGATACCTGATGAGCCGCAACGGGACGGTTCCCGCCACCGTCCTCGTGGGCGGAAGAGTAGCCGGCGTCGTGAATGTCGAGAGCGCGACGAAGGCGCGTGCCGTGGCGACGGTCGGCGTCTTCGGGCGGATGCGCGTGCGTGACCGCGACCGCGTGGCGGCCGAGGCGCGGCGCCTGCTGCGGTTCCGATTTCCGGACGCCACCGACCGTGATGTCAGATTCACCGAGATCTGAGCGGCCGTTCGGGATCCGATCCCGCCACGGTTCTACATTCGGTCGCCGCGCTCGTCGTCGGCTGGGACAAGTGGCTCGTACGAAGGTGATCCGCTATCGCAGCCGTGGCGAGATGCTCGGAAAGCTCTCTACCCGAGGACAAGTCCGCAGAAACTCGGTGTCGTTGGTGCGCGTAACGACCTCGTTCGAAGGCCGATGATCAGAACGCATATCCGACACGAAATGGGAGGTTCGTCAGATGGTTGCGGTTGTGGTCCTCACGGCAGTGGTGACGTCTTTCGTCATGGATGTCTTCTACGCGATGCCGGACTGGCTTGCGCCGATCTGGGATTCAGTGGTCTGGGGGAGCTAGCGCGCGGTACGGGGCCGTCGGCTCGGCGGGCTCTCATCCGGGACGAGCGCGGCTGAGACCGGCGTCGTGGGCGATCGCCGCGGCGTGAGCGCGATTGGCGACGCCGAGTTTGCCGAGGACGTTGTGCACGTGGAACTTCACGGTGTGCTCGCTGATCGACAGGTCGTCCGCGATCTGCCGGTTGCTCATTCCTGCGGCGACGGCGGCGAGGATCTCGTACTCGCGGCGTGAGAGGGCGGCGAGCAGATCGTCCTGTGCGCCGCCGCGGCCCGGTCCGGTGGACAGTTCGACGGTGATCGTCGCACCCCACATCGCGTCGTGTGCCGCCGTCACGGCCCCGCCGACCGCGCCCGCGAGGTTCTCGACGAGGATCAGTGCGGGATCGTCGGCGGCGATCGGGGTGGCCGAGTCGGAGCGAACCTCGATGCGAAGCCGGCCGGATGCCGTCACCCACGAGAGTTGCACGCGCGTCGGCTGCGAGTTCTCGACGGCGGCGACCAGCGCCGCCCGCGAGACCGTCACCGCCACCTGCGCGATGTCCTTGCCCCATGCGTCGTCGTCCGCCGGCTCCTGCCAGTCGAGGGTGATCTCGCGGTGTTCCAGCAGACGGATTGCGCGACTACGGAGTTCGGCGAACGCAGCCTTCGCCGAACTGCCCGTGAGGTCTCGCTCCAGCTCGGTTCCGCGGCGAACGGCGAGCAGTGCGTCCGAGGCGAGGCCGATCGCGTCACGACGAGCGCGTGCGTCGTCGAGCCGAGTCGAGCGCAACGTCGCGAGTAGCGCGGTCAGCGTCGTCGCATGTGATTCGCCCGCGCCGTCGAGCGCCGCCGAACGCGCCGACGCCGCTTCACGATTGCTGCTCGCCCAGTCCGCGCGGTCGCCGGTCGCCCGATCCGCGAGGGCGACGGCAACGATGTCCCAGACGAGCGCGGCGGCATCACGGGACCGCGGTGCGATCGGTGGCGCACCGTTCTCGCGCAACAGGATCAGTCCGGCGCCCTCCGCGGAGTGGAACGTGATCGCCTCCCGTCCGTCGGGCGTCGCGGCCGACCCGGACGCGAGCAGATCGCGGGCGCCCAGCGGCGTGAGTCCCGCTGTCCACGACGCCGGCCCCACGCTCTGCACGGGCGCTCGCGCGCAGTCGCCCGTGAGCACGACGAGAGCGGTGTGGGGCACGAGCGGGTGCAGTTCTCGCGAGAGTGCGCGGGCGGTGTGCGCTCGCGGTGCGCTCAGCACACGCGACAGCACGGCCGGCAGATCCGGCGTGTCCCTGCTCGTCGCCTCGCCGTGCGTCACCCGTTCAGGGTACGCAGTGGCGACGCGGAGGAACCCGATCGAACGATCAGGTGGGTTCCGTCGGAGCGAGCAGGTCCGGCGCCCAGGCTGCGAGCGCATCGTGGAGCGAGACGACACGAATGTGAGAGAGCGAGACACGATGAGCACACGGACGAGTACGCAGACCATGCGAGCGGTGCAGTTCGCGACCTTCGGCGGTCCGGAGGTGCTGGCCCCGGTCGCGCTGCCGCGGCCCGAACCCGGGCCCGGCCAGGTCCGGGTTCTCGTCGCAGTGGCGGGCGTCAACGCCGTCGACGGCAAGCTGCGCTCGGGAGCGATGGAGCAGATCATGCCGCTCGCCCTTCCCCATGTCCCGGGCTCGGAGGTCGCCGGCGTCGTCACGGCCGTGGGCGACGGCGCCGAGGCCGAGGTCGGTGATGCGGTGTTCGGCTGGGCCGACACCGGCGGCTACGCCGAACAGGCCCTGATGAGTACATGGCTCGCTAAC